>NZ_CANLOB010000023.1 GCF_947492815.1 uncultured Dokdonia sp.
TCGGAATTGCTAACGCCTATGCTAAACCGAAAAGTCTGTGTATATTAACCCGTAACTGACGGTTATACGAGACCGTTGTATACAATATCCAAACTGGACATAAATGAAAGAAAATAAAGATAGAGTTATAATCGCAAGTGGCGTAAATGAACGTGACGGAATTGGAGTTGGCATCTATCGAAATGATGAATTGGTTGCAGAAATTTTCAGGGACGACACAGACAATACAAGAACAATACCGATTTTTAAAGAAAATATTTCACTAGAATTAATGGAGGAATATATTCAGACATTTAAAAAGGAAATTCCTCGAGACTTTATTAAAAATGACGAAACTGACTAAAATAATTTTGACGACTCCTTCATTGCTTGGAATTGTTTATATGCTGACTTTTATAAGTACTGATTTCTTGAAATTGATAACAAATAACGTAATTGGATTTGAATATCAAGCACTAATTGTGAACGGACTGATTTTAATGCAAATCGGATATTTGATATATAGACTATGGAATTATAAAAACGTTGAGAAAAAAGTAAAAACAGAATGGACTTGGCTACTAATTATATTTAATTTCATATCAAGCTTGGTATTTATCTGGAAAAAAGATGCTGAACTTGAAAAAAATAATACTGTACACAACAACGTGTAACAAACATAGGGCGATTTAGGCTTAATTTAAAAGCTTGTGTTTCTTTATGATGTCGCCAAATTTTCAATTTAGCATTTAGAGAAAGTAAAAGCAAAATATGTAAATTTGGCTCTGTGTTAATTCCAAAAGTTAGTGTCTTTTGTACGCTACGTTTCATACATAAGACCGTTACCACATATTAGATGAAACTAATCGAATTCTTAAAAAATATTGAAAAAATTGACGAAGAATCAGTTCTTTATGTAAAAAGGATTGATGATCAATTTTCTAGAGAATCAGAAGTTACAATACTCCATTTGACAGAAGAAGAATTGGAGTGGAAAACTTTTGAAGTGACTGAAAAAAAATGCCCCGGATTTGTATATTTTATGGAAGTCTTTCTTATCAAAGAATTCATGGAGGATATAACTAATAAGGAATACCCAACTGTAGAAAAAAAATGTGAAAGATTAATTCACTATGTAGAATTTGATGCTTAAGATTTAAAATCATGAAAAGAGAAAACCTCGAACAGAATTTAAAAGAAGCCACTTCTTCTCTATTAGAAATGGCAAAAAATTCTTGCTGGAATAAAATCTCTGACAATACACGTTACCTAATTTCTGAAATCAAAAATGACGAGTTGAATGCCCTTGATAAAAGAAAAGAAAGAAAAAGAGAAAATAACAAAAAAATATCGAAATCGCTTGAACAAATATCATCTGAATTAAAAGATATTTACGAAAATCTGTACGATATAAACTTGTATATCTATAAAAGCGAAAAAAACAATACAATAATTGAAATTCAATACTATCCTAAATCATCACTTGAATCTGAGTTTTATGAAACTGTAAAGAACAATGAACCGATGTTGCATTGTAAAATTGGAATTCCACCTGGGTATAATGGTAAAAAAGAAAAATTTGACGTTAATTGGGAATTAAATTAAATATAAAAAACGTTGGGTAACATTTTACACTTCTACGACACATATATTAAACGTTAGCTACAAGTTGGAAAAGCAGAATGGGAAGACACAAAATGGAATTTGGCACTTGCCGATTATGTGGAAAAGAAACTGATTTATCTTTTGAGCACGTTCTTCCTAGAGTTGCTTTCAATCGAAAAACCACTTATCTATCAGTAGAATTTGATGATTTCATTAAAGTAGATAATCCCCAGCTGGCGACAGTTTGTAACTGGTGCCTCACATGGTCCTAGTTAATATCTACTCTAGTAGTACACTTTAAGAAGGACAAAAGTAAACGAAACTATAATCGAGTATACACGGCTCTTATTACAGCTAATGAAGCACAAGCGTCTTCATTTGAAAAAATCACTATTTACGAAGCAGTTAAACTCATTTAGACTATTTTAGTTTACTATATAGATCAAATCTTTTGATCTGGCTTTTAAGGTAAAAAAAGATGAGAAGTTTTGACTAAGTGCTCAATCGAAGGTTCCCTACTTTTAATTCCGTACTAACCATAGTCGAGATCGCTAGGCACAAGCAAAACGAAAAAAATGACAAATCGGGATATTGAAATACTGCTCCATTTTATAACAAAAACAGAAATGTATACGATGAGAGATGAAACGCAAAACATTATCGCATTTATTCATGGATACGAAATAGGTAGAAATGGGAAATGCGATTTCTCAAATCAAATAAGTGAAATACTTGAAAATGAATTCAAATTAAAAAAACGTGCACTGGGTTGGAATGGACAAATAATAGAATTCGGAAAAAAGAATAATTTGAATTGGGAAACAGCTTTTAAGAAAATTGGATTAAAAATTCTTTCAAAATATTTTCAAGGAAAATCGAAAAAGAAATTTCAAAAAATCATCAAAACAAAAATTCAATCAAAAATAGAGCAGATTGAAATTGTGACTTTTAAAAACCAAAGAGGCAAAATAAATAGATTTGGTGAAAAGTGGATAAATAAATGGATAGGAATTGTTGCCTTAGAAGAAAAATGGTTTCAAGAGATATGGACAAATAAAGAGTTAGAAATTATTTCCAAATTGAATAGCGAAATCGCAATGATTGAAAATAAAAAACAAGATGAGATTGTAGCAAATAAAGAACTCCTCAACCTTATGAATGAATTTAAAAAAAGAAGTCTGTAATTAACAATGTGTATAGCGTATATTGTTAGTTTTTGCAGTAATGAGAACTTACTCGCTACACTAACACTCCCCGCTAGCGCTCGTCTGTGACGAGTGCCGTATGCAGTAAGAAGTTATGATTCAAAATCGATATACCTGTTGGCTCCACTTTGCAACTGGTGCTAGTAGAAAGAAGTGAAATAGATATCTTATATTTCATCTTTATTTATAATCAGGTATATATGTGGGAATGGAATTATATTTATGGAGCTATTTTAATCAAAGATTTTAATAAATCATTTGAGATTATAGAGTCACTTAAGAAAGACAAAAAATATCCTTTTATAAATACAAACATGTTTAATTTCGGTGAAACTGAAATTCCATATTATTATGACGACATCATTTTAACCTTTGGCGCTACTTATAAAAATTTTGGTTATGAAAAATCAGAATGGAAAATATTTATTTTAAAAATGGAGCATTTGTTACGAAGTATTGGTTTTAAAAGCGCGCAATTTCATGCTTCTGGCGTTTTTGATCAAGTGACATTATCTTGGTATAATATAGAAGACACCTATGATGAGTTACATAAAAACTATCATACCGATACATATGACTTTTACAAAACGAATGAATGGTACTTTGGATATGGAAAAAGAAACTTACATTTTCCAGAATTAATTTCAAAAAAGTATTCAAAGCTTGATATAGAATATCCTATTAATTACAATAAAGACATTATAAGAGAATTTGCGGATAGAATATAAATATATTCATATACAACATATTACATTTATCAATACGCATCTATAATGAGTTCCGTATTAAGTGATATGCTATAATTTAAAACAAAGAATCATGAAAAAAACAATTTTACTATTCATCCTATTGATGCTTACATCTAATCTCTTTTCTCAAGACAAAAAGTATATCGCTTTCTGTGCAAAAGATGAAGGTGTAGGACATGCATTTGTTTCACTTGGAAAAGAAGACCCTGAAAAACAAATGACAGTTCATGATGGAACTTGGGGAATGTACCCTACAAATAGTACAGAAGGAGGTAAAAGTATTATCATTGGAGAAGTTCCCGGAGGAATAAGAGATGACTTCTTAACTAAAAAGGATTATACTTTTGTCATATCACAGTATCAAAAACTGAATATACTTTAGCCTTATCAAAAATATCTGAATGGAGAACAAAAGATTATGAACTTCTAAAAAATGATTGTCTCTCATTTTTAATTGAAATAGCAAAAATATGCAACGAAAAGATTAATGTGCCTGAACGAACAGGTTTTGAAAATCTACCAGCTAAATACCTAATTTCTTTAATTGAAGCAAACAAATAATAATCAGCTTGCTAGAAAATTCAACGAAATTAAAATGATTTTAACCTAACTCCTGCCAGGACTCGTCTGTGACGAGTGCTTCATTAACATAAAACACACTATTTAAAACTACAATGACTGCTAATTTTGCTTTCGCGAAAGCGAACTTTTGAAATCTTCCTACCGTCAGGTAAGTTCACGACCAAATGTAGAATGTAACGTTAAAGTGGATAAACTCTCCTCACTCTAGCTACACTTCAAACGTAGTGATGTTATAAGTGATTATAACTAAAACAAAAATTATAAACACTATCATCTAGATGCTGCCTATTTTGTTAGTGTTTTTGTACAATGCATTTATAATGAATCGTGTATAAATAAAAGAAACTACAAAGTTAAGAAAGCAATGAATAAGAGCCTGATACATTTTTTATAGTCTGTAAGGTCTTAATTATTAAAATTTATAAATACCTTAGCAACCAATCTTTGACACATTATTATGAAAAAATCATTACTCACTTTAGTACTTATAGTATTTGTAACCCTAAGTATCACTGCTCAACAACAAAAATATAGAGTATCTAATTTCTATGAAGGGTATATCATTACTAAAGATGGTAATAAAGAAAAAGGATATATTTTATACCAAGACGAGACAGTACGCTATAAAAAAGTAGTTTTTAAAAAAGAAAGAAAAGGGAAAAAACAGCGTTTTAGCGTCAAAGATATAAAAGGATACAAAGTTGCAGGAGAAACGTACCATGCTATACAATACAAAGATGTAGTATTTAAACAGTCCTATTTTTTATTATTAGAAAAAGAAGGGTGTATCAATACTTACAAAAGAAGGGATATTATTGACGGTGAGTGGCAAAATGAAATGATATTGTCTTTAGATGGCGATGCCATTAGCACACAAACTTTTGCTCTTGGATTTGCTAAAAAATTAAGTGCATTTATTAAAGATAATAAGGAGTTAGCCGCAAAGGTTAAAAATAAAGAGAAAGGCTACAGATTATTAAGTTTAGAAGCCATTATTGCTGAATATAATGAAGCCTGTACATCAAAATAATCTACTATGAGAACACTAATAACCTTACTACTTGTAGCATTTTCTTCTACAACTTTTGCTCAAAGCTTTCAATGGGGATTTCCATTTCAAATTACGGATGAAACTGATGCTAAACTTGAACATTATATAGTAAATGACAAGTTACATCGTCTATATTCAAAATATGATTTAAGTATCTTTAATTATAAAGTACAAACAGATCAATTTTCCTTAAATGAGTTAGAGCAAACAACTACTCAAGATATATCCATCAAACAACCTGTCTTGGGGGCAAGTGCACTTACACACGTTGATCATTTTCAAAATGAAGATGGTGATTTTACATTTTTTTCTTATGAAATAGATAGAAAAACAAAAGAAAATAATTTATACGCTCAAAACGTAAATATTACAACAGGCGAGCGCAGCGATAAAAAGTTTGTGACTAAGATGCAAGGTAAAAGCATTTCAAACTCAGGAAACTGGAAAATTAAACAATCGCAAAACAAAGCTTATTTTGTTGCTTTTAAAGAGCTTCCATTTTTCAAAAAAGAAAATGAAAAAATTGCAATGGTGCTTTTAGACAAAGACAAAAATGTAATTAAAGAAATTACACATACGTTTGCGCAATTAGATAAAAGAAATAAAGAGCATGACGTTTTTATTTCAAATAATGGAACTATTTCTTTCATTAAAAATATTAAGCTTAAAAAGCAAAAACCATTCAAAAACTTTTACGTTTGGAAAAAAGATGCTGAAGCGGTACAAGAAATTTCATTAAAACTTGAAGACAATCATCAAATATATCAATATGATGTGACCTTTGATACAGATGACAATCTATATTTCAATAGTCTTTTTACTCATGAAGGGTCTAATTTTTTTGGAATGAAAGTAGATATCACTGGCCGTCATAGCGGAATTCACTCAAATGGACTCTACAGTATGAAGCTTGATAATACTGGAGCTGTAGTGTATCAAAATAGAAATGATTTCCCTAACGTTATTCCCAACCTTAGTATCAAAGATTTTGTATTCAATAATGATACTTTATGGATGTTGTTAGATAGAATGCATGTGATTAAAAAATCAGATAACTCAACGATTGGCTCAACAGGATCTCCAACATATGACTATACATTTCAAAGTAATGGTTTTATGATTGGAACTATCAATGTTCAAAATGGCGCTATCAATTGGAGCAAACAAATTAATACTAACGAACGTGATACTCGTAATGACAATGGCGATTACCTTTCGTACTTATACTTTTTTAAGGATAACAATTTGACATTACTATATAACGAAACCAGAGACATAAATAAAGGGATTATACATGTTGTTTTTTTAAGAAGGTTTCCGATAAAAAGTGTGTTTTCTACTGATGGTGAACAGCTTTCGGCAGAAGCAATTTTGGCGGCAGGAATTGGCGTTAAAAAAGACGAACCTTTTGAACTTAATACTAATATGCAACTTCAAGTAAAAGAAGATACATATGTGATCAGAGCAAGAAGCGGTGTTGAATATAAATATGGTTATATGAAATTATAATATAAACATATAAACATATAGACTACACTTCTAGCATAATGGTGTTATGAGTGATCAAAACAAAAAAATAATGATACCAGAAGCTATGAACTTAATTCATAGCTTTTCGTATTTTTAGAAGCTATCTTAAAACACCACTCATAAACAAACTCAACCCTGAGAATTTCTAATACCTATGATAAAGTCTTGTAAGCGTTGTGTAAAAAGAGCCTATCAAATTCCTGAATTTACTATTGAGGAAAAGAAACTCCTAACTGCATTAAAAATTGATCATAAATTTCTGGAGGCTATTGATAAAATAAGAACATTGTATAGTGTAGAACTCATTGATGCTAAGTTCTCAGTAATGCACATCAATACCATATACGGGAAGTGTAATCGCTGTAATGCTGATTACTTAAATGGAGAATATGTTGAATGCCCAAAATGCAAATCTTTAAATTTCAATTGGGAGATTAAGAATGAGTAAGAGTATCCCATACTAACATAAATACACTATTTAAAACTATGATGGCTGCTAATTTTGCTTTCGCGAAAGCGAATTTGTGAGACCTGCCTACCGTCAGGCAAGTTCACGACCAAAGGTAGAATGTAGCGTTAAAGCGGCCCCACACCTATTTCAATTAATATAAGATTACTAGATAGCTAGCATCTCTAAAGTCTTAAAAATCAACTGAAATTTATGAAAAACGCTATCTGTTTTAGGACATCTATATTGTATATTGTTCTAGCAAAATTGTTCATCCATGAAAAGCACATTGTTACTTCTATTGACCTTTTTTATAGTTCAAATCAGTCTAGCACAAAATAATTTTCAAAAAGCATTTAGTACCGCCGCAAGAGCCACCAAAGAAAATATTCGTATTCCCCTTTCGGATGCGACTGGAAATACGGTAGCACTTCCTATTTCCATTATCAAAGGGCAAGAAGAAGGTCCTGTGTTTACCATGATTGCAGGAGTGCATGGTTACGAATATCCTCCTATTGTGGCAACGCAAGCACTTCTCAAGGAAATAGACCCTAACAAACTTACAGGAACCCTTATTGTCATTCCTATTGCCAATAAAGGATCTTTTTACACGCGTACGCCTTTTATAAATCCTCAAGACAACAAAAATTTAAACAATGCATTTCCTGGCAAAAAAGATGGAAGTATCACCGAGCAAATTGCTTATTTTATCACTAAAAATATTATTCCAGTAAGTGATGTTGTCTTGGATATACATGGCGGCGATGCTTGTGAGGATTTGATTCCGTTTGTTTGTTATTACGACAATCAAAAGAAACCTGAACAAACAGCACTAGCCAAAAAACTTTCTGAACAGAGTGGGTTTGAGTATGTGGTTTCCTATCCGTATACGATTACCGCAAAAGATCCTGCAAAATATACATTTAAACAAGCTGTTCAAGATGGAAAAACTGCCTTAAGCATTGAGTGTGGAAAGCTAGGAAACGTCCAAGAAGAAAATGTACAACTAATACAAAAAGGGGTGTATAATATGCTACAAACCCTAAATATGTATACAAATGGTACGGGAGCGCATAAAAATATCATTTATCGCAATTCGCAGGTATATATTAGTTCCAATGTCAAAGGAATTTTTTATAGTGATCATAAAGCGGGAGATACCGTAAGCAAAGGAGCTATGGTTGGGTATACCACAGATGAGTTTGGAAATACATTAGAAGAATACACAGCATCTACAGATGGGGTCGTACTGTATATGCTTGCAACGCCTCCTATCAATATCGATGATACGGTTATGTGTATCAGTTCGTATATAGAAAACTAAAATAAGCGGTTGTTATTTCTATTCTTTGATGCGTATAATTGCATTATCATTTTACTGCAATGAGTGTTGTATACCTATATTATCATTTAAATAACTATCTTGCTTAGAGACACTAAAGATTAATTCTTTGAAGAAAACAATATATCTATTACGCTTTTTGATATTGTTATTATTACTTTCCTGTGGGCAAAATTCATATGAAAAAGAATTAAACGGTACTTGGTATGAAGTTGAAAATGAATATTACACTTGGAATTTTTTCCCAGATAGCCTTATAGTAAAAGGAGATGTAAAAGAAAGAGTTAAGTGGAAAGCCACAAAATCAAACATTCGTATTAAAGCCCCTATATTTTATGAGGACTCTCTAGGAAGATTAAAAGATACTATAGATCCTATTCTTATTAAGTATCAACTTTCTAAGAAAAAGGACAGTATGTATGGTACCTTACAGAATATATATGGAACGTTTTCATTTGCGTTACTAAAAGCAGACAACTATACAGATTATTTAAACAAAAAATATGGAATCGATTTTTCTATACCGCAAGATAATTCGGCTGAACTTATAGATACTGATAATATTTATGGCCTAAAAGTATTTTTGGGAAGATCGAAGAAGAATAAAATTATTGGTAGAACAACATTATCAAAAAATCTGACGAATTTAGAAGCTGATATTAAGAAATTTAAAGATAGTATCAAACCTTATGAAGAATATCAAATAAAGACACATAAATCGTATTTAGAACGGAGATTTCATTTAAGAGTTTTTGCCGATAAAACTATTCCTGATTCAACAATTACAAAATATCTAAAAACAACAATACCTATCAAAAATTCAGGAGTTGATACGTATTTACCAGAAAAATTTAAACCTAATAAAGGAGATACTTTACCAATTAGGATTTATAGAATATTGGAAAGTAAAGAAGAACAATCTGCTTGGAAGATGAAAGGTAAAAAAATACAAACGCGTGCCAATAATGTATATATATAATTATAACTAGATCTTGGCTATTGTATACATACAGCTGACAACTTATTAATTATATACATTCTATCGCTTGTTATTATTTTTTGTTATATACGTTTTGGTACTTCGAAAAAACTCAGCATAAACTTCTGAGTCATTACATTCCCAGAAAGCCTATACATACACATCCATATTATCATTTAATTAACGAATCCTTATACTATAATTTGGATTTTTCAGTTAAGATACCATGTATATTAGTAGGTATTTATGAACCATCTTTATGCCCATCGCTAAACATCTAAATGCATACTAATTAATTCCTACAACCATTGATTACAATACTAGGAGACATCGCCATCATTGCGAGTATCATCATCGGATACTTTATTAGTATTGCCCTAGTGACTACTACATTTTATAAGAGTCGTGCCAACAATTACCTTGCCCTAACGCTATTCTTGATCAGTAGTTTGGCATTATTAGATATCATCAATCCTGAAAGTGGATTCTTAAGCTTTCTATATTTTATCATGATAGAGTTACTAATTGCAGTAACCATATATACGTATTTCCTCATTCAAATTCAGCATGTATATCTTACAAGACCTTGGTATAAAATGTTATACCTTCCTTTTATATGTTCGGTGATTGTGGAAACCATTCTTCACTTGGATAACATTTTTCATTTATATGAGTCAAATTTTGCAGCTTTTGTATTTTATGCAAAAGATATTAGTGCTTTATTTTTGAATGTGTTTTTAATCTTTTGGAGTCGGTATTTAATCAAAAAATCTAACACAATTTCAAAAGATAAAAGGCGATGGTTACTACGCTTCAACCTCTTTATGATCATCATTATGATATGTTGGTTTCTCTCAAGTATAGAATTTTATGCATTCGATTCTGAATACACAGTTGATTATCTATGGATACTCGTTTCTTTTTTATCCTGGTGGGTATTATATTATGGAGTATTTAAACTACAAATTGTAGTACAAAGGGATGAAATCCATGACTATTTGGTTTCAAAAAAAACAGATACTATAGCACCCAAAAAGAAAATCAAACCAACAATAACTTCTGCAATTATTCCCCAACTGTATGCCTTAATGGAAGAGGAAGAAGTATATAAAGATCCCCTTTTAAGCAGATTAGATTTGGCTACTCGCTTAGGAACTAGTGAGGGTAATGTCTCTCAAGTTATCAATCAAGAACTCAACAAAAGTGTGATTCAATTTGTAAATGAATACCGCATTGAAGCTGCCAAAAAATTATTGCACGATCCTGTATTTCATAAATACTCTGTAGAGGCCATAGGTATGGAAGCGGGCTTTAAATCAAAGAGTGCCTTCTATAGTGCTTTCAAAACAAATTCAGGAATGTCTCCAGGGGCGTATAGAAAGCTTCAAAAAACGTCCTAATTCGTATGATCCTACTGTTTTAGTACATCTCCAGACCTAAACTTACTGCTTTCTTTTTTTGATAGATATACTTTTACGAGTATAAATCAAAAAACATAATTAATGAAAAACCTAGTATTACTAATTGTCATTGCAGTTATTGGCTTAACAAGGATGAATGCCCAAGAAATACAATTTGGTGCTAAAGCAGGGTTGAACTTTGCAACAATTACTAATGATGCTGAAGATGAACTTGACATTACCTCAGATGTTGCTTTTGGATTGCTTGCAGAAATACCGATTTCAGAAAAATTTTCTTTTCAACCTGAATTGATGTATTCAGGGCAAGGATCTTCTACTGCTATTCTTACCTATTTTAATGTTCCTTTAATAGGGAAATATTATGTGGTAAAAGGATTAAGTCTGGAAGCGGGTCCGCAAATAGGTTTTTTACTTTCTGCAAAAAATACTGATACAGATGCCAATATAAAAGATGCATTTACAAACGTAGATTTTGGTCTTGGCTTGGGAGTAGGATATACGCTTAACAACGGACTTTTCTTCAATGCTAGATACAATCTAGGTATTGCTAACATAAGCAATGTAGAAGGGGTTACCACTGAGAATCGCTTCGTTCAATTATCTATTGGTTATTTCTTTTTCTAATTAAAAATCAAAAACTATGATGTTTCAAACAATAAACAAACAACTTCTACTTATGATTATAAAAAAAGGACTCTTATGTTTCCTTTTATTCTTTCTCTTCTCTTGTAATAATGATGACGATATCACGCCTCCTACGTCTCCAACAGGGGATTCAGTCAGTGATATATGGTTCTCTGAAGAAAAGGGGTATATTTTCGAATTTACAGAGAGTAACGATATATTTTACAATGTAAATACAGCAGGATGTGCCATACAAGATGATGATTTTGTAATCGAAGATTTCTTTGGGTTTACGTTAAACCAAATAAGCGAAAATGAACTTGTTGCATCCTCAGATCTTTCAGACATAGATGTCGTATTTAACCGACTCTCAGAACAAAATCCATTTTGTCTATCTGAACAGATAGCTATGACAGATGATCCTCAGGTAAATTTTGATCACTTCTGGAATATTTTTAATGATTATTATGCTTTTTTTGAAGCTCGGAATATAGACTGGGCACAATATGAAAGTTTAAGAGATCAAGTAACTACTGAAAATCTATATGACATTATAGAAGAGCTAGCGTTAGTGTTAGAAGACGATCATGTAAGTATTTATGATGATGCATTAGGTATTGAAATTGAATCTGGAGATGTTAGATTATTAGAACGATTAAACGCCAACTTAAGTGGAGATTTACTTATAGAAGATATCCAAGATTATTACAATCTTGGTAATGAAAAGCTTATGGCCATCATCATAGAATATCTGGGAGGTGAATTTGAGGTAGACGACAGAGATAATATTTTCTGGGGATTAATTGATGATGAAACAGGATACATCAATGTGCTAACCATGCAAGGCTATGGCACTGATTTTAATAATGAGCTATCCTCTTTAAATGACATTTTAGATACCATCATGGAGGATCTTGCTGCTGCAGGAGTTTCAAAGCTAGTGCTTGACCTCCGTTTTAATGAAGGAGGTATTGATACCGTAGCTTTAGATATAGCATCACGTTTTATGGATCAAGAACGACTCTCCTATTTCAAAAAAGCAAGACTCGGAGATAGTTTCACAGAAACTACTGCCTTCTCTATAGGTCCGAAGGGCAATTTTCAATTTACAGAAAACATTGTATTACTTACGAGCCCTATCACTGTAAGTGCTGGAGAACTCTTTACATTATGCTTAAAAGATCAACCGTACGTGACGATTGTAGGAGAAAACACAGCAGGTGCTTTTTCTACGATTCTGAATCATACGCTACCAAATGGTGCTGAAGTAGGACTATCTAATGAAATCTATAGCGATACACAAGGGGTTGTTTTTGAAATCGTAGGCATTGGCCCTAATGATACAGAAAATCAAATTCCATTCTTTGCTACTTCAGATTTTAACCAAGGTATTGACAGCGGGATAGATCGTGCATTGGAAGTATTAGAGAACTAAATCAAATATGTTTACTATATGTATAGACAGGATCATGACACATCGATGATTTAGCTATTTATACAGGTTTACAAAAGCTATAGATCTATTATCTATAGCTTTTGTATTTTTAAGATTTTTTTAAAATAGTTATAGAAAAAAGAAGTTCATTTAACTATACAATCTGTAACTTATATGCTCCAATGACTACAAATAGAATAGTGATCTCTGTGCTTATAAACGTATGACATATGTACACTTCATATATGAGTACATATGCTATTGAATGAATCTCATTATGATGATCATTGATTATGAAAAATAATGAAACCTATAAAATAAGAGGGGTTATTTTTGGAAGTTTATATCCTAATAAAATTCATATTCACGTAGGATATAATATTGGAATGATGGATGGAGGTGGATTATTAATGGTAGATACCAACCAAGTTCCCATAGATTGTAGAATGCCAAATACATTGGTTTGGATTACTTCAAATGAAGTTGGTTATGAAAACATTACTATAAAAAAAATGACCGATCCGGAAGCTGTTGAAAATAAAATAGAGTACTAAAAATCATTTATATTTCAACATTAATTTAGACATAAAACACATAGCCTATACGTAACACATAGCAGTATATGTGATTCATAAATGATAAAACAAAATAATGCCAAAATTTGAAAACGTAGCATACACAAAGCCTTTTGAATTAATATTCTTAGGGGTATCTACAATAACTATCTTTTTTGGCATGTTCATTTTATTAAATAAAACTATAGGTTTTCATCTTCTACACTTCCTATTAGTTCTAGGTATTGCAATAGCTTATTTTATAATTCTTAAGAAGAGATATATCATAAAAGTTACTGATTTTACGCTAACACCAAAAAAATTGACATGGAATCAGAAGCAAATTGATTTTAGCAATTTAAAATCTTATAAAATCCATTGGATGAAAGGTGCTGGAATAACATTTAAGTTAAAAAATGGAAAAACAGTACGAATAAGTGCAAATCAAAATTTTTGTGATTCAGGAAAATTCATAATGTTATGTAGACATATTGACTCTGAATTATCTAAACATAAAAACAATCATATCATTCGAAAAAAATCATTTTTCGAAACAAAGCTAGGATATTATTATGCAGTCATCATTACTGTACTTGTTGTAGTTGGAGTAATCTACAAAATGCTTACTAAGAATGAATTTAATTATATAGGAGTGGTTTTATTAATTATCTGTTTAGCGACTATTTGGAGTGGCGTTAGATGGAAAAGAAAATAATTTCCTTTCCTAATTCAATGTGAGTCAAATCTAAATACAGGAAGAAATACTAAGAATCGTTTATACTACAGTAATTAATATAAGTACGCTTTCGCGAAAGCGTATACAACCACCATTAAAAAGTAGATAGGAAGCTATATAACTACACAATAATAAAAATTAAAGCGTTAAAATTATTTTTAGTTGTCTAGCTAACTATTTTTATTATATATTTGCAATATGATTCATAACAACATCTATTTTCAGATCGAACTTACTGCTCGAAAAATAAGACAATATGGGCAAAACGTTCTAAGATCTCATGGTATTGATATCACTATAGAACAATGGTTAGTTTTAAATGTTATCAATGATAATGAAACTACAAACCAAATTTTTATAGGAGAAAAACTGGTAAAAGATAAACCTACTATCTCAAGAATGGTAAATCAATTAGGTAAAAAAGGGTTTATTATAAAAACTTCTTCTTCTTCAGATTCTAGACAAGTATCGCTTTCTATTTCTAAAAAAGGAAAAACACTAATTCATAATTTACAACCTATTATTGAAGGAATACGTCTTAAAGGTTTACAAGAACTATCTGAGAAAGAAAGTCAACATATTAAATCCATTTTAAATAAAATTCAAAAAAATTTAGACACTTAAAATTTACCTATTTAGTTGTCTAGCTAACTATAAATGTAATTATTTAATTTAAAAACTATGAAAACAAAAATTTTATCCCTTCTTACAGTGATGCTATTAATAGCTTGTAAATCAAACGCTCAAAACAATACTATGAAAGATGTAAAATCAACTTTAGAGTCCTATATACACGCTGGAGATATCAATGACGCAGAAAAACTAAAGCACTATTTACATGATGACTTTAGAGTAGTTCTATATGACACAAAAAAAGATGCTACTTCTATTTTGGATAAATCAACCTATGCATCTTTTATAAAAACTAAAAAATTTGGAGGTTATAAAAGGAA
The DNA here is from genome assembly GCF_947492815.1 of uncultured Dokdonia sp. Classification (GTDB taxonomy): domain Bacteria; phylum Bacteroidota; class Bacteroidia; order Flavobacteriales; family Flavobacteriaceae; genus Dokdonia. The sequence goes on from NZ_CANLOB010000023.1 coordinate 15,194, forward strand.
CATTAACTATGAAGCTATTGAATTTATCGAAGAGCATATGGCTACTATCAAGGTGACACTTACAAGTCCTAGTAAACCCACATTAAAGAATTTTTATTCCCTTGTAAAATTGAAGAATGAGTGGTTAGTCATTCAAGATTATGTAACTCTAGTAAAATAATAAAGAAATCTATACTTTAGGTTGGAAAAACATACAATAAGTATAAAATCAATAAAGGTTCGGATTTTCTCCCGAACCTTTATTGATTCATTTATTTTATTACTCAAGAGCTAAACCTATTCTTAGTTACAGCTATTCTTATAAGATTCACTAGTAAAATTACATACGTTCAGGCACATCAATTCCTAACAATCCAAAAGCACTCTTAATCACTTGCGCTACTTTTCCACTTAAAGCCACACGGAATGCTTTTTCAGCTTCATTGTCAGTGCCTAATATGGTTACATTTTGGAAAAAAGAATTAAATCCTTTAGCAAGATCATAGGTGTAATTTGCAATTAAAGCTGGGCTATGATTTTTTGCTGCCAATTGTATAGTAGTAGGATATTCCTGTAATAATTTTAAGAGTTCTTTTTCTTTTTCGTGTAATTCATTTAACGAAATAACAGAAGTATCAACCTTTAACTCTTTTGCTTTACGTAATATTGATTGGATACGCGCGTAGGTATATTGGATGAAAGGTCCTGTATTTCCTTGGAATTCTACCGATTCTTCAGGATTAAATAAAATACGTTTTTGCGGATCTACTTTTAATATATAATACTTCAGTGCTCCTAATCCTATCGTCTTATAGAGTTCTTGTTTTTCTTCTTCAGAATAGCCTTCTAGTTTTCCTAATTCTTTGGATAGTGTTTCTGCTGTCGTTGCCATTTCTACAATCAAATCATCAGCATCTACTACAGTTCCTTCACGGGATTTCATTTTTCCAGAAGGAAGATCTACCATCCCATAACTTAAGTGATATAAGTTTTCTGCCCAGTCATATCCTAATTTCTTAAGGATTAAGAACAACACCTTAAAATGATAGTCTTGCTCATTTCCTACAGTATAAATCATTCCTCCTACATCAGGATTGTCTTTGATACGTTGAATCGCCGTTCCTATATCCTGTGTCATATAGACAGCTGTACCATCCGAACGAAGGACTAATTTTTCGTCTAATCCTTCATCGGTAAGATCACACCATACAGAACCGTCTTCTTTCTTAAAGAACACGCCTTTTTCTAATCCTTCTTCTATATTGTCTTTTCCTAATAAGTACGTATTACTTTCGTAATAGAGACTATCAAAATCAACACCTAGATTTTTATAGGTCACTGCAAAACCGTCATATACCCATTGATTCATAGTTTTCCAAAGGGCTACCACTTCTTCATCTCCTGCTTCCCATTTACGGAGCATGTCTTGTGCCTCAAGTAAAATAGGGGCTTCCTTTTTAGCTTCGTCTTCTGTTTTGCCAGCAGCAACAAGTTCTTTGACTTCTGCTTTATATTCTTTGTCAAATCGTACATAGTAATTTCCAACAAGTTTATCTCCTTTTAAACCTGTACTTTCTGGAGTTTCATTATTTCCAAATCGTTGCCATGAGAGCATCGATTTACAAATATGAATACCACGATCATTGATAATCTGAGTTTTATACACATTTTTACCTGAAGCTTCGATAATTTTCGCGACAGCGTACCCTAATAAATTATTACGAATATGTCCTAAGTGTAAAGGTTTATTGGTATTAGGAGAAGAATATTCTACCATCACAGCCTTCCCTTCTGGTGCATTAAATCCAAACTGTGTATCTGCTTGAATTCCTTGGAAGAAATCTAAGTAATAACGATCAGTAATCACAAGATTTAAAAATCCTTTTACCACATTAAATGCAGTCACCTCAGCAACTTGCTCAACAAGATACTCTCCTATTTGAGTGCCAATTTGCACAGGGTTTCCTTTCACCACGCGTAACATCGGAAACACCACTACAGTAATATCTCCTTCAAACTCTTTCCGAGTCGCTTGAAACTCTACCGCAGCTAACTCTGCTTGATATATGGATTGAATGGCTTCTTTAACGGCTATTGTAAGCGTTTGCTGTAAGGACATAATACAAATTTAAATACATAAGATGCCCGTTTTTACGGGCATTTCAAAGCGCAAAGATACTATAAAAACAAGATAATTTACTCCTATATATACGAGGAAAATAATGCATTGATGGAAAAGTAAATATGTGGTATCAATCCCGTACATAAACCCCGTAATTATACCTGTTTTTCGAAAATACTCTTTTCTATTTATCGCTGTTTTTGATATTCTTTGTAATTTTTATTCCGTTAAAAACCAAAGGGTAACCAAAAATATACTCATGAGTAAAGAATCCTCAAATCCAGAAAATGTAGATAAGCCTACAGCAAACAATGTAAAATGCTGGGATAGCAATGGTACTACAAAAATAGTAACACAACGTCTTAAAGAGATGTTTGTTGAAATGGGACAAAAGACCCGAATCGAAAATGGTCAAAAACCAGCTGAACGTGCTGTGTTTAGAAAACAACACGGTATTGCTTATGGTAATTTTGTAATCAAAAAAGACATTCCTAAAAAATATAAGCTAGGCATTTTTGCAGGTGATTCTTATGAATGTGCCATGCGATTCTCCAGTGATACTTCGCCTACTTCAGCCGACTTACATTCTACTATAGGGGTTGGTTTAAAACTCTTTGGAGTGAAAGGAAGAAATTTATTTGGTGAAGGTGATACCGCTGATTTTATCTTTCAGAACATAGACAGATTCTTCGCTAAAGATGCACAACAGATGTGTGCCTTTACGACTGCAGGTGTGATTGATCAAGATTACGATAGTTATATTGATAAGCACCCAGAAGTTGGTAGAATTTTAGCGGCCATGGCAAAAGAAGAAGGAAGTTGTTTAAGTGCTAACTATTGGGCCATACTTCCTTTTGAATTAGGAAAATCACAGATTGTAAAATATCGTTTAGTTCCAGAAGAAGGAACACCAAAAGGAGCTCCTTTTGATGATACTAATTACTTAAAATTGGATTTAGAAAAACGTCTTCGTAATGGAGATGCAAAATTTAGATTTGAAATTCAGGTGCGAACAAATGATAAAACCATGCCGTTAGATGATGCACAAGTGGTTTGGAGTACCAAAGAAAGTCCATATATCTGTATTGCAGAATTACACATACCACAACAAGATATTACGGCTATTGGTCAGGCTGAGTTCGGTTCTAATTTATCATTTAATATCTGGCGAACTCTTGCGGCACACAGACCTATAGGTTCGATTGCAGAAGTGCGTAAAACGGTGTATGCCGCTAGTGCAGAAACACGACACCAAGCCAATGGACAACAATTACAGGAACCCAAACAGCGTTGTCCTTTTTTTCAAGGCAATACCGATGAAGATGATGATTGCATTGTAAGAGCGGGTATCTACCCTCCTATTGGAATCACACGTGTGGGAAATAGTGAGAATGACTATTTTTTAGGTCCGCTAGTAGATGTTCCCGAAGCTAAGGAAGATGTATATGCGTATAGAGATAAAACGGGCGCCTTAAAACGTCAAGCAGCTCAATTTAGGATTTATGGATTTAATGCAGCTGGAAAAGCGATTAAAGAATTAACACCTGACAAAGACACTCAGATTACTTGGCATGCCCATCTAGCAAATCAAAAGGCTTCTTGGTATCAATTTCAAATTGCCTTAGATATTCCCGATGCAAATGACCCAGATATACCGCCATCATTGTTACGTAATATCGATGTAAAAGATAGAAACTCCCTACATATAGATGGAGGAAAACAAAGTATCTCAAAACCTAATGTTACCAAGGGACATACGTTTGAAGGAGAATTTCAATCTAAAAAAGTCTATTTAGGAGAAATGCATACCGATAAAAAAGGGCGTCTCATTATGTTAGGAGGTCACGGGAAGTCTGAAAATATTAAAGGTGATATTGCCGTAACCTTTGCAAATAACGAAGGTTGGTATGATGATACTTCTGATGGTCCTATCACGGCAGATGTGACTTACAAAGGAGTCCCTCTAAATGTTGATCCAGCATGGGTAGTCTGTGCGCCACCTGATTATGCTCCTATGCAAAAATCGGTACGTACCATGTGGGATTTAATGCGTGATATAGCTGTGCAAGCTGGAATGCTAGAGCGTCCTGCGAGACCTTCGTTTATGAAAGATATTCTACCCATTTTTGAACGTATGACGAATTTACAATGGGTAAATGCAGGTTTTGCCGGTGCCTTTGGATGGGGAGGACAATTTAATTATACCTCTGAAGAATGGGTGCGAAAATTAGGCGATCCATCATCTGCAAATTATGAGATGCGCCGAACGATTTCAAATAATTTCCGTCGTTATGATGTGTCAGGAGCAGAAGCACCACAATTATGGCCTTGGATGTATGGAGATGCAATTTCAATTCCATCACAAGGATCTGTACGTCAACATTCGACTTTATCTAAATTACAATTATCATTTTTAGATCAATGGGTAGAAGGTGACTTTGATGCTGATTTTGAAGAATTAAGCACTGGTGTTATTAGAGATATAGATCAACTCCCAATATCAGAACAACCTGATATGTTAACCAAAGCCGCAATGGATTTTTGCCTAGCAGATGCGTTTCATCCAGGTTGTGAAATGACATGGCCTATGCGAACATCTGGAATGTACTCAGCGCCATTTAGACTTAAGCATGCGCCAAAGACACCAAAAACAGATACCAGTTATTATGGCTCTACAATGAATGGCGATGTGATTACCATGTCAGCAGGTCCTTTATTAGGAGGACAACCACCAGGAGGAATTACACGCTGGATGGCCATTCCATGGCAAACAGATACCGCTAGTTGTAGAGATGGGTATACAACATCTTATGATCCATATTTACCAACTTTCTGGCCAGCCAGAGTACCTAATAATATCTTAAGTGAAGAGCGTTATAAAGAAGCTATTGATCCTAAACTATCTGAAGAAACACGTAGAGAGGCGTTTGCCTATCGTTATTTCTGGTTAGATGATTTACCTATGGATGGAGAAGCACCCACTCAAACGAATCAAATCAATAAAATGGTTAAATATTTTGATAAATTGGCTGTTGTTCAACCACGACCAGGGGTTACTGATAACCCTAATTTCCCGCCAGAAATGCAAGTAGGTATTATTCCTAGTGAAGAACAACATGCAAAACTACTGGCTGATACTATGAAAGACTTGAAAAAAGTCATGAGTAGTAAAAAGCGTATGGGTAGAAAAGAAAAAGATTTATTGGATACTACTGTCAAGCACTTGTCGCATAAAAAACTATTGAATGAGCAATTCTTAATGAAAGGTGCAAAAGATCAGTTACTCACATTAATTGAACATGAACTTGTAGATGATTATAAGATCACGCCTAGTGTACAGCGATTATTAGATGTACTTGCTTCAAAAACGCATAAGGCAGATCAAGTGAAAACGACACAACATCAGAAACAACCTAGAAAATCTGTGGGAGTTCCTGAAAAAATGGTTCGTTTTGAACGTTTTATACCAAAAGAGCACTAGTTTTTGAGTAACATAAAAACAGATATACTTATAGTAGGTGGCGGTATTGCAGGTTGCATTGCCGCCATCTCATTAATAGATACACATACCGTGACGCTTATTGATAAGCTAGCAGTACCTAAAGAGCGTATCGGAGAATCCTTAGCGCCTGCGGCACAACGTATTCTTAAAGAACTTCAATTATTAGAGTCACTACATGCGCATCAAGAGCAACTCTATATCCAAAACCTAGGGATGCAATCCTACTGGGGTAGTGAGCAAGTACATATTATAGATCATTTACGCAATCCAGATGGGTTGAGTAAAAGTTTAGATAGAAAAGCATTTGAAATCTTTCTCCGGAAATCGGCTGTAGAAAGAGGTGTACAGGATATCTGGCCTGCAAAACTCCAAAGCAGTTCTTTAGAAAATAATATGTGGAATATTGTTACTTCTTCTGAAACACTTGAAGAACATCATATACAAGCAAAATTTGTTATTGATGCTACAGGACGACAGTCTCATTTTGCAAGAAGTCAAGGGATCAAACGCATACCTATTGATAAATTAATAGCATGTTGGGTAACACTTCCCAATACAGAAGAAAATAAAATGAGCACCATCACAGCTACAAAAAATGGTTGGTGGTATAGTGCTGTTATTCCTAATAACAAACGTGTTATTGCTTTTCAAACAGACTCAGATTTAATAGACCGCAGTACCTTTAAAGATCTAAATTCCTTTCTAGAACTTTCTAGAAGTAATAGGCAAATAGCAGCTATTCTAGAAAAGAATAAAGCAGAAATTACTTTTCATGGAGTAGTCGCAGCAAATTCTACACAATTAGAAAAAGTTACTGGATTACAATGGGCCGCGATAGGAGATGCTGCGATTAGTTTTGATCCACTCTCTTCTCAAGGGATGTTCAATGCTATGGCAAGCGCCATGCAATTAAAAGAGCTTTTAGTCATGTCTAACATTGCAAATCATCCTGATAGCATTATAGAAACGCAATTTCAAAAAATGTATACCCAACAAATAGAAGCCATCTGGGAACAATACGTATATCACAAAAACATCTTTTACAAAGCTGAAATGCGATGGAGTGACCATCCTTTTTGGAAAAGAAGACATCTATCTCTATAAAGCTAAATGCATTTCATATCTTTATAAGAAAAAGAAAATGCTTTTAAATATCTCCTATAATAATCCTGAGATTCGTAAAAAAATAGACAATGAGGTAGGAAAACCTTTTCCCTTTTTTGAAAGAATCAAACAAGGTAGCATTGGTCTTGGTCATCTTATCATCACGTCGTCTAGTATCGAAATACAAAACTTACTGGCTCTAGATAAATACCGTAATAAATGCAACATAGAGTTACGCCCTAATGGTATTATTATTGGTTTTAGAGCCTTATTAGAATCATATGCATTCGTAATTCCGTATTGGAAACTTACGATCTATAAGGGAGACGCAAATGAATATAGTATATACAGAGATACGTATTGTATAAAGATTGAAGCCACTGAAAAAAGAGTTCATCAGTTTATAAAACGTATTCTTAATGAAAAAGAAAAGCAAGCACCAGTCTCTATAGATGAGCTATAATTTTGTTGTTCTCTTGTCCATATTTCATATACGCTTTCGCGAAATCTAACTTGCGAGACTTTCCTGCTAGCAGGCAGGTTCACGATCGGAGAGAGAATGAAAATGGTAAAGCGAGCTTGTGAGGTTCACGCCTCAAAGAAAAGTGTAGCGTTAAAGCATACCTATCCTATTTAAAAAAGGAATAGCTAATACTTCCTAAGAATTAAAAGACACCATATTCTGCGTATTATTTTGTATCTTATAGTACTCAATTATTTAAAATTCGAATTTTATATACAGGCATTATTGCTAAATTTTACAAACCATCCTTGTTACTAGTATATAGTAATGTGTGATACTAAATTTCTCAATATATCATTCGAATCAAACCGATGTTTCACTAAAAATCAAAATTATGAAAGCGTTACTATTCGTTAGTTGTTACTTGATGGTTGCTACACTCGTTATGGGTGATGGAGGAAATATAATAGATGAAAAAATATCTTTAGAAGGAGTTTGGGAATTACAAAACCAACAGATGTATGAAGATGGTACAGTCTCTGAAACTGTAGAAAATGAAAACGGATATAGACAAGTCAAAATGTACAGTAAAGGAAAAGTAATGTGGACGCGTAATGATCCTTCGGATAGTAATGAATGGTTTGGATATGGAACCTATACTATTAAAAATGGAATGCTTGAAGAGCGATTAGAATATGCATCTGGCCCAATGATGAGAGTGGTAGATACCACACAAGTATTCCGATTTGAACTGGTTATGGAAAAGAAAGCGTATCAACAGATTCAATTGGATGATGATGGAAATCGTTTTCATGGAGAAAGTTATACACGTGTAGAATAAAATAAACTACCTACTAAAAAACAAAAAGCCTAAAATCGTATTGATTTTAGGCTTTTTTTGTCGGGGTGGCAGGATTCGAACCTGCGACCTCCGCGTCCCAAACGCGGCGCGATAACCGGGCTACGCTACACCCCGAATTGGTTATCTATATATCGCTTTGCTCCTCTTTTCTTTATCTTTTTCTCTAAAATCATAGCTTCAGATCTAGATAAAACTTCAATTTGCAAAACTAATTCCCAAGGTCCTTCGCCTTTTGTAGACGGTACTAAACCAAGGTTATGTCTTTTCAATCTTTTGTCGATATCTGTAGCTTGACCTACATAATATCTTGAACGTTTTTCGCTATATAATATATATACGAACATATTCTTTGTTATCTGGGTGGTCACGCCTCAAGCGTGACGACCTCCGCGTCCCAAACGCGGCGCGATAACTGGGCTACGTTACACCCCGAATTGGTGTTTTGCGGGTGCAAATATACTATTATTTATTAGTTACAAAACAATCTTTATGTAAATTTTTCACATAAATTATTTTATCTTTCTTTATACGCTTTCGCGAAAGCGTATACCTATGTAACACATGACTATGTTACTAACATTTCTATCCAATTCATTTTATAAGTTTTAGTTATCTTACATCCATATAATACTTACTTTATGAAACGTATCTTACTCTTTGTACTATGTATAGGATATACAGCAATTGCTCAAAAACAAGTTTTTGGTAAAGACGCTTTTGAGCATCAAGATAAAACACTTCCTTATCGTATTTTAAAACCTATAGATTTTGATGAATCCAAAACCTATCCTCTTCATATTTTTTTACATGGTTCTGGCGAAAGAGGAAATGATAATCAAGCACAACTCGTACACGGAAGTGAGTTATTTATAAAACAGAACGCCAATTATCCAGCGATTGTTATTTTTCCGCAATGCCCAGCAGATGACTATTGGGCACAACGCACCTATAGTACAAACGAAAAAACAGGCGCCAATGTATTTAAGTTCCCTAAACAAAGTAAACCTACATGGGCGATGAGTGCAGTGATAGCATTAATAGATCAATACTTAGAAGAAGACTATATCGATAAAAGTCGTGTGTATTTAGGAGGGCTTTCTATGGGAGGTATGGGTACCTTTGAACTACTCGCTAGACGACCTGCGCTTTTTGCAGCAGCAACACCCATATGTGGAGGTGGAAACCCTGATAACGTCTCTAAATGGGCTAAAGAAACTCCTGTTTGGATTTTTCATGGAGAAGAAGATAAGGTAGTTCCTCCCTATTATTCTAAAATTATGTATCGCTCACTTTTAAAAGCAAAGGCAAAACCTAAACTTACATTATATAAAAGTGTAGGACATAATAGCTGGGGGCGGGCATTTGCAGAAAAAAAATTTTTTGCCTGGATTTATAGTAAAAAAAGAAAAATTGATTAATGGATAATAAACAACTAGATACCATATTTCACTCTCTTATAGAAGATATAAAAGGAAGCAACGGTCATTGGCAATTTATTGTAGGTGATACACAAATCATTTGTCTTACAGATGAACTTCATAATAGAATGCGGTGTATCGCGCCCATCATAGAAACAGATAAACTAACGCCTACTGAAATTAATAAGTGTTTGGAAGCCAACTTTCATACAGCATTAGATATTAAGTATGCTATTTCTGATGGAGTACTTTGGTCTGTGTTTATGCATCCATTAAAAGAATTAAGTGCACGACAAGTAGAAGATGCTATTCAACAAGTATATGCAGGTGCTCAGAATTTTGGCACATCTTATAGTAGTTCTAACTTGTATTTCCCTACAAAAGAAGATCGAAAAAATCGCATGAATTAAATCCATAATTTGGGGTTCACAAAGCTATTTTTAGCACTTCATTTTATGTACATTTGTGTTGCAAAAAATCACACAAATGAAAAACACTGCATTAACCGCAATACATGAAGCTTTAGGAGCAAAAATGGTTCCTTTTGCTGGATATAATATGCCTGTATCTTATGAAGGCGTTAACGCCGAACATGAAACTGTTCGCAAAAGCGTAGGCGTTTTTGATGTATCCCATATGGGAGAATTTCTTATTAATGGAGATAAGGCATTAGACTTTTTACAACGTATCTGCTCTAATGATATTTCTAAGATTGGTGTGGGTGGTGCACAATACAATTGTTTACCCAATGAAGATGGAGGCATCGTAGATGATCTGATTGTATACCGCATTAAAGAAACAGAATACCTTGCTGTTGTAAACGCTTCTAATATTGATAAAGATTGGGCTTGGTTTAATAAACATAATTCTTATGGAGTGAATCTTAGAAATATCTCTGAAGACTTCTCTTTATTGGCTATTCAAGGGCCTAGAGCTGCCGAAGCGATGCAATCGCTTACAGATACAGATCTTTCTGCTATCAAATTCTATACGTTTGAAGTAGGACCATTTGCTGGCGCAGAGAATGTAATTATTAGTGCAACAGGATACACCGGAAGTGGTGGTTTTGAAATTTACTGCCATAATAAAGATGCAGCCATGATCTGGAATAAAGTCTTTGAAGCAGGTGCCGATTGGGGGATTAAACCTATAGGACTTGCAGCCCGTGATACTTTACGTCTAGAAATGGGATATTGTTTATATGGTAATGATATAGATGATACGACTTCTCCATTAGAAGCTGGTTTAGGATGGGTGACAAAATTCACCAAAGACTTCGTCAATAGTGAAGCATTAAAAGCTCAAAAAGAAGCAGGCGTTACTAAAAAATTAGTTGGTTTTGTTTTGGATGAACGTGGAATCCCTCGTCAAGGCTATGATATTGTAGATGATGAAGGAACAAAAATTGGTCACGTAACTTCAGGTACCATGGGACCTTCCGTTGAAAAAGGAATTGGTCTAGGCTATGTAGCCACTGCCTATAGTAAGTCAGATTCAAAAATTAACATACAGATACGCAAGAAAGCAGTCCCTGCAACCGTTGTAAGACCACCCTTCTATAAAAAAGGATAAGTAAACATTTTTTATCATACATTAAGAAGTTAGCTAACGATTCTTTTGTAATCATTTGCTAACTTCTTATTGAAATTCCCCCTTGTTATCGCTTACAAAAAATCAAAAGATAAAGTATTGATACTAGGCGCCTCTGGCTTTCTAGGTGCTGCACTCTATAAGGAGCTCTATAGATATTACGATACCTATGGCACCTATCATTCTGGAAAAATATATAGCGATAACAAACACTTTTTTAGGTACGACCTCATCGCCGATGACGTGTTTGAATTACTTAAAAAAGTACGCCCCTCTGTCATCGTATCGGCATTACGAGGTCCGTTTCCTGCACAATTAGAAGCACACGAACTCATTACGGAATATGCCGCTATGAGTGGTTGTCGTGTAGTTTTTCTATCGAGCGCCAATGTCTTTGACGCCTTCTCCCACTACCCTAGTTATGAGCATGACAAGACACTATCTGAAAGTATTTATGGGAAACTAAAAATACGTATCGAAACCTTACTCATGCGACACCTGTCTGAAAAACAATATGCCATTGTACGATTACCGATGGTTTTTGGTGTGCAGTCAGAACGTATACGCGAACTCAAAAACAACCTCTTGCTCGGAGAACCTATTGAAGTATTTCCGCATTTGATTATCAATACCACCACCGACTCCAAGTTTAGTCAGCAAGTACATTATATTATCAATCGAAAATTAGCTGGTATTTTCCATCTAGGCAGTTCTGATTTGATTCATCATAAAGAATTTATTCAGGACTTAATCGCGATGTTTGATATCCCTCGAAAGCCTCTCTATAAAAATGTATATACCAGTAACTTTGATCGTTACTTAGCCGTACTACCTAGAGACAATAAACTCCCTAAACATTTAGGAATCACCAATGAAGAAGTGGTTGCTGGGAGTCAGAAGTTGTAGTCTAAACACAAACAAAAGTAAGGCGACTGAGTGATTTTATCATAGCTGAAATTGTATCGAAATGCTGACTCGTAAATAATGACATAAGACCGCTTTGCTATAGGACGTAGGACATAAGACTTTTTTAATCAAAAACCCACAATCAGCAATCCACAATCTCCAATTATTTCTTTTTTTCCGCTTTCGCGAAAGCGTATTAAGAAATTAGATTATACATGAAAATTATAATCAATAAAATTTTCTACTACATTTGAGTAAAAAATAAAAGAAATGAAAAGTATATTATTTTTTGGAAGCTTTCTTGTTTGTTTATGTTCTTATGCACAAAAACTTCCTATGTCTTTAGAATTTAAAAAAGCATACGAGAATGAAACAAGAAGTTATACAGGAGAATCTGGTAATAAGTACTGGCAAAATAATACATCTTATGACTTAAAAGTAAAGATTAATCCAAGTAATAAGTTATTACAGGGTACTGGTAAAGTACAATATATTAATCATAGTCCAGAATCTCTGAATTACATATTATTACATGCATACCCTAATTATTATAAACAGAAAATTGACTCTAAAGATTCTGAAGCTAATAAAGGGATGATCATAGATGAAGTTAAATTGCAGGAACTAGTAATCAATTTAAAAGATAAAAATCAATTTAAAATTTCCGACACACAGTTCTCATTACAATTAACTTCACCTCTATCTAGTGGAGATACATTAAATATTGAATATAAATGGCATTATACCATACCAAGTAAAAGATTCAGAAGGTCTGGCGCAATAGATAGTACTTCAATGTTTATAGCTTATTGGTATCCTGAGGTTGCTGTATTTGATGATATTCATGGTTGGGATAATATTACATATGATGCCACTTCAGAATTTTATCATGATGTAGCAAATTTTAAAGTTGAAATTGAAGTACCTAAAAACTACATGGTTTGGTCAAGTACAGAACTAAAAAATCCATCTGAAATATTTCCTAAAAAAATTCTAAATCGATTAAATAAAGCTAAAAATTCATTCAAATCAATTACTATTATTGGTAAATCTGATATTGGATTAGAGGTTAATAATAATCTCTGGAAATATGAAGTAAATAAAATACCAGATTTTTCTTTTGCATTAAGTGATCATTTTATTTGGGAAGCTACTTCCTACAAGGACGAAATGGGTGAATACTTTTTAAATATTGTTTATGATATAGAAAATAGTGGTTTTTCAACAGTTCTTAAAGCTCAACAAGAATCACTTAAGTTATTTCATAATAAATTTCCAAAATATCCATTTCCATATAATAATTTCACAATTTTCAATGGTAATTATGCTGGAGGCATGGAATTTCCTGGAATGGCTAACGATGATGTATGGAATGGTAAAGAGTTTTCAGAATCCTTAGGTTATGAGATCTCTGACTATCAAGCAAATTTTGGTTTAACTCTTCATGAAATGTTTCATATGTACTACCCATTTCTGATGGGTATTAATGAAAAAAGGTATGGGTGGATGGATGAAGGTTGGGCAGAGTTTGCTGAATATTTTAGTCCTGAACTTTTAAAATATAAATATGATAACCAATATATTACCAAACATTGGGTAGTACCAATGATGGTTCCAACATATACTAGACCAAAATATTCAGGGATTAATTCATATACAATAAGTTCATTCTCTTACTACTCACTCTACTATTTACTTGGAGAAGAAACTTTTAATAAGTGTTTTAAAGCATTTATTGAAAGATGGAAGGGAAAACATCCTACCCCTTATGATTTCTTTTTCACTTTTAATGATGTATCTGGTAAAGATTTAAATTGGTTTTGGAATAGATGGTATTTTAATTTTGGTTATCCTGATCTTAAAAATGATGGGATAAAAGACAATAAATTAACGATTATAAATGAAGGAGGACTTCCTTTAGCTTTTGAATTAATTTATAGCTATTATGATGGTACAAAAAAGACCGAGATAATTAGTCCAGAATGCTGGAAAAATAGTGATGTATTTACTAAAGAAATACTAGATCTAAATCTGTTAGAATCAATAGAACTTAAGGCAGGTAATTATACTGACGCTCTATATTCAAATAATATATGGACAAAAGAGAAAGAATAATTAGTGACATAAGACCACTTTGCTGTAAGACGTAGGACTCCGTCATTTCGACCCCGCTAGCACTCATCTATAACAAGTACTTTCAAATACTCCTTGAATAACCCATCATGAAAGAACTCACCATACTCATCTTCCTACTATGCCTCGTGATAGGAAAATGGTGGTTTGATAAGTGGTTATTCAACAGAAAACGTAAAAAACGACGCGACTACTACCGGAACGTCTATCTAAAATCAGACGCCTGGAAACGCAAACGCTATGTCGTTTTAAAACGAGATAACTGGACCTGTCTGTATTGTGGAAAGCGAGCAACCCATACCAGTTGTTAATTGAATTTACTAGAAAAGAAAATGATTATTTTTTTCTTTATATGAAGAAGAGAAATAAGGCATAGCCTTCGCTACGGCTTCTTTTTATTCTGAAATAGAAAGGAAAAAAGGACGTTTTATTACGGTAAATTCAATTAGTAAATGGTATAAGGTCCATCACAAACGATATGCAAAAAAGAACATTGGCAAAGAACCTATCAAATGGCTTGTCTCTATCTGTAAAACGTGTCACGATGGTTTACATCAATAAAACAGCATCCTGACACGCCTCACAATTCTCTTATCTATTATCTATTATCTATTATAAGGATATTCACTGATCCAATGGAAACCTCTATTAATCAATAAAAAGTCCTCCTCTCCTAATTTTCGGGTTTTCCCAGAGATAGTATCATTTTTAAAGATGTAGTGAAAATCTAAGGTGTTTTCTGTTTTCGTATACTCAAAATCAAAAGAGCTAGTAGCATCATCAGAAGGTGAAAATGTAATCTTTTGTTGTCCCGTAGAATCAATCACAATGTTATAATTCACCCTTTTCTTATTCATTTTTTGTACTTGTACCCTACCCGCTCTTTCAAAGCGTAATTCTTTCCAACGCACATCACTATTGTAATCTACAAGCGTATCGCCATTTACCACATAATTGGTTACTTCATAAATCCCGTATAGTGGTGGGTTAGGCTCATTTAAACCATATACTTCTTTAGAATCTATGGCATTATAAAGACCATACCCTAAGGCATACGCAACGATCAATCCTTTTAAGACACCTAAACTAATCCTTAGCCACTTTTTCAATGGAGGTCGTGGAATCGTTGTTAATTTTTCTACGGCTTTATTAGTGACTAAAAACTGCATTACTTTCCTAATATCACGTGATAAAAGAAATACGGTCATCAATACCAAATGTGTAGATAAGATCTTCACAGGGACATCAAAGAAGTAATTAACCGCCATCACATTCATCGTAGTCATTAAGGTAATCACAGCGCCAAAAGTAAGCGTACGTCTAAATAATAATAACCCTGCTAGTACTTCAGCAATTCCCATAAACATATTATAGCCTTCAGAGAATCCTAAAAAAGTCCACGCTAATCCCATAGGAGAAGATTCGCCATAGGTCTCCATCAATCTATAAAAACTAGGAGGTTGAAACTGTAACTGAATCACCTTTACTAAGCCATAACCAATAAGCATTAATCCCACATAATAACGCATTCCTGTCGTTAACCAGTAATATAATTTTTTATAATTAGTACGTTTTCTATCTAACAGAGACCAAATCAAAGTTCCGATGACAGCCGTTAGAAAAACAATAAAAACAACCAAATAATCATAGGTGGTATCTCCACTACCATTAGGCCCTGTATTTACATCATATGGAATCCCAACAACAGCTTTACCAAACCAAGTAGCAAAACTTTGCATGAGCTCGATAGGCTTCTCTGATATATATTCAAAATAAGGATAGGCACCATTGTTTTGAAAAAGAATAATTAATAGGAAATAGATAAATGAAAAACGGAACCCTATTTTTCCAACGCTAGACCACTTATTTTCATCGGTTGAGGATGTATACGTCATCAAAGAAAGTACAATTAATAACAGATACAATAGTGTAATAAAAATACCAATATTAGGAAGGCTTGCTTCTGGATTTCCGGTATCATCTGTGATATCTTTTCCTTCTATTAAAATCGAATAATTCCCATCTACACGATCATCACTAGAACTCGAGGTAAATTCTCTTACCAAAGAAATTTCACCTGAAGAAATACCTGGACTCCAATCTGGAATAATGCGATCTGCTACCTTATTTTCAAAACTAGCATTCTTAATTTCTACAGGTTGATACTCCCCTGCATCATCTTCTATAAAAAGTTCTATCTTATCAAAAAAGAACTTCCCATTATACATACAAATACCTCCAAAAACAATCTTTTCTGAAGCTGCATTTATCGTCCCTTCGACGGTATACTCAGTCCACAAATTTGTTTTGATAGGCCTATCTCTCATATTGTCAAAAAAACCTCTCCCTTGTTCGGGTTTATTATCTACTCTCGCCCAAATTCCAGACCAAGCCTTTTCATCATTGGTGTCGGTTTTTGCATATGCGACCACTTTAAATTTCTTTATCGAGTCTGTTTGAACTTCTACTGTTTGCGAAAATGATGTCCAGTATCTAGAAACTTCTTTTACATTTTGACTATTTACAGAGATACTAAGTAAAATTGTGAAGAGAATGGTGATGAACCTTTTGATATACATGATAGTTAGTTTTATGAACTAAATATATAAAACTATAAAAAGCATAGTATCTCTCCTTACGTTATTTATGAAAAATATATGATTAATTAAGAAAATTATAAGATTGTTTTATACGCTTTCGCGAAAGCGAACTTGTGAGACCTGCCTGCCGGCAGGCAGGTTCACGACCAGAGGGAGAATGAAATGGTAAATCGAACTTGCGAGACCTGCCGGCAGGTTCACGACCAAAAGGAGAGCGAAGCGATAAAGTATATAAAGGAAATTATCCATCTAAACACGATGAAGAACAACTCCATAAATTTCTTACCTTCATACCCAATCAATACATCATAGCTACATGAAAACGAACTTCATTCTTCTACTTTTTGTTATAAGTACATTTGTTATGAGCTGCCAAAAAGAAACATCTCTTGACAAAAAAGGAAGAGTCAAAGTGACGATTCTATATCCTAATAGCGACGGAACAACTTTTGACATGGATTATTACTCAAACAAACACATGCCTATGGTTGCTGATCTTATGGGGGAAGCACTTAAAGGATTACGTATAGATACAGGTATTTCTGGACGTACACCGGATGACCCTATCCCCTATCTCGCTATTGGATATTTATATTTTGATTCTCTAGAAGCTTACCAAGAAGCATTTGCGCCAGTAGCCGAAAAAATCGTAACTGATATCCCAAACTATACTAATACCCGACCTATCATTCAAATTAGTGAGATTGTACAATGATGTAATGGGTTAATGGGTTAATGGGTTAATGGGTTAATGGAATATTAAAAAAAATAGAAAACTTCTTTACAATCTAAGCGATATGGGATAGCGTTTCTAATGTCAAAACCTCTTTAAAATTCGGATTCCAAAACTGATAAAAAAACAGCTATAAACTTTTCGCAAAAATTACGACAAAGAAGCAAATTATACTTTTTTGTAGTAATTTAGACAACTGTATATGATAATGCTATGCTCGTTATCATAAAACGTCCAAATACTCCATAAAACAAATTAAATAATACATAGTATCTGCCCTATGAAGGCAAAGCTTATGAAAAATACAAACATCATACAATACATCAAAAATGTATTAGACAATATGCCTACAGATTGGTTAAACCTAACAACCCATCGACTTGATATTTATAACGAAGCATTGGCAAAAACAGAGTTCTTAGATCAATTTGAAACCTTATACACTACTAATAATTCAGAGATAACTGCCCTTAGTGAATTGCCAACAGCATTTGACTATATCAGATTAGGACATCCATTATCATGTGTCTTAGAATGGGCACTTGCAAAAATGAATGACATACATCCAGAACATGTGATTAGTTTTTCTTCAAATACAACTCCTATACTAGCGGTTCTTAGAAAGAATTTATTAGATCATAAGAATACTCAGATTGTGCATACAGGTACCTTACCTGCTATTTTTGATGGTGACCTATTATCACGTGTATATGGTTATACATTTGATACTTTAAAAGTAGATAACCTAGAAGAAATTCCTGCTTATAATGGTAGTACCGTTTTTATATCAGAACAGGAAGCAATTTTTGATATTGGACGCATTTCAAATATTGATTTTTATGTGCATCTAAATGACCCGTTAGGAAGTGTGTTATTAGTAAATGGCGCACAAAACGAGTCTTATATTTCAGAAATTCAGCATGTACGAAGAAGAGAAACGATTGCCATGACACCAGCTAATTGTCTTGTTGCATTACAATCGCTTGCAAATCTACCAACTGATACTCCCAAAAATACCATTGCAACAGATAAAGCCAAGGTAATAGACACTATTGCTACTATCACAGGCGCAGCAACAAAAGCACTTGTTGGTTCTAGCGGATTATCCATTCAATATGCGATTATGATGGGATTAGTGCATGATGCTCTTGATAATCACAAGGGAAAGGCGATCAAATTTGTAGTGCCACCTAATTGCTATGGAGGTACCAATGACCAAGCAAGACGTGTTGCCGCTTGTATTGATACTGTTGAAGTTGTAGACTTACCAGTAGATGGCGATAATGATATGGTACAAAGCATTCATACCGTTTTAGATAAAATCGCACACGAAGATGCAATACCGTATATCATTGCTGAAATCCCTACAAACCCAAGAGTAGAAGTTCCTGATTTAATAAAATTAAAAGAAGCATTACAAAAAAAGCGAAAAACAGCGACTGGCGAAATAGCGGTTGATCCTGTTTTTATTTTAGATCAAACATTCTGTCCTAATGTGCTTTTCTTAGGAGAAGGAGAAATACTTTCGACTGTAAGAGCTATATCATATGCAAGCGGATCTAAATTTCCTAGTGGCGGAAAATGTACTGCTGGATATTGTGTAGGTAATAAAAAAGCCGCAACATTAATGAATAAGATAGAAACACATCTAATAGTATGTGATAACGAGGCTACAGCATTGCAATATGAACTCCTTGCTGAGCAATTACCTTCTATGAATCAACGAATTCAAGAGGCATATAAAAATACACGCGAATTTGTCACTTTTATTCAAGAGGTACTTCCTGAAGCAAAAATTAATTTTGTTTCTGAGGCATTAGCCGCACAAGGATTTACGCCTTCTGTATTTTCATTAGATCTTCCTACCAAAGGAACTACAGAAGAAGAAAGAGAAGCCTATAAAAGAGCCTTAAATCATACACTCATTAACTTAATGATCACAGAAATTCCAAATGAGAGCAAATACTGTGTGAGTTATGGACAGTTAAAAGGATGTTATTGGACCATTCCTGCAACTTCTACACAAGGAACGACCAAAGAAGGAGATAAAGATTATATTGCTCGTGTAGCGCTTTCAGGAAATATGGATCTGGCACTTCACAAAAAAGTGTTCTCCGATTTTGTTAAAGGTATGTAATATTGAACGCGCTATGTATAAATAGAGGTAACCTGTTGTGCATTTTGACCAAACAACCGTCATAGTATCCTATCAATCTTCATTATTTTCTTCAAATCCTAAAGGAAGTAATGAAGGTTTCTTCAATTCACCCTTCAGGTAGGGAAAAAAATCAAGAAATCTATTCAAAATGCACAACAGCTAGAGATGTTGTATTTTTATAAGTGATAATAATATACCGCATCATGAAAAAAATAAGTATGCTATTCATGTGTATGTTCTTAGCGATAGGAATGCATGCACAAAATATTAGGGGAGCTTGGGAAGTTTATACCACTACAGATAGTGATGAAAAGCTACACAGTGTTGTCATCTTTGCCGATGGATATCAAGTCATCACCACCTACAATGCTACCACAGGAGCATTTATAAGTTCCAATGGAGGTACTTGGTCATTAGTAGGAGATACCATGACCGAAATGGTAGAGTTTCATACAGACTATCCAGAAAGAGTAGGATCTAAAGTGCAATTTAAAGTAGCCATCACAGATAGCACCCTGCAAATAGTAGGTAACCCTACGAAGTTGACAAGAATAGACAATGGAACACCTGGTAAGCTTCAAGGGGCTTGGTTAATGTCTGGAAGAGTTCGTGATGGTAAAACCCAAACACGAGATACAAGCAGACCTAGAAAAACCATGAAGATACTCTCCGGAACTAGATTTCAATGGATTGCATATAATACCGCAACCAAAGAATTTAAAGGAACAGGTGGTGGCACCTACACTACTATAGGTGGCACCTACACAGAAAATATCGAATTTTTCTCAAAAGACGATTCTAAAGTGAATCGTAGTCTAGCATTTACCTATGAACTTATTGATGGTGCTTGGCATCACTCAGGAATTTCCAGTAAAGGAAATCCCATATACGAGATTTGGAGTGTGCGGGAATAGTATCGCTTCATTTTTAAATCTATGATAATGGTATGTTATTTTTTTGCTAAGTACGCTTTCGCGAAAGCGGAATTATGTACATTAGAGACATGAGTATGTATGATGAATAGATATTCTAAAAACAGTAAATTTTAAAACAAATAGCAATGAAACTTACAGAAGCACAAATAAAAGACCGTTTAGAAGATTTTCCAGATTGGGAATATGAAGACAATGCAATTCATACCAGTTTAGAGTTTGAAAATTTTAGAGAAGTCTTCTCTACGATGACTCGTATTGCGTTTGAAGCAGAGCGTTTACAGCATCATCCAGATTGGAGTAATGTATATAATGAGTTATCTATCACATTAACTACGCATGATCATGGCGGCGTGACTGAAAATGATTTTGAACTAGCTGCTGCTATTGAAGATATTCTCAATGCATAGGTGTTTTGAAAAGTCTTACTTTTTATTATTTTTACAGCCCTAACTAAAGTTTATATATGGGAAGAGCATTTGAATTTAGAAAAGCACGTAAAATGAAGCGCTGGAGCGCTATGTCTAAAGCGTTTACACGTATTGGAAAAGATATTGTAATTGCTGTAAAAGAAGGTGGACCAGATCCTGATAGTAACTCTAGATTACGTGCCGTTATTCAGAATGCCAAGGCTGTAAATATGCCTAAAGACAATGTAGAGCGTGCTATTAAACGTGCCTCAGATAAAAGTCAAGGCGATTATAAAGAAGTGGTTTTTGAAGGATATGCTCCACATGGTATCGCTATTCTTGTAGAAACAGCTACCGACAATAATACGCGTACCGTTGCCAATGTGCGTTCCTATTTTAATAAATGTGATGGAAGTTTAGGCACCTCGGGTTCTGTTGTCTTTATGTTTGATCATACGTGTAACTTCTGTATCAATGCAGAAGGTCAAGATGTAGAAGAAATTGAACTAGAGTTTATAGATTATGGTGCCGATGAAGTTTTTCAAGATGAAGATGGAATTCATATTTATGCCACTTTTGAAAGTTTTGGAGCTATTCAAGGAGCTTTAGAAGAACGCAACATAGAGATTATTTCTTCTGGATTTGATCGTATCCCGCAAGTAACCAAAAAACTAACACCAGAACAGGAAGCAGACGTCAATAAGTTATTAGATAAAATAGAAGAAGATGATGATGTACAGAATGTCTTCCATACTATGGAACCTTCTGAAGAAGAATAGAACATCCTTTTTACAAATGAATATGAAAGAGCTATCAATTTTGATAGCTCTTTTTTTGAATTTATTTTTCTTTGATTGGTAAGAGATATTCGGCGATTCTTTATAGTTGCCGAAATTCATGAATATAGTGTATTACTATTTGCACAAAAACACATAACCACCTAGTTTTAAGTAAATTATTTATTAATCTTAAAATTATTTTAATTATGAAAAGTTTAAAAAATTTAAAATCATTTGAAATTTCAACAGAAAAAGCTAAAGAAGTTAATGGTGCTACTTGCGAGCATCTAGAGCATTTTAATAACTGTGTCGCTACAGCTCTGGAAAATGAAAATGAATTTCTTATTGAAGTGTGCGCTGAAGTATTATGTTAAAATAATAACATAGAATTTTAAAAGATAAAAGGTTGCCTAGAAAGTATAGGCAACCTTTAATTTTTTAAAATATCATTCTTCCATCTGTATTATATTCATTGTTTGAAGTTGCTAAAATTCGTGAATCTTATACAGTACTATTTGTTATAAAAAAGATGAACAGCTAGTTTTGACATGACCATATACGCTTTATCTATAGCAAAAAAACATCATTTATCACAGATACTTGTTAAATTACAAATGTTCTATAGATTAAATAATTATAACATATACATTAGATATTTAAAACACCTATTTACTTTATGAGAAAATCTGTAGTATTCATCATTTTTTTAAGCCTATTTTTAAATCAAAACATCTTTTCTCAAAAGATTAATATAGAAGAAGATCAAGTAAGTATCGAATATGTAAAAGGAAGAGAAGCAAGTCTATTTAATCCTTCAAATGTATATACAAGATCAAAAGATGCAAAAACAATCGTAACTAGGGTTAAAATGAAAAACCTTAATAATAAGAAAGAGCTGTTTGATCCTAATAAATTTTCGTTAATTATTGAAAATGAAAAAGTAAGGCTTAGACCTGTAGATATTTTATTTAAGAACTTTACGGATTGGTGGCACTTTTCAAAAGTTTCAAAAACAAAACCTAGTGATAAAAAAAGTTATCATAAATACAATCCAGATATCAAGGACACATACCTAGATTATAATAAAGAAGGTATCAAAAATTTCGAACTCCCAATAAATCTAGGTACGCGAAAAAAACCTGAAGAACATATATTATACTTTGTACCTAAAAAACTAAGATCTAGAGGAATTAGAATGTACTTTATACTTCCTGAAAATATAAGCAATGGCACACTCTATTATGGAAACACAAAAATTAAAGAGCTTGAATTTTAAGTAAAAAAGAGGGTAAGATATTTCTAAACTAATAAGTAATGAAAATAATTTACAACTTGATAAGCAACCATTTATAACTTTATCAGTCTTATAAATAAACACTAAAACAACTATGAAAAAACTACTACTCTTTATTTTAATATGTACAACAGCAACTTCTTTTTCGCAGATAACTGTTGACGATAGCATGACACCACAACAACTTATAGAAGCAATCTTTTTAGATGGTTCGGTAGTGGAAGTAACAAATATACAATCACAATCTGGAAGTGATTTTGGAAATACAACTAGTATTGGATCATTTTCTAATGCAAACTCAGATTTTCCCTTTTCTGGAGTTGTTCTTACCACAGGTAATATCAATCAAGCACCAGGACCAAATCTAAACATACAATCTAATGGAGGTTGGTCAGGAGATATTGATCTTGAAATATTTACAGATACTTCAAATTCTAATGATGCTTCTTTCTTACAATTTGATTTTACTCCATATGTCAATCAATTAAATTTAAACTTCGTATTAGCTTCAGAAGAATATGATCAAAATTTTGAATGTACATTTGCAGATTCCTTTGCATTTATACTTACAGATCTTAATACTGGAATTGCTGAAAATATCGCGCTCATTCCAGGTACAGAAACACCTATTTCTGTCATAAATATTCACCCAGAAGTCCCTGGACTATGCCCCGCAGTCAATGAAACATTTTTTGATCGTTATAATTTTAGCCCCTTTAATGATCAAAATACTGCGGCTACAAACTTTAATGGGCAAACTGTAGAAATTATGGTCGCTACAGAACTCATTGTTGGACATGAATACACAATTAAATTAGTGATTGCCGATAATGCAGATACTATTTTTGACAGTGCTATCTTCTTAGCTAGTGAATCCTTTGGTTTTCAGTTAGACTTAGGAATGGATAGAATGGTAAGTAATGGAAATGCACCTTGTGGAAATAGCATAGAGACTTTAGGAATTCCAGAAGATGATACTGCAAGCTACCAATGGTTTGAATTTAATACTACTACCAGTACATATGATCCAATAAGTGGAGAGACTAATAGTTTACTTGATGTGACTACATCTGGTGACTATAGACTAGAAGTCACTGCTGCAAATAATAATGTACTTATGGATGAAGTCACTGTAGAGTTTGAAGGAGATTTTGGTCTAGGAACTCCCGAAGATCTTTTTATCGATGAGGGAGATCAAGATGGACTTGCTATTTTTGATCTTACTGTAAATATCCCTATGATTCTAAATGGGGAAGATCCTACAGATTTTACAATTAGCTATTATGAAACCCAACAAGATGCCGAAGCACAAGTGAATGCTATTGCTATGCCTAATGCTTATCAAAATATAGCTAATCCACAAACAATATATGTAAGAACTATGAACTCCACAACGGGTTGTAGAGCTATTTCAAACTTTATCATTGAAACAGATGCGCTCTCTCTAGATTCACCAGATAGTTCATTATTTTCAATATATCCAAACCCTACATCAGATATTGTAACAATTAACTTAAGATATCCTAATGAACTCGTTACAATTGCTATTATAGATATTCAAGGAAAAATACTACGAGAAGAAACGATACAAGCATCACAAAACATCAATCTACAAGAGTTATCAAAAGGGGTATATTTTATGCAAGCACGCACCTCAACAAGCATAACGACTGTAAGACTTATTAAAAAATAAATTATTCTAAATATTAATAATTACCACTAGGAATAGCATCTTTTTAAGATGCTATTCCTTTTTTGTAACCTTATAAATAAAAAATAGTCTAATGATATAGTAAAGCGTGAAAATCAATATGGCAAAGAAATACAGGAAACGTAAAATAGCAGGGATATGTTTAGTATTAATTAGTATCTCCGTACTATATATAACACATAACGTATTACCTTACGCCATCATATCTCGTCATAAACAACCATTAACAACGCTTCCTTCAGAGATAGGACTACATGCAGAAGAAGTTTCTTTTAAGATAAATAATAGCTTGCATTTAAAAGGGTATTGGATCACTCCTGAAAAAGGAGAACCCAAAAGTATTATGCTATTACTACATGGTATTGGAGGTGGGAAAGAACATTTCTATGAATTAGCAAAATCATTAGCAAATCAACAAGTTGCTTCTGTAGTGTATGATGCGCGAGGTCATGGAGAAAGCGATGGTCAATATATATCCTACGGATTTCATGAAAAACAAGATGTCTCTATTATTGTTAATGAAGTAAAAAAACGCTACCCAAATATCCCTATTGGAATTTGGGGAAACTCCATGGGAGGAGCAGTCGCACTACAAGCACTCTCCATAGAACCAAAATTAGATTTTGGAGTGATAGAAAGTACCTTTACAGATTTAAATACGATCGTATACGACTATCAAAAGCGCTATTCATTTGGCATTGGCCTAAAACCTATTTGTGAACATGCACTACAACGTGCTGGAGAAATAGGCAAATTTGACCCTTTACAAGTACGTCCCATAGATGCTGTAAAAAATATCAAGCAATCTATCTTCTTAGCACATGGAACTAGTGACCCAAACATTAATTTTAAATATGGGCAAGCACTTTTTGAAAATCTACAATCTAAAGACAAAACCTTTTATCCAGTAGAAGGTGCTAATCACTACAATTTATTTGATGTAGGTGGTGATGCATACACAAATGCTATTATGACGTTTATAGAACGCCAATAGCAACCTATTATACTTTTACAATACGCTCTAAAAATGTTTCATTTTGTTCTGAATCTATATAAATAAGTGGTTCTGCAAACACTGTAGGCATCAGTTCTGGGTACTTTTTTCTTATTTTTTTATTTATAGTATCAAAAAGTAATGCTTTAGATATCCCCTTAATCACAAATTTCTTTGAGCCTTCTAACTCATGCTGTTCATTGAGTTCATATAATTTCTTCTCTCCTATAGTCGCTTGCGCAATAAGCTTTCTATCAAGTAAATAAATAGCAATTTCTCTTGCTTGCTCAGCACTATGAGACACTACATTTAATAACATCATAACACATCCTCTTTAATGAATTGGTATCAAAATTAAATACAAAAGGTAGTTACACACGTTAAAAGCGAGTTAAACTATTTATTATTGATAGTAATACTATTACTTTTGAAATCAATTATATTAAACCATGCATCGATTACTTCAAAATCTAAAAATTAGCGTACACGAAAAGTTATACGTAAAAGATCCTGAATCTTCAGATTTAGGAAAACGCATTGTTGAAAATAGTATTATCCTTATAGAACAATTAGGTTTTGAAGAATTTACCTTTAAAAAATTAGGTATTCATATTGGGTCTAATGAGAGCTCTATCTATCGCTATTTTGAAAACAAACATAAACTATTACTATACTTAACAAGTTGGTATTGGGGATGGATGGAATATCGCTTAGTATTCTCTACAGCAGCACTCAATGATCCTCAACAAAAATTACAGAGAGCATTAGAAGTTGTAACGCAAGTAATTCAAGAAGATTCTAATTTTTCTCATATTAACGAAGTAGTTCTTAGTAAGATTATCATTAGCGAATACTCAAAATCATACCTTACGAAAGAAGTAGATGCCGAAAATAAAGAGGGGTATTTTTTAATCTATAAGCGTTTGGTGACACGCTTACGCGAAATCATTCATGATGTCAACCCTTCGTACCCATACCCTGCTAGTTTGGCAAGTACGGTCTTAGAAGGCACACTACATCAACACTTTTTAAAGGAGCACTTTACCTCGATCACAGATTGTGGTGATACCATATCTCCAACAGATTATTTTACACATTTAGTACACAATACATTAAATTTAAAATAACATGGCTAAAACTGTTCTTACAGCTACCCAACGTCTTACAGGTTTATTACAATTAGATAGAAAAGACATTAAACAAATTATTTTTTATGCCATTTTTGCAGGACTAGTGAGTTTATCTCTTCCCCTAGGAATACAAGCCATTATTAATTTACTTCAAGGAGCTCAACTCAGTACTTCTTGGGTCATATTGGTTATCCTAGTAACCGTAGGAACCATATTTGTAGGTGCTTTACAACTTATGCAAATGCGTATACTTGAAAATGTACAACAAAAACTATTTGCACGTTCCTCATTTGAGTTTGCCTATAGATTTCCAAAAATTAAGATGAGTGAATTGAGTGACTTTTATCCTCCAGAATTAGCAAATCGTTTTTTTGATACATTAACCATACAAAAAAGTTTACCAAAAATCTTAATTGATTTTCCAGCAGCAATTTTACAAATCACATTTGGACTATTATTATTATCCTTTTATCACCCATTCTTTATTATTTATGGAGTGTTACTTATCTTTTTAGTCTATCTAGTTTTTAAATTCACTGCTCAAAAAGGATTAGATACAAGTCTTGATGAGTCAAAACAAAAGTATAAAGTAGCCCATTGGATTCAAGAAGTAGCTAGAACTATTACAAGTTTTAAACTCTCTGGCCAGACCTCTTTAGCTCTTGAAAAAAATGACAAACTTGTTTTAGAATATTTAAGAGCACGTGAAGGTCACTTTAAAATTTTAGTACTTCAATTCATGCAAATGATTGGTTTTAAAGTCCTCGTTACTGCTGGGCTCTTACTTATAGGAGGAATTCTAGTACTGAACCAACAGATGAATATTGGTCAGTTTGTAGCTGCCGAAATTATTATTCTTTTAGTGATTAGCTCTGTCGAAAAATTGATTACAGGTTTAGAGTCTGTATATGATGTATTGACTTCACTTGAAAAAATAGGACAAGTCGTAGATAAAGAGCTAGAACCTCAAGAAGGAGATCTTCCTTTAGATGAAGATACTGAGCTTATTGTTGAGCTGAAAGATGTGAGCTATAAACATATTTTAAAAGATGTTTCTCTAACACTTCAACCTGGACAAAGCTACATAGTACAAGGTCCCCAAGGTTCCGGAAAGACAACCTTATTACGACTTATTGCAGGTATTTTTGAGCCTAGTACTGGTGATATATTTATAAATGATAGATCCTTAAAAAGTATTCACCTTAATCATTATAGATCGTATATCGGACAGTCCTTAAATGAAGAATCTCCTTTTGAAGGAACACTAAGGGAAAATATCACTTTTGGAGACTACTCGATTTCAGAAAAGCAAATTCAATGGGCATTAGAAAAAACAGGACTCATGAATTTTGTAAAAAGTTTAGATAATGGATTACAAACCATTATCTATCCAGAAGGAAGACAAATTCCATATACCATTGCAAAGAAAATCGTATTAGCCCGTAGTATTATTCGCAAGCCTAAACTACTCATTTTAAAAGACCCTTTAGATCATTTTAGCGAAACTGAAGCTGAAAAATTAATTCAATTCTTAGCAGGAAAAGAACACCCTTGGACACTTTTAGTTGTAAGTCAAAATCCTAAATGGAAACAATTTTGTCACAATCACATTATTGTAGAAAAAGGATCTATCATCAAAAAATAAGAACCATGCTTAATATTGCAGAAAACAAATTAAATAAGACAGTAGACCTTAACGAATATAAGGCTATATCTAAGGTGATGCATAAAAAACATTTTAAGCATTTCAATAGATTTTTACTTACCTTTTCTATCATAGGTTTTATTATATTATTCCTTCCCTGGACTCAGAATATTACAGGAAAAGGATACCTCACCACTTTACGTCCTGAACAACGAGCTACCACAGTACAATCACCTATTCCCGGTCGTATTGAAAAATGGTATGTCCAAGAAGGAGATTATGTAAAGAAAGGAGATACGATTATGCACATCTCTGAAATAAAAAATGAGTATTTCGATCCTAATTTAATTACTAGAACAGAACAGCAAATTAATGCAAAAACAAATTCTGTTTCAGCGTATCAAGGTAAAGTAAATGCACTCGATAATCAGATAGCGGCATTACAAAATGAGCGTGTACTCAAACTAGAACAGGCACGTAATAAATTATTACAAGCAAATCTTAAAGTACAAAGTGACAGTATAGATCTGGAAGCTGCAAAAACAAATCTAACGATAGCAGAACGTCAGTATGAGCGTACAGAGCAATTGCAAGTTGAAGGTCTTAAAGCTACAAAAGATGTAGAAGACAAACGCCTAAAATTACAAGAGACGCAAGCAAAATTAATCTCTCAGAAAAACAAATTGCTTACAAGTAAAAACAATGTGATCAATGCTCAAGTAGAAATCACGCGTGTTCAAGCTGCATATACGGATAAAATTTCTAAAGCACAGAGTGATAAATTTACAGCCTCATCTAGTGGATTTGATGCAGAAGCACAGGTAACTAAACTTGAGAATTCCTTATCAAACTATCAAATTCGAAATAGTTTATACTATGTACGTGCGCCACAAAGTGGTTTTATAAATAAAGCCATTAAAGCTGGGGTTGGCGAAACATTTAAAGAAGGTGACAAGCTTATTAACATCATGCCTGATAATGCAGATCTTGCTGTAGAAATGTTTATCAATCCGATAGATTTACCATTAGCTCACAAAGGAAGCAATGTACGTATTCAGTTTGATGGATGGCCAGCTATTATCTTTAGTGGATGGCCTAATGTATCTACGGGGACATACGCAGGTAAAATTGTAGCTGTAGAAACATTCATTAGCGACAATGGAAAATACAGATTACTCATTGCCCCAGATCCAAATGAAGAACCATGGCCTAGTGCATTACGCGCAGGTTCTGGAGCGCGTTCTATTGCTTTACTAGAGGATGTTCCTATCTGGTTTGAACTTTGGAGACAGCTTAATGGATTCCCACCTAATTATTATCAAGCAGATTCAGCAACTAAAAAGACCGCATCAAAATGATGAAAACAGTGTTGTATACATTCGTGTTTCTTTTAGGGTCCGCTTTCGCAAACCTGTCTGCCGCTAGTGCTCAAAATATAGCACGACAGGCAGGAGCGCAAACACCCCCACTCCAAAAGGTTAAAAAAATATTAAGCTTTGAAGAGTATATAGGATATGTGAAGCAGTTTCATCCTATCGTAAAACAAGCAGAATTAGTCCTAACCGAAGGACAAGCAAAAGTCTTGAAAGCACGTGGTGGTTTTGATCCAAAGTTGGAAGCAGATTATAGCCGTAAGGATTTTAAAGATCTTGAATATTATGATATTCTGGACGCAAAACTTAAAATACCTACCTGGTATGGTATTGAGTTAAAAGCTGGATTTGAACGTAATGAAGGGGTTTTTCTAAATCCTGAACGAAACGTTCCAGAAGAAGGACTTTTTGCTGCAGGAATCTCTATAGATATCGCACAAGGATTATGGATTAATGAACGTATGGCAACTTTACGTAAAGCCAAATTCTTTAGACAACAAACACAAGCAGATCGTGATATATTGGTGAATCAAATTATTTATGATGCCTCTTTAGCCTATTTTAATTGGCTACAAGCTTATCAAGACGCTATTACTTTTGAACAATTTGTCAGTAATGCGCAATTACGATATGAAGGCATACAGAAAGGAGTAGAAGTAGGAGAAAATGCAGCTATAGATGCTACCGAAGCATTAATATCATTACAAAACAGACAGTTGAGTTTAGAACAGGCACAAGTCACTTTATTTAACGCTGGCATGCGTCTGTCTAATTTCTTATGGTTAAATAGTAATACCCCATTAGAACTAGAAGATAATGTGATTCCTAATTTGGAGATCACAAATGAAATAGATATTTCATTACAAATTGCTGGACAATCGCTAGAAACATTTACAGTTGCAAATCACCCAAAACTACAATCTCTTAACTTAAAATTAGAAGGATTGCAGGTAGATCGTACGCTAAAAGCAAACAAATTATTACCTAAATTAAAACTAGAATATAACTTCCTTACCGAAACTCCTGACATAGGAAATAGTTTCTTGGCAAGTCAGTATAAAGGAGGAGTTAACTTTAGTTTTCCTTTATTTTTAAGAAAAGAACGTGGAGATTTAAAACTTTCAAAGCTTAAAATACGAGATGCAGAGTTAGACCTTATTGCTACCGAAACAAATATACAGAATAGTGTAAAAGCGATCTATCAAGAGCTAGATTCATACACAAGACAAAATACACTCATTGCAGATATTGTTACCAACTACCAAGTATTACTAACTGGAGAGGAACGTAAATTTGAATTAGGAGAGAGCTCTATTTTCTTAGTGAATTCTCGTGAACGAAGCTTGATTGATGCGTATTTGAAAAGAAATAAAACACAAAACGGTTTCTTAAAAGCAAAAGCAAAACTCTTTAAAAGTATAGGAGTGCGTCCAGTACTGTAATCATTTTGTAAAACTTAGAACCTAACACATGCCTATAAATAGTTAACTGTTTGTAATTTTCGCTTTCGCGAAAATAAATCATGATCGCTTCGTTACAAGAATCAGGAGTTAGGACAACTTACAATTAATTATTATGCCGTATTCCGATGCTTATTTATCGTTATTATAGAAAAGAATTTTTCAATGTTAATTAGTATAAAAGTACACCTTAAAAAGTATCAATTACTAATTGAAGACTACCACCTAACTTATACACGTTTTGCAATACGATCTTTTGCGAGTTGTAAAATCGTGTGAAACTGATCTTCGATATTGGTTTCTGTATTATCGATTTCTATAGCATCTGCTGCTTTCACCAATGGAGAATCTTTACGAGTGGTATCTATCGTATCGCGTTCTACAACATTACTTAATACAGATTCATAAGTAATTGTATCGCCACGTTCTAGGAGTTCGTTATAACGTCTTTTGGCGCGCTCTTCAGCACTAGCCGTCATAAATATTTTAAGTTCGGCATTAGGAAAAACAACAGTACCTATGTCACGTCCATCCATAACAATTCCCTTTTCCTCTCCCATACGTTGTTGTTGTTCCACTAATTTTGCGCGTACTTCAGAGACCGTTGCCACAGGGCTTACAAAAGAAGAAACTTCCAGTGTTCTGATGAGACTTTCTACGTTCTCACCATTCAGACATACCTCTGCTTTTCCGGTTGAAACGTTTTTTACGAAAGTGATAGTAATAGCATCTAGTTTTTTTATCAGCTGTTCTTTATCAAAAAAACCATCACTTATCAATCCTTTACGCATAGCAAATAAAGTCACCGCACGATACATTGCACCCGTATCTACATAGATATACTCAAGCCAATCGGCTAGTTGTTTGGCAACCGTACTTTTTCCTGTGGATGAATATCCGTCTATGGCTATAGTAATTTTCACGAAAGTGCAATTAAGACTGCGAAAGTAAAAATTAGAAATGGAGGGATAAAATATTATGGTGTTTTTATTAAATATCTGGAAAGCATGAAATGGTGCCTTTATATATTACCGCAAATCAATATTCAATCCAAACAAACTACTAGAAGCGGCACTATTAAAACGTGCATACGCATAGTTAAAGCGTATTTTATTGATCTTAATCCCTATACCCGCACTAATTCCTGCAAAGCTTCGCTGGTCGATAATACGTAGTTCTTCACTTCGCCTAAAGTTATATCCCAATCG
The DNA here is from genome assembly GCF_947492815.1 of uncultured Dokdonia sp. Taxonomy (GTDB): domain Bacteria; phylum Bacteroidota; class Bacteroidia; order Flavobacteriales; family Flavobacteriaceae; genus Dokdonia. The sequence continues at coordinate 47,700 of NZ_CANLOB010000023.1, forward strand.
AATATTGAAACCACTGCGTGGAAACAATTCAACTCCTACAATGGTATGACGAATCACATTGTCTAGGATACCTATTTCTTCTCCCGTTGTATTTCCATCCAAATCTGTAATACCTCTTGCTTCGTTTTCAAAAGCAATATTCCATAATTGAAGATTCTCAAACGTCAAATGCCATCGAATAGGAACATTAGGTACAATCTGAGAAATTCCAGCATCAATTTCTAATGGTAATTTTTCAAAAGTATCTACATAGGGAGTAATTTGCGTTCCTAGATTACGAACAACCGCTGCAATATTTAGATCCCATTTTTCATAATTATAAATAAATCCAAGATCTGTAGCGACACCTACAGAGGTAAATTGTTCTAATTTGGAAGTAATAAATTTTACATTGGCGCCTACATGAAAATCTGTACGTGGAATATTAACAGCATATCCAAAGGATAACGCTGCTTCTCCTCCACCAAAATCTCCTGTTGGATTTCCGTTTTCATCTCTCCCATCAAAAGTACCGTAGTTAATATAGGTAATCCCTGCATGTATTACTTGTGTACGCCTATCCCATAAATATGCATAACTCGCTGTACCATAATTGATATCAGCTAAGAAGTTGACATAGTTTACTGACAACTGATTATCCATTCTGTAATTGATGGAAGCTGGATTATACAATGCAGAGTCAGGATCATAGTCATAGTTGGTGATAATCTTCCCTCCTAATGCTGCTTGCCTTGGTGAAGTAGCTAAGTTTAGAAATTGATAAGTCGCACGACCTCCTAACTGTGCATGACAAAGGGTAGAGATTAAAAATAGTAAGAAAAATAAATATTTCTGCATGCAATTTATCTAGCCTCTATAGACTATATCTTTTTTTTAGGATACGAAATGTACTATTTCAAAACGCATACAAGTATAATATATTTTGACAGGAGCGTAAAATGAAGTTATTTAATTTTTTTGTTTGTAACCGGAGGTTTCAGCTTTTGTGTCATAATGAAGACATTTTGTAATTACATAGTATCGCTACGGTGTTACAAAATGACAAATTAAAGGCGCAAAATGTGAAATCTAATAGGTAAAAAAAGTAATGAACTTAAATACAAAGGACGAGAATATATTCTCGTCCTTACAAACATTTTATACTATAACTTATAGTTTTTTAGCATTCTTTACTTTTTGCTTTGTAAGTGCTAATTCTAGAACCTCGCTCATATCTTTTACATAATGAAAGGTAAGCCCTTTGAGATACTCTTCTTTAATCTCTTCAATGTCTCTTCGGTTTTGCTCGCACAATAAGATTTCTTTAATTTTTGCACGTTTTGCAGCTAGAATTTTCTCTTTAATTCCTCCTACAGGTAATACTTTTCCTCGTAACGTAATCTCTCCTGTCATCGCAATACTCTTTTTTACTTTACGTTGCGTATATAAAGACACTAATGACGTTAACATGGTAATACCAGCACTAGGACCATCTTTAGGTGTCGCTCCTTCTGGAACGTGAATATGCACATTATAGGCATCTAATATTTCAGGTTTTAATCCTAACATTTCTGCATTCGCTTTGATATACTCCATCGCAATGGTAGCACTCTCTTTCATTACCTTTCCAAGATTACCTGTAATAGATAATAGCCCCTTCCCTTTAGATAAAGCCGATTCTATAAATAAGATATCACCACCTACACGTGTCCAAGCAAGACCTGTCACAACACCAGCTACATCATTATTTTCATACTTACCACGTTCTAAACGAGGTGCTCCCAACACTTCTATAATATCATCGTTTGCTACTTTGACATTATATGCTTCTTCCATGGCAATATTTTTAGCGCCATAACGTACCATTTTTGCAATTTGCTTTTCAAGACCACGTACACCTGACTCACGTGTATAGCCCTCTACGATTTTCTCAAGTTGTGGTTTTGCTATTTTAAGTTGGGTATCATTCATCCCATGCTCTTCTAATTGCTTTGGTAATAAATGACGTTTTCCTATTTCTACTTTTTCTTCTATCGTATATCCAGTTACATTAATGATCTCCATACGATCACGTAATGCAGGTTGAATGGTATTCAGACTATTAGATGTTGCAATAAACATCACCTTAGAAAGGTCAAATCCCATTTCTAAGAAGTTATCATAAAACTCACTATTCTGCTCTGGATCTAATACTTCTAATAACGCCGAAGAAGGATCTCCTTGATTTCCTGCACTCAACTTATCTATTTCATCAAGTACAAAAACAGGATTACTTGTACCTGCTTTTTTTAGGCTTTGAATGATACGACCTGGCATTGCACCAATATACGTTTTACGATGACCGCGTATTTCTGCTTCATCACGTAAACCACCTAAACTCATACGTACATATTCTCTTCCTAATGCCTCTGCAATAGATTTTCCTAATGAAGTTTTACCAACACCTGGAGGACCATACAAACATAAAATAGGTGATTTCATATCATTACGAAGCTTTAAAACAGCTAAGTATTCTATGATACGACGCTTTACATCGTCAAGCCCATAGTGATCACGATCTAATATTTTCTTTGCGCGTTTTAAATCAAACTTATCAGTACTAAACTCATTCCAAGGTAAGTCTAGAAATAAGTCTAAGTAATTACGTTGTATACTATACTCAGCAACTTGCGGATTCATACGCTGCATCTTCGCAAGTTCTTTCTTAAAATGCTTTGCTACTTTTTCATCCCACTTTTTGTCTTTAGAACGTAGACGCATTTCTTCAATCTCATCCTCAGAAGAAACGCCTCCAAGCTCTTCTTGAATGGTTTTCATTTGTTGATGTAAGAAATACTCACGCTGTTGCTGACTCATATCACTTTGCACCTTACTTTGGATATCATTTTTAAGCTCCAATTTCTGGCGCTCTAAATCCATAAACGTAAGTGTTTCTAATGCACGTTTGTGTAGGTCATTTACTTCTAGAAGCTTTTGCTTTTCAGTCACCGTTAAGTTCATATTAGAACTCACAAAGTTGATCAAGAAAGAATTACTCTCAATATTCTTAATAGCAAAAGATGCTTCCGAAGGAATATTAGGAGAATCCTGAATAATCTGTAATGATAAATCACGTATCGAATCTATTGCTGCTTTAAACTCTTTATTATTCTTAGCAGGACGTTTTTCTGGATACTCAGCAATACGTGCCATCATGTATGGCTTTTCTGAAGTTACCTCTGTAATTTCAAAACGCTTTTTTCCTTGAATAATCACCGTCACATTTCCATCTGGCATTTTAAGTACACGTAAAATACGTGCTACCACCCCTACTTTATGAATATCATCTGCAGTTGGGTTTTCTACCTCTTCATCTTTTTGTGCAACGACACCTACAATCTTACTCCCTTTATTTGCTTCATCTATCAGCTTAATAGAAGTGTCTCTTCCAGCAGAAATAGGAATCACTACCCCTGGAAAAAGCACCATATTACGCAATGGTAAAATAGGAATACTTACAGGAAGTTCTTCCTTATTAATTGCTTCTTCATCTTCTGGAGTCATTAATGGAATTAACTCTGCATCTCCATCTATATCTTGCAGTGACAATCTGTCAAGTGTTGTAAATTTTGATTTTGCCATATTGTATATACGTCATAATGTCACATTTCTGAGACAGTAGACGTTTTGTTTTTTTAATTAATTAGCAACGTATGATAGTACTATCTATATATAACAACCTATTATACGCTGTTTCCATCTATACTTAGACAATTCTTATGCCAGTTTAACGATACACTAAAAGATGTTTTATTGTTTACAGTATTCTTTTTTACGCTTTCGCGAAAAGCAATTCAGCATCCATTTATAGTATATTATTAATAAAAACATTTTTATAATTTACAAAATATAAAAAGAAAAAAAAATGCGACAACCCCAATAAAACCTATAGCTTCACTATCTTTAAGAATAGACAGGTTTAATAAAATCGAAATATTTTTTCACGAAAGTGTAACAAACCAAAAAAGCGCGCATCTTTATAACAGAATTAATCAAAACCATAAAGTGACACTAACCAATCGCGATATTACTGATCTTCTTCCCATGTGTAAACGTGGAGAACAAAGTGCACAGCTAGAAGTGTACAACCGCTACTACAAAGCGATGTACAATACTGCCTTACACATTGTAAAAGATACCGCCGAAGCAGAAGATGTCATGCAAGAAGCTTTCCTCAACGCGTTTACAAAATTAGATAGCTTTAAAGGAGACGCTACTTTTGGAAGTTGGTTAAAACGTATTGTCGTAAATAAGAGCTTAAATAGTTACCAACGTTCAAAACGACTAGACGAGACACCATTAGAAGATCACTTATACCGTATTGAAGATGATGCAGACGGTATTGCCGAAGCTGACTTAAGTCAAGTGAAAGCACAACAAGTATTAAAAGCAATGGACAATCTTAAAGATAATTATAGACAAGCATTGTCCCTACACCTCATCGAAGGGTATGATTATGAAGAGATGAGTAGTATATTAAATGTAAGCTATGCCAATTGTAGAACGGTAGTTTCTAGAGCAAAAGATAGTTTACGAAAATTATTAAAAAATGATGAAGAAGGACGATATAGAACAACTATTTGATCGGTTAGAAGGTCAGCTTAGTACAAAAGAACCAAGCTCAGATCACCAAGCTCGGTTTTTAGAAAAATTAAAGAGCACACAGGCTATAGAAGAAAAACCTGTACGTAAACTCAACTGGTGGAAACCACTAGCAGTTGCGGCAAGTATCGCTCTGGTATTTATGATTACGCTTTCGCGAAATGTAGATACTGATGTAAGAGAACTTGCCGATGTATCTCCAGAAATGGAACAAACACAGCAATTTTTCACACAGACGATAGAAAAAGAGTTATTTGAAATTAATGAGCAAGCTACACCAGAAACACAAGCTGTTGTAGACGATGCCAAGAAAAGACTTGCTATACTTGAAGCTGATTATGACAACTTAAAAAGTGATCTTGCCGAAAGTGGACAAGATAAAAGAGTCATCTATGCAATGATCAATAATTTCCAAAATAGAATTGACCTCTTAGAACAAGTACTAGAACACATAGATGCTATTAAAAACCTAAATGAATTAAAAGCCTCAACAATTTAAGAAGCCTTGATGATATCCATATTATGAAAACAAAAATTTATACGCTATTATTTATCTTAATCTCTATACCAACGGTTGCCTTTGCCTACAATGGTTTTAAAGGACGCTATACCAAAGAGAAGAAAGTTAAAAAAGAATTTACTGTAAATCCTGACGCCAGACTTAAAATAGAGAACAGCTATGGAAATGTAAATATTGTCTCTTGGGATGAAAACAGAACTGTTATTGAGGTGTTTATTAAAACCAACGGTAATAACGAAGAAAGAGTTCAGGAAAAACTAGATGAAATCAACGTTGATTTTGATGGAAGTGCTGGTCTGGTAAGTGCTGTCACAAAGTTTAATGATGGCGGAGGACGCTCCTGGTGGAAAAGCTGGAAAAACAGTAATGTAAACATGGAAGTGCGCTATGAAGTAAAGGTTCCTGTAACCAATGATCTTGATATTAGTAATGATTATGGGGATATCTATATCAATGAGACCAAAGGAAATGTAAAAATAAGTTGTGATTATGGAAAACTCAACTTAGGTAAGTTATTAGGAGATACTAATCGTTTAAATTTTGATTATACCAATAATTCAACGATTGAGTATATGAAAAGTGGTCGCATTACTACCCACCACTCTAGTTTTACATTAGAAAAAGCAGGTACTATCGAATTAAATGCAGACCATACAAATAGTGAGTTTGGAGAAATAGAAAACTTGAATTATGTATGTGATTATGGAAAACTAAAAGCTGATACTGTTACATCACTTACAGGAAGAGGAGATCATTTAACGACCACACTTGAAACCGTACAAGGCGATGTAAATTTAAATACAAACTATGGTTCTGTACGTATTAATGAATTGGGAGCTTTAGCAGGAGATGTGAGTATCCAAAGTGATTATACAGGTATTAAATTAGGATATAATAGTCAGTATACATTTACTTTTAATATCTCCCTTGAATATGCGGGTCTTGGAGGTAAAGATGACTTAGAAATCACAAAACAACGTATTGAATCTTCAGATAAGTATTATGAAGGATATCATGGAGATGCAACTAGTAAAAATAATATAAATATCAACTCTGAATACGGAGGGGTAACATTCACTAAAATATAAATCAATCTAAAAATCAATAGTATGAAAAAAGTAATCACAATCTGTCTTATTCTAGTATCTGCTTTACAAGTACAAGCACAATGGTGGGGCAAAGGCGTTAAAGGAAATGGAAATGTAACCACGATCACACGTTCGGTAGGAACGTATGATGAAGTAAATGTAGGAGGGTCTTTTGATGTAGAACTTGTCGCAGGTACCGAAGGAACTATTACTATTGAAGGAGAAAGCAATCTATTAGAATACATTGTAACAGAAGTAAGAGGAAATGCATTAAAGATTAAAGTAGAAAATAACAAAAACATACGCTCTACAAAAAAGATTAAAATCACCGTTCCTTTTCAAGATTTAAATGAAGTAACACTAGCAGGTTCTGGAGAAGTATGGAATAAGGAAACTATTAAAGCAACAAATTTTAAAACATCTGTAGCTGGATCTGGAGATCTTACATTACAATTGGATGTAGATACCGTGGATGCAAGTGTCGCTGGATCTGGAGATCTTACATTAAAAGGAAATAGTAGAGATATAGAAGCAAGTGTAGCTGGATCTGGAGAAGTACACGCAAGAGACTTAAAAGCAGCTAATGCATATGTAAGTGTGGCAGGTTCAGGAGATGTAGCTGTATACTGTAGTAAAAGTATTAAAGCTCGTGTAAGTGGTTCTGGAGATATAGACTGTTATGGAAATCCAGATAAGCAGGATACGAAAGTTTCTGGTTCTGGAAACATTAAAATGCAGTAAGCAACTTCTTTCTCTAACATAAAAAAGCGCTCGTGATGAGCGCTTTTTTTATTGACTATAGTTCTATTACTTTTTCTAAGTTAAAACGACTATGCTCCATTTTACCAATATACCCTAATTGATTGGTGATCATTTGTGTATTTCCAATTTTAAAATCTTTTAGATTTCTATGACTGTGTCCATACACCCAATAATCAATTGTACTATTTAAAATGAAGTTTGTTTTATCTACACAAAATGCATCATTTAATACACTATCTTTAAATTCATTGACATTACATAAGTTACTAGGTAAATGATGTGTGACCACTATTTTCTTTCCTTCTTTTTTTACTTCCCGCTTTATAAATTCAAAACAGGCATCATGAATCTCATTAAAATGATTTATTGTAAATTTTTCTTTATTAAACTGTATTTTTCTAAAATCAGTCATACCTCTCATAATGGCTAGTATATTTTTTTGAATACGCGACCATAATGTTGAAAAGACAAAGTGAACTCCGTTTATTGTTTCAGAATAGTTATTTACGAGAAAGACATTCTTACTAATAGATTCATGTGTAGTTTGCAATGCTGTTGCAATATTATATCCTCCATAATACTCATGATTTCCAGGCACAATATACACTGCTTCAAAATCGTCAGATACTTTTTTTATAAAGTCTAACGCTCCAAGTTTTTCATCTATATAAAATGTATCTCCTGCAATAACGAGTATGTCTCCTTTAGGTACTAAGGGGTGATCTTTTATCCACGTTCGGTTTTGTATAAACTCTAAATGTAAATCGGAACAAATTTGTATAAACATCTGAATCTTGTATAAAAAAAGAGGCGGTAAAACCGCCTCTTTATCTTTTTAATATATAACGCAGTTTATATTTCTATATCTATAATTCCACCCGTAATAGTAATTACATCACCATCAGCATTCATCATAGGACCACTAAATGTTCCTATAATTACTGTTCCATCATTTTGAGTAATTTCATTTACAAACTGAGGGGCTCCACTCAATACAGGCTCAAAAACAACTCCATCTATTGTTAATACAATATTTTGAAGTACATTTTCTCCTGTTTGTTGTAATACAAGTGTAAACTCAAATGTATCATTCACATCAATATCAGTGGCTGTTACTTCAAAAGTAGATCCATCTATAGGTGCATCTGCTATATTAAAGTTTTTAAACACCTCATCTACATTCATACGTACAGGCCCATCGTCTTCAGGAATAGAACAATCTCCTAAATTATCTAATGTTACTTCTAAACTTCCATCTGGATCGCCACATGCTACGATTTGTGCTTGTAATGCTAATGCATAATCTTGACATGCTGCTACATATGCATCTTCATCTGTTACATCTGCCATATCAAATATTTCAAACGCAGCATTGGTAGCTGCAATAGCGTCTGCACATACTTGATCTATACAATCTAATCCATCAATAATGGCTTGCAAACTTCCATCGGCATCACCGCAAGCAGCTATTTGAGCTTCTAACGCTAAAGTATACGCATTACATAATGCTTCTTGGTTTGATGGATCTGCATTTTCAAATGCGGTTTGCGCTGCAGCTGCATTTGTCGTTGCTGTTGTACAATTATTAGTCATATCGGCACATCCATTAAGAAGTGCTAGTGCTGCCACTACAGAAGCATCTGTAGTATCAACTCCGCAAGTAAACACAAAATTATCTAAAGCGGTAGATAATGCTGCACAAGCAGCTGCTGAGTTAGCTGGATCTGCATTTTGTAGTTCTAAAGCAGCTTGCTGAAAAGCAGTTAAAGCTGTTTGACACTCTGGTGAGTCGTCTATAGTAATTTCTTGTCCGTCAGGTGTAGTAAAGAATTCTCCTTCTAATTGTTCATCATCACATGAAGTAAATGTAATAGCAAAACATAATAAAAGAAAGGGTAGATAGTAGGATATTTTTTTCATTCTAATATAGATTTGTAAACTTCAAACGCAAACATAAGTAAAATATTCTACTCTCTTTTATTAAAATGTCTCAATCGTAGAATGTAAAGCTTCTTATATACGCTTTCGCGAAAGCGTACCAAGCATTAAAACACTACATTTTCTAATCATTTTTAGGTACTTTTCTTAATAAGAATACCCCAACGCCAAAAAACACAATTAAAAAGATAATCGAATAGCGCATACTTCCTGTAAGCTCTTGCATAGCTAAAAACATAAGCATTCCAAAGACAATCCCTATTTTTTCTGATACGTCATAAAAACTAAAATAAGATGTCGTATCGTCTGTTTCTGGAAGAAACTTTGCATACGTAGATCGAGAAAGGGATTGTACGCCTCCCATCACTAATCCAACAACACCAGCGGTTATATAAAACTGTACAGGGGTATAGACAAAAAATGCCCATGCACAAATAGCAATCCAAATCACATTAATCACAATTAATGCTTTGACATTTCCAATACGTGCCGATAATTTTGAAGTTAAAAATGCGCCTAATACAGCCACCAATTGTATCAATAAAATACTTATAATGAGTCCAAATGTTTTATCGGTTGTTCCCCAATCTAATTCTTCTGCTCCAAAATAGGAAGCTGCAAGCATAACCGTCTGAACACCCATACTATATACAAAAAAGGCAATGAGATATGATTTTAAACGAGGTTTGTGTTGCATTTCTGCCCATATGGCTTTGAGTTCTCTAAATCCCTGATAGAAGACATCTTTAGATAGTTTACCATCACTTTTATTTCCTTTAGGCAAATAGAGATAGGTATACTGACTAAAGGCGATCCACCAAACACCCGTAAGTCCAAATGAAACACGCATCATATGGATTTGATCTTTAGTTTCTGATTGACTCATTACCATAAACAAACAAATTCCTAGAAGTATCACGCTACCGATATATCCCATAGAAAAGCCTTTTGCACTGATACTATCGTGCTGATCTACATGGGCGATATCTGGCAAGTATGAATTATAGAACACCAAACTTCCCCAGAAACCTATAAGAGCCAATAGGTACAACGTAAGACCTAGAAAAATATGATCTACGTAAAAGAAGCTTAACCCTATTGTACTTATCGCTCCTAAATAACAGAAAAACTTTAAGAAGAATTTCTTATTTCCTAAAAAATCGGCTACTCCTGAGAGTAATGGAGATATAATTGCTACGATAGAGAATGCAACTGCAGTGGTCCCAAAAATAAGAGAGCTACTTTTCCACTCTTTCCCTAAAACTTCTACAGTTTCCTGTCCTCTTACTGAAAATATAGCATCATAAAAAATAGGAAAAATCGCAGATGCAATAACCAAACTATATACTGAGTTTGCCCAATCATAAAATGCCCAGGCATTTAAAAGTTTTTTATCTCCTTTTTGTAGCTGTGTCTTCATACCACTAAAATAAGAAAGCTACGCGATTGCGTAGCTTTCTTAGGAAGATATTATTGAAATTTTTTGTTTACTTGAATGAAGTCACTCCAAACTTTGCAGCTTCTTTTTTTGCAAAAGGTGCTTTTGCAGTAAGATTTGCAATTCTAGAATCATTAGAGGGATGTGTACTTAGTATTTGTGGTGGTGCTTGTCCTCCGCTAGCAGCTTTCATACGTTGCCATAATTTTGCTGCTTCATCCGGATTGTATCCTGCAATAGCTGCGATAACAATTCCAATCTCGTCTGCTTGTGTTTCGTGCGAACGACTAAAAGGTAACATCCCTCCTACTTGTGATACTAAGCCATACGCTTGCATCCAAGCAGCTTGTTGCTGTTGATCTTGCCCTGCTACTCCAGTACCGACAGCAACTCCTAAAGCTCCTATCTGTTGTACTTGTGCAGCACTCATACGTTGTGCTCCGTGATCTGCTAGTGCATGCGCTAACTCATGTCCCATCACCATCGCAAGTCCAGTTTCTGTCTGTGTAATAGGCAAAATACCTGTATATACAACAATCTTTCCTCCAGGCATTGCCCAAGCGTTTACAGCATCGTCCTGTACTAAGTTATATTCCCATCGGTAATCTTTAAGATATCCTGGTTCTCCTAATGAAGTAAGATATCGTTCTGCAGCAACAGCTATTTTCTCTCCTACATTCTTTACCATATTAGCATCGGCAGTTCCAGTCAGCACATTATTTTCAGATAGGAATTGATCGTACTGTTGAAAAGCTAATGGAAATAACTGATCGTTACTTACAAAATTTAATGTTTTCTTTCCTGTAAAAGGACTTGTTTTACAGGCACATACTAATACTACCGTAAGTATAAGTGTGCATAATTGCTTTGTCTTCATGGTCATTGATTTTAAGTACCATAAAGTTACAAATTATCTGCAATCCCAGAGATATGAAGCTCTGTAAAATTCTTAGGTACGATCAAAGAACATGTTTTATCGTCGTACTTTACACTTTCAAGGGATACTTGCGTATTATCTAACTCGATGTCTTTTATTTTAAATGGCAAGCCAATTAAGTGAATTCTATACGTATCATATGGAGTAACATAAGTTCCTCTTTTATGTTGTTGTATAATCCAGTCACTTTCTCTTCCTGACATTTTAAACGTTCTAAAACTATAACGCTCTTTGGTATAATCATATCCATCTTGCGCATCTTCATATACATTAGACTGATGTTTCCCTAAGGCATAATACACCTCCAATTCTATCTGTTCTAGCTTCTTCTCTCCTACATATTGTTGTATAGGATATTTTGGAATAATAGCGCCTGCTTTTACAAATAAAGGCATACTATCCACATCGGCATCTACCCACTGTTCTTTTCCTCCTTCTACGGGAAGTTTATCCCAGTAATTATACCAAGTTCCTCTTGGAATATACATACGTCTTCCTTTAGCATTCGGCTCAAGTACTGGACATACTAAAATTTGATGTCCAAACACAAACTCATCAGTTCTATAATGCGTTTGCGGGTCGTCCTGATCAAAATACACTAGTGGTTTTAATAAAGGCGTTCCATTTTGAGTATACTCATAAAACATAGTATACAAGTATGGTAATAATCGATATCTTAAGTTGATAAACTTACGTGCAATATCAGTCACTCCTGGATCAAATGCCCAAGGTTCTTGATCTCCATGATGTCCAGAAGAATGTGTTCTACAAAATGGGTGAAAAACTCCTAATTGAATCCATCGTGCATATAACTCTCCTGTAGGTTGCTCTGCAAATCCACCGATATCAGTTCCAGTAAAAGACATTCCTGAAATACACATACGTTGTACTTGGATATTGGCAACCCATAAATGTTCCCAACTTGCAATATTATCGCCTGTCCAAGAGGAAGTATAACGTTGTGCACCACTATAGGCAGAACGTGTAATCACAAAAGGGCGTTTAGGATAAGCAAACTTCTTTACGCCTTCATAGGTTGCACGCGCCATTTGAGTTCCATATATGTTATGCGCTTTCCTGTGACTACAAGGATTACCATCATAATCATGTCGTACATCAGGCGGAAATGTCTTACCCGGCACTTCCATAACTGCAGGTTCATTCATATCATTCCACACGCCTTTTACACCAATATCTCCTATCAATTCTTTAAAAAGACCTGCCCACCATGTACGTACTTTAGGGTTTGTATAATCAGGAAAATTACATTCTCCTGGCCATACTTTTCCTTTCATATATGGACCATCAGCACGTTTACAGAAATAATCATTATCTACTCCTTCATTATAAACACTGTAATCCTTATCTATTTTTATACCTGGGTCGATAATCACAATGGTTTTAAACCCATCATCCGCCAGTTCTTTTACCATGCGTTTTGGATCTGGAAAATACTCCTTATTCCAAGTAAAACATCGGAAGCCATCCATATAATCAATGTCTAAATAAATCCCATCACAAGGAATTTGAAGCTCTCTAAACTTGGCAGCTATTTCTTTGACATTACTTTCTGGATAATAACTCCATTTACATTGTTGATATCCTAATGCCCATAGTGGTGGCAATTCAGGTACACCTGTAAGATTGGTATAGCTCTTTACTACATCAGACATGCTAGGACCATAGATAAAATAATAATTCATCTCTCCTCCTTGTGCCCAAAAGCTTGTCACATCCATACGCTCATGACAAAAATCGAAAAAGGTTCTAAAGGTATTATCAAAAAACACCCCGTAGGCTTTCTTCTTATTTAAACCAATATAAAAAGGAACACTTTTATAAATAGGATCTTGATCTTTCCCAAAGGCATATTGATCAGTAGCCCAATTTTGCACACGTTTTCCTCTAAGATTCATATGCATCGGTTTATCACCTAACCCATAATAACTCTCTGCATGCTGTGCTTTCTTACTCATCTTGACGATGTTTCCACCATACTCAAAACTTTCTTCATAATGAAAACCAAGTTCGTCTTCATTTATAATATTCCCTTCTAAGTCATAGATTTTCGTCTGAAGACTAATTCTCTCTATATGAATTACAAGTTTAGCGGTAGTAACTATATAATGCTTTTCATCATTTGTAACTTCTAAATGATTATACCCTCTATTAGCCCCTTCATCGATGGCATATGAGAAATCATTTTCAAAAGCACCTTCTGTCGCATATCGAAATCTGATAACACTATCTCTTAATACCGTAAGTTGTAAAATAACGAGGTTTTCTGTTTTAAAATACAGCGTATCTACCTCTTTGTTAAAATCTATAATTTGATTAGGAAATTGATTTCCTTTTTGTTGTAATTCTGTATTAATGATCATAGGATCTTTATTTTATAATTCAAATAAACACTATCTATTTAAAAGAAGAAAATTAATCGCAATAAGTTATTAACGCTAACGTTTTCGTAGTGTTATTATAAGGTCGTTGTCATGTTTTTGAAGGCGTTTTATACGCTTTCGCGAAATCGAGCTTACGAGATTCACGACCAAAAAGGGAGAGCGTAGCTTTAAAACGCACCTAACAATATTTATTTTATTTATGCCTTTAATTCCAATACAATTCCTCCTAAAGGAGGCACTACAATTTCTGCTGAATGTGTCTTACCATTCCAAGAAGTTTTAGAGACCTTAAGATTTTTATTATGATAGTCTCCTGTTCCTCCGTAGTTGGATGCATCACTATTGAATACCTCATGTAGTTTTCCTTTTTTCGGAATTCCTATACGATAAGCTTCTCGTGGTACTGGTGTCATATTAAATACAGCTATCACTAGTGTATCTGGATCATTTCCTTTTCGGATATAGCTTAAGACTGCATTTTCACTATCATCATGTGCAACCCATTCAAAACCATCACCCTCAAACTGTTTTTCATATAATGACGGCACTGTTCTATATAAGTGATTAAGGTCTGCAACTGTTTTCTGTACGCCTTTATGAATATCATATTGTAACACATACCAATCCAATTGCTCTTGAAAATTCCATTCAGATCCTTGTCCAAATTCACTTCCCATAAAGAGCAGTTTTCCTCCTGGGTGAGTATACATATAGGTATATAAAAGTCTTAGATTAGCAAATCGCTGCCAATCATCGCCTGGCATACGCCCCAAAATAGATTGTTTTCCATATACCACCTCATCATGCGATAAAGGAAGCATAAAATTTTCTGTAAACCCATAGGTCATACTAAAACTAATCTCGTTGTGATGATGGTTTCTATAAAGCGTATCTCTTTTAAAATACGAGAGTGTATCATGCATCCACCCCATCATCCATTTCATTCCAAAACCTAACCCGCCTGCAAATACAGGTTTACTTACCATAGGAAAGCTCGTAGATTCTTCGGCAATGGTTTGTACATCTGGAAAGCTAGCGTATACCTCTTTATTAAGTTCTTTTAGAAAACTGATGACCGCTAGATTTTCTCTTCCTCCATGTTCATTGGGTTCCCATTCCCCTTCTTCCCTACTGTAATCCAGATACAGCATAGATGCCACAGCATCTACACGTAACCCATCTACATGGTATTGATCTAACCAAAATAAAGCATTACTTATTAAAAAGGAACGTACTTCATTACGCTCGTAATTAAAGATTAATGATTTCCAATCAGGATGGTAGCCTTTACGACGATCGGGATGCTCATAACAAGCAGTACCATCAAAGTTTCCTAATCCATGAGCATCTTCAGGAAAATGTGAAGGCACCCAATCTAGAATAACACCAATATCATTTTGGTGAAATGCATCGATAAGTGTCATGAGTTCTTCTGGATATCCAAATCGAGATGTCGGTGCAAAATACCCTGTAAGTTGGTATCCCCAACTAGGGTCATATGGATATTCCATAATAGGCATAAACTCTACGTGTGTAAAGTTCATTTCTTTTACATAAGCAACTAATTCTGTAGCAAGTTCTGAATAACTTAAACTTCTGTTATTCTCTTCTGCTTTTCGTTTCCATGAACCTATATGGATTTCGTACACAGAAAAAGGGGCGTTTAAACTATTATGTTTATGACGCTTCTGCATCCAGTCTGCATCTTTCCATACATGATCTGTACGATAGACAATAGAAGCTGTTTTAGGCGGATGTTCAGCACGTCTTGCAAATGGGTCTGCTTTTTCAGTAACAATCCCATGATGATTCGAGTGAATTTTATATTTATAGGTATCGCTATGCCCTACAGTGGGAATAAATCCTTCCCAGATACCACTTGAGTCCCATCGTACTTGTAGTGGATGTTCGCCATCTTGCCAGTGATTAAAGTCTCCGATTACGGATACTTGGTTGGCACTAGGTGCCCAAACGGCAAAATAAGTACCTTCTACACCATTTACCGTGCAGATATGCGAGCCCATTTTTTCGTGTAAACGAAAATGTTTCCCAGCTTTAAAGAGTGAAATATCAAAGTCTGTAAATAGACTGTAGGCTAGTACATTACTCATACTTAAATAATCGTTCCTGAAGGAATCAAGGCACCATTTTTTACAACTACAATCCCATCTCTTACGACATAGGTATCTGTCTCTTGATCTTCTAAATGTTTTCCTCCTGTAATACGAACATCATCTCCAATCTGTACATTTTTATCTATAATACAATTAGTAATAAAACAACGATCTCCTATTCCTTCATGAGGAGTCCCTTTTGCACGGGCAGCATCGATCTCTTCTAAATCTAAAAAACGATTACTTCCCATGACATAGGAGTTTTCAATTACGGTACCCTTTCCTACCCTTGAACGAATTCCTATGACAGAATTTGCAATACGACTTCCGTGTATGATACTTCCTTCTGCAATAATTGATTTTTCAAGTGTTGTTCCAGATATTTTTGTGGGAGGTAATACACGAGGACGTGTTAAAATACTTTGATCTCTATTAAATAGATTGAACTTAGGAATATCTGCTGTAAGATCGATATTAGCCTCAAAGAACGAATCTATATTTCCTATATCGGTCCAATACCCTTCATAAGCATAACTTAATACTTTATGATCATTGATAGATTGTGGGATAATTTCTTTCCCAAAATCCATGGTATCTGTGCCTTCTAATAAATCGATTAATAGATCTTTATTAAAGATATAAATCCCCATAGAAGCCAGGTAATGCTTTCCTTGTTTCTTCATGGCTGAAGATACTGGCGATTTCCATTCTGGCAATAGTGTTGTATCTGGTTTTTCTATAAAAGAACCTATAGTTTGATCTTCATTTGTTTTTAAAATCCCAAAGGATGTTGCATCTTTTGCATTTACAGGAAGTGATGCGATGCTGATCTTAGCGTCTGCTTCTATGTGTGCTTCTAGCATTTTATTAAAGTCCATCTGATACAACTGATCTCCAGAAAGAATAAGGATATAATCAGACTCATAGCCTTTAAAGTGATGCATACTTTGGCGAACTGCATCTGCTGTACCTTGAAACCAACCTTTATTTTCTGGCGTTTGCTCTGCTGCCAAAATATCTACAAAAGCATCTGAAAAATAGCTAAATTGATACGTATGCTTAATATGTTTGTTTAATGAAGCAGAATTAAATTGCGTTAAAACAAACATGCGTTTGATATTAGAATTGATACAATTAGATATAGGAATATCTACCAAACGATATTTTCCAGCAATAGGCACTGCTGGTTTTGATCGCATTTTTGTAAGTGGATATAATCTTGATCCTTGTCCTCCCCCTAAAATAATTGCTAATACCTTTTTGTTCATATTGATTCTATTTTAACTGATTATATAAAGATACATACATCTGAGCTGAATTTTCCCAACTGTGTTCTAAATGCATCATTGTCTTTTGTATTTCTTTAAACTTTTTCTGATCCTTAAAATGTGTTACTGCTCTACCTATACTATATACGACATCTTCTACAGATGTGTTATTATGGCAGATACCAAAACCTCCTTCTTCACCCAAATCAATAACGGTATCTTTTAAACCGCCTGTACTTCTTACAATAGGCATACATCCGTAACGTAAGGAGTACATTTGATTGAGTCCGCAAGGCTCTACTCGGCTTGGCATTAATAAGAAATCTGCTCCTGCATATACTTGATGCGACATACGCTCTTGATATCCTATATATGCATTATAACGTCCTTTATACGTTACAGCCAGATCAGCCAGTTGTGTTTCTACTTCCTGAGAGCCTGATCCTAACACAATAATATTTACATCATATTCTTGTAGTGCTTTGTCTATAATTGCTGGTAAAATATCTGCCCCTTTCTCCCACACCAAACGTCCTATAAAACCAAATAATGGTTTACTCGCATCGAGTCCAAATTCTTCACACAATGTTTCTTTATTAACTTTACGCCCTGACTGTCTCGTTCTAATCGTATAGTTTTTATGCAAATAGGCATCTGTAGCAGGATTCCAAGTTTCGGCATCTATCCCATTGAGAATACCAACACATTTTTCACGTTCGTGATTTAATAACCATTCTAATCCATTCGCTTTCTGTTTTAATTCTTCCATATATGATGGAGAAACAGTATTTACACGCCAAGCACATTTAATAGCTGCGGCTAGCGGATTTATCATTCCATCCCAGTCTAGTAATCCTAGATCGCTTTCGCGAAAGCGTGGCAAGACACCACCCATTTCATGAGAAAATTGTCCTTGATATTGTGCATTGTGTATGGAGAGTACCGTAGGAATATTTTTAAGTGTCGAAAAATCTTCACAACGACTCATCATAAACGGAACAAGACCCGTATGATGATCATGACAATGAACGATATCTGGAAGGTCATCTTTACTTAATATCCATTGTAATGCTACACGTTGAAAAGCAACAAAACGCAACGCATCATCATCATATCCATATACTTCTTTTCTATCTGTTAAATCTGTTACACGTACTAGAAATAATGGAAATCCTAAAGAAGAATCCTCTACCGAGAGTACCTCAGCAAAATAGGTTGTTTGTTCAATAACGAGATTATAACAAAAGTCAACTACCGTAGTTGCCTTTTTGACATAAGCAGTCTCATAATACGGCATTATAACTGTAGTATCATGACCTATTCTATTTTGATATTTCGGTAATGCGCCTACTACATCTGCTAGTCCTCCAACTTTAGCTATAGGATAGCACTCAGCACTAATATGTGTAATCTTCATGAATGGCGGTTAATATGTATACAAAAGTGTATTAATTTAAAACAAATGTCTTGTTTTACAATCATTTATATGTAAAAATTACATTAAAATTTCAACAAAATCATTACCCACAAAAAACACAAGTCATTAATTAACAAATACTTAAACCCATTTACAACGTTATAGTTTTGTGTTATAAAAGTTTACGTTATCATGTCATTTTAGAATAGTTTTAACGACAAAAAAATTGATAAATCGTATTTTTACATAAAAAAAGAAAAGTCATGATAAGACACGCTGTAATAGCTTTATTTACATTATTACTGGTAAGTTGTAATGGAAAAGCACAAGAAAAAAAGCCTGAAGTATTTGCTGTACAAAAAACGGATGCTGAATGGAAGGCTGAATTAACACCAGATCAATATTATATATTACGTCAGGAAGGTACTGAACGACCATTTTCAAGTAAATTGAATAAAAATTATTCTAACGGAACGTATAAATGTGCTGGATGCGGTATTGCACTCTTTGAAGGAAAGCATAAATTTGATAGTGGTACTGGTTGGCCAAGTTTTGATCGTCCTATAGGAGACAATGTTGCCTTCTCTACAGATCGTAAGTTAGGATATACAAGAGTAGAAGAACACTGTGCTAATTGTGGTGGACATTTAGGACACGTTTTTGGTGATGGTCCTAGAAATACAACCGGGAAGCGCCATTGTATTAATGGGGATGCCTTGGTATTTGTTCCTAAAGGAAAAGAATAAAGAACTACATATACAATGTGGTTTAAAACTAATTAAAAAAGGTTTCCGTCCTCTCGGAAATGATACTATTATGAAAAAATATCCCGTTGAAAAATCAGAAGCGGAGTGGCTTGAGTTATTAGGCCCAGAGCGTTATGCGATATTGCGAAAAAAGGGAACAGAACGTCCATTTACGGGTACCTATAATTTGCATACAGAAAATGGAGCTTATAATTGTGGTGCTTGTAATGCGCAACTATTTCAAAGTACTAACAAATTTGATAGTGGATGTGGATGGCCAAGTTTTGATGCTTCTATAGAAGGCACTGTAGAGTATGTAAGAGATACTACACACGGAATGATACGCACTGAAATATTATGTGCAAATTGTGGCTCTCACTTGGGGCATGTCTTTAATGATGGACCTACAGAAACAGGGCAACGATACTGTGTTAATTCTGCAAGTATTGACTTTAAAGGATGATTTACTTTTTTAAATATAACAATCAATAAGAATCCTGAGGAAACACTTCGGGATTTTAGTTTTAAGATATGGTGTTTAATATGTATTTTCGCACTATAAAATAGACCATAAAAAATCTGAATATGAGCAAATATGATGTTATCGTTTTAGGGACTGGCCCTGGCGGATATGTAACAGCTATTAGAGCTTCTCAACTGGGGTTAAAAACAGCAGTTGTAGAAAAAGAAAGCCTTGGAGGTGTATGTTTAAATTGGGGGTGTATCCCAACAAAAGCATTACTTAAAAGCGCGCAAGTATTTGAATACCTTAAACATGCAGAAGATTACGGTCTTAAAGTGGAAAACGCCGATAAAGACTTTACAGCTGTTGTAAAACGTAGTCGTAACGTTGCAGAAGGAATGAGTAAAGGTGTTCAATTTCTAATGAAAAAGAATAAGATTGATGTTATTGAAGGATACGGAAAAATAAAGCCTGGAAAGAAAGTAGACGTTGACGGTAAAGAATATAGCGCCGATCATATTATTATTGCGACTGGAGCTCGCTCTAGAGAACTTCCTAGTTTACCACAAGATGGAAAAACAGTAATAGGCTATCGTGAAGCAATGACATTACCTGAACAACCTAAGAAAATGATTGTTGTAGGTTCTGGTGCTATTGGAGTAGAATTTGCTAGCTTTTATAACTCAATGGGTACAGAAGTGACTATCGTAGAGTATATGCCTACCGTTGTTCCTGTAGAAGATATAGACGTTTCTAAACAATTTGAGCGTTCTATGAAAAAAGCAGGAATTAAAGTGATGACTAATAGCTCTGTTGAGAAAGTTGAAAAAACAGCAAATGGCGTAAAAGCTACGGTTAAAACTAAAAAAGGAGAAGAAACGCTAGAAGCTGATATTGTTCTTTCTGCTGTAGGAATTAAAACAAATATTGAAAATATAGGTCTGGAAGATGTAGGTATTGTTGTAGATCGTGATAAAATCATTGTAAATGATTGGTATCAAACAAATATGCCTGGTTATTATGCTATTGGTGATGTTACTAAAGGTCCTGCATTAGCACACGTTGCTTCTGCCGAAGGTATCACTTGTGTAGAAAAAATAGCAGGGATGCATGTAGAAGCTATTGATTATTCTAATATTCCAGGATGTACTTATGCAACTCCAGAAATTGCTAGTGTAGGAATGACAGAGAAGCAAGCAAAAGAAGCTGGTTATGAGCTTAAAGTTGGTAAATTTCCATTTTCTGCCTCAGGTAAAGCAAGTGCTTCTGGAGCAAAAGATGGTTTTGTAAAAGTAATCTTTGATGCAAAATATGGAGAATGGTTAGGATGCCATATGATAGGAGCTGGTGTTACAGATATGATTGCTGAAGCTGTTTTAGGCCGTAAATTAGAAACTACTGGACACGAAGTATTAAAAGCTATTCACCCACACCCTACGATGAGTGAAGCTGTGATGGAAGCTGTAGCTGATGCTTACGATGAAGTAATTCACTTATAGTAGTTATCATAAACTATTGAATCATAAAAAAGCACCTTATTCTGCAGAATAAGGTGCTTTTTTATGAGTATTTCTTTTTTTAATTAGAAGCTGAAGGAATAGATCCTATATTAAATGATGGTATAGGCAATCGTAATCCAAAATACCAATAAGGATCACCTGTAAATACATTAATAGCAATTCCTGATTGCACATAGTCATGTAATACGGAAACCACAATACCCGTACCTAATTCAGGCACATCATCTCCATCAAAATCTGGTGCTGAAATATGAAGTCCAATACCCCAATCAAAGATTCTATTATAGGTTACACTTTCTCTTCGTAATTTCTGATCCCATAATCCTTTCAGAATTAAATTATAATAAGGAGCCATTTGAAATTGCGTATTCACATTGGTTCTAGCCAAAGGGTCTGCAAAAACAACACCTACCGTACTTTCTATATGTGGCAAGACTCTAAACATATACAATTCCCTATTTTCTGAGTATACTGTTTTCTCTTTAGTTGCTAACTCAAATTTAAATGCTATCCTGTCTCCATCTTTTCTAACACCAGTAGTATACAAATCTAAATCTGTTTGTTTAGGTAAATCTCTTAATGATAATTTAAACACTTTATCGCTAAATTTCAATAACCCAAAATCTACTGGAGTTCCTTGTAAGAGTGATTTTATTTTTGCGATGTTTGTCTTTTCTAAAGTCGTATCTAGCCACGTTTTTAAAAGCGTTTTGATATTTCCTATGGCTTGTTCTAATGTTTCTCCATTAGTGATCGTATTATCAACTAATGCTTTGACATCATCATATAGTTTAGTCGCTTCTGTCAATAATGCTTCGCCATCACTCTTAATAAAATCTACATCATTCTCTATTTGTAGCAATACTTCTGTTATTGAAGTCTGAGAATTAATCGTCAGATTTTCATAATATGAAATACGTTGTTTTACTTCTGTCTTAAAACTTTCTATCGTTGCTTTAAAAGAATCGATATCAGTGATAATAGGTTTGATACTATCATCTGTTATTTGTTGTGCTTCTTGTTCTAAAGAATCTACAAGTGTGTTAAATTGTCCTGTTAGTACTTCTTCTAATTGTTTTACTTGTATGTCTATAGTTTCTTTAAGAACTGATAAGCCTTTATCCTTATTCTCTTTTGCTAAATCACTTGCTTCTTGTAATTGTTCCAATTGATCTTTTGTAGGAATGATCATCCATCGCTCTACTTCAAAGGGTGTCTGCGGTTTAATAGAATCAAAACCTGGCAAATGTAAAGGTATATTTTGATTGTTTTTTTGATACAACCAAGCGCCAAATTGAACATAAAACCCTTGTGTATCAGCAAAATCTTCTACCTCTTTTGTCATACGATCTAATTCTATCTGAGCTCTCTGATAGGTAGGGCCTGGTCTTGCACTTACATTTCTATCATTAGGATCTCCTGATTCTATAAAACTACTTACATCCCAAAGATCTACTACAGAAATAGCAGATTGTTGCATTGCTGCAGCCCAATTTCTATTAAGAGAGGGATTGGCTTTAAACGCATCATAATCATACGTACCCAATAAACTGTCAAACTTTTTTAAAACTTCTTTCCGTTCTTTTAAAGCAATGGTGAGTTTACTTATTTTCTCCCCAATTCCTTCTGGCAAACCTTCTGTATTTGCCTCCATTTTAGAAGTAATAATTCCAAGGTCTAAATCTATTTGTAAAATACTATTTATGTCTACAATCTTATTATTAAGATACTCGGAAGGCTTGTCTTGATAATCACCATCTCTATCTTTTTCTAAAACAGAAAATACAGAAGTATTAGGGTCTTCATTATTTTGAGCATAAGAAGTAACCATAGTAATACAACAACAGTATATAAAAATAAGTGTTCTGAGATTTATTTTTATGCCCATAGAATTACTGATTTAAATTTTGATCATATGCCATTGCTAGCATAATTGATTTTTCAATATAATAGGTTGATCTATTATCATATTTAGATGCCAATACGGTATTTCCTATATTATTAAAAACATTTGTAATAGAGAACATCACATATGAATTAATAGCGTTCCATTCTATAGGATCTAATCTAGGACTCACCTTTAGTCCTTTTAGGGTATCCAATATAAAATCAATAGTAGGAGCTTGTACAACTCTTACGCTATTATAAAAATGATCGTCAGAATTAATAAACGAAGTCAGTTTTTGTACTGCGTCGTTTGATTGGCTACCGTCTCCTATCACTAGGATTAATGTTGCTGGCTCATTTGCTAATGTCGTATTAAATACACTATTAGCTAAAGCAGTATCTGTTTTAGATAACGTTATGGGTTCTATCATAAATATAGTATTAAGGTGAGAGTAAAGCTCTAATAGATAAAAGTATGCAAAAATACTTCTACAAAAAAGGGGGAAAACACCTGATTCTATTTTTATAATTATTTAGGTAATAAGTCACAATACCAAAAAGCCGTATCCCAAGACCGCTGATCTTCTTCATCAGTAAAACAATTATCAGCATCATTATCTGATCTATTATACCCACGTAACACCTTCTCACCTATTGTAAAAGGAATCGGATTCTTAAAAAGAGGTCCATCATATACAAACGTATGAAACTCTCCATTTTCTCCACACACATCAACCGTTTCTGGTAAATCTTCTATAAAAGATTCATCTATAACTCTACCACAAAAATGCTCGTCTAAATATGTTGCATTTACACAAACCGTAATGGCTTTAAAGCCTGCCGCTATAAATTCTTTAAGCAAGGTTTTTGTGTCTTTTTTCCACAAAGGGTATACACCTTTTATCCCAACCCCAGCTAATTGCTTATCTCTATAAGCTCTTAAATCTTCCAAGAAAATATCTCCAAAAACACCATGGGTATAGCCATCTTCTTTAAGCCTTGTAACTTCTGATCGCATTTTATCACTATATGCTTCCATGGTTACTTGTGCTGGAAATTCTATTTGATGTAACGAAAATCCTAAACTCTGGACTTGTTGTTCTAAGAGAGCTATACGCAAGCCGTGCATAGACACTCTGTTATAGTCTGAGTTTACTGTAGTAATAAATGTAGAAATCTCATAAGTTGGATCTTGTAATATTTTATACAGTGCAAGACTAGAATCCTTTCCACTACTCCAATTAAAATAGGTTTTATACATCTATAAAAAGCTTTGAATTGCAAGATCATAGCTTTGCAAGCCAAATCCTAAAATAACCCCTTTTGCGTATTTTGAAATATAGGATTGATGTCTAAACTCTTCTCTTGAAAATGTATTTGAAATATGTACTTCGATAACTGGAGTCACTATCGCAGCTACGGCATCCCCTATTCCTACAGAAGTATGTGTATACGCTGCTGCATTTAAAATGATTCCATCATATACAGCATCAGATTCTTGAATATGAGTAATCAATTCTCCTTCTATATTAGACTGGACATAAGAAAGTTCAACATTGGCATACCTAAGCTGTAAATCCTTATAATAATCTTCAAAAGATTTCCCTCCATATATCTCAGGTTCTCTCTTTCCTAAGAGATTTAAATTAGGGCCATTAATAATGCGTAGCTTCATTTGTTTTATATTATTATTTCAAAAGTCAAATGCAATGTATATAGTAATCAATTCTATTACCTCTAAACTTTTTAAATTCACTTATTTCATAAAGGTTTACGCTTTCGCGAAAGCATAAAAATACTACATTACAAGGCATAAAAAAAGTATTTCCTAATACGGAAGCACTTTCTATATGATACTAATTTCTTTTATTAATTAGTTGAAGAAATACCCAATAGATAAAGAAAAAACATTATTTTTTCTAGATAAAAAATCACTAGTATCTGTAATTCCCAAGCCATAGCGCGCTTGAAAAAAAAGCCCCTGATCTAATTTATATTGTGCACCTGCTGCTAATGAAAATTCAATATTTTCACTTTCAATTTCTGAAGATTCTCCACCATCAGCGTCAACTTCTGAAGTAATATTAAAACCTATTTGTGGACCTGCTTGAATGCTTAACCCTTTAACAATATTGAAATCTGCTAAAACGGGAACATTGATATAATCAAGCTTAATTGTAAAATCCTCTCCTTCAATATTTGCTGTTCCTCCTTGAGCTGAGTAAACTAATTCTGGTTGAATAGAAAATTTTTCTGAAATACCAATATTGGCGACAACTCCTGCATTAAAAGATGTTCTTCCGTCAATATCCTCTGTTAAATCTCCACTTATAGATGCAAAATTAGCTCCTGCTTTTGCTCCAAAAGAGATATCTTGCGCTTTAATGTTATACGTAATCATAAATGCCAAAAAAGCTAAAAAAGTAGTTTTCATAAATTTGTTTTAATAGTTAGTAAAACATAACTGAATATTAAACCAAATCGTATAATTATAGAAAAAAAATCTCAACTTGGGATGAATCTTTATTAGAATAAAAGAAACATGAATTACATATTTTAAAACATTGCAAGAAATAAATGAAGGAGTAAGTCCATAAGGCATTCAACAGAGTTTTTATTTTTAAACTGTTTACATTATGCTGGGGCGAGGCAAGCTTCGGAGAGTTGCCTCTCTTAAAATATAACACAACATTACAAGGCATAAAAAAAGTGCTTCCTTGATTAGGTAGCACTTTCTATTGTTATTTAAATGATTAATATTAGAAAATTACCATAAGTCTTAACTTATTTTGAAAAAGACAGCGCAAAAATCTATATATAAATACTTTTAAAATTTAAAAACTCCACCTACACTTAATGTAGATCCAGCATTAAGCCTTGTAAAATCTTCTGCTTCCGCTAATATATTAGTGACTCCAAAAAATCCTTGACCATCTATTAAAACACTAAAGTTATCTGAAACTTCTATTCTATAACCTATACCATAAGAGACTCCTAATTGAAAAGATTCTACACCATCTTTTACATCTACACCATCTGCATCTGCACTTAGTAAAAACCCTGGTGTAAGTCCAAAATTTAAATGCCATTTTCTTGTACTTCCAAAATGCCAATTTGCATTAATAGGAATATTTAAATAATCTAATTTTAATTCTGAGTTTCCAAAGGCTGATCCTAATGGTGCGTACTCCAACCCAGAACGCAAACTCCATCTATCATTAAAAAAGTAATTACCAATAACACCAAAAGCTACAGTATTACGGCTATCTAATCCTTCTACTTCGTCTCCATTAAAAAAAGCGCTGGAATATCCAATGTAAGGTGTGAGTTCAATATCTCCAGCATCTCTTTCTTGAGCTTTTAATCCTGAAATTGTAAAAATTGCTACGGCAGCTACTAAAATAATTTTTTTCATAATTTGTAATTAATTGTTTGTTAAGTATTAGTCTCATATAATTATAAATTGTTACCTAATAAACATTTAATTTTAATTATTAATTTTCCTTTTTTTAAGAAAATTTGCAATTTAAGCAGACTTATTTTTAGGTTATTATCTTCAAATATTAATTATTTTTCTCTTGATCCTATAGCTAATTTATAAGCAACTCCAATATTAAGGTAGTTGATTTTAGTACTCACTATATTATTGACTTCTTCTTCTTGAAAATCATTAAGTTGTGGTGCAAAACGCACATTTAGATTAACGCGTTTATTAATATCAAAACCAGCACCAAATGCAAATGCAATATTTGACCTGCTAATTTCTTCTGATGTTTCATCGAGTGTATAGGTATATTGTCCGCCAACTTGAAAATAAAAATCGGTATTTCCCATATAGAACTTTACCAAAAGTGGTACTTGGAAAAAATCAGTATTTCCCGCAGACACATAATCTAATTCTGTCTCTATATGAATTCTACTAGTAATACCATAATCAAAAACTAACCCTGCATAAAAACCTTGTCTATTATTATTAACCGTTTGTCCATTATCAAATTCTACACGTCCTCCCGCATTTACGACTCCCCCTGTAGCACCTATTCGCGTTGTCTGAGCATTTAGGGTAAGACATCCAACTAAAGTAATCAATAATAATAGCGTAATTTTTTTCATAGTAAATTGTTTTTTTTTGAATTAGAAATGGTCTTATTTATATAGGTTAATTAAAAAACAAGTATTTTTAAGCTTCTTGTTTCTTATATAAACGCAAGTAGTCCTAAAAGCCGAGATATACTTACATGAATTGGAAAAATAGCATCACAGATTATAAACACTATCTGCGTATTGAACGAGGACTCTCTGACAATACCATTTCCAATTATACACGAGACATCACAAAACTAGTTCGATTTCTTGATACACATAACATCACTAAAAACCCTATTTCCATTACCAAAGAAGAACTCCAGAAGTTTGTATATGAAATCGCTAAGGAAGTACAACCAAGGTCTCAGGCACGTATTATTTCTGGGTTAAAAGGTTTTTTTAATTACCTAATTTTTGAAGATTATCGCAATGACAATCCTACAGATCTTATAGAACCTCCAAAAATTGGGCGTAAATTACCAGATACCCTTTCTGAAGAAGAGATCGATCTATTAATTGCATCCATAGATTTAGGACATCCACAAGGAGAACGAAATAGAGCCATGTTAGAATGTTTATATGCATGCGGCCTACGTGTCTCTGAATTAATTAGTTTACAACTTTCTGATTTGTATTTTGAAGAAGGATTTATTAGTGTTACTGGAAAAGGAGATAAACAACGTTTTGTTCCCATAAGCAACCACACTCAAAAATATATCAATCTCTATCGCAACGAAATACGTATTCACACAGCACCTAAACCCGAATACAGTGATACGCTCTTTCTGAATCGAAGAGGAAGGCAATTAACACGTGCTATGGTTTTTACAATTATTAAAGACTTAGCCATTAAAGCAGGTATTCAAAAAATCATTAGTCCGCATACGTTTCGGCATAGTTTTGCAACACATTTGTTACAAAATGGTGCAGATTTACGTTCTATTCAGCAAATGCTGGGACATGAGAGTATTACGACTACAGAAATATACATGCATATAGATAGATCACAACTCTCTGATGTATTACATAAATTTCACCCTAGAAGTAAAGAAAATTAGATACCAATATGTTTACAAATAATGGTTCCTACTGTATGATTTATTGTCCTTTATACGCTTTCGCGAAAGCATAAAAAGAATGTATACCGCTATAACAATTTTGATATGGTATTAATCTATAAGTATCAATGCTTCTTGTCTCCCTGAAACGTATCTAAATCCATTCTCTCCCCAAAAGCCTGCTTCTTCCAACATGATACGAATATCTTTTTTCCAAGCAGGGATCGTTACTGTAGTATTGAGTTCTATAGCATAGGCTGTATTTTCATACAAAGGATAATCTCCAGTCCCTACAACACCTCCTTGACTATCCCACATACCTATTGTTGGTCCTGCAGAATGTCCATATAAACCAAGCGGATGTGTATAGATAGAAGGCCTATAAGAAGCTTCTTTTCCTTCTTTTAAAGCTTTTAATAAGATTTGATTTCCCGTTTTTCCAGTTTTGAAATTGGTTGTTAAAAAATCCTGTACTCGATTTCCATCTGCAAAGGCATCTACAAGGTATTGAGGTGCTGTTGTTTCTCCATCTTGAAGTACATATGCATGTTGCTGGCAGTCTGTATTTAATCGTAAATAGGTTATACCAAAATCACAATGTAATAAGTCTCCTTTCTGAATTACTTTACCTTCTGGCCTATTTGAAAAGGATTCAATATGACTGACTAGTTTCTCTTTACTGCGTTGTATATCAACTGTAGGATGAAACCACGTTTCTAGTCCCATATCTGTAACACGTTGTCTTAAATACCATACAACATCATCTGTAGTCGTTTTCCCAGGAGTAATTACCTTAGCGCTAAAGGCGTCTTTTATAATATTATGGGTAATATCAACCAATTGCTCGAAGTATTTCATTTCTTTAGCAGTACGGGTTTCAATCCAACCTATAGCAAGCTTTTCTGCAGACACAATTTTAGAAGCATCTGAAGGAGATAGTGCTTCTATAAATTCATTATAATCTGTACGCACTACGCCATCTGCCAATCCAAAATAATCAGAATAGTTAATCGCTATTTTTTTAGGGTTACGTGCTTCTATAATTTTAACTAAGGCTTTCCATTGATCTGGTTCTTTTTCTTTATCCCAAGCAGAGGTAATACTCTTACCTATATTATATCTAGCAACTGCTAATTTTTCGATGGTATTTTTATCTTGATCCCTATAAAAAACAAGTATGGTACGCCTACGAGCATTAAGCCAGGTTGCGGGTAACATGGTCTTTAATACAGGGTCTTCATTATACTCTCTAGAAATTAACACCCACATATCTATAACAGCTCTATCCATTAGTTCTGGAAGTAATGTATTAAAACGATCTTCCAAAATCTCATCTACAATTAGTGCACGTTCACGCTCTGATACCACTTGACTTGTTACTGAAAGTGAGAATAAGAGAACTAAAAAAGTGTATAGTCTAGTCATTATATAGCAGGTTTAATTGATCGATTAAAATTACATAAAAAAAAGAGTGCATGATAGCACTCTTTTAAATAAATTATAAAAAGGAGATTATCCTTTTTTCTTTTTATTTTTTCTTTTTTTCTTCTTAGTTTGTTTAGCCTCTTTCTTAGCTTCTTTAGCTCTATTACCAAATCGTTCTTCTAATAATATTTGCTCTACTTGCTCTACTGTAAAAACTTCCTTTAGTGATTTTTCAAATTTCTTTTGCTCGTCATTAATTTGTTTTTGCTTATCCTCAAATTTTAAATCAGGATTAAAATCTATTTCTACTCGAGCGGTATAATAGTCTTTTAAATACGTACGCAATACTTCCTTTTCAAAAGGATCAATCTCTAGCATTTGTTGATAAAATGCCGCCTTTTCAATACTCAATTCATTAACGTCAGGTTTTTCTGGTTCACCAGCATCTAGCTGTCTTGGCGCAGGAGAGTATCCACGCTGACCTCGTTGTATTCTACTTATATCTTGTGCTTGTAGAGAAAGTATTCCGAAGAAAAAAACAAGTGCTACAACAATTATATGTTTCATTTTTAAAAATTTTTACAAAGATGCATCTTTTATTTGATTTTATAGCTTTTCAAAAATGATGCCCCTTTTTAATCTTTAATAACTTCCAGCACTTCTGGTAGTATACTAAGCGCTGTAATAGCAATGGCTCCTCCTAATTTATATGGCTTTCCTGCTTCTTCATGCGCCTCTCTTGTCTTTTTTTGTTTTTTATTTTTTGATGTAGAAGAGACTATATTTTGTGAAGCAATTTGATCGTTACGCATCATAATCACTTTATTTTCTGTTCCTTCTACATAATAGTTTTTAGCAAATTGATATGCCATATCAATCCCATCTTTGTTAGTATCTTGACTTGTAATCGTATACACCTTTTGTAATTCTTTAAGGATATGACCACCATTAGAAGCTTTTGTATACGATACAATAGTGCTATTACTTCCTCCATATGTGCCAATAGCTACTTTATCTTCTGGCTGCAATCTTTTAAGAAGTAATTGTACGCCTTGTTCTAAATAAAAGCGATGATCTGAAGATACACCAGTAGCATCTGTCTCTACCAATAAATATATCTGCTGTGGTTCTTCATTTGGATACGCATCTGCGGCATGAGTAATTAAATCTTTTAGTTTAATAACTGTTGTAGAAACGTCTTCTTGAGCACTTATTTGCATTCCTGTAAATAAGATCAATACACACATCATTTTGAATACCGTTTTCATAGGATGAATTTTTTAAATTCAATCCAAACCTACTTTAGAATGCTTAGTTATCAAACAAATAATGAGGGAACTAAGACATTGGATGAGTAAAACGAGTTTTAAGAAGATGAGTTTTTCAATAATTTGTATACGGTCTGTCCTCTTTGTAGTTTTCCATTAGCTGTACGTTCAAATCTAGGAATAGAAAAAATAGCTTTTGGAATTTCATATTTCTCAAAATCAACTATTTCATATTCCGCTTTCGCAAAAGCAAACGCTTCCTCCTGTTCTACAAATAAGACTAATTTCTCACCTAAAGTATCATCAGGTATACCAGCCACAAAAAAAGGAACAGCTATCATTGCTGCCAATTTCTGTTCTATTTGTTCTGGATATAATTTAATGCCTCCGCTATTGATCACATTATCTACACGTCCTAACCATACAAATTTCTTATATGTTAAGAGTTCTACAAGATCATTTGTAATTACAGGATCACTACTCACTAAAGGAGCTTTAATAACAAGACAGCCTCGATCATCGGTATGGACACTTACTTTTGACAATACTTTAAAAGGAATACTACCGTCCTTTTTCTTTTTAGGGTTAACACGCCTTGCAGCTATATGGGTAACCGTTTCTGTCATTCCATAGGTCTCATAGATTTTTGTTGAGATTCCTTGTAACTTCTTTTTTAAGGTTTCTGAAATAGCACCTCCTCCTACAATAAGCTTTGAAAGCAAATGTAATCTAGACATCGAATTATCTAATTGAAAAGGGGTCATCGCACAAAAATCATACCGACGGTATACATTATCTAAAGGATTAGACTTAGGTTGTGCCATATCAATATGCCATCCTAAAACCATGGCGCGTACTAGCATCATCTTACCTGCAATAAACGCTGCCGGCAAACATAAAAGTGCAGTCGTCTTTTCTGGAAGTTTAAAGTGCTTGGCAGTTGCTCTAGCACTATTAAACATGTGTATTTTTTTAATCTTTATCGCTTTAGGAGCTCCTGTAGATCCCGAAGTCTTAACGGTTACATATGATTTATCATTAAGCCAGTCTAATAAAAAATTGCCGACAGATTCTTCGTAAGGCTCGCCTTCTTTAATAAATTCGTAAGCTAGTGAACGTAAAGAAGCAATCGTATAATGCACCCCATTTAATTTAAATTTAGGGTGTACACGTATATATCGTTCTGTATTTTTTACCATATCAGCCTAAAATACAAGCTTCTTATGAAACTAAAGTTATCTTAATATGAGATAATTATTAATTCAACACCTCTTCTTTAGGAAGGATACGTCCAGATAGTTTTTCTTTCCAATTTGTCCATTTATATTTTTTAGCAAAAACAAATGTGAGGATAGGAAGTATAATAAATATAGGTACTATTTGTCCAACTGCAGATGGTTCTGAAACATCAAGAAACACAGAATTAGTTTGTAATGCAGTCCAATCTGATGTTACTAGTAACGCAATAAACATATTATTTGCTGCATGAAACCCTAATGCTAATTCCATTCCATCATCCATCAATGTGATAATTCCTAAAAAGAGTCCTATACCTACATATACAGATAATACGCTATAACCTAGTTTCTCAATTTCAGGGTTTAAACCATGCATCAGTCCAAAAATTAAAGATGTTATAATTAAAGGTGTTAATCTATTTTTAGCAGCCATTCCAATACCTTGCATCAAATAACCTCTAAATAAAAACTCTTCAAAACTGGTTTGTAATGGTAATAAAAGGAATGTAATTGCAAGCAATCCTAAAAACGGCATGAGATTAAAATTCCATTGTAAATCTTCTGGCGCCAGGTAATAACCTACAAAAGTGGTAATTATAGAAAAAGCCCCCCAAATACCGAAGGCAAAAAATACTCTTTTCCAATCTAGTTTAGATCTTGCTGTTAACATTTTTACAAAACGTTGTCGATGCAAATACTTTACCACTGGTACAAGAGCTATCAAACCTCCTATAAATGTAAATATCACAAGTACTAAATAAAAATTACTCTCTCCAGGATATAGATTTATGAACATCTCTTGAGAAGATTCCATAAAATCCTTTAAACCAGAAGATCTCATAAATGCACTTGTAGTTAATGGAATCACTCCTATAATTTGCCACCCCAAAAAGAATACAATTAAAAATCCGATGATATATCTCCATCCTTCGTGTAGTCCTTTATACGCTTGTTCTATAAACATAATGTGTCTGTATTAAAATCCCAATATAATGTATTATTGTAATGTAATCCTCCTTCTTTTACTTCTAAAGGAGATGGAATATTATTTGTAAATAAACTACCTGTACCCAAACCTTGTGGTCCTTTTGCTTGTAACTCATACGTCCATTGCGCAATCGCATTAAGACCAATATTACTTTCTAATGCAGAAGTAATCCACCACCCAATATCTAATGCCTCTGCTTGATCTATCCATTCTTCGCTTCCTTGATATCCTCCAATAAAACTAGGCTTTAATATAATGTATTGAGGCCGAATGGTTTGTAATAAATTTCGTTTTTTAGTTACATCTACCACGCCAATTAATTCTTCATCAAGTGCAATAGGCGTAGGTGTTTCTTCACAGAGTTGTTTCATCTCTTCCCATTGTCCTACTGCGATAGGTTGCTCAATGGAATGAATATCTAATAATGCGAGTTGTTGTAAAACTTCTTTTGCTTTCGCGAAAGCGAACCCACCATTAGCATCTACTCGTACTGTGATTTTTGAAGCATCGTAATGCTTTCTAATAAAGCGAAGCAGTTCCATTTCTTTATCAAAAGAAATAGCACCTATTTTCATTTTTATACAATCAAAACCTGCTTCTAACTTTTGCTCTATCTGCTCCTTCATAAACACCTCATCCCCCATCCAAACTAAGCCATTGATATCAATCGAACTTTTATGTTGTGTGAATTTTGAAGGAAATAATACAAAAGGATCTTGTGCTTTAAGCGAAAGAAAAGCCATTTCAACCCCAAACTGAATACTTGGAAATTCCTTTAATACTGACCATAATCGCTCTGGACCTTTTTCAATATTTGCGCATGTCCACTGCAAACGCTCTTCATAATCTGGACGGTCATCTACACTTAATCCTCTTAAAATACCACACTCTCCTATTCCTTGCTTGCTACCTTCTGTGATAACAATATACCAAGTTTCCTTCGTTTTTAATATTCCTCTGGAAGTACCACTAGCACGTTTAAATGTGAGAATATGTTTATGATAAGTAGCTTTCAAAAAAAGAGTTTAAGTCGTTATAGATAAGATAAAAAATAACAGTGAAAGTAAAAATGTAGAAAGTGCCACTACCTTAAGTTGCGGATCTAAGGCTGTATGATCTTTTGTCTTTTGAACTTTTATAAAATGACCTAGCAAAGGTAAAAATGCCAGACAACTCATAAATAACATAGGTCTTGCACTAGAAAGCATTAAATAAGCTATCCAACTTAAAATACTAAAGCCAAATAATATATTGTGATATCGTAACGCGCCCTTTTTTCCAAGCATTACGGCTAGTGTATTCTTTCCTACTTTCTGATCTTGCTCTCTATCTCGCATATTATTAAGATGCAATACTGTTGTAGAGAGTAATCCTATCGTTGCGGCTCCTAAAAAATGATATATGGGTAACGCTTGTGTATATAGAAAATACGATCCCATGACCGCTACAAGTCCAAAAAAAAGAAACACAAAAATATCACCTAGTCCTTTATATCCATAAGCGCTTTTTCCTACGGTATACTTAATCGCCGCGATAATAGCACTGATGCCTAAAAACATATACACTAATGAAAGTAATAACTGATCTGCTCCAAAAGAAATATAAATCAAATAAATAACAACTACAGTAGTAAGCAACGCTGTAATTATAATACCTCTTTTAAGATCTGAGGCTGTTAATAACCCGCTTTGCATTGCACGAGCAGGTCCTACTCTATCTTCATTATCTGTCCCTTTTACACCATCTCCATAATCATTTGCATAATTTGATAATACCTGAAATCCTAATGTAGCTAATAATGCACATACAAATATCTTCCAATTAAAAGAATCTGTACGTATAGCCATAGCACCTCCTACTAGTATACCTGATATAGATAATGGTAACGTGCGTAATCTAGAGGCCTGAATCCAAGCTTTTGCAGATGACATAAATACATTTTTATGATATCAAAAATACTTATTTTCTTTCGCTTTGCGCGAAAAGAGATTGCTTTTTAAATGCAATTTAGTAGCTTAGCTTTTCAAATCAATCATCATGAAGAATTACACGCTCTATTCCCTATTTATTATATTGTTTTTAATATCAGCTTGTAAAGAAGAAAAAAAAGACGACAATACTAATGAAATTGTAGAAGAGGAAGTGGTAACGAAGCCATTTTTATGGGAAGCTTCAAACATGTATTTTCTGCTTACCGATCGTTTTAATAATGGAGATACTTCCAATGACACACATTTTGATAGAACAGAAAAAACGGCCGTATTAAGAGGATTTGAAGGCGGTGACTTAAAAGGAATAAAAAATAAAATCCAAGAAGGATATTTTAAAGAATTAGGTGTAAATGCATTATGGTTCACCCCTGTAGTCGAGCAGGTACACGGAGCTGTAGATGAAGGTACTGGAGTTACATATGGATACCACGGATATTGGGCCAAAGATTGGACGCAATTGGATCCAAATTTTGGAACTATGGATGATTTAAAAGCACTAGTCGATGCTGCGCATGCTGCTGACATACGTATTGTTATGGATGTAGTATTAAATCATACAGGTCCTGTAACAGAGCAAGATCCTTTTTGGGGTACTGACTGGGCTAGAGAAGATCCTAATTGCGAATTTTCTACGTATGAAAATACGACAGCTTGTAGTCTTGTAGAGAACTTACCAGATATACTTACCGAAAGTACTACAGAAGTTGAGCTTCCAAAACTTCTCACTGAAAAATGGAAAACCGAAGGTCGTTATGAGCAAGAAATGAAAGAACTCGACAGCTTCTTTGCTGAGAATAATTATAAGAAAACACCGCGTAATTATATTATTAAATGGCTTACGGATTATGTACGTGAGTTAGGGATAGATGCATATCGCGTAGATACTGCAAAACATGTAGACGAAGCTTCTTGGAAAGTCTTAAGAGAACAAGCAGACAAAGCATTTGCCTCGTACAAGAAAGCAAACCCTGACAAAGTACTAGATGACACTAAATTCTTTATGTTAGGTGAAGTGTATAATTATTCTGTAGATGGTGGTCGTTCTTTTGATTTTGGAGACGGTACTAAAGTAGATTATTTTGCTAATGGTTTTGATAACCTCATCAATTTCCAATTTAAATATGACGCAGAAGGTGATTATGAAACGCTTTTTGCTAAATATGATAGTATTAATAGCACATCTCATAAAGGAGTGAGCATTACTAATTATGCAACTTCTCATGATGATGGTCAGCCATTTGATGCTACAAGAGAAAAAGCAAAAGAAACTGGAACAAAATTATTACTTACACCAGGAATTTCACAAATTTATTATGGAGATGAAAGCGCTAGAAGTCTTGTTATAGAAGGAACACAAGGTGATGCTACCTTGCGAAGTTTTATGAATTGGGAAGATCAAAAAAGATCTAAAGAGACACAAGAAGTTTTAAAGCATTGGAGGAAATTAGGGCAATTTAGAGCGAATCATCCAGCTATTGGTGCCGGAAAACATACAATGATTAGTAGTACCCCTTATATTTTTAGTCGTCATCTTACACATGGAAAGTATACAGACCATGTAATTGTTGCCCTTAACCTACCATTTGGAAAAAAAGAATTTAAGGTAGATGAAGCTTTCGCGAAAGCAACATACCTTATAGAAACCTACTCCAAACAAAAAGTAAGAGTCATAGACGGTAAAGTTAGTTTTAGCTCTCCTTATGATATTGCATTATTAGAGCTTGGTAAATAATAAGGGAATCATTTTTTATTTTTAACAGTCAAATCAATGACTTATTTGGGGGTTTGAAAATAGCGCAAAATTTCAAAAACTACTGAATGGTAAATTTGATATATCTTGTTTTATAATTTTTCATGTAATTTTTCTATGCTATCACTTATGGTAAACGCCCAATGACTATCCTTGTAATCTAAAGCTTCATATTCTTCTTGAAGCACTTGAATACCTTCTTTTACAGATCTATTAGATTTCCAAATACCAAAATGATACACAATACCGGAAGTTGTCCAACAACTTTTCAGTTCTTTTAATTCCAACAGATTATTAAATGAATTAAAATTTGAAAACCAATAGATGATGTTTTCACAGAAAAATTTTACCTCTTCAATAAAATCTTGTTTATCTATTTTTTCTTTTTTTTCTAACCAAGTGTCAACCCCTTCCAAGAAAACATTTCCATATCGTTCGTGTATTTGACAGTCATCTATACTAATACGTTTGAGACTATCAACTCCTTTAAACTCATTTGTCAATGGAAAATAAAACCCAATATTGAATGTTAATCGAACATTTTCTGAGTCATTGAATTGGCTAAATTGCGGATTAACAACTTTTACGAAATCTTCTTCTTTCTTGTTAAAATGATTACCTGAAACTTTAAAACCATTTAACTTAAACAATGGCTTAATCGTTTCTTTTAAAATTTCGTTTTTGATCTTCATTAGTATAAATTACCCATCTACTTCTTGAAGAAAAGAAGCAATCACTTCACTTACTCCTATTGCTAGCGTAGGGTTTGTGATTGTTTTTGAAGTACTATCAAAGTTTTCTTGAAATGATGGAAAACTAAAGCTTTCTACAACAGTACCTCCCATATGTGGTAATGTTCCTTTTGTATATGCCAATGCATTTTTACCACCTCTAGCACCAGGAGACGTACTTAGTAAAAAAATCTTTTTCCCACTTAAGAAATTACGATCTACACGGGACAACCAATCAAGAATGTTCTTAAAAAAAGCAGAAACAGTTCCATTATGTTCATTTACAGATAGAATAACACCATCACTTTCGGATATTTTATTTTTTAAAATGGTTACATCAACAGGAAACCCTTGTTCAGTTTCTATATCAATACTATACATAGGAATTTCATAGTCAGTAAGATGTATAACCGAAACCGAAGCACTTGTAATTTGATTTGCTAAATATGCTACTAATTGTCCATTAATAGAATTCTTACTATTACTTCCTGCAAAAGCGATAATTTTTTTCATATTCTCAAAGTTTTAAAAAAGGAATATTAAATATACATCATAAAAACAAAACGAGATAGTCATTTTGACTACCTCGTTATTATATTTTGTGTAAATACGATATTTATAAACTAAACGTAAGTGTCGCTACAAAAGCTGTATTGTCTCTTTGAATAGCTGCTTGACTTGTAAGTCCTGTATTAAATAATGCTTGATTGCGATCTTGTTCTGATCTATCTACTGCAAAATCAAACTTTACATTTCCCCAGTTATATCCAGCTCCAAAAGAATATCCTGTAAGATCACCTACGGTTTCTCCATCTTCATAAGGGCTTTCTTGAAAACGATATCCTGCTCTTAGACTCCATTCTTTAATACGGTACTCTCCTCCCACTTTAAACGTAGAAACATCTTTCAATGTATTTTCTATACGCTGATTTTGTTCTTGAAAGAACGGGTCATTAGTAGGTCTAAATGTAAGGTTTGAAAAGTCTGAGTAAGAATAATCAAAACTAATCAGTCCTTTTTTCCCAAAAAGATAAGCAATACTTCCTGCATATTTGCCAGGTACTCTAAGCTCATAGTCTTGAAAAATATTTGTCACTCTAGGGTCTATTGAGGTGGTAAAATCTCCATCAACATCACTACCTACTGTAGTAATACGTTGAGTTCCTTCTTCTGATATCGTATACCATGTAGGAGAGTCATAGGTAAGTCCTACACGCACATTTTGATCTACCTTTACGATGGTTCCTAATTGAAAGGAAAAACCATTAGAAATGGTACGCAAACTATTTTGAAAACGCACTTCATTGATAAGGCTACCTTCATTATCGTTAAATTCAACTAGTTGTGTAGACTGTGTATAATCTGCAAAATGAGAATTAAGGTTTAAACCAAAAGATAATCTTTCATCATATTGTGCTCCGATATTAAAAGAGGCTTTACTGTTATAGCCTTCTGATAGGAATGAATACTGCTGATCAAAAGAATTTCCAGCAATATTAGAGGTGTATGTTGTATTATTAGGATCTGAAAAATCTACAGGGTCTATAATAAAAGATTGAAAGCCTAAAAATGCTTGTTGTGCGCCAAAACCTTCTTGTTCCCCTAAGAACTGATAAAGACTCGTAATACTTTCACCACTTTGTAGTTCTAATAAATCCAATGGTACTCCCTGCGCAAATTCTGAAAAGTAATTAGCAATAGAAATATCACCGGTACCAGATGCAAAAAACTGATCATCTAAATTTGCTGAACGATCATAGTTAAATGCTAATGCGATTTTATTCCATTTTGAACTTGGACTTGCTTCTATTATAAATACGCCTCCTGCTTGATTAAAAGAAACATCTTCATCTGACGTATTATTTGTTGTTCCAAAATAGTTTACATCGCTATTATAACTATCTACAGCTAATGTAAATGACGTTGTTCCTCTTGTGAATATCGCACTACTTGCTGGGTTTATTCCAATAGCACTTAGATCTCCTCCTAATGCACCAAATGCGCCTCCTAATGCTCTAAAACGTGCTGTACCAGTAATATCTGTTGTTCCTAATCGTAAACCGTCTGCTATACTCTGGGCATAACTAGTCAGTGTCACACACATCAGTGCAACGAGTATATATACTTTTTTCATAATAAAATGTCTAGCTAAGGGTATTTCTGAATAAATTTTAAAAGTCGCTACTAATTAACCTCTTCTTCCTCCGCCACGAGATCCACCTCTTGAACCTGAAGATCTAGAAGAACTTCCGCCTCTTGAGAAACCACTACTTCTTGAACTTCCTCTTGATGAAGATGGTCTAGAATACGAAGGTCTAGATCTTGAAGTACTTGGCCTTGCTGCTGGTCTAGTAGATGGACGACCTGCTGGTCTTGCCGAACCCTGAGGACGTGTTCCTCCTCTTGGGCGTACATTTCCGCTTGGTCTTGTTGAACCTCCACCTCTAGAAACACTAGGACGTGAATTACCACTAGGTCTTGTTGCTGATGCTGGGCGATTTCCTCCACCTCTACTGCTAAAACTAGGTCTATTATTAGTTGCGCTTCCTCGAGAAACACCATCTCTGTAACTGTTTCCAGTACCTCTACTAAATGTAGTTCTAGGTCTTGTTGTTCCTCTATTTCTTGAAAAAGTCGATCTTGATCTACTATTACTACGGCTTGCAAATGCGCTTCTGGTAGCTGCTCTTCTTGCATCTCTTTGCGCTACAGCAGATCTTGATGTTCTTCTACCATTATGATAGGCTACTGCATTTCTTCCTCTATTATATCTACTTCCATATGCAAAATTATTATTGAATCCTCCGTATCCAAATCCATTTCCAAAGCAATAGTATGGGTTATAAAAATTTCCAAATCCGAAGTATGGATTAAAGAACCCTCCAAATCTAGGTCCCCAGAAACCTCCGCCCCAGTATGGATTACCGTAGAAGCCTCCGCCCCAATATGCATTACCCCAAAAACCTCCGCCCCAGAAGCCTCCGCCCCAGTATGGAGTATTATTATATACATTTACAATGGTTGATTCTGTTTGATCTCCCCATGCTCCTCTATTTGTATTATAGCCATCGCCTTCTACATATTCGGCACCTTCCTCAGAAGAATAAGAATCAACATCTGTAAATATTGCATCTTCTTCGATAAGTTCTTCTAATGCTTCTGCTTCTTCTTCAAAATAATTTCTGTAGACCTGATCTGTCGCACTTAAATTACCTGTTGGCTCTTCTTGTGTAGCTGTTGTATTGCTACCACTATATATACCGTCGTCGTCATATACAGATTGCGAAGAACTACAAGATATAAGTGTAATAGCTGCTAGTCCTGAAAAAAGGAATGTTTTTAGAGTGATTTTAAGAGTAGAAGAAAGTTGCATATCTCTAAAGTGTTTAATTGTTGTTCGTACTAAAAATAACTAATTTTGTATTAATTATTTATTTGTCTAATATAGTCACAAATTTTGTGCCAAAATAACCTTTTATGGGGAAGAACTTAACAAAAAGAAGCGAAGATTACTCTAAATGGTATAATGAGCTGGTGGTCAAAGCGGATTTAGCAGAAAATTCTGCTGTACGTGGATGCATGGTCATAAAACCATATGGATTTGCTATCTGGGAGAAAATGCAAGCAGAGCTTGATAGAATGTTTAAAGAAACTGGACACCAGAATGCATACTTCCCCCTTTTTGTTCCTAAAAGCCTTTTTGAAGCTGAAGAAAAAAATGCAGAAGGTTTTGCTAAAGAATGTGCTGTTGTTACACATTACAGACTTAAAACAGATCCAAATAACGAAGGAAAGTTAATAGTTGACCCAGAAGCAAAGCTTCAAGAAGAGCTTGTTGTAAGACCAACTAGTGAAGCTATTATTTGGAATACATATAAAGGATGGATACAATCATATAGAGATTTACCATTACTAATTAACCAATGGGCAAATGTTGTTCGTTGGGAAATGCGCACACGTCTATTCTTGCGTACAGCTGAATTTTTATGGCAAGAAGGTCATACCGCACATGCAACTAAAGAAGAAGCAATTGCAGAAGCTGACCTAATGAATAATGTATATGCAACTTTTGTAGAAAATTTCTTAGCGGTTCCTGTCATTAAAGGACTAAAAACCGAAAGCGAACGCTTTGCAGGCGCAGATGAAACGTATTGTATTGAAGCACTAATGCAAGATGGAAAAGCATTACAAGCTGGAACTTCACACTTTTTAGGGCAAAATTTCGCGAAAGCGTTTGATGTAAAATTTGCTACAAAAGAAGGGAAGCAAGAACATGTATGGGCAACTTCATGGGGAGTATCAACACGTCTTATG
Organism: uncultured Dokdonia sp.; assembly: GCF_947492815.1. GTDB lineage: Bacteria > Bacteroidota > Bacteroidia > Flavobacteriales > Flavobacteriaceae > Dokdonia. The sequence continues at coordinate 89,669 of NZ_CANLOB010000023.1, forward strand.
GGAGCTCTTATTATGACGCATAGTGATGATCAAGGACTTGTATTACCTCCTAATCTAGCCCCATATCAAGTGGTAATTGTTCCTATATATAGAAACCAAGAGCAATTAGATGCTATTTCTCAAGTGGCTAATGAAATTGTAAATGATTTACGACTGCATAACATTAGTGTCAAATTTGACAATAGAGATACACATAAACCTGGTTGGAAATTTAATGAGTATGAATTAAAGGGAGTTCCTCTTAGAATAGGAATAGGACCTAAAGATTTAGAAAAAAGAACCGTTGAATTAGCTAGAAGAGATACCCTTACAAAAGAATTTGTTGCTAAAGAAGATGTTGTTGAAACAGTGAGTCAATTATTAAAAGATATTCAAGAAAATTTATATAATAAAGCAAAAACATATAGAGATTCTCATATTACAGAGGTGCAAAATTTTGAAGAATTCAAAGAAGTTTTAGAAACTAAAGGTGGATTCATAAGTGCGCATTGGGATGGAACTGCTGAGACAGAAAATAAGATTAAAGAGCTCACAAAAGCAACTATACGCTGCATTCCTTTAGACAATTCTAAAGAAGAAGGTGTTTGCGTATATAGCGGTGCACCTTCCAATGAAAGAGTACTATTTGCTAAGGCATATTAAATATTTAAAAAAAAGTTCAATTTAAGCTTGCGTCACGTGAAAATAATTGTATTTTTGCATCCGCAATTTAAGCAATTGTTCTAGGCCCGTTCGTCTATCGGCTAGGACGCATGGTTTTCATCCATGTAAGAGGGGTTCGATTCCCCTACGGGCTACAAAACTAGTTTTAGAACACAAATACTATTGTATAGGTGATTTAAAACGAAACCTAGGCCCGTTCGTCTATCGGCTAGGACGCATGGTTTTCATCCATGTAAGAGGGGTTCGATTCCCCTACGGGCTACATATTTTATAATATAATTAAAGTAAGACAATGGCAAATCACAAGTCAGCATTAAAGAGAATTAGAAGTAACGAGTCAAAAAGACTGAGAAATAAATATCAGCATAAGACAACTCGTAATGCGATCAAGAAATTACGCGATCTTTCTTCTAAGAAAGAAGCAGAAACTCTTTATCCTGCTGTAGTTTCAATGATAGATAAGTTAGCAAAACGTAATGTTATACATTCTAACAAAGCAGCAAACTTAAAATCAAAATTAGCTAAGCACGTAGCGGCACTATAAGTTGTCTCTTCATAAAGTATTAAAACTTCTACATATTTGTAGAAGTTTTTTTGTTGTTCACTTTTTAAAATTGCAAGAAATATTCAGGGATCAAGACCAATTGTTGTGTTTATGCAAATATTCTAGTTAATCTAAAGAGGATCAAGACCAATTGTGGATCAAGACCAATTGTTGTGTTTATGCAAATATTCTAGTTAATCTAAAGAGGAAGAATGGATCAAGACCAATTGTTGTGTTTATGCAAATATTCTAGTTAATCTAAAGAGGAAGAATTCTACATTTTTGACA
>NZ_CANLOB010000024.1 GCF_947492815.1 uncultured Dokdonia sp.
ACAATTGGTCTTGATCCATTCTTCCTCTTTAGATTAACTAGAATATTTGCATAAACACAACAATTGGTCTTGATCCATAAAAACTACCTAAGTATTCAAAAAGGTTAAATAATTTACAAAAACAAAAAACCCTCTGAAAAACAGAGGGTTACTTAGTAGCGGGAACTGGACTCGAACCAGTGACCTTCGGGTTATGAGCCCGACGAGCTGCCTACTGCTCTATCCCGCGATATATATTCCAATAACACTATTTTTCTTGATTAGGCCATCAATACTGCGCTATCGGACGGCAAATATACAACCGTTTTTTGAGTTAGAAACATTTTTTTGATAAAAATTTACGATTCCTTTTAATATTTTATTTAGTCGACAAAAAGCAAAAGAATTAACTGCTGGTTATTAGCTATTTACTGCTGCAATCCAAGAAATAGCAGACATACGATCTTTTATAGAAAAATACTTAAGATCTGCTCCTATTAACGCATTATCTATAGCTGCTAATACATGAATCCATTTTCGATCAGTCACTAGCGCAATTTTATTGAATCGTTTTGCATATTCTATAGGAAAAAGAGCTCCTATCGTAGCAGCACTTAATGAAAAGTGTTCAATATTACTATCTTCTAGATATAAGTTAATAGTATCGTATGTTTCAAATTTCTCTAAAATTTGAGAACGAAGCTCTAAGATAGCTTTCTTATTCATGGTACCCTCTATCAGGTAGCCAACGGTATTATCTGCAAAACTAAAATCTGCTAACATAGTAATCTAGGGGAGTCGATTATGTTGTAATATACAAAATAAGAATTAATTTTGTGAAACCCACTGCATCGCCTCCACTCTTCTTTCTGAAGTATAATTCTCTATCTCACCGCTAATAAACTGATTATTAATAGCTGACAATAGATGAATCCATGATCTATCTGTTACCATAGCCACTCTATTAAATCGTTTATAATGTTGTAAAGGAAAAATAATCCCTACAATCACAGAATACAACGTAAAATACTCAACGCCTCTATCTTCTAAATAGACATTAATACGGTCGTGAATTTCCAACTTACGTTCTATTTGATCTCGCAATGCTTCAATAGTTGTTGCATCCATAGGACCATCAAATACATACGCAATTGTATTATCTGCTAAATCGTAATCTAAAACCATAATTGATAAAACTAGAAAAAAGCTAATTAATTGTTTAAGTAAATGAAAAAAAAATAGATTATTTCACAATAAAAAGTTAAACAATTCAATTAGAGATGTATACTACAAGAAAAAATTCCATACAATACCAAACCTCACATTAAAATCTCGATAAGGATACCCTGGCGCACTAAAGAAGTTATTCCCTGTAAAGCCACTATTTAAATGCTCTGCTTTAAAGAATATTCTAGTCTGACGCACTTTCATGTTTACAAAGAAATCTATTAAAGGAAAACCTCCAATTTCTTGTTCATTCTGTACATAAAACTCAGCAAGAACTGGGTCATATGAATTTAAATTATACTCCGTAAAATACTGTACCGTAAAACCTGTTTGTAAAAACAATGCGTTTTTAAATAGCTTATCGGTAAAATATAACGTTCCGCGTGTTAAGATATCTGGCGTATTTAAAATCCCTTCGGGTCCACTTACATTTTGAAAAGTAACAGTCGCATCTAATCCAAACTTGCCATACTTAATTTCTCTATTTGCAGTAATTTTTAAATGATTTATCGTTTCATTAGTCTGAAAAGAATTCACCAGAGTGTCAGCTGGATCAATAGCAAAATAAGTATAATTAGAAATCGTACTAGCCGAAGCATCGATATTAATCCACTTATTAGCTTCCAAACGAGCAGCTAGTGTATTCGTTTGTACATTATCATAATTAGGAGCATTATGCCAATTGTAATTAATATAGTTACTCTGATATAATAAATGATTGTACGCCGCTGGACTCGAATTACTTAAGACACTTGCCGAAAATACTTTATCAGGAGCTATATCATAAGAAGCTTTCCCGAACACATTAAATCCATCAAAATCTCCAGTAACATTCACCTGAGCATTTCCTTCTATATTTATTTTTCCAATAGTATTTTTATACCCACCACCAATAGAAACATTTGTACCCTGTAATCTATTAGGAATACGTTCCTCTATACCATCTTCATCTGTATCTTGTATCAGAATCGAGTTATATCCATAATTATAATATGTGGCATTTGCTTGAAATTTAAGTGTTCCTAAATTCTTGTCATTATACACTGCATATAATTCGTTATAGGTTTCTTCATTATCTGTTCTATCTCTGAAGTTCGTTTGTTGAAAAGCATCTCCAAAAATATCATTGGCGGCATCTTGTCTATACTCATAGAATTTATCTTCACTATTAAAGACATGCCCTATTTTAAGAGAGTAATCAGCAATACTATCCTTTTTACTTAGTAATTTGTAGTGATGATTTACATACACTCGTGTTCCATCAAGGATATTTTCTGCATCTTCAAAATTCACCAAGAGTGTTGATCGATCATTAAATTGATCATCATTACTCGTAAATTGCTCTATGGCTTGTTGTTGCAGACCTCCATTTTCTTGATTTAGTAAATCTTGAGCTACCCAATGTGCATTAATTCGGTACCTATCATTTTTAGTCCTATAGGTTCCGGCGAGTCTAAAATTACCTGTACTCGTTAATGCATTTTGATACTTTCCTAAACTACGTAAGCCCTTATAAGCAACAGAAAAATTAAGTCTTGGTGATGTATTAATCGTAAAGAAAGCATCCAATTGTTGCCCCTGTTCAAAAGCACTTCTAAAATATAACTCTGTGACTGGTGTAGGTAAATGATAATACTTAATATCTTCTACCTCTAGATAATTAAAATGTCTGGATTGCGCTACACTATTAGGCAATGTAGATTGCTTTTCAAAATTATATACAAGCGTATTATGTGTCTGTCCTGTATTTGCAAAAGGCAATAACCCATAACGATCTTTACGCAAGTAATTAAACTTATAATCTTTTGCAATGGTAAGAGAGGTATCTACAGTAACCGTATCATTCTTTATAGATATAATCTTATAATCTTCAATAGGAGGTCTTACAAAATCTGCAACCTTATTATTACTTATAGTCCCTTGTGCTCCTCCTCTATTTCCTACATTTTGCCTTCCAAGTGCAGGAAATTGAGCATACATAGACACAGTAATGAGCATAAAAAATAAAACAACAAATGCCTTCATATATAATTTTGAAGAGCCAAAGTTAATTTTTTTACTCGTAATCACGTATTTTACAACTCTAAAACGATGTTAAAGCTTAAATTTCATACTGATCTTATAGAGTGCGGAACCGATGAGGCTGGTCGCGGATGCCTTGCAGGACCTGTTACTGCAGCTGCTGTAATCCTTCCTGACCATTTTGAAAATGAAATACTTACAGATTCAAAACAGTTATCAGAGCGTAAAAGAGAAAAGCTCAAACCTATTATTGAGCAAGAAGCTATTGCCTTTGGAGTTGCACATATTATGATGGAGGAGATTGATCAAATTAATATTCTAAACGCTTCCATATTGGGAATGCATCGTAGTATTGATAGCATGCTGGGTACGCTTTCGCGAAAGCGTATACCACAACATATCCTCGTAGATGGAAACAAATTCAGACCGTATCCAGACATTCCGCATACCTGTGTAATCAAAGGAGATGGAAAGTATCTTCCTATTGCTGCTGCATCTGTATTAGCAAAAACAGAAAGGGATTATTTTATGGAACGAATCCATGAAGAATACCCGATGTATAATTGGAAAAAAAACAAAGGATACCCCACAAAAGAACATCGCGAAGCGATTCGGAAATATGGTATTACCAAATATCATCGTAAAAGTTTTAGACTACTTCCTGAGCAATACGAGTTAGATTTTGATTTAAAAGTGAACCGAAAAACATCTTAAATTTTCTCCCGTTGTATTATTGAATCATTGAAAAAATTCTAACTAATAATCTAAGAATTACAAAAATGGCAACTATTACAAATAATACATTTTTAAAAGTCACTTTTGAATTAGATCCATTTGACCACTGTGATACTGCTTCTCGTTCTTTTTGTTTCTTTTCTAACGCAACGTCTCTCTCATAGTCTCTACAAAACTTATCAAAACTTGGTTTCTCACTCGTAAGTCCGCAGAGCAAACCTTGTTCAAAATCCATTTTTTTATGTACACACACCTTACAATATTGTAACTTTTCTTCTTGAGTCATCTTAAAGCTATTTACTCAAGAAATATACGATTTCTTAGGTAAGCATTCTTTATTATTATCATAAAGAAAATCTCAATGTTTTAGAAATAATGTTGTTAAAAACCTAGTAGATAACTCCTCTAACGAATAGCTCATTTCTTTTATACAAGTCCTTACATTTGAGTAAAGGGATTTAGACGTATGAAACGACTTTTTTTAATTGCTATTATCTTGTGCTTGATTGCTTGTGAGCAAGAACCATCCACAACTACATCTTCACTTACAAAATACATTCCTCGTAAAGCGAGCGTGATTGTAAAAACAACAAACCTAAAAGGGTTGCGATCTGCTATTAAAAATAATGATCTCATTCAAGCATTTAGTGCTACTAAATATGAAGACTTTTTAAGTACTACCTCCCCATTACTAAAAGATATAAAAACAAAAAATGAAACCTTAATTTGCTATACACAAATAGGAAATAACACCTATGATGTAAGTATCATCACAAAAGCAACTCCTAAGGTTTTTACACCAGACAGCACTAAAATCACACAAACAAAATTAGGAAGCACAACACCAACTATCACAAAAGTACAATCGTCAGAAATAACTTTTTACACCTTAAAAATTGATGATATTTTTATTGCCAGCACTTCACAATTACTTTTAGAAAATACTATTAGAGAGCAAGATAATAGCGGCATTGCAACCGATAAAGATTTTATAACAGCCTATAACGCTACTAGCAATGCAACAGCAAATATTTTAGTAAAAGGAAGTGAAATGGATGATGTATGGACTACGGTATATCCCAATTCAAAAGCGCATCCATTACGCAATGCATTTTCGTGGTCATTAGGCGATTTAGACATCTCACAGAATGATATTAAATTAAGTGGTGTTACCCTTGTTAAAGATTCTACAGAGCAACGTTTATTACTCTTCAAGAACACTAATCCAGTTACTAACACTATTGATCAAATAACACCTTTAGTGGCGCAAAGTGTTACTACTATTTCTTTTGACAACTGGAATACCTATAAAAACAACTTAGCTGATCTTCGTAAAATGGATCCGCTAAAATTTGAAATAACAGGAGAAGACTTATTACGCACTTTTGATGAAATAGGAAGTATACAATTAGAAGCTGGTATTGTCGTCGCTGCCCATACAGTAGACCCTACACTTACTGAAGAAGCTATTGCTTCTCAAAAAGAGGAAGAAACTGTATACAGACAAGTACCCATATACCGTTTCAAAGAGGAAACGATGTTTTCTGAAACCTACGAATCATTAATCAAAACACCTTCTGTTCAACAATACTGTATTTTAGACAATTTTTATGTTTTTGCAGCGCAACAAGAACTCCTTGAGACGGTCATTGCAAATTATCAGAATAATGCCACATTATTAAACTCTGAAGCGTATAAAAACACAAAGTCCCAACTAAGTAGTGCTTCTAGTTTACTTAAAATAACAAATACAGAAAAGATAGCTTATGAAAATTTAGTTTCTGAAAAAGATGAGAAAGCCTTTAAAAAAGTGACACTATCTGAATATCCATTTGCAGCATTGCAACTTATTCAAGATACCAACTTTATGCATCTAAATGCGGTGATTAACAAAAATGAAAACACACAAAAAGATGGTACTATTACTCAAATAGCTAGTACAAAACTTGAAAAAGCAATTGCTAGTACACCGCAACTTGTCAAAAATCATAGAACCAAAGGGGTAGATGTACTTTTACAAGATGAAGCAAACACTTTACATTTACTAAGTAATAGCGGAAAGTTATTATGGCAAAAAGAACTTGACGGACCCATTTTAGGAGATGTACAACAAGTAGATCTCTATCGCAATGGGAGATTACAATTAGCATTTGTCACTCCAAAAACCTTTTACATCTTAGATCGTAATGGTAATGAAGTAAAACCTTTCTCTATAAGTTTTAATGAAGTCATCACACAACCATTAGCTATTTTTGATTACGATAATAATCGTAAATATCGTTTTATCATCACACAAGGAAAACAAATACAAATGTTTGATAAAGATGCTAAAGTTGTAAAAGGCTTTGGTTTTACCTCAACAAACAGTGATGTAATATACCCTCCAAAACATATTCGCATAGCTAATAAAGATTATATTACAATTGCTGAAAACAATGGTAAACTCAACATCGTAAGTCGCACTGGAAAATCACGTATTGACGTAAAAGAAACTATTCAGTTTGGAGACACACCTATTTTTAAAGAAAAAAACACATTTACCACCTACGACATCAATGGAGGAAAAATAAGTATTAACACGAGTGGTAAACTCACGCGAACTCAAAGTGACAATACCACTAACACTATTGTAAATACCTTAGGAAGTACCATGTCTTCTTTGTTAGAAAACAACTTAATCATTAATAATAAATCTATAGAATTAGAATACGGCACCTATACAGCCCCAGAAATCTTTAAAGTAGGAAAGAATATATTCATTACACTTACCAATACAGAAACGAGTCAGGTATTGTGTTTTAATGAAAAAGGAGAATCTATAGAAAACTTCCCCGTATATGGAATTGGTCCCGCACATTTTGATTATTTAGAACGTAATAAAAATGTAGGCTTTGTAACACAAGGAGATGCAAATAGTATTTTGATTTATCAGATTAATCAATAGGCTGTAACATACATCTGTTACATATGTGATAATAGTAAGCAGTTGGTGTTTTTATAATTGCGTACATTTATAACACTCACTAATCTCACTTTGCTATGCGGATTATATGCTCACTAACGCTTGTTTTGTTAACTATCTTCTCTGCCAATGGGCAAAACAAACAAAAAACAGATTCCTTACTTGTTATTATAAAAAATTCAACTAGTGATAGTATAACTGCAAGAAACTACATAAAACTAGGTAACCAATATAGACGCGCTACAAAGCCAGACAGTGCAATGATGTATGCTAAAAAAGCATTAACCTATTCATTACGTTTTAATGACCCTGAGACCATTGGACGAAACTATCTATTTATGGGTGCTGTAGAATTCTATCGTTGGAATATAGGTGATGCAATGGGTTATTATCAAAAAGTTGACTCCATCTTAATGAAACATAATATAAAGAACAGAGATTTATACATAGCACATTCAGATCGTGCAGAACTATATAGACGTTCTATAACCTCCGATAGCGAAAAAAAAGAAGCATATAACAATGCTATGTTTTATTATAAAAAAGCACTCGTTGTAGCACAAGATTTAAAAGATTCTATAGACATTGGAAAGACGTATACAAGAATAGGTAGTGTTCAAAGTAACCTCGGTAATTTTGAGGAAGCGCAAAAATATTTTAACAAAGTAGAAAACCATTATTTAAAATATGTTTACCTAGGAAACTATTATAATGATTACGGGTCGCTATACCTCAAAATGGGTGATACAATTAACTATATAAAGTACGTTAAACTTGCATATGACATTAAAAATAAAGGCAGATCTAATTTTGTAAGAGCATTAGGTCAAAAAGAATATGCAAATGCACTTTTTTTCTCTAAAAAATACGATCAAAGTATTACTATGAGTAAGCAAAGCGCAGACTTCTTTGCATCATTAGATCCTCCTGATTATGGTCGTTTATCTGGCATTTACAAGAACTTATCAGATGTTTATAGCAAAATAGGCGATTACAAGAATGCCTATCAGTACATCATTTTAAATGAAATAGTTGACGATAGTATAGCAAATCGAGATCGAAAAGATAAAGCTAAAGAACTCGAAACCAAGTATCAGACCGAAAAAAAAGAACAAGAGATTGCCTTACTACAGGCTCAAAATGAAACCGTAGAAGCTCAGAAGAAAAACCAACGCAACCTCTTACTAGGGGGGCTTGGATTGACTTCTATTGCAGGGGTTTTTCTCTTTTTAGGGTTTAGAAATCGTAAAAAAACAAATGATAAATTACGTGAGTTAGATACTATGAAGTCTAGCTTTTTTGAAAATATCTCACATGAGTTCAGAACTCCTTTATCACTCATTGCAGGACCTGTAGAAGAACAACTACAGAAACCTGATATTGGCACTTTAGAAAAGAAAAATCTAAATATTGCAAAGCGTAACACTCAACGCTTACTTACGCTCGTAGATCAATTACTAGATCTTTCAAAAGTAGAAGCCGGACATTTCAAACTCAACGTACAACAAGGAGATCTATCGCTTTTTTTAAAATCATTAACCAGTTCATTTAGTTATCTAGCTCACGAAAACAATCAGGAATATATCACTACTATAGACGTTCCAAAAAATACCTATTATTTTGATGCTGACGCCTTAGAAAAGATCATCACGAATCTGATTAGTAATGCTCTAAAATATAGTCCAGATGGAGAATCCATAACAATTACAAGCGCTATAGAAAATCAAAAACTACAATTCACTATTCAAAATTCTGGAGCTACGCTCTCTGAAGAAGCATTACAAACTATTTTTAATCGCTTTGCTCGCACCGACGAACAGACCGCAGGAACGGGAATAGGTCTTGCACTTTCAAAGGAATTAGTTGCCTTACACAAAGGAAGTATTGATGCACAGAGCACGCATAATACAACAACATTTACCATCACAATTCCTGTAACAGAGTCGGCATTCTCAGATAGTGAAAAAACAACAGGTGTTATGGAGATGTCCGCTTTCGCGAAAGCGGAAACAACCACCTCTAAAGAAAAAATTATCCAAGAAGAAGTTGATATTTTCTCAAAAGACACGAACCCTATTCTTCTTATTGTAGATGATAATGCAGACTTAAGAACCTATGTGAGTTCGTTATTTGAAGATCAATATACTATTCATACAGCGCAAGATGGAAAGGAAGGATATGAAATAGCTTCTTCTATCGTTCCTGATTTGATCATTACAGACTTGATGATGCCAAAAGATGATGGGGTTACGCTTACGCGAAATTGTAAAGCTTCTGAGACCACTTCTCATATTCCAATCATAATGCTCACTGCTAAAGCTGGTGACGAAAACCAGCTTATAGGCCTAGAGACAGGAGCAGATGCCTATATCACAAAACCATTTAATACGGAGATTCTTAAAACTACTACACATAATCTATTAGAAACGCGTAAAAAGTTACAAGAACGATTTAGCCAAGAAGTAGTACTGATCCCTAAAGATATTGCTGCAAATAGTGTTGATGAACGCTTTCTTGACAACCTTAAAGAAATAGTCGACACACAAATCATAGAATCTGATTTCACCACCGAATCTTTTGCCAAAGCATTAGGCATGAGTCGTATGCAATTACATAGAAAATTGAAAGCACTTACTGGGCTTTCTGCTACCGAATTCATACGAAGTCAACGACTAAAATTAGCCGCACAACTACTTAAAAAATCTGATATAAATGTATCACAAGTAGGATATGCTGTTGGGTTTAATAACCACTCTTATTTCACAAAATGCTTCAAAGAACACTACGGAGTATCTCCTTCTGATTACGCTAAAAAAGCATAAAAACACCCTTTTCTGAAAGGGGCTAAAGCCCCATTATCACTAGCTTGTTACATATGTGACAGGCTTTGTTACACCTGTGCTAATCTTCCGCATAGTTCTAAAATAATTTTGTCTCAACATTAGTAACCTCCCTTTTTAGAATCTATGAATAAAAAGTCTAAAAAACTCAAAGGCAAACTTCCCCCAATGCCTGATCATGAAATTTACCTCAATGTAAATGCATTGCATGAAGGCGAATATGAATTAAAAATCATTAATCAGAATAAAATCATCAAGAAAACAACTTTTAAAAAATAAGAATATGAGAACATATAAGTTATTATTTCTATTGCTATGTATCATGCATTTTTCTTGCAAAAATGACGATGACTCCAATCAAGAAATAGACACTTCAAATCTAGCAAACGCAACAGCAACTATTGCTACATTTAGTACGCTTGCTACTATAGATTTAGAAACGGGAAATCCTATTACTACACAAAATGAAAGACTCGTAACAAGTGTTACCTATCAAAATTCCTTTATAGGCTTGTTAGAAAACCGTATCGTACGTAATAGCGAAGTAGATTTTTCAGGAGAGCAATTATGGGAAATTGATCTCGTAGATGGGACTGATATTGAGTTTGACTTTAATAGAACTCAAATGCTTATTCATAACGGTGTGCTATATCTAAATTATGTAACTGAAAACCCTAGTTTACCCTTACCATTTCCAACACTCTTAGCTATAGATGCAAATACGGGAGATCCGCTTTGGGTGAATAATCAAATGGAGTATGAGTTTAGACGTATTGCTATACTTAATAATAGCATCATCACTTCAGAAACCTTTAATAATGAGGTACGCATTACGAGTCGCGATATCTCCGATGGAAGCATTCTTAATCAATGGCAAGTTGATGAACGTATCTCACACTTAATTCCAGGCACTAATGAAGTTATTGTCATGTCTTGGAGTAATAAGGTCTATAGTATAAATGAAAACCTATCCATTAATTGGACATTTGAAACTGATAATTCAAATGTACAACGAGGAGCTATTGTAGGGAATCAATTTCTATTTCACTCAAGAGATGAATTTATCTACGCGCTTGACCTTCAAACTGGATTTATAAACTGGTCTCAAAACCTTCCTGATCTATTTATTTCAGATTTTTTCGAAGAGAATGCTACGGCATGGTCTGTCACTAGAGATTTCTCAAATAATACCATCTTAATCAATGAACTAGATATAACTAACGGAACCGCCAATACTAGCTTCACGATCCCAGTATTAAATGATGCTGACGAAATAGAGTTTCTAAATTTTGATGATTACTTATTAATCATCTCAGACCCTAATACAGGATCTACACGTTCGCAATTGCTCAATTATAAGACTCAAAATCTCATATGGGAAAATGAAATTGCTATCGATAATATTTCCATTCTAAGAGCAAATGTGCTCTTTGGAAATAACCTATACGCCCTTTCTTCCTTTTTTTAAATCTCACTAAAACAACTAATTAATTATGAAAACAATGCATCTATTAAAACAGAATATACTAGGACTTATGTTAGCAATATGTATAGTAGGATGTTCTGAAGATAACGAACCTCCTGTGGTTAATGAAACACCCGAAGAAGAGGAAACGGTAGATCCTATGGAATCTGAAGACATTGCAAATCTTGATCTCACATTTACCCTACATACACAACAGGATCAAATAGGTGATTTTGCATTTAACCAAATGGCAGTCTTTAATGGGAGTGTACATTCTTACTATGGCACAGGGAATTCACCAGCCCCAGACATGCCATATAATCTAGGCGTATGGCACAGTGCAAATGGTATCGCATGGGAATCTGACGCATCATTTGGAAGTCAACGCAGAGGACATTCTGTTACCGAGTTTAATGGCGATTTATTTCTTATAGGAGGGGCCGATAATGATGACAATGAACTAGAAGAGGTATGGATAAGTAACGATGGTTTTTTCTGGACACTTGGATCAGATATTCTTCCATTTGGTGCTGTTTCATTTCATAGTACTGTAGCATTTAACAATCAACTTTATGTAATCACAGACGATTATGAGGATGATGACGGTACTCAAATGATGGCAGTATACAGGTCTAGTGATGGTTTTAATTGGGACCTCATCGCCACCGATGTATTTCCTATTCGTACCGCTGCAGAAACAGTAGTTTTCAATAACCGCATCTACCTCATAGGAGGTACTAACGATTCTAATTTCTTAAATGATATCTGGACATCTGAAGATGGCATCTCTTGGTCACAAGTAACACCGTCAGGAAGTTTTACAGACCCTATTGTCTTTCACACCCTAAACACCTATGAAAACGCCTTATGGCTTATAGGTGGCTGGAGTAGCACAAATCAATACAACAATCACATTTGGTATTCTCAAGACGGAATCAGTTGGATAAGCTATGATGGAGAGATTCCTTTTGATGGGTTGTATGCACATGAGACATTAGTCTATGAAGATGAGCTTTGGATTTTTGGAGGTGTACAAGAAGATGGACTCTCTGGCGCTATTGGCTCTATAAAAATAAATGATTAACACTAATAAAAATGAATACCATGAAAACAACATTTTATCTCACTATGATCATGATGATAGGGGTTTGCGCTTTCGCGAAAGCACAGACTACCTCAACAAAAGAAAAACCTAAAACTCAAAATAATCTTCCAGCTGATGGAAACTTGCTAGACCAACAAGCGCAAGTATTAGGAAATGTATTTGGAGACATTGGAGGCGTAAAAGAAATGCAAGGTATAGAAGGGTATATGGACCTTCTCAACAAAAGTAATTTAAGTCCTGAACTAAAACAAAAATTCACAGAGCAATATAAAATCATAGCTTTAAGTGATGACCCAAAGAAGAAGAAAGAAATGGAAGGTAAACTATCCCAAATGTTACAAAAAGCATTAAAGGAAGGGCAAGAAAAAGACAATTCAAAAACCAAAGGATAAGATCATGAAAGCACTACAAACCATTTTCGTTTTCTGTCTTCTTTTATGTAGTTCAGGAGCAAAAGCACAACTCTTTAAAAAATTAGGAGAAGTTGCTGAAAAATCTGCCGAACGTGCTATAGAACGACGAGTAGAAAAAGAAACTACCAAAAAAACAGATCAAGCACTTGATAGTGTCTTCAGCAAGAAAAAAAAGAAGAAGAAAAAACGTAAAAACAAGAAGAAAAAAGGCAAAAAAGACAATACAGCGTCAGACAATGAAACTACAGAACCTTCTTACACGATAAAACGAAGTTCTGATTTCACACCAGGCAACATTATCGTATTTGAAGATCGATTTACCAAAGACAACCCCGGAGATTTTCCAGCAAAATGGGATACCAATGGTAGTGGTGAAGTTACTATGATAAATGATCAAAAATGGATGCGTCTAAGTGGGAAGTCTGTCTATATACCCATGCTTAAAGAAGCACTGCCAGAAAACTATACCATAGAGTTTGATTTATTTACCAATGGTTTAGATAAAAAAACAAGCTCTCAAGCTTTCTTAACCTTACTTATTGAGGATAATACTGGTTTTACACGTTCAAAAAATTGGTGTATGACAGAGCTTTCCGTTTGTCAGTTTATAGGAAACCAAGGCGTTATAGAAAAAGTGGCTAATGGGAAACGTCAACTTCGCAATCAGATAGGAAAGGATTATAGAGATGCCATCAAAGGGAAATCTCATATTTCTATTGCAGTTAATAAAACACGTATGCGTGTATGGCTTAATGAAAACAAGCTTATTGATGTACCAAGACTCATTCCTGAAGGTGCCAATAGTTTTAAACTTGCAACGAGAGGCCTTAGAGATCCTGAGGGACTTGATGAAGTTTATATTTCAAACTTTAGTATGACAAAAACGGGAGAAGATAACCGAAGTAAATTACTTACAGAAGGTCGTTTAACTACTAATAATATTCTATTTGAATCAGCAAGTGCAACACTTAAAGACACTTCATTTTCTACCATTAGAGAAATTGCCAGTGTCTTAGAAAAAAACCCAGAAGTACGCATAAAAATTATAGGACATACCGATGCTGATGGTCAAAAGGAAAGCAATCGTACGCTTTCGCGAAAGCGTGCCGAAGCTGTAAAGAAAATGATGACTACTGCTTACGGAATAGATGCATCTAGAATTAGTACCGATGGAATGGGCGATAGTGAGCCTGTAGCCTCTAATACTACAAAAGAAGGAAAAGCGCTTAACCGTCGTGTTGAGTTTATAAAACTTTAAACCCATAAACACTATGAAAACATTCATCACATTAATTGTTTTGTGCATCATAACACCCACACTAGCACAAAACAATTGCAGTAAATATTATGCTTCTAAGCCTGGAAGAAAATTAATTCACAAAGTATATGACAAAAGAGAACGTCATAGCATGACCACAGAATATAATGTAGAGAGTGCCAACTCTTCAGGAATACAAATGAATTTTAATCTCTGGGATAAACGCGGAGAGCATATTACAGGAGGGAAGTTAGAATTAGGGTGTGACAATAGAACTACATATTTAGCGCCAGAATCTATCATGACCGATTTATTAAGTCAATATGAAGATATGGAATATACGGTTACAACTACCGATAGGCTTGCTATTCCTAATAATTTGGAGATTGGACAAACCTTACCTGATGCTAGCGCTTCTATTAGTTTGAATGCACAGATCCTAGAAATCAACTTTGATATTGTCCTATCTAATCGAGAAGTAGTGCGAAGAGAACAAATAGAAACTCCTGCTGGCACTTTTGACTGTTATGTCATTACGTATAACAATGAAATGAGAGGAAGAGTTGCTTCAAGAAATTATCAATGTACAGATTGGATTGCAGAAGATATTGGTATGGTAAAGCAAGAAACCTACAAAGAAAATGGCAGACTTATGAGCAGGTCACTCTTAAATGAAGTAACAGATTATTAATAATGATCCTATACTCTAGCCCAATGATAAAAACTCACGGTATTACAGTCAATAAGACCGATCTCACTAAACTATTATTGGGCTTTTAATTTCATCGCTTTCGCGAAATACGATACACTTTAAATCATTTAAATATTATTCGTCAAAACTGCTGAATTACAAATAAGGTATAATCAATAGTTACGTTTTTATTTTCTGCTGAAATATGGAAGTAATAGAAACAAATATTAATTCATTTTGAGCTTTAATAGCTATACCTATAATCACAAAGGACACCTCATCTAAGTATTTGTGTGGTGCTAGACTTAGATGCGTTCTAAGTGAGGATATTGAACTGACAATAATAACATTTTGCAAAAATCAAGTTTAGACTAGTCTACTAAAACACAAAAATCGTATACAGAAAAACTCAACTAATAAACCAATATATTATGAAAACATTATTCACCTATTTCTATACCGTACTGATTGCATTTTGCATTACAAGTTGCGAAACAGATGTCCCAGAAACAGACACTATTGCCCCATCATTTTCTTTTAAAATTACAGGAGACGGGTTTGATAGAACATTTACACAAGATGATGATCTTGAAGACATACAACTTAATCTGCGAGCAGGTATTTCTTATGATTTTCTATTAGGTGGTATTGATCAAGGCGGGGTACGACAAATACAGTTTCAACATACTCCAGATGTGACACCTATTACGACACCTATTCCTTCTCCATGGGTAGAAATTAATAACACACTTACTACAGTACTTAGATTTAACGGAGATCCAAACAATGCGATTACAGCACAACTACTTTCTGGAACATTTACAGCTACTTTAGGGGATGATCAAATGACTTTTGATACGTTTTATATACGCGTAGAAGATTTTGGAGGTGAAAGCGGCCCTCCTTTTAATATCACAGAAGGTCTATTAAAAATTTCTATTGCAGAGCAACCTACCGCTGTTATAAATTTATAAAAGGCATTTATTATGAAAACTATACAACACTTTTTTTATTGCACTTTTATGGCCATTTCTATTTTTTGTATTTCTTGTGATGCAGAAGATGGAATGGACGGAATAGATGGCGCTATAGGCCCAACTGGAGAAGATGGAGATGCAAATGTGATTGCCTCAGAATGGATTCCAGAACAATTTGAGTTTGTAGATATAGATTTTGTTTCTTTTAATATTACAGACCCAGTATTTACGCAAGAAATTACAGACAACGCTGCAATACTAATTTACGGCCTACTAGAAGGTATTGATATCATTGTTCCTATTCCTGTTCAATTTACAAACAGACATTATACGTATGGTATCATTCCTGAACAAACGAGTCTTAGAATTTTAGGCGAAACATCAGATGGAACCGAATTTACATTTGAAGATTTTGAAGCTTTTAGATATGTAATTATCCCACCAAGCAGCTCAGGAAGAGCTAGTGTGTCTATAGCGTCTCTTAAAAAAGATCTTCAAATAAAAGGTATTGATATAAATAACTATTATGAAGTAGCTGCATATTATGATTTAAATTAATATCAAAGTTTGAAAAAATATAAATCCCATGTTAACCTTTCAAAAAGTAATATCATAAAGAGTCAAACAAACACTTTTTAAACAGATATTATGAAAACTTTGAAACAATTATTTTATTACTCGTTTGTTATACTCGCTATTTTTTGTACTTCTTGTGAGGCAGAAGACGGAATGGATGGTGTAAATGGCGAACAAGGCATACCTGGACAAGATGGAGCAGACGGGCAAAATGGTCAGGATGGAGAAGATGGAAATGCAAATGTAACTGGAGTAACAGTAGATCCATTTCCAAGTTGGACAGAAGGAATCTATTTAGGCCAAGAAGCAAACTTTGTAGAAATAGATGAACCATTACTTACTCAAGAAGTCGTAGATGATGCTTTAGTATTGGTATATTTTCAGCTTTTTGGTGACAATATTTGGTATCCTATGACCTATGCTTTCCCTTTTGACAATGGTACAGATGAAATTATCACATATACCTACGAAGAAGATATGATTACAATATATGCACTCTCTTCTAATGGACCCGTAAATGCTGGGATCTCAAAAGTTCGATATTTTATCATTTCTACAAATGATGCTGGAAGATCTCACCTTTCATCTAAAGAATACATCTTACAAGATTTACTTGATAATGATGTAGATATTAACATTTATGAAGAAGTAGCCAATTATTACAATCGTTAAGAGTTCAATAAAATTAAATAACAACAAATCCGAGATGCATATCTCGGATTTGTTGTTTGTATCATAATTGTACATGATAGAGAATAAATCTCAAGATATGTTAATTAATAGAGAAACTTACATTAAGCTTAAATGCAAAATTGTCTTTAAAACGTTCTTGCTCATAAAACCCATAATTATAAAACCCGCCTACACCTAGGCCTATATAGCCTATATCTACGTAATTAAACTTTAGTATATTTTTAAGTTCTAATCCACTTTCTACGTACCATCTATCCATAGTTTCAAATGGAATCCCTATTTGTTGCTCTGGATTTTCTATATCACCGATACCCATATTATGATGCACAACAATATTAGGCTGCAACCATTTGTTCTTAAAAAGCAACCTTCCAAAATCATGAGATATGAAAGCACGAACATACCTGTCTGACAAAAAAGTGTATAAAGGCAATGTCTGAAATGTGTTTTTTGAAATAACAGGAAACTCCCTATCAAAACTACCTTGTGGTGTAAAAAGTAATCCATATGGCAATGGTCTATCTATCAACCCACCTTCAAATCGATAAGTAGTCTTCCCTACATTTTTAGTGAAAAATGAATGGCTTATTGCCGCCTGTATCTTGTTATAATTAAAATCTCCTCCTAAAAAACCATCAATTCCTCTATCATAAGATAACTGAATCACAGGATAAGGAGTTGTCACAGCAATTCGATTATTAAATGCATTCACAAATTCTTCTCTAAAGGCATATCTTACTTGTACAGACAAAGTAGATTGATCATAATCATTAAGAAAGTTAGTACCATCAAAAAATTGTGAATCATATTGAGGTTCTATATGTTGTTTCGAAATTATCACTTCTGATGTTAGGTATTTAAATATACGTGAAGTAATTCCTAACCGATGTGTTTGTACTAGATCAAAATTAGCACGCAAATATCTCCTAGCAGCAAACTCATTCGCATTCTCAAGTACATTCCCATAACCACCTGCTTCTATAAGATCATTGCTATAACTATATGTTACTGCGAAATCATTATTTTCTTTAAAATCATATGATATATGACCTCCATATTTTACAACGTCATCTCGAAATCCATAACCTATGTATCCTCCTAAACGGATGTTGTCATCTAGTGTCTCATTAGTTTCTAACCCAAAACCAATTCGTGTACCTTCAAATTCATTAAAATCAATAAGCTTATCAAAAGGCACATCAAAATGCTTAAAAGGAATTTTACGCTCTGTCAACCCTTCAGAGATTTTCAACAACCGATCAAATTTATATTTCTCTCCTATACTATCAATAACTTCATAGGTACGCAACTCGTCTTTAGTAAGTGTTTTAAATCGATTTTCAGCCCAAAAACTTTGGTCTTTACTCCCAGCATCTTTCTCCATAGTCACTACTTCTAAAGGAAATTGTTTCTTTAAAAGTTGAGGATTAATCTCAACAGCATTTATATAGCTTCTCCCTTCCATCACCAGAATATTATCAGCCTGTACTTCTGGCATTTGTAATTTATAGTTTAACTCTTCTGGAAACCAATAAATACCGTCAATTAAATTATATTTTTGTTCAATAATCAGTTCTATTTTACTTTTATCATAAGGTCCTGCAATGACATGTTGTACTGCATATCCTTTTGTATTTATATGTAAAACTCCTTTTAGTCCTTCAAAGTTTTTAAATGGTTTAGGTTGATATGCTATAATATGAATAGTGTCATTATCTTTAATTAGCGTTTCTTCTAGTGCATAATCATATTTCTTTAAACTTCCAGATGTAATAGGTGACAGATAATTAATATCAAACAGAGGGATTTCATCTTCATAAAATGAAAAAGGTTGAATATTAGTAGCAAGAGAAGCAAATAATGGATTTTTAAATCCTGACACTTTAGTTGCTATAACATTTTCATGACTTAAATCCGGAGTTAAAAATTTTCGCTCTGTGAGACTTTCCATAATAAATACACTAGCCCCTTTTAAAATTTTATTTACGACTGTATCTGATTTTTTGTCTTTAGCTTCAACATCAAATACTGTTTTATTATAACTCTTATAAATAAAAGATGTTTGTTTTTTTGGATTATGGGTATCTCTATTTTCAATTACTTTTCTAATGATTCTAAGGGCTGGGTTTTCTCCAGAAACAAGAAATACTTCTTCTAAAGAGTTCTCTTCTTTTTTCAAGAAAATGAGAAGTTCTTCATTTTGAGTTACCGTTACTAATTGAGTAATATACCCTACATAACTGCACTGTATTTCTTTGATTACATCTGACCCAGTATAAGTAAAAAAACCATCTATGTCTGTAATTACGCCTCGTTTGTTTTCTTTATCGATTATAACAGTAGCGAAAGGAAGTGGTTGTTCAGAATCTGCATCTATTACTCTACCTTTTACTTGGTGTTGGCCATATACGTTTACAGCCCACAAAAACGCAACGATTAAAGATACATTGAGTGTATTTTTAAAATACAATATTGAATTGTTTTGAGATTAGTAATTTCAAAACAATTTTAAGAATAAAATATTGTACTACTTTACAAAAGAGGCTTCAAAGAGTTCTTTGAAATGCTTCAATAATTTCTCTTTTACTTCTTCTTCATCTACTGTTGCTTTTCCTAATTCTACATTAAGAGAAGTAACTGATTTATCTTTTATTCCACAAGGAATCATTAAGTCAAAATAGCCTAAATCTGCATTTACATTAAAGGCAAAACCATGCATGGTTACCCAACGACTGGCACGTACACCCATAGCACAGATTTTACGAGCAAATGGAGTTCCTACATCAAACCAAACGCCTGTTTCTCCAGGAGAACGTTCGGCTTTCAAACCATATTCGGCTAGTGTAAGAATCACCATTTCTTCTAATAATCGTAAATACTTATGAATATCTGTAAAGAAATTTTCAAGATCTAAGATAGGATATCCTACAATTTGCCCAGGCCCATGATACGTTATATCACCTCCTCTATTAATCTTATAGAAGGTAGCGTTTTTCTCTGCGAGTTCTTTTTCGCTGACAAGCAAATTATCAAAATCGCCACTTTTACCTAAAGTAAACACATGTGGGTGTTCTACAAATAGAAAATGGTTAGGCGTTTCAAGTCCTGCTTCTTCCCTCCTATTCTTGATTTTAATATCTAAAATTTCTTTGAAGAGCGCTTCTTGATAATCCCAAGTTTCTTTATAATCTCGGTTTCCTAAGTCTTGAAGTTGGATTTCTTTATTCACAGTACAAAGATACGTAGAAACAAAAATCCTTTTATGCGATGCATAAAAGGATTTTATGTTAAACTATGTTATATTTTTAGTTCTCTAAAACAACTTCAAAGTTTTCTAGAATCTTTGTTTTTTCTTCTAAAAGATCACTCCAAGGCACTTCAAAAGTTACTGTCTTTCCGTCTTCAGAAATCACAGCTCCTTCTGGGGAAACAGAGATAATTTTGCGAGGAAAAACATATTCCAACTTCATCATTGAATTTTCAAATTCTGCAGCAAACTGCCCCATCATTCCTTTCATCATAGCATTTTCTTCACTATCCTCTTCATCTACTTCTAGATTATCCTGTAGATCTTGTAGATCCATACGTGTTTCTTCCATGAGGATTCCCTCATCTTCTAAATGCTCACTTAAACTTTTAGGATCTGTACGTCTAAATGTATTATTTTCAAAAGTATAAATCACTTTATCTAAAGACATTAAATCACTCCCAGGACCTGCTTGCTGTCCTTGTTGAGATTCATTCTTTGCTTCTTCAAATACTTTATCCATTTCGTACGCAACACGCTCTAAGCCACTAAAGTCTTTAAAATCTTTGAAAATATTCATTTTAAACTCACCAGTGTCCTCATCCATTTTCATCTTCATAGTGAAATCTTTAAGCATCTCTAGTTTTGCTTGTTCTTTTGTAGATAAATTTGCAATACTATCTTTATGCTCCCTGATAAGATCGGCAAATACTACTACCGTATCCATTTTTGTTTTTTCCTTTTCAGGATTAGAAGCTCCCGCTCCCATAGCACTCATAGTTTCCATCATTTTTGATAAATCGATAGAAGTCTCGTAGCGACCTCCCATTTCTTCATTAAAAACAATACGTTCTTGAACATTACAACTTATTAGCAAGAACACTAATAAACTGCATAATATTCCTATTTTTTTTGTCATGGTTAATTATATTTTGGATTGTTTAGTATGACTAGGGCAGCTATAACACCAGGCACCCAACCACACAGCCAAAGTAAGAAAACTATTAATACAGATCCGCATCCTCTTCCAATAACTGAAAGTGGTGGAAAAAAAATGGCCAAAAGTACACGCCAGAAACTCATAAATTTTAATTTTGATTTGATTGATGTATACTATACGTCTATAAATCATAGATATTGTTACATCTTTTAGTCAATAGCAATTCAGGTTTTTTATATTAGCATTTTAAATCACTATGAGACATAAGCTTTTTATCTTAATACTACTAGCCACTAGCTTCTCATGGTTTTGTAATGCACAATATACATTTTCTGGTCAAATAGATGTCAACAATTGGGAAGGAGAGATATATCTTTCTATTGTAAAAGATTACAGAAAACTATCTGGTGTTTATCCAGAACAAATCATCAATAAGACATCCCCAGATTCATTAGGATTCTTTTTATTTTCAGGTAATAATCTATCTTCTCAGAATGCTATTTATCGTATACATATAGATAGTTGCCCTGAAGAAACGAAAGACATAGCTCATTTTTCGGGACATTGTTTAAATAGTAAAGAAGTTCTCTTTGTTGCAAATAATTCGGATACTATTACACTCCCGTTCACATTTGATCAAGAGATATTTTGTAGTGTTACTTCAACAAATGAGAAGTCAAACACCTTTATTAAAATTGACTCTCTCAAAGAACTGATGCGTTATGAATTTGGTTCTTATAGAAGCCAAGCTAACTGGGATTTAAATGCAAAAAAATGGTTTAAAAAATTCCAAGAATACGGTCAACAACTTGACGAACCACTCGCAGAACTTTACTCATATGCTTTCTTATCTGATCGTTCTAAAGATGTATACAAATACTATTTAAATGACTTAGAAAATACAGATTATTATAATAATCTTCTTCAAAGATTAAAAGTAACATATCCTAAACAACCGTATACAGAACAATATGAAAAAGAATTAGCTGCAGATTATTTTCTTACTCAGAAATCACAAAAAGCCCCCATTTCAGATTGGATATACATTCTTGCTATAGGATTACTTATATCGTTACTTCTTAATATCTATTTTTTGTTTTTTCGAAAAAAACCATTGCTAACACAACAAACTGCGGTAACCGATCTGCTTACAAAACAAGAACAAAAAGTACTAGATTTAATTCTACAAAATCGCACTAACAAAGAGATTGCCTCTGAGATTTTTGTAAGTGTCAGCACCGTAAAAACACATATTAATAGTATCTATAAAAAACTACACGTATCTAATAGAGACGAAGTAAAATCACTATACAAATCGTCTTAATATAAAATTCCACCTAGGGTCTAGTCCCTCTTCCCACCCTCTGTTTCTTTATGGTTTACGTTTTTAAATGCAATTTTAAAAACTCATAAAAACAGAAACAATGAAAAAAAATATTCTTTTTACACTCATAATCATCTTATTTCAAAACATCGGATTTTCTCAATCATTTAATCACGAAGAAAAACAAAACAACAGATCACTCCTTTTAGGGAAAATAAATAAAGAAGGACTTAGCACTTCTCCATATGCAGATTGGTTCACTAAGGGATATGATCAATATACTCCAGACATTACGATCATCAATACATTAAAAGAACAGTTATCTACGTATACAATCACAGCTTTTATGGGTACATGGTGTGGTGATAGTAAGAGAGAAATACCTAGGTTATATAAAATTTTAGAAGAAGCACAATTCCCTTTAGATCGTTTTACTCTTATCGCTGTATCTAGAAGTCCAGACACCTATAAACAAAGTCCGGGCGGAGAACACGAAGGAATGAATATTCATAGGGTACCTACCATTATTATATATAAAGATGGAAAAGAAGTGAATAGAATTGTAGAATCCCCAGTGGTGAGTTTAGAACAAGACATTTTGAATATTCTTGAAAACAACTATACATCTAATCATTATATAGTTACCCTTACCAATCAACATATTGAAGAATTTGGTGCTAAAAAATTCCTTAAAAAGTCTAAAAAAAGCCTAAAAGAATTTCAAGCACATGCTCAAAAAACAAATCAGCTCAACACTTATGCAAATGTGCTTTTTTACGCTGGTCAAACAGAAAAAGCACTCACGATTCTTACCTTTAATACCATGCTCTTTCCCAATGATGCAAAAAGCTATATGAACCTTGGAAATAAACAATCAAAACTAAACCAATGGCAAGAAGCTTTAGCTAGTTATCAAAAAGCCTCGACATTAGAACCTACTAATAAAAAAATCACAGCTGCTATCACTACAATTGAAGAGAATATGAAAAACACAAATTCCTTAGAAGAATAAGATTGAATTTTAATGACGTAAGGAGTATCTTTGCACGCTTAAAACAATAGTGTATGGCACTCTCAGAACAAGAACAAGTACGTCGTGACAAATTATCACGCTTACGCGAAATGGGTATTAACCCATATCCCGCCCCTTTATACCCAGTTAATAACACATCTACAAAGATAAAACAGGACTATACAGAAGGGAAGAAAGTGATTATTGCTGGACGTTTAATGTCTAGACGTATTCAAGGTTCTGCTTCGTTTGCCGAACTTCAAGATGCTGAAGGTCGTGTACAGGTGTATTTTAACCGTGATGAAATTTGTACTGGAGAAGATAAATCAAAGTACAATGATGTCTACAAAAAACTACTAGACATAGGAGATTTTGTAGGTATTGAAGGAGAATTATTTACTACAAAAGTGGGAGAAATTACTGTTATGGTAAAAGACTTCACATTATTGAGTAAATCCTTACGCCCATTACCACAACCTAGAGTAGATGAGCAAGGAAATGTATATGATGAGTTTAATGATCCTGAATTAAGATATCGTCAGCGTTATGTAGATCTTGTCGTAAACCCAAAAGTAAAAGACACCTTTGTAAAACGTACACAAATTACAACGGCAATACGTGATTTTTACAATGAGATGGGATTTTTAGAAGTAGAAACACCTATCCTACAACCTATTCCTGGAGGAGCTTCTGCCCGTCCATTTATGACACATCACAATGCATTAGATATTCCTTTATATCTACGTATTGCTAATGAGTTATACTTAAAGCGATTAATTGTAGGAGGATTTGATGGTGTATATGAATTTGCAAAAGATTTCCGTAATGAAGGAATGGATCGTACGCACAATCCAGAATTTACGGTGATGGAAATGTATGCAGCATACAAAGATTACAACTGGATGATGGATACGACGGAGAAATTACTTGAGAAAGTAGCCATGAAGCTTCATGGTACTCCTGAAGTGCCTTTCGGCGAAAATGTAATTAACTATAAAGCTCCTTATAAGCGTATTGGAATTTTAGATGCGATTAAAGAACATACAGGATACGACTTATATCAAAAATCAGAAGAAGAAATTCGTAACGCTGCCAAAGC
Source organism: uncultured Dokdonia sp. (assembly GCF_947492815.1). Classification (GTDB taxonomy): domain Bacteria; phylum Bacteroidota; class Bacteroidia; order Flavobacteriales; family Flavobacteriaceae; genus Dokdonia. The sequence continues at coordinate 24,566 of NZ_CANLOB010000024.1, forward strand.
ATTAGGATTGGAGGTAGATGAAACAATGGGCATCGGAAAATTAGTCGATGAGATTTTTGGAGAAAAATGTGAGCACTTATATATCCAACCAACATTTATCATTGATTACCCTGTAGAGATGAGTCCGCTTACCAAGAAACACCGAAGTAAAGAAGGATTGACGGAGCGTTTTGAATTGATGGTAAATGGTAAAGAACTTGCCAATGCCTACACAGAGTTGAATGATCCTATTGATCAGCGTGAGCGTTTTGAAGATCAATTAAAGCTTTCTGAAAAAGGAGATGATGAAGCGATGTTTATAGATCAAGATTTCTTGAGAGCCTTAGAATATGGAATGCCCCCTACATCAGGAATTGGGATTGGAATTGATCGTCTTGCGATGTTTATGACTAATAACCAATCCATACAGGAAGTATTATTCTTCCCACAGATGAAACCTGAGAAGAAGCCATTAGAGCTTAACGACAATGAAAAAGCTATTTACGAGATTCTTAAAAAAGAACCATCTATAGAACTCGGGGCCCTTAAAACTGCTTCTGGATTAAGTAACAAAGGATGGGACAAAGGTATTAAAGGCCTTACCAAATTAGGTGTTGCAAAAGTCACTAAAGACGATTCAGGATTGACAGTCACTCTAGAATTATAAACTCCTAAACGTTAATAACTTATCCGAAAAGACTCGCTTTTATAAAGTGGGTCTTTTTATTTTTAAGACATAAATCTATTATCTATGAAATTATTTATTAAAGGCTTTATTTTTCTATTTTACATTTTCAGTTATTCACAAAATGATACTATTTGGTATGATTCAAATTGGAAAGAAACTCAAAAAAATGAGGCTTCCTTCTATAGACCAAAACCTAAAAAAGTTGGCGATTATTATTTCATTAAAGATTACTATGTCTCTGGTCAATTACAAATGGAAGCCAAGTCATTATATGAAGATAAATCTGAATGGCATGGAGAACTAAAACATTATTACGAAAATGGAAATATAAGAGACATTGCTAATTATAAAAACAATGTTTTACACGGAAACCTTACACTTTATTATGAGAACGGAACTACTTATGGAATTCGTGGCTTTAAGGACGGTCTTGATCACGGTAAAATAACTTCATTTCATAAAAATGGAAACTTATCTTTCTCTGGTTTTTATAAGGATGGATATAAAGAAGGTGAATGGAGATCATTCTTTGAAGATGGAAAAAAAATGACTTCTTATAATTTAATAAACGGTAAATTAAACGGAAAAATATTTCTTTATAATATCAATGGAGGACTTGTTTATAAAGGTGTATTTAAAAATGGAGAGATGATTAAATTTACTAGGAAGTCCAGTCGTCTAACTAATGGAAGTCATTTTACCATGAAAGCTAACACAAAAAAAGGAATTGAATATTGGAAAATTTATAGAGATAAAAAGCTTATCGTAAAATCCCAATTTAAAAACTTCTACAGATACGGAGAGTGGAAAATGTATGCAACAAATGGATCTAATATATATATAAAAGCTAACTATACAGATTATGCTGATTGTGAGACAATATCAGAAATTGAACAAATAGAGCAACTCATACCATTATATACTTTACCTAATCGTTTTCAAGAACCCAGTTATCATGATATTGAACTAAGTTACAATGATTACGACAGGTGCATAAACGGTATATATGAAGAATTTGACATGAATGGAAAAACAGTAAGAAAAATAAGATATGAAAATGGAGATCATATCAAAACTCTAGTCTTAGAAGATACTGAAAACCCTATAGAACATCCTATTTTCAGTTTAAAAGAAAAATAGCCTATAGCTACGTACTATTTAAGTCAAACATATAAAAAGAATCTGTTTTCAAATATTTACTTTTGATACATGAGACATTATAAAAAATATAAAATAATTGTAACCTTATTAATAATTAGCATTCCTTACTTTTCTATTGTTAATGCCCAAACTTACAGAGAAATAAAAGAGGTTACTTTTGATGGATTTGAGATACACAACTCAAAATTCACCGATTTGGATTGTGATGGTGATTTAGACATTCTTACTGTTGTATCAGATTCAACAACTACACCCATTTCAACAGTAGTAAAAAGTTATAAACACATTAGAGATAATCAATTTGTAAATTACAGAACAAAAACTATAAAAAAATTATATCAACAAAGTATTTTTCTGGTTGATTTAGATGGAGATGATGATTTAGACATTCTTCAGAGTGGATCAAGAAGTTACGGGAAATCTCGCGGTTTAATGTTTCAATATGAAAATATTGGAGAAGGTAAATTTACACAGTTTAAGAATACTGTTTTTGAAGGTTATATTTATTCAGCATTTGCAACAGTAGATATTGATGGAGATAATGATTTAGACATTATAATTATGGGCGATAAATCTTATAAAAAACCAGGAATAAGTCTGTATGAAAATATAGGATACGGAAACTACAGAAGAGATGAAAATATTTTTTTGAATGGGCTTCTTAATGGATCTATATCTTGCGCTGATATCGATAATGATGGTGATCAAGATGTACTAATTATTGGAGAAGATGAGTCCGAAAACACTCTAGCTAAAGTATACAAAAATAATGGGGAAGGTAAATTTACAGAAATAAAAAATAATCCTTTTAAAGGTGTGTATTTTTGTGATTCTGAATTTGCTGATATCGACGGAGATGGTGATCAAGACTTACTAATTATTGGAGAAAATGCTAATGGTAGTATTGCTAACCTATATAAGAATAATAGTAAAGGTGAATTCCAACTAATAATTCAAAATAAAATTCTTCCAATGGATTTTTCTTCAATCAATTTTATTGACGTAGATAATGATGCAGATTTAGATATTTTTGTAACAGGCAATTACACCTCTGAAGATGATAATGATGGATACAGAACAATTTTATATTTAAACGATGGAATGGGTAATTTTGAAATTAGTCCTGACTCTAAACTCATAAATGTTAGTCAAGGACATCTAGATTTTGCTGATCTTGATAATGATGGAGATAAAGATATTTTAATCTCTGGCGAAGGCAATGAAACAAGGTTTGCTATGAAATTGTATAAATATACATCAAAAAAATAACCTCTAATTTTACATTTTAAAATAGCATACATACATGGATAAAGAATTATACTTATTAGGTTTAATCTTGAAGAAACATAAAATCAATAGTACTATTGACGCATCAAAAAAGCAAGTCGAGATTGGAAAAGCTTCAGGAAATAATAAAGATATAGCCATCTATTTTGGGGCAGCAATTATCATATTTGCAGCGCTTCTCTTTCTACAAATTCAATTTAATTTTGGGCGAGTATTCTTATATGCGATTCCTGTTTCTTCATTTTTTTACGGTATAAATAAATATATAGGTAGTCAAAAAGCAAATAGGTTTTTTAAAACAATTTCGCCAAAAGGAATTACATTAAAAAACAAAGAAGATGCAATAGAAATACCTGCAGAAAACATATTAAAAATAGATACTGTCATCAATGTTGATGACCCTAGTGGATCAGAAGGCGACTTAAACATCGTCACCTCTGAAAATAAGACACATTTACTTTTTAATATAACAGGAAGTAATGTAAAGTATTTAAAAGATGACCTTGAAAACTTGAAAAGAATCATCAATGGTATTTTAAACAGCACTGATTAATTTCACATAACACAGTAGATAATTCCTAAACGACCATCATAAGTCTATTTGTATAAAAATAGCTGATTGAAAAATGGGTTATCATACATCTGGATTTATTTCAATGCATCTTTAAAACCAAAGCTTCCTTTGTTGGTTTGATTATTACATCTACAATAGGTAATAAGATCATAATCAATCTCAAGGGATTTTACATTTCTAAATGTATATCCCCCTAAAGTAGCATTTCCACCAGTTGTAAATGATGTATAGCATTTTTTACTTATAGCTCTTTTCCTTTCAGGTAATCCATCTGGCGGTAAATTATCAGGATCATAAGGAGTGGCACTCCCATCTGGGAAATTTGCAGCTGTTAGTTGACATTCCGTAGCATCGCATAGTATCCATTTAATATACCCAGCACCTTGTCTGGGTTCTCTATCTACGTCAGCTACGCAAGGGCGCTCTGATCCTTTTTTCCAATCAAAACTTTTACAATAGAATATCCTCCATTGCCTCCACAAGCATTAGGGTCTTTATCTCCAGATAACGAAGCCGTATACGTACACTTCCCTTCACATCCTCCTGGACATTCCAGAGAACTTCTAGCTTCCGACTTACATCCAATAATAAATAGAAAAATACCTCCAAGCACAAGAATCTGATACAGATATCTTGTCATGCAATCTAATGTTTTCATAATCATTCATTTTATAATTCCCTCTAAAATTAAAACACTTACTATCAGTACTTAACAATTAAAAAGCTTAGATTTCAAAAGTCTTTCTACTATTTTTCAATAGGGCAAATCATAAAATGAAATGGTTCTTTATACGCTTTCGCGAAAGCGTATAAACACCCGTAAAAACACCTGATTTTCAGTACTATATTCTAATTATTTTTGAAACTTCACTAATTCATCTAAACCAGTATCCCCATGAAAAAAACAGTTCTATTTTTTACGGCAGGAATTGTATTGCTTTTATGTACTGCATGCCCAGGGCCTAGCAACAAAACAACTAGTTACGAAGTAAATATCAATCAAATTACAAGAGCTAATGCACCCGCTTTACAATCTTTTGCACATGCAACTTCTGGTGATGATTGGTTATTATTTGCGGGTCGGACAAATAAAGATGCTTTAATAGGCGGAATTCATAACCTAAATGCGAATTATGCCGATTCATCATTTATCCCTAAGTCATTCAACACTAAAATATACACCTACAATCCAAAAGATGATACTGTTTGGAGTATTGATTATAAAGAAGTAATGGATGGTCTTAATGCCCATCTATCCAAAGACAAAACATCAGAAATGTATGCTTCTTTTGAAAAGTTAGAAAAAGACAGCACAAACTTCACTTCTATTTTTGTTAACTCAAATCCTTTAGTAACTCAGGACAATGGGTATTTATATCTTGTAGGCGGATACGGTCCAAAAAACTTTACGTATTTTCAAGATACACCTAATTGGCATCAAGATACCACTGCTACAGATAAGAAAAAGCAAGAATACATCACATATGACCAAGTAGTTAGATTGCATATAGCATCTTTAGTAAAACTCACAAAAAAAGATTCCCTAACAGATAAAGAATGGGCTAACGTTTTCCGTTATGATACAAACACATCGCTGGTAAGCACAGGTGCTGAAGTATTAAAAATGGGAAGTACTTTTTACGTAGCCGGAGGACATGACTTTACAAGTAATAGTCAAAAATACTTAGATGCGGTATATCCATTTACTATAAAGCCTTCTGACAATACTTTATCTTTAGGCGTACGTGTAGGGCAGCCTATTTCTGATGTATCTGACCCTACAGATCCTGCAGCTGATAACACCTCTATTTTTAGACGTAGAGATGGTCCTGTAACACCTTCTATTTATTATAATGCTACAGAAAATAGAATGGAACAAAGTCTCACTTTTTATGGAGGTGTATTTAAACCAGGAGAGGATTTACAAGCATGGAATAATGCCATTTATGTACATCCAGATTGGGCAACTCAAAATAAGTTATATACCTATGACACTTCTTATAATCAAGATAATTTTAATGTATACGCGTGTGGTAATTTTGTAGGTCTTGATAATGATAGCAACTTATTGCATACTTTTTTATTAGGAGGTATCGGAGACGGGAAACCTTCAAGTGCATTATCTGGTTTTACCAATACAGGTTTACACGTTACTATGGATGTAAAGAAACAACCCTTACATAGTGTGATTAAAGATACGTTACACAATGTTTTTGGAAATACATCTTCTTTTTATGGAGCTGAATCTATCTTAATTAAAAGTGAAAGCAATGTACTGTCAAAAGCACCTCATCAAGTTAATGGTAATACGGTTCAAGAAAATACAGAAATCATTGACTTAAAAGCAAGCTTTAGAGTGAGTGACACAACAACAATAACAATTGGTCATATATATGGCGGCATAGAAGCTTTTGAATCCAATCCAGGAACGTATGGACAGGGGAAGTCTGCAGCATCAAATAAAATATGGGAAGTGACACTTACCAAAAAAGAAGAGTAGGCTATTAGCTATCGTTTTTAACATAAAAAAGCCTTCTATCAAAAGAGATAGAAGGCTTTTTAGTATTTTATCTTGTATGCTTTTTTACTTTTTTGCGCCTACATATTGATCTGCAGCCCAAACCCCTTTTTGAACAATTGTTCCTGAGGCATCAAATTGTTTTCCTTTTCCGTTTTTCTTATTATTTTTCCATTTACCACTCCATTTTGAACTATCTAACAAAATCATAGATCCTTTTCCGTGGCGTTCATTATTTCTGAAAGACCCTTCATAGCGAGTACCATCTGGCCACGTATATGTACCTCGTCCTGAAATAACAGAACCTGCAAGGTTACCAGAATACTTTGTTCCGTCAAACCAAATAATATTTCCTTTTACTAGATTACCGGAAGCTACCTCTACATCAAAACTAGCACCTTGCAATGTAAATTTATGCCATCCATCTGGCAATTGAGCAATATCGCTACTATATGGAATTGCATTGATATCTTGTGCTTGTACATTAAAAACAGTAGCTACAACAAGTCCTATTATAAGTATTATCTTTTTCATGCGTATTTATTTTTTTGGTGATTTACTGTAGTGAGTCGACACAAATAGTTAGGTACTTACAAAATGAAGTAAAGTTTTAAAAATTGTCATTTTTACACTTTTCATCGTAATGAATGCAAAATACACACGACACAATACCCATAACTCATTTATTTCAAAAAAGTTATGGAAACTAATAATCAGAAAGACATTATCATATTTGATGGAGAATGTAATTTATGTAATGGCGTAATAGGATGGCTTATGAAGTTTGCCCCTACGGCAACTTTTGAATTTCTGCCTTTTCAATCCCCCAAAGGTCAGCAACTGTTACGCCATTATGATAGAGCAACAGATCGTTTAGATACTGTTATTCTTATTAATAAAGATGGTATGCATACACATTCTGATGGATTCTTAAAGATTGTTGCTGAAATACCTAAATGGAAGCGTGCTGCCGCATTGTTAGCTTTTATTCCTAGAATGCTTAGGGATTATGTCTATAAGACAGCCTCTCGTAATAGGTTGAAATGGTTTGGAGTTTCTAAGAGTTGCACCATTAATTTTGGATAAATATCACTTACCTACACATAGAAAAAAACGGATGGCATAAGCCATTCGTTTTTTATTGTAAAGCACCACTCTCACAAACACTACTCTTTGAGGTAAGTAATGTACTGTTCCTAATTAATCCTATGAGAGTGATGCTTAGCTAAAGATCGTTATCCTATTTTTCATAAACATCTATAGTAGACCTACTTTTTAACTTTATACTACAAAAACTACGTACAGACGAGTGTTCATAAAACAGCAAGTGATAATTAGCATATATTTTATTAGACATAAGTAAGTTACTATAGCTTTTTACAGGAATAGTAAAACCCGATAGCATTTTACTCACTACCGGGTTTCTCACACCACACAACAAAGTGCAACATATATATTGCACTTTGTTGTCTACTTATCTTTTTGTTCTAAAAACTTAGTATCCCTTGTATTCTTTTGTACAGCAATAGCTGCAAAAAGGCTTAAGAAAAATGAAATACCATAAAATCCTTTTTCACTTAGGTCTAATGTTGCATTCCAAAGCCCTACAACTAGTAGTAGCATTGATGCTATAGTAACAAACCAACTTACACCATAATAAATATCTGTCACTGGTATTCCTTCCAGCTTATCCCTTACCGATTTCTGCACAGAAATCACTGAAAACAAACCAAATAGCAATACAGTAAAATAATATCCTTTTTCATTAAACTCCATTGCTGCATTCCAAAGTCCTACACAAAAAGAGACCATTCCAATTAATAAAGAAGCCCAAGACGCTGCTATAAATGCTGCTGTTGGTTTTGCATTAAATTCTTCTTTTGCTTTATCCTTTTTTTCCGTTTGAATTTTTACTTGATTTTCCATTGTTGTATGTTTTAGTGTTTGTGTTATTTTCTTATTTAGTTATAATCTGATCTCCACAAGAATAGCAATGTGGCAAGTGTGCATAATTCTTAGTATCACAGGTTTTACAATTTTTAAAAAGTTGAAGTCCGCAATGACGACAATAGGTGGTAACTTTTAGCGAGCCCGATCTGTTTTTACTTTTTCCACTTTGAAAAATTTCATTAATGAGATAATCTTTCCCACAACTAGGACACATATGGTTCTCTAATGCTTTCTCTGCGACTTCCTCTTTAATTTTTTTTGAACGCTCTAAAGAAGAAAGCTGTAACTCTTCTTTTTTTCTTTTGACGAAAGCTTTTAAATGTTTAATAGCATATATCCCTAGTAATACAGAAACGATGATTCCTATGGTGTACCTCACATATCCCCCGTAACTAGGTAAATACGGTACTAATCCTATAAAAAAAGCATAGAACGCAAAGAATACAAATCCTCTAAATAATGGCCAGTAACTATGTCTCCGTTTCTTTACCAGCATCCAAATCCCTAGAAGTAACACAGGAATTACAAATAGTAATCGACTTATAAATAATTGTAAATTATACGCACGATCTGCCTCAAGATAAAGCACTCTTGCTTTAGATTCTTCTTCATGTATAAGATCATTATACTTAGTCTCTTCTGCATAAAAACTATCTATAGATGATTGCAATAAGATTTTTTCTGACTTAAATGTCTTAAGAGACGCTCGCAAAGAGTCCAATATATAATTACGTCTTTGAATCTCTTTATTTACTTGAGAAGACTGTGTTGCTGTACGTGTTGAAATCCACGTTTTAAAGGAGGCTTGCTGTTGATCTAATGTATTTTGAGCAAGATTTATAGATAATTGCACCTCATCTTGAGCATCTAATTTTCCCTCAATAGAATCTCGAATACTTTGCTTTAAAACTCTGTATTTTTTAATATCTGTTTCTATTTCAAAATCTGATATATAAGGACGTTTATCTTCTCCATCAATATCCCAGATAATTCTATTGGCAAGTCCTATCAAAAAGATAGCTAAAAGAAAACTGATGACATAGTGAATAAAAGTAGTCGTACGGGTAAGTTTTTTATTATTAAATTCCATGATTGTGTAGTTAAAAATTATATCCGTCTCTTTTTACAAATGAGTTAGTGATTTCACATGATCAATTGATGAGACATAGATTCGCGAAGTTTTTTTACTCTGAGCAATAGGTACGTAGAGCTTCTAACACCATCGTATTAGTATCTCCTAACGAGATTGCTTTTTTAAGATCAGTACATATTTTATTCAGATCTTCTTCAGGTATTTCATTTTTCTGAGAAGTAATCACTAGAACACCCCTTGACTTAGTTAAAAATTGACCATTCTTAAACTCATATTTTCTAAGTATAGAAAATGCTCTATTTGCATATGCTTCCATATATAAAGGTTCAATAGTTATTGCTTTTTCAAAGTCTTCTTTCGCTTTTTCAAATTGAAAATCTTCTAACTTAACAGTCCCTCTTAAAAAATAAGCCTCTGCCCAATTAGGTTTTAGTTCTATTGCCTTATTTATTTTTTTAATTGAATTTTTATACTCAGATTTTCTAAAGAGATCTTGAGATTCCTTATAGTATTTAAAAAGTTTATCACTTAATTTATCTTCTTTATAGATACCTTTTTCATAGGTGTTTACACCTTTTAATTCTCCCGTAGAATAATATGAATACATATCACCCTGAATTTCTCCAAATTCATTAAAATGTATTTTTTGTTTTAATTCTTTATTAGAATGATAGACGTTCCATATTCCTATTTCTTTGCCATTTTTAAAAACACCATCTTGTTTTAAAACACCATTCTCATAAAAATTTCTTGATTGCCCATTAGCATAACCATTTACATATTCAATCTCACTAGATAAGTTTCCATTTGGATAATACAGTTTTCGGATTCCGTTTAATCGTCCATTTACAAAAAAACCCTCCCCTTCTTTCAATCCTGTTAGATAGTAATCTATAAACCTTCCTGAATATGGCACAGAATGATTCTTAAGATACCAAGCTCCCTGTTTTTTAAACATTCTTTTTGTAGTAGGAATAATTTTAATACTATCTGCCCTTTGCACATAAGCTTTCGTAAATACATATACAATCACATCTAGATTATTATATTCAGAATTTTCTATGAGCTCTTTATCTTTTACATATACAATGTGGTCAATCTCATTTTCGGTTAATATGCCAAATCCTTCTTTAGGCTCTTCTATTATTGGAATAGAATCTACTACATATAGTGTTTCTTCGTTAGATGTTTGGCTAAAACCATATACTGGCAATAGCATTAATAGCAAACAGATTGTTTTATATAAATTCATGATTGTGTATGTATGTGTGTTATAATGAAATGTATATACTCTTAAGAAAAGAAGCATATCAACATGAATAGTTGATTTATAATCAACAAACCTAGACTTATAACCAATAGTCTTCCTTTCATTCTTTTTCTATATAAAAGTGATATCTCTGAACCTATTAAAAGTGGTTGTATTATTAAAAAAGGAGTGGTTAACAAGCTTCTAAACACATTAATAATTATGTGATGTATACCATATATATTTAGAAAGTATGTTCCAATAAAATAAGCTAGAATACCAAAGTTCAGAAACACTAACATCCTCTCTTTCATAGATGCTCCAATATGTTCAATTTCCATATCTAATTCGTTAAAATGACATGGCAAATATGCAACAGCCACTCAAGTCATGAAATCTAAAATCATCTATATACTTACGATATATTTATTACTATATATATATATATTTAGTACTATATTTACTATAATAAGTACACTATATACTTACGATATAATATGATACTATTTGATTTAATAAATTCACTTTCCGCAGAAGATTATGAAAAATTCAAATCCTATGTACGTCGTAAAAACAAACGCGCAGACACCAAAAACTTGACATTACTTAAGTTATTAAGACAATCGCAGCTTCCTACAGATATAGATTGTATCCTTTATGGAAAACCTTCTAAAAATGCATATCATGCCTTATGCAAACGACTTCAGGATAGCTTAATTGATTTCATAGCGAGTCGTAGTCTAGAAACAGAAACTACCGAAGAATTTGATGTCCTAAAACATATACTTACCGCTAGAATTCTTTATGAACAAGGGATTTATAAAGCAGCCAAAAAAACTCTTCAAAAAGCAAAAGCACTAGCAAAAACGCATGATTTATATAGCATGCTCTCTGAAATATATCATACACAAATACAGTACGCACATCTTCACCCAGACACACAACTCACCATATTAATTCAAGAATTTCAAAGCAATCAAAAGCTGCATCAACATCAAGAAAATCTCAACCTCGCCTATGCATATATTAAAGATCGAATCTCCCAAACAAACAGTACCGTCACAGAAAATGTAAACCAACTACTAACAGATGCATTCCAAAAATTTAATATTGTCATTAATGCATCACTTACATTCAAATCTTTATACCAATTATTAGAGATTATTAATACTGTAGCTAGATTAGAAAACAATTATGTGGATGCTTTGCCTTTTTTTGAAAAGGTATATCATGAGATCACTTCTAAGAAGACACTATCTAACAAGCATCTCTATTACCATCTTCACCTCTTATATTTTATGGCTAATGCATATTTCAGAAATAGGCAATTTGAACGCGCCATAACATATCTTGATACGATGAAAGAACGTATGCAAGCAGAACGTGGTAAATACGAACTCCGCTTTCGCGAAAGCGAACTCCTCCTACGTACACTCACACTTAATTACACCGGAGATGGACTTCTAGCTATTGATGCACTAAACGCACATTTTGCAACCACAAAACAGAAACGCAAACCTTTCAATCCCGATCTTATTCTTGTACTTTGCATTTGTTTATTACAACAAGAACAACACAAACAAGCACTTAGTACTCTTAACAAACTAAAGCATAGTGTTACTTGGTACACAGAAAAAATGGGAGAAGATTGGGTGATTAAACATGATTTAATGCGACTTATTACCCATATAGAATTAGAGCACATAGACCTTGTAGCATCACTTTTAAAACGTTTTAAACGCAAATACAAACGGGTTATTCAACATGAAAGCAGATTGCACCACTTCTTAAAAACGTTAGAAATCATCTATAAATATCCTGAAGAAGTAAAAGATATACGCTTTCGCGAAAGCGTAAAAAAACTATTTACAACAGAAAATAAGGCAAAAGAAGACATCTTCATGGTAAGTTATTTTGCATGGATTCTTTCAAAAGTAACTCATAAACCATTATATCAAATCACATTAGATTTACTTTAAATCGTGATTTTATAAATTGTCAATCTTTCAATTTTAGTCAGAAAAAAGTCTCTTAAATCAGGAAAATATGTTCTTTTTGTCATTTTCATAAAAAACTCGTAATATTTCGACTGGGTTTAACAATACCTTCACAAAATTCCCTTCGAACTATACTTACCTTTTGACCCTTATAAAAAACTCGTTATGCGTATAAAATTACATTTTCTGATACTTGCTTTTTTAGCAGTATCTGTTACAGGTTGTGCCGTCTTTCAGCCAAAGAAATCTAAAGCTACGGCTTCTGCAAAACCCAAATCTAAACCTAAAAAAGGGGAGATAAAACCTTATAAAAAGGTGATTACCAAAGATGCTAAAACTGATGAAGGTCTCTTTACAGTTCATAAAATAGATGATTCTTATTTCTATGAAATTCCAGATTCTCTTTTTGGAAGAGAAATGCTAATGGTCACTCGTATTGCAAAAACAGCTACAGGAGTAGGCTTTGGTGGAGGTAAACAAAATACTTCTGTATTACGTTGGGAAGTAAAAGACAAAAAAGTACTACTTCGTGTAGTATCTCATCAAATTTACGCAGCAGATTCATTACCTATCTCTGAAGCGGTAAAGAACAGTAACTTTGAACCTGTTTTATATGCCTTTGACATAAAAGCATATCACAAAGACACCGTAAATGATACTAGAAACACTGTAATTGATGCTTCAGAACTTTTCACAAAAGATGTAAAGCCATTAGGTCTACCTCAATTTAGAAGAAAAGGATATAAAGTAACACGTCTTGATGCGAAGCGTTCGTACATCGATACAATTCGTAGCTACCCAAGAAATATTGAAACAAGACATGTAAAAACATACAATGCATCTTCACCTCCTAGTAATAGTGCAACAGGATCGCTTTCTGTGATGATGAGTAACTCTATGATCTTACTTCCTGAAACACCTATGAAACGTCGTTATTTTGATCAGCGTGTAGGGTGGTTTGCAAGAGGTCAAACTGATTATGGGCAAGATGCTCAAAAAAGTAAAACAGTAAGGTATTTAGACAGATGGAGATTAGAAGTAAAAGATGAAGATCTTGCTAAGTTTAATAGAGGTGAACTTGTAGAGCCTAAAAAACAAATTGTTTATTATATAGACAGAGCAACTCCTAAAAAATGGGTTCCATATATCAAGCAAGGTATCGAAGATTGGCAAGTTGCTTTTGAAGCAGCTGGATTCAAAAATGCAATTATCGCAAAAGATCCTCCTACACCAGAAGAAGATCCTGATTGGAGTCCAGAAGATGTACGTTATAGCGTAGTACGTTATTTAGCATCTCCTATTCCAAATGCAAATGGTCCTCACGTAAGTGATCCTAGATCAGGAGAAATTTTAGAAAGTGATATTAATTGGTATCATAATGTAATGACTTTATTACGTAACTGGTTCTTTGTGCAAACAGCTGCAATCAATCCAGATGCACAAAGCGTTGAGTTTAAAGATGAAGTAATGGGACGTTTAATTCGTTTTGTTTCTTCTCATGAGGTTGGACATACACTAGGACTTCCGCATAACATGGGAAGTAGTGTGGCATATCCTGTAGATAAATTACGTGATCCTGAATTCACAAAAAAATATGGAACAGCACCTTCTATTATGGATTATGCACGTTTTAATTATGTAGCACAACCAGGAGATGGAGATGTCGCATTGATGCCTAATATTGGTATTTATGACAAGTATGCTATCAAATGGGGATATAAGCCAATCTTAGACAAATCTGCAGAAGATGAAAAGCAGACACTAGATGGTTGGATATTAGCACATGCTGGTGATCCCATGTACCGTTTCGGAAGACAGCAATTTGGAGTTATTGATCCAAGTTCGCAAACGGAAGATTTAGGAGATGATGCAGTAAAAGCAAGTACATATGGTATTGCTAACTTAAAGCGTATTGTTCCTAATCTTATCAAATGGACTGGCGAAGATGGTAAAAACTATGATGATCTAGAAACTATGTATGGTCAAGTATTATCTCAGTACAATAGATATATGGGACATGTAACGGCAAATATCGGAGGTGTTTATGAGTATTATAAAACCTATGATCAAGAAGGTGCTGTATATACACATGTAGATGCCAATAAACAAAAAGAAGCGCTAGCGTTTTTACACAAAGAATTATTTGAGACACCACAATGGCTTATTGATGAAAGTATTTTTGACAAAGTAGAAGCTGCGGGAAGTATAGAACGTATTCGTCGTTTCCAAACACGTACTCTCAATAATTTACTTGACTTTGGAAGAGTTGCGCGTATGCTAGAAAATGAAGCTTTAAATGGTACTGATGCATATACAACAATCGATATGATGGAGGATGTACGCAATGGTCTTTTTAGCGAACTTAGAAATAGTAGAAAAATTGACATCTATCGTCGTAATTTACAAAGAGCTTATGTAGAACGTTTAGAAACATTAATGACTAAAGAACAAACACCTTTACGTGGTGCCTTTGCTCGTTTTTCTTCACGTACAAATATAGATGTAAGTCAAAGTGATATACGTGCTATTGTACGTGCAGAACTTAAAGACCTAAAACGCACGTTACAGAATAATACAGGTCGTATGAGAGATAAGATAAGTAGAATACATCTTATTGATTTAGTTGAACGTATAGATTTAATCTTAGACCCTAAATAGAAAATATCTTTTTATGATATGTAAAGCCCTCCAGATGGAGGGCTTTTTTATTAATAATATGTTAATTATCTAGCCCTCTTTAAACCTTATAACAAACATATGGTCATAATAGCATAACAAAACATATTAGAAGAATGAAACATATTTTAACAGCGATTGTTCTTTGCTTAACGATTACAGCTACAGCACAAAGAGGACAACATGAAAAGAGAGCGCAATTAAGCGCAGAACAACAAGCAACGCTACAAACAAAAAAAATGACACTTGCACTAGATTTAAGTGATCAACAAGCAAATAAGATCTATAATATACAACTAGAGCAAGCTAAAAAAAGAAAGGCATTTATAGCAGAACGAAAAAAAGAAGGTCGATCAGAATTAACAAAGGAACAGCGTTTTGAATTAAAAACAAGAAAACTGGATCATATGATCGCGATTCAAAAAGAAATGAAAACTATTTTAACCACAGAGCAATTTGAAAAATGGCAAAAGCTGAAACATAAAAGCAAGCAAAAAAGAAAAAACAAGCACCACACCCGAAGAAGGTAACGCAGATGCTGTTTGGATAAAGGAGAGATTTTAGAAAGTCTCTCCTTTTGTTTTTAAATCTATTTGAGGTATTACAAAGTACTTGCTACTTTCTGTACAGCACGTATGGTTGTATCTAAATCTTCATATGTCAAGGCATCTGTAATAAACCAAGTCTCATAAGCGCTAGGCGCAATGTAGATACCTTCTGCTAATAACCCGTGGAAAAACTTTTTAAACGTGTCATTATCACCTAGTGCAGCTGTTTTAAAATCAACAACTTCATCTGCTGCAAAATGAACAGAGATCATAGACCCCACTCTATTAATAGTATGTATTACATCCTGAGCATTTAGCGCTGCTTCAATCCCTTTATGTAGATATGCTGTCTTTTCTTCTAAGCGTTTAAAAAGACCTTCATTCGTATTGATCTCTGTAAGCATAGCCAAACCTGCTGCCATTGCCAATGGATTTCCGCTTAATGTTCCTGCCTGATATACTGGACCTAAAGGAGCCAAATGACTCATGATTTCGTCACGTGCAGCAAAAGCACCCACAGGTAAACCACCTCCGATCACTTTTCCAAAAGTTACAATATCTGCTGTCACACTCTTGAGTTCTTGAACACCTCCTTTAGCTAACCTAAAACCCGTCATTACCTCATCAAAGATGAGTAATGCATGATGTTGATCACACAAATCTCTCAATCCTTCTAAGAATCTATCTTTAGGAGGAATACACCCCATATTACCTGCTACAGGTTCTACGATAATGGCTGCAATCTGATTAGGATTTGCTTTAAAAAGCGCTTCTATTTGATCTATATTATTATAATCAGCTAGTAAAGTATCTTTAGCGGTACCTTCAGTAACGCCAGGACTATTAGGAGTTCCAAATGTAACAGCTCCACTACCAGCTTGAATTAAGAAAGAATCTGAATGCCCATGATAACATCCTGAAAATTTTATAATCTTTTCTCTATTTGTGAAACCTCTGGCGAGACGTATCGCACTCATACAAGCTTCGGTTCCGCTGTTTACGAAGCGTATTTTATCAATACCTGGCACCATATCTATAGCCAGTTTAGCGATTTCTGTTTCAATCTCTGTAGGCATCCCAAAAGAGGTTCCTTTTTGAGCCTTAGCCACTACGGCATCTACAACAGGTTGATAGGCATGTCCTAATAGCATAGGCCCCCAAGAATTAATATAATCTATAAGTCTTCTACCATCTTCATCATAGAGATAGGCTCCTTTTGCTTCTTTTACAAAAATAGGGTCACCGCCTACAGATTTAAATGCTCTTACAGGGCTATTAACACCTCCTGGAATAACCTTTTGCGCTTCTACAAATAATGCGCTACTTCTTTTATATATCATGAATTAATTTCCTCTATCAAATGGTTCTACATACAATACTTGTCCTACAAAAATCTCATTGCTCTCAAGTCCGTTGAATTTTTTAAGATCTTCAACTGTAACCCTGTACTTTTTAGCAATACGATATAATGTTTCTCCTTTTTCTACTGTATGCTGATTTTTTCTATCAACTACTTTCTTGTAATCTTTTTCTTTTTTACCAAGTACTTCCCCATCATATTGATATAATTTATAGCGCTCAATAAGTGATATTAATTTATCAGGATATTTTTTATCTGTAGCATATCCAGCTGCTCGCAGTCCTTTTGCCCAGCCCTTATAATCATCTTTAGGTAATTTAAAAAGGCTAGAATATCGCCCCCTATTAGATAAGAATAAAGAGTGATCTCTAAATGAAAACTTAGCTAAGCTATACTTTCTAAAACACTCTCCTTTTTCATCATCATCATGGTACACTCTTGCTCCTTTCCAATCATGACATTTGATACCAAAATGGTTATTTGCTTTTCTCACCAACTCTCCATCTCCTGCTCCAGACTCTAAAATTCCCTGAGCTAATGTTATACTTGCAGGTATTCCATACTGACGCATCTCTTCTTGAGCAATCGACACATAGGTTTCTATATAACCGTTTACTCCTGTTTTAGGAACCGGATTTACTACTTTCTCTTCTTTTTCAGAAGGCGTCTCTTTAGGCGAGGTTGTTACACGTTCTTTTCGTTCTTTTTTAGGAGTAACTTTACGAGTTGTTCTTTTTGAAGATCCACAACTCCCAAGTACAAATCCAATTAAAAACAAAAGTGCTATTCGTCTTATCATTTTCTATATATCTATCGTTTGAAGTCCTTTTTTTTCTAATCTTTTATTGATTCCTTCCACTCCCTGAAGACCTCCCGTATGGATTGCTAAAATACGGGAATTTTGCGGGAAATATCCTTGTGAAATGAGGTCAAAAATTCCGTACATCATTTTTCCTGTATAGATAGGATCTAATACTATATTGTATGATTTTTTAAATTCATTCATAAAACGTACAAGCTCATCTGTAACTTTAGCATATCCCCCAAAATGACACGTCTGTACTAGCTGCCAATTCTTTTTCTTTACAACACTTTGTATTTCATCTTCCAAAAAATTGCCTTTTAATGCTGGAAATCCAAGTATTTTTTGAGAAGAGTCAGACGCATTTATAATTCCTGATATCGTTCCTCCTGTTCCTACGGCACAACATATATAATCAAATGAAAGGTCTGAAGGTGTTAGTATTTCTTCACATCCTTTTATAGCTAGCTCATTAGTTCCTCCTTCTGGCAAGATATATGCATCTGGATATTCTTTTTTGAGTGCATCTAAAAACTGTTGTTCTTCTTTTTGTTTATATGCCGTTCTGGAAATAAACTTAAGCTTCATTCCGAAAGAAACTGCCCGTGCTAATGTTTTATTTTCTGATAGTGTTTTTTCGACATCTTTCCCAAGTTCATCTCCTCGTATAATTCCTATGGTATCAAAATTATATCTTTTTCCTGCTACTGCAGTTGCCGCTATATGATTTGAATATGCCCCTCCAAAAGTAAGTAGGGTTTTATAATTATTTGCTTTCGCGAAAGCGATATTATATTTAAGTTTTCTGTATTTATTACCTGAAATATAAGGATGAATCAGGTCTTCCCTTTTAATGGACAAACGTATGGTATTAGAAAGAGGTATACCTTGATTTTGAGTTGTTTCAATCACTATTTTCCAATTAAATATACGTATATGTAGTACTTCTCATAAATATTTAATAAAAGCCCAGCTCGATCTATTTTTTAAATAATTGAGATTACTTTCATTCCTATAAGCCTCTCTTTCAAAAGAAATATTACTATATGCTTTATAGCTATTTCTATAATATATATATCGTATTACATACTCTGTTATATACCAAATAAAAAAAGGTAGCACTAGCATTTCTAGCTGTTGACGTAGGTGAATACGCTCATGATTTATAAAGACGAAATCATCTTTTAATTCCTTGCGTTTCATAATAATAAAAGGCCATAATGTAAGACCTACAAAACGCTTTCTTAATAGGTATTTGTTTACAATGAAAAACACACTTCAAAAGTAAGCTATAATCTTAGCAATCAAACCAAATACTATAGTAATTATCTACCAAGCTATTAACAATATAATATAAATAGTAATCATCATACAGTCTTAGTATATTTGTAGTATTAAAAAATTACAATGTCTTTTACCCGAAAACGAATTCCTCTTGAAGAAGGAGATTATTACCTTACTCCAGAAGGATATAAGTGCTTTACTGAGCAATATCATCTAAAACGTGGATATTGTTGTGAAAGCGGTTGTAGACATTGCCCATATGGGTTTGATAAAAAAACAAATACACAATCCTAAAAATGGACACTAAGATCGTATCATATCGCACTTGTATTTCTACGATCCATCATAGGGCTAATATGCGTTATCCCTGATTTTTAAAATATACTTCAATTAAAATCAGTATCATTTTAAAAATTAGCACATGACTTTTCAAGAACATATACTTCAAGGAATTCCTAACGAACTTCCCGCAAAAAAAACATACGACACCTCTATAAATCACGCTCCAAAGCGTAAAGAAATTCTTTCTTCCTCAGAAAAAGAATTAGCATTGCGTAACGCACTACGTTACTTTGAATCGAGACATCATACAACCTTACTTTCTGAGTTTAAAGAAGAATTAAACACCTATGGACGTATCTACATGTATCGTTTTAGACCTGAATACAAGATGTATGCTCGTCCTATAGAGGAGTATCCCGCACAATCAAAACAAGCCGCTGCCATCATGCTGATGATTCAGAATAATCTTGATTATGCGGTAGCACAACATCCTCACGAGTTAATTACCTATGGTGGTAATGGAGGAGTATTTTCTAATTGGGCACAATACCTACTTACCATGCAGTATTTAGCTCAAATGAATAACAACCAAACACTCGTGATGTATTCTGGACATCCTATGGGATTATTTCCTTCTCATAAAGATGCCCCAAGAGTTGTCGTTACAAACGGGATGATGATCCCTAATTATTCGCAACCAGATGATTGGGAAAAATTCAATGCACTAGGAGTTACTCAATATGGACAAATGACTGCTGGAAGCTATATGTATATTGGCCCTCAAGGCATAGTACATGGAACTACAATTACTGTTCTTAATGCTTTTAGAAAAATAAAAAAATCCCCTAAAGGTGGTCTTTTTGTGACCTCAGGACTAGGTGGCATGAGTGGTGCACAACCTAAGGCTGGTAATATTTCAGGATGTATTACCGTTTGTGCCGAAGTAAACCCTAAAGCTGTTCATACCAGACATTCACAAGGTTGGGTAGACGAAGTAATCACAGATACCACTACACTCGTAAGTAGAGTTCGCACAGCACAAAAAACAAAAGAAACCGTATCTATTGCCTACCAAGGCAATATCGTAGATGTCTGGGAAGCTTTTGACAAGCATAGTATTCATATAGATATAGGAAGTGATCAGACATCACTTCATAATCCTTGGGCCGGTGGATATTATCCATTAGGTATGAGTTTTGAAGAAGCAAATACATGTATGGCTGAGGATCCAGTACGCTTTCGCGAAAGCGTAAAAAGCACGCTTGTACGTCATGCAGCAACCATTAATAAACATACAGAGAAAGGAACATATTTTTTTGACTACGGAAATGCATTTTTATTAGAAAGTTCTAGAGCAGGTGCAGATATCCTTGCCGAAAATGGTATTGATTTTAAATACCCTAGTTACGTTCAAGATATTATGGGGCCTATGTGCTTTGATTATGGTTTTGGCCCTTTTAGATGGGTATGTGCTTCTGGTAATCCAGAAGACTTAGCAAAAACAGATCAAATAGCCTGTGACGTACTAGAGCAACTTGCGCAACAAGCTCCTGAAGAAATCCAACAACAAATGCAGGATAACATCCAGTGGATTAAAGGAGCGCAAGAAAATAAACTTGTTGTAGGTTCACAAGCCAGAATCTTATATGCAGATGCCGAAGGACGTATGAAAATTGCGCAAGCCTTTAATGATGCAATCGCCCAAGGCACCATTGGATATGTAATTTTAGGGCGTGATCATCATGATGTATCAGGAACAGACTCTCCTTATAGAGAAACCAGTAACATTTATGACGGGAGTCGCTTTACCGCAGATATGGCTATACACAATGTAATAGGCGATAGTTTTAGAGGCGCTACGTGGGTAAGTATCCATAATGGCGGAGGTGTAGGATGGGGCGAAGTTATCAATGGTGGTTTTGGTATGGTTCTTGATGGTAGTAATGATGCTGAAAGACGTTTGCAATCCATGCTTTTCTGGGATGTAAATAATGGTATTGCTCGTCGAAGTTGGGCTCGTAATGAAGGTGCTGTTTTTGCCATAAAAAGAGCGATGGAATCACAACCCGACTTGAAAGTTACATTACCAAATATTGTAGAAGATCGTTTATTTGAACAATAACACTTAAAAAAAGGAATCTATGAAAGCATTACGATTACTCCCATTACTAGCCATCATGCTCGTTGTCTCTTCATGTAGCACTGTACGTGTCGCATCAGATTATGATCAAACTGTCAATTTTAACGACTATAAGACCTATGCCTTTTACAAACCTGGCATAGATAAAGCAGAGATCTCTGATCTTGATAAAAAACGTGTTCTTAGAGCAATTGAAACAGAAATGGCTGCTAAGGGTTTTACAAAATCAGAAAACCCTGCAGTACTTATTAGCATTTTTGCAAAAGCAAACAAGCGCATAGATGTGTATCAAAATAACAGATTCGGTTTTGGAGGATTCGGCTGGGGCGGATTCGGTTGGGGCGGATTTAACAGATTTGGCTGGGGCGGATTTGGACCTTGGGGAGGTGCTGGTTTTTATGGAAACACCGTTTCTGAACGCACTGAAGGAATTCTATACATAGATCTTTTAGATGTAAACAAAAAGCAACTCGTATGGCAAGGTAAAGGAACAGCATCCTTAATCTCTGGTAATGTAGATAAGCGTGAAGCGCGTATTCAAGAGATTGTAAAAGAAATTATGGAAGTGTACCCTCCAGCGCTTGCTGAGAACAATAGCGAATTAACTCGCGAAAAAATATAGTCCTTTCCTCAAAAGAAAAGACCTGTAAATGATACAATTCTCATATTGTATCCCGAAAAACACCGAACTCCTTTCTTCGGTGTTTTTTTGTTAATATACTATTCTCTTTCCTTATAAGGCCTTTTAATTTTTAAAGGTCTTGGAGTTATATAACCAGGTCCAATGGGTAATCGCAATCCTTCATGCTTTGAAACGACTTGTCCATTTGCATCTTTCGTATCTGCTCTATTAGCTACAATTTGCCAAGAAAAAGCAGCATTACTTGTTCCATTTTTAAGCTCTTTCACTGTAAATCCATCAATAGATTTATTAGTCACGTATACTCCATTACACTCTCCTTCAAGCGTTACATATACTTTTAATGGATGGGCATCATTTATGTAAAGAGATTTTTTCAAAATAGCATCTAATGTGATTCTAGCTTCACCATTTACAAGTTGACCAATTCCATAATCCTGAAATACAATTTCTGGAGCCTCAGGAGCAAACATAACTCTAGGCATGTTTTGATCATCCTTGATTAAAGTAGATACAGAACCTGTCCCTATGATTTTATAATCTGTTCCGTTATTTCCATTATTATTAGTACTATAACGCATTCCCACATAAGCAAAAGTTTGATTACCTGTTTGTGGTCCCCCACTAAAATATCCTCCATAATAACTATCTGCAGCACTTAAAGCCCCATCTGGACTTACATTATCAAAGCCTGCTATTTTAGCAAATGCCCTATTGGCATTATTACCATTAGAAGTTGTGGGATCAAAATCTGCATCTAAATCAAACTCTGCAGCTGCATTTCCTAAATTTGCATTATCCATTGAGCCATCACCTGCATATGCAAATAATCCTAATGATCCCGAAGATGCAGAAACTCCAGACCCACTTGTAGGTATAGCATATGTTGTTGATCCATTTCCTCCTAAAATAGCTGTACCCGAAACATCAAAATTTACAGCAAATAACCCATTAGATACACCACTGCTAGTTGTTTGTCCTACTAATCCATCTCCTCCTCCAGAGTTATTTCCAAAAATAGCAATACCTGTGCTTGTATTCTGTCCAAAAACTCCAATTCCCGTCCCTGTTGAAAAACCATTTACTGCAGATTCATTTGTTGCTGCTTCTACTGTCAAAAGATTGGTAGTAGATGGTGATGTATTATTTATAGATACTCGCCCATCACTTAACACTCGTAATCGTTCTGTTCCGTTAGTTGCTATAATAAGATTCTGAGCATCCGAAGTTCCTATATAGTTTTCTCCAGAAGATGTTCCTGGAGTAGTTCCAGAATTACCCGTTAATTCCCAATCTTCATTGACAGACGCATCAGATAATGCAGACCATTCAGAACCATTCCAATAGTAATAGCCTATTCCAGTGGTTGTATTTGTATTATAAACCAGTAGACCTACAGTAGCTCCACCTACAATAGGAGCCACTGTTGATAAGTCTACAATATCAACTCTAGGAAGAAGCACCCCTTTATCTGCCGATGTAATGTCTAGCATTGATCCAGCTGATGGAGAGGTTGTCCCTATACCTACCTGCGCTACAATTGGGGCAAAAAATAGTATTGAAAATAATGTAGAAATAAAGAAATTCTTCGTTGAGTATAATACAATCATTGATTTGGGAAATTATTGATTTATAACCCCAAATTAGTTTTTATGTTATAAAATTCCAAATTATAAAAAATCATAAAACCCTACAAAACAACAACATACACCTCAAAACACATACGGTTTTCACATAATTCACAACTTATAAAATGTGAGAATTTTCCTTAAAATATTAACAATAGTAAGACTTTACGTACAAAAAGACATTTTAACACATAAAACTCTAAATCAACAAGTTATTTTTACGGCTTTTTTTTAAAAAAAAATAAATTTTAACAAAAAAAGCCATTTCTATATATAGTTTTATATACAAAAATGACTTTTATACTTTTAAAGTACTAGGTATCAATAAATAAACAAAAATCTAATACGCTAGTAAAGTTTCTATTTTAGCTTTCACTTTTTCTGTACTAGGAATCATAGTTTGCTCCAAGGTACTATTTAAAGGAATAGCAGGCATATTTTCAGATCCAATAAGCATAACTGGCGCATCTAATTCTTGAAAACACTCTTCTTGAATTCTTCCTTGAAGACCGCGGCTAAATCCATTATCAGATGGTTCTTCTGTAATTACAAGACATTTACCACATTTTTTTACACTCTTAAAAACAGTTTCATAATCTAACGGATGTAATGTTCTAAGATCTACTATTTCTATACGGTCTTGCATTCCCAGCTCAGCACTTGCATTCATAGCCCAATGTACTCCCATTCCATACGTAATAATAGAAATGGTTTCTACATCTTCTTGTTTCCAAATCTCTTGCAACACCCAAGCCTTCCCAAACGGAAGTACATAATCTTCAGAAGGCTCTATAGAAGTAGCACCTTTAGTACCAGGTACTTTAGACCAGTATAATCCTTTATGCTCAAAAATAACTACAGGATTCGGGTCATAATACGCTGCTTTTAACAGCCCTTTTAAATCGGCCCCATTAGAAGGATAGGCTATTTTAAGACCTCTTATATTTGTTACTACACTTTCTACTGAAGACGAATGATATGGGCCTCCAGACCCATAAGCACCAATAGGCACTCGTAATATCATAGATACAGGCCATTTTCCATTACTCAAATAACAAGAACGTGATACCTCTGTAAAGAGTTGATTTAATCCTGGCCAGATATAATCTGCAAATTGTACTTCTACGATAGGTTTTAATCCAACAGCACTCATACCAACTGTAGAACCTACAATATATGCTTCTTGAATAGGTGTATTAAAAACACGATGATCTCCAAATTTCTGTGCAAGTGTAGCAGCTTCTCTAAAAACACCACCTAATCGTCCTCCTACATCTTGACCATACATCAAGCATTCTGGATGTTTTCGCATTAACTCTTCAATAGCAAATAAGGCGCAATCTACCATCACTACTGGTTCCCCATCTTTTGGAGAGCGTTCACCGATTTCTTCGGTGATAGGCGTTGGCGCAAAATCATGTGTAAATAAATCTTCTGGTTTTGGATCTTCTGCTGTTTGCGCTTTCAAAAAAGCCTCTTCTGTTTCCGCTTTCGCGAAAGCTATTATTTCATCGATCTCTTTTTGAGAAATTCCTTGATCCAAAAGTAACTGTATCATCTTTGGATATGGATCACGACTACGGGCTTCTTCTAAATCATCACGATACCATTCCATACGCACACCAGACGTATGATGATTGAGCAAAGGTACTTTTGCATGCACTAAGAAAGGTCTACGCTCTGTACGTATTTTGTGAATTACATCTTGTAACGTATTATAACTTTCTTCGAAGTCAGTTCCATCTATAGTAACGGCTTCTAAACCATTAAATCCACGTGCATATTCATAAGCATCCTGCGCTCTAGTTTCAGCAGCATTTGCACTAATATCCCAACCATTATCTTGTACTAAGTAAAGTATTGGTAATTGTTTGAGTGCTGCCATTTGAAAAGCTTCAGCGATTTCTCCTTCGGTCACTGAGGCATCTCCTAATGAACAGACTACAAAAGGGTTCTCGACTGCGCTCGAACTGACATTATCATTTTGACCTTGTTCAAGGGTTTCTTTATACCAAAACCCCATAGCAACTCCTGTAGCTGGAATAGTTTGCATTCCTGTTGCGCTACTTTGATGCGGTATTTTAGGCTTATCATCATCTCTTAAACTAGGGTGCGAGTAATAGGTACGTCCACCAGAAAAAGGGTCATCTCGCTTTGCGAGTACTTGTAGCATCAAATCATGTGGTGTCATTCCAATAGCCAGTAACATGGCATCATCACGATAATACGGAAATGCATAATCTTGCGGTAATAATTGCATTCCTATAGCCGTTTGAATTACTTCATGACCACGACTCGTTGCGTGTACATATTTTGAAACTACTTTAAAATTCTCTTCATACAACTCGGCCATTGCTTTTGCTGTACATAAATTTTTAAAACCTTTTTTAAGTATCTCTTTATTCATCTTTAGCACCTGTGAAGACAGGCAACTATTTGGTGTTATACTAATTCTTGAGTTGTCACTGGAACCATCCATCCAAATACATCTTCTTGTGCTCCTGTTTTTATGGCATTTAATGTATCGTTTACGTCTTCTCCAACAGGATGTGTTTCTGATACTTTTATGGTATCATCTCCCCAACCTATTTTTTGAATATAAGCGATACCTACAGCAGTACCTGTACCAAATGCTTCTTCTAAGGTTCCATTTTGAGCAGCCTCAGCGATTTCATCAATGGTGATAGGCCTTTCAGTAACCGTATATCCTTTGTGCTTTAAAAGATCGATCACACTTTTTCTTGTAATACCATGCAATACAGCTCCATCAAGATTAGGCGTGATAAATTGTCCGTCTATCTTAAAAAAGATATTCATAGTACCTACTTCTTGAATATATGTATGCTCATTGGCGTCTAACCAAAGTACTTGATCATATCCTTTTGCTTTTGCAATTTCTGTAGGTCTAATAGCTGCTGCATAGTTTCCAGCTGCTTTTGCTTCTCCTGTGCCTCCTGTTGCTGCACGTATATACTTCTTTTCTGCCCATAATTTTACAGGCTTACTAAAAAATGGCCCTGCCGGGGAGGCGATGATAATAAATTTAAAACTTGTTGCTGCTCGCATTCCAATAAAAGGCTCGTCTGCATACATAAATGGTCTTAAATATAATGCACTCCCATCTGCTGGTGGAATCCATCCTTTTTCTACATCTACTAATGCTTTTAATCCTTCTACAAAAAGGTCTTCAGGAAATTCTGGCATCCCCATACGGCGTGCACTTGCATTAAGACGTGATGCATTTTCTGCTGGACGAAATAAAAGAGGTTCCCGCTTTCGCGAAAGCGTACTCTTCATTCCTTCAAAAATAGCTTGCCCATAATGCAATGCCATTGCAGCTGGATGTGTTGGAATAAGCTCCAAAGGCATTACTCTAGGGTTTTGCCATTGCCCATCTGTATAATCACAAATAAACATATGGTCTGTAAAAGTGCGACCTAATGGAATATTATCAAAGTCGATAGTATCCATTTTTGACGCTGTAGTTTTAGTGATTGTTATATTCATAGTAGGTATGCTTTTATATTGATATTTTGATACAGGAAACACGAAACATCTTTTCTTTTATATAATCCTGACGATAAATTTTCGTGTATCTTGATTCTAAAATGTCCTCGTTATATCAAATTGTTCTAAATTATCTGCTATTCGCTTTAAGAAACTTCCTCCTAAAAATCCATCTACAGTTCGATGATCAAAACTTAATGACAAGTACATCATTTGTCTAATTTCAATAGAGTCTCCTTCTGGGCGTTCCATTACTTCTGCACGTTTTTTTATAATTCCTGTGGCAAGAATGGCTGCTTCTGGTTGGTTAATAATTGGAGTTCCCATGACACTTCCGAAGGTTCCTACATTACTAATTGTAAATGTGCTTCCCTTAATATCATCTCCGCTTAGTTTGTTTTCTCTAGCAAGTGCCGAAAGTCTATTTACTTCTGAAGCGATCTCTACTAGGTCTTTTTTATCTGCATCTTTTACAACAGGTACAATTAAATTGCCAGAAGGCAAGGCTGTTGCCATTCCTATATTGATATGCTCTTTTACAATAATATTAGATCCATCTACAGAGACATTAATCATAGGAAAATCTTTTACTGCTTTTGCAACAGCTTCTACAAACAGTGGCGTAAATGTTAGTTTTTGATTATGTTTTTTCTGAAAAACAACTTTGTTCTCATTACGCCATGCAACAAGATCTGTAAGATCTGCCTCTACATATGCCGTCACATGCGGACTCGTATGTTTACTATACACCATATGATCTGCAATCATTTGGCGCATACGATCCATCTCTACAATTTTCCCAGTTCCTTTATCTAGATCTAACTGAGGTATTCTATAAGCGGTAGGGTCTGCTTGTGCAACAGGTTGTGCAAATTGAAAAGGGCGTCCTTCTTCTATATATTGCATCAAATCACTCTTACGGAGACGACCTTCTTTTCCTGTGCCTGGAATACGCGCCAATTCTTCATAAGATACATGGTGCTGCTGTGCTATACTTTTAATAAGCGGACTCACAAACAGGGTTCTATCTGGCACTGTAAAAGCAGCGTTTTGTTGTATTGTTTTTGTTGTTTTTGCAACGGTTTTCTTAACTGCCTTTTTTGTTGCTTTCTCTACTTTCTTTGTAGATGTGACTTCTTTTTTTGTAATCGTCCCTTCTACAACTTCATATATTGCAATAGCAGTTCCTACCTCAACCACACTTTTAGGTTCAAAAAGATGCTTTTTCATAACTCCTGAAGATAGAGCAGGCACCTCATTATCAACCTTATCTGTAGCAACTTCTAATAAAATATCTCCTTCTTCAAAAGCTTCTCCTTCTGCTACTAGCCAATTTAATATCGTTCCTTCGGTAATACTTTCACCCATTTTGGGCATTAAAAGCTGATCTTCTGTCATTTATAATTTTATTTACAACTAACACAAAATACTAATAAAACCTATTATTAAAGCTTTATAACCCATTATAGACATTAATAGTAGAATTTTATTCTTTTAATAATTAATAAATAGAATAAAATTCTATATTTACTTCTCTTTACTTATTAAAACAGTAAACTATTACTTATGAAGCTAGATGCTACAGATCAAAAATTATTAGATCTATTACAAAAAGACTCTAATCAGACTGTAAAATCATTATCACAGAAATTAGGAAAGTCTACAACTCCTATTTTTGAAAGAATTAAAAAACTTGAAAAAGAAGGGTTAATTAAGGGATATTCTGCTCGACTAAACACCAAAAAAATTGGTCTTAAACAGACTGTTTTTATAGCTATTTCATTACAAGGACATACTCGGAGTTATCTTGAAAAATTTGTAAAAGAAATCAATAACTTTCCTGAGGTAGTGGAATGTCATCGTGTGAGTGGAGGATTTGACTATTTACTTAAACTAGTGGTTGAGGATATAGAAGCATATGAAACATTTATTATTACAAAACTAACGCTACTTCCTTATTTAGGTAATGTACAAAGTCATATTGTACTATCTACAAGTAAAGAAACAAATGAAGTAGATTTATCATTTTTATCATAAAAAAAGTGATACTAACGTAAGCGTTATTATCACTTTTATACATCTACTAACATAACTGTACTTTATATTTTATTTCACTTTATAAAATACTTTATCTATGTATAGCATAACTTGCGCCATTTGCTAATTCTTGCAGGAGAGCAACTAGTTCTTTTGTTTTTTCGCGAAAGGTTTTCAATAACTTTTTCATAATTTCTGTTTTTAAGAATTAATACTATGTGTATACTCTTTAGACGCAGTTTTTATGAAAGGGTTGAGCTATTTAACACTTAATTACCAATAAATTAACGCAGCATGATATAAGTGTTAATATTACACTTATATTAAGTATTCTTAAACTCCTGAAGTGTTTTATAGAAATCTTCTTGTACTGGTCTATTTTCAGGAATCTCTGCTAAGGGTTCGACCTCCTTTAATGTATCATGACAATCAGCTGGAAGTTGTTGGTATAATTTTGTTCCTGCAGTTTTCCAAGAAATCATTTCATCACTTATTTCTTTTATGATTTTGGCAGGATTTCCAACAACCAAACTTCGAGCAGGAATAACTGTAGTTGCTTTTACAAATGCCATAGCGCCCACAATACATTCATCACCTATCACCGCATCGTCCATAATAACACTATTCATACCTATGAGACAGTTCTTTCCTAAGTTTGCTCCATGTATTACAGCACCATGCCCTATGTGTGCGCTTTCGCGAAAGCGTATAGACTTTCCAGGAAACATATGTACTGTACAATTCTCCTGAACATTTACCCCATCTTCTAGGATAATCTCTCCCCAATCACCACGTATAGCAGCTCCGGGTCCTATATAACAGTCTTTTCCTATAATTACATTTCCAGTAACTGCGGCTAACGGATGAACAAAACTAGAAGGGTGTACCACAGGGATATGTCCTTTAAAACTATATATCATAATTTAAAAATTATATAATTTCTATTATCAGATGAATATGAAAACATAAGCATACATCTAAAACAATATTATTGTTAACAAAAATGTTAAAACACCATAAGTAATAACATAATTCTGTAAGTATTTACGTTAATATTACTACTAAGTCCTAAATAAACAATAGAATATGATATAACCAAACACATTTTATGTAGTTTTTACAAAAATATGTTCAATCAAAAATTCATTATATCTTATTGTTAATAGCACTTAAAATATACCCACTCAACTTAAAACAACTCCACCCTCATGGAAATTACAGGAAAAATTCACCCAACTAAAAAAGAGTTTCTTTACACATTAAGATTCCCTGATGAAGATGTATTCAAAAGTCAGCAAGAAAAGGATTTACGACTGCACTCTATAAACAGAGCAATGCGCCTAGGTAATGTCGTAAAAAACAAAGTCCGTATTTATTTCAAAGATTCTTTAGACAGAGTCATTTTTGTATATACTACCGTGTGGGGTGTTACTAAGAATGACGTTATTTTAAAGAAAGGAGTTACACTTCCTATTAAAAGAATTATTCAAGTAGATGGTTAATCTACTTGAATCTCTTTAATGTTTCTTTTGTAAAGTCACTCAACACCAAACGTCCAGAAATAGCAGCTCTTTCTGCTAGCAATGTATCCCAATCTTCGGTTCCTTTCCAGAAGATGGTTTTCATCTCTCGCATAGCCTCTGGATTATAGGTACAAAGATTTTCTGCAAATGCCTGTACAGCGTCATCTAATGCTTCTGTACTATCATATACTTGGGCATACAATCCTTTTTGTCGTGCCCATTCGGCATCATAAAATGTATTTGCATCAATTGCTATTTGAGACATTCCGGTAAGCCCTAATTTACGTTCTACCGCTGGACCTACTACAAAAGGACCTATTCCAACATTGAGTTCGCTTAATTTAATGCTTGCAAACTTTGTAGCCATACAGTAATCAGTAGCGCTAGCAACACCTACACCACCTCCTACAGTTTTACCTTGCACACGACCTATAATGAATTTAGGACAAGTACGCATCGCATTAATCACATTTGCAAATCCAGAAAAGAATACCCTTCCCGTTTCTGCATCATTAATATTGATTAGCTCCTTAAAACTTGCTCCTGCACAAAACGTACGATCACCTCCACTTTTAAGAATGATTACTTTTACTTCATCATTCTTTCCTGCCTCAGTTATTGTATGTGCAAGTTTTGCTAAAATATCTCCTGGCAAACTATTATGCGCAGGGTGAAAAAACGTAATCGTTGAGATGCCGTTTTGTATGTCTTCTTTTACGTATGGATCGCTCATATTTATTGAATTGTCAATGCGGATTTAGTCCGCATTCGCTTTAATTATTTTCAAATTTCTCTTTACTTGTAACATAGCCTTCAAAATTCCAACCTTCTGAAAGATCTCGCCATTCTGGATTCATCTCTTCAATGAGATTTATTTTCCATTCTCGTTTCCACTTCTTAATCTTTTTTTCTCTTCTAATTGCGGTTTTTGGGCTATCATGGACTTCATACCAAACTAACTGTTTAACATTATACTTTCCCGTATGTGTTCCAAAAGTTGCATTTTTATGATCAAATGTACGCTGTCTAATATTATTTGTCACACCTACATAAAATAACTTATTTTCAATATGAGCCATAATATAAGTATACATTGTTTTCATACTTTTATCAGTTCATTTGATTAACCTAATAAGTTGTTGATTTATGCGAATGCGCAACAAGTGCGCATTGACTACCGCATTCACTTATACCAAACCAAATTGTTCAAAATGATGATTCAAATGCTTGCGTTCTTGTAAATACCATTCATACTTCGTCAAATGTCCAAAAACTGGACTTTTAGGTTGTGCTTTGGGATTTTTCTTAAAGAAGTCTTCAAATACCGTTCGTGCTTCCCAAAACTTCTTCATCGCAGTTTCTAAATCTGGATGACGTAAATCTTCAACCGTTCCTTTTTTCATTAATGGCATCTCATAGTCATGCGGCATTTTCTCATAATTCCATAAGGTTGCAGCCACTTTATCTATGTATTTTTCAGGAGTTGCAATGTCAAAATCTTGTAACTCATTTCCTCCTACACGGTAACTAAACTCTAAATGTTCTATCATGTGTTGTGAGGTCATCATCCCCCATTTTGGAGTAGTTTCTTCAGTTAGTTTAGACAAGCACTCTTTGATTTTTTCTTCAGTCATTTCAACAAACGTAGTTTGTTTTTTCTCTACCATAGTCAAAATAGTAGCCACCGCCACTAAAGCTGTTGCCTCTTCATCTGTCTTTCCATTTTCATAATCTACAGGTTCTGCATCAAAGACTTCTACATACCATTTTACAATACCACTTGGATGCTCTCTTCCAGACACATCGCGTTCACGTTTTTCTTTACAAGTCAATCGCACATAGATCGTATCATTGTGATATAAGGGTCTCAAAAAGCGAATATCTTCCAATCCATAATTGGCTGAAACGGGTCCTTTGTTAGGATACACAAACAATCCTGCTGCTGCCGAAATAATGAAGTATCCATGAGCAGTACGTTTCTTAAAAATACTTCCATCCAGACTTGTAATATCCGTATGCGCATAAAAATGATCCCACG
Organism: uncultured Dokdonia sp.; assembly: GCF_947492815.1. GTDB lineage: Bacteria > Bacteroidota > Bacteroidia > Flavobacteriales > Flavobacteriaceae > Dokdonia. The sequence continues at coordinate 57,527 of NZ_CANLOB010000024.1, forward strand.
TAAGGTTTGCAAAATTTTGAATATCGGTATCTGTCAATGTACGTTTATGCGTTTGCAAACTCATACCTGGTTTGATATCTTCATAATGATAGGCAAAAGGATGCTTTTCAGCTTCGGTATAGGCTCCATTAGGCTGGTATATTCCCGTAATTTCAGTTAAACTTGTAGGACTTCCTTGTACAGCACATCGCTGCATGTAGTGTTTGATTCCTCGTAGTCCTCCCATTTCTTCTCCTCCACCAGCGCGTCCAGGTCCTCCATGAACTAACAATGGTAATGGCGAACCGTGCCCCGTACTTTGTGGAGCACTTTCTCTATTGAGCGTTAAGATACGTCCATGATGGGATGCTGCTTCTACTGTATACGCTTTCGCGAAAGCGTTATCAGCCGTCACCACAGAACTCACTAATGACCCTTTTCCCATTTGAGCAAGAGTTATTGCTTCTTCAACACCATTATATGGCATTAATGTACTTACTGGACCAAAGGCTTCTACTTCGTGTACCTGTGTATTTTTGAAAGGTTGATCTTCGCGCATTAAGATAGGGCGCATAAAAGCCCCCTTTTCTCCATCGGCACCCATTGCTTCTACGGGATCAAAAGATCCGTAGACAATATCGGCCGTTTTTGATATTTTTTCAACTTGTGTTTTTATTGCATCTCGTTGATCTGTATTAATTAGTGATCCCATACGTACCTCTTTCAGCTTAGGATCGCCAATAACGGTTCTATCCAATTGCTTTCCTAAGGCTATTTGCACGTCTTCCATTAAATTTTCTGGAACGATAATTCGGCGAATGGCTGTACATTTCTGACCACACTTCACCGTCATTTCTTTACGTACTTCTTTTATAAAGATGCCAAATTCTGGAGTACCTGGCACAGCATCAGGTCCTAGAACAGCAGCATTCAAGCTATCTGCTTCCATAGTAAAAGGAACACTCTCTTCTAATAATCTAGGATGCGCTTTTAGTAAACGTCCTGTATGCGCACTTCCTGTAAACGTGACCACATCCTGACTTGCTACCGTATCTAAAATAGACGTGGTAAGTCCTGACAATAATTGTAATGCTCCAGGAGGTAATATCCCGCTATTAATAATTTCTCTAACGACTACTTCTGTTAAAAAAGCCGTTTGCGGTGCTGGTAAAACAACCGCTGGCATTCCAGCCATCCAATTGACAGCACATTTTTCTAACATTCCCCAAACAGGAAAGTTGAAGGCATTGATATGCACCGCTACTCCTTTTTTGGGCACCAAAATATGATGCGCCATAAATCGACCGCCTCGTGATAAATCGATAGGATCTCCTTCTACAGCATACGATTGATCAGGAAATAATTTACGTAAACTCGCATTGGCAAATAGGTTTCCAAACCCTCCTTCTATATCAATCCAACTATCTACCCGTGTAGCCCCAGTTTTATAGCTAACTTCATAAAACTGTTCTTTACGTTTATTAAGATACAATGCTAGTTTTTTAATCATATTACCACGTTGCTGAAAAGTCATATCTCTCAATGCTTTTCCGTGATCACGACCATACTGTAGCGCACTTGCAATATCAAGTCCCTCAGTACTTGTAAGACCTATTATTTCTCCAGTAATAGCGTCATACATATTACGGGTATTTTTATTGTCTCCACTGACCCATTGGCCATTTATATAAGATTCTAAAATCATAAAAACTATCGTTTTTGAAATTGAAATCGAAATCGAAACTGAAATCGAAAAATTCTTTATTTGTTAGTATGCTTTCGCGAACCTGCCTGACGGCAGGCAGGAGCGTATTAACTACGTATTCTAATAATCTGTCCGTTAATTTTACCAAGTACACTCTTTACATAGCCGTCTACGACTTTATGCATAGGCACGGGTGTATTTCCAGGGAAATAATCTTTATACTTTTCGTAGGCATCTTCTACAAGATCAGCCGACACTACATTTACACGAATACCTCTTTCTAACTCTAATGCAACCGCTTTTGTAAAGCTCTGAATTGCACCATTAACCATCGCCGCACTTGTGGTCATATCTACAGGTTCATCAGCTAGGATTCCTGTAGTTAATGTAATAGATCCTCCATCATTCAAAAAGGCTCTTCCTAAACGAACTAGATTTACTTGTCCCATCATCTTACTTCTGATACCTATATAAAAATCGTCTTCAGATAAGTTATCAAATTTGTCCCATTTTGCATCTCCTGCAATATTCACAATAGCATCTACTTTCCCAACAGCATCAAACATCTTCTGAATAGATTCAGAAGAAGCGATATCAACCGTGACATCACCAGATGATCTCCCTGCAATAAGTACTTCATGGTTTTCAGCAAAACGTTGTGTTACTGTTTTTCCTATAGTTCCGTTTCCTCCTATAATTAGTATTTTCATATAGGTATATTTTAAAATACACTTTCATACTTCGACAGGCTCAGCATAAACTTCACCTTCATAAAAGCTTATACATTTACATTTTCAATAATAGCTGCATATCCTTGTCCCACTCCTATACACATCGTAATTAATGCATATTTTTTCTTCTGTTCTTGAAGTTCCAAAGCTGCCGAATAGGCAATACGCGCTCCCGTCACTCCTAATGGATGGCCAATTGCAATAGATCCTCCGTTTGGATTAATACGAGGATCATCATCTGCTAAACCCCATTCTCTAATACATGCCAACGCTTGTGATGCAAAGGCTTCATTAAGCTCAATGACGTCCATATCATCCATGGTCAATCCTGCTTTTTTTAATGCTTTATTCGAAGCTTGCACAGGTCCAATTCCCATGATACGTGGCTCTACACCTACTACTGCTGAACTTACAATTCTTGCTAATGGTTTTAATCCATATTTTTTCACAGCATCTTCACTAGCAACAATAGTTGCCGCGGCACCATCATTTAATCCAGAACTATTTCCTGCTGTTACACTTCCTCCCTCTTTCTTAAATGCTGGACGTAATTTTGCTAATATTTCTTTAGATGTCGTAGGTTTTATAAACTCATCATCTTTAAAAATGATAGGGTCTTTTTTACGTTGTGGAATTTCTACTGCTATAATTTCTTTTGCAAGTCTTCCCGACTCTTGCGCTTTTGTAGCTTTCATTTGGCTATGGTATGCAAAAGAATCTTGATCTTCACGAGAAATATTATATTTTTCTACCAAGTTTTCTGCTGTATTACCCATTCCATCAACGCCATATAATTCTTTCATCTTTGGATTGACAAAACGCCATCCAAAGGTAGAATCATACATTTTGCTATCTCCTCCAAAAGCTGTTGATGGTTTTGCCATCACATAAGGACCACGGGTCATATTTTCTACTCCTCCAGATATAAATAGATCTCCGTCTCCGGATTTGATCGCACGATTTGCTTGTATAATTGCTGAAAGACCACTACTACATAATCTGTTTACAGTTTCACCTGGCACTGTAAATGGAAGTCCTGCTAATAATAATGACATACGAGCCACATTACGATTATCTTCTCCCGCTTGATTTGCACATCCCATAATCACATCGTCATAAGCCTCTTTAGGGATATCTGGGTTACGTTTTACAACCTCACGTATTACATGCGCCCCTAAATCATCAGTACGCACTGCTTTTAATGTTCCTTTATAATTTCCTATTGGAGTACGAACTCCATCTATAATATATGCTTCTTTCATAATTTTCCTTTGGCCTTTATTTTTGCTGAGGCAACGGCTGTATTAACAGACGCTATATATGTTTTTTCTTTACTTTCTTCATAAAAACTTGTCACTACTATACTACTCTCTTCTGTATTTTTCATACAATAGATCAACGTAATATAAGGGGTTCCTTCTCTGTCTATTCTTTGCTTTAAAAATAACATGTTTTTCCCTCCTATCTCTTTTGTACCTCTTTCTAAAATTTCTGCACCTCCTTTAGATTCTTGTTGAGCAAGATCTCCTTCCATTTTCTCATAAGAAGCTGGTACAACCATCGCTATAATTCCTGCTTTTTCGTCTTGAGTAAAATACGATGTTCCTTGAGCAACAGGGTATAAATCCTTATCTACATCCATCACCACTTCTGCTCCAAATAGCATTTCCATAGCTTCTTTGAGTTTCTCTGCATTTTCTTCGGGTGATTCTTCTGTAGTTTTTTGCGCGAATGATATTACTGAGATACACATCATTGCAATAAGTATGATTTGTTTTTTCATTTTATGTATTTTATTATTTTTAATCATCTTTGATGATTTTACAGCTAGTTTATTTAAAATTATTTAAGTTAATATCTCATTGATCTCTCACTAAAAATGAGAAGATTCAACTACCTTATATATTTGTTTTTTATACTTTTCGTTTTCATCATAAGGACACGTCACTAAAATAGAGATTGCCTTACGATCACTTTTCTTTTTAAAAAAATGATACATATGTGTTTTCTCATCATCATATGTTTGTGTTCCTAAAATTAAATAAGTGTCTAATTCTGGTATATAACTTCTACTATAGTCATCAAGAAAATCTAATAGTGTAGTCATAGATTCATAACGTTTTTTTGCACTTTCTTTTATTGTATGAACTGAATACGAGACTTCTTCACTTTTTACATCACTGCCTTTAATCACATCTGTTTTATACGTTATTCCACCTACTTCAAACGTAATAACATCTGATTCTTGCTTACAACTTATAAGAACGCAAGTGAACAACAAAAAAAACAGCCTCCTTTTCATTCTGTCCAATCTTTAGTTGTTCTATAAACAACACCTTTAAACAAAGCAACAAGCTCTTCCCCTCTTTTTACTTCCACAATATTGAAACCTACTTTTGTTTTTTGATGATTTACTGTTGCTTCGGCTGTGATATAATCTCCTTCTACTAATGCTTCTATATGATTAATGCTCGTTTCTATAGAAACGGCATATTTACCATGTGTATTTGCAGTAAATCCAAAAGCAGTATCAGCTAGCGAATACGTAATACCTCCATGAGCAAAATTCATACTATTAAGCATTTCTTTACGCACTTTCATTCCTACTTTCACATAACCTACTTTAGATTCTATAATCTCAATTCCTAACCAAGTACTGTATGCATCTTGGCTTAGCATTTTATGTGGTATTAACTCTCCTTTTAGAGGCATTTGTTATTTAGTTTTATTACTTATTCTGATAATGCTACCATTAGACTTACTAATATCATTTCGTTCTAACAATGCAATGATATCTCCACTAGGCAACTGTTTTATCGTTCTGACCCTACCTTCGATGGCTAAACTAACGGTTTCGTTTGTATCACGATTATATTTCATTAATCTTCGATAAGCTAGTGAACCTATCAAAAAATGATTATTCCATGCTTCGATAGTACTTCCATCTACCTTCAGCAAACAAGAAGGAGCTATTGCTTGTCCTCCATCTTCTGTTGGTACCGTCCAATAATGCTCTGGCAATATGGTTGTTTTTAAAGCTTCTTCTTCTGTAATGGTAGAAATACTTTCTCCATTATAATGAATACCATAGGTAAAGATAGGCCATCCATAATTACCTCCTGCTTTTATAACATTGAATTCATCACCTCCTTTTGGACCGTGTTCAACGCCAAACAATGTTTTACTATTTTTATCATAGACTAATCCTTGAGAATCTCGATGCCCATAACTCCAAATAGTTGTAGGTTTTGTTAAGCCCTCAAAAATTGGATTATCTATAGGGGTGGTTCCATCATCTTTTAATCTATGTATTTTCCCTGAATCCTCATTGAGGTTTTGTGCTGTTACTATTGGATTTGTACTCGTCGTAAAAACAGACCCTCCTACATTAAGAAAAAAATGCTCCTCATCTTCCCAGACAATTCGCATTCCATTTCCGTAATAGTTTTGGGTTCTTGTCTTAAAAATAGTTTCAAATTGAGTTGTCTGATTATTCTCTATTTTAAATCTAGACACTTTTGCAAACCCTGCTGTATCTAAATAAGAAATGTACATCCAATGATTTACCTCAAACTTTGGATGTAAACTGACATCCATAAGCCCTCCATGCATGACTGCTGGAATTCCTTTATCTCCAAATGTCTTGACATCTGGAATTCCTTTTATTTCGGTTTGACTCCCTTCTTTATAATGAAATAACTTCCCTATTCTATCTGTAACAAAATATTCGGTATCATTAACGATAGCTATACCATATGGAATAACAAATCCCTCAACAATAGTCTCTACAGAGAAAGCGTCTTCGCTAATAGGGAATGGCGAGTCAGGAACTTCTACAATTGTCTTTTTACAACTTATTAGAGTTGTAACTAAAAACAATACTATTAAAGTTTTAACTGATTTCACTCCTATTGGTTGATTTTGTTGTACTCTATTCAAAAAAATTCTTTCCTTCTTTATTCATTCTGCGTAACAAGGGTGAGCATCTATACCTATCCTCTCTATATTCATCATAAAGTGTATCCATCATTGTAACACACCAATCAATACCTTTTTCATCTGCCCATGCGAGTAATCCTTTAGGGTAATTCACTCCTTTAGTCATGGCGCTATCTATGTCTTCGGCACTCGCTACATTCCAAAACAAGGCATCTGCAGCTTCATTGATAAGCATGACAAGCACACGATCAAAGATTTGAGTTCCTACTACTTCATCTGAATTTGCTTTATCGCTTTGCTCTCCCTCTGGTTGTGAATCTCCTTTTCTCACTTTCGCGAAAGCGTTATTAGCATTTTCATCGGTATAATGATAATAACCTCGTCCTGATTTCCGTCCTAAATAACCCGCCTGACTATGTCTTTGCTGGGTAAAAGAGGGTTTATATCTAGGGTCTTGATAAAAGGCATTAAATACTGTTTCTGTCACTGTATAATTAACATCATTTCCTATAAAATCCATCAATTCAAAAGGCCCCATTCTAAAACCTCCTATAGATTTCATAGCCCAATCAATGGTTGCAAAATCTGCAATTCCTTCTTCGTACATACGTAATGCTTCTCCATAAAATGGACGTGCTACACGATTTACAATAAATCCAGGAGTATCCTTTGCTACCGCCACTACTTTCTTCCACCGCGTAATTTCTGCAACACACGTATCTAATACTCCTTGAGAAGTTTGTACCGCTGGAATTACTTCAACTAATTTCATTAAAGGTGCAGGATTAAAGAAATGGATTCCTATACAACGCTCTGGTTTTTCTAATGATGCTGCAATAGATGCAATAGAAAGACTAGACGTGTTTGAAGCTATAATACTCGTATCAGATACATAGGATTCTAGTTCTTGAAACACTTTCCTTTTAATGTCAAGGTTTTCAATAATAGCTTCAATAGTCAAGTCTGCATCTGCTAGCTCTTTTAAAGAATTTACATATTGGATATTTCCTTGAATTCTATTTTTTTCTACCGTATCGATTCTTCCTTTTTCAATTAATCGATTTAAGATTTTTTCAAGCTTTGCTTTAGCTGTTTCTAATGCCGTTTGATTTGTATCAAACAAAGAAACTACACATCCTGCAGTTGCTGCTACTTGTGCAATTCCAGAACCCATGGTTCCTGCTCCTATAACACCTATATTCATATATTTACTTTTATTGTCATTTCACATCAAGTTTAAAATGACAAATCAATTTACTCATTAAATTTCTTTAAAACTTCTGTATTACTTAATTCCTTCCCATTCCAAATTAAGACAAGCTTTCCTCCAACTCTTTCGAATGATTCTAAAAATATACGTTTCTCAGTTTCTGAAATACCACCTTCAACTAATTCCATTGGATGAACAAGGATTGAATTGTATCTTTTAATTTTATAATCCTTCTTTAGTTTTAGAAATACTTTTTTAAAAAACTCTTCTGCAACTTCAAAATCGGCAATCAAAAGTCTTACATTGGAAAATGATATACTTGATTTTTCTCGTATTCTTTTTCCTTTTTCAACATCGATGATTTCAATTTCATCTTTCCATAGTTTTACATACAACAGATCATCTTTAAAGAGCCCTCTTAAAACCATCTATTTTCCCTTAAATTCTGGCTTACGCTTTTCTACAAAAGCAGCTACACCTTCTGCATAATCTTCACTGCTTGCTGCTTCTATCTGTAATTTTGATTCTAATGCGAGTTGTGTTTCTAATGTATTACTCATAGACTCGTTAAGTAATTGCTTGGTCATGCCTAATGCTTTTGTAGGCATTTGAGCAAGTATACTTGCAATCTTCTCTATTTCTGTTTGAAAATCTTCTAGAGAGGTTACCTTATAAATCATCCCCATTTCCGCTGCATCTGTAGCTGACACTTTATCACCTAACATCATTAAAGCACTGGCTTTTCCAAATCCTATTAGTCTAGGTAAAAAAAACGTTCCTGCACTATCTGGAACTAAGCCTATTTTACTAAAAGCTTGTATAAAACTTACTTTTTCGTGAGCAATCACAATATCACAAGCTAACGCAATGTTTGCTCCTGCACCAGCTGCTACCCCATTTACCGCTGCAATTATTGGCTTTTTAATAGCACGTATTCTTGTAATAATAGGATTATAATGTTCTTCTAGAATTTTCTTAAACCCTGGATTTAAATCTGGTGTAGTAACTTCTTTTAAATCTTGCCCAGCACAAAAGGCTTTCCCACTTCCGATAATTACAATAGCTCTTACAGACGCATCACTTTCACAAGCATCTAATTCACTTTGAAAAGCTAGTGCCATCTCTCTGTTGAAACTATTAAAAACTTCTGGACGATTTAGCGTAAGTGTTGCCACTCCGTTGTGTATTTCTTTTTGAATAGATTGACTCATAATAGCGCTTATTTAAGCAGGGATTGTTTTAAATTTATTTAAACTTACTTTTTTATAAGTTTTATACTTTTTTGTTTTTGACTCTTACTGTCAATTATTTTTAAAATATACGTTCCGTCAGGATAACTACTCATCGTTATCTGAGAACCACTCTCTAATAAAGAGAATTCTTTTAATTTATTACCTAAAATTGAATATAAAATTACTTGATAATTTCCTTCCGGTAATTCAAGTATTAAAGTGTCATCTACTGGATTGGGATATACTATTAATAAACCCACATCAAAAGCATCAACACTTAATGTTCCATCTATTAGCTCTAATGATAAAGATGCTTCAGAGCCTATCGCATAACAATCATTAGGAGAAATTTCAATATCTAATACTTCTAAAGCTTCTTCTTCTTGATCAAGTACAATATCAATAGTTTCTTCTAACTGACTTTCTCCATCTTCAAATAATACAAAACCTGGTTGTTTATCATAATCTTCACCAAAAGTTGCTGTTCCCTCTAAAGAGAGATTTACCGCTACAGGTAATAACAACTCACTCTCCCTTTGGAGATCAAATTGAAAAGAAGCATCAACGCCTTCTGTATACTGCAATTGCGAAGCAGTAATAGTTACTTCTGTCTCTGGAAAACTATTAAAAGAGTCAAATGTAACTGCTGTATTTTCAGGATCGACTCCAGTTTCAAAAGCAACATTATTAGGGTTAATTACGTAAAAATTTCCCGTAACATTCCCTAAACCTGGAGATGTAGGTAAGTTCTCCACTAAATTCAGAAATGGAATATCCTCATCATAAATAATTGTACAATTTGTAAATGTAGCCCCTCCAAACCTCGCTACTGGATTTTCATAATCTGTTACTTCAAAGAAAATCGGATTATTTAAATCTATAGGATCATTTGAAACATCTTTGAAAACACAATTTTCAAAATTTGCCTGATAACTATCTATAGTCTTCGATATATATACGGCTGTCCACTCACTGCTATCTATATAACAGTTAGAAAAAGTAACAAAGCCATCTACTCCATTTTCACCATTGTCATCTATATTTAATTCTGCAAATGAAAATGTATTGGAAGGATCATGATTACCAGACATGTATGTATCTTCTACTACTATAGAAATATCTTGAGAGGAGTCGTCCATAAACTCCATGGCTACCTGAATCGCATTTCCATTATTATTAAGAATTCTGCACCCTTTAATAAGCACATCTTCTATACGTTGATCTGGCTCAAAAGGTTCTATATCAATCCCGTCTTCTGGTAATGTTCCGCTAGTATCTGAAAACTCACAATACAAAATCTCAACATTTTTTGCAGATATGATTGCTAATCCTTGCCTGTAATTATTATTTGAAACACAATTTTTAATCCTGATATTTTCCGAATAATTCTGAGGACTATCTGCTGCAAAGCTTTTACTGATACTGATACCATCACCTCCAGAATCTCGTATGGTCAATCCTTCTATTAAAATACTTATAGCAGAATTCAAATCAATACCATGCCTAAATTCACTATCAGCAAGATCAATATATTCTTGCTTATTCATTATTAATGTAGCTCCATATCCCAGAATGGTAATATTACTTCTATCTCGTATGCGTATCAAGGAATCAAACTCTCCAAATACATTAGGGAGTGCTCGTATCACCACACCTTTTTCTAAAATAATTGTCACATCATCCCGATTTATATCAAGAGGCCCTGTACGCCAATTCATTCCTACATTATCTATAACAATTGTATCTGCAGTTGTATTTGTAAATGCTATTTCTAAAAAGGAAGTACTATCATTAGCATCAAATCCAATATCTGTAGAAACAACTACTTTGGAAGCCTTTACTGAAGAAAAAGTAAAAACTATAAAAAGCAGTGCTAAAAATATATTTTTCATACTGATCTTATTTCAAGCATTTAAAATAGTCAAAGGGTTCTTGACAGATGTCACATTTAAATAATGCTTTACAAGCTGTGGAACCAAACTGACTGACCAAGTGTGTTTCTGTCGACCCACAATTGGTACATTTTACAATTTTCTTATTGCCTAATAATGCTTCTTTATCTGCTTCGGGAGATAACGGGGCTGCGATTCCATATTCTTCAAGTGCCTTCCTTCCTCGATCAGTGATCCAGTCTGTTGTCCAAGCAGGACTCAACACCAACTTGATTTTTGCTTTTTTATTCGCTTTCGCGAAAGCGGATACAATATCATCCCCAATGACATCCATCGCTGGACATCCCGAATAGGTAGGTGTTATTTTTACTTGAATCACTCCATCTACTTCAATGGCTTCTCGTACAACACCCATATCCATAATAGAAAGCACAGGTATCTCTGGATCTGAAACAGATTCCAGGATTGATACAAGATGTGGTTCTATATGTTGGGTTTGAACATTCAAAATAACATTATGCATTTAAAAAAAGTAAAATAACAGACATTACTAAAACACTAATTCCAGTTACAATTACAACTACTGCAACTGCATATAATTTACCAGGTTCATTATTTATTGAATCTATATTTTTATGAAAATACGAATACATTCTAAAACCTATTACTATGATTAATAAACCTAAAAGAGCATATAATATTGATTCAATATCAGTCACCTTACCATTCCATATTAGGATAGGTACGTTGCATATACTGCATATCTGATAGGATGTATCCCATATATTCTGAATGGATTCCTTGTTTTCCTCCTTTATGAAAGTATTTACCTTCTGGAACTTCTAAAGTAGCTTCTTCTAACACTTCTGAGATCATTTTATAATAGATCTCTTTTAGTTTAGATGTTTCTACTCCAATACCCTCTGCAATCATTGCTTGATCTGCCTCGGTTTGATGAAATAGCTCATCGGTATACATCCATAAATCTGTCACAGCTTCTTGCACGCGTTCATGACTTTCTTCTGTACCATCTCCTAACCTTCTAATCCAATCTGAAGAAAAACGCCAGTGATAACTTACTTCTTTAATAGACTTCTTTGCTATAGCGGCAAGGGTTTCATCATTACTTTTTTCTAATTCTCTTAAAAATAACAGATGATAGGCATCAAAAAGAAACTGACGTACGATCGTATAACCAAAATCCGTATTGGGCTGTTCTACAAGTAGTACATTCCTATATTGACGTTCTATTCTTAAGAACGCAATCGTATCTTCTGTAGCATCATTATCACTACTTATCTGAGCTGCGTACTGAAAATAACTACGTACCTGACCAAACAAATCCAATGAAATATTTGTCCCAGCAATATCAGTTTCTAGGCTTGGTCCATGACCACATAATTCTCCTAGACGTTGTCCAAGGATAAGACTATTGTCTGCAATACCTAGAATATAATTGTATAAGTTCCCTCTCTGTCCTTCGGACATCTCTCCTAAAGGGAGAGAACTTGTATCTGTTGTACTATTATTTGTCATAATTAAAATATTACTCCTTACTCCTTTAGGGAGAAGGTTGGGATGAGGGAATATTACATATGCTTTACCTCATCAGGCAAATCATAAAATGTAGGATGACGGTATACTTTATCTGCAGCGGGTTCAAATAGTTCTCCATTATTCTCTGGATTACTTGCTGTAATATTACTACTTTCAACTACCCAGATACTCACACCTTCACTACGGCGTGTATATACATCACGTGCATTTTCTAATGCCATTTCTGCATCGGCAGCATGAAGGCTTCCAAAATGTCTATGTTCTAATCCGTTTTTACTTCTTACGAAGACTTCCCAAAGGGGCCAGTTATTTTTTGACATAATTCATGCCCGCGTTAGGCGGGTATCTTTTAAATTTTGAAGAGGATTTATGTTGACAAGTCCTCTCTGCCCTTTGGGCATCTCTCCCAGAAGGAGAGAATATCTTTATTATCTAGATTGCTCTTTTAATATCGTTTTTACGCTTCTCCTTCTTCTCAGCATAAGCCATGGCTGCATCACGCACCCATGTTCCTTCTTCCCATGCACCAACTCTATCTTTCATTCGTTTTTTATTAGAAGGACCATATCCTTTTACAACTTGCCAGAATTCATCCCAATCTATTTCTCCAAAATCATAATGACCGGTCTCTTCATTCCATTTTAAATCTGGATCTGGAATGGTCAATCCTAATAAATCTGCTTGTGGTACGGTTTGATCTATAAATTGCTGGCGTAACTCATCATTTGTCTTACGTTTCAATTTCCACTTCATAGATTGTGCAGTATGTACAGACTCTGCATCTGTAGGACCTAACATCATTAATGAAGGCCACCACCATCTATTCAATGCATCTTGCGCCATATCTTTTTGCTCAGGAGTTCCATTAGCTAGTTTTAACATAATTTCAAATCCTTGACGTTGGTGAAAACTCTCTTCTTTACATACTCTAATCATAGCGCGAGCATATGGTCCATATGAAGTACTACATAAGGGCACTTGATTGATGATTGCAGCACCATCTACTAGCCATCCAATAGCGCCCATATCTGCCCATGTTACTGTTGGGTAGTTAAAGATAGATGAATACTTCGCTTTTCCTGTGTGTAATTGATCATAAAGCTCATTACGAGAAATTCCTAATGTTTCGCACGCAGAATATAAGTATAGTCCGTGTCCAGCCTCATCCTGCACCTTTGCAAGCAAAGCTACTTTACGACGTAATGATGGCGCTCTTGAAATCCAGTTCCCTTCAGGCAACATCCCCACAATTTCAGAATGCGCATGCTGACTAATCTGACGAATGTGCGTCTTACGATACTTCTCTGGCATCCAATCTTTAGGCTCAATTTTTTCATCACGTGCAATACGCGCTTCAAAAATTTCTTCTAAGTTTTTTACTTCTTTTTCACTCATAGTCTTTTCATTTATTTGCAATATTCCTTTGCTTTATTGAGTCTTCCGTCCTCACGGAAGATATTTGAATCACAAAGGCGGAAATCTCTTTAATGTTTCTATTATATGTTTTGCTTTCGCGAAAACCCTCTCTGCCCTTTGGGCATCTCCCCCAAAGGGAGAGAATATACTTCTGTTCTATTTTCAAAAGATTCCCACCTCCGTAGGAATGCTCGTCTAAAAAGGCTTACACATCAAAATTCACTTTTACATTCTCTGAAGTTGGCACGGCTTGGCAACTTAAGACTAAGTTTTGAGCTACTTCATTTTCTTCTAATGCATAGTTAATTTTCATCTCAACAGATCCTTCTTCTACTTTACACTTACAGGTACTGCATACACCTCCTTTACAAGCAAATGGTAAATCTGCACCAGCACCTAATGCTGCATCTAGAATATTATCATATTCATCTGTCATTGTAAAATGAAAGTCTTTTCCTCCATCCACAATGGTAACTTCAACTCCTTCTACTTGTTGTTCTGCAAGTCTAGCAGCGCGTTGTTTATCTTCTTCAGAAAGTCCTGTTACGAATAATTCATAATGAACTTTATCTTTCTCTAATCCTGCTGCAACCAATTCATCGCGTATAAGAAATATCATTTCTTCTGGTCCACAAATAAATACTTCATCTGTAGCCTCTACAGAAATCAATGTTTTGGTAAGCGTTTGTAATTTATCACTTGTAAAGCGCCCATTAAATAACTCGATATCCCGTTGCTCTTTAGTTAAAAAATAGAAAATCTCTAATCTCCCAAAGTATTGATTACGCAGCTGTTCTATCTCTTCTTTAAAGATAATGGATTTTACGGTTCTATTTAAATAGAATAACTTGAATTTAGCATTTGGTTCCAATGCCAAATGTGTTTTAATCATAGATAAGATAGGAGTTATCCCACTACCTGCTGCAAAAACCACATAATTCTTAGCTTGATCTTTTGATACTGCAACACCAAACTTGCCGCTTGGCTCCATAACTTCTAGAACATCTCCTGCTTGTAATTTTTCATTAACATATGTAGAAAACAATCCTCCTGGGATTTGTTTTACAGCAACTTTCCATTCTTTATCTACAGGACTTGAACATAAACTATAGGATCTACGCACATCTTGTCCATCTAATATTGCTTTAAGAGTAAGATGTTGTCCTTGCTGGAAATCAAAAGCGCTATATAATGCTTCAGGAATATCAAAGGTCACTACAGAACAATCTGAAGTTTCTTTATAAATATCTTTAATTGCTATGTTGTGAAATTGTGCCATTATGATTTTTAGAATACTACAAAACTAACAATTGTTAGTTTATTTTCCAAATAAACACATAATTTGCTATTTTTCAACACCTTGAAGAAGCGTCACAGTCAAACCTTTTATTAATTCGTCTTTTTTAAGTTCTCCTTTTTTAGGAATCCACAAATACAGATTGCGCAATGTAGTGAGTATTGAATACAATAAAATCTCAACATTAACATCTTTAAGCTCTCCAGAATCTTTTCCTTCCTGAACAATAGCTTTAAATGTATTTTCATACTGTGAACGTAAATTTAAATAATAATCTAGCTTTCCTTCTAGGTGCATCCAATCATTATTAAGCGCTGCCATACCATACGGGTTATCTGCAGTGAGCGTTATATGCTGAGTTATAACTGCCTTTAATTTTGTAACTGCGTCTGTTTTTTGATGCGTAATCGTATCAATTCCTTCTGTAAATTGCTCTGCAATATCTATAATAATTTCAGAGAGTATTTGCTGTTTTGACGAAATATGGTTGTATAAACTCGCTGCCTTGATACCTACGGCCGCAGCGAGATCTCTCATGGTGACGGCACTATACCCTTTTTCTTTAAAAAGTCTAGCAGCGGTTCTATATATTTCCTGCTTTCGCGAAAGCGTATTTGTTTTCATTACGCGCAATATACACTTTATGAAAGAATCTTGAAACTAGCGTTCTTTGCTTTCATAAAGTGTATAGAGGCAATTTCAACAAAAGATACTTGCTCTTACAAGGGTTTACTTATTGTAATGTAAACTGACCAAAAAATCCTGCCCCTTCTGCTGGTTCTATATTTACTTCATTAAAACTACCATCTGTATTATAGGATAAATTATACGATAGTATATCACGGCACTCATCTTGAAACGTATAATTCCCAGATGTTTCATCTGCTCCAAAACGCCACACTGGGTTACTAATGGTGATACATTCAAACCCTTCTACTTCAACACTTAATGTTTGATCTGATTTTACAATAAATATAGCTATTGTTCCTAATTCAAAAGGCGAATTAGCATCTGCAAATGTGTATTCAACATTATACGTTCCAAAGGCTGTATCTGGCACTGTAGCAGCAGTCTCATCTGCTCCAACAGTTGCCTCACAGATATCTCCATTACACCCTTCACTTGACATTTGTTCTTCCATTTGCTCTTCTTCCATCATTGTGTTGTTATCATCACTACTACAAGCAAAGAAACTAAAGACTACTAAAAAAACGATTATAAATTTTCTCATGGTTTTTATTTTATATTTTTCAAAACTACCAGAGAAAACCCTGAGAAAACATACGTCAGTTGTCGTATATTATCATAACTGGCAAGCTTTTATGAAAGTGAAATTTATGTTGGACTTGTCTTATGATTAATAGAGAATCAACTATAATTGACCTTTTTAGTAAAATCATAAAACTCTATGAAAGGAGTGGTGAAAATTTCCACTAAAGTCATTAATTTTACATTCTATGAGTACTACTATAGAAACCAATCCATTACTGGATCGTTTACCTCCACATTTAAAGCAATATATCAAACCTCAAAACTATGAGGACTATACACCTATTAATCAGGCTGTATGGCGTTATGTAATGCGCAAGAATGTAGATTATTTAGCTAAAGTAGCTCATGAAAGCTATTTAGATGGTCTCAGACAAACAGGTATTTCTATAGATCAGATTCCATCTATGTATGGGATGAATCGTATTTTAAAAGAAATTGGTTGGGCCGCTGTTGCAGTAGATGGGTTTATCCCTCCCAATGCTTTTATGGAATTTCAAGCTTATAAAGTATTGGTAATTGCTAGTGATATTCGTCAATTAGAAAATATTGAGTATACGCCTGCTCCTGACATTATACATGAAGGCGCTGGGCATGCTCCTATTATTGCGAGTCCAGATTATGCAGAATACCTAAGACGTTTTGGAGAAATAGGCGCTAAAGCTATTTCTAGTGCACATGATATGGATATGTATGAAGCTGTACGCAAACTATCTATTTTAAAAGAAAGCCCTCCCCCTAGCCCCCTCCCAAAAGGAGAGGGAACGCTTACTCCTGCTCAAGAAGAATATCTCGATACTATTAAAAAAGCAGAAGAATACGTAGAAGAACTTCAACATAAAAAAGTAGAACCTTCTGAAATTGCATTAATACGTAATTTACACTGGTGGACTGTTGAATATGGACTTATAGGTACAACTGAAGATCCTAAAATTTATGGTGCAGGATTATTATCATCTATAGGAGAAAGCGCTTGGTGCATGACAGATCAGGTAAAGAAATTACCGTATTCGATTGATGCTATTTATCAGGAGTTTGATATCACAAAGCCACAACCTCAATTGTATGTAACACCTGATTTTGCATACCTTATGAAAGTGCTTGAAGAATTTGCGAGTACGATGGCAGTGCGTAAAGGAGGATGGCGCGGACTCAGAAAATTAATTGAATCCAAACAAATAGGTACAATTGAGTTAAGCACAGGACTTCAAGTGAGTGGTATTTTTACACGCATGATTCAAAATGAAGACAATGAAGTTATTTATTTTGAAACTGAAGGTCCTACAGCACTTGCTTATCGCGAAAAAGAATTGATAGGGCATGGTACAACTAGACATCTTAATGGTTTCAGATCACCACTAGGAAAACTAAAAGGGATTAACCTATCCATAGAAAATATGGGACCTAGAGATTTACAGGCATATAATTTTTATGATGGTAAGCCTATTTCATTTGAATTTGAAAGCGGAATCACTGTAGACGGTCTTAACGTTACGGGAATGCGTAATCTTAACGGAAAACTAATGCTCATCCAGTTTACAGATTGTACAGTGCGTTATAAAGATGAAGTCTTATTTTCTCCTGAAATGGGAGACTTTGATATGGCATTAGGTCAAGAAATCTTATCTGCTTTTGCAGGTGCCGCCGATTATCTATCATTCAAATTAGATGAGCATATCGTAAGTTCTACGACTATTAAAAATAACATCTCTGAGAAAGAACAGCAGTTGCTTACACTATATCAAGAAGTACGTGATCTTAGAGAAGGAAATATTTCTGAAGAAAGGTTATCACAAATTTTTGAAGAAGTGTCTACATATCATTCGACTGACTGGTTACTTTCATTAGAAATCTACGAACTTGTTTATGAGAATAATTCCGCTACTTCGACTGCGCTCGTCACAGGTTTCGCGAAAGCGGTTTTAGAACATCTTATAAGACTTAAAGAAGAACGCCCAGAAATCGCGCATCTTATAGAAAATGGTATTGCATTAATAAATCAATAGAGATATTATAGCCTTTTAGTACAGGTAATCTACTAAATCAAGTTATGCCGTTTTGCTTTATGAACTGCTTCTATTTTAGAGTGCACTTGTAGTTTTTTATAGATGTTTTCTATATGCTTTCTAACCGTGCTTGGTGATAAAATAAGGTTCTCTGCAATAACAGTATAACTAAGCCCTTTAGACAATTGTTCTAACACTTCTATTTCCCTTTTAGACAACCTGATTTCCTCTTTATTTTCTAAAAATTTTTCATTTACAGGATTTCTAAGAAGTTTAAGTGTTTTCATAGCAATACTGGGATTCATTGCAGCACCACCATTAATGGTTTCGAGAATTCCTTTATGTAATGTTTCTGGATCTACTTCCTTTAGCAAATAGCCATCTGCTCCAGCTTGAATCGCTTTAAATATATTTTCGTCGTTATCAAAAACAGTAAGCATAATTATTTTAACATGCGGATACTTTTGCTTAACCATTTGCGTGGTCTCAATACCATTAAGAACTGGCATTTCAATATCCATTAAAATAATATCCAGATTATGATTCTCTTCTAGTTTCGTAAGTCCTTGACTTCCATCTAGAGCAATCCACTTAATAGAAATATCATCAAAAAAAGACAATTTATCTTTTATCGCTTTGATAAGAAATGTATTGTCATCTATAATCGCTAGTTTAATATTCATCATTTATAATATACATCAATTTCTTCTTGAACATGTAAAGACTCTTCTAAATTAAACATCAACAGTTTATACATTTTAAGATAATGATGTCTCTTTTGTATTTGCTTTTTATTTATATCTAATCGTTCTTTAAGTATTCTTTTCCTTTGTTTATGAGCACTCTTCAATTGTTGATTTCTTGTTTTAAACAAGAATATACTGAGAGCAGATACTATAAACACAATCAAAAAAATCAGTTTTTCCATACTCTTCTTTTGATTTAAAAGTACGACTAACAAAACATATAAATTATACGTCGTTTGCCGTATTTAATGATAATGGAAAATGCGCTTTAATCGACGTTCCTTCTTCAATAGTTGATACTATCACTATTTCTCCTTCTAATTCTTTGATACGTTTCTTCATATTTGTCAAGCCATTCCCTAAATCTGGACGTTGGGTATCAAATCCTTTTCCGTTATCTACAATAATGGTTTCTAATTGTTTTTGCTTTTGTGAAAGCGTAACACGTATCTCACTAGCTTCAGCATATTTTACGGCATTATTAATAGCTTCTTGTATCATACGATACAGATTCATTCCTTCTACCGAACTTAATGCATCGTTTCTATTAATTTCAGAATTAATGATCAAATCAAAATTAGTTTCTGGTGCAGCAGTACGTGCTTGATCTAATAGGTTTCCTAAGCGCGCTTCTAGATCTTCAAACGTGATCTTTTCTTTATTCATCGCCCAGATGGTATCTCGTAATTCATTAATAGTTGTTTTTGTAAAAGCTCCTATCTCTGTAAGCTTTTCTTTTGTCTTCACCTCTTCTTCTTTCATTCCGTACTTTAAACTGTCTAATGAAGAGGTAATAAAAGTAAGCTGGCTCCCTATATTATCATGTAAATCTCTAGAGATACGTAAACGCTGTTCTTGCAAACGATTCTGGGTTTCTATTTTAACCAACGCTTTCTCAAGTTCATATTCTTTTACTTGTTGTCTGTTTTTAAGGCGTTGCTGGTTATAAAAAAGATAGCCTAAAAGCCCGAGAAACAATGCGCCTCCCCCGACTCCATAAATAAGGTTATTCTTCTTCCGAACTTCTAATTCTTTTTCGGCTAGTGTTGTACGTGTATCTGCAAGTGCTGCTTCTTTTTGGGCAGTTTGAAAACTTATTTCTAATTCATTCACTTTATTTTTTACTTCATTTGAAGATATCGAATCTTTAATATCTACATATTTTTTATACGTACGAAGTGCATTTTCATGATCTCCTTTACTTTCTTCTATCGAAGCAAGTACGGTATATCCATCTTGTTCTCCTCTTCTAAATTTTGTCTTTTTAGACAAATCAAGTGATTTTTTAATTTGCGCTTCTGCTTCAATCAAGCGCTTTTCATTTTTTAAGGCAATTGCAAGATTCAATCTTGAGATAATCTCTGCTATTTTATTTCCTTTCTTTTCATTTAAATCGACAGCCTCAAAACCATACTCAATAGACTTTTTATCGTTTCCAAGGGTTAATTCAATATTTGCTAGATTGACTAATCCCCCTTGTACACCTTGCTCATAACCAATTTCTTTACTTATTTGCAATCCTTCTTCATAGTATTTCTTAGCTAAAAGAATTTTGGTGGTATCATTCTGTTTTTCTCCAGTTTTTCTATTTACAATTCCAAGATTCATAAGGGTACCTACCAAGCCTTCTTTATCACCTGTTATACTATCTATTCTATATGATTTCAAAAGATATTCTTGCGCTTTTTCATATTGATTGAGCTTCTCAAAAAGCATCCCTGTATTATTATACGATCTCGACTCTTCATCTTTATCTCCATTTTTAATAGCTAAGTCTAACGTTTTTTGCCCATAATCTATTGCTTGCTCATAGTTGCCAAGTTGTTGATGACAAAGCGCAATTTTAGAAGCAAAAGACACTTGTTCTTCTTCATTATTTTCTTCTAATGCTATTTTATAACCTACTTCCCAGTCATCTTTTGCATTTGTAAAATCTGATTGATAGTAATAGAAATACCCAGAATCTAAACTAAAATTGATTTTGGTTGTATTATTTATATCTTTTAAAGGAAGCATCTTTTCTCTATGATAAGACGCAGAATCCATATTACTAACATCCAGATAATAAAGCATGTAATTATGATGCCACTTAAAAACAATCGTATCTGGTTGCTTGTTAAGAAATGGTTTTGCTTTTTCTAAATAGTGCGTTGTAGAATCATTTATTTCATATAAATAAGCATGACTAAGATCAAGATATAACTGGCCTTTTACAACATCATTTTTAACGTTTTTAATAAGACGCTTTAAACTATCTACCTCTTTAGTTTCATTTTGAGCGTAAGTGAATTGCACAAAAAAAAGTGCTAACAAATAGTATTTAAATCTCATGATTTTCAGAATGGTTAGTTATTTTAAAAGTAACAAAATCAAAAGAAATGAGAAAAAGCCACAAAAATCGTGGCTTCCTCAAATCCTAATAGTGCCTCCCCCAAGCCACTATTAAAAAGCTATCTTTTTTGATTTTATTGATAATTTTTACGTGCTCAAATATCTATACATACTTGTTACTATGCTATAGGGCAATTGTCGTATTTTGCTTTCGCGAAAGCAAAAAAAGCCAGAACAGATAAAGTATCTTATTCTGGCTCACGTAAAAACCTCAACATTCTGAGCTTTTTTATACGCTGTTATTTTAGATTATACATATAAATAGTACTGTTGTTTGCTTTATAGTACAATACACCAAAATGATCGTCTACGATATACTCTGGTTTTTTATCTCTTAATACAATTTCTTTTTCTATAGCCCCTGTATCTTTATTCAGCTTTACAAGACCTACACCTTCTTCTAATTTTGTCAATATAAATTGTGCATCTTTTGTAGCGGCAGTGGCTTTAAACTTTTTTAGCATTTCTGCAACAGATGCTCCTGTTGCCATTAACAATCCATCTCCTAGATCTGCATATGCTTCTCCTGTTTGGGTGAGGTTACCCAGCACATCTCTACGACTATTGGCCTCAAGATATGATGCGCTCGCAGCTGCTGCAGATGCAACTGCCATGGCTCCTGCTAGTATAGCTCCAAAAGCACTTTTCCCTGGAGCTCGTTTATACTCATGCCATACTTCTTTTCCTTCCCAATCTAACATGGTCATATTTTGATCTGATGTTCTTAAAATACCATTAGATCGCACTTCTATATCTGAAGGCTCTTCTTTTCCTTCAAATTTATTTTCTGTTAGCATAGAAGCTTCTCCTGTTTGGGTATTGATTGCATATAGTTTTTCATCTGTACTTAAAAGATATCTATTATTATTTTGATCTAAGGTTACTGCCACAGCATCTGCACGCTTATACTTTAATGGTTTTTTCCAAGCCTGTTCACCTGTTTCAAGATTTACAATATTACAGTCTGAACTCGTAACATAAATCAACCCTTGATCTGTATCTGCCATGGTAATAATGTTCTCTCCTGTTTTTAAAGGTTTTTTAAACAAAGTTTTTCCATCAAATGAAATTTTATTGATCCCTCCTTCATAGACCCCAAAGAGAATTCCGTCATCCATCACATAAAAATGCTGTACATATCCTTTTGTTTTAGGGGCTTTATCCCAAAGGTCTTCTCCTGAGTTTTGATCTAAAAATGCAATCTTAGATTCTGATCTTCCTGCGGCTAATTTCATCAATCCTTTCTTTCCAGAATTATCCACATCACTTACGATTGCCAGACCTTTAGGGGTTAATGAAAGCTGACTCACACCTCCTTTTACCTTATGAGGTTTTGCCCATTGTACAGTTCCATTAGCACCTATTTTACTGATTTTAGAGTTTTGACCATTGGCAGTTGCTTGAACCGTATATATTTCGGACTGATCATCATTTGTGATCATCGCAGTAACATTCTTTAAATCATTACGCCATAATTCTTGTCCATTTTTAAGATCTATTTTAAAAGTTCCTTTGCTAGAAGACATCACAATACCATCATCCAGTAATAAAGGTTTTCCTTGAAAAAACTCTGAATATTTTAGTTTCAAATAGGTTTCTTGATTTCCTGTATTTAAATCATAAATAGCAATTGCATTTGCATATTTTTCTTTGGCTTTACGTTGCCCTTGGACTACAAGCTTATTTTGCGGCATCATGATTTCACATACATTTACTTGCTTCCATCCATTTTTTTCTGAGCTAAATAACGTTTGACCAGACAGGTAATCAATTACTGTCTTTTTAGTGCTAATTGCGGCAAATCCAGATTGA
This sequence comes from uncultured Dokdonia sp., assembly GCF_947492815.1. Lineage (GTDB taxonomy): Bacteria > Bacteroidota > Bacteroidia > Flavobacteriales > Flavobacteriaceae > Dokdonia. Next base: position 80,709 of record NZ_CANLOB010000024.1, read on the forward strand.
TCTACAGTCAAATAAGGTGTTTGTGGTTTTACATATACTTCTTCCGGCTTAACACGTCCATAATCTGTAAAGTTAAAAACGACTTCTTTAGATTCTGGTTTAATACCTACAAGTCCGTCATTACTTGCTACGATTAAGGTACCCACTTCGGTAAGAATCATTTCATTAATCTTACCATCGATATTGTAAGTAATATCAGGTGTTTCTGCTTTTTGTGCTAGAATATTTGTTGTTACTAGTAAAAGAGTAATTACAAAAAAATGTGCTGTTCTCATTGTTGATTGGTTTTAAATTTTTACTAGTTCAAAAGTCTTAATCACAACGATGTCATTCAATACGTCAACTGCCCTATAATTTGTATGATTCAATTCGTATAACAACAAAAAACGACTCTGAAAAATCAGAGTCGTTCTCATAACTATTAGGATGATATACTATACCTATTATAAATCGAGATTAAATGAACCGTTTGTTATTTCCACAAAATTTGATTCATCGTCTTGACTTCTTGCTCTATAACTAAATGTTCCTCTTACAGTAGTATCTGTAATTTCCGAAATATTTATCTCACCTGCTAAGCTTTCATCAAAAGGTGCTAACCAAGACCCGTCTATTCCGCCGCCGCCAGTATTTCCAGATGCTTCTATATAAGTAGCCGTTGCTGGTATGATTCCGCTATCTGTTGAAACTTGAATAGGATAGGTTCCTTCTCCATCTACACCTACAATCGTTAGTGTTATTGTTCTAGCACTTCCCGCAGATAACGCAGACCCAACAATATTAAGCGTTGTAATTCCTTGCGCTGTAATTTGTGTTGCCATTGTTGCAATGTCACTAGAGGTAAATGACTCTCCATTTACTGTTGCTGCAACTGTACCAGCAGCAGCATTTCCACCATCGCCTCCATCATCATCTGTTTTACAAGAAGTATAGGTTAATCCAATGACACATAGAAGCATTACTAATTTAATTGTTTTCATAATTGAAGTTTTTAGTGTTGTTATTTGATGGTGTAAAATTGATAAAAGAGCATATGAGAATCCATACGGCAATTGACGTATTTATGCAATACACCTGTGATCGCTTTATCACTTTGTTCTCCCTTTGGTCGTGAACCTGCCTGCCGGCAGGCAGGTCTCACAGGTTCGATTTCGCGAAAGCGGTATTTAACACACTATAAAACAATGTAGTTAACGGAAAATGAAATAGGAAGTCTAAAGACTAATCTAACAACTCTTTAAAATCTGAAATACCCGTAATAGGGGTTGTTTCATATTGTAGTGTCCATCCTAAAGAGTTAGTCAAAATATAGATTTTATGAAGTTCTGTAATCAATCTATTTTCGGCATTGGTATATAAACTAGAAGCTTCTATTTTTTTTCGAAGTGTATTTGTGACTCTAGTCTTGATCACATTGTAATCTTCGGCTTCAAAAGGGTTGAATAAATCCTGTTGGATGTCGTAGTATTCTAAATTAGGATTAATGTTTAATTCTGGTTTTGGAATATGAGTAATATAAACGGTCTGTGTTGCTTCGTCTATCTTAGTTTCCACCTTACTAAGGTCATAGGAAATTGTAGCTTTTGCATTGGCAATCACCAATGCTTTTTTAGTAGCTGTGAGTATATCCAAATAAAAATCTTTAGAATCTTCATAGGTAAATACTTCAGCATACTCTCCTTCTGTCACTACGAGCTTCCCAACATTTTTAATGGTTTTTTCAATTAGTGCAGAGTGCTCTTCTAGACGCTGATGATCATCATCTTTAAACTCGCAATATCGAAAACTCAACACAATGAGTATCGCTACAAAAACTCCATATACTATATTACGATTCATAGAATAGTTTACTTAGTCCTACGAATCTACTATATTTTTCGATCATAGCGTCTTACTAAAATTCAATATGAGGATATTCTTGTTGTAATGTTTCTATACGAATTCTTAGTTTTCGAAGAAATTCTTGATGTTGTTCACTGCTTGCATTAAAAGGACGATGCGACAGTCCTTGTCGAATAGATTGTACTTCTTTGAGTGTTGTTTTTGCTTTCGTACTTCGACTAGGCTCAGCATAAACTCCCGCGTATACTTCTAGAAATTTCTCCCAAATATACTCTATAGCTTGTTGGCTTGGGTGTAGCATATCTGTAGCATAAAAACGATAATCACGCAGTTCATCCATCATCAATTCATATGCAGGAAAGTACTGTACTCCTTTTATCTCACAAACTTCATGTACTGCCGAAATCAAATGTGCTTTACTTCGCATATTTTCTACAAAACCATCTTTAAGATGTCGCACTGGAGAGACTGTAAAAACGATAGTCGCCTTAGGGTTTATTTCTTGAATAATTGCACATTGTCGTTTAAGACTTGCCTCCGTTTCTTCTATAGGCAGGATTCCTTTTACAAATTCTTTTTGAGGTACTTTATGACAGTTTGCTACAGCAATCCCTGTTTCTTTATGTTGGTATACCCACGCAGTTCCTAGCGTAATAAAAATATGAGAGGCTTTAGCAATTGACTTTGCAAGTTGTTCTTTAGCTTCGGTTAATTTATCTACCAAAGCAGCTCTAGAAGAGCTATTCAACTGGCTGTGCGCTATAAAAGATTTCCAAATACCGTCCAATTCAAAAATAGTCTCTTCTATACTAGCTGTACTATTATATACATCTTGCAACACACGCTCAATAGCCAGTGGGTGAAAAAGAATCCCATAAGGGTTTACTACTGCTTGAAATTTATTATCTAAAAGTGTATTTCCTATATTTTCAGCAAAGCAAGACCCCAATAACAATACGCTCTCTTCATAACCAAATTGTTTTGAAGCAGGTTGTAATGGGATATTGGTTTGTAGTTTCATAGGACACATTTACAAGGGATTTATTACAATAACCCCTTCCGTCTTTCCATTTACTTTCATGAGTAAATGGAAATCCACCTTCCCCTGAAAGGGAAGGAGCTTTATTTTCTAACATTTATTATTAAGGCACAGTTATCTATATTCTATACGTGAGCAAACGCGAATCGACTATGTCCTATTTTCTTATTAATCTAAAAAACGCTTAGCAGCCTCCAAAGCAGCATCTATACCTGCTGGGTTTTTACCACCTGCGGTTGCAAAGAAAGGTTGTCCACCTCCACCACCTTGGATATGCTTTCCAAGTTCGCGTACCACTTGACCTGCATTTAACCCTTTACTCTCTACAAGTTCTTTTGAGATATAACAGCTCAATAATGCTTTTCCATTTTGTTCTGTTCCAAAAAGCAAGAAAACATCATTTTTATTCTGACCTAACTTAAAGGCTAAATCTTTGATAGCACCGGCATCTAAATCTACTTTTTTGGCTAAGAATTGTACTCCATTAACTTCTTCATATTCCTTTTCTAAATCACCACTTAAGTTTTGAGCTTTCTCTTTAACAAGTGCCTCTACTTGTTTTTTAAGCGCAGTATTTTCATCCATTAAATTGGTAATCGCTTTTACTGGATCTTGCGCATTTTTAAGGGTTGCTTTTACTTTATTATATGCTTCGGTTTCTGAAGTAAAATACTCTTTTGCTGCATCATTAGTAATCGCTTCTATACGACGTATTCCAGATGCGACAGCACCTTCTGAAGTGATTTTAAAATGCCAGATATCTCCTGTACTTTGTACATGTGTTCCTCCACAGAGCTCCATGGATTTTCCGAAACGAATTGCACGTACGGCATCCCCATATTTCTCTCCGAATAATGCAATAGCACCTTCTTTGATCGCTTGGTCATACGCAATACCACGTTGCTCTTCTAATGGCAAACTCTCACGAATACGAGCGTTTACAAAGTTTTCTACTGCTTTTAGTTCTTCGGCAGTTACTTTTGAGAAATGTGAGAAATCAAAACGAAGATTACGGCTATGTACCATACTTCCTTTTTGCTCCACATGTGTTCCTAAGACTTTACGTAATCCTTGGTGTAATAAATGTGTTGCTGTATGATTTGCAGACGTACGGAAACGTTGCTTCTCATCTACGACAGCTTTAAATGTTCCTTCAGTAGATCTTGGAAGATTCTTTGCTAAATGTATAATGAGGTTATTTTCCTTTTTGGTATCTATGATATACACCACTTCTCCATTAGGCACCTCTAGATAGCCTTTATCTCCTACTTGTCCTCCTCCTTCTGGATAAAAAGGAGTTAAATTAAATACCAGTTGATAGACTTCTCCATCTTTTTTACTCTCTGTTTTACGATAGCGTGTAATTTTTACAGAAGTTTCTAAGGTATCATACCCTATAAACTCTTCTTCCGAATCATCTATTAAAACGGTCCAATCTCCAGTATCTACTTTAGACGCATTTCTAGAACGATCTTTTTGTTTTTGAAGCTCTACTTGGAAACCTTCTTCATCTAGCTTTAATCCTTTTTCACTAAGAATAAGCGCTGTCAAATCTTTTGGAAAACCATACGTATCATATAATTCAAAAGCTTTTTCTCCTGAGATCGTATCGCTTTTTGTATTGTTAATTACTGTATCTAATAGGATCAATCCTTGATCTAATGTTCGTAAGAAAGATTGCTCTTCTTCTCTTATCACATTAACAATCAAGTTTTTCTCTCGTTTCAACTCTGGATATGCCTCCCCCATTTGTTTTACAAGTGTATTGACTAACTTATAAATAAAAGGTTCTTTGGTATTTAAGAATGTAAATCCATAGCGTATTGCTCTACGTAAAATACGTCGTATCACATATCCTGCTCCCGTATTACTAGGCAGTTGACCATCAGCAATACTAAATGCAACGGCTCTTAAATGATCTGCTACCACGCGAACAGCTATATCAGTTTCTTCTTTATGCCCGCACTTAAAAGAAGTAATGGTTTCTATTTCACGCATTAATGGTGTAAAAACATCTGTATCATAATTGGACTGTACGCCTTGTAATACCATACATAGTCGTTCAAATCCCATTCCTGTATCAATATGCTGTGCAGGCAAGTTTTCTAACGATCCATTTGCCATACGATTAAATTGCATAAATACAAGATTCCATACCTCAATTACTAATGGGTGATCTTGATTTACTAATGATTTCCCATCTACTTTAGCTTTCTCTTCTGCAGATCGGATATCCACATGAATTTCACTACAAGGTCCACAAGGTCCTTGGTCCCCCATCTCCCAGAAGTTATCTTTTTTATCTCCATTTAGGATACGATCTTCAGCGATAAGATGTTTCCATATATCATATGCCTCTTGATCACGTTTTAATCCTTCTTCTTGATCACCTTCAAAAATTGTCACATATAAACTATCCTTATCAATCTCAAAAACTTCGGTAAGTAACTCCCATGCCCATTCGATTGCTTCTTTCTTGAAATAATCACCAAAACTCCAATTTCCTAACATCTCAAACATGGTATGGTGATAGGTATCTTTTCCAACCTCATCTAGATCATTTTGCTTTCCTGAAACTCGTATACATTTTTGAGCATCAGATATACGCGTATTTTTAGGAGTACTATTCCCCAAAAAATATTCTTTAAAAGGTACCATACCGGCATTTACAAACATAAGTGTAGGGTCGTCTTTTAATACCATAGGGGCAGAAGGCACTATGTCATGTTTTTTGGATTCAAAAAATGCTAAGAATTTTGCACGTATTTCTTGAGATTTCATAGAAGTAATCGTATCGAATAATTATTTTTATCTTTGATCGTTGTGTTGGTATGGGTACGCTTTCGCGAAAGCGTATAAACCATCACTAACATCTGGCAAAAATACACATTTTAACTTATGTCTAAGGTAAAATATTACTATGATAGTGACACGCTTTCTTATCGAAAAGTAGAGCGTAAAAAAGGACGTACCGTAGGGTTTGTTCTATTATTTTTTACAGCTTCTGTTCTTATGGGGCTTATTTTATTAATTGCCATATCTAATTCTGGAATAGATACTCCTAAGGAGCGTAAACTAGAACGAGAAAATGCAAACCTTGTATTACAGCTATCTATACTAGAATCTAAAATGGATCTTGCAAGTAAGGTTTTAGAGAATGTACAAGATCGCGACAATGAGATTTATAGAATTTTATTGGATGCAAATCCTATTCCTGATGAAGTACGTAAAGCTGGTTTTGGTGGTGTAAATCGCTATGAAAACCTAAAAGGTTATGACAACTCGGCTATGATTATTGAGAGTCATCAACGTATGGATCAGATCACAAAACAACTAGATATTCAATCAAAATCACTTGATGAAATTGCAAGGCTTTCTGCAGATAAGGAAAAATTACTAGCTGCTATTCCGGCGATACAACCTGTAAGTAATGAGGATTTAACACGTATGGCTTCTGGTTTTGGATACCGTACTGATCCATTTACAAAAGCACGTAAGAAACACTGGGGAATGGACTTTACAGCCCCAAGAGGAACGCCTGTATATGCTTCTGGGGATGGAAAAGTATCTCGTGCAGACGCAACAGCTTCTGGGTACGGAAAGCATATCCGAATCACACATGGATACGGTTACGAAAGTTTATATGCGCATTTAAATGCCTACAATGTAAAAAAAGGGCAAAAAGTAAAACGTGGTGACCTTATTGGTTTTGTAGGAAGTACAGGACGTTCTGAAGCACCTCATTTACATTATGAAATTTTTAAAGAAGGAGAACGTATTAACCCCATTCATTTTTATTACGGAAAACTTTCTCCTGCAGAGTTTGATGAGTTACTAAAACAATCACTTCAAGAGAATCAATCTTTAGATTAATATGCACGTAAACCTTCCAGAAAAATTATATTATGGTATTGGAGAAGTTTCCAAAGCTTTTGGTGTAAACCCATCTCTAATCCGATTCTGGGAAAAGGAATTTGACGTTTTACAACCTAAGAAAAACGCAAAAGGGAATCGTAAATTTACGCCCCAAGACATTAAAAATCTAGAGTTAATTTATCACCTTGTTAAAGAACGAGGCTTTACTTTAGAGGGTGCTAAAACTCACCTTAAAGAAGGTAAAAAAGAAACGCTTAGTAATTTTGATATCATCAGAAAACTAGAAAACGTAAAAGCACAATTAATAGCACTTAAAAAGAATCTTTAGATTTTTCTATTACTATAGGAGTTTTGGTGGTTTTTGAAGGCACCACTTTGTAAAACCCTACATACAGTAAAGAAAGACTTGCTATAAATGATGAAATATTTGGGATTACATCTTTATGGACAATTCCCATGTATAATGATGCTATCATTCCTAATATCCCTATGATAACTAATACATACTTTGTTGTTCTCATCATCGATTATTTTATACACTTCATAGGTAGATAAAATTCTTATTTTGTTACAGAATCCAGAATATAAGATTTTCTTAACTTGTACACTGTTACTAAATTCTAAGAGATTTTGTAACAAAAATCAATAAACACAAACTAACCAGACATGAAGAAAGGATTAATCGTATTAATAGCAATTGGTGTATTTATTCTCCTTATAGGAGCATGGATAGCTAGAGTGAACAACAATTTGGTTCCATTAGATGAAGGTGTAAATGCACAATGGGGTAATGTAGAAAGCTCATATCAACGTCGCGCAGATTTGATTCCTAACATTGTAAATACTGCAAAAGGATATGCTCAATTTGAACAAGAAACATTGACAAAGGTGATTGAAGCACGTTCTAAAGCGACCTCTATTACCATAGACCCATCCAATATCACACCTGCTCAATTACAACAGTTCCAACAAGCACAATCAGGATTAACTTCAGCATTATCAAGATTATTAGCAACCTTTGAACGCTACCCTGATTTAAAAGCGAATGAAAACTTTAGAGAACTCATCAACGAATTAGAGCGAACAGAAAACCGTATTAATGTAGAACGTAATCGTTTCAATGACAGCGCAAAAGCACTTAATTCTGAAATTAGATTATTTCCAACAAAATTTATTGCTGGATTCTTAGGATTTGACAAACGGGCTTATTTTGAAGCAGACGCTGGAGCTGAAAAAGCTCCTGAAGTAGAATTTGACTTTAGTAAGTAATGGCGTCTACGGTAGAAGATTTTCTCACACAAGCAGAAGAGCAAGAAATTGTTGAAGCAATTCGCATTGCCGAAAGCACTACTTCGGGTGAGATACGTGTACACCTAGAACGACATACGGATCTAGATACGTTTACACGTGCTAAAGAAATCTTCCACATTTTAAAAATGGATAACACCAAAGAAGAAAATGGGGTTCTTATTTACATCGCAGTAGATGACCATGCATTTGCCATCTGTGGTGATCGTGGTATTGACAAAAAAGTACCTGATAACTTTTGGGAGGCTACAAGAGACACGATGAGTAGTCATTTTAAAGAAGGTCGTTTTAAAGAAGGAATTATTCAAGGGATTCAAGATACAGGTAAACGCCTAAGCGATTATTTCCCTTGGCAACATGGAGATATCAACGAACTTCCAGACGAGATTACCACGAGTTAATGACAGATACATTTGCTACATATAAAGGATTCTATATACGCTTTCGCGAAAGCATAAACAACAGCATATTCCTATTTTTAGCATTTCTTTTTTTAGGGAATGGTGTTATTCATGCGCAATTTGATATTCCGCCAAAACCTACTTCAAACGCAAAACAAACAGCGGTTTATGATTATATAGGATTATTAAATTCCTACCAGCAAAAATCATTAGAACAGAAATTAATTCGTTACAGTGATACCACATCCACACAAATAGTAATTGCTATTATTTCTACTACAAAAGGAGAAGATATCTCATTACTAGGTGCTAAATGGGGGCAAAAATGGGGTATTGGACAAGCTAATGAAGATAATGGTATTTTCATTCTATTGGCTAAAGATGATCGAAAGGTAGATATTAATACCGGCTACGGCATCGAATCTATTATTTCGGATCGCGATGCGGAACGTATGATCAATCGAACCATGATTCCTGCATTCAAAAAAGGAGATTTCTATGGAGGTCTTGATGCGGCAACTAATGAGATGATCGCACGTCTTGAAGGTAATTTTAAAGGTACTCGACAAGACAATGACTCGTTTCCTATGGGTCCTGTACTTGTTTTTATATTCTTTATTGTTATCCTCATCATTTTAAGCAGAAAAAATCATCGTGGCGGAGGTCGTGGTGGTCGCAGACATAAAGCAGGCTCTCTTTTGGATGTTATTATCTTAAGTAATATGGGACGTGGTGGCTTTGGAAGCGGAAGTGGTGGTGGAAGTTTTGGCGGAGGCGGAGGCTTCGGAGGTGGTTTCGGAGGCGGAGGCTTCGGTGGAGGCGGTGCTTCTGGAGGATGGTAATGAAAGTACAAGGTTAGAAGTTGGAAGTACGAAGGCTAAAATCACAAATGTAACTAGCCGACAGTTGGTGTGGTTGTTTACAGCTTTTTGTAATTTTTTTATTTTACAAAAAGAAGGAAACTTTCCGTTACTCATCTAACCTCAATGGTAATGAAAGTACAAGGTTAGA
>NZ_CANLOB010000025.1 GCF_947492815.1 uncultured Dokdonia sp.
AACTTCTGAAGAGTGGGAAGAAGAAGAGGAAGAAACTACTGGTACAGGAGAAGATACTGATACTGACACCGAAGCTGGGGAAGAAACAGAAGAAGAAACCTCTTCTGACGATGATAATGATGAGCAAGGAGAAGGAACTTCTGGAACAGATACTGAAGAGGAAGATACATCTACAGATACAGAAGAAGAAACTGAAACTGAAGAAGAGGACACTGAAATATCAGTACAAGAAGAAAGTATTTCTCTAGAAGAAGAAACAGATCTTTACAGTGTTTTAGTAAGTTTTAATACACAAGGAAAATATATTGCTATCACTAAGAATGAAGCTAATAATGTAAACAATGCAACATTATTCTCTATGCTTGGTCAAGTAATACAACAATGGAAACCAGCAACTGGAACTACCACGTTGCAGTTACCAGTATCCAATATAAGTAAGGGTCCTTATATACTTCGACTAGAAACGGATATGGGATCATTTACAGAAAAATTAATTATTTACTAGCGAGTTTTATAACATACTGAATTACCAAAAAAACCTCTATCATTGAGGTTTTTTTATTTTAAGTGTTAATGTCTAGTGACTTATTATGTTAGAAACATTATAGACAATTTGTTAAGTGTGTTGTGCACTAACTGTAAGGGGTATATGCTTCTAATGATTAGCATTCGTACTATGTCTATACATCAGAAACTAAAAAGCGTTTAGAATTAATATTCTAAACGCTTTTTTATTCAATTAGAGCTCTTTATTAGATAGACTTGAATAAAGATTCCATTTTTTGTTGTTCTTCAGTAGCAAGTACACTATCTACTAGAATACGTCCACTATGCTCATCAGTAATTATTTTTTTACGACTAGCGATTTCAACTTGAACCTGTGGTGGAATTGTAAAAAATGATCCTCCAGATGCTCCACGCTCAATAGCAACAACAGCAAGACCGTTACGTACATTAGTACGGATGCGTTTATATGCTTTTACTAGACGTTCATCAATTTCTTTTTCAAAGTCTTCACTCTTTTTGATAAGTGCTTTCTCTTCTTTTTCAGTTTCTGCTAAAATAGCATCTAACTCTCCTTTTTTATGCTTAAGGTGCTTCTCGCGTTCTCCTAAGCGTTCTTTGGTAGTAGAGATAACTTCGTTCTTTTGCTCAATTTGAGACTTAAACTCACGTATATTCTTGTCAGCAAGTTGTATTTCTAATTCTTGAAACTCAACTTCCTTACTAAGTGCGTTAAACTCACGATTATTTCTAACGTTCTTTTGTTGCTCAGAATATTTTTTGATAGAAGCTTTTGATTCTTCAATCTGAATTTTCTTAGCCTTGATTTGATCTTCAATAAGAGATAACTCATTATCCAATTTTTCAATACGCTTATTGAGACCAGCAACCTCATCTTCAAGATCTTCGACTTCAAGAGGTAGTTCTCCTCTTACATTGCGTATTTGATCTATTCTAGAATCTATAAGTTGTAAATCATACAAAGCTCTTAGCTTCTCTTCGACAGTTGACTCCTTTTTCTTTGCCATACTTTATAAATAGTTGATGGGATTGGTATTTTCTTCAGATAAAACGACTGCAAAATTACGAATTTTTTCTGTAAGATAACTGGCTATAATGTTTTTTGTAAAGCGTTCACTTTCAAAATGACCAATATCAGCCAATAAAATTCGTTTTTCAGCTTTATAATAGTCGTGATATTTAAGATCGGCTGTTATATAAATATCAGCACCACTTCGGATTGCTTGAGATATTCCAAAAGCACCACTGCCTCCTAAAACGGCTACTTTCTTAATAGGTTTGCCTATGAATTCAGAATGTCTGATGCCACCTGTTTTAAATGTCTCTTTTACTAGCTTCAAAAAATCTGATTCATTGATAGCTTCCTCAAGGTTACCAACCATGCCTAATCCAACATTCTGGAGATTGTTTTGAAGTGATGTTATTTCGTAGGCAACCTCTTCATAAGGATGATTAGAAAATAATGTACGTATTATTTTTGATTCATGATGTTTTTCATAGGTGATATGCAACTGGGTTTCTGATTCTTTATGTTGAACTCCTATAGCGCCAATAGTAGGATTTGCATTTGCGCTTGCGCGAAAAGTGCCTTCTCCTGAAACTCCAAAACTACATTGGTCGTAATTTCCTATTTGGCCAGCGCCAGCTTTAAAAAGTGCTTCTTTAATAGAATCAAGCGAATTGTGTGGTGTATAGGTGACGAGTTTCTTTATGTGCTCTTTTTTAGGGATTAAAATTTCTGTATCTATAAGTCCTAAGGCGTTAGCCATTCCATAATTTACACCATAAGATACGTTGTCTAGTGCTGTGTGTAATGCATAAATAGCAATATTATTTTTGATCGCTTTTACGACAGCTCTTTCTACATAATTAGAACCTGTTATTCTTTTTATTCCTGAAAATAGAATAGGATGGAAACAAACGATAAGATTACAATTCTTATCTATAGCTTCTTGAACTACATTTTCTAAAGCGTCATGGGTTACTAGAATATTTGTTAGTTTAGACGAGTTATCACCAACAAGAAGTCCTACATTGTCAAAATCTTCAGCGTAGGGTAGTGGAGCCCATTCTTCAAGTATATTAGTTACATCACGTATAGTCATAGTTGTATCTTAAAAAAGTAAAGATAAAAATTATACCTTCGCCCTATATGAAACAACTGCGTAAAATATTATTTCCTTTTGCAGGATGCTATTATATAATCACTTTATTACTTAATAAAGCCTATGATAGAGGTTATTTTTCATCCAAAGAATATCAACTGCCAGTTATTTGTGTCGGAAATTTAAATACGGGGGGTACTGGTAAAAGTCCAATGACAGAATATCTTATTCGATTGTTAAGAGATTCCTATAAGGTAGCAACGTTAAGTCGTGGCTATGGTAGGAAAACAAAAGGGTATCTTCAAGTGTCTTCAGATAGTTTAGCTAAAAATGTAGGGGATGAACCTTTGCAGTTTGCCAAAAAGTTTAAAAATGTTAACGTGTCTGTGTGTGAAGATCGGCAGTTAGGTATTTCAAAACTTTTAGAAACAAATCCTTTGTTAGATGTAATTTTACTTGATGATGCGTATCAACATAGAAAAGTGAAGGCAGGTTTTCAAATCATACTTACGGCATATCATGATCTATATACGGATGATTTTTTATTACCTGCAGGTAATTTAAGAGAGCCTAGGATTGGTGTTCGTAGAGCTCAGGTAATTATTGTAACAAAATGCCCTTCTCATATTTCTAAAAATGAGCGAGATGCAGTAGTTGAAAAAATAGCACCATTAGCTTATCAAAAAGTATATTTTACGACAATTAATTATAGTGATGTATTGATGTCTGATAAAACCGAATTGCCTATTTCAGTACTAAAAACAAAGAAGTTTACATTGGTTACTGGAATCGCAAATCCTACACCTTTGGTGAATTATTTAAAGGACTTAGGATTAGATTTTGAACATAAAGCGTTTGGAGATCATCATAATTTCGCTTTAAGCGAAATTAAAACCTTAGCATCTCATGACTTTATTTTAACTACAGAAAAAGATTATGTACGCTTATCGCCTATGATGGTTACAGAGAATTTATTTTACCTTCCAATTAAAGCCTCATTTATTGAAGATGAAACTTTGTTTAATGATCAGGTATTAGGCTTTGTTAAAGAGTTTAATTAAATACTTTAGCTTGTTTTAAGCCATTATGTATTTTTTGGAAAAACTCCTCCACCTTATAAGGTTTAGGGATAATATCATTGAAACCAGCTTCATGGAATTCATCTATATTCTCGTCTATAGTAACAGCCGTTAATGCAAGAATAGGAATTTCTTTGTCAAAAAGGCGTATCTGTTCTGTAGCTTCTATACCGCTTATTCCTGGCATGTGAATATCCATCAAGATAAGATCAAAGTTTTGGTTTCTGGCTTTTTCTACAGCAATCTCTCCGTTATCTGCAACATCACATAACATCTTATTCTTTTCTAAGATTTTACGCGTAATCATTTGATTGATCTTATTATCTTCTACAACGAGTATGGTTCTATTTTCTAGAGCAACATAATCTATATCGTAAATAATGTTATGTGGATTTGCTTCTTCTCCAGCTGCTTGCTTAGTAAGGTTGTATTTGATATCAAAAGAAAACTTAGATCCTTTCCCTAATGTACTTTCTAATTCTACCTTACTGCCTAATAAGTCTAATAGATTTTTTACAATAGATAATCCTAATCCAGTACCACCAAATTTTCTATTAATGGCAACGGATCCTTGTGTGAAGTTTTGGAAAATGTTTTTCTGTTTCTTTTTAGAGATACCTTCTCCAGAATCTTCCACTTCAAAGTGTAAATAAGTTTCGCTATCTGTTTGTTTAATTTTCTGAACCCTTACGTCTACTGTTCCATCACGGGTAAATTTAACGGCATTACCTACAAGATTGATTAATATTTGAGAGATCATTAATGGGTCTCCTAAAACTTCTTCAGGAATATCTTGATCAAATTCAAAGTTTAACTTATTGCCTTTATCTTTTGCAGATTTTCCTAAAGCAAATAATACATCTTCAATACGTTTCTTAAGGTTAAAAGCTGTTTGTTCAACTTCAACCTTATTTGCTTCTAATTTGTTGAGATCTAATATATTGTTAATTAACGATAGTAGGTATTCTCCAGAAAATTTAAGAGAGTCAAGGTGTTTCTTTTGTTCAGGAGTAGGGTTTTCACTCAGTAATAAGTGTGTGAGTCCTGTTACGGCATACATTGGTGTACGTAACTCATGCGTAATCGTAGATAAGAATTGTGCCTTTACCATAGAGGCTTTCTCTGCATTGTCTTTAGCTACTATAAGTTCAGTGTTTTTAGCTTGTAATAATTCATTTGCTTTCGTCCTGAGATTATTGTTTTTATATAATGACAGGATTAGTAAAGATAAAATAGTAATCATAGCGATCGTTAATACCGTCGTGAGTCTATTTGTATCTCTTGCTCTTGCTCTTTCTATTTCTATTTCTTCTTTTAGTTGAGCACTTAAAACTTTGTCTTCTTTGAATTGTTGAATAACAATCTCTTCTTCTTTATTTTTTCTGTTTTGATCTGTGTAGGTATTGTAAAGCATAATGTGTTCATAAGCTTTAGCAATGTCATTTTGTTCTTTTGCAATTCGACTGCTTACTCTATAAGATTCAGATAAGAGTGTAGGGTAATTTTCAGAAATACTGATATCCTGAGTAATTTTTATTGTGTTACTAGCTTCATCAATTTTTTTCTGAAGCAGTAATACTTCTGCCTTTTGAATATTGCTTTTTGCAATTAAGAATTTACCTCCGCCGTCATCGGTTTTTTCAGCTTTTTTGATAGCTAAGTCAAATAATTCTCCAGCTTTTTGAGGATTATTTTTTATTAAAGCAATAGTTCCTTGATTGAGATATACTTTTGATAATAATTCTGGACGTCCTAAACTTTCTAAGGTCTCTTCTGCTTTTTCTAGATATTCAGATGCTTTCGGATAATTTCTTTGTAGTAATTCAATTTTTGCTGCAGTAATATAACTTTGCCCTAAATTATTTTCTTGGTGATCTTCAGAGCCTTCTTGCATTTTAATGGCAAGGTTATTTTCTTCTTTTGCTTTTTCGATGTTCCCAGTAAGAAGGTATAAACGAGATAATGCGCTAGAAGCAAGCCCTATTCTACCTTTGTTGTTTGTCTTTT
Source organism: uncultured Dokdonia sp. (assembly GCF_947492815.1). Lineage (GTDB taxonomy): Bacteria > Bacteroidota > Bacteroidia > Flavobacteriales > Flavobacteriaceae > Dokdonia. The sequence goes on from NZ_CANLOB010000025.1 coordinate 5,717, forward strand.
CTGCTAAGATTCTTGCCCTAGTCATGATCTGTGCAGAAGTGTTGTAATCGTTGTTTTCAATAGCAGTAGCGGCTATGGTAAGTAAGGAGTCAATCTTCTGACCCGTAATCTTTTGAGTTGCAAGATCAATCTCTTGAGCCACAGTAATTGTGGGGAGAATGCATAGCACGAAAAGCAGAGTGCGAATCAAATACTTGCTCATATATTTAGTTGCCTTAAACAAATACGAATATATATTATTTCCTGTTAATGAATAAAATTAAATCAATAATTCGACTAGAATATCCTATTTCATTATCATACCAACCTATAATTTTTACCATTTTCCCAATAACAGAGGTCATTTGAGAGTCAAAAATACAGGAATGTGTGTTACCAATAATATCTACAGATACGATAGGTAAATCTGTATATTCAAGGATTCCTTTTAAATGTGTTTGTGATGCTTCCTTTAATGCGTTATTTATTTCTTCTATAGAAGTGTCTTTTTTTACATTAAATGTAATGTCTGTAAGAGATCCATTTGCTATAGGTACTCTAATGCCACAGCCGCCTATAACATTTGCAAGATGAGGAAAAACTTTGGTTAGTGCTTTTGCGGCCCCAGTTGTTGTGGGAACGATACTTTGTCCTGCAGCTCTAGCTCTACGTAAATCTCTATGAGGTTGATCGTGTAAGCTCTGATCTGTAGTGTATGAGTGCACTGTTGTGATATATGCTTGCTCAACACCGCATAGTTCGTCAATAACCTTAATCATAGGTGCAGCATTATTTGTTGTGCAAGAAGCATTTGAAATAATAGTTTCTGTACCATCTAATATATGTTCATTGACTCCTAAAGCAACCATTTTGATTTGGTCGTCTTGTGGCGGAACAGCTAAAATCACTTTTTTAGCACCATTTGCAATATGATGTTCTAAATCTGCAGTTGTTTTGTATTTACCAGTAGATTCAATAACAATATCTGGAGTTACGCTTTGCCAAGGAATATCTTTTATAGTAGCAGTTTTAAATAAAGGGATTTCTTTGTTATCTACTATAATTGTAGATGGGCTTTGTACGCTTTCGCGAAAGCGTATATCTGCATTAAAAATCCCATGAATACTGTCAAATTTTAATAAATGACTTAAGGTATGAGCATCTGCTATATCATTTATAGCAACCACTTCAATGTTGTTGTGATTGTGTAATAACTTAAAAAGATTACGACCTATACGCCCAAATCCATTAATGGCAACTTTGATGGTACTCATATATTAAGTAAGATGCTTTTGAGCTTTATAAGATGAACGAACAAGTGCGCCGCTTTCTACATGTCTAAAGCCCATTTCAAGACCTATTTCTTCATACTTCTTAAATTGATCAGGAGTAATGAATTGTTTGACAGGTAAATGTTTTTTAGAAGGCTGTAAGTATTGTCCAATAGTAACAATGTCTAGGTTTACAGACCTGAGGTCTTTTAATGTTTGGATAACTTCATCTTCCGTTTCACCAAGTCCTAGCATAATTCCAGACTTTGTTCGGTTGATGCCATTATCTTTAAGATATTTTAAAACACCTAAGCTACGTTCATATTTTGCTTGTATACGTACTTCACGTGTAAGTCGTTTTACGGTTTCCATATTATGAGATACGACCTCTGGATGTACATCAATAATTCGATCAAGAAGATCTTCTCTTCCTTGAAAATCAGGTATTAATGTTTCCAAGGTTGTTTCCGGATTCATACGGCGTATGGCCTTTACAGTTTCTCCCCATATAATCGTTCCCATATCTTTAAGGTCATCCCTGTCTACAGAAGTAATAACAGCATGCTTTATGGCCATGATTTTTATAGATCTTGCTACTTTTTCAGGCTCTTCCCAATCTACCGTTTCTGGTCTGCCTGTTTTTACACCGCAAAAACCACAGGAACGTGTACAGATATTTCCTAGAATCATAAAGGTGGCAGTACCTTCACTCCAGCATTCTCCCATATTAGGACAACTACCAGAAGTACATATGGTATGTAAGTCGTATTTGTCTACAAGACCTCTAAGTTCTGTATATTTTTTTCCAGTAGGCAGTTTAACACGTAACCATTTGGGTTTCGGTTGTCTAACAGGTTGGACTATTGTTTCTTCTTGCATAGCTTATATAAAGAATAGCAAAGATACAAATAAAACAAATTTGGGTAGGTATGCTATATTGGTAATCAAACGTTAAAAGCACAATTCTAATTCTTTCAAATCGTATTCATTAATAACATTGTCTTCTTCTAGTAAAATAAGCTTCCCTTGATGAGTAACACCTTGAATAATACCTACAAATTGTTCTTTGTCAGTATTCAGAAACGTGGAAGGCTTATCTTTCCTAAAAAGATGTGCTTCATAATTTTCTTTGATTTTTTCGAAATCGCCTTCAAGTAACATTTTTACATAGTAATGAAATTGTTCAAGAAGCATATTTAATATTTCTTGAAGGTCAAAGTGTATGCCTGTTTGTGTCTTTATAGAAGTAGCACGAGGTACATCTTCCCATGTAGTTTGATTGACATTTAGTCCTACCCCGATAACCATGGCATTTAATTCTCCTTTTTTTATGACATTTTCTATGAGAATCCCACATATTTTTTTCTTGTCTGACAATATGTCGTTAGGCCATTTTACGCTCACATTTTTTATCAATAATTTTTTTAAAACATCCTTTACGGCTAGTGAAGCAGCCATTAAGGCATAAAACTGTTGATCAATAGTGATTTGCTGAATTTTTCTAAAGACACTGAATGTGAGGTTTTTACTGGGATCTGTAGCCCATTTGGTACCCATTTGGCCACGACCATTAGTTTGCTCTAGGGCCCATACAACAGTATCTTCTTCAAGATTTTCTTCCTTTGCTAATGACTTTAGATAGTCATTCGTTGAATCGATGGTATGAAGTTTGACTATACGCATATGTGTTATTATGTTATTTAAACTTATGTTAAGAAGGTTGATAAACGTAAATTTGTAATAACTTTGTGTAAATAAAAGGATTTAATGGCAAAAAAGGAAACGAACGCAGATCAATTAATTGCAAAAATTATAGAAGGGATAGAGGAAGTAAAAGGGCAAAACATTGATATTCTTGATTTAAGGGATATTGAAAATACGGTTTGTGATTATTTTGTTATTTGTAATGGTACTTCAAATACTCAAGTAGCAGCAATAGTAAATTCTATTCAAAAAGTTGCTAGTAAAGAATTAAAAGAAAAACCTTGGCATGTAGAAGGCCTAGATAATTCTGAATGGGTGCTTATGGATTATGTAAATGTGGTAGTCCATGTATTTCAAAAACACATAAGAGAATTTTACGATATAGAAAGTCTATGGGGCGATGCAAAGATTACCTCTATAGCAACTAGTTATTAATAAAAAAGTAGTGAATGTCTAAAGAAACAAAAAATACCCCCCCGACTAATAAACCTAAATTCAGTAATTATTGGATTTATGGATTGATTGTAGTCATTTTTATCGCTATTAGTATGTTTAGTGGTAACGGAGGTTTTGGAGAACCTAAGAAAATAAATAACTCAGAATATACGCAATACCTTAGAGATGGAGATGTTGAGTTAGTATTTATTGTAACAAATAGAAAAGAAGCTAAGATCTTCTTAACTCCAGAAGCAAAACAGAAAGAAATACATAAGAAAAAGAAAGGAAGTCAGTTAATGCCAAAATCACAAGGTGTAGCTGATTACGTGATTAGCTATGTAGATGATGGTAATTTTGCTGAATCTTTTGATGAAGCAAAAGAAGAATATAGCTTGGCTACAATAAGAGATGCGGACGAAGAGTATAGTTTCTTTGATATGATAGTTCCTATGTTGCCTATTATACTTATTGTAGGAATCTGGATTTTTATTATGAGACGTATGTCAGCTGGTTCTGGTGGAGGTCCTGGAGGCCAGATTTTTAATATTGGTAAATCAAAAGCAAAGCTTTTTGACGAAAAAGTAGATGTAAAAACATCATTCAAAGATGTAGCTGGTCTAGAAGGAGCAAAAGAAGAAGTACAAGAAATTGTAGATTTTCTTAAAAATCCAGAAAAGTATACAAGCTTAGGAGGTAAAATTCCAAAAGGAGCATTATTAGTAGGGCAGCCAGGAACAGGTAAAACATTACTAGCAAAAGCGGTAGCAGGTGAGGCAAAAGTTCCATTCTTTTCTTTGTCAGGATCTGATTTTGTAGAAATGTTTGTAGGGGTTGGGGCTTCTCGTGTGAGAGATTTATTTAAGCAAGCTAAAGAAAAATCACCAGCGATTATTTTTATAGATGAGATTGATGCGATAGGTAGAGCTCGTGGTAAAAATAATTTTTCAGGCTCTAATGATGAGAGAGAAAATACATTAAATCAGTTATTAACTGAGATGGATGGTTTTGGCACCAATACAAATGTAATTGTATTAGCTGCTACTAACAGAGCTGATGTCTTGGATAAAGCATTAATGAGAGCAGGAAGATTTGATAGACAAATTTATGTAGATCTTCCAGATGTTAGAGAACGTAAAGAGATATTTGAAGTGCACTTACGTCCTTTAAAGAAAATAGATGACGAGTTAGATATTGACTTTTTAGCAAAACAAACGCCAGGTTTCTCTGGGGCAGATATAGCCAATGTTTGTAATGAAGCCGCTTTAATTGCTGCTCGTAAAGGAAATAAAGCTGTAGGAAAACAAGATTTCTTAGATGCAGTAGATAGAATAGTAGGAGGTCTTGAAAAGAAAAATAAAATCATTACCCCAGAAGAGAAGAAAGCTATTGCTTATCATGAGGCTGGACATGCTACTGTAAGTTGGATGCTTGAGCATGCGGCACCATTAGTAAAAGTTACAATAGTTCCTAGAGGACAATCATTAGGGGCAGCTTGGTATCTTCCAGAAGAACGTCTTATTGTTCGCCCTAAACAGATGCTTGATGAAATGTGTGCTGCATTAGGAGGTAGAGCTGCTGAGGAAGTCATTTTTAATGAAATATCTACAGGGGCACTTAGTGATCTTGAAAAGGTGACAAAGCAAGCACGTATGATGGTTACGGTATATGGACTTAATGATAAGGTAGGAAATCTTACATATTATGATTCTTCAGGTCAATCAGAATATAATTTTAGTAAACCATATAGTGAGAAAACAGCAGAGTTAATTGATAAAGAAATATCTGCTATTATAGAAGAGCAATATCAAAGAGCTATTGATTTACTTAAAGAAAATAAAGAAAAATTGAGCCAATTGGCCGACCTTCTTCTTGATAAAGAAGTCATCTTTAAAGATAACTTATTGGAGATTTTTGGAGATCGTCCTTTTGGAAAGAAAGAAGATGTTGAAGTAATTGCATAAACTTTTCTTTAATAATAGAATTAAAACTTGATTTAATTTATCGTTAAATCAAGTTTTTTTATATTTGAAGAACTTGTACGCTCGAATCTAAATCTCACCATGAGTCTATTTAGAAAATTATTTAAAAAAGAATCTAAATCAGACGGCCCTCGTTCAGATAAAAATCATGACGAGCGCAGTAAGTATATGCCTGATGTTCACACACCTGCTGATGAGCGTTTCACGAAAAATTTCATTCTTAATGGAGGTAAATTTCTATACGCTGTTAACTTAGAGGAACTCAAAGGTAATTTTGATGACATCTTATTAGAAAATGACTGGTATGAACAAAAGTCATTTTGCTTCGACAAACATTTAGAAGATACGTTTAAAGGGTATAATCTTGAATTTACACAAGATAGAGATGCTTCATTTTTCTTGACAACGTGTGAGAGTCTTATTGCGGACAATGGATCCATTCTTGTAAGTTCACATCAATTAAAAGAGTTAAAACTTCAAGAGTTTCCTAAAGCAATGATTGTTTTTGCAACTACAAGTCAAATAGTAAATAACATTGGAGAAGGATTACGACTCATTAAAAATAGAAATAAGGGGAACATTCCTAGTAATATTACAACAATAAAACATTTTGAAACCGATGAAGATGAAAAAGACTTTATGTCTTATGGAAGCAGTACAAAAAATTTATATTTGTTACTGTTAGAAGATTTGTAGTATGCGTGAAGTTTTAATAAGAGGACTTTCTGGATTATTGTATGTAGCATTCTTGTTACTTGCTATCTTTTCATGGGAAATTAGTTATTTGTTATTGATATTTGTCTTTGGATGTATCTGCATGTATGAGTACTTAAAACTTGTAAAGATAAAGTCATACGTTCCTTATCTTCTTTTGGTGGTAACTGTCGTTGTTTTTTGTTATCTCATACCTTCTAATTACATAGCGCTTGGCTACACAAAACCAACAAACCATATAACACTTGTTTTTCTGTCTATTACTATTATGACAAATTTATATCTTATTAAAAATTTAATAAGACCTTCGGAGCGTTATATTACGGTAGCACAGAAATATATTTATTTACTTTTTTACATTATTGGCGGTTTTGTATTCACGATTATATTACCTTCATACAGAGGAGAATATACATCATATTTAGTAGCTAGTGTGTTTGCCTTGATATGGATAAATGATACCTTTGCTTTTATTGTTGGAAAAAGTATAGGAAAACATAAACTCTTAGAACGCATATCCCCTAAAAAAACAGTAGAAGGATTCTTGGGAGGACTTGTGTTTTCTTGTATTGCTAGTATATTTATTTATAAATTTACGGAGCTATTAAGTATTCAATTATGGATTACGGTAGCGATAGTTACTTCTGTGTTTGGAACGTTAGGAGATTTAATTCAATCACAGCTTAAACGCCAAGCAGGCGTAAAAGATAGTGGGCAATTGATGCCAGGACATGGCGGTATATATGATAGACTCGATAGTATCATTTTTGCAAGTCCATTTATTTATTTGTTTTTAATAGTATTAGATTATGTTTCATAAAGAAGGAAGTAAAATTATTGCTATTGCATTAGGTCTTTTTACGATAGGACTATTAACTGCAAATCGATTTTTAGAGAAAGGATGGCTATTTTATTTAATAGCAACAACCCTTGTTGTATTATTGATACTTATTCTTCAATTTTTTAGAAACCCTAGTCGTATAGCTCCAAATGATGAGGGTGTTATTGTCTCTCCTGTAGATGGTAAAGTAGTAGTGATAGAAGAGGTGTTTGAAAAAGAATATTTTAAAGATAAGCGTTTGCAGGTATCCGTTTTTATGTCGCCACTTAATGTGCATGTAACAAGATATCCTGGCGCAGGTGATGTTACTTTTAGTAAATATCATCCAGGAAAATACTTAGTTGCCTGGCATCCTAAGGCGAGTGAAGAAAACGAACGTACAACCGTAGTTGTCAAGACGGAAAAATTCGGAGAAGTAATGCATAGGCAAATAGCAGGGGCATTAGCCAAACGTATTGTAAACTACGCAGAAGAAGGGGAAGTTGTTACACAGGGTGGTGAAAGTGGTTTTATAAAATTTGGATCTCGTGTAGATATCTATTTACCTGTTGGAACCAAAATAGCCGTTGCCCTAAATCAAAAAGTAAAAGGAGCATCATCAATAATAGCAACCGTATAATGGAAAAGGAAGCGCTCCATACTGCATTTTGGGAGGCTTTTAAAAAAGTAGGAGAGGCTAAACAAGAGTTTCCGCCTGATGTACTGTTGAGATTTTATGCGCTTTATAAACAGGCTACACAAGAAAATACCTTCAGTTATCAAAAAGGAGAACATGAATTGGTAAGTGCTTTTAAAATGAATGCATTGTTACAAGTTAAATCAATGACAAGTGACGAAGCAAAAATAGCTTATATAACCATCGCTAATGAATACTTGAGCAAATAATAGTGTTAAGTATTTGAGTATGTGAAAAACAAAAAAACGCTTATAGAATTATAAGCGTTTTTTTGTTTTTCAAAGAGTTGTAAGATTAAGATAAACTCTTTAACCTTTTTTCTAAGGTTTCAATTTTTGCTTCAGCATCGGCTTGTTTTTGTTTCTCAATGGCAACTACTTTTTCAGGAGCATTATTCACAAAACGTTCATTGCTTAGTTTTTTAGAAACAGATTGTAAGAAGCCTTTTGTGTATTTTAATTCCTCTTCAATTTTAGCAATTTCTGCTTCTACATCTATCTCTTCTTCAAATGGAATAAAATATTCATTAGATTTTACTCTGAAAGAAAGTGCACCTTCTAAAGGAGTATCAGTAATGGTGTAATCTGTTACGTTTCCTAAATTTAAAATCAGTGTATCTAAGCTGCTTGATATTTTTTCATTAAGTATGGCGTGAAGCTCTATAGATTCATGGTTTGGTATATTTTTACTTTTCTTAGCTCTTCTAATACCAGAAATTACTTGAGATGTATATTCAAAGTCGGTTATGATTTTTTTATCAAAAGTTTCTTGTGCAGGCCAATGATTTATAATTAATGCCTCTTCAGGAGTACGATCAACGATTGTTTGCCAAATTTCTTCAGATGCAAAAGGAATAAATGGATGTAGAATACGCAAGTTGTTTTCTAGTGCTTCGATAACAGCATTATATGTTTTTCGATCTATGGGCTGTTGATATCCCGGTTTTACACTTTCTAATAACCATCCACAAAAGTCATCCCACACTAATTTATATGTTGCCATTAAAGCATCACTAATGCGGTATTTCGAAAAATGGTCTTCTATTTCTGCAAGTGTTTGATGAAAACGCGCCGTATACCATTCTAGACCTTTTACGCTAGATTCCGGTTGTTTTAGTGAGTCATCTATTTCCCATCCTTTAATTAATCGGAAAGCGTTCCAGATTTTATTTATAAACTTCTTTCCTTGATCACATAGTTCTTCATCAAACATGAGGTCATTTCCAGCAGCACTACTTAATAGCAGTCCTACACGTACCCCATCGGCTCCATAATTTTCGATGAGTTTTAATGCATCAGGAGAATTTCCTAATGACTTAGACATTTTACGACGTTGCTTGTCGCGTACCAACCCTGTTAAGTATACATTTTCAAATGGACGTTGATCTGTATATTCATAGCCAGCAATAATCATACGAGCCACCCAGAAAAATAAAATATCTGGACCCGTTACCAAATCATTGGTAGGGTAGTAGTATTTAAATTCTTCATTGTCAGGATTACGTACACCATCAAAAACGCTCATAGGCCATAACCAAGAAGAAAACCATGTATCTAGCGCATCTTCGTCCTGGCGCAAGTCTGTAAGCTGTAGGTTTTCATTCTGGGTACGCTTTCGCGAAAGCGTTAACGCCTCCGCAGCAGTTTCGGCTACTACAAAATCTTCTTTCCCGTCTCCATAATAATATGCAGGGATTTGCTGTCCCCACCATAATTGACGAGAGATATTCCAGTCACGAATATTGTCCATCCAGTGACGATACGTGTTTTCAAACTTTTTAGGAAATAACTTTACATCGCCTGTTTCTAAAACCGCTTTCAGTGCTGGTTTTACCAAATCTTCCATCTTTAAAAACCATTGGTCTGAAAGTCTTGGTTCTATGACTACTTTTGTACGCTCTGATGTTCCTACTTTATTAGTATGGGTTTCTGTTTTTACAAGATGTCCTTTTTCTTCTAGTTCTTTTTTGATGTTCTTACGACATTCAAATCGATCTTGACCTTCGTAATGAAGTCCAAAACTATTAAGGGATGCGTCTTCATGAAAAATGTCTATTACTTCTAAGTTGTGTTTGTCACCTAATACTTTATCATTTTCGTCATGAGCAGGCGTTACTTTTAAGCACCCTGTTCCAAACTCAATGTCTACATATTCATCTTCAATGATAGGAATCACACGACCACAAATAGGAACAATCGCTTTTTTACCTTTTAGGTGTGTAAAACGTTCGTCATTTGGATTGATACAGATGGCAGTATCACCAAAAATTGTTTCTGGACGTGTCGTAGCGATTGTTAAGAAGTCTTCAGAACCTTCTATTTTATAATTTAAATAATATAGGGTTCCTTGTCTTTCTTCATGGATCACTTCTTCGTCAGAAAGTGTTGTTTTTGCTTCAGGATCCCAATTTACCATACGATACCCTCTGTAGATAAGTCCTTTGTTATAAAGATCTACAAAAGTTTTAATAACCGCTTCAGACATATCTGGGTCCATTGTGAACTTAGTACGTTCCCAATCACAAGAAGCACCTAGTTTTTTAAGCTGTTCTAAAATAACGCCACCATACTCTTCTTTCCACTCCCAAGCATGCTTTAAAAACTCTTCACGGGTCAAGTCAGATTTTTTGATGCCTTGCTTTGCTAGTTTGGCAACTACCTTAGCTTCTGTCGCAATAGAAGCATGATCAGTACCTGGTACCCAACATGCATTCAAACCTGTAAGACGTGCACGTCTTATTAACACGTCTTGAATCGTATTATTAAGCATATGTCCCATGTGTAATACACCTGTGACGTTAGGAGGAGGAATTACAATAGTGTATGGCTTTTTTTCATTAGGTGTTGAATGGAAGTAATTATGTTCCATCCAGTACGAATACCACTTGTCTTCTACCTGTGAAGCGTCATATTTTGATGCTATGCTCATAGTTTGGTCTGATTATTGAATACTAATCAACAAAAGTACTGATAACAGTAGGATTAATAAATAGTGTAGGTAAGATTTTTTAATGATAAAATATATTTAGTCTTATCAGTTGATTGTTGATATCATTTTTTGGTAACGGTCTTAATTCTAACTATTTTTAGCGTCCTCAAATATTGGAAATTATGAAAAAACTAATGTTATTGCTGTTTGTGGGTCTTATGACTATGACCGTAACAGCCCAAGAGAAAAAAGCCGCAATCACTTTTGAGAGTGATGTTGTAGACTATGGAGAGGTAGATTATGGATCAGATGGTGTACGTGAATTTAAATTTACAAATACTGGAAGTGAGAAGCTTATTATAGCTCGAGTATATTCAACGTGTGGATGTACAGTTCCTGAAAAACCAGAAGATCCGATTCAACCAGGCGAAAGCGGTGTTATAAAGGTAAAGTATGATACAAAACGTGCTGGACCTATTAGAAAGACAATTACAGTATACTCAAATGCTTCTGAAATTCCTTATACGCTTAAAATAAAAGGCGTTGTAAAACCACAAGCAGGAAAGTAATAATCTAAAATTTTACACGCATAAAGCCACTCAATGAGTGGCTTTATTGTTTTTAAATAGTACCGTTATTTTTTATAGGTATCGCCCTATTAAATACCAATATAAATTTGCATTTTTGTAACGCAAAAATAAAATTACTATGCCAGCAATTTCTAATAAAGGGCAGATCATGCCACAATCTCCTATACGTAAGTTAGTACCTTATGCAGAAGCTGCAAAAGCTCGAGGAGTACAAATACATCACCTTAATATAGGGCAACCAGATATTAAAACACCTCAAGTAGCATTAGATGCTGTGAAGAGTAATGCGATAGAAGTGTTAGCATATTCACATAGTGCTGGTTTTGCTTCTTATAGAGAGAAACTTGCTGCATATTATAATAAAAATGGCATTACAGTAGATGCTGAAGATATCATTGTTACTACAGGAGGTTCAGAAGCCTTACTTTTTGCGATGGGAAGTGTGACTGATCCTGGTGATCAAATCATTATTCCAGAACCTTTTTATGCAAACTACAATGGATTTGCAACTGCAAGTGGAGTAGACGTAGTACCTGTGATTTCTAATCTTGATTCAGGATTTGCATTACCTCCAATAGCTGATTTTGAAAAACTAATTACTTCAAAAACAAAAGCCATTGTGATCTGTAATCCTGGAAATCCAACAGGATATTTATACAGCGAAGAAGAGATAAAACAATTAGCAGCACTCGTTAAAAAGCATGACTTGTTTTTAATTGCAGATGAGGTATACAGAGAGTTTGCCTATGATGGTTTAAAACATCATTCTGTCATGACACAACGTGACATAGATGCGCATACCATTATGATAGATTCTGTGTCAAAACGTTATTCTATGTGTGGTGCACGTATTGGATGTATCGTAAGTAGAAATAAAGAATTAATTAGCACGGCAATGAAATTTGCACAGGCGCGCCTGAGTCCACCTACCTTTGCACAATTAGCAAGTGAAGCTGCTTTAGAGACACCAACATCTTACTTTACAGATGTGATAGATGAATATGTTTCTAGACGTAATACATTAGTAGAAGGACTTGAAACAATACCAGGAGTGAAAGTGGCAAAACCTAAAGGTGCTTTTTATTGCATCGCAGAACTGCCAGTTCAAAATGCAGATACATTTGCACAATGGTTACTAGAAACATTCCAATTAGACGGTAAAACGATTATGGTAGCACCAGCAGCTGGATTTTACTCTAGTGAAGGTGTAGGTCTTAATCAAGTACGTATAGCTTATGTGTTAGAAGAAAATCTATTAAAGGAAGCGGTAGAAATTTTACGAGAAGCATTGCAACAGTATAAAGACTAATTAATGGATACGAGAAAGAAGGCTTCTTTAAAAGAATACAATACATTTGGAATTGATGTACAAGCACTAGACCTAACATCTGTAACATCCGTTCCAGAGTTACAACGTATTCTTCAAGAAAAAGATCCTTCTGAATTATTTATTATAGGAGGCGGTAGTAATATGCTTTTAACACAAAATATTGATAAGTACGCGGTACATATCAATATGAAAGGATATGCTATTGTTGATTTGCCTTGCGGCGAAAATGAAATTTTGCTCAAAGTCGCTGGGGGTGAAAACTGGCATGACTTTGTACTCTATTGTATTGATAATAATTATGGAGGAGTCGAAAATTTATCGCTCATTCCAGGCAATGTCGGGACAGCTCCTATTCAAAATATAGGCGCCTACGGAGTAGAATTGAAAGATGTATTTTATGAATGTGAAGCGGTATCTAGAGCAGATGGAACACTAAAAACATTTTCTCTTAAAGATTGTATGTTCGGATATAGAGATTCCGTGTTTAAAACTACCTTAAAGGATCAATATGTTATAACATCCGTAACATTTAGACTGACTACGAAAGAGCACACTATTAAAACAGCATATGGGGCTATCGCAACTACATTACAGGAACAAAAAATTGTGGCACCCACTATCAAAAATGTATCTGATGCAGTTATCAAAATACGTCAAGCTAAACTTCCAGATCCAAAAAAAATAGGAAACAGCGGAAGTTTCTTTAAAAATCCAGTCATATCTACAACTGATTTTTCTGAATTATATAAGAAATATCCAGAAATTCCACATTATCCTGTAGGTTCAGATCAAATTAAAGTACCCGGAGGATGGCTTATTGAACAAGCAGGATTTAAAGGAAAACGCTATGGAGATGCTGGAGTACATGATAAACAAGCGTTAGTGCTCGTAAATCATGGAAATGCTACAGGAGAAGAAATCTGGGATCTTGCTTTGCGTATTCAAGAAGAAGTAAAAACAAAATTCGGACTCGTTATTATACCAGAAGTAAATGTTTTTTAGAAAAATCCATTGTATTTTTCGATAGAATTTCTTCAAATGTCACCTTCCCTAAAGGGTGCATCGTAGAAATTGTTATCCCATAATTTTACGTAAAAGAAAATAATAGAATATAGGTATATATAATACCTATGTTATCAAAACATACAACGGATTTAGAAAGATTGGTTAGAAATGAAAATAGCCCTATTAATAAAAAATTTAATAGAGCTATTCTCTTATAAAGAGTACTTACCCAATTATTTATTTAGGTAGCACGACGCTGTCTATTACATGTACAACCCCATTAGAAGCTTTTAGGTCTGTAGCTGTGATAGTAGACGTATTTCCATTACCATCTGTTAAGACAACTTTGTCTCCTTTTAGAGAAGCCGTAAGCGTGCCTCCATTAACGGTTTTGATAGTAAATTTGCCTCCACTCTTTTTAATGGCAGCGACAACATCTGCGGCTTTAAAGTTGCCAGCAACTACATGATAAGTAAGAATAGATGCCAATTTGCTTTTTGCTTCTGGTTTTAAAAGAGATTCTAATGTCCCTGCAGGAAGTGCATCAAAGGCTGCATTGGTAGGAGCAAAAACAGTAAAGGGACCTTCGCCTTTAAGTGTATTTACAAGGTCTGCGGCTTTTACGGCTGCAACAAGTGTAGTATGATCTTTAGAAGATAAAGCAACATCTACGATGTCAGATTGTGCAATAGATACTGTTGAAAAACAGAATGTTAACATGGTGAAGATTAAAACGATCTTTTTCATAATAAATTTTAAATTGTTGAGTTAATAATTAAAAAGTTGTTTTCATTTGTAATAGATACGCCGTAACTTTAAACAATGGATTTCTATGCATTCACAAACTTTTGTTAAATCAAAAACCAACCATTTTTGAAACCATTTATAGAACAACATATAGTCGAGCTTCTCAAAGCTCAAGACGAACGTGCCATAGGATTACTATATGATCATTATGCAGATGCGTTATTTGGTGTTGCTATAAAAGTGACAAAAGATGAGGTACTAGCACAAGATGTATTACAAGAATCTTTTGTGAAAATCTGGAAGAATGCTCATAAATATGATGCGAGTAAAGCACGGCTTTTTACCTGGCTTTTTCGAGTAGTTCAAAATACAGCTATAGATGCTGTAAGAAGTAGACAAAGAAAGACTACAAAAGAAATCCAAATAGAAGAATCTAACGTATATAGTATACCAAGCACAAAGTTTGCCATAGAACATCTTGATATTGCATCACACGCAAATGGTCTTGAAGATAAATATAGAGTAGTGATAGATGCACTATTTTTTCAAGGAATGACGCAACAAGAAGCTAGTGATGAGTTAAATATTCCACTAGGAACTGTAAAATCAAGATTAAAAATAGGTTTAAGAGAATTACGCAAGCTTTTTGGTATAGTGATTGTATTTTTGTCGATATGAATGAGAGAGTAAAGATATTTTTGGATGGAGATTTGCTGGAGCGCTACTTAATGGATGCCACTTCCCCTATGGAGTCTAAAGAAGTAGAGCATTATATAGAAAAATATCCTGAGGTAAAGAAGACCTATATAGAACTGCAAGAAAATTTAGAAGAATATGCCACTTCGTATGCAGTGCCTGCACCCCCAGAACTAAAAGATAAGATTTTAAAGCAAGTTAAATCAAAACCCAAGCCTAAAGCTTCTATTCCAATACTGGCAATTACAGCTTGTGCTGCAACTATTCTATTTGGAATCATGACCTTTATGATTTGGAATCAGAATCAAGAATTGCTAGATGATAGAAGGCTTACTACTAGACTCATTCAAGAGCTTAATGAAGATATTGTTTCCAATAGAGAAACGCTGCAGTCTGTAGAAGAGCAATTTATGATTCTTAATAATTCGTCTACAGATAAATATGTATTGCGAGGAAACACTAAGGCTAGAAAACTAGAAACCGTTGCCTATGTAAATATGCTTGAGAAAAAATCATATATACATGTCGTGGCACTTCCTGAATTACCAGATGATCAAGTATATCAAATGTGGGCAGGCGTAGACGGGCATATGGTTCCTTTAGATATTCTAAAAATCACAAAGGAAAACTTGGTAGAGATTCCATATGAAGAGCGTATGGCGAGTCTTAATATCACCATAGAGCCAAAAGGAGGAAGTGAAGAAGCCACTGTAGATAACCTAGTAGCCAATATTTCCTTCTAATATTTTATGTTTTTTTAAAGGATTCATCTTTTAGAATCTTTGTATATTTGCATAAATGATATTCCTATGAAATTACTCCTTCTTACACTAGGACTTTTAAGCCTTGCCGTTGCAGGAATTGCAATAAAAATCTGGGCAAAAAAAGACGGTAAATTTGCTGGAACTTGTGCAAGTCAAAGCCCTTTTCTTAATAAAGAAGGGGAAGCATGCGGCATGTGCGGAAAATTACCTTCAGAGATGGGAGATTGCAAGAATGATCAGTAATCGCTGACGATCTTGGAAGTAGTACTAACGTATTTATTTTATGCTTTTATAGGGATAGTAGCTATCAATAGTAGTTATTATCTTTTTTTCTTTGTTTTTGCTTTCGCGAAAGCAAAAAAAGCCACATCCTCATACCTCCCACCTGTATCTCTTATTGTGTGCTCTAAGAATGAAGCAGAAAACTTACGCCGAAATATTCCACATTGGTTAGCGCAGAAGTATGCTCATTTTGAAATCGTACTTATTAATGATGCATCTAGAGACGAAACAAAAGACGTTATAGAGGAATTTGCAGAACTACATCCTAGTATTGTGCAAGTACACGTAGAGAATAACGAAGCCTTCTGGGGAAGTAAAAAATATGCCTTGACTTTAGGAATTAAGAAAGCAAGTCATGACCATTTACTTTTTACAGACGCCGATTGTACCCCAGAATCAGCATACTGGATACAAGAAATGTCAAATCATTTTGTCGGAAAGAAAGAATTGATTTTAGGATATGGCGCTTATGAGAAAATTAAAGGGTCGTGGCTTAATAAATTAATTCGTTTCGAAACAGTATTGACTGCAATACAATATTTCAGTTACGCCATAGCAGGAAGACCTTATATGGGCGTAGGGCGTAATCTTGCATATACGACCAACCTTTTTTATGAGCAACGCGGTTTTATAGACCATATGAAAGTGCAAAGTGGGGATGATGATTTGTTTGTAAATCAAGCGGGAACAAGAGAAAATGTAGCTGTAAATTTTCATCCAGATAGTTTTACCATTTCTACACCTAAGAAAACATTTGGTCAATGGTATACCCAAAAGCGTAGACATGTCAGCACTTCGTCACATTACCGTTTTATGGATAAATTCTTTTTAGGACTTTTCTATACAAGTCAGTTGCTGTTTTTTGTCGTAGCAATACTATTACTCGCTTTTAACTACCAATGGGAATGGGTTGCTGCAATGATAGGAATACGCTATCTTTTTTCTTGGATTGCTATTGGAGCAAGCGCAAATAAGTTGAAAGAAAAAGATGTAATACTTTTATATCCAATTAACGAACTATTTTTATTATTTTTCCAATTGAGTATTTTTATCACAAATTTGATATCAAAACCTAATCGTTGGAAATAAACCCCGAGACAATTCTTTTAGAAATAGAAAAAGCAAAAGAAGGCAAACAAAGTGCCTATAATTTTTTGTTGAATACCTTCTGGAATGAAGTGTATAAGTTTCAACTAAAGCGTACAAAAGACGAATATGAGGCTGAAGAGATCACTATTCAGACATTTTCTAAGGCTTTTGATAAAATACATACTTATAAAAAACAATATAAGTTCAATACGTGGCTCATTACGATATCTAAAAACATTCATATAGATCTTTTAAGAAAAAAGGAATCATCTATTCGTTCTCAAATAACCAGAAAAGAAGATGGGGTCTATAAGATACCTGATGAAAACCCAACTCCCGAAGATGCACTGATTAAAGAGCAAAATCTAGCACAATTATTACGATATATCAAAATGCTAAAGCCTCATTATCAGGAAATGATCAACTTGAGATATTTTCAAGAGATGAGTTACAAAGAGATGGAGAAAACGCTAGATGAACCTATGAATAATGTAAAAGTAAAATTACTGAGAGCAAGAAGACTTCTTGCAGATATTATTCAAAAAGCAGAGCGATGAGTGGTATTTCTTTAAAAAAACTAGGTCCAGGACTTCTTTTTGCAGGGGCTGCGATAGGCGTTTCCCATTTAGTACAAAGTACAAAAGCAGGAGGGTATTATGGATTTGGTTTGTTATGGGCTTTACTGCTTATCAATATTATAAAATACCCTTCCTTTCAGTTTGGACCTCGATATGCAGCCGCAACGGGAAATAGTTTATTACATGGTTATCGCAAACTGGGAAAAGGAGTACTTGTTACCTATTTTGCACTTTCACTGCTTACGATGTTTACTATTCAAACAGCTGTTACGATTGTAACAGCAGGATTGGCCGTGCAGCTTTTTGGACTTGATTGGGATATTGCTGTTTGGAGTGTTGTCATTACTATATTTTGTTCCGCAATTTTAGCATTTGGCCGTTATAAACTTTTGGATAGCCTTATGAAGGTAATTATTTTGGTACTAACAGTAAGTACGTTGTTTGCTGTTTTATTTGCTTTTCGCGAAAGCATAGCCACAGAAGGTATGGGTTCTTCAGATGGATTGATACAACTCCTACCTACAGATGTGGCAGGAATCGCATTTTTAATTGCATTTATGGGATGGATGCCGGCTCCTTTAGATATTTCAATTTTTCATTCTTTATGGACTGTAGAAAAAGGGAAATCTCAAAAAAATGATGTAAAAACTTCCCTTTTCGACTTTAATGTGGGATACCTAGGAACCGTAGTATTAGGGATATGTTTTGTGACGCTCGGCGCTTTAGTAATGTTTGGAAGTGGCGATATATTTTCTGATAAAGGAGGTGTTTTTGCAGGGCAGCTCATCAGTATGTATACGACAAGTTTAGGTGATTGGGCTACCATACTTATAGGCGTTGCTGCTTTTACCACTATGTTTAGTACAACCTTAACTACTTTAGATGCTTCTCCCAGGGCTATGTCTACAGCGACAAACCTTTTAGGAGCACAACATATTTTTAAAAGCTATTTGTTTTGGCTTATTTTACTCATTCTAGGGACGTGTATCATTCTTTTCTTTTTCGTTAGTGAGATGGGACTCTTAATTAAAGTGGCAACCATATTATCATTTTTGACAGCGCCGTTTTATGCGATTTGTAATTACTTAGTGTTTAAAGATCCCGATGTTCCTGAAAAAGCAAGATTAGGCATCCTTATGAAAATATATAGCATCGTTAGTATCATTCTGTTAATTGCTTTTAGTGGTTGGTATGTGAGTACGTTGTTTTAAATATCTTCTTCTGATATTTACTTTTATGCAAACAATGAATAAATAGCGTGTTTATATACATGCAATCAATGTATTGTAATTGAAATGAATATGAGTCTAGATCTTTTGATTCTAGCATAAAAAAAATTAATAAGAACAGTCGTTAATATATAAATTAATGACTGTTCTTATTAAAGAATGTGTCATTTAAAACGATCACTTAATCCGGAACATATCCAAAACATTCGGGATTATGAGCTTGATGTTTTCCTCCTAATATTGTTAATTGATTTTCAAGTTTGTATTGTTCTAATTTTTCTAATGCGGTATCCTTTTTTGAATTATTTTTCATATTTAATGGTGTTTAATTTGTTCTTACTTTTTAAAGATTTCTAGTATCGACTAATCCGGAACATATTCAAAGCAATCAGGATTATGCGGCTCATCTCTTCCACCTAATATTCTTAATTGATTTTCAAGTTTGTACTGCTTGAAGCTTTCTAATACACTATCCTTTTTTAAATTATTTTTCATATATAATGATGTTTAGTATTATTATTGAGGGCGTTTAATCTCGATTCTTAAAGACAAATAGAGACCATCTAAAAAATAAAGACGGTCTCAATTTTACAGATAAGTATCAGAGAATTATTCTCACAAACACAATTCTTAGAGTGTTTATGGATTTCTTAAATACGTACCATATATGATTAGAATATGACACACCTCCCATTGCCAGGAGCTGCATTAGCTCCAAAGTAACAACGATCTGTTCCTGCTGCAAGACAATCAAAGATGTTAGAACATGGTATATTCGTTATAATGAAGTTGCCTCCTCCGTTGATAGAAGTTTGTTCGTTTTTACTCAATTTTTGAGCCCCGTTTAGTTTTAAAATGTTTTTTAACATGATTAAAATATATTAGATAATAAAGTACCTACTCTAGTAAAGGTTTTCGGTTTCCCCTTCTTAAAAAACTGGTTGTTAACAGCACCCTGATTTTGATCCTAAAGTAGTTTAGATAAAAGGCATAGAAAAGTAACACATCCGTATTTTAAACAAAATACTGCATGAAAAAACACTGTAAATCAGTATTCTTAAAATACAGATAAGTATCATCTTTTATATAAACTTCTTTTATATGCTCTATGCATAATACAATTCGCCTTTAACTAGATTTTATTAAAACAGCTATAGCACATCGTATTTATAAAAACTATCTTTGCGCTCTATGCAATTTGACCTTCTTACAACAGATCCAGCTAGTAAAGCTAGAGCAGGAAAACTTACAACAGATCATGGAGTGATCGAAACACCTATTTTTATGCCTGTAGGAACGGTGGCTTCTGTAAAAGGAGTGCACCAACGTGAGTTAAGAGAAGATATCAATCCAGATATTATTCTTGGAAATACTTATCACTTATACTTACGTCCAGGCACAGGCACGTTGCAAAAAGCAGGAGGTTTACATAAGTTTATGAATTGGGATAGGCCCATCCTTACGGATAGTGGTGGTTTTCAAGTATACTCACTGTCTAACCGTAGAAAGATTAAGGAAGAAGGCGTGCGATTTAAATCCCATGTAGACGGATCTATGCACTTGTTTACACCAGAAAATGTTATGGAAATCCAGCGTCAGATAGGTGCTGATATTATCATGGCTTTTGATGAATGTACACCCTATCCATGCGACTATAGATATGCAAAACGATCTATGCATATGACACATCGTTGGTTGGATAGATGTATTACACATTTTGAAAAAACACCTGCCTTGTATGGTTATGAACAAGCTTTATTCCCCATCATACAAGGAAGTACGTATAAAGATTTGCGAACACAATCTGCCGAGTATATTGCAAATTCAAATGCCTTTGGAAATGCCATAGGTGGACTTTCAGTAGGAGAGCCTGCCGAGGAAATGTACGCCATGACCGAAGTTGTTACGGCGGTACTACCCGAAGAAAAACCAAGATATTTAATGGGCGTAGGAACCCCAATTAATATTTTAGAAAATATAGCTTTAGGGATTGATATGTTTGATTGTGTCATGCCTACACGTAATGCCCGTAACGGAATGTTATTTACAGCACACGGTACCATTAATATTAAAAACTTAAAATGGGCAGAAGATTTTTCGCCTATTGACGAGATGGGAATCACTTGGGTAGATACAGAATATAGCAAAGCCTACTTACGTCATTTATTCAAATGTCACGAGTTATTAGGTATGCAAATAGCGACTATTCATAACCTAGGCTTCTACATGTGGTTAGTAAGAGAAGCCCGAAAAGAAATTCTTGCCGGAACCTTTACAGAATGGAAGAATAAAATGGTCAAACAAATGGACAAACGCTTATAAAAGATGAAACTTCTAGATTGGTATATCGTAAAACGCTACATCGGGACCTTTGTCACGATGCTATTGTTATTTATACCTATTGGAATTACTGTAAATCTTGCAGAAAAAATTGATAAGATTTTAGCCAATGAAGTGCCGTTTTTAGAAGTAGCTATTTATTACCTGAATTTTACGGTATATTTTGCTAATCTCCTGTTTCCTTTATTCCTTTTCCTATCTGTAATTTGGTTTACCTCCAAACTTGCAAACAACACAGAAGTTATTGCATTTTTAAGTAGTGGGGTTTCCTTTTGGCGTTTTTTACGTCCCTATATGATAGGAGCTACAGTAGTATGTTTAGGAGCTTTTGTGTTAGGAACCTACCTAGCACCCAAAGCAAATAAAGGCTACAATGAGTTTATCTATGAATACCTCAAAAGTGAGCGAAAAAAAAATAATGCCCAACAGACCAAAGATGTATTCCGTCAGATTGCAGAAAATGATTACATCTATGTAAGTTCGTTTAATACAAGAACAAAAGTAGGACGAGACTTTACGTGGGAACATTTTGAAAATAACGAGATGACCTACAAGATGTCTGCTAGTAAAATCAAATTTAATTCGGAAGATACTACCTACACTCTTTTTAACTATAAGAAACGTACGGTAGGCATAGACGAAGATATTTTAGAAAGCAAAGCAAAAGTAGATACCACATTCGCATTTGATATCGATGACTTAACACCGGTAGAGTATATTGCAGAAACCCTATCGACTCCAGACTTATTGAAGTTTATTAAAAAAGAAGAACTAAGAGGTTCCTCTTATATCAGTCGTTATAAAGTGACGCTTCAAAAACGCTATAGTTTACCAGTAGCTGCATACATTTTGACGATTATTGCAGTAGCCGTATCTGCTATGAAACGTAGAGGAGGAATGGGAGCTAATCTCGCTTTCGGTATTTTACTTGCTTTTGTATTCATCTTCTTTGATAAAGTGTTTGGTACACTTGCAGAGCAATCCGATTTCCCACCCTTAGTAGCTGTATGGTTTCCTAATTTCCTGTTTGCTATTTTAGCAATATATCTATTGCGCAATGCAAAACGCTAAACTACGAAGCTATCTTCATTTTCATCTCATTGTATTCATATGGGGATTTACCGCCGTATTAGGATCTTTGATTAGTATCGATTCGGTGCCCTTAGTATGGTTTAGAATGGGTATGGCGTCTCTATTTATTTTTATCTATATCAAATGGAAAAAAATAGATATTACGCTTTCGCGAAAAGCGTTCCTCTCCTTTGCCATTGCTGGAATTATCATAGCCGTGCACTGGCTCACGTTTTTTGGTGCCATCAAAGTATCTAATGTTTCTATAACATTGGCGATGATGAGTACTGGTGCTTTTTTTACAGCCATCTTAGAACCTATTTTTTATAAGCGAAAACTGATTTGGTACGAACTTCTATTCGGTGCTATTGTGATTGGAGCGTTATACCTCATTTTTGAAGTCCAACCCGAATACAGATTAGGTATTGGACTCGCATTGCTTTCGGCCTTACTATCGGCAATTTTTACATTGGTGAATGGAAAATTTGTGCATGATCACAATCCTACCAAGATTTCGTTTTATGAACTGGTCGTTGGTACCTTGTTTATTACGACGTATTTAGCTTTCGCGAAAGCGGACACCTTTTTTACCACATCTTTTTTTGACCTCCCATATACAGATTGGATCTATTTGCTTGTTTTGGCATCTATATGTACAGCCTATGCATTTATTGCCTCTGTAAAAGTAATGAGACATCTGAGTCCATATACGATTATGCTGACCATAAATCTAGAGCCCGTATATGGAATTTTACTAGCGTTTATGGTATTAGGCGATAAAGAGCAAATGAGTGCAGAATTCTATTATGGTGCTATTGTCATACTCTTAGTTGTCATTGCAAATGGGATTCTGAAAAATAGAAACCTTTTACGTTCAAAAAAAGAATCAGCAGTCAAATAGAAACTAGTATATTTGTAAGATAAACCTAACAACTCATTACGAGCAATCGTAATAGGTAATACATTGAAAATGGAATATTTAGATTTCGAATTACCCATTAAGGAGCTAGAAGAACAACTAGACAAATGTGTCATTATAGGGGCAGAAAGTGATGTAGACGTAAGCCAAACCTGTAAGCAAATTGAAAAAAAGCTCGCACAAACCAAAAAAGATATTTATAAAAACTTGACTGCATGGCAACGTGTGCAATTGTCAAGACATCCTAACCGTCCATATACGCTAGATTATATCAATGCGATTTGTGGTGATACGTTTCTGGAATTACATGGAGACCGTAATGTAAAGGATGATAAAGCAATGATTGGAGGTCTTGGTAAGATAGGCGATCAAAGCTATATGTTTATCGGCCAACAAAAAGGATACAATACCAAAACACGCCAGTATCGTAATTTTGGAATGGCAAATCCTGAAGGATACCGTAAGGCATTGCGTCTTATGAAAAGCGCCGAAAAATTTAATGTACCTGTTGTAACTATAGTAGATACACCAGGAGCTTATCCAGGATTGGAAGCAGAAGAACGCGGACAAGGAGAAGCGATTGCACGTAACATCTTAGAGATGACTCGTCTTAAAGTGCCTATCATTGTGCTTATCATAGGAGAAGGAGCTAGTGGAGGAGCCTTAGGAATAGGTGTAGGTAACAAAGTAATGATGCTTGAAAACGCATGGTACTCTGTGATCTCACCAGAAAACTGTTCGTCTATTTTGTGGAGAAGCTGGGAGCAAAAAGAAATTGCTGCCGAAGCTTTAAAGCTAACTGCAAAAGATAGTTTAAAACTGAAAGTCATCGATTCTATTATAAAAGAACCGCTAGGCGGAGCACATGCTAATCGAGAAGAAACTTTTCAAACCGTAAGAGAAGCAATTGAGTCTTCTTTTAATGATTTGAAAAACTTATCACCAGAAGAATTGGTCGATAATAGAATGAAAAAATATTCTGAAATGGGAGTCTTTAAAGGCTAGTTCCCATTTTTTCACTTACTACCAAATCCGAAGCCATTTGAGTTTCGGATTTTTTTATGACTATTAACAATAAAAAAGAGTTATTAACAGTTGAATTGTTAATGAAGTGTGGAGATTCATCCCCTAGGAGGGGTTTCAACCACTTAACAATTTGTTTACATTCGTAGCCATGGAAAAAATCAAGCCAACTCCAGCATATAATGTATCTTCAGGACAAGTGATTTCCTTAGAAAAAGGAAAAATACCACCACAAGCAGTTGATTTAGAGACTGTTGTGATAGGTGCTTTAATGATTGATAAAAAAGGAGTCGATGAGGTGATCGATATTCTCTCACCAGATGTTTTCTATAAAGATCAACACAAACACATTTTTGAAGCCATTAGAATTCTCTTTGAAGAAGGACAGCCCGTTGACTTATTAACGGTTTCTGAGCAATTGAAGAAAATGGCAAAATTGGAAATGGTAGGAGGTGATTATTACTTGATTCAATTGACGCAAAAAGTAGCCTCTTCTGCGCATATTGAGTATCATGCACGTATTATATTACAGAAGTATATTCAGCGTTCGCTTATTAAAATTTCTAATGAAATTATTGAAGAAGCCTATGATGATACGACAGATGTTTTTGACTTGTTAGATACCGCAGAAAGTAAACTTTACGAAGTAACACAAGGAAATGTAAAACGTAGTAGTGAGTCTGCACAAAACTTAGTAATTCAAGCGAAGAAGAAGATTGAAGAAATGTCCAATAAGGAAGGAATGTCAGGAATTCCTACTGGATTTACCAAAGTAGATGAGTTGACTTCCGGATGGCAACCGAGTGATTTGATTATTGTAGCAGCACGTCCAGGTATGGGTAAAACAGCTATGACGCTTACAATGGCTCGTAATATGGCGGTAGATCAAAATATACCTGTAGCTTTCTTCTCACTAGAGATGTCTTCGGTACAGCTGATTACCCGTTTGATTTCTTCAGAAACAGGACTGTCTTCAGAAAAATTACGTACAGGTAAACTAGAAAAACATGAGTGGGAGCAATTAAATGTGAAAGTAAAGAGCTTAGAAAAAGCACCTTTATTTATAGATGATACCCCATCGCTTTCTATCTTTGATTTGAGAGCAAAAGCAAGACGTCTCGCTTCTCAATTTGGCATTAAGATCATCATGATTGACTACTTACAGTTAATGACAGGTGGATCTGCACAAAAAGGAGGCGGAAACCGTGAACAGGAAATTTCGATGATTTCACGTAATCTGAAAGCACTCGCAAAAGAACTTTCTATCCCTGTAATTGCACTATCACAGTTATCACGTGCGGTAGAGACTCGTGGTGGAAGTAAACGTCCGTTACTGTCTGACCTTCGTGAATCTGGAGCGATTGAGCAAGATGCCGATATTGTATCTTTTATTTACCGTCCAGAATATTATAAGATAGAAGAATGGGATGATGAAGAACGTAGCCCAACCGAAGGACAAGGAGAATTTATCGTAGCAAAACACCGTAATGGTGGATTGGATAATATTCGTCTAAAGTTTGTGGGGCACTTAGGTAAGTTTGATAACCTTGATGATTTCAGTACTCCATATGAATTTGCAAGTAGTATGAATGCTGCTGCCAATGACGATACCTTTAAACCTGACAGCCTTCCTTCACCAGACCAAGCCTTTGGAAGTGAAGAAGAAGATGACGGGGTTCCTTTTTAATTAAGATTATAGAAGACACACAAAAATAGAGTAATACTCTAAATTAGAGTATTACTCTATTTAAAAACGTGATTTTCCCTCATCCTAACCTTCTCCCAAAGGAGAAGGGATTAATCAAAATTAATAATGAGATTTGTGTTTAGTCTTGTTTCTTGACTCCAGCAACGCAGTGATCCTGCCTACCGGCAGGCAGGCTCGATTCTTTTTTTTGACACCAACAGCATAACGGTCTTGACTCCTTCAAAAACTACTTACTACAACCATATACTGTTAACTAGATACTAATCTCTGAACATGGCATCACTTTTGTCATAAGAAAACCGTATTTTTAAACGTTACATACTATATGAATACCTAGTGTGTATTATTGCTTATGAAAAGAATAGTTACAATACTTCTGTTGGTGCTGACATGCCATTTCGCGCAAGCGTCTTATATCTTAATACCTATGGATATAGACAGTCAGCGAGAGCATTTAAAGGCGTATGGAATTACCTATTGGACGCTCGATCAACAAATCAAAGTAAAATGGTTACTCAATTATAGAGGAGGTTCCTTTTTAGTGCCCGACACTGAAGAGATCCGAAGAGAATGCACCATTCGAGGTGTTTCCTATGAAGTCCTTTCAGATGGGAAAACCGAAGAGTTGCTTACCATGATTAGTAGTCCTTCTCAAAATATGGAAGCAGTAGTGCTTGAAAAAGCACCTAAAATTGCAGTTTATACTCCAGATAGTAAAGTACCATGGGACGATGCGGTAACAATGGTATTAACCTATGCTGAGATTCCGTACGAAACCATTTATGATGAAGAAGTACTCAGTGACCAATTAATATTATATGATTGGTTACACTTACACCATGAAGATTTTACAGGACAATACGGAAAATTTTATGGAGCCTACCGAGCAGCACCCTGGTATATAGAAGAAAAGAAAGCCGCTGAAGACTTAGCTACAAAACTAGGCTATGCTAAAGTCTCTGAAGAAAAAAGAGATGTCTCTTTAAAAATACGTGACTATGTAGTAGGCGGTGGTTTTATGTTTGCGATGTGTAGCGCTACCGATAGTTTTGATATTGCATTAGCTGCCGAAGGCATAGATATCTGCGAACCGATGTTTGATGGAGATGCATCAGATGCCGATTATCAATCTAAAATTGATTTTAGAAAAACATTTGCCTTTAAGAACTTTACACTAGAACGCTCGCCAACCACATATGAGTTTTCAACGATTGATATGACACGTAAACGTCGTATTCCTTTTGAAACAGATTATTTTACACTCAAGGATTACAGTGCAAAATGGGACCCGATCCCTACGATGCTATGTCAAAATCATACAGCCTTAGTCAAAGGATTTATGGGACAGACAACTTCTTATGATTCAGATTTAATTAAATCGAATGTATTGGTAATGGGAGAAAACTTAACCAATGGAGAAGCACGTTACATTCATGGAATTAAAGGAAAAGGATTCTTTACATTTTATGGCGGGCATGATCCTGAAGATTATCGCCATCGTGTAGGTGACCCAAAAACCGAATTAGAATTACACCCCAATTCTCCTGGATATCGTTTAATATTAAATAATGTACTTTTTCCAGCAGCTAGAAAGAAAAAGCAAAAAACTTGATATGATCTTACGACATGCCAAAGTACTTGGAATTACACTGGTGATACTATGCTCATTTGTAGCGGCACCAGAACGTGTCGCATGGCAACCTAACAAGACGTTGACTTGGGAAGATTTTAAAGGAAGTCCAAATGCCAGCGGAAGCTTTGTGGCAAGTACGAGTAGTGGTATGAGCCAGTCGTATGTGATAGATAATAAAGGCATGTTGCATAAAGATGAAACACAAGTAGTCGCTCATTTTTATCCAGAATATTCTTGGTACAGAGCTAAAGATACGACCGCTCGATTATTAAAGCATGAGCAAGCCCATTTTGATATTACAGAGATTCACGCAAGAATATTAAATGCCCGTATTCAAGCTTATAATTTTACATCCAACTCTAAAAAAGAAGTCAAAGCATTGTATGAAGAAGTAGAGAGGCACCGACGTGGAATGCAACGAACTTTTGATGAAGAAACCAACCATTCTATAAACAGAGAAGCCGAAAAAAAGTGGGAAGAAAAAATCGCTAGATTATTACGTTCTCAATAGGTAATTATTAGTTCCGTTAAGCTGAACTTTTTTCAGCTTCGCATGACACTAAAATTTCTTCAAAGACTTCAAGGATTTTTAACAAAACACTTTGTTATAGATGAGAAAATAAGGTAATACTAATCCCTAATTACGTACTTAAAAATACCAACTACGCAAAATCATTTCGTTCTAAGTAATTACTATTGTGATTTCAAATAAATAGTAACAAAAACCAATGAATGATTTACACGATAGAAAAAGCAAACCTAGTTGCAACGCAATTAAAGAAATTTACCACAGGATATGGATACTATGTAGTAGGGCAATATGCTAATATTGACTTTTGGCTACAAGAAGTGATGGAAGCTCAAAAAACCATAGATGCATATACATCTAGATTTAATAATATGCGTGATGCTCAGAAAGAATACATAGTAAAACACGATGTTAGGGTATCTGATTATTGTCATATATGTGGCGGAAAATGTGAATTTAGTGAAGGAAATCCACCTGCGCCATCACCTCCTAAACGTATGTCTAGTTCGGTATTAGATACAACACGAAGAGATGTAGTGAATGCGATGTATTATTTTTTAGCACGTTGCTATAGAATGGGGCTTCTCAATGACGCTACATTAAAAGAAAAATGTGATATGATTGGTACTGGTATTGATCCAGCTGATTTAAAAACATAAAAAAAGCCTTCCAATTTGGAAGGCTTTTTAAATATATAAGAAAATGTGTTTTTCTAGTTGTAGAAAGGCACTTCAACAAGTGTAGTATCCCATCCTAGTACCATGTGGTATCCTTTGTCAACTGCTTTGAATCCAATAGAAAATGCTTCTACTGACTCTTTTCCTTGTAAAACAGGAACTTTAATACGCGCTACATCATTACCTTCTTTGTAAGCATATGCTCCCCAATCATCAAGGTCAGAATTAAGAATGATTGTCCATTCTTTTTCTCCAGGTATTGTAAATAAAGAATATGTTCCCGCTTTTACTGTTTTACCTCCAACATTATAATCTTTAAATAATTTGATTTCTGTTGCTTCATCAGCACCTGTACGCCAAACTTTTCCGTAAGAAACTAATCCTCCAAAAACGTCACGTCCTTTTTTCTGTGGACGGCTATAGATTACTTTAATAGTTGGTTTTGCACGACGATCTGCTTTTGCATAAGCGATATCCGTTGGACTTTTCTGAAGATCTGCAAATTGAGCATTCACTGAAGGTGCAACCATAAAAGCCATAGCTATAAGAGCTACTGTAAATAATTTTTTCATTTGAGTTTAATTTTGGTTTAAAGATACTGTAGGAGATAAATCTATGATGTTAAATAAACCTTAAGATTTATCCCTCTAGAAGTAGTCGTACTAAATGATCAAAACTTTCAAAATATTCCTTTATACGCTTTCGCGAAAGCGTATATCTTATGTATTAAACTTATAATGTTGTTTTTTGTTTCATATTGTAGCTTAAAACGTATTTATAGTTTTATTAATGAAACTATAATAGGACATTTGAACTATAAATTATAAAAAAAATAAATTAGTTATGTGTGGAATTGTATGTGCCTTCGAACTAAAACAAGATATGACAACCCTACGTCCTCAATTATTAGAAATGTCAAAAAAAATTCGTCATAGAGGACCAGACTGGAGCGGAATTTACGCGACTGAAAAAGTGATTTTAGCGCATGAGCGTCTTGCTATTGTTGATCCAGCTTCTGGAAAACAACCGTTAATAGATGCTTCTGAAAATCTTATTCTAGCAGCCAACGGAGAAATATACAATCACAAAGAACTCAAAAAAGAACTCACAACCGATTATGAATTTCAGACAGCATCAGATTGTGAGATCATATTAGCCTTATATCAAGAAAAGGGAGTTGAATTTTTAGATGATCTCAATGGAATTTTTGGATTTGCCTTGTATGATACAAAAACAGATAGCTATCTCATTGCACGTGATCATATGGGAATCATTCCGTTGTATATGGGGTGGGATGCACATGGAACGTTTTATGTAGCATCAGAACTCAAAGCGCTAGAAGGTGTTTGTTCAAAAATCGAATTATTTCCTCCCGGACATTACCTCTCTAGTAAAGATGGTGAGTTGGTACGTTGGTACAAGCGTGACTGGATGGAATATGATGCGGTAAAAGATAATGAGTCAAGCATTGAAGAATTGCATGATGCGCTTGCCGCTTCTGTAAAACGCCAGTTAATGAGTGATGTGCCTTATGGAGTATTATTATCAGGTGGTTTAGACTCGTCTATAACAAGTGCTGTTGCAAAATTGTATTCAGAAAAACGTATAGAATCTGGCGATGAACAAGACGCTTGGTGGCCACAATTACATTCCTTTAGTATTGGATTGAAGGGGTCTCCAGATCTTGCTGCTGCACAAGTAGTAGCCGATCATATTGGGACGGTACATCATCCAATAGAATTTACAATTCAAGAAGGACTAGATGCTATAAAAGATGTGATTTATCATTTAGAAACCTATGATATTACAACCATACGTGCAAGTACGCCTATGTATTTGATGGCGCGTGTGATTAAATCTATGGGCGTAAAAATGGTATTGTCTGGCGAAGGAGCTGATGAGATTTTTGGAGGATATTTATACTTTCACAAAGCACCAGATGCTAAAGAGTTTCACGAAGAAACTGTACGTAAATTAGATAAACTCCATATGTATGATTGTTTGCGCGCAAATAAGTCATTAGCAGCATGGGGAATTGAAGGCCGAGTACCTTTTTTAGATAAAGAATTTATGGATGTGGCCATGCGTTTAAATCCAGTAGATAAAATGATTACCAAAGAACGAAGAGGCATGGAAAAATGGGTACTTCGTAAAGCCTTTGAAAAGTACTTACCAGAAAGTGTCGCATGGAGACAAAAAGAGCAATTTTCTGATGGGGTTGGTTACAGCTGGATAGATACCTTGAAAGAAGTAGTAGAGAGTGCTGTAAGTGATCTACAAATGGAAAATGCGCACCATCGTTTCCCGGTACATACCCCTCAAAATAAAGAAGAGTTTTATTACCGTTCTATTTTTGAAGAGCATTTCCCAAGTGACGCCGCGGCATTATGTGTGCCTTCGGTACCATCGGTGGCGTGTAGTACGCCTATTGCATTAGAGTGGGATGAAGCGTTTAAAAATATGAATGATCCATCGGGTAGAGCCGTAGCTATGGTGCACGATGATGCTTATTAAAATAGTAGTAGTTTTTTATAGAAAGACGTCAGCAAAATGCTGGCGTTTTTTGCTTGATTTTAGGTCATTTACAAACAAAACGGATTTTGAATGTATACGCTTTCGCGAAAGCGCATAAATACTATACTTTACGCGCGTTTACTTTTTCACAAATTGTTGATAACTTCAAGGGTTTTGGCACGCTTTTAACCCTATGTACGGTGCCCTTTTTTTATATTTGTTAACCTTAGATTTTTAAGACAATTTTAAGAAGACTATATATGAGCGAAGACGCTAACAAAAAACAGTATTCAGCAGATAGTATTCAGGCCTTAGAAGGGATGGAACATGTACGTATGCGACCATCCATGTATATTGGTGATGTAGGTGTAAGAGGATTACACCATTTAGTATATGAAGTTGTTGATAACTCAATAGATGAGGCACTTGCAGGACACTGTGATACCATTAATGTAACGATAAATGAAGATAACTCAATTACGACACGTGATAACGGTCGTGGTATCCCTGTAGGAATACATAAAAAGGAAGGGGTATC
Organism: uncultured Dokdonia sp.; assembly: GCF_947492815.1. Lineage (GTDB taxonomy): Bacteria > Bacteroidota > Bacteroidia > Flavobacteriales > Flavobacteriaceae > Dokdonia. The sequence continues at coordinate 37,509 of NZ_CANLOB010000025.1, forward strand.
TGCACTGGAGGTTGTAATGACCAAGATTGGTGCTGGAGGTAAATTTGATAAAGATTCATATAAAGTATCTGGAGGACTTCACGGAGTTGGGGTTTCTTGTGTAAATGCACTTTCAGATCATTTAAGAGCTACCGTATACAAAGAAGGTAAAATCTGGGAACAAGAATATGAAAGAGGAAAAGCATTATATCCTGTAAAGGCTATTGGAGATACAGATTTTACTGGAACAGAAGTTACATTCTTACCGGATAGAAGTATTTTCCAACAAACCACGGAGTATAATTATGATACACTAGCATCTCGTTTAAGAGAGCTTGCTTATCTTAATAAAGGTATTACGATTACACTTGTTGATAAGCGACATAAAAAGGAAGATGGTGATTTTGAAGGAGAAACATTTCATAGTACAGAAGGACTTTCTGAATTTGTTCGTTTCTTAGATGGTACACGTAACGCTATCATAGGTGATGTAATCTCTATGGAAGGCGAGAAGAATGGTATCCCTGTAGAAGTAGCTATGATTTATAATGATAGTTATTCTGAAAATTTACATTCGTATGTAAATAATATTAATACGCATGAAGGAGGAACGCACTTAGCAGGTTTTCGTCGTGGTTTGACAGGATCACTTAAGAAGTTTGCAGATAATTCAGGAATGCTAGACAAACTGAAATTTGATATTGCTGGAGATGATTTCCGTGAAGGATTAACAGCTATTATTTCTGTAAAAGTTGGAGAGCCTCAGTTTGAAGGACAAACCAAAACAAAATTAGGAAACCGTGAGGTAACATCGGCCGTTTCGCAAGCAGTTGCAGAAATGATTGAAATTTACATGGAAGAAAATCCGAATGATGCTAAAACCATTGTTCAAAAAGTAATTCTTGCCGCACAAGCACGTCATGCTGCTAAGAAAGCACGTGAAATGGTACAGCGTAAGACCGTTATGAGTATTGGGGGGCTTCCTGGAAAATTATCTGATTGTTCTGAGACAGATCCTACATTATGCGAAGTATTCCTTGTTGAGGGAGATTCGGCAGGTGGTACGGCTAAGCAAGGACGTGATCGTGAGTTTCAAGCAATTCTGCCATTACGTGGTAAGATTTTGAATGTAGAAAAAGCAATGCAACATAAAGTTTTTGAAAATGAAGAGATCAAAAACATCTTTACAGCATTAGGAGTTACTATTGGAACAGAAGAAGATAGTAAAGCGCTTAATCTATCAAAACTGCGTTATCATAAAGTAGTGATTATGTGTGATGCCGATGTGGATGGTAGTCACATTTCTACACTTATCTTGACATTCTTCTTTAGATATATGAAAGAGCTTGTAGAAAAAGGATATGTATATATTGCTACACCTCCTTTATATCTTGTTAAAAAAGGACAGAAAAAGCAATATGCTTGGGATGATGAGCAACGTGATCAGATTGCAGCTTCTTATGGAAACCAAGGAGTATCTATACAACGTTACAAAGGTCTTGGAGAGATGAATGCAGAGCAATTATGGGACACAACCATGAATCCTGAATTTAGAACGCTTAGACAGGTTGCTATTGATAATGGTACTGAAGCAGATCGTATATTCTCAATGCTTATGGGTGACGAAGTTCCGCCACGTCGTGAGTTTATAGAAAAAAATGCAGTATATGCAAATATTGATGTTTAATCCTAAAACGCTATATGTTTTAGGTGTTAAAATCTGATACTTAAGAAATTATATTCTTTACACAAAAAGACGAATAACTATTTGGTTATTCGTCTTTTTTATTGGAGAACACCCAAGAAATCATTTACAAGGCAACTTAATTTAATTTCCCTTATTTTCGCTCGCAAATAAACTACTATCATGTCTATTAAAATCCTACTTACACTCTCTTTTATAGGGAGCTTTATGACGTTACATTCTCAAAATGCCTTACAAGATACAGAGCTCATTCTAAATGATATGTTGCTTATTTCAGAACGCTATGTTGCCCCTGGGGCAGATGGTGCTGCCTATCAAGCCACGAGTGGTTGGGCGAGTACTGCAAAAAGCTTAGATTTATTTGAGGTAGATGCTTCTATACATATTAATAGTTTGTTTATCCCTAAAAGTCGAGGTGCATTTACTATTACTAATAATGATTTTAATGCATTGCGTATACGAGGAGGAGAGACAGCTACAATTCCTACAGTATTAGGCGGTGATACTAATGTTTTCTTTGATTTTGATATAGGTGGCGAACCTAATGAATTTCAGGCATTTGAAGGTGTAAATGAGAATCAGTTATTCCATCCTTTTTTTCAAGCGTCTATTGGCTTGTGGAAGCAAACAGATCTTTCCATACGTTATTCTCCTGAGATAAAAATTTCTGATGCTGAATATGGTATTTTTGGAGTTGCACTCAAGCATTCAATTAGTCAGTATTTTAAAAGAACTGATGATAAAAGTACAAACAATCCTCTTGAAGTAGCTGTGCAAGTTGCGTATTCGAGATTTAATTCTGGATTACTATTTGATGCTTTTCAAATTGATGGTCCAGATGCAGAAGATCCTCCTTTATTGTTTGTAAATCAATTAGATGTTACACTAGATTCATGGTTATTTCAAGGAATAGCCTCAAAACAATATAAAAATTTTGAATTTTTTGGAAGTGCCGGAATCATAGTGAGTGATGCTCAATTTGTTATGAGTGGAGAACAAGGACTTGTATTAGTGCTTTTAAATACGCTTTTAGAAGATTTAGACGCTTCGAGAACTTTAGTAAAAGGAGACATAGGTGTAAATTATCACATCGGTGACTTTTATGTATCAAATGCATTTACTTTTGGAACGTTTGCAAATTATAACCTATCAGTTCATTATAAAATATAACGGATGCCTTTAGAGGTATTCATCTCTAAAATAACGTTTACTTTATCTCATCTAATAGTTCTTTTGCTTTTTCATAATTATAGTATGTAGGATTTGCAACTATTGTTTCTAATATTTTTATAGTATTTTCTTTATCTCCTTTCTTTAAGAAAACGAGAGCCTTGTACCAATATCCTTTATGAAAATCTATAGCATTACTTTGTATAAGACGGTCAAAAGCTGTTATAGCATTTTCGTGTTGATTTGTCTCTAGATGAGAAACACCTATATATAATGATATTTGAGGATTTGTATTGTATATAGAAGTATCTAATGTTTGTGATATACTAATAACATTCTGATAGTTTTTAGAACGAAAAGTGGTTTCTATATTTTTTAAAGTTAGAGCTTTGTCATCTCCCTTAGAAACATAAGAGGGTAATTCTTCCCAATTATGATAGTTTTCATAGAGCTTAGATAAACTAGGAGATTTTGGGTATAAAATAAAGATGCCTATGATAATGACTGCAGCAATAGCACTCCATAATTGAGGTGTGAAAAAGGAGCGTTTTGTCTTCGTATTTGCTGCTCTATAGTCCTTAAGGGCTTTAGAAAAGTCTTTAGTTTCTTGTGCTCTAAATAGTGTTGCTTCTTTTTTTAATAGTTCATTATTTTTTTCGGTAGTGATCCATTCTTCCGAATCATCATCTGTAGCATATAGTGCTTTGTATAGTGCTACTTGCTCTTTTAATTCAGCGTTTTGCGCTATTTTTTCTTCAAAACTTTTCCGTTCATCAGGTGGCATCTCCATAAGGAGATAACGTTCAATGGCTTCGTTTTTTAATTCTTCATCATTCATAATTCAGGGTTTAAGTCGTAGATATCTACTATCTTTTTTGATGAGTTTTGTTAAACGTGATTTACATTTAAAGACACGTTGTCTCGCAACAGTCTCTGATGCGTAATTGAAAACCTTTACAATCTCTTTATATGTAATTTTTTTAAAACTCAATAAAAGTAACTTTCTACAATTCTCTGATAATTCTTTTAATTTCTCTTGATATAAATCCCATTGCTTTTGCTCAATTGAAAATTTGGCTAAGTCAACAGCTTCATCTATAAGAGGGGTCGAAGGTAAATTTGTTACCCTGTTTTGTGAACATTCTCTTCGCCATAAGTTTTTACACACTGTAAACAAATAGTTCTTAAACGATTGTATTTGCAATTCTTCATTCTTTAATTTTACAAAAAGGATGACTAATGCGTTATGGAAAATGTCTTCTGCCGTCGCTTTAGAACCACCTCTGCTTACAATATATCGTTGTACAGCAGGAAAGGATTCGGTATAGAGTTTATTGAATATATCAGGCTTCCCATTTAGAAAACCATCAATAAAAGGATCTTTTTTATTCATAAAATAAAATGCCTTAAATGACTTGATTAAAGTACTTGAAAAATATCGGGTAACAAAATGTTTGTTTGCGCTCTTATTTGTAAATCAAGTATTTTAAATTTAAATATGTAGGTATTGTTTTTATAATTGTGATATACGTACGTGTAATTACAATTATTAAGATGTTGGAGTATTCATTTTTTAAAGTAGTCATTGTAGAAATAATTTTATAATCGAGAGTGTATATCTATAATGATTTACTTTATGAAAACGAGCATTCATTTTTGGATGCTCGTTATTTTTAATTAAGTGACTATTTGTAAAAACGTTTTCTAATGCCAATACCTAAAATAATTATGACACTAATGATGAGAGATCCCCATATATATGTCATAGGGGTTATTCCTAAATCAATTGTATTATCGTGTCCTGTTAGTGTAATACCGCTCCAGTAATAAGGAGAAGCTTCACTAGTATTTGCATGTTTTTTTAAATAGGATAATTTTGCATTTCGAAGCGCTTCAGACTTCTTTTTTCCTGATGATAACTCCTTGTAAAAAGCCGTGATAATCTCCATATTTGCTTTTTCGTTGACATCCCAAAGCGTCGAAATTACACTTCGGGCTCCAGCCTTAAAAAAACCTCTTTTAATACTAAAAACCCCTTCGCCTTTTTTGAGATCTCCAACATCGGTTTTGCAAGCACTTAAAACGATTAATTCCTTTCTCTTTTTTGTGGTATAGAGCTCTTCTAGTCTAAGTTTTTCATCATAAAATGCTAACCATGGCCCATAGTTGTCTGTGCCTCCATGTGTGGAAATGTGAATGATACTATTGTCTTCATATTGAACTAAAAACAACGCTTTAGTTGCTTCTTTCTTTGTATACGTTTGGTTGTTGTAATAGACTGCTATTTCGGTTGCTTCTTTTGCACTGTTCGGAAGTTTGTCTAGATAATTATCTTTAAAATCTGTAGGTAGAAAACTAATGTTTTTATTTTCTGTGGGGTATAATTGTGTAATACGCTCATCCAAAGAATGAGAATATTTATACGTGATGTTATATGTGTTTATAAAGTAAGCTTCGGGAATATTTAATTCTTCGGATAGGATAAGTGCTTCAAAAGGTACTTTCTGAATATCGCCATCAGGAATAATAACTAGAGAACTTCCTGGTACGCTTTCGCGAAAGCGTGTAAAAGGCAATAATACACTTGACAAATTTGCTGCTAGTTTTTTATAGCGTGTAATCTCTTGAGAGGTTGTAAAAGGACGTGTTAGAGTCTGTTGGAATTCTTCAATTTGTTGTTGAAGAGTTGTTATAGAGACCGGAATTTCTTTAAGTTTAATTTCATTATTAGAAACATGCATTACATATCCCAAGCGATCTCCCAAAGCATAATTAACGATGTGTTCATTTGCTTGGAGTGTTTCTTTAATGTTTTCAAGAGAAGATACATTTAGCTGCTTTTTAAAATCTCTATAAATAGGATACAAAACACCTATTGAATCTATGAATTTTCGATATTTTCTTTTGATAGAAAACAATTCTTTTTTGGCTGTTTTTATCTGATCAGTAGTTGTATTAGTAAGAGGTGTATTTTCTATAATGTCTAAATAACTACTAATACTGGAGGTCATGTTACTTTCAGTTTCTAGTATCTCTTGTGGTATATTTGCTCTTTGTTTGGCTAAGGTTTCTGTAGTGTTTTCTAATAAAAGAAGCCCCTTCTTTTTCTCCATATAGTAAAATGCGACTTCAGGTTTATTAAGAAGATGCGCAACTTTAATAGCATTCATATATAAGGGAGCTGCTTTTTTACGCCAACTTAGCTTTGATAGTTCCTCTTGACTTTCTAAGAAAAGTTCATCACTTACAGTATCTGCATATTTCAATACATTGAGTGCTTGCTGTAAATGCTCTTCATTTTGATCTTTTTCATAATAAGCAATCCATGCGTTTAAGGCATCATATAAGTAACTGAAAAGGAATTTTTTATTTGGAGAAATACTTATTTCAGAGAGGTTTGGTAATTGTTTTTTTACAGATGGATCATCTTTAGTGATTAATGAAATAGCCTCATAATAGTGATCTAATGCTTTTTCATAATTTCCTATTCTGAATTCAAGACTACCAAGATTGTTTGAAATGTTACTCAAAGGAACATTTCTTTCTTCTGTGTAGGCATATGATTGATTAAAATAATCTCTTGCTTTAATAAAATTGTTTTTTTCAGTTTCAATAACACCCAGTAAGCTTATAGCATTAAATGCTTTATCTAGACTGTTTAGGTCTTTGTATATTTTAAAAGACTTAAGGGCATTTTTTTCAGCATCTTCTGGTAAGCCTGCAATCTGATACATTGCTGCGGTGTTATTGATTATAGAAGCTTCTGTTGATGGAGAAACATCTGATTGATCATAGGTGTCTATCTTCTTTTTAATTTCAATAAAATCATCTAGATAAATAGGGTCATTGAGCTCTACATACATCGCTAAAATGTTGTTAAGTACTTTAATGGCCATGTTATCGTATTGCTGATCTTTAAGAATCTGTTCTGCTAATAAAAAGTGTTCAAGGGCATTTTGGAAGTCTCCCCATTTATCGTAAATAATGCCTAATTCTCCATATGCTTTACCTAATCTGGCATCACGGTCATCAGAAACAGAAACCAAAGTGTCATAATATGCCTTTGCCTTCCATAGCTGAGGAGTATTTGAGTTATGATGAAAGTAACCGAGGTTATATAAATTTCGTCGTGTTTTATCTGCTTTTGGATTTAACTTTTTTAAACGTAATGCGCGTTCCTTTTTTCCATATTCTTGCGCTTTATCATCACCTACATACCCATAATACCATCTGGAGTATAAGTAATAAGCATCTTCTAATAGTTCAGTTTCTTTAGGAAGTGATTCAAAATAGTGTTCTAGTTGAGTTACTTTTTGGGTATTGGTTATTTTTAAATCTAGAATAGAGTCAACATAGGAGTTTGGAGCTTGTTGAGACCAAACAGAAACTGTTAATAAACATACTAGTGATAGTAGGGAGGTGTTGCTTATTATTCTCATAGGTAGCATTTTGCACTATAAATATATACTATTTTAGGGAAGGAATTTTACTTCCTTCCCCTTGGTGGTTTAAACAATAAGTGTCTACCTAAACCTAATTATCCAAACCAAATTAATAGTCTAAATATGATTGATATTTAATGTCTGTTAAATTATTGCTGAGTGTGCATGTATAAAGTATGCTTTCAATATGTTGCATTGGAGCTATACCGGGTGTGTATAATGTTCCAGCAATGGCAGAGGTGTATGCGCTGGCATATGAGGTTCCTGAAAGTAATATATAATCATTCTCATCTATATAGAATGGAATGTTCTGTCCAGGTGCTGCAATATCAACAGATTGCGTTCCGTAATTTGAAAATTTAGAGAGACCTGAATTGTAGGTATTTCCATTCCAAGACGCTATAGAAAGTATATTGTTTGAATTATATGAAGATGGATAATGAGCTATAATATCGTTGTCATTTGATTCATTACCAGCAGATGCTATAATAAGAACATCATCTTGAGCACTTTCTATAAATTCTCTTAATAGTGTATATTCTGTACCATACCATCCAAAACTCATATTGATAATTTTTACGTCACTATTATTTAAAATGTATTTAAATCCGCAAAGAATATCGAAATAACGAGCATTTCCATTTTCGTCAAATACTTTTACAGGGAGTATCTGAAAATTGATATTTTGAGCGGTTAACTTCTCGTATATCATATAAGAAGCTTGGGTTCCATGACCATGGTTGTCAAAAGGGATATTGTTATTATCTACAAAATTCCATCCAACATAGTCTATCATATCATCATCTATACAAGCATTAGTATTTAATGAATTGTTATAGATAAAAGGCAATTCAAAACCAAAGTAGTTATGGTCGATACCCGTATCTAATACCGCTATAGTGACCCCATTATTAGAAGATTTTAATAGATTGGTAGCACTTGTGATGTCGTCAGGGCCAAAAGCGCTATTCAATTTTCCTCCTTTATGTTTTATAATGGTATTCATTTGAGATCCCTCAACACCTAATGTCTCTCTAGTACCATTAACAACCGTTTCTAATGTTAAACCACTAGAAGTCTCCCCGCTACTATCAATAACAAAAACCCATAGTTCGAGCGTAGGATCGGCACACTCACATTTTTTATACTCCGTTACTTGATACTGATCTCTTATTTCTTGTTTGCCAGCTTCACTAAGACCTTCTTCATATTTAATTACAATTTCGCCTTTATCTATATCTATTGGATTAATAGGTAATGTGAAATTAGCAGTAGTATTTTTAAGATCATTCTCTAATAGTTCATCTAGACTATCGTCTTTTTCACATCCAGAGATAATACACAAAAAAAGAAACGCCGCTAAAAAAAATAATTTTTTCATAATTTTTTGGTTTTTAAAATTAGGTTTAGGATTTTAATAAGCATTTTCAATATATATATACCTTGATATGCTTATATAATGGGTAGAGGCAAAACATATAATTTTGTTACCCACCTATAATACTTTTAAAGTAAAAAATGAATAGTTTAAGATGTCTTTTAACCCTTATTTAGTAATTAAATGTTAAAGAAACTGTATTTTTGCGACTAGTTGAAAAAACAATAACAAATTAAAAAAAATAAATTTATGAAAGTTACCGTAGTAGGTGCAGGAGCAGTAGGAGCAAGTTGCGCCGAATATATCGCTATTAAAGATTTTGCAAGTGAGGTTGTATTACTAGACATTAAAGAAGGATATGCTGAAGGAAAGGCTATGGATTTAATGCAAACGGCTTCTCTCAACGGTTTTGATACAAAAATCACAGGTTCAACTAGTGATTATAGCAAAACAGCAGGGAGTGATATCGCGGTAATTACTTCTGGTATTCCTCGTAAACCAGGAATGACACGTGAAGAGCTGATAGGAATTAATGCTGGAATTGTAAAATCTGTGGCAACGAGCCTTGTAGAACATTCTCCAAATGTGATTTTAATTGTTGTATCTAATCCTATGGATACGATGACATATTTAACTCATAAAGTAACTGGACTTCCTAAAAATCGTATTATCGGTATGGGAGGTGCATTAGATAGCGCACGTTTTAAATATCGTTTAGCAGAGGCTTTAGAAGCACCTATTTCTGATGTAGACGGAATGGTAATTGGAGGACACTCTGACAAAGGAATGGTTCCTTTAACACGTTTGGCTACTCGTAATAGTGTGCCAGCTTCAGAATTTTTAAGTGAAGAACGTTTACAACAAGTACTTGAAGATACGAAGGTAGGTGGAGCGACATTAACAAAGCTTTTAGGTACCTCTGCATGGTATGCGCCAGGCGCTGCAGTATCAGGTCTTGTACAAGCTATTGCTTGTGATCAAAAGAAAATATTCCCATGTTCTACTTTATTAGATGGAGAGTATGGACTTTCAGATTTATGTATTGGAGTACCTGTAGTATTAGGTAGTAACGGTATTGAAAAAATCGTAGAAATTAATTTAAGTGATGCAGAAAGAGCACACTTAGAAGAAAGTGCAGCAGGCGTTAAGAAAACAAACAGTCTTTTAGACGCATAAGCATCAAACAATAATTTATAATAAAAAAAGCTATCTTCGGATGGCTTTTTTTATTTAAAACAATTTCTAATATGTCTATAAAATCAATTGGCATTTTTTGTCTTTTCATCTGCTTGATATCCTGTATGTCAAATCAACCAAAATATGAATACACGATCCAAGTTACTTCAGATGCTATAGAGGATGTCACTATAACACGTCTTAAAGAACGATTAGAAACAATCTCGCGAGTAGTCAATATCAATAAAAAAAATGCAAAAGAAATCACTATCAATTTTAAAAGCGATGCTTCAGATACGATTGTACAAGAAATAATTACTACCAAAGGAAATCTTGCATTTTATGAAACAAAAAACTTAGCAGATGTGGGGTCGGTTATACAGGAAGTCTCAAAAATGTATGCTGCAGACAGTACTGAATCTCAACCTCTTTTTGAAGATGTGTTTTATATTGTTCCTGTTTTTGAGTCACCAGAGTTAGGGTATGTCAAGGTAGAAGATACGGCAGCAATTAATAAACTATTAATGAAGCCAGAAATTAGAAGTCACTTAAATGAGCGTCCACTTCATATACAATTTGCCTGGGGTTTGTTTGATAGTCAAACAGAACGATTGCCATTATATGCTTTAGAAGTGGGTACTAGAAAACGTCCAGCAATGACAGGTGATATTGTCTCAATGGCAAGAACTAGCAGGTCTTATGATGGACGCCCTAGCATTTCAATTAATATGGAAGCCTTACAAGCAGAAAAATGGGAGCGATTAACCAGAAAAGCATCCCAAGAAGGATTTTCTATAGCCATTGTTGTCGATAATCAAGTAATGATGGCGGCCAGAGCAGCCACAGCTATTAAAGGAGGTATGACTGAAATAAGTGGAAACTTAACAGAAAAAGAAGCCTTTGCTTTATCGGCTATTCTCAATAGCGGCCCTATACAGCAATTAGAAATAGTTAGTATAGATAAACAAACATTTTGATGTAGATTTTGCTAAGTACGCTTTCGCGAAAGCGTATACAACACCCTGTAAATTATAGAAAGGAGCAGTTATTAAACAATGAACTCTCTTTTATCTTGTGTACCTAGTCTTTCATTTAATAGTTGCAATTTCGTACTATAAAAAATATTGGGTTTTCATAATTGAAACCCTATATTTGCACGTTTTGTAAAAAGATCGATGATGATCACTTTATAAAATGTAAATCTTAAGTTTCTGAAATCAGACGCGTGAAAAATAAATGGTACATTGTTGTTCTCATTTTTATCCTAGCTATTTTAGGTATTAGCTCGGAACGCTCTTCTGCACCCAATCAAGAACTTGTTATTCAGTTTACGGATGCTGAAATAGCTTCAGACAAAGCGCAACACACCATTACTCGTGTTAAAAGCCAATTAGAAGCTGTAGGAGTTCATAGTATCAAGATTCAGGAATTAGGAAATGGCACCTTGAAAATCACGTATTATAGTGATGTTGAGGTTTCTGAAATTCAAAAAATATTCTCAGAAAGTGTTGAAATAGCATCTAGTCATACTTCAGATAAAGAAGATGCACAATTACCTTCTGAAAAAGAATTGAAAGAATATCAACTAGATATTTATGAAATTCAAAATAACAATGATTTCGTTGGTTCTAACGGAAATGTTTTAGAAGCAAAATCAGAAATCATTCGTTTTTTTACTCCAGATTCTTATGCTACGAAAAGTAAGCAAACTGAAGCGCAAAAAAATAAAATTGAGAAAATAGCATATATCTGCTATAAAAATATTGCAACTGCAATAGATGAAGCTGCATATAAAATCCCTGAAGTAAGGGCAGGACCCACAGCTTAAAAGAATTCTTATCCTAAGTGATTTTCGATAATCACACACCCAACAGCTTTTCAAATGAAGAGCTTCAACTAAATTACCATATAATAGTAATGATCAAAAATAAGTAATACATCACAGATGTACTGACTTTGATAATTGATCGCAAAAAACAACAAAATGCAAAATAAAGGACTCATTCGATTATTTGCTATCGTATTTGGATTGGTATGTATTTACCAACTTGGATTTACGTATTTAGCAAATAAAACAGAGACAGCGGCAAAAGAATTTGCCATCAGTAAAGCAGGTGATAACGCAGATGAAAGAGATAGACAAGAGCGTATATACCTAGACAGTGTAGGGAAACTTCCAATATATGCTGGAATTACTTACAACGAAGCAAAAGAAAAAGAACTAAATAAAGGTCTTGACCTTAAAGGAGGAATTAACGTAATTCTTCAAATTTCTGTTAGAGATATCTTAGGAGGATTAGCTAATGGAAAAAGAGATCCAAAATTTATTGCTGCTTTAGATGCAGCCGATGAAGCACAAAAAGATAGTCAGAATACATATCTAGATGATTTCTTAACTGCGTTTGATGCGCAAGGAGGAGATAAAAAATTAGCAGATCCAGATATTTTTTCTAATGTTGTTCTAGGAGATAAAATAAGAAAAGCAAACATACCTAATGCTGAAGTTGCTGAAGTTCTTAGAGAAGAAGTTAAAGAAACGATCCAGTCGGCTTTTGAAACATTACGTAATCGTATTGATAAATTTGGGGTAACACAACCTAATATCCAAAGCCTTGGAGATAATGGTCGTATTTTAGTAGAACTTCCTGGAGCAAAAGACATTCAACGTGCTGTAGAGTTTGTAACCGCTAAAGCTCAATTAGAATTTTATGAAACACATTATGCGGGTGATGCATTACAGTATTTATTTTCAGTGAATCAAGCCTTAGCTGCCAAGGTTAAGAAAGACGAAGTTGAAGAAACAGAAGTAGTACAAGATTCAACTGAAAATACAGATAATGTAGTAGATGAATTATTAAAAGATGTAGAAGAAGATGAAGAGGAAGAAGTAGCTCAAAACAATCCATTATTTGATGTTTTTGAACCAAATCAAATAGCATTAAATCCACAATACAGACAGATCTCTACGATTGGATATGCTGCAGTTAAGGATACAGCAAAAATTAATGCTTATTTAAGAACTCCAGAAATTGTACGTTTACGCCCTGCTAACTTACGTTTTGCAAAATTTACTTGGGGAGATGTAGAGACACTAGAACAAGGAACAGGTGATGATATCACAGAAGTAGAAAGAGTTACTTTATATGCACTAGAATCTAATCGTTCTGGAGCACCTTATATGAGTGGTGATGTTGTAAATGATGCACGTCAACAATATACACAACAACAAAAGCCTGCTGTAGGTCTTGATTTTGAAGGACAAGGAGTGAGCCAATGGGCAAAAATGACACGTACTGTAGCACAAAAAGGAAATGCGATAGCAATTGTTCTTGATAATACGGTACAATCTGCAGCAACTGCAGGAAAAGAAATTAAAGGGGGTAGCACAGAGATTTCAGGTAACTTTACAGTACAATCTGCACAAGATCTTGCTACTGTATTAAACGCGGGTAAACTTCCAGCTTCTGCAGATGTAATTGAAGCAGAAGAAATTGGAGCAACATTAGGAAAAGAAGCAATTAATAGTGGTGTTATCTCATTTGTGATAGCATTATTACTTGTATTGATATGGATGGTATTCTATTACGGTAAAGCAGGTTTATTTGCAGATATCGCATTGATTGTAAACATTCTATTCATTTTTGGAGTACTAGCAAGTTTAGGAGCAGTATTAACATTACCTGGTATTGCAGGTATTGTATTAACCATAGGTATGTCGGTAGATGCCAACGTACTTATCTTTGAGCGTATTAAAGAAGAATTACGAAAAGGCAAATCTCAAAAAGATGCTATTAAAGATGGTTTCAATAATGCATTGTCATCTATTCTGGATGCAAACATTACGACCTTCTTAACAGCCTTAATCTTATTCTTATTTGGAACAGGACCTGTACAAGGATTTGCAACAACCTTAATGATTGGTATTGCTACTTCTTTATTCTCTGCAATATTCATTACACGTCTTTTCATAGATAACTATGGTAAGAATGGAAAATCACTTGCATTTGCAACAGGAATGACTAAAAACCTATTTACAAATACGAAAATTGATTTCTTAGGAAAACGTAAGGTTGCGTATATCATTTCTCTTGGATTAGTAGCTGTAGGTGTTTTCTCTTTAGTAACTGGAGGATTAAATGCTGGTGTAGACTTTGTAGGAGGACGTTCTTATACAGTGCGTTTTGAAAAAGCAATTAGCTCTACCGAAGTTGGCGAACTATTAGCTAGTGACGCTGTTTTTGGAAGTGCTATTGTAAAAACATATGGAGCAGATAATCAATTAAAGATTACTACTAAATATAAAATTCAAGAAAGCGGTATCGAAGTAGATGAAGCTGTAGAGAAGAAATTATTCGGAGCTCTTAAAGACTACTTCCCTGCCAATTTAAGTTTTGAAGACTTTAGTAGATCCTTCGAAGGGAAGACTGTTGGTAAGATGAGTTATAACAAAGTAGGACCTACGATTGCAGATGATATTAAGAGAGGCGCTTTACTAGCCGTTGTTGGATCATTAATCGTAGTATTCTTATATATCTTATTACGTTTCCGTAGATGGCAGTTCTCTTTAGGAGCAGTTACGGCGGTATTCCATGATGTATTATTAGTACTTGGAATCTTCGCTATTTTCAAAAATATCATGCCGTTTGATATGGAAGTCGACCAAAACTTTATTGCGGCTATCCTGACCGTAATTGGATACTCCCTGAATGATACCGTGGTTGTATTTGACCGTATTCGTGAGTATATCAAAGAGCACGGATCAACACGTGGATTTGGAAAACTAATCAATCAAGCATTAAATAGTACATTAAGCCGTACATTAAATACATCTGTAACGACATTAATCGTGTTATTAGCGATCTTCTTCTTAGGAGCAGATTCTATTAGAGGATTAATGTTTGCATTAATTGTAGGGGTAATTGTAGGAACATACTCTTCACTATTTATTGCAACACCTGTGATGTTTGATACTGTACAGAAAAAAGCATTAAAAGAAGAAAAGAAAGAAGAAGAGTCAGAAGAAGCTTAATCTTCCTTTTCTATTAGAGATACAAAAACCCGTTATACAATTGTGTAACGGGTTTTGTTTTTATGTAGATATAAGTCCGCTTTCGCGAAAGCGTATAAAGAACCTGTCAAAACAGTAGATAATAAAGCAATAAAAAGAGATACCGACCTGACATAATTGCATTCTCAGGAAAAGGCATTATTTTTGACATTCTATCCAAAAAAGAAACATGAGTTTTTTCAAAAAAATATTCTCAAAAGAGAAAAAAGAAACCTTAGACAAAGGACTCGAAAAATCAAAGACTAGCTTCTTTGAAAAGATGAGTAAAGCCGTTGCAGGAAAGTCTAAGGTTGATGACGATGTTCTAGATAATTTAGAAGAGGTATTGGTGACTAGTGATGTAGGTGTAAAGACAACTCTTAAAGTAATAGAACGCATCGAGGCACGAGTAGCTAAAGACAAATACCTAGGAACCGACGAGCTTAATAAAATCTTACGTGAAGAAATTGCAGGATTATTAAGTGAAACAAACACCGGAAACGCAACTGATTTTGAAGTTCCTGAAGGAACCAAGCCACATGTGATTATGGTCGTAGGTGTAAATGGTGTTGGAAAAACCACTACTATAGGGAAACTAGCCTATCAGTTTAAAAAGCAAGGAAAGAAAGTAGTTTTGGGTGCAGCAGATACCTTTAGAGCTGCTGCCATAGATCAATTACAAGTATGGGCAGATCGTGTAGATATTCCTATTGTAAAGCAGCAAATGGGAAGTGATCCAGCTTCTGTGGCTTTTGATGCTTTAGAAAGTGGAGTTAATCAAGGTGCCGATGTAATTATTATAGATACAGCAGGACGTTTACATAATAAAGTAAACCTAATGAATGAGCTTACGAAGGTAAAACGAGTGATGCAAAAAGTAGTTGGAGATGCACCCCATGATGTTTTACTAGTACTAGATGGTTCTACAGGTCAAAATGCTTTTGAGCAAGCCAAACAGTTTACAGCTGCAACTGAAGTAACATCACTTGCTGTGACTAAATTAGACGGAACAGCAAAAGGAGGTGTTGTAATTGGTATTTCAGATCAATTTCAAATTCCAGTAAAGTATATAGGTGTAGGAGAAGGAATAGAAGATTTACAAGTGTTTAACAAAATAGAGTTTGTAGACTCGTTCTTTAAATAGAACGTTAATTATAAAATATTCAGAGGCTTTACGATTTATCGTAAAGCCTTTTTTTATACCTTGAAAACAAAAAATATCATTCGCTATGAAAAAGTCTTTATTCCTGTTTTTATGTATTAGCTATTGTTTGTTTTCTTGTAAAGAATCACCAGAAGCAACACCTATTATAAAAAATGATCCTATTGTTTGGCAACCTTATAATGAAACCGAGGATTTGGCAGGGACGCAAAAATTGGAAAACCCTAGAATGCATCTTAAACTCATAAATTCTAAAGTGAGAGATAAAAATGAGATTTGGAAACCTGTTCAAGAGCAATTACAAAGTTTTTCAGTAGCACGTTATAAAGAACTCCTACCGCAGGTTTTAGAAAAGGATATCCCCACATTACAACAACGCATAAAAGACGGCGTATTTACCTATGAAGAGCTTACATTGTTTTACCTCTATCGTATTGCAAGTATAGAGAGCGATAATACTCGTGCGCTAAATGGTGTAATTACTTTAAATCCAGACGCAGTCGCAAAAGCTAGAACATACGATCAAATGGATAAAAATCAAATCGATGTGTACTCTGTTTTTGGAATGCCTATCCTTTTAAAGGATAATGTTGGTACGGCAGGTATGAACACAACGGCAGGCGCCATAGCTTTACAAAATAATCAAACAGGAAATGCTTTTATCACAGAACGACTAGAAGCAGAAAATGCCATCATATTAGGAAAAGCAAACTTAAGTGAGTGGGCGTATTTCTTGTGTGCAGGATGTCCAGTAGGGTATAGTGCTGTAGGAGGACAAACCATAAACCCTTATGGAAGGTTAGAATTTGAATCTGGAGGTTCCAGTTCAGGGAGTGGGGTTTCGGTGGCTGCAAATTATGCAGTAGCAGCTATTGGAACAGAAACGGCAGGATCTATTTTATCACCCTCTAGTCAGAATTCTGTGGTAGGATTAAAACCAACGATTGGAGCATTGAGTAGAACGGGAATTGTGCCTATCTCCAGTACTTTAGATACGCCCGGGCCTATGACTAAAAATACAATAGATAATAGTATTCTTTACCAAGCATTAATGGGGAAAGATTTAGCGGACCCAAAATCTGTAACATTGCCCGCATTTAAACCTTCAGAAGTTATAAAAGGAACGGTGCAAGAAAAACGTTTTGGTGTCGTAACCTCCTATTTAGAAAATCCGCAATACGCAACTGCTATAGAAAAAATCAAAACAAATGGCGGTGTTATTGTGGAAATAGAACCTGAACAGGTGAATCTTCCGGGCTTTCTTACGGTATTAAATATAGATATGAAAAATGATCTTCCTGTCTATTTAAAGCAACATTCAGGATCTTCGGTAACCATTAAAAATGTTGCAGATGCTGTTGCATTCAATAAAGAAGATACCTTGATACATGTTCCTTACGGACAACAATTATTTGAAGGTATTGTCGCCGATAAAACAACAGATCAAGAAAATGAAGAAATTAAAAATAACCTTGAAAAGATATCAAGGGCTTTTTTTGATGCATTTTTGGATGAGTACAAACTAGACGCCTTCTTATCTATTAATAATTATCATGCGGCCTATGCTGCCATGGCAAAATATCCGGCCCTTACCGTTCCAATGGGATATGCTGAAGACGACGAGCCCGAAGGACTTACTTTTATTGGAAAACCCTTTACAGAAATTGATTTACTAAAATTGGGTTATGGGTATGAGCAAATCTCAAAAGAGCGTAAACTTCCTGAAGGTTATGAGGAGTAATGTCTTAATTCAGTAGGGAGGTTGTATACGCTTTCAAGGAACATCGTTATGCAGAAGTTTATACTGAGCATTATCGAAGTATGAAATCGAACTTGTGAGACCTGCCTGTCGGTAGGCAGGTTCACGACTGCAAGGAGAGTGAAACGGTAAAGCATACCCTTACTCAATAACAGCATTGATTTTCTCCCAGAGTTCAGTATCAAATCCAGATGGTCCTAAAACTTCCATTCCTGCGCTATCACCCATTCGAATGACCACGAGCTTTTTGCTAGGAACCACATATAGTTTTTGATCATTTGCTCCTAGACCAGCAATAAGATCATCTGGGGCATTAGGAATAAGACTTCCAGAAAATTGGGCAGTACTACTAGGTAATCTATAACTATCTTTTCCATTAAGCCACCAAAGATATCCATAGGCGGGATTCAAACTTTGAGAAGAGGTAGTCATCTCCTGAAAATAAGAAGCCGAAATAAGTTGTGTTCCGTCCCAATTCCCTTCGTTAAGATTTAGTAATCCAAAACGAGCCATACTTCTGGCAGTACTAAAATAAATACGATTAAAACCAATATTTATCCATGCGCCATTCATACCAATACTGTTTTTGAGGCGGTTGTCAAAATAAGTGTCAAACCCTTCAGGAATGGCTTCATGTAGCACAGGTTGTAATAATGTATAAAATGCATTATGGTAATACCAGTAGTTGCTAGGAGCATTTAGATATAAAAGACATTCAGGATCTGTACACGAAGTATTTGAAACTGTATAATCACCTCCCGATGTCATAGTTAATTGATTTCTTACTGTAATGGCTTGTTCTTGTTCTGGAGACATAGCTGTCCATTCGTTTCCTAAATACGTAGAACTGGTATCATCCACAGATAATAAACCATCATCTTGCGCCATTCCAGTAACAAAACTGGTAAGTGTTTTTCCTGCTGAAAACCAAGGGTTATTATCACTTATTAAAGCACCATTATAATATTCTTCAATCACAATCTTTCCATCTTTTAAGATTATAAAGGCCTTGGTATTGTGATCTATTAAAAATGTATGAAGCGGTTCTAATTCATTAGTGTTCCAACCTATTAGTTCTGGTGCTGTTGTTTCCCAAGTGTCACTATCTATGGGAGGGAAATATAAGGTTGTATTTGAAGTGTCACCGTTAGTAGGTGTAGGCTCTTCTGTGGTCATCTCTTCAGATGTGGTGTCTGTAGGGTCATCAGAAGAAGAACAACCTAAGCATATTAAAAACACAATGAAGTACATAGCTCTCATCTAGATTATATTGATTTTGGTTGTCTTTTGGACTCTGTAAATCTCAAATCGTTTAATACTAGATTAAAAATTGCGCATTTTATTTTTTCTCTATCCTAAAGAAAGGGTGAATAGTAGAAATTTTTATTCTATCCTTTAAGGTTTGAGGAAAAAAATGAAAATACAGTATCTAAACACAATTTATTCTTCCCCAATGGACAAGTGTTAATAGTTGTATAAAAAGTATGATGTTGCCTAAGGCTGACTAACAGCTTGTTTTACTAATTTATATGTTGCTCCTATTTTTTATAACGTATCTTTGCACTCCGAATAAAACATAGGTATGAGAACGAAAACCCTCAAAAAGAATAAGATCAATGTAGTCACCCTTGGATGTTCTAAGAATGTCTATGATAGTGAAGTATTGATGGGACAACTAAAAGCCAATGGCAAAGAAGTGGCTCATGAAGAAGAAGGGAATATTGTAGTAATTAATACCTGTGGTTTTATTGATAATGCCAAAGAAGAATCTGTCAATACTATTCTAGAGTATGTAAAGCAGAAAGAGGAAGGTGATGTTGATAAAGTATTTGTGACAGGTTGTTTATCTGAGCGTTATAAACCAGATCTACAAAATGAAATTCCAGATGTAGATCAATACTTCGGTACCACAGAATTACCAGGTTTACTAAAAGCATTGGGTGCAGATTATAAGCATGAGCTTATAGGAGAGCGTATTACTACGACACCTAAAAACTATGCATATCTTAAAATAGCCGAAGGCTGTGACCGTCCATGTTCGTTTTGTGCTATTCCTTTGATGCGAGGAAAACACAAATCGAAACCTATTGAACACCTCGTAACAGAAGCTAAAAAACTGGCGGCCAATGGTGTTTCTGAATTAATTCTCATTGCACAAGATCTTACTTATTACGGATTAGATTTATATAAAAAACGAAACCTAGCTGAGTTATTAGAAGCACTCGTAAAAGTAGAAGGCATAGAATGGATTCGTTTGCACTATGCGTTTCCTACAGGATTCCCAATGGAAGTTCTAGAAGTGATGCATCGCGAGCCTAAAGTGTGTAATTATATTGATATTCCTTTACAGCATATTTCAGACCCTATTTTGAAGTCGATGCGTCGTGGTACCACTATGGTGAAGACCAATACATTGTTAGACCGCTTTCGCGAAAGCGTACCCAACATGACCATCCGTACGACCTTAATTGTAGGATACCCAGGTGAGACCGAAGAAGATTTTCAAACGCTGAAACAATGGGTGAAAGACCAACGTTTTGAACGTTTAGGATGTTTTACCTATTCTCATGAAGAAAATACACATGCTTTCAATTTGGAAGATGATGTTCCTGAGGAAGTGAAAATGGACCGAGCCAATCAAATTATGGAAATTCAGTCGCAAATCTCTTGGGAATTAAATCAACAAAAAATAGGACAAGAATTCAAAATTGTAGTTGACCGTAAAGAAGGAAATTACTTTGTGGGTCGTACAGAATTTGATAGTCCAGATGTAGATAATGAAGTACTGATAGATGCCACAAAGTATTACTTAAAAACTGGAGGCTATACCACGGTAAAAATAATAGAAGCAGAAGATTTTGACTTATATGCGGAACCTCTAGAAATATTAGAAAGACCAAAACCAATGCATGCAAAGTCTAAAAATTAAAGATTAAATATTTAATCTTTAATAAATTTTCTTATTATAATTGAATTGTTGATATTAACTTTCACAAAGTATGTGCCAGTACTTAGATTTGCAATATCAATAAAACCATTTGTAAGTGTATCTTCTTTTACTTTTTGTCCACTTATAGCAAATACTCTGTAGTCAGAATCGCTCAATAGCTGATTGTCTTTATAGATTAGTAGATGTCCCATTCCTATATTATTTTCTAAAGTAATAGAAGCGTCTAATTGATTAAAAGATTCTAGATTTAGTAGTGCAGATATGTCAAAAATTCTAGCTGCACCACCTACTGTTAATGCAAATGGTGATCCAATGATTATTGTAGATCCATCACCAGAAATAGCTGCAGAATTGAAAGCGTTATTTTCTATTATACTCTCTATAGTTGAACCTAATTGCACCCAACTATTATTTATAAAGCCATAAGCGAATAGTTCACCAGTTCTAGATGTATATGAAAGTACATTACCATTTGCTGATAATTCAATAGAAGTGCCAATATTTGCACTGTTTGATTCTCCATCTATATCCTGTCCTATTTGAATCCACTCACTATTCTGTCGTTCATAAACACGTATATGCCCAGATTGTGTTCCTCCATTATTACTATTCCACGGAGCTCCTATTGCTATTCTATTTCCGTTTTCACTAATAGAAACACTTGAGCCAGAAAGATTTCCTGAATTTTCACCTAAAATATCCCCCTCTAATTGAAACCATTGGTTGGAACTAAATATAAAAGCTCTAACAAGCCCTGTAGATTGCATATGCGCTTTAGATCCAACAGCAATAATATTTCCATTTGAAGACATGGAAACACTACTTCCAAATTCTTCTAATGGATCTGGAGTAGGTAAAAATTCTGCCAAGACCCAATCATTTCCATCATAATTATATATTTCAATATTACCACTACTTTGTCCATGAGCGAATGATATTGGAATACCAATTACAATTCTATCTCCATTGTCATTAATGTCAACTGAAAAGCCTAGTGCAGAACCTGGACCTCCATTAATAGTAGTTCCTTTTTGAATCCATTCGGATCCATTATATTCGTATACAAATACTTTTCCTGCGAATTGACCTTGACCGTTAACTTCTGCTTCAGGAGCTCCAATAATCATAGTATTTCCATCACTTGTTAAAGAGATAGAAGAGCCAAATGAAAGAGCATCTTCAGGGGGTACTATTTGATCACCCAATGGTGACCAGTTGCCATTTTCTAAAATGAAAACATTCACATAACCTAAAAATTGACCAGTATTATTATTTCCGGTTCCTCCTATTGCTATAATTTGACCGTTTCCAGATGAAGTAACAGAAGTTCCCAAAAAATCAGACGCTATTAGTTGTCCGTCTATAATTTGTCCAATTTGTACTTGGCTAAATGAAACGTGTGAGATAATAAATAATAAATAAAATAAAGATTTTTTCATTCTAAAATAATAGTTTGTAGAGTAGTAACTTTGTAAAGATACTTGTTAATATAATATAAAATGGGAAAATTCCTTTATTTACTGTTAATCATAGTTATTCTCACCTCTTGTAAAAAACAAATTGGAGAGTCTGAAGAATCTTCTGTGAAATCTTCAGAAATTGTACCTGAGTCACGACTTAAAACTATAGAAAACCCAAGCAAAGGAAAAGCACATTTACCTAGATTGGTAACTCAAAATGATGTGTTGCATATGAGTTGGGTAGAACAAGAAGACTCACTTACGATCTTAAAATATGCTTCATTTACTAATGATAAGTGGAGCGCTCCACAAACAATTACGTCTGGTTCGGATTGGTTTGTAAACTGGGCAGATTTCCCAGCATTAGCAGTAAATGGTGAAACAGTACTTACCAATATCCTTCAGAAATCAGCAAAAGGTACGTATGACTACGATGTAAGATTAAATTTGCTATCAGGCGATAAGATCGTAAAATCTAACTTCTTATTACATACAGATGGCGTTCCTGCCGAACATGGTTTTGTTTCTATGAAACCCTATGACGATGGTTTTTATGCTACATGGTTAGATGGACGTCATACAAAAAATGAAAACGAAGAGCTTAATCAAATGAGTTTACGAGCGGCTATTGTAGGGCTAGATGGAACGATAAGAGAAGATGCCGAAATAGATGCCAGAGTTTGTGATTGTTGTAATACGGCTATTGGGATTACCTATAATGGACCAGTAGTTGTGTATCGTGATCGTTCTGAAGATGCAGAAGAAATACGTGACACCTATATTGTACGTTGGGAAGATGGTGCTTGGGGACTCCCTACAGCAGTGTATCATGACCAATGGAAATTAAATGGTTGCCCTGTAAATGGACCTGCTTTAGATACGAAGGAAGAGAATGTGGTTATTACTTGGTTTACTGCTTCCAATGATACTCCTAGAGTTTTGGTCACTTTTTCAAAAGATAATGGTGCAACCTTTGGAGACCCTGTACGAGTAGATGCAGGAATGGCCATTGGGCGAGTAGATACTTCGTTTCTTAATGATGGAAGTGCCTTGGTAAGTTGGTTAGAACCCAAAGAAAAAGCTGTTGTTTTGCAAATGGTGCGTGTGTATCAAGATGGACATAAAGATGCTCCCATGACCATCACAACAACATCTGCACAACGCGCCAGTGGTTTTCCTCAGATGGAAACTATTGATGATACCGTATATGTCGCCTGGACCGATCTTCAAGGGGATGCTTCACAAATAGAGATGGTATCTTTTAAACTATAATTGCTGTTTTATACGCTTTCGCGAAAGCGAACTTGTGAGATTCACAACCAAAGGGAGAGTGTAGCGTTAAAGCGTATTTATATAGCATAGCTAAACTGAAGGAAATAATTTTTTTCTTTTATTTTGGTATTCCTTCATTATAGACAGGATTGTTTCATTAGTTTCAGATAGGTTTTTTGTATTTAGAAACACAGGCGTGCCGTAACAAAAAGAATCCTTTCGTAAACCTGACTTGTAACATTCACTAAATCTTTTATTGGTTCTTAATTGAGCGATGTATTTTTCTGGATTTGTGACATCAATAAAAATAAGGTTTTTGTGTTGCTCATCAGTTCTAATATCTTCCCATAGAATGAGACCATATGAAACCCATTCGATACTATCTAGAATTCCTTTCTGAGAGAGTAGAATATAGGGTAATTGTTCTTTTCTGTAATCAAAAAAGTAATTATATGAGTTCAGAATTGTTGCAATACTACCAACTTCCATAAGCAAAGGCAGGCTATTAAAAATCCCTATTATACAAATAATGGCTCCAAGTAGTAAGAAGGCAAGAGCTATTTTTTCTTGGCTTCTATTTTACTGGAGTCAGAATAGATCTTAACTTCTGTGATATTCATAGTAATGTTATATGGAATTTAAACTTTACTTAGGATATTTAATTTACTGAGAGTTTTGTAAATGAAAATACGATTTAAAGAATAGCTGTTGTAGTCTAAATTTATTATCGTTAACAAAGAAAACTGCATGTGTAGAAAATAACTTTGTATTGCAGTAGAAAAATACGAAACTAAACATTGTTTTCCATATAGAGAATACTATGCAAGTATCTGACTAACTAAAAATAGTTTTTTAGTTCATGCTTAAGATAAGAGAGTTTTTTGTTTTAAACAGCAAGATCGTCTTTAACGAAGTTTATTTCCTTTCCTTGCGTAGTGCCTTTAGCTAATAGTGCAAAGCCAAAAGTTAAAACACCTACACGGCCTATAAACATCAAAATAATAATGAGCACCTTACCTATAGCACTTAAGTCGCCTGTAATTCCTCTACTTAGTCCTACAGTTCCTAAGGATGAGGCAACTTCAAATAAAATATTTTCGAAAGTTGCTTGTTCTGTAAATGACATTAGAAAAGTAAATAAAAAAATGAGGCTTGTATATAATATAAACGTAGAAGTGGCAACGTATAATCGTTCAAAAGGGATTAATCTGTTTAAAAACGTTATTTTCTTCTGACCCAGAATTCGGCTTTTTAAGACAGAAATCATTGCTGTAAGTGTCGTAATTTTCATTCCTCCAGCTGTACCAGAGGGAGACGCTCCGATATACATGAGGAAAACAGTTAATAATAGGATAGGAAGTGATAGATCACTAATAGAAATCGTATTAAATCCAACAGTAGTCATTGCGGTCATCGTTTGAAAAAATGATTTCATAAGTGCATTTTTACCTGTACTATGAACTAATGGTTCTGTAAAATAGGTCACTAGAGTACCTAAAAATAATAAGACAATAAAGCCATAAATTACAATCTTAGAGGTAAAAGAAATTTTCTTTGATTTTCCAGAGATACGATACCAAATATCTGTGATTAAAATAAAACCTAGCGAGCCAGAAATAGCGAGTATGGAGATAATACAATTAATGAGAGTATCATCTTGATATCCCATAAAGCTATCGTTAAAAAGCCCAAACCCAGCTGTACAAAATGTCGAAACACTATGAAATATACTATACCATATTGCTTTGGGAGTTTCCATCCCAGAACTAGTAAATGCAATAAAAAAGCAAATAGCACCAATAATTTCCATTATTAAAGTAAATAGAATAGCGCTCTTTAAAAAGTCACTAATTTTTATAGTGTTGGGCATTGTAAATTCAGCACCTATAATCTTTTTATGCCAATGTGTAATTTTTCTAGTAGTAAATAATAAATAATAAGTAGTTAATGTCATATACCCAATACCCCCTAGTTGAATTAAAATCATGATAATGATTTGTCCTAAAATAGTATAGGAATCAGTAATGCTTATAGTAACTAATCCAGTAGTAGAAATAGCTGATGTAGATATAAATAAATTATCTATGAATGAAATGTTTGTTTTGTGAAAAAGAGGTATTGATAATAGTAAGACTCCTATCAAGATATATAAAAAAAATCCCCAAACTAAATTCATTTGAGGAGATTTACTTATTTGAAACTTTTTATATCCTCTTAAGATATTTTTTAAAACCATGACTGTAAACTCTTAAAAGTACTTTATATGATATAAAACTATTGTTTTATAATTGATTTTTCAGTTTATACTTTAAAAATAAGAATATTAAGGGTAAAGAACGTATTATTTTTAGATTCTAAATTTATTATTATTAGTAAAGAAAACAGCATTGGCAAAAAATAACTTTCCATTTTGCCAGAAAGCACGGAATAAAGGATCATCTGCCATATAGATAATACTACCACGCCCCATACGTTCTTCTCCAAAAACAAGTGATTTTGGTAATCTGTTTTTAGCGGCATCTCCTGCAAATCCAGAAACATTGGTAGGATTTTCTCCAATGTAGGCTACATTAAAACCATTATCAAGATATTTGTAAGCACTACTTCCTAGTTTTAAACTATAATAGGTGTCTCCGTATCCAAAAGCCATCGGATGTGTAGGATCTACAATAGTTTTAAAAATACTACCTGTTATGAAATTAGTAACACTCGCTTCCTCACGATCTGCATAAGGTGTTAAGTTTTCTTTTTTGTCTTCTTTCTTATCTTCCCCAGAAGAAGTATTTCGCTTTAAGCTAAAACCACTTTGTCCTGCAAAAGAATTTAAGGCATTACCCGTAGCAATTACCTTTCCTCCACTACGTACAAAGTCTTTTATACTACTCATCGTTCCGTCATTAAGAACACTGCCGTAATATCCATTAGGGATGATGATAATGTCAAACTGATCTAGATTTACACGTCCAATACGATTTGCTTCTATAGACGTAACTGGATATTCTAGATTTTGCTCAAAATAGTACCAAGTTGCTCCATAACTTAGAGATGAAGTGCCTTCTCCTTTTAATAAGGCTATTTTAGGAGGGTTGATTAATTTTATTTCTGGAGAACCAAAATCTGGTCCTTCTTTAGAAAAACTAGAAGTGGCAGGAACCAGTTTTCTTCCATGTGAAGCCGCTATTTTGTATAGATCATCTACAAAACTTTTATTCGTTTTATTATCACTCTTTGTGATAATAAGCGATCCGCGATCAAATGTCTGACCGCTATTGGTCATTGGTTTTTCGGTAAAACGAACTTTGATACCTGCTTTTAATAAGCCTGCAAGAAATTTGGCATCGTTCATACTATTCCATGTAACAATATAACCTGGAGCAATCATACGCTGTTGGTTGATCACTTTAGAAAAAGGATTGCCACTATTAGTAGTTACTTTTGTAGTACTAGCAATAGCATCAAGCCCATATGCATGTGGTAAACTCCATGCTGTAATGTCATAGGTGAGTGGTGTAGATAATTTTGCGTCTGGTTCAAATAGTACTTTTACCATTTTACCTTTAGGCTGATCTGTATGTACCACCATGGCAAGATCATAATTCATGCTTCCTTGTCCGTTGTTGGTATAGCTAAAACCACTCGCTTTTCCATTCGTTGAAAAACCATAGGTTATTTCATGACGATCTAATAAGGTTGCTAATGCCGCTAGGTTGTCTTGTGTTCCTTGTAGCACATAACTCTTATATTTTAAATTGCGATTGTCAAAAAACTTCGCGAATTCACTATTTATTTTTGAAGCTGTTTTTGAAGAAATTTCAACAGTAGAAAGCCCGGTAGTATGATGATGTGCTACACGATCAAAAAGTGTGAGTTCATACCCTTCATCCGTATTGATTCCCAATCCTGCACGACCATGACCAGCTTGTTCGTAGGTCATTCCAATAGCTCCCATATATGTTGGGTAGGTATCGCCATAGCTTGGATATAATAAATCAAAACGCTCACGAGTAAAGAATAACCATCCTTCTTGATCGAAATAACGTGCATGATTTTGTCCTATTTGTGTTTGGAAATCACGTTGCCAGTCAGATATAATTTCATGAAAAGGCTCTGCGGCAGGTGCAAAATAATACGGTTCATTAATTCCTTGCTCATGAAAATCAACATGTACGTGTGGTAACCATTTGTTATATACTTTTAAACGTGCTCTAGACTCTACCTGTGTAGCCCATGCCCAATCACGATTTAAATCAAATAAGTAATGATTAGGTCGACCTCCTGGCCAAGGCTCATTATGTTCTGAAGCTACTTGCGAAGGATCATATGGTGTTGAGGCTACTTGGTTGAACCAATTTGCATAACGATCACGTCCGTCAGGATTAATACACGGATCAATAATAACAACGGTATTCTCTAACCAAGCTTTTTTAGTGGTAATAAGTTCATATAAGGTAACCATAGACGCTTCTGTACTAGAGGCTTCATTTCCATGTACATTATAAGATAGCCAAACAATTGCTTTATCTGCAGTAGTGGAAGAAGTGCCTATTCCTGCCTGTGCAAGATTGGCTGTTCTGATATTTTCAATATTCCCATGATTTGCTTTTGAAGTAACAACCGCGTAAGTAAGTGGACGCCTTTCATTTGTTCTACCATATTCTTGGTACGTTACAAGATCACTGTTTTGAGCTACATGTTCAAAATAACGAACTACATCTGAATGTCTAGAAAATTGAGAGCCGATCTCGTATCCTAAAAATTCTGATGGAGATTGGACTTGTGCTTGAAGTATTCCTGTAAGTAAGAATAGGAATAATGAAAAATGACGCATAAAGGTTTCTTTAAGATAAAGCCTTAAATATACCTATTATCGTAAAATAAAATTGAGGTTTTTAGACAATTTTAGGTTTTGGAAGTAACCTTAAAATATGCCTTACACATAATTATAAATGAACTAAAGAAAATTAAATAACTACGGTATCTTCTTATCGTAGACTAACAGCCGATTCTTCAGAAGTAGCTATTGTTGAAGAAGGCGCTAGTACTGGAGCCTTTGTATCTGTAACAGCAAGTCCAGTATCAGGAGCAACGATAGATGTATCGTATACCTCCCATTGTTTTCCATTCCAAAAATAATATCCAGATTTTAATTGCTTGCTTGTAGTCTTATTAAAAACAAGCATACTAGGAATACGTGCATCCTTTTGAACAACAGCAGGTGCATCTGTAATATTCTTTATACTTACATTAGGAATATATACGCCTTGATAGGCTGCAGTTACTTTATAATTTTCAGATGAATTTGGTGCAGAAGGAGCGAGTGCTACTTGACTATATGTAGTTCCTGTAATAAGAAATACTAGAGCGATTAAAGTATGTTGTAAATGTTGCATTTTTATAATGATTTGGGATTGCTAAACTAGCATGTAAAAGTCCACAATCATAGAATAAATCCAACTTTTAGATGAAAAAACCAGTTTTCTCGATGTATGACATAGGGGGGTGTTTTTCATAGAATGAATTGTAATTTTCATCGATATATTCAGACAGAGCATATTATGTAATCACCACCAAAAGACCTATTTTTGGAAGGAAATTGTTAGCCAAAATGCAAAAAGACACCATTACGCATCCTGAAACAGGATATTTCTCAAAGCTTATTTGTGATTATCTAGATCAACACAACCAAGTAATTCCTTTTTATAACAGATTTCCTTCATTAGAAAATTTTGAACCGCAAATTGAAGAGAAAAAAGAATGGTTTACACAAGCATCTAGAGATGTACTTGTTTCTTCCTTAGAACAACAATACAGCCAATTTTCTGTTTCTGATGCCACACAATTGCATTTAGAAAAACTCTCAGCAACAACTACATTTACTATTACAACAGGTCACCAATTAAATCTCTTTACAGGACCGTTGTATTTTTTATATAAGATTATTCACACAATTACGCTTTCGCGAAAGCTAAAACAGCAACATCCCCAATATGATTTTGTACCTGTTTACTGGATGGCAACCGAAGATCATGATTTTGACGAAATTAATTACTTCCGATTTAAAGGATCGAAAATTCAATGGAATCGAGAAGATGGTGGCGCTGTAGGTGAATTATCAACAGAAGGACTCGATGCCGTTTTAGAATTATTTTCAACAGCTTTAGGGAGTTCGAAAAATGCACAGTATTTAGCCTCTCTTTTTGAAGAAGCGTATTTAAAACATACAAATCTTGCAGATGCCACACGATATCTTGCTAATGAACTTTTTGGAGAATATGGCCTTGTGATTGTAGATGGGAATGATATAGGGTTAAAGAGCATATTTGCTCCATATGTAGAGCGAGAACTATTTGAAGAAGTTGCTCATAAAGAAGTGACAAAACAGACTAAAGGCTTAACAGCTTTAGGATATCCAGAACAAGTACACCCTAGAGAAATAAATCTTTTTTATATCATTAAAGGAATACGTGAGCGTATTATTAGAGATGGAAATGATTTTGTCATTAATACTACAGACATTCGTTTTACCGAAACTGAAATTCGTTCTGAATTGAAAACACATCCAGAACGCTTTTCGCCAAATGCATTACTGCGTCCCTTATTTCAGGAAGTTATTTTACCAAATCTTACGTACATTGGAGGTGGAGGAGAATTAGCATATTGGTTTCAATTAAAATCCTGTTTTGAAACGATGCGAGTGCCTTTTCCAATGTTGCTTCTTAGAAATTCTGCA
The DNA here is from genome assembly GCF_947492815.1 of uncultured Dokdonia sp. Classification (GTDB taxonomy): domain Bacteria; phylum Bacteroidota; class Bacteroidia; order Flavobacteriales; family Flavobacteriaceae; genus Dokdonia. Next base: position 67,739 of record NZ_CANLOB010000025.1, read on the forward strand.
TTGATCAGAACTGAAAAACATAAGAAAAAAACCGAAGCTTTAGATATTACAATTCCTCAATTGTTTTTAAAGCAAAATGAGTTAGTAAATCAAAAAATACGAGCAATTTCTAATATAGATATTGATTTTTCTGAACAACGTACATTTTTGAAAGAACAGTTTAAAAGTATGCATACACTTGCTGCCGAGACAGATGCTTCTTTTATAGGAGCTGTACAAGCGCAGGAAGTAAAACAATTAAAAGGATTAGATCATTTAGAACAGCGATTGTTAAAAGCTCAAAAACGTAAATTGAGAGATCACGTACAACGTGTCGTCGATGTGCAAAATGCTATTTTCCCATTGCACAGTTTACAAGAGCGTAATACGAATTTTGCTGAGTTTTATTTAGAATTTGGTGACGATTTAATACCTGCTTTATTAGAATACTTGGATCCTACAGAAGGAAAGTTTACGATCGTTACTTTATAAGATAGTTTCAAATTGTAAATGGTATAAACATCCAATAAAGTATCTGCTACCGTATAGCATAGTATATAAGGACTTAAGATAATAAGAGGTTTTGAATTTCTTATTCATTTAAGTATATTTAACTAAAAACTAAGCTATTGCTATGAAACGTTGTTACGCATTATTATTGCTATTTTTTCCTATAGTTGTTTTTTCTCAAGAATTAAGTAATCATATCCATGTAGATCAATTTGGCTACACTCCTGAAGCTATTAAAGTAGGTGTGTTAAGTGATCCGCAAATAGGATATAATAGTGCTATGTCTTATACTGCGCCGACTACTATAGAAGTGCGTGATGCTGTGACAGATGCTACAGTACTTTCTATAAATCCTGTATTATGGAATAATGGGAATACCCATGCTCAATCTGGTGATCGAGGTTGGTGGGTGGACTTTTCATTACTTACAGAAGAAGGGTCTTACTATTTATACGATGCAACTATTAATGAGCGATCGGCTGTATTTACTATTGGAGTTGGAGTATATGATGATGTTATGAAGTCCGCAGGGCGTATGTTTTATTACAATCGCTGTAATGCACCTAAATCAGAGCCTTATGCACAGGGATGGACAGATGGTGATAACTTTCTTCAGGATACGCAAACACGTTATATTTATGATCAAGGGAATGTAGCGTTAGAAAAAGAATTGTCAGGGGGATGGTTTGATGCAGGTGATTATAATAAGTATGTCACATTTGCTAGTGATGCCGTACATGATTTATTGGCTGCTTATGAAGAAAATCCACAAGCTTTTTCTGACGATTGGAATATTCCTGAATCTGGAAATGGGATTCCCGATGTACTTGATGAAGTAAAATGGGAATTAGACTGGTTGCTTAAAATGAATCAAGAAGATGGGAGTACTATTATAAAAATGGGAAGTCGGAATTTTGAAGAGAATATTGAATCTCCTCCAAGTTTAAATGTAGATACACGTTATTATGGACCTACGTGTACTTCAGCTTCTATTGCTGTAGCTGGTATGTTTGCACATGCTTCCAAAGTGTTTTCTGGAGTTGCTGGGTATGATGATTTTGCTACATTATTACAAGAACGTTCTATCGCTTCCTATGCATATGCACAACCCTTCGTTGAAAACGGCACGTTGGAAACCAATTGTGACGACGGAAGTATTATAGCAGGAGATGCCGATAGAGATGTAGAAGCGCAAGAAGAAGAGTTTGTCGTAGCTTCGGCATATCTTTTTGACCTTACGGGAAATACGTTATATAGCGACTATGTTGTGAGTAAAGTGCCAGATTTACAAACGGTGAACTCTCCTTTTTGGGGACCTTATAAAATACAAGTGCATGATGCATTGCTTCTATATGCAAATACTGCTGGAGCAGATACTGCAACGATAACAACTATTTTAGATTCGTTTTCATCTGATGCTCAAAATAATTTTAATGGGTATTATGGAATGTCTGATGAAGATTTATATAGAGCATTTCAACCTGATTTTTCATATCACTGGGGCTCTAATAATCCTAAAGCTAGTTATGCGACTGTAAATAAACTTGTGATAGATAGCAATATTAACCCATCACAAAATGAGAGTTATAGAGGGTATATAGAGGAGGTAATTCACTACTTCCATGGCGTAAACCCTCAAGGGATGGTATACCTTTCAAATATGTATGATTTCGGGGCTGAGCGTAGCGTTAATGAGATTTATCATAGTTGGTTTTATGACGGGACAGATTATGATAATGCAGTAACAAGTCCTATAGGTCCAGCACCTGGTTTTGTGACGGGAGGTCCTAACGATTCATTTAGTGTGACTACCTTAACACCTCCAGCAGGGCAGCCAGCACAAAAGAGTTATTTAGATTTTAATGATGGATATCCCAATAGCTCTTGGGAGATTTCAGAACCTGCTATTTATTACCAAGCAGCCTATATTAGAATGTTAGCTAATAGCGTACAAGTAGATGATGTACTTGCTACAGAAACCAATGAACTCAAACCTTTAGAGGTTAGTATTTATCCGAATCCAACTACAAATACATTTCGAATAGAGGGAGTAGCGCAAAATAGTCAATTAGAAATCTATTCGGTGTTAGGGCAATTTATGAGTTCTGAAAGGATTACAGAAAATAGTATCATAGATGTTTCTAATTTTTCTAAAGGAATCTATTTTGTGAAATTACGTCAAGACAATACTATAAGTACTCAAAAACTGATTGTAAACTAAAGTTGTAACTGTCGTATGCCTTCATATACAACAATACCTACTGCGTTTGCAAGATTTAAACTACGTATATGCTCACTATATAATGGGATCTTATAAAGTGAATCTGAATATTTTGAAGTAATTTCTTTAGGCAGCCCTTTCGATTCTTTTCCGAAAACTAAAAAGAGATTTTCTTCAAAAGGAATGTCATAGTGAAACTTTGCGCCATGACTAGACAGAAAGGTAAATTTCGCCTCTGCATGTTTTTCGAAAAAGTCGTCTATACTATCGTAATAGGTAACTGATAAATGTTGCCAGTAATCCAGTCCAGCACGTTTAAGACGCGTATCTGTAATTTCAAACCCTAGTGGTTTTACTAGATGTAGACGACATCCAGAACCCAATGCAAGCCTGCCAATATTTCCGGTATTATTAGGAATTTCTGGGTGGATGAGTACGATGTTGAGCATTAGTAGTTATTTGAGGTTTTCAAAGTAATGCAAATTTTCATTTCCCCAACCCTAAAGGGAGTGAAAATTTCTAACTAAATCAAGATGAAGGAAAAGTCTACCCTTTAGGGTCGGGGAAAGACTTTTTCGATTTCAGGGTGTATAAGGATAATGTTGAGCATACTTTTTTGTCAGTTTAAACTTTTAATGATGTAAGGTAAAAATACTAGGTTTTTAGTAAAAACAATTGTTTTATAAATTCAGGAGATAGCTAACATTGGTTAATTCCATCCTTCTAAAGCACTTACAATAGACTTAAATATTTCTCTTGGTGGAATATCTAACCACTTAGATTTTATAAAAGTATTAGTAGTTGTAATTTCATTGTTGCTTTTTAATAACTTAAAAACAGTTGTATTATTAAGCTCATAGTCTCTCGGATCGTTAATTATTTTGAGATTATTCCCAAAATAAGTTATTTCTGCTTTTTCTTTGATTTGGCTCGTGTCGACGTTAGAATTAATATGTAATGCTTCTATTTGATTCTCATTTATTTCAATTGTTTTTTTAAAAACCGGTCTAAGTATCAGAAGAAAAATAGAGATCAATAACATAACTCCACTAGCAAACAAAAAAATAACAAAAATACCTTCCATAAAGTCACTATCTGTAAACCATAACGATATAAAAGTGATAATCATGAATATACAGAAAATCAACATTGAAATATTTAAATACCTTGTTGCTTTTTTAAAATTATTTGTAACAATATTAATTTTCATAATATGAGTTTAATGCATCGTAAGCTGTCAAATTTGTATAATTATTTTTTTTGGAGTTTGAGTTCAGCTTTTTCTTCTTTTGCCAAATTTTCATTTCCCTTACCCTAAAGGGAGCGAAAATTTCTAACTAAATCAAGATTAATGAAAAGTCCACCCCTTTAGGATCGGGGAAAGACTTTGTCACTTTTAAACAATTAATCAAGTCAATAAATTCCCATGTTCATCCCATTCTGCAATGTCTCCACGTTTGCTTTGATCGATGCATTTGGCAATCCATTCAGGATCATAGGCAACACCATGCTGATCGAGTACATCTTGCGGAACCCCATCCCATACATTAGGTTGATTTCCTTTGTAACCTAAGTCTTTGATTCCCCATTCAGAAGTGTAGTAACCTGTCATGGTAAGATTACGCATCAAACTAAACCATTGGATTTCAAAAGGACGTTTTCTAGACGGAACCTCAGGATCGTAAAAAGCAATGGGATCTAAGATTTGCTTTTGTTGCGAAAGCTCTAGGGATTTGAACTCTTTATTAAATAACTCAAGCGATTGGTTGTCAAGCCACAATAAACCACCCAATAAGGTATTTTGCATTCTTGGCATGTCTTTGCCAATAAATTCTATAAATTCAGGAACACCAGCTTCTAATGGGCCTCCTACTTCAGGTTTTGGAGGTAAAATCACTTCGCTTAATACAGCAATAGTTTCTAGTTCATGCTCATTAAAAAGTTGTTCGGCATTCAGTTTTTCTATGCGTTCTAATTCTTCTGGAGTTCGTCCAAAAAAACCATCGGCGCTTTCAATAATTTGTTCTTCTAATGCAGGTTCTCCTTCACCTACACAGCTGTGTAAGCCAAGGCTTATGGCACCTGCGCCTAGTAACATGGTTTGTATACTTTGTCTTCTGTCCATAACCAACAGTTATTTTTTTATTATATAAATTTCTACTCTCTGATTTTTTGAATCATTTTTTAAGGAGCTAACAGGTTGAGTATCTCTATTATCATTTATTTCAATATTTCCTATTTTGAATCCTAATTCTTCCATCAAAGTTGCTATTTTTTCTGCTCGTTTTAATGATAGTTTACTATCTCTTAGTAATTCATTTGTATTACAATGACTACTTAACTCTATAGAGTGAATGTTATTTTCTAGGAGTATGTTAGTAAAAAATCTTAATGAATCTTTATGAGGGTATTCAATAGAATACGTCTCAAAATAAAATACAGGTAATCGTGTCTCATTATTAATACGGTTTGAAATTTCTAATTCTTTTCCTGTTTCTTTGCTCGTTACTTTAATTGTATTTTGAGAAATTACTTGATGCCCTATTAATAAGTAAGTAAAGAATAATAAAGTACTAATTCTATTTTTCACTACTTATATATTCTGTTGTTTCAACTGCTCAATAATATAGTCTGATGCTCTCCAAGAGAGTGCCAGTATGGTCCATGTACAGTTTTTATCTGCTTGGGAAACAAAAGGCCCGGCATCTACAATAAATACATTGTCTACATCGTGCAGTTGATTAAACTTATTAGTCACTGATGTTTTAGGATCGTTCCCCATACGCGTAGTTCCTACTTCGTGTATGATTTCACCGGGTTTATTTAAACCATTGTCAGGTCCTCCGGGTCTATCACCTAATACTTGCCCGCCCATATTATGGATAATTTCTTCAAACGTGCTTTGCATATGGGTTGCTTGTTTTCGTTCTAAATCACTCCATTTGTAATTAAATTTGAGTACTGGAATTCCAAATTGATCCACGGTGGTTTCATCAATTTCACAGTAATTATCTTTACGGGCAACTCCTTCACCACGGCCAGCCATTCCGACGACAGCCCCATAATATTTCTTCACATCATCTCGTAAGACATCGCCATATCCACCTACTTTAGTTCCAAAGAATTTATTGAATTCATTAGCATTAAATCCGAAGCCATAACTAGGCATTCCCATACCTCCCCAAACTTCAATGTGATATCCTCTTGGGAAATCTAGTTGAGAGTTGTCACCCCACCAAGGTGAGTAGACATGTAGTCCACCCACACCATCTTCATTGTAAGAAGGTTTTCTATTCATTAACTGAGGAATAAAACCTGAGCGACTAGACCCTGTAGAATCATGTAAATATTTACCCACCACATCAGAACTATTTCCTAAACCGTTAGGATGCTGAGGGCTTTTACTATTTAATAAGATACGAGCAGAGCTACATGCAGAAGCAGCGAGTACAACCACGCGTGCTTTTAATTTATATTCTCTACGATCATTCTTACTAATGTACGATACCCCTGTTGCTTTTCCCTCTTCATTTGTTGTCACTTCACGTACGACACAGTTGGTATATAAGCGCACTTTTCCGCCACTTTTTTGAGCTGGAAAAATCAGGCAACTTCCTGAAGAAAAATCGGCATACACAGAACAAGATCGCGCACATTGCCCGCAGTAAAAGCAAACCCCACGATCATTATTTATTCGTTTGGTAAGCATAGACATTCTACTTGGAATCACAGGAATTCCTGATTTTCTAGCGCCTTGTATATAAAAAAGTTCGTGTAATCTTGGTTTAGGAGGTGGTAAGAAAAAACCATCAGGATCATTTTCTAGTCCTTCGTTGGTGCCAAAAACACCAATGAGTTTATCTACTTTATCATAATAGGGTTTTACATCTTCATATCCTATAGGCCAATCTTCTCCATATCCATCACGTGTTTTTCCTTTAAAATCTTTAGGGCCAAAACGCAGAGAGATACGTCCCCAATGATTGGTACGTCCTCCCAGCATATGCGATCGAAACCAACGGAACTCCGTTCCGGGTTCATGCGTATACGGTTCTCCTTCTATCTCCCAGCCGCCATATGCCATATCAAATTCTCCAAAAGGGCGATCTGTTCCCGCACCTCTTCTAGGCGATTGATGAGGCCATTTCATTTGTGTCATTGTTTTGGGGTCGGCGGGATCAAAAAAGGGACCTGCTTCTACAACAGCAACATTAAAACCTGCGTCTGCTAATTGTTTGGTGGCCATACCGCCACCAGCACCAGAACCTACAATGATTACATCATAAATTTCGGAAGATTCTTTTATTTGCATAGGATTGAAATAGTTTCCCCTAAAATACTAAAAAAAGAGTCAATTTGAATTCGCTTTTTTTCCGCTTTCGCGAAAATGTATACTGTTAGTAATGAGTTTATGAGTTTATGAGTTTATGAGTTCAGGAGTTCAGGAGTTTAGGAGTTTAGGAGTTTAGGAGTTGAGGAGTTGAGGAGTTGAGGAGTTGAGGAATTGAGGAATTGAGGAGTTGAGGAGTTGAGGAGTTGAGGAGTTGAGGAGTTGAGGAGTTGAGGAGTTGAGGAGTTGAGGAGTTGAGGAGTTGAG
>NZ_CANLOB010000026.1 GCF_947492815.1 uncultured Dokdonia sp.
CAATGATATCATTGTTCAGCTTTAATTAATAAATTTAATCCATTAATAATCTGTATCGATTAGTTAGGACTAGACATATTATACCGTATATACTAGAAGCACTGCATACCTGGAGGTGGTATACTAATTAAAGTTCCTTCATTACTTCCTGGTCCACAACCACAAGTTCCTTGTCCTTCAATTTTATTTAATTCTAAACTGCTAATCACTTCTTTACTAAGTGATAATTCTTTCAATGATTTTTTCATGATATTATATATTAGTTAATAAACGCCTACTCTAGAAAGGTTTTCGGCATCCCCTTATTGTAAATTTTAGTAACATTGTACTCCTGGAGGCGGACAGCTAAAAAGTGGTCCTTGTGTTGGCCCATTTCCATTATTTCCATTACAATTGCAGGAACCCCCTCCTTCAATTTTATTTAATTCGAAACCACTAATTACTTCTTTGTTTAGTGATAATTTTTTTAATGACTTTTTCATGATATATATTCGTTTATAATGAGCTTACTCTAGTGTAGGTTTTCAACATTTCCCTAAAATCAACAACATGATTAACCTTATTTGATTCATGATAAAAGTATGCTGTTAATCAATGTGTTACAACATTTAGCACCTCATATCAAACAAAATAAGGTGTTAAAAACCAACTATTTAGAGAATCGTTTATTTTAAATTTCTTTAAAAGCTATTATTTCTGGTATTATATAATCATTGTAAGTGTATATGAGCATAAAACCCCTTGTAGTAAATAAACATTGCGTCAAACTCACGAAACACTCGATGAATTCTTCCTCTTTAAACTTTTAATTTTATGAAAGAACAAGAATAAAAAAAGCTATCCTTTCAGATAGCTTTTATAATGTATTAGGCCCTTAAACTATATACATTACATTTAGTTCTTTATGCTAGTAGCATTGTGCTCCAGCTGGAGGACATGTATTTAAAGGACCGTCTGTAGGACAACAATGTGTTGCTCCTCCTCCATCTATTTTATTTAATTCAAGATTACTGATTACTTCTTTGTTGAGTGTTAATTCTTTTAATGACTTTTTCATGACTACTTTGATTTAATAAAGACCTACTCTATTTAAGGTTTTCGGTTTCCCCTTATGGTTAAAGTATTTTAAGGAACAAACTGCCTATAAGAGACCGTTTTTAAAAATATAGTTCCTCTCAACTAACTATACATTTATTAGTAGCATTGTGCTCCTGGAGGAGGGCAACTAAAATTTGGTCCTGTTGGACAGCAATGCGATCCTCCTCCTTCTATTTTATTTAAATCTAGATTACTAATAACCTCCTTACTTAATGTCAATTCTTTCAATGAATTCTTCATGAGTTAATTTTATATAATAAAGTACCTACTCTGTCTAAGGTTTTCGGCTTCCCCTTTATCGTAAGGTGTTTAAAGAATAAAAAGCTGCCTACAAGACAGCTTTCAAAGTATAATTCCTCTAAACTAACTATACTTTTCTTATAAACAGTGTGCTCCTGGAGGTGGGCAGCTATTTAAAGCTCCATATGTAGGACAACAAGCAGAGTGTCCTCCTTCAATTTTATTTAGTTCAAGATTACTGATAGTTTCTTTGTTGAGTGTTAATTCTTTTAATGACTTCTTCATGTTATTATGGTTTAATAAAGACCTACTCTATTTAAGGTTTTCGGTATTCCCTTTTTAAAATCAAATACAATCTGTTTTTGAATTGTAAATTAAAATACTTAATAGTCAATGATATACAAAAAAACACTGCCTTATATCAAACAAAATAGGGCAAAAAAAACGCCATCATTTCTGATGGCGTTTTGTAATGTATAATATATTCTATGGAATATCAACTGTAGGACCACAATACCAATCTGACCATCCATCTTCGTCTCCATAACAGTGACTCGTAGGTATGCAATCACCTCCATTAATATGGTTCATCTCGCTAGTTTGTATTCTGGCAATTGTAAGTTTTTGAAGGTTTATCCCCTTTTTTACCTGTTTCTTCATTTGAGTATATTTTTTGCAATAATTAATAATAATTAACGTACTTAAAATTTTAAAATATTCTTTTTAAGCACTCCTTAAATGTAATTGCAATCTCTATAGAAACATAATATACAACCCCTAAATTGTTTAAAATAGGGTTCTATAATTCAAAAAAAATATAACTAACATATTGATTCTAAATATTTTCTATCCTTTTTATATAATAAGATGGGTTAATTCCTGTTTTAGATTTAAAGTGCTTGGCAAATGAATAATCGCTTTTATATCCTAGTTCTGTAGCAATAGATTTAATAGAAAAAGAACGAAATTTTTTGTCACTTTTAATACGATTTACTGCATAATCTATTCGAAGATTATTAATATAATCATTATAACTAAGCCCCTTATGCGTATTTATAATTTTAGATAGATAGGTTGCATTTGTTTTTACTTTCTTAGCCATAGATCGTAAACTACAATCTGTACTTAAAAAGAACTCTTGTTCCTCCAGACGTTTAAGACCTTTAAGAACAGCTCTTACTTTTTCATCATCAATAACTACTTCTCGAGTTTTCTCCTTTGGTTTTAAAGATTCTTTAGAAGATTTTTCTAATTGGTTTACCTTTTTGAGTAATTTATCAAAAGACTGTTTGCTTGCACGTTGCTTCTTCTTATATATATATAAAATAAGGATGCAGATTCCAGAAACAGCAATAAGAAGGCATAAAAAATAAATAGCATTTCTTTTTTGAGCTGCAATCTCTTGTCCTAAAAGACCTGTATCTTTCTCATAAATTGTATTTACAACCTTATCCTTATCCTTCTGATACTTTTCATTTAATTTACTGTACCTACTATACCAATAAGAAGAACTTTTATGATCATCAAGACCTTCATAAGAAGTTGCCATTAACTTATAGGTTTTGATTAATTTAGAATGATTTTTATCCTCTTCTTCTTTCAAGTCTATAATTAACTGTAATTTCTCTATTGCATTTTTGTATTCTTTTTTTTCTACATAACAGCTTGCTAAAAAATAATTAATATTATTAATGTAGGTTTTATACTTTATGTTGCTTTCTTTAAGAATACGGTCAGCCGTTTTTAAATATTCTAATGATGCTGTATATTCTTTTTTATAAAAATAAACGGTTCCTTTTTTTGTATATAAATCTACGAGACCTAACTTATAATCTAATTGATTACTCATAGAGAGTCCTTGGTTTACATATTTTAAAACAGTGTCATATTGATGTAAATCTAAGCGAGTTTCTGATTGCTGTATTTCTAAATGAACGTCTGAAATTATAGTAAGTAAGTTTACATGGTCTTTTTTATCATAATAGGTTGTATTAGCTATACTAGCGAGCGCTTCATTACAAGCCTCTAAAGCTTTGTCTAACTGCCTCATTCTACGCCTAACAATAGCAATGTTTGGATTTATAATCACTACTTGATGATCAATATTACCCTGTTTCTTAGCAATTTCTAGTGCTTTGTAGTAAGCATCAAGGGCCTCTTGATTATGCCAAGCGATTAATTCTGAATTCCCAAGTAATGTATATAAATCAACAAGTTTTTCTTTATTCTTTATAAACTGTGCATACGTAATTGCTTCCTTAACATATGCCACAGACCTCTTATGATTTCCTTGTTTTGAAAGCGCTCGACTCAGCTCTTCATATAATACAACTCTATCATCATTACTCTCAAGCCTTCTTAAAAGTTCTTTTTCAAATATAGCCGACTCCTCCTGAGGCAATTCTAAAATATTAGATGTAAGTTGATCTGTTGTTTCTAGTCTTAGATCATTAGGTATGTTTTGTCGCTGAGCAAATGTTTGATAGTGTACACTAAAAAACAAAATAATAAGTACGGGAACACTTTTTAGATATACATTATATCGTGAGGGGAAATACATCATATTTTTAAGTCGGTTGAGGAACATAAAAATAAGAATTCATTTTAAGATATACCCTTGAAATATAGGGATTAACTTATTTTAGTTAAGGAATTATACGCTTTCGCGAAAGCAAAAAAAAACTTAGTATCGCGCCACAGATACTAAATTTCATATTTTACTCATAATAATAATGTATGTGATTCATCAGAGAATAAACAAGATAGACCACTAGTGATCTATCTTGTTTATCTAGCTATATTAAATTATGTGAGGAGTTTTTGTATAACAAGAGGTCCCATTCCATCCGCAAGTTGGGTTACTAAGACACTCGAATCTAATTTCGATACCACTACAGCTATCAAAGAAAACATCTCCAAAACCTCCATTAATTTGTTTCTTTTCTGTTTTACTTAGCTCTTTTCCTAAATTTGAAATTGATTTTAACATAATTGTTTGTTTTTTGTATTATTTCAATTCTTGATCATTTTAAGACATTCAAGTATATGTCTACTTTCTTCAAAAACAGAATTGTTAGAGTGTGTTTATTAAAACACACATTATTAAAATTATCTACACTGTACAGTACTATTTTTAATAATTATGTTATGATGAACAGTTCAAATATTAAAGATTATCACATAAAACCCAAGAGAAGACAATCGTGATTCTGAGAATTCAAAGTCGTAATTCTAAGAATTCGAAAAAGAAAAAGAAAATTTTAAAAAACTCTAAAACAGGTAATTAAAGAAGGAAGAATAGACAGGTTCTTATGGTCATGTTAAAGCGTTATTTCGTTTGAAATAAATTGACTTTTTTTCAAAAAACATGTGTTAATGACCTATTTATTAAGGTGTCGACGAAGTTATATTTACTTCTTAATTACGCTCTTTACTTTACTTACAGCAATTGCTCAAGAGGAAAATACACATCATATTCCCGATTCACTTTCAGGTAAGACCTATGATTATTTATATAATAAAGTACTAGAGAATCCAACAGATACTATTGCTTCTCTAACATATTTCAACACCTATTTAGCAAAAGCAATAGATGGAGGTAGTAATCTAGATAAATTAAATGGACACATTAATCTTTCATACTACACAAAAAATAAAGAAGCAAAACTTAATCTTATTAATAATGCATTACTTGACATTCAAGACATAAGTGATGAAGACCTTGTTTCTACATACATATATGCAGGTACCGCTTATCATGACTATTTTGATTATGAAACAGCCGTTACCTATTACCTTAAAGCATTAAAAATTGCTCAAGACTACAATAGCAAAAGAGTAGAGTCTGCTATACTAAACAACATTGCCAAAATAAAAGAAGACGTAGGCAAACACAAAGAAGCGTTACCGCTCTATAAAAAATGCTATGCCTATGAAATGTCAAAAAGAGATACGATTGCAATTATAGGAACCACAATAAATATTGCGGAGTCTATGCGTCATAATAAAATGCACGATTCTGCTTCCTATTATTATCATGCTATCATTGATAGGGCTTATAAGGAGTCTCCTTCTTATGGAAATTTGGCAACCATTAATGAGGGCATTAATCTCTTTTACAAAAAAAAATATGTAGAAGCAGAAAAGTTATTATTAAAAGGGTATTCTCAAATGGACTTTTCTGTAGGAAGTCAAAAGCATCATATACTAGCCATTTTATATTTAGGGAAAATACAACTTGCCTTATATAACGATGAAGAAAAAGCAAAAGCAAACTTTATTAAAGTAGATTCATTAGCATCAGAAACAGAAGTAATCATACCAAATACTATAGAAGCATACGAATACCTTATTAGATATTATGAGAAAAAAGAAGATCTAAAAAAACAGCTTGACGCAGTTATTAAATTATCTAAACTTAGAGCGACAATCTCTTCTCGAAAAATAAATACTGTTGATATGCTTTACTCTGAATTTGATACGCCACAACTTTTGAAAAACAAAGAAGCATTAATTCAACAACTAAAACAAAAAGAAACAACTAATAGTATCCAGATAGTCTATTTGATCATTTTTATTTTATTTCTTATCATCTTATTTATTTTACAATACAATAAGCATAAAAAGTATAGAAATCAATTTAATAGTATCATTTCAGAGTTAGACAATCAAGACACCAAAAGCAATTCTAATCATGATGCCTCTGATACTTCAAATCTCCTTCTAGAAGGCATTAATGAAATCACTATTACTACCATTTTACAGAAACTAGATCAATTTGAAAAGCAAAAAGGATTCTTGCAAAAGGATATCACACTAGCTATTCTTGCAAAAAAATGTGGTACTAACACAAAGTATTTACCTAAAATTATTCATGTTTACAAAGACAAATCTTTTGTAAATTATATTAACTATCTCAGAATTGATTACATCCTAAAGGAATTAAGGGAAAATACTACACTACAGAAGTATACCATTAAAACAATAAGTGAAGAAGCTGGATTTAATACCGCAGAATCCTTTTCAAGAGCCTTTAAAAACAAGACAGGGATTAGACCTTCGTATTACATTAGAAATCTAAAAAAAGAACTATCTAATGACTCGTAATTCTTAGAATTTAGACTAAAACTTGACGCAAATTAACCTCGTATAACTATATATAGAGTAGATTTCAATTCAATTAATAAACAATATAGTACTTATGAGAAAAATTAAAAAAAACCTTCTTTTGAATAAATTAATCATATCAAAACTAACAAATACTGACTCTGTATTTGGAGGGAGTGTTGGGTGTAACACATTAAAATCAGAAGTCAGAAATGACCCTAGATGTAAATTAACTAAAGAAATATGCTAATAATTAACTGATTTTAAACTTTTTATTTTTCAAGAAATAAGATGAGTTTAAACAAACTTAATTAAAATCCTATTCAAATTATGATACGTTTGTAATAAACAGATGACGTTAACAACTTATAATAACTACAAACACCTTCCGAGCTATACAACGGAAGGTGTTTTTATTTTAGAGCACACTTTGTGAGGGTATTTTATATGCTTTCGCGAAAGCATAATAAACAATTCAAAATAAAAAAGTCTACAATAAATAATGCTTTTCAGAACAAGTCAACAAAGTAGTATTCAAATACTTCATTTTACTAATAAAATTTTAGGGTTTTCACCTTATCTTTTTTGACAAAAGTATAGAGGTATTATACCTTGTAGTGAGTGATGCTATTTAAGCAGATAATGTGTCATTAATAATATATATAGACCCTGAATAAAGTAAAGTTATTATTCAAGGTCTACTTTATAATGATTATTAAAATTTAAAAAACAACTACTTAACAACAGTTCCTTTTAAATATAAGATTTGAAATCCTTTTTCACTATTATCAGAAACAACAATAGATTTTTCAACTAATCCTATATCATCTTTAGATGCTATATAGCCTACCTCAACTTGAGCATACTCATTTTTAATTACAGGATTTTCAGTAAATATTGCAGAAGTACATCCACAACTCACACCTACTTTATCAATTAAATAGTAATTATTAGACACATTTTTAATTTTAAATGTATGTGTAAGCGTGTCATCATACTTTATCTCGCCGAAGTTATATTCTTTTCCAATTACTTCAATAGCTGCCAAATCAGATTTTCCTTTTTGATTACATCCTACAAAAAACAAAAATATAATTGGTAGTATATATAAGCTTTTCATTTATTTAGAATTTAAAAGAAGTTACATCTACCATTACATTCAAAAAATCCTAAAAACCCACAAGAAGCTATTGTTTCTTTACATCCCCCTTTAACACAATCTACTGTATTAAATGAACAACTAATAGACGAAGATTCATTACAATTACATTCCTTTTCTCCTATAGGAGCATCTTCAATTTTATATTGTTGATTCATATTAACATCTATAGATGAGAAATTAGAGAATATGGAAAGGATTTGATCATTAGTAAATATTTGTTCTGACCTTTTTATGAAATCTGGAACATATACGTATTTAAAATAATCCGAATATTCATTTGTATCTTCACCAAAGAGATCTACGTTATTATTTATTTTATGTAATAATTCATTTAAAAGATTACTTTGTTCATCATCTAAAATTAATTTATCACTTATTAATACTTGATTAATTTTTTTATTCCAAAGTAGTAATTTTTGATTTTTATCTAGAAGACTATACGCTAGTTTTTGATCTCCATTTGCAGGCATTTCTAGAATCTGTTCTACTTTAAAATCACTATCTACTGTAGTAAGACTAGATTCTTCTATAGCTTCTTCACTACAACTAGAGATGAGTATCATAATACTTAAAACAACTAGAAATTTCATTCTTGATATATATTTCATAATAATTTTGAATTTTTAGAGAAGTACATATTAGAACTTCTCTTATTAAATGTTATAATAATTGACAATACTATTTTTATCAAGTGGCCTTTTAGTCTATTCATATTCCACTCCCTTTATTTAAGGAGGATGGTTAATCCCAAAAAAAATCTTTTAACCTGCTTAAAATTAAAATTATACAAGTCAAAAGTTGTTGTTTTTAAAAGAGAAAACAAGAAAGAATAATCGATATTCACGGAATTTCGAATCGATATTCACGGAAGTTTAAGACCAAAAAAATTATTAGAAAATAGATGCTATCAAAGCTTTGTATGAATCAGTCTAATTTTAGTAGAATTTATAATGATAATTAATTACTTTACTTTAATTTGCTCAAAAAACAATGCTAAACATTCTATTTACGTGATTTATTAAAGACACGTATATTATATACTCCCTTTTTAAAGTTACATAATAATGCCTAGATATATATTAAATCTTTTTTTTACAATTTTTCTGGTAATTTACTTTTCACCAAACGTTATTGGACAAGAAAAAGAATTTATTATTCCTGATTCATTACAAAATAAATCATATAAATATTTATTACTTCAAGCTCGAAAAAATTACAAGGACACTATATTATCTGTAAAGTATTTAAATACATTTCTAAAAAAAGCTACTTTAAAAAATGATACTATAAGAAAAATTATTTCTTTAAATTATCTATCGGCATATGAAACAGATAATAATAAAAAACTTGATTTAATTGAACGAATAGCCTCAGAAAGCAAACATTTGAACAATAAAAATCTTCTTCCCGTATTTGTTAATATGGGTGGTGTTTATTACGATAATTATTTAAATGAGATTGCACTTAGTCATTACATCAAGGCATTACGTATTTCTGAAAAACATAATATCCCTCATTATGAATATATTATTCTTAACAACATAGCAAAAGTAAAAGAAAGAATTGGAGCACATAAAGAAGCGCTAGCTATATATAAACGATGTTTTGTTTATGAGAGTAATAGAAAAATAAAAGATACCATTGGAAATATAGTTAGCATTATTAATCTAGCTGAGTCATTTAGAAATAATAAGAAATATGATTCAGCCTCTTATTATTATCATAACATTATAGATTTAGCAAAAAGAAAATCTCTATTTCATGAAAATATTTTAACTGTAAATGAAGGTATTAATCTTTATTATAAAAAACAGTATCTCAAATCTGAGAAACTTTTATCAAAAGGTGAATTTATTATAAATTCACCTCAAAGAGAATCTACAGATTATATCCAATATTATTTACTATCACAATTATACCTAGGAAAAATCCAACTTAGTCAATACGGTGATGAGGAAAATGCAAAAAAATATTTTAAAAATATAATATTTCATGTGACCGAATCAAATATTTTATTACCATCAATAAAAGAAGCTTTTGAATTTCAAATTACGTATTATAAAAAAAGAAAAGATTATAAAAACCAGCTTGATATAACTAATAAATTATTACAATTTAACGCCACTATATCTTCAAAAAAATTAAGCACAGTAACTAAATTACACTCTGAATTTGACACCCCTGAGTTATTAAAAAATAAAGAAGTACTAATTAAAAAACTAAAAAAGAAAACAAGTTTTTTAAGTGCACAAGCTTATTATTTAGTTATTCTTATTTCTATTTTGCTCTTCCTTTTTATTATTCAATATAACAAGCGAAAAAAACAAAAAAAGGATTTTGAAACTATCATTTTAAAATTAAACACCTCTCAAACAAAAATCAACACTTCCGCTAATGTAACCATTAGAAAGAAATTAGATATTGATGAGAACATCATAAGTTCGGTATTAGAAAAATTAATATTGTTTGAAAAAGAAAAGGAGTTTTTACACTCAGATATTAACATCACTTCGTTAGCAAAAAAATGTAATACCAATACAAAGTATTTATCTAAAATTATTAATAAACATAAAAGTAAGTCTTTTAGTAATTACATCAATGATCTTAAAATCGATTACATTTTGAATGAATTGAATGACAATAGCATACTAAGACGGTATACTATTAAAAGTATTAGTGAAGAAGCAGGTTTTAATACTTCAGAATCTTTTGCTAGTGCTTTCAAAAAGAAAACAGGAATAAAACCATCATACTTCATTAGAAACCTAGAGAAACAGGCTACTAATTAGTCGAAATTTCGGGAATCTCGACTAATTGAGACATTTTTCTAATATTCATAACAAACATAAAAGATAGATTTGCTTACAGTAAAAATAAATCTTATGAAAAAACAAATTAAAAAATTAGACTTAAACAAATTAGTAATTTCAAAATTAAATAATTTGGGATATATACAAGGAGGAGAAACTACAAATGTTTGTGTTACAGCAAAAACGAATAATCCAGAAGATCCGATCTGTATTACAACATCATTAACCTGTCCTGAAACTCTTTATTACACCTGTGGCCCTACATGCGAAAATAATGGTGGTGGCGACCCTATTTCGGGTATGGGTTGCTAAATTATATTTCTAGTTAACAACTTATAATAACTACAAGCACCTTCCGTTGTATAGCTCGGAAGGTGTTTTTATTTTAGAGCACTTTTTGTGAAGGTATTTTATATGCTTTCGCGAAAGCGTATACTAGAAAAACAAATAAACCGAACCTGTTTTACAGGGATAAAAAGTTACCCGTCTTCACGGGCAATTCATATGAAGCAATATCACGACCTCATACGCCATGTGCTTGAAAACGGAAATGAAAAAGGAGATCGCACAGGAACAGGAACCAAGAGCGTTTTTGGATATCAAATGCGTTTTGATCTCTCTGAAGGCTTTCCCATGGTCACCACAAAAAAGCTCCATCTAAAGTCTATCATTTATGAACTCCTATGGTTTTTGAATGGTGATACCAATGTAAAATACCTTCAAGAAAATGGGGTGCGTATCTGGAATGAATGGGCTGATGAAAATGGCGATTTAGGTCCCGTATATGGTCACCAATGGCGTAGTTGGAATGGAGAAGAAATCGATCAAATCGCAGAGATTATAGAAACACTTAAAACCAATCCAAATAGCAGACGTATGCTTGTAAGTGCATGGAATCCTGGTGTACTTCCAGATACTTCAAAATCATTTTCTGAAAATGTAGCCAATGGAAAAGCAGCGCTTCCTCCTTGTCATGCATTTTTTCAATTTTATGTTGCAAATGGAAAATTAAGCTGCCAACTCTACCAACGCTCTGCCGATATTTTCTTAGGTGTTCCTTTTAATATCGCTAGTTACGCCTTACTTACCATGATGATGGCACAAGTTTGTGGGTATGAAGCAGGAGACTTTATACACACTTTTGGTGATGCGCATATTTACAGTAATCACTTCGAGCAAGTAGAGCTACAATTGTCCCGAGAATTACGTACTTTACCCACTTTAAAAATAAATCCTGAGGTAAAAGACATTTTTGGCTTCAAATTTGATGACTTTACTTTAGAAAACTACGATCCGCACCCTCATATTAAAGGAGCGGTCGCAGTTTAAACTACAATATAAACTAAAAGCAAATCAAAAAAATGAAGAAATTAGCCCTAGTTCTTTTCGTATTAGTAAGCACTGTGTCTTTTGCACAAGAAGGTGTCTCTATGAAACGTACCACCACACTTACCATTAGTGAAGTACCACCTACATGGCCGGGATGTGATGGTTCTATTAACCAAAAGAACAATTGTTTTAGACAAAAATTGGCAAATCACGTAGTACGTGGTTTTAAATTTCCTGCAGGACATAAAAAAGGTACTCGTGTTGTAGTTGATATGATTATCAATACAAAAGGACGCCCAGAAATCAAAGGAATGGAAGGTGGATCTAAGGAGTTACAAGCAGAGATCAAGCGCAAAATCATGTCTATGCCTGATGTAAAACCTGGACATTCCGGAGGAACTCCAGAAGTACGTAAATACAAGCTTCCGTTTACGTTCTAAAAATGAGATGCTTTATTATTGCATTATGCTTTCTAACGTCTACAAGCATATTAGTTGCACAAGAAGACGTAGAAATTATTGAAATAACAGAAGAGACAACACCAAAGGATATCCCTTTTGCTGTCGTTGAAAAAGTACCTGTATATCCAGGATGTTTTGGAGACGATAATAAAAAACTTAAGGAATGTCTTTCTTATAACATCTCTGCTATTGTGAGTTCAAACTTTGATATAAAAAAAGTATCAAAGGGTCTTGAACCTGGTAAACATTATCTTTATGTTGTTTTTAAAATAAATAAAGAAGGCTATGTGACAAATGTAAAAGTCCGAGCCCCAAAAGAAAAATCAGAAAAAGATTTCGAAAAAGAAGTCATCAGAGTAATGAAAAAAATTCCTCAAATGAAACCTGGACAACAAAAAGGAAAAGATGTAAGCGTCTTATATTCCTTACCTATTTCATTTGAAACAAAATAACAACTAGAAAAGAATAATTACCCTAGAAAACACTTTAACGATGTCTTAACGTGTGTTCGCTTTCGCGAAAGCGTATAAAATTAGTAACTTTGAGAGTGACCTATAGATGGTCACTCTTTTGCTATGATAACAACTCAAACCCTCCTCGACTTTTTTAAAGAAACTAGAGCGCATACAGAAACCATCTGTACCCCTTTACAAACTGAAGATTACGTCGTACAACCTATTGTAGATGTATCTCCTCCTAAATGGCATTTAGGACACACCACATGGTTTTTTGAAGAATTTATATTAAAACACCACAAGCCAGGATACACCATCTTTAGTGATGACTTTGCTTTTGTATTTAACAGCTACTATGAAAGTGTTGGTAAACGTGTAGTACGCACAGATCGTGGTAATTTATCAAGACCTACGGTTGCCCAAGTATATGCATATCGCAACTATGTCACCGAAGCATTAATAGAACTACTTGAAGAAAATACCAATGATGAGATCGTAAAACTGTTGACCATTGGAATTCACCATGAAAAACAACATCAAGAGTTATTACTTACAGATATCAAATACATTTTAGGCAACAATCCTTTAATGCCTGTATATGATGGCCATTTTTCTGAAAACAGTATAGAATCACAATCCCAAGAGTGGATTTCTATAACCGAAGGTATTTATGAAATTGGACATCAAGGCACTGATTTCTGCTATGATAATGAACTAGGAAGGCATAAAGTATATCTTCATGACTTTGAGATTTCTAACAAGCTAGTTACTAATGGCGAGTATCTAAAGTTTATAAATGCAGGAGGCTATAAACAGACCTTATTATGGCATGCAGAAGGTTGGGATTGGGTACAAACACAAAAAATTATAGCCCCATTATATTGGCATCTTATCGATAATAAATGGCATCAATACACCTTTAAAGGACTTCAAAAAATAAATATGGAAGCTCCTTTAGCACATATCTCCTATTATGAAGCATTTGCCTATGCACAATGGAAAGAAATGCGTCTTCCAACTGAGTTTGAATGGGAAGTTGCCCAATCACAATTCAATTGGGGACAACGCTGGGAATGGACAGAAAGTGCCTACCTGCCGTATCCCAGATATGCAAAAGAGCCAGGCGCTTTAGGAGAATATAATGGTAAGTTTATGGTAAATCAAAAAGTATTACGAGGAGGTTCTGTTGCTACACCAACTCACCATACACGACCCACTTATCGCAATTTCTTTCAGACGGGATTACGCTGGCAATTTACAGGCCTCCGTCTTGCTAAATAATTGAAAGATCACATCAGCTATTACGACCAACGAATCATATGACTACAAAAACAATCACATATACTTCTACCTTTGAAGAAGACGTTGTTAAAGGACTTACTTCTTTCCCAAAATCATTATCATCAAAATACTTTTATGATAAAAAAGGGGATAAGCTTTTTCAAGATATCATGGCAATGCCTACGTATTATCTCACCAATAGTGAGTTTGAAATTATCTCTTCTCAAAAAGAAGCCATAAGTGCATCTTTTCAGGCAGAAAACGGATTTGATCTTATTGAACTAGGTGCAGGAGATGGAAAAAAAACTAAAGTCTTATTACAGTATTTAACCGAACAAAATATTGATTTTTCATACTTACCTATAGACATAAGTCAAAATGTATTAGACGGCTTAAAAGAAAGCGTTGAAAAAGAAATTCCAGGAATAGATATCCAACCGCAACAAGGTACTTATTTTGAAGTCTTAGATGATCTAGCATCCTACAATACACGCAAAAAAGTGATTATGGTCTTAGGATCTAATATTGGGAATTTACTACACCCAAAAGCTATTGAGTTTTTAGAAAATATCCAAGAAGGTATGAATCCTAATGATTTAGTGTTTATGGGGTTTGATCAAAAGAAAAATCCGCAAACTATACTAGATGCTTATAATGATAAAGAAGGAATCACTGCTGCATTCAATAAAAATGTACTCCATAGAATTAATAAAGAATTAGGGGCTAATTTTGATGTAGATGAGTTTTTACATTGGGAAGTATATGACCCAGAAACAGGTACTGCAAAGAGTTACTTAGTAAGTAAAAAAGAGCAAGAAGTACGTATTAATAAATTGGAACTCAATGTAAGTTTCAAAGCTTGGGAAACCATACATACCGAAATTAGCCAGAAATATGATGATGCTGTGGTAAGTTGGCTTGCAGATGAAGCAGGATTACAAATTGCAAATCAATTTACAGATAGTAAAGGGTTTTACAAAAACTATCTATTTAAAAAGAAATAGTATTTTGTCTTAACGCTATGCCCTTCCTTTTAGTCCTGAACCTGCAGGCAGTCAGGTCTCGCGAGCTCGATTTCGCGAAAGCAAAAAAATAAATTTAAATTAATAATTGCGAAACGCAGATAAGATTTCTGCCTCCGCAGAAATATAAATTACTATGAAAGCCATTTGGAACGATACTATTATCGCAGAAAGCAACAATACTATTGTTATAGAAGGAAATCATTATTTCCCACACGACAGTATCAAAAAAGAATTTTATACCTCAAGTGACACCCATTCTGTATGTCCATGGAAAGGACAAGCACATTATTACACCTTAGATGTAAACGGGAAACAAAATGCAGACGCTGCTTGGTTCTATCCAGAAGTAAGTGAACTGGCTACCAGTATCAAAAACCATGTTGCCTTTTGGAAAGGAGTTCAAGTGGTAGAATAGTCTATTACAATCCATTCTTTTTTAGCAAAAAGTAACTTACTTGTAATACAAGTAATAACCCCATAGCTAGTACTTGCATAAGCACTACTTGAAATAGATCATGATGAAAAAACACAATTAGCACAATTTGTAAACCTCCCATAAGTGCTGCAATAAGAACAGGGATATAATGATCTAATGATAAAAAGTAATACGCAAAAATATTAGACACCGCAAAAAAGGAAGTGGCAAGTGCATACCACCCTAATAAAGGAGCTATAGAGATGTAAGCTTCTCCGAATAATAGCTGAACTGAAAATACAGGAAATAAGAATGTAAATGCTACGATCGCGCATGCTAATACAATGATATATCCTGTGTATTTAAGAAGTACTGGTTTTGTGTCTTCTCCTTTTTTCTTTTTATCTACAACGGTAGGCAACAATAACATCACAAACATCCATGTTACAAAATATACCACGCGACCTATTAATGCTAATGAGGCGTACAATCCCGCTTCTTGAGCAGGAAAATAATGCTTCACTAATAAGATGTCGCTATTATTACAGATAATCTGAGTAAGCTCATAACAGCCAGTAAGTATAAAAAAGTTGAGAATAGATTTCTTGTCTTTGGCAGACAGTTGAATTGTAGGATACGCGTTACCTTGTTTCTTTTTAAGCGGAAAAATACCTGCAAGAAATGACACCCCAATCCCTATCGCTACTGCTATAGATGAACTTATCTGAAACATACTAATTAACAAAAAGGTAAGGGCTAATCGTGTAAACATTTCTAACTGATACGTAATAGAAAGATTGATAAAATCTTTACTTCCTTGAAGCTCTCCTCTACGCACACTCATGATAAAATACACTGGAATAGCAATTCCGAAAATCACAAACATACTATGCGATTCTGTTTGGAATATGGTTTGTAAATCCTTGGCAAACCAGACAACTCCAGTACCTAGCACTAATGCAAAAGACACTGCATAGGTATAACACATTTTTATAAAACGAGAAAGAACTGCCGATTCAAAAATGACCGTAAACTTTGCTACTGCAAGTTGAAAAGTCATCGCAATAAAAGACAACACTAATAATAGTGTAATCAGTATGGCAGCATCAGAAAATGCTTTAGGACCTAACACTCGCCCTAATACTAAATTATATAGATAATTTCCGCCGTTTACTAAAAACACACTGATCATAAAGAATTGCTCTGGTGTAATTTGGCGTTTAAGTTGTTTGGTAAGGGCTAACATAAGGTTGATTTTAGTGGTGCGTTTGTGTTTTAAGAAGCAAGTTTGCTATACTGTAATTGTCTTCGATTGGTCAATACTTTTTTAAGACGCTGTATCATATAAACAACCTTATGATCTGCATCTTCTAGTTCATCTAAATTGATCATTACAGTACCGCCTTCTTGAAGCTTTTCAAGGATATAACACTTGAGCTTTTTTAATTGACTTTCTTCGCAAATACCTTTTAAATAATGCACGGTATTTTTTTCTTTAATAGTGAGTTTCATGGTGATGTTATTTTGGGGTTACTTATTTATTGATATAAGTAATACACTGGTTTTTCTTGACGTTTATATACCACTTGTAATGTATTAAGTTGGTTATTTTGACCGCTATTTTTGTGTACTACTTTAAGACACGTTTGATTTTTTATTACTGTAAATTCCATAGTCTGTGTGTTAAAGTTGATGCAAATATGGAATATCAACGTCAACTGCCGAGCTGTTTTTCGGCGAGTGGTCATTCTCTGTAGTTCAATGGTAAGAATCTTACTTTTTAGATAGAACTAGGATACTGGGTACGCTTTCGCGAAAGCGTATATACAACATATACAATACTATAGAAAACAATGTCTTACAACGTATACTTTAGAGGCCAACATAAACAACAAGTAGCTGACCAATTGACGTTTACAGCTAGCGTCTGACCGCCAAATACCATTTACCTTCGACGAAACGTACGTATCTGTAGATTGTATCAGAGTAACTCAAACGTACCTTGCTATTGTAAAACAATCACCATGAAATTAGTACTTACAATAGTGTTATTATGTATAGGAATATACGGTCACTCACAAGAGATGAAAACAGGTTTCACCTATTTAGAAACGGGTCAATATCAAAAAGCCGAACATTTTTTTGAAGCAGTATTACAAGAATATCCTTCTAACAAGACAGCCCGTTTATGTTATGGACGTGCAATAGGATTACACGGCAAAACACAAGAAGCAAAAGCATGGTTTACTTCGTTAAAATCAGACTACCCTACAGATTTTGAAGTAGCTTTAAATTATGCAGAAGCCTTACTTTGGAATAATGACTATCAAGAAGCTGCTACATTTTATAAAGCATTACTTACAGAAGAGCCTGACAGCTTTTCTGCATTATTAGGATATGCCAATACGCTTTCAAATTTAAAAACCTATGACAAAGCATTGATCTATGTAAACAAAGCTTTAGAGGTACAACCTGGCAATGCTAATGCTATGAATTCTCGTAAGTATATCCGTTTAGGAAAAGCTTCTGCACATATGCAAGAAGAGGCTTTTGGTTTAGCTATCACTCTTTTAAATGAAAACATGGTAGATTTTCCAACAGATAAAGATTCTCAAAGCTTGTTAGCAAATATCTATCTTTTACAAAAAGAATATGAGAAAGCAACTACGGTATATACAGCCATGACAGACTCGGTGGCATCTTATATTGGGCGTTCACTTGTTGCTCATACTAATCATAAAGAAAAAGAAGCGTTATCCTTAGCAAAAAATGCAGTTACAATAGCGGTTAAAACTACAGATAGCACAAAAATAGTAATCGCTAAAGAGCGATATATACAAGCCTTATTATGGAATGGCAACTATGCAGAAGCAAGAATAGCTATCACACAATTATCAGAAACATTTCCAGAAAACACAAAAACAGCTAGCTTACTGGCTACTTATGGAATGTATACTGGAAACTTTAAAAAGAGCATTGTTACCTATGAAAAGATGCTTGCTAAAGATTCGACATCTTTTGATGGAAATCTTGGTATTGCAAATGCGTATAGAGCACAAGGAAATCTTACCAAAGCTTACATGTATGCACAAAAGACATTACAATTTTATCCAAATCAAAAAGATGCAAAAGGATTGATCAAAACTATTGAAAACACCCTTTCTCCAGTAGTACATACAAATACATCATATACGGTAGATAATGGAAATAATGAAGCGTATGCTATAATGGCCCGTGTAACTATTCCTTTTTCTGAGCGATTTAAAACATTTGCTCAATATGGATATAGAACTACAGAAAATACGGTAAGCCAGCAAATGGCATACAATACGACACTGGGTCTGGGTGCACATTATCGTTTACGCAATAATACTTGGGTAGAAAGCACTTTAGGTTTTGTAAAAGCCAATGCTCCTTCTAATGAGTATACTGATGTAAATGGTTCCTTATTTATAACGTCAAGACCATTACCCTTACAGTATCTAAAAGTTGGATACAGCAGAGAGTTACAAAACTTTAATGCCTCTCTTATTGATGAGAAAATCTTTATGAATAACTATACGCTGAATTACAATATGGGGACCAACTTTAATTTAGGCTGGTACACAGGATATACCTACACTTCGCAAACCGATGGAAATACTCGTAATTTATTATTTACTTCGCTGTATTATACATTCACAAAACGTCCTGCACTTAAAGGAGGTATTAATTACCAATTCTTAAGTTTTAAAAACCAAGTGCCTACTTTATATTTTAGCCCTTCAAAATACCAGGCGTTAGAAGCATTTTTAGACCTTCAGGGGAAAAAGAACAACTGGACGTATAGTGCCAATGTTGCAGGCGGATATCAGTTTATAGAAAACAATAGCGCCACCAGTCTTTTTAGAGCTGAAGCGAAATTGACCTATGATCTCACTGGACGTTTTCAAGTAGGTGGCTACGGAAAATACAGTACTATCGCCTCAGAAACTGCTGCAGGTTTTGAATTTACTGAAATAGGCATCAAATTAAGATGGCAGCTTACAAAGAAGCCTTTGTTTAGCATTAAGAAATAAATTTTTCTCCTTTTAAATAAGAGTATTTTAAAAAGAGGTTCCTATTCGTTTGTGAATAGGAGCCTCTTTTAGTTTTTGTGTATAAACTCTTTTTAAGGATCTTAACGATAGAAAAAGTAACTTTATATACTAATTAGAAATTATAGAATGAGTGAATTTAACACTGTAATATCTGAAAGATCAGATTTTGAGCTTTACGAGATTATTTATTATAAAGAAGGCAGTTACAAACCGGAAGCATTAGATGCTGCCAAAAAAGAATTTAATACGAGGGCTATTAGTGCAGATACAATAGCTCAATTCGAACAAAGAATTCAAAAAACTAATGAACTAAAATTAGAAAAAGAAAAGGAAAAAACTGAACTCAAAAACAAAGCAATCAGTTATGGTAAATTCCTAATTCCTACAGAAAAAGATACGCTTCCAAAAACCATACTTTCCCTTTGTATTTTTTTGAGTGTATCCTATCTATATTACTTATTTAATAACATTAGATCAATCTTACACTTCTTTATAGATATTGCAAATTGGGATCTAGGCCATATAGAATATTTATTACCCTATATACTGTTTCCAATAGGCATTTATGGATTATGGAAAAGTAAAAAATATGGATGGTATTTAATCGTTGGACTCCAAACGCACTTTGCATTTTCAACTATTTATTCTGGAATAATTTCATACAAATATTCAATGGGGAATACTGGTGGACTTTCTACAATACTAGACACTTTAATTCCAAGACCTACTATCTTAAGTATCGTTTTACGCTTTGTAGTTTTATTTGGAATCGTATACTTTTTAAATCAACCTAAAACCTTAAAAGTTTTTAACATTAAAAGAAGTACTGGAATTATTTTTGTTGCTGTTATTTTTATTATAACAAGTATATTATGGTGGAGTCTTGATTAAAGTATATTCAAAACTATAACTATCAATTTCTTACTGCTTTTAAAGTTTTTATACTGAGTATGCATTCAATAAATTAGACACGTTTAATAACGTAGTTTACCTAACACAAAAATATAGTAGTAGTCATCATGAAGAGAGTTATTTTATTTTTAATAGTTACTGTTTGTTTTTGTTCATGCAAATCACATAATGATGCCAATAATCAATCTAACAAAACAGCCTCTAAAAATGAAATGACCAAATCTAATGATACTATCATACATCTACCAGACACAAAAGAAGTGCTTGTTCTAAGAACTGATTTTTCTAATGACAAGCAATGGGACAAAATTTGTGGTTTAATCACTCAATCTGGTAAGGAACTTGGTTTCAAACCAAATGTTGAGTTTTTAAGTGATACTAAATTTGAAGGGTTGAAAAAGAAACGGTTATTACATAAAAATAAAAGTTATGCTCACCTATATATTTTTATGATTGATAGTACTACTGTAAACCACAATGAACATCCCATTTTATGCATTGACTTGTATGATCACCCAGGAGAAAGTTTTAGAGTAATCCCTTCTCAAATGTGGAGCGTCGAAAACAATCTTTCGCTTTTTAATATGGATTTTGAAGAATTCTTAAACGCAGCAGATACTGATGGAGTATTTAGAGGATTTAAATAAATAAATCATTTTGAATTAAATGAACAAAAAAGTCCCCACGGGCCCTACCCCACGGAGACTTTTTCTCACCATAAAATCAATTAAAAACTAATCACTATTCACTATTTAATCATAAATCGTCCAGTATAAGTACGTTGTTGATCGTCTGTAATTCTATAGACATACATCCCCGTAACCAGTTGTGGTGCACTATACGAGATAGCTTGGTTACTTGAATGGGGCTGTATATCCTTTTGATCTACCACTCTCCCCAACATATCATATACTTCTATTTTTATGTTGCTCGCCATTTGTGGTAATTGTATTGTTGTACTACTTGTAAAAGGGTTTGGATAATTCCTTAAGGTTGTACTTTCTGTTTCAAAGGCATCTACTGCCAATACAGATTCATTTGAAAAGCGAAGTTGCTGAAGATCCATTTCTTTCGTTTCTAAAGAACCGCTTTCTGAAATCATTGTAAATACGATGGTCACTACATCATTTAAAGATGCATTATCTAGGGGTACTACAAACTCTTGAAAATCATCTGTTAATGCTATGGTTTGTCTGTATTGATCTTCCCACGTATCTATACTCTGTCTTACAAATGTGATTTCTAAATTTCCTGTTCCTCTTGCTTCTAATGCAAAACTGCTATATTCAGATACATCTACTGCTTGGAATCGAGGCGTTAGAGCTCTATAAGCAGCAACATAGGTATTGGTACTTGCTTCTAGATGTACATTTCTTTCTACCGGAAACTGATCTGTTTCAAACACTTCTGTATTTGGGCTCACGATATACTCTTGTACTGTTGTTCCTTCTTGACTATCATCTATTCCCCATGGTCCATCAGACATAAATAAGTCATCTGGTGTAGCGATCCCATCACCGATTCTAAATCCAATATCAAATAAGTTTCCAGTTTCTATTGTAACATTTGTAATATAATCGCCTTGTAGATCTATTACATCTGTCATGGTCGTAACTTCACTAGTTTCTGTAGTACGAATACCAGCATCAAAGGTGATTTCTTCCGTTTGATTGGTATTAATAATTTCTAAATCTAATGCTCCATTTACATAAGCTCCTTTTCTCACAAATACCGTAGGTGGTGTTGAGTTATTATATTCAGTAATAGGCTTCTCTACATTAAGCAGATTTAATACTTCTTCTCCTAATAGATATAGATCATCTATAGAGTTTGACCATATTTGAAAATTGTAATACGTTATATTTTCTTCATACTGATCGAGATTCCAATGACTCTCTACGGCAAATTCAGATTCATTTGATATTACTTTCGCCGAAAGGCTTAATACAAATTCTACCGTACCATCAGGGTTTTTGATCAATGATTTTATAAATGTTTGTTCATTAATATCTATGGTTGATACAGAAATCAACTCTCTACCTAATAAACGATCACAGATATATTTTGTATGCTCATATACCCCATTTTCTGTTTTTAAGGCTAGGATTGATGCTACTGGTGTCTCTTGTTTTATATAATCTACAGCGTATACTTCTGTTGCATTTGTAATCGCTATAAGATCTTCTGGAGTAGATGCTACAACATACTCTTCATTAATAGTTTCTAGCGGAATAAAATCCTGTAATACAATAGATGCATCTGCATTTCTTTGTCCGTAAGCAGTTGTTTTTTCTACTCTTGGAGCCATTTCTTTACTAAATTCATATCCAATTTTAGCTCTGTTATAATTACGCTTATTAATTGCATCAGAAAGTCTATTATTACTCTCCAATCCTCCATTATTGGCACTAGATGTTGGTGGTACTATCACTTCACATTCACCATATCCAGAACACGAAGGATCTTCACAGTCTGTGAGACCATCACCATCATCATCTATTCCATTATCACATATTTCTTGTAGTACAGGAGCCGTACAACAACGAGCGCCATCATTACTCGAACTTGAAGGCCCAAAAGCAAATAAGTTTGAATCCATTGCATTGGTTCCATCTAAATTTTGCACGCTATGAATTACATAGATCGCTCCTGTCTGATTTGCAGACACATAAAAACGTCCTGAAGCATCAAAATAAACAGCTCCATAGGTATAATTCAGTCCAGATAGAATAGGCACTTCGCCCAGTGATTGTACTACACCATTAGAAGGGTCTATACGATATAAAATATTTGTATTCTTTTCTACAGCATATAAATTTCCATCTACTGCATTAAATGCCCAATCGTGAATACTAATTCCCTGCGACAATGTTTCTGTAGCTATGTACCCTCCATAATTAGCAGATTCTGGATGTACATCTATTTTGTAATAGGTGGTGCCGCCAGACTTGAGATAATACACACCGTCTAAACTAATATCACCAATATATCTATTACTCGTTGGCAATTCAGGCACATAAAAAGTAGTCGTTGTAAAATTCTTTCCAATACGTACGATAGTTTTTGAAGGTGAACTTAATGAACCCCATATAAAACCATCTGTGCTATTATGAGCAGCGGCATTAATATTTCCTTCTGTAATGTTTTCTGCAGCTAGGTATGAATTTCCCGATGCGAGATCAATTGCATATACATCATTGTATTGAAACAAGTAAGCGTTATAATCACAATTAAAAGGAACGTCTTGTGCTTGTATTGCAAAAGTTGCAAGTGCAAATGTTGTAAGTAATAATCTCTTCATGGCTCGGGTCTTTTTGTTTTATAGGAACAAATGTAGACCGAAGAGACCCGCTATTTTATAAAATTCGTTAAGCAATCAGCAACTATAGACGAGTGGTATTTTAGGAACGTTCAATGGTTTTAATACAGTATACGCTTTCGCGAAAGCGTATAAGACAACAGTCTCAATTAAAGAAACTTAATAGTTATTTTATTGTAAATACTGTAAAATACCCTTTGCAAAATCATTGGCAGCTTCGGGATGATTACGTATCCAAAGTTCAGGTTCTATAATTTCTAATTCACCTAAAAGAATAGTTCCATGAGTATCCCAAATAATATCTGCACGCCCATAAGCTGGCATGGGATCACAAGCTTTAAAAACCCTTTCTGCAAAAGCGATTTCGTCAGGAGTAGGTATATAATCATGTACACTCCCGCCAAAATCATCTTGTACTCTATAATCACCAGCTTTCGCTTTTTTAAGAATCGCATGTGTATATTTCCCTTTAAATACCATAAGAGACGCTTCTCCTAAACTCGTAATTGTTTCTTGAAATGGTTGTATTAACATATCACGCTCTTTTACTAGCTTTTGAAAAAGTTCTTCAAAAGAAGTTCTCTCGTTTTGCTGCACCTTATAGGTATGAAAAGCGCCACCAGCAATAGCAGGCTTGATCACTACGTCTGTCCATCCATTTTCTTCACACACACTATCTATAGAACGATACGCACCCGTATCTACATAAGCCGTAGGAACAATCGTGATTCCTTTTTTCTCTAAATCTGCTAGGTAATGCTTATCAATATTCCAATTAATTAATGATATTGGATTGATTAATTGCGTCTTATTTTTAATCTTGTTCATCCATGTAGAGAACTCCTCATATCGCTCAAAATAATCCCATATGGTTCTAAAAACAACAGCTTTTGTTTGTGACCAATCATATTCAGGATCATCCCAATAGGTACAATCTACGTTTAGTCCTCGTTTTTCTAAAGCATCTTGTAAAAGCTTTCGTTCATGTAAAATAGTAGCGATATAAGGTGTAACTTCTTTCGGTTGGAAATAAGCTTTGCAGGTAAGTAGGGTAATATCAGTCATTAGTCTTGTCAGTTCGATACAATTTTAAGCTTCACGTTATTTTGTTTTAAAATTACTCAATTACCTTATAGTATTCATTACTACATGATATCATTACTTTATTATCCCATTTGATATTAAAACTTCCGATCTGGATGAAAAAGCGCCATATTCATACTGGGCTTCACCTCATCAATAACCTCTTGAACTAATTTGCCCGTAGAAGGCCCTAAGCTCCATCCCATCATAGCATGTCCTGTTGCAATCGTTAGGTTATTACATTTACTACTTTTTCCAATATAAGGCATTCCGTCTGGAGATACCGGACGTAAACCAGCAGCTGCTTGACTTTTTTCTTCCTTAGAAATCTGTACCTCTGGAAAGTATTGGTTTACTCCTTCTGCAATGGCTTCTACTCTCGTTGTATTAATTGTATGATTAATTCCTGCTATCTCCATAGTGCCTGCAAAACGTGTATACCCATTCATAGGTGTAATAGCAACCTTTCGTTCTGCGAGAATGGAAGGATAGGTAATGCCGGTTGGTGTTGTGGTTTGTATACGATATCCTTTTCCTGCTTGTAATAAAAGATTCAAATTCAGCTTTCGCGAAAGCATACTTGTCCATGATCCCGCGGCGAGTACATACTCATCTGCTTTAAGTTGCTTTTTATCTGTTTGCACATGTGATATTTTTCCATTTTGAACCCCAATATCAATCACTTTTTCTTCTTTTCGAATCGTAACACCAGACTGGATTAAGTAGGATTTTAAATCTTCCATAAACTCATCGGGAGTCGTATGGTGGTCACATTCAAAATAGGTTGCACCTACAATATCTAGCTGAGCATCTGGCATCATTTGCTGTACTTCTTGTGGTGTAACTGTACGAGCAACTAACCCTTCTTTTAAAGCATAATCTACTAAATGACTTTCTTCTTCTAGCATATGTTCTGATTGGCAGAGCATAAAGAGTCCCTTTTTCTCTAACTGAAAGTCAAACCCTTCTTCTTGTTTTATTTGATCATATAAATCGCGCCCCATCACAGCAATTTCCCGCATGACTGGCACAACACGCTGTACATGTTTTGAATTACATGATTTATTAAAAGCCAAGGTCCATTTTAGTAATTCTGAATTTAATCGAGGTTTGATGTATAACGGACTTTTTTTGTCAAGCATCCATTTGAGTCCTTGTTTCATAACGCCAGGAGCAGCTAATGGAATCATATGACTAGGCGCTAAATAACCTGCATTTACATACGAGGCGCCGCCATCCATTTTAGATTGATCAATCACCGTTACTTGATGTCCTGATTTATGTAAGAAATAGGCACAGGATAATCCTATAATACCGCCGCCAATGATAATACAATGTTTCACTTTTGCAATGATTTAATGATATAATGTTCTAATGATTTAATGTTCTAATGATTTAATGTTCTAATGTTCTAATGTTCTAATGATATGATGATATGATGATATGATGATATGATGTTTAAACTATCTATCTACATTTTTACGTGCTACAGACATTACTTTTGCTATTTCTGTGGCTTCTTTTATAAATGGTTTTAATTGCTCTTCGGGAACCATCCCTGTGTCTTTTAACATTTCAAGCCAAAAAAGGGTTTCATCAGCTTCCTCAACTACTATAGACATTTTAGAATAAAACTCTTTGGAAGATCTGGCAATACATGCAGCTCTATAATTTGCAGCAGTAGAGGTAACTGAACGTATTAATTGTTTTCCTATAATTCTTGATGCATCTGTTTTAGGCATTTCATCATAAAAAACAATAATCTTTACAGCTAGTGCTTTTGTTCTACTTTTAAATTGTTCTATAAATTCAGACTTATTCATATAAATATTACACCACTTTTTATTACAACATTAGATCATTAAATCACTGAATCATTAAATCACTGACTCATTAAATAACAGAAAACCCAAATGCATAAGGATCATCTTCATCTATGGTGATGGTATTTTGTCCATATACACGTGCCCATCCTTGAATACTAGGAACAATGGCTTTATGAGTTCCCACAACGACTTCTTTTTCAACACGTCCTACAAAGGTAGAACCTATAAAACTTTCGTGGATATAGGCCTCATTGACTCCTAATTTACCTTTTGCATATAATTGAGCTAATCTTGCTGATGTTCCTGTACCACATGGACTACGGTCAATAGCTTTATCACCATAAAACACTGCATTTCTTCCTGAAGATGTTGGATCTATAGGATCTCCAGTCCAAAGTAAATGAGTCACATTACGAATAGTCTCATTTTCTGGATGAATAAATTGATTTGAGTATTTTTCATTGATACGTTCACGAACTACTTGACTGTATTGCACAATTTGACTTGCCGTAAAATTATGTACTCCAGAAAAGTTTTTCTGTGGGTCTACAATCGCATAATAATTCCCTCCATAAGCAACATCAAAAGTAATTTCTCCTAATTCAGGGCAATCTACTGTTAAGTTTTCAGCGGCGAGGTAAGAAGCCACATTAGTTAGTTTTACCCAATCTACTTTATCTCCTGTTTGTTGATAGTCTATTTCTACCAATCCAGCCGGAGCTTCCATCCGAACTTTTCCAGGCGTTTTAGGCTGTATCAGTCCCTCTTCTATCGCAATAGTCATCGTACCAATAGTACCATGTCCACACATCGGTAAACATCCTGAAGTTTCAATAAATAATACACCTACATCATTTTCGGTATCATGGGGAGGATATAATATACTTCCGCTCATCATATCATGACCCCGAGGTTCAAACATGAGTCCTCTACGTATCCAGTCATATTCTTTCATAAAATGCTGGCGTTTTTCGCTCATAGAATTCCCTATAAGTTCTGGGCCTCCTTCCTTTACCAATCGAACAGGATTCCCGCAGGTATGTGCATCTACACAGGTGAATTTATGTGTCATTTTCTTATTCCTAATTAGCTTGTAATTGCTTTATTTCTGTTTCGTATCTTTTTTTATATCCTTTACTAATTACCATATCTAGTAATCGTTTCGTTAAAGAATCATCTTTTATTTTTAGAACTAATTGAACTGATTCATCAAAATTTACAATGAGATCATCAAAGTCTTCATCGTTCATCTCTTCTATTTTTGATAGAAACGTTTTAAAATAAGTTTTACTTTGTTCTATATCTCCAGTCATAGCATAACAAAGACATATTTGTTCTTCTAACTTCCATATTCTCCATTCCCAATGAGGATTCTTTCTTATAAAAAATTCTTTATCTATTTTTTCATAATATGTTTTTGCTTTTTCCCAATCCTTCATATCGTGATAACAATGTGCTGCAAAAAAACAGGAAATATATTTTAAAGAATCAATTTCAAATGCTTTTAAAAAATAGGATACTGCTTTTTTTAAAACCTTATGATCAACTGCTTCCTCCATACTTGGATGATCATAATAAAATATTCCAAAAAGATGATTTATAGAAGCTTTGTTAGGTTCTAAATCTATAGCTTCTTCTAATTTTAATAAACAAGCATTGGCTATTTCAACTCTATCTTTATATAAGTCTGTTGCATAATCATTATACCAGTATAAAGCTGAAACGATCCAATCTATCAAATAATCAAATCGTTCTTCTTTTTTACAATGTTCTAAAGAGTAATCGTATAATAGTTGCACATCTTTCCATCCATTTTCAAATTCATGTGTTCCTATATCTAAGGCTAAAACCAACACCCTCTCTTCTTTAGGTCTATCTATATGATTTGTATATGTTACAAAATCAAGAAGTTTTTCTTTAGTAACTTTTATTGGGTATTCATCATTTGTAAATCTATCAATATACTCTTGATTAATTCTTTCTATTTTCACACCCATAGTATTACTTACTTTTTACTTTCCTCAATCCAATCTTTAACTCTTTTTTCTAAAATCTCTAAGGTTACGGTGCCTTGCTCTAAGATCACCTCATGAAATGCTCGAATATCAAAAGCTGCTCCTAAAGCATTTTCTGCTTCTGTTCGGAGTTCGCGTATTTTAATTTCTCCTATCTTATAAGACAATGCTTGTCCTGGCCAAGAGATATAACGATCGGTTTCTGTATTAATCTCGTGTAATGATAGTGCTGTATTAGATGCCATATAATTCACTACTTGATCACGTGTCCATCCTTTGGCATGAATTCCTGTATCTACAACTAATCGGCAGGCACGCCACATCTCATAGGTAAGCTTTCCAAAACGTTCATAAGGTGTAGTGTACATTCCCATTTCTTCGGCTAGAAATTCGCAATAAAGTCCCCACCCTTCTCCGAATGCAGAGAGGTACATATTTCTTCTAAATTGTGGAATACTGTCTCCTAATTCTTGATTTAAACTTCCTTGTAAATGATGCCCAGGCACCGCTTCGTGTACTGTGAGGGATGGTAATACATATAAAGGTCTACTAGGCAAATCATAGGTGTTGACCCAATAATAACCAGGATCTGTACTTCCTTTAGCACTTCCTACATAACGCCCAGTAGTGTACTTAGGCGCAATGGCATCAGGTACGGGAGCCACTCCATATGGTTTTCGCGGAAGCGTTTTAAAAAAACGAGGCAATTGTGCATCAGCGCGTTTTGCCATATCGCGTGCAATCATTAAAATCTCTTCAGGTGTCTTTGCATAAAACTGCTCATCGGTACGTAAGAATTCTAAAAAATCTGCAAATGATCCTTTAAAATCTACCTCAGCAATGATCTTTTTCATTTCAGATTTGATACGTGCCACTTCTTCCAATCCTTTTTGGTGGATTTGGTCTGCTGTAAGATCAAGTGTTGTGTAATAGTTAATTCTATTTTGATAATAAGCTCTACCGTTAGGCGTTTCTGAAACACCAATCGCTTTTCGTGTTTTAGGATAATATTCTTCTTCAAAGAATGCCTTAATGCGCTCAAAAGAAGGAATTACTTTTTTACGAAGAACCATATCTGCTATACCCTGAAGTTTCTTTTTCTGTTTAGGAGTTATATTATCAGGTAAATTAGTAATAGGTTGCATAAAAAAGTGATTTTTTATATCATTATCATTTTTAGGAATATGGGTATCATAGGTAGATTCATAGCCATTAAAAATCACTCTAGGTTGTGACACCCCTTTTTCAAGACCTTCTCGTAATAATGGAATATATTGATCTACTACATCAGGAAGTACTTTCAATTTATTTAGATAAGATATTGCTTGCTCATAATTGGTAATAGGGCGTACCATATAATTCCAACTGCTATGAAATCCTGAATCCGATAGCAAAGGGTTTAAATAACATTCATAGGTAGCATAATCTACTGTTTCTTGTAATTTAAAACGAAGTAATGCGAGTGATATCGTTTCAGTTTCAGAAAGTGTATTTTCAGAAATTGTTGCTAGTTTTTCTAATTGCGCTTTCGCGAAAGTGGACTCCGCTTCAAAATATGCTTTAGAAAACAATCCCATAGGATACGTCTTTGAATCGTATCCTTTATGATCTTGCACTTCTTCTATAATTGCTTGAAGGTTTTCTGATGGAGATTGTGCATATATTGCTAGATGGCACCCCATCATTAATAATAAACTTAGTACTTTATTCATATCCATATTTTAATCTTAAAACACCTCCCTCGATCCCTCCTTTCTAGGAAGGAAGCTCATATTTGATAATTATTTATTTTAAAAATTCAGGTAGTAATTCTTCTGGAAATCCTTGATAGCTAAAAGGTCGCACCCATCGTTTAATAGCTTGGTTACCTACCGCTGTAAAACGACTGTCAGTCGAAGCGGGATAAGGTCCGCCGTGTGTCATAGCATCTACTACTGCAACCCCAGTAGGGACTCCATTAAAAATGATACGCCCTACACGGTTTTGCAGTCTTTCTACAAGGGGTGAAAGATCTTTACAGTCTTCTTTTTCGGCGATGATTGTTCCCGTTAGCTGTCCTTCCAGCTGACCTATAATTTGTAATAGTTGGTTGCTATCGTCGCATTGTACTACTAATGAAAATGGGCCAAATACTTCTTGGTGTAACTTCGGATTCTTAAAAAAAGCATCTCCAGATACGGTACTTATTTTTGCATGTGCATAATTTGCTGCTATCGTTCCTTGATGTTCAGCAACTACCGTTGCATCAGGTTGACTTATGACAGCTTTTCCATTTTTTTCATAGGCTGTATGAATGTTAGGATGTAACATACAATGAGCATCTATTGCAGCGGTTTTTTCTCCTAATTCTTGTGTAAAGGTCGTGAATTCGGAACTTTTAATCCCTAAAATCAGTCCTGGATTTGTACAAAACTGTCCTACCCCTAATGTGATGGAGTCTGCATAGGTCTGTGCTAGCTCTGAACCACGTGCTTCTAGGGCTTTTTGTGTAATGATTACAGGGTTAATACTCCCCATTTCTGCAAAAACAGGAATAGGTTCTTTTCTTTGAGATGCAAGATCATATAATGCACGCCCCCCTCTAATACTTCCTGTAAATCCAACTGCTTTTACCATGGGATGCTCTACAAGTTGTACGCCTACTTCAATCCCTGCACTATTTAAGTTTGAAAAAACACCTTTAGGCATTCCTGTTTTTTCTGCTGCTTTTTGAATAGCACTGGCTACTAATTCGCCAGTTCCGGCATGCATTGGGTGTGACTTTACAATTACAGGACATCCAGCGGCTAATGCACTGGCAGTATCTCCTCCTGCTGTAGAATAGGCTAA
Organism: uncultured Dokdonia sp.; assembly: GCF_947492815.1. Lineage (GTDB taxonomy): Bacteria > Bacteroidota > Bacteroidia > Flavobacteriales > Flavobacteriaceae > Dokdonia. The sequence continues at coordinate 31,446 of NZ_CANLOB010000026.1, forward strand.
TGGAAAATTGCTAGCTCCAAAAACCACCACAGGTCCCAATGGCATTAAATACTGACGTAATTCATTTGCTTCTCCAGAAATGGTAGGATTACGCCAATCTTCGGTTTTTATAAGATCTCCAAACATACGTAGTTGTCCTAAGGTACGGCCACGCTCTCCTTTGGCTCTTCCTTCAGGTAATCCTGTTTCAGACATATATGTTTCGATAAGGGTATCTCCTAATGCTTCTATCTCGTCTGCAATGGCATGTAAAAAAGTGCTTCTTTTTTCTCCAGAGATACTTTGATAGGTTTCAAAAGCTTTAGAAGCTAGGGCAACAGCCAGGTCAATCTCTTCAGAAGTTGCTTCTGTAAAAGAGGTAGCATTGGGTGTGTTTAATTTTGGATTTAACGTTTGATACGTCACTGCTCCTGTTGCACTTAATGTGCTTCCTATATAATTTTTTCCTGTGATCATTGTATGAATGATTAAATGTTTTAATGAAGGGTTGCTACTAATTCTATGAGTACTCCCTATTCTTGATTCTTTCTAAATGCTTCTGAATATCTACAGGTTTATGCACCTTTTTTGTAGACACTGGATACTTTTCTAATAACGATGAAGGTCGTATCGGTCTTTTCTCAAACCCACCTCCACAATTAGGACATACTTCTTCTAATACATTTTCTACACAGTCCTTACAAAATGTACATTCAAACGTACAGATCATGGCATCGGTGGCATCATACGAAAGTGGCTTATCACAATGTTCGCAAGAAGGTCGTATTTCTAACATCGGTTTGATTTTACAAGTTTTTATAATCAGGTAAAGTAGGTCTACTTTCTAGTCCTTTTTTAATCACGTTTAATACATGTACTCTTTCTTCTCCTGATAATGGTAATCTTGGCGCTCTTACATGTTCTGTCCCAATCCCTGTATGAACTTCTGCCAATTTTATATTCTGTACTAATTTCGGGTTTATATCTAACTCTAGCAAGGGTAAAAACCAACGATATATCGCAATTGCCTCTTGAATACGTCCTGCTTTTTGCAATTCATAGATAGCAACAGTTTCTGCTGGAAATGCATCTACCAATCCTGCAATCCAACCATCGGCACCCATAAGAAGGGATTCTAAAGCCAGCGTATCTACACCTGTCATTATTTTTAATCGATCTCCAAACGCATTTTTAATACGGGTTACATTAGAGATATCTCTAGTAGACTCTTTGACTGCTTCTATATTATCACATGCTAATAATTGATCAAACATAGCTAACGTCACTTCTATTTTATAATCTACAGGATTATTATACACCATAATAGGTAATGATGTACTTTCAGCCACGGCTTTAAAATAGGCAACTACTTCGGCGTCTCCAGCTTTATAACGCATAGGTGGTAACATCATTAATCCAGTAGCGCCATCTTTTTCTGCGGTATGTGCTGCTGCAATAGCTCCTTTAGTTGTTTGCTCTGCTATATTAATGAGTACAGGTACTTGCCCTTCTACCAATTTTACGGTTTCTTGAGTTAGGATGCTTTTTTCTGCATCACTCAGCGTACTGGCTTCTCCTAGGGTACCTCCTAATACGATACCATGTACACCAGCCTCTAATTGTGCATTAATGTTAACGGCAAACATATCAAGGTCTAATGTATCTTGTTCTGTAAACTTTGTAGTGACGGCTGGCATCACTCCTTTCCATTGTATTGACATAAGTAAATTTCTATAGTTATATGGTGTTGTCTTATGTTATTCAAAAAGACTTCCCAATTCGAGAATAAAAATAGGATAGATTACCGCTATTCATAATGTGTCAATTATCCAATACTGTGCTTATATTATCCATTTTTAAGTATTTACAATTCATTTTTAAACAATAAAGTATCTTTATGATATGAAAGTACTTCCTTTTAAAATACCTAAACCAAGTAATACTGCTATTATATTTCAAATAGATAGTGGGCAATTTTATGGACAATTGCATCAACATCAAGAACTTCAGATCAGTCATATTCTAAAAGGAAATGGTACTTTATTAATTGCAGACACCTTTCATCATTTTCAGGAAGGAGATGTATTTGTCATTGGTGGACAACAGCCACATGTATTTCGAAGTGAAGTTACAGATGCATTAATGCATACGGTTTTCTTTAATCCAGCATCCTTTGGGGATTCATTTCTGAATTTAGAAGAAGGAAAAGGGGTGCGGGAATTTTACGCTTTCGCGAAAGCGGGATTTAAAACAACAGCTAGTCAAAAGCTTATTTCTACTTTCCAAGCATTGTCACAGAATGAAGGACTCTCCCGATTGGCTTACTTTTTATTATTCATACAATTACTTACTGAGGGCAAATACACACCACTATCTTCTTTTGTATATCCAAAAAAAATAACAGAAGCTGATGGCAAAAAATTGCATCGCATTTTTGAATATTCATTACAGCATTATGCTACGGCTATACAATTAGAAGATATTGCAGATATAGCTGCGATGAGTACTAATGGGTTTTGCAAATATTTCAAAAAGCGTACGAATAAAACATATTTCCAATTTCTAACGGAAATACGAATTACACAAGCTTGTAAATTATTAAAAGAAAACCCTGCATTATCTATTGCTACTATTGCTGAACTTTCAGGATTTCAAACATTATCTCATTTTAACAGAAAATTCAAATATCACAAGAACATAAGTCCTTCCATCTATAGGTCTTCATTTCAATAAGTTATACATAAAACTTAAAGGTATATGCTGTTTCAAAAAACTAACACATTCAGTAAAACTATCAAAAAATAGACTACTATAAGCTTTCCTTATACCACTATAAGTCTAAAAACGTGCTTTTTATGTTAGCATCGTTACATTTTTTTTTGATCAGAACTTACCATTATTACCTCAATTATATTTTTAGTGTTTTTTTATTTTCATAAATAAAAAAGTGTTGAAACCTCATACTATCACTTACTCATCGTTTTTTAAAGCCTTAAAAGAAGAAGTCATAAATAATATGAAAATCTTCCTTTTTCTTACAATTTTCAAAAAAACTAAGAAAGTATACGAGGTTCAGAAAGTCTAAACCTGTGTATTAAAAATAAAGCGCTCATTATTTTCAAACAAACCTAATACAGATAAAGACATAAACAGAATAAAATTAATTAAACACAAAATCATGAAAAAGATTATATACACATTAATGGTAGCAGGAGCCGTATTTTTTACGAGCTGTAGTTCAGACGATAACAACACAACTCCTGATGGTGGAACACCTCAAGGTGAAACACCTACAGCAGCGAGTTTATTACTAAATAGTATTGCAGAAGACGGAGGAACTCCTTATGATGTAAACAATCCTGCATTAAGCTTTACAGCTGCACAAAACGTATTTTTACCTAGTATTTTAGGAATAGACTTTCGTGTAGACAGAGATGTTGTACCTGCAGGTCCTACTGCAAGATTCCCAATGTTTCAAGGATGGGAAACACTTCCAAATGGGGAGCGTAGAGAAGGATATTATGTAATTACTGAAGCTTCTGATGAAGATTTTGCAGAAGAACTTGGAGTAATTTATGCACCTAGAATGGCAGAAGCGATTGGTTCTGGAGGAGAGCAAAACTCAGAATGGACAGAAGATGGAAGACTTATTTTTGAAGGATCTGTAGATTTTTCTCCAACAAGAAGTTTAACTGCTGGAGCAGCATCACCAGATGGCGCATTAGTTGGATTCCCTCCTGCTGAAGTAAATCCTGGAGCGATTGCAGATGCAAACTGGTCTTCTTATGTAGTACTTCCGGGCACTAATATTGTAATTAACGCACAGTTAGTAGCAAACAGTACAGGAATACACGATAGAATTCCAAATCCAAATGGAAATAGTCAAGCAGACGAAGATGATTTAAACAATCCAAACTTAGCGATAGATCAAGCGTCTGTAGTATTACAACTTTTAGATGGATGGCATGATGGTCAACCATACTACTTCCACATTGTAACAGATACATCAGATCCTGGACCAGCAACTATTGAATTAGGAGTATATGCACCAAGATTAAATAACTTACCAGCTTTTGGATTATTCCCAGGAGGTTCTATGTTACCTTTTAGCCCAACGGCAAATGGTGTTACGCCAGATGCTAATAATCCTCTAGGATTCCAAGGTTTAAATACAGCTTCTATAAGTGATCGTCAAGTAAATGATCCTACAAATACATTCCCAATTGATCCAAGTGACACACGTTATTCACCAATGTGGGATGCACATATTACTGAGTTTACTGTTCCAGCAGATGAGCGTGTAATTTTAACAAGTTTTGGTCAGATTAATGATCTTTTAGATGATGGTACATTAATTCCTTTTAGAGGAAATGGGAATCCAGGACCATTAGCAAATAGTTTATCTGACATGTTAACAGCAACAGGAGCTATCATAAACTGTCCAGTAATTACACAACCAGATTCAAGTGTAATCGGAACTCAAATTGGAGCACCAAGAAACCAATAATACAAAGACGTATTATATACAGTAAAAAAATTAATTTTTGATTTTAGGGGGCTGTCCGGAAGGGCAGCTCTCTTTTCTTTTTACACTTTTTCAACTTGTTAATTCCCTTTTATACGTTCCCATAAAGTTGACATAACTGTACCTATACTTCCAACTTCTGGACGATCTTCAGTAGCGGTGATGACACCTTCTTTATCTTCTAATGTATATCTAAATATAAATTTAGGATGTGCTGGATCTATTGTTATTAATCCAAATCGCAGATCATTATATATCCACTGATTATCTTCCTTTTCTAAAATATACCAGCCTTCAGAAATCTTAATTAAACGCTGTACCTCATCTCTGGATGTTAGCTCTTTAGATGCTTCTCGCTTTTTAGGATAGCTTGTAAATGTAATAGGCTTTGAATCAAAAAAGGAATAATCTCCTATCAGGTAGGCATCACCTGCATCTACATTGGCATTCCATAAAATAGCATTTCCAAATCCGGGACGTGTAGATATTTCCGAATAGGCAACTTGTTGTTGTTCTAATGCATTTGTAACCTTTGTATGTGCTACCCATTTTACAACTAAGGTGAGTATTAAATATCCCGTGCTTAAATAAATGCCAAGGTTATTTATACGCTTTCGCGAAAGCGTACCCCTCTTTTTAAACGCGGCAATGATAAGACATACTAGAAAGGGCAAAGTATATAAAGGGTCTATCACAGAGATATTATTAAAGGCTAGTCTCAGATCAAAAGGCCAGAATAATTGTGTTCCCCAAGTAGTAAATGCGTCTAGTAATGGGTGTGTAAATAACCCCCAGAAAAAAAGTTTTGCCCAGCCTTGCCAGCCTACATCATCTCGTTTTTTGATTTGATGGACCAACCAACCCAATAGGGGTGCCATTAGAATTGAAAAGACAATAGAATGGCTGAATCCTCTATGCATTTCGGTGGCAGTAATCGTATCGGTAAGATAGCGTGCTATGGTATCTAAATCGGGAATGGTACCGGCAATGGCTCCCCAAAGCATGGCTCTGTTTCCTACTTTTTTGCCTAAAACCGCTTCTCCCACGGCTGCGCCTAAAACGACTTGTGTTAAACTATCCAAGAATTAATGAGTTAATGAAACAATGATTAAATGTAACAAACCGAAAGTTATATTCTTTAGCTTTTGATTAAAAATAATGAGATTCCCGCCTTTATGGGAATTAAAAATGAAGTTCTACACATGCTGATCGATGAGTATGGCATTTCCGTCTAAATTTAAAAAGTACCACATTTAGTTTTAAATGATGACAATAATTATTGGCACATTAGTTCGTCTTAAAAAATATTTTCTTTTCTTTTTTCATTGCCAAAAAAGAAACAAAAAGTCTAGGCTGGCGAAACCTTGTCTAAATTTATCGTTCTATTCCTAAATTTCAGAAACTCGCTACGCTCAAACAATCTGAAATTTCACGGAATCTTCACTTCAAATTTTACGACAACTTTTCGAATGCCAGAAAAAAGATTCCTGCCTTCGCAGGAATTCATTTACACATGCTGATCAATGAGAATGGCATTTCCATCAGGGTCCATCAGTACAACACTAGCAGGCCCTTTGGTGGTTTCGTCTGCTTCGCGTTCTAAATCAATTCCTTTTTCTTTAAGGTGTTTTTGAATGGTACGTACATCATCAAATTCGTCTAATGGACGTGCACTTTCATCCCAACCTGGATTAAATGTCAAAATATTATTTTCAAACATCCCTTCAAAGAGTCCGATGAGAGCATTGCCATTTTTCATAATGAGATACTTTCGTTCTATATCACCTGCAAATACTTCAAATCCTAAATGTTCATAAAAGGCTTTGGATTTATGAATGTCTTTCACGCTCAAACTACTGGAAAAGGCTCCTAATTTCATACGGATTGGTTTTAGATTGTTTTTTAAAAGTAATGAATTGTTAGGAAAGTATAGAGCTTCGGTGACTTCGAAATAATTTTACATCATCACAGGGCTCTGATGTAAAATCACTCAGTCATCTAATTTTCAAACTTTTCAAAATTAAACTCGATAGCTAGATTTTAGGTGATTGAGTGCTTTCGCTTTTTCTGCGAAAGTGTACCGAAATTACCTAGATTGAAAGATGTGAAATCCCTCTCCCCCTAGCTTCCAAAAAGGGAGTAAAAATAGCATATTACTCTAAAATAACACCTCCCTCAATCCCTCCTTCTTAGGAGGGAAGCTTACAACGCAACAAAATATTGAAAGACAACTCAATCACGTTCTTTGATAGTTGTTACACTGAGCTTGTCGAAGTGTTTCGTACATCTGAAATCTGAATGTTATTAATGATCGCTAAAGTTTATTGTATTGTCTGATCGAGCGCAGTCGAGATCTTTTTATGAAACCTAGTTTAGGATTACAATGACCTGTCGACTGCGCTCGAGGGGATACCTAATCGTTTTTAAGAGTTATAAATGCTTCGGCTATTTAATTAAAGTATTTAAAGATGTGACCGTTATGATTTTTGTGGTATTTTGGATGGTGATATAAAGTAGTTGTATATATGTAAGTCAAGCAATCTATGTGTAAATTAAAAAATGAATTTTTACTTTGTACCTGTCTAGTAGATAATCTAAATGATAATGATGTAGGTTGGATATTATTTCGACGCAAAGAAAATAAGAAGCGAGAACCTTGGGCTAATTCTCAACCTATACCAGACTCTTTTATGATTGGATCTAGGGAACTACCGAATAATGAAATAAGCTTTGAGTATAAAGAATTATACGACCAATGTCTTAAAAAATTACAGGAAAGAGAAAAAAGAGAAACTGAACTAAAAAAATTAAGAGATACGGAGAAAGAAACACAGTATTTTTTAAATATAACTGCACATATACTTACTCAATTAAATCATCGAAATTGCTTTGATAAGGAAATCAATATAGTTGACAAAGATGTACTATCTATAAAATTGAATAATGAATTAGAGCTCTGGGTTGAATTTATTTTCAGAAAACATTCATGGAAACTGGCAAAATTTAATTTGAATAAGCCCAAGTATTTAAAAATTATAACAGGAAAAATAAGATCCACACACAACGATATATAATTGTAATTACAACAGATTCAATTACGTCGGAATCTACTCGGAATTACTAAAGTCAATGCCAAACCGAAAATTATCGCTAATTTAACCCGTAACTGAAAATTATACGAGACCGTTGACATTAATTTGAGAACATGAATAAATTCTTAACAATACTTTTCCTTACAACATCATATTTGACTTTTGGACAAAAAGAAAATAATATTTACAATCAAGATAAGGAGACTGTTATCGAATATTTTCGAGCAGAAACTATAAATGGAAAGCTTGATTTTGAATTAAATATGAAAGATGATAAAGCACCATTTTATCGTGTTGGAAATATTTTATACAATCGAAAAGATTTTGGGATTTTACTTTGGTCTCAGGCTATTAAACGAACTGAAAAATTTTCAATAAAGGAGGCTATCAAATTATGGGAAGAAATTAAACAACGTAAATTAAGTAAACCTGAAAAAAAAGCTTTTAAAAAGGGTTTTAAAATGGAATTGGAAAACCCAAAAATGAATAAAAAAGCTGACTCTGAATTCGATTCTGATTTTATTAACTACATAAAAGCTAAATGGGAAAGACAAGCATATGAAAAAACAGACTTGCCTAAGTTTAAAAAAATGAACTCATTCTATAAGCAATTAAGTAAGCGAAATGAAGGAATCTTAGCAGATGAGTTTCTAAAAGTTCCTGATTCCGATTTTTTGTTCGCCCATTATCTTGATACTAAGCTAAAATGGAATTCTTTTAACCGTGGAAGAGACAAACTTTCGGTAGAAGAAGTAATATCTAAAACTTTACAGGAAAATCCTGACAAGAATGAAATGCTTGTATTTTATTACAAAACAATTTTCGCAAGTATTTTAAACAATCAAAGAAGTATTGAACCTTATGAGAAAAATATCGACTTTAAAAAATTGGAATTGAATACTCAAGAAAGTTCCATTTTATTCTTGTGCGCGATGAGACACTTAGGAAATCAAATGTCCGGATATTCAACTGGAAACTTTCCTAAGAATTGTTTTCGTGCTGACTTATTCCTCACAAAAATGCCAACCTTTAACGGAAAACTATACTACGAATTTGATTTGCCAGAATTTGACGATTTTCCAATTAAAATAGACAAAAGGTATCCAAAAGTTAGTTTCAAACAGAGATTTATTCCTGAGTTTGAAAAAGCAAAGGCAGATTATATGAAATGTTTGAATAATAAAAACTAATATAGTGGATAAAACCGTTGATCATAGTATGACAAAAACGTTACGAATAGTAATATTTCTATGTTCAGTAGTTGGGTTTTCTCAATCTAATTGTGAGAACTATTTAGCTGAATATATACCTATTGATTTAGAAGATGCTTTTGCATATTTTAAGTGTAACTGGTCAAAGGAGGATTTAGAAGCTTTTAAAAACAAAGAAGAAAAATCAGCTATAGTATCTCTTCATAGAGGTTATGGAATGAATATCCGTAATGGTTGGGGATTGTGGAAACGAAAAGGAAAATTAGTTGAATTTCTTCATAAAAAAGGAATTTATCATCCAGAAGATATGTCTGCTGTGATTTTCACCTCATTTCACCGAAAACTAAATAATAAATCAATAGACCTTAATAAACAAGCTGAACATTATCAAAACTATTGGAGGAAAGTTAATGAACGGCAACGAAAGGAATATGCTATTGAATTTGAAAAGTTCAAAGTAAACGATACAATAAATTTCAAATACTTGAGAGGTTACATTTCAAATAAACAAAAAGAGTTAGCTGAATCTGGAAAGTGCATCTCTAAAGCTATATTACTTGAAAAAAGAGAATCAGATTTTCACTTAAAGATTAAACTTATCCAAAGCTGTGATGATAAAGGATTATACACTGGTCTAGATTCTGGAAAACCCAATCGAAGAATAACGAAAACCGGTGATGTTGAATGGATATACTATAACGATTGGCTACCAAACACCCCATGAAACACGTACACCTAATAGCCAGTTTTTAGGTCTCACTAAAGTTGAAAGATTGGCTGCTTTTATATCAAAAAACATAATGATTTAAAATTGTATTTCTAGGGGCTAGTCCAACACAGTCGAGATCTTTTTATGAAACCTAGTTGACTTCTCGACTGCGTTCGAGGGGATACCTAATCGTTTTTAAGAGTTATAAATGCTTCGGTTATTTAATTAAAGTATTTAAAGATGTGACCGTTATGATTTTTGTGGTATTTTGGATACTTATATATACTAGTTACCCAACATTTGAAACAAACATTCATCATAGCATTAATATTTAGTCTGATTTCTTTTAGCTCTTGTAAAAAAGAAAAAAATCAATTGGACAAAAAACTTGTCGAACAAACTGAAATTGACACATTAAACAAATTTTATTTCGATTGTAAAGAACAAATCATAAATGGAATTGAATATGAGGCATGTATAAAACGCCCCGGAATATTCACTATTAAAAACTCAAATGGAAAAGTTATTTATAGTCATGAAGACAATCCTTTTGACTTTGAATTTTCTGATTTTAATGGAGATGGTTATTCTGATATCTTAATGAATTATGTTTCAAATACACCTGGAATCCAAGAATTGCTTTTATTTAATATTCAAACCGATAAATTTGAGTTCGTGGAATCTTTCAATAGTTACCCAAACTCGAAAAGAATAAACAAATCACACTTTTATTATTCCTATCACGGGAGTGGATGTGCAGATAATGATTGGGGAAGTGAATTATATAAATTAACGGAAACGAATATAACCTTGTTAGGAAAAATAGAAGGATTAGGCTGTTTAGAAAATGACACAAACGGAATTTACATCTACAAAGTAAATGAAAATGACGAAAAATTATTAAAACACATAAAAAGAGAACAAGGGTATTGGAAAGGCAAATATGATTTTATAGCGGAATATTGGACTAAAAATCATAAAATGTTTGAATAAAAAATGTTGCGTAACAAAGTGTAAAAATAATTGCTTGTTATCGCTTACTTACTAAACCATGCAACTACTCATAACCGAGGTTGTTGTTGTAACATTGAAACAAACGATAAGAATATGGCATCAAGTTTTATTGAATTCAAAGATTATGGTTTTTGGGCAAAAGATGGTTTTGTAGAAGCAATGCAAAACTGTCTTATTAATGAAATTGAAGTAACTGAATTTGATTCCAATTCTTGGATAATTAAATATAAAGAAGAGCTCGCATTACAGTCATTACCTTTAATTTATGGAGGAATGTCAATGAGTTTAGATGATTTTTTGATTGACAAAGAACGAAAAGAACTAATAATTAAACTTATCAATAAAATAATTAAAAAAATAAGTTCAAGTGAAAATTATATCTCTAATGAGAATTTGAGAGAAATGCGAAAAAATGCTTTACAAATTTTACTTAAGAATGGAAACGCATTTAAAAATGAAGCTGAAATTAATGAAGAGGTAAAAAATTCAAGATGGAGAGGTAATGATAATTGTGTAAGTCAATATAAAGATAGATATATTAATGCATTCATGTTACTGGAAAAGTTGATTAATGAAAAGTTAAAAACCGATGCTTCTTCTGTAGAAAATTATTGGGAATATAAAAACTTGTAGTCATAGAATTTATAATAATAACGTTACGCAACATCATTTATAATTCATTACTAGCATACTTCTAAAACCTTCGCAGATTTTCTATAAAAAGCCAACCATACTCATTTTTTCAAGCCGAAAAACATTTTAACACGGTGTAGTATATTTCTTGAATTCAATTTTCTTTCTAATTGTCATTTTCTATGCTGCGCTATAATTTCTGACTTTAGGTTTTCTGGGGTTCCTTTATTAAATTTTTGATCAAATTGTTTTTCGATTTAAGTCATTCGATGTGTAGCGCATTGTAACTCTCCTTCTACCCAATTATCCCAACCAAATAAAATCTCTTCTCCATTTTCTCAAGTATCACTAAATCAAAATCAATTCCAACATCAAAATTATCATACTTATAGACTATTTTCCATCCTTCTTTGATATGATATTGAATCAACTGATTCCAAAGCTCAGTTTTAATATATGGAGATTTCCATGTACCTGATTCATTCCATTCAGAAATCGCTATTTAATCTACAATCTCCATTTTCTTCAACAGGAAACTCGCATTCATATTTTGGCAAATGCCTTCTTTAAAGGTATAATCAAAATAGAGTTCGTCATCTTCAATACGGGCGTCAAAATAGTAGTTTTTGACTTGCGGCAATTCATTAGCAGCTTCACAGAGACTTAAATCATGTGTCGCGATAATACCGGTCGATTTTGAGTTAACGAGTTTATCTACAAACTTACGAGACCCTTTGGCTTTATCGGTGCTATTGGTTCCTTTTAAGATTTCATCTAAGATGATAAAATAACGATCGTTTTTAATCTCATCTACGATAAACTTCAGACGTTTGAGTTCACTAAAAAAGTAACTCTCATCATCGGTTAAGCTATCCGTAGTACGCATACTTGTAATGAGTTTTATAGGTGTATAAATTGTCTTCTGAGCACATACGGGTAATCCCATATTACCCATCACAATTTGTAAGGCTACTGTGCGCAAGAAGGTACTTTTTCCTGCCATGTTTGCGCCTGTGATAATAAAAAACTGTTCGGTGTCTATGGTGATATCATTTAGAATCGCTTTAGCAGGATCTAATAACGGATGTGCCGTTTGGCTAGCTTTCAAAGTTACTGGAGTCTCTGTAATCTCAGGATATTGATGTGTAGGATGATTAAAATCATAATTTCCTAAACTATTATAAGCATCAAAAAAGGCGATAATTTCAAACCAAATCGCCACATCATCCCTATGTGCATTGATCCATGTTTCTATTTGAGATACAATCGCAAGATCTCTTATAAAAAAACCATTTGCTATGATCCCGATTAAAATATTATTTCGCTGGTCTAACGCATCTAAATGCCTAGAAAATGTACGCAATACCCCTGATGACTTTTGAACATCATTGATAATCTGTTCTCTTTTATCTTTGAGCACTTTACTCTCGAAGGATTGTGCTTCGATCTTTGCTAATAACTTATAATATTGGTCAAAGGTGCTTTGTATTTTTCCTGTATGTACTGAGAGCATATTGATCTTCTTTACAAACCTACCTATAATCGCAAGTCCTAATAAAAACCAACCTATTACAAAACCTCCATGGATGAAATTTGTAAAATAGGTTATTAATAATGCTAGTGATATCCCAGAGAAGATTCTAGATACTAACCTTGCATTTTTAGGCACAAAGGATTCATATTCCTTTAACCAATCTGTAACTGTCTTTGCAGGAACTTCTGTTTTCACTAAAGATGCTATAGCAGAAAACTCTTGTCTCCATTCTGGAAGACTACTGAGTTCTTGAATGGCTTTTTGTTTTTCAGGAATTCCTGTAATTTCATTAGCTTTTGTGATTGCTCCTAACACATCTGCACCACTTTCTAAGGCTGTTCTATTCAAATATTGGAAGAAAGAACCTCTTCCAAACAGATCGATATCCTGACTATAAAAATGTTCTGGGTCATGGTATTTTTCGCCGGAAGGCAACTCATAAAAATCACGATCTAATACACTTAATTCTGTCTCATTTATAGAAACTAATGCTTTTAGCAAATCTCTTTTGTAGGCAATTTTACCATGACGTACTACTAAAAAAACAAATGCAATAAGTTCTAGAAGTACAACACCTGTGAGTAATTTCCATTGACCGAAGGTTATATAGATACTCCCCAAGATACTAAGAAATAAGACAACACGTATGGTGCTTGAGATATTCAATTGTTTTTTAATACCACGCAATGATTCTTGGTGTATTTCTTTTTGTTTTGTATAAAACTGAGCTGGGTTATTCATTAAAGGTAATCGCGTTTTTAATATTGTAAAAGGTCTAAATTTCGTCAAACGGAACTTGCTTGTGCTGAACTAATTTCAGTATTTCAATTTCTCACTAGACGAATAACGAATGTCATGAGATTATGAAATAAATTCGGAATGATGTATTACATTATTTTTAGACATTTTCTTCTAGATTTTCTAATTCGGTGCGTAGTTTTTTTGTCATTTTGCTCACCACCAAATCGTAGGAATGGTCAATAAGATCTATAATTAATTGAGGTGGCAAATCCTGAAGTATTAACGTATTCCAGTGTAATTTATTCATATGAAAAGCGCCTGTAATACTTCCGTCATATTCCTCGCGTAAAGCAGCAGAGCGTTCTGGGTCACATTTTAAATTAATCGCCGCGGGAATGCGTTCTAATCCACTTAAAACAAACATTTTTCCCATTACTTTAAACACTAAAGTAACCTCATCAAAAGGAAACTCTTCTGTGACTCCTTTTTTTGCAATACAATAGTTCCGTACGTCTTCTATATGCATGAATTCTATTTTTTTATTTTATATCCAATAACGGGAGCATCATCTACATAAATCACCAGTGATTGTGCTTTTGTTTTAGTAGCAATCATACATTGCAAGGTGTTATTTTCTATACTAAAATCAGTAGTTACTTTTTCAGCACCATCTAAAGAATACCTTACTTTCTCTCCAGTGATTCCTTGCAATGAAAATATAATCCCTTTAGATAATGCTCTTGCTTTTATGGTTCCTTCTAAAGGACTCACCTCTTGTATGGTAAGTTCTTTGTGTATCAACAATGGTTGCTTGCTAAATGCTTCTTTTGACACGTTATAGTCTACATACGCATCATCAAATACTTCTGGGTAATGACTTTTTATAAATTGTGATGGAAGCGCATCGTAATACTCATAAGATGGGGATTTTATAAAAGTACCATTATACCTTCCTGCTCCCCAGGTGGGGTCTAAGAGCATTGGTTTTTCTTCGATGATGGCCACCATCCACATATGGTTTTTATCAAAAGGACGTCCTATATCTGAAGGTTGTGTTTTGGTATCTCCTCGTACCACATACGCTTGAATTCCTAATAATTCGCAAAGACGTTCTAATGTCAATGCATATCCTTCGCACACGGCTACTCCCTGTTGTAGGGTTCTTTCAATAATACCTTCCCGGGTTGATGCCATTTTTTCATTACGTTCTTCAAGAATACGGTATTGAAATTTATAGGTATAGTACTCCTGAGGGTCATAAGTTACATTATTAATAAGCCATGAATATCCTGCACGCACTTGTTCTTTAGGGTTTGTAAAATCACTTTTTATTTGCATTGCCAGTGCTTGACCTGTCGCAAAATGTTCAGGATAAAAAGATACGGTCGCATCTACTTTAGCATAGTCTTGACTTATCGCCATGGCACTACTCAGAAATACTAAAAGCACTATAAATGTCTGTGTTTTATGTGGTAATGATGTGTGCATGAGCTAGTTCTTTAGGGGTTGGTTTTTCGAACCATGATTCCATAAATTCTACATCGGTTTCTGATACTTCAAACTGGAAGGTTTCGCCTTTTTCTTGATTGCGTTGCATCACACGTTGCTTTCGGATCTCTAATGGAATATCTAAAAAATGTAATTGGATGGGGATGTTATACGCTTTCGCGAAAGCGTAAAAACGATCTCTCCGCTCTTTTTTGGCAAATCCTAGATCTAGAATAGCGGGGGTTCCTGCTGTAGCCATTTGTGCTACTATAGATTGAATCATGGTATCAGACCGTTCTATCCGTTCTAAAAACCAATCGACGCCATCTTCTGGGGTTTTATCATCCAAAAAAAGTGTTTTATTCCAGTGGTCTATAGAAAAAATAACCCCTTGCTCTTTGTCTCTTAACGAAAGTGCATAGGTGGTTTTACCAGCTCCTGTATTTCCGAGAATCATATGTATCACTAGGGATTGAGTTTTGGAGGTTCTTCTGGAGTTGTAATTTTTAAGGCGTCATAATCTAATTGCCACCCTATAGTTTCTACTAATTTTTGAATAAGAATAATCGTATCTAGTGCCTGTTGAGAAGCCTGTTTATAGAGTCCGCTATTTGGGATTTTATCTACAATATGTTGTTTGGCTTCTTTATTAATTTCGGTGAGATCTGTGCTTGTAAGCGGATTTGCCCAACCTTCTTTTTTATCATAAAACTTAAAATCGGTTTCTATAGAAAGTAATTCTGGTGATGGAAAATCGTACAGACGAATCGTTTTTGTTTCTTCATCTGCTTCCATGCGCACTTTTGTAAGATCAAAACCTATATGTGCTTTGGCGTCTATAAGTACTAATGCTTTCTTGGTACCTAATAGTTTTTGAATCCACTTATCTTTTAAGCTTTCATAGTGATAGATCTCAGCAAAATCTCCTTCTACCGTAATAAATTTACATACAGAACGAATGCGCTCCATCAATACCATAGATTGTGAATGCACTTTGGCTCTATTTCCTCGCCTAGCAAAGCGTCCATATAAAAAATAGGCTACAATAGCGCCTAAAGCAAGTCCTAAAAATAAAAACTCCATGTTGTAAAGATACTATAAAGACCGCTTTGCTGATAGATTATAGATAATAGATCGCTGCGCTCATAGATTTCTATTATTTCAAATATATCGAAGTTTTAATTTACAAATCTCTGAGGTGTGTGAATTTAAAGCCTTTCTCATACTTTAAACCGTTGTCTAGAATCCTACTATATTTTAAAGAAAACTCTTTTCTTTTTTTCATTGCCAAAAAAAGAAACAAAAAAGTCTAGACTGACGAAGCCTTGTCTAAATTTATTGCTCAATTCCTAAATTTCAGAAACTCGCTATGCTCAAACAGTCTGAAATTTTACGGAATTTTCACTTCAAATTTTACGACAATCTTTCGATAGGTCAAAACACTATTATGTAGCTTATAGGTTTCCTAAATGTGTGAATTTAAAGCCTTTTTTATACTTTAAACCATAGCCTAGTATTCTGTCAAAAGCAGCATGCGCAAATAGAATAGCACCTACAAGCATAAGGATATTATTTTGAAGATATATTCCTATCAAATATATTGCTATTGCCAGTCCTTTATGGTGAAAAAGGTTATATAAAAAAGCACCTGCTTTATTGCCAAATGCATACCCTATCATGCCTATATCTGGTGCAAGTATGAGTACTAAAAACCACCACCAAGCAAATGGAAGCAAACTAAAAAAGTAAATCCCGAGTCCAAATTGTGCCAGTTCTTCTAGTTTAAGTGTTGTTTTCATGAGAGTTGATATAATTAATACGTTAGATTTTAGAAGATGCAATACTTTTCAAACCTATCCATTCATGTTCAATATTTTTCATTAGTAGCGCATTATCAAAAGTGACCGTTCCTTTTGGAAATATAGCTGTATTATTAAAAAAACTAGACTGTACTGATGTTACTTCAAGCAATGATACTTTCCAATTATAGGCTTTCAATTCTAAACCTTCATAACAATCACCATCTGGAGAATATCCTACCGCTCCGTTTTCAAAAAAATCAGAAACTTCCTGTATGTTTTTAAAAACACTCGTGTCATTCCATTGGTCAGTTTCACTTGCTTTGATAGATAAGCTTGTTTGGTCTTCGCTTACAAAAGCAACTTCGTAGTTGGATCCTTCTTCTTTTATTTTAAATTCTGCTAAATGATGTACCCCAGGAAAAACTCTACCTCCTGCTAATGCATTTATTTTTGATGAAGTGTCTCTTCTTGGAATGTAAACACCTTCTTTTAAGACGCCTCCTTCATACCATTGCACTGCAATTCTATGTGCTCCATTTTCTGAAGCAATTCCGATATGTTTCGGAAGTCCCTTAGGTCTCACTTCTTTAAGACGTATGAGACAAATACCTGCAATCCCTTTTCCATTCACCAATTTTGGCATAAAAGGTTCAGGAAGATATTGCTCTAACACTTCTTTTTCTACTTGATAGTTTATCAGAATTCTTCTGTCTATAATGCCTTTTATGGTTGGGATTTTCATAATTGTCTATCTTTTATTTTATAACCATAGTTTTTGCCCATAAATCTCCTATCCGCTGATTATAAGGAGTATTTTTCATCACTATAATTCCTACTAATCCAAAAAAGAACATATCTACTGGATCTAAGAGATGTCTTTTCAAAGATTCTAAAAATGTTAGTTTTCGATACTGTCCATTTATAGGAATCGCTCTAAGCCCTACTATTAAATTACCTATGGTCGCTCCAGCAGTTATTTCAATAATTATTGCCATCAATATCCAAAAACCTATTGGAATTAATGAAAAGGCATTATTTAGTTGATTGGCATCAAAATTTACTTGGACTCCAAGTAGCATCATTGTAAAAAAAGAAAGTGCATAAATAATCGTATAGTCTATACTACCTGCTACTATGCGTCTTCCTATATGTGGTTGGGTTTCTATAAAAGTCAAAAGAATACTTCTTTTAGGATTCTATCTTATACAAAATAGGTTTACTAGGTGTAGCATCATTTTCAAAAGGAGCAATTTGCAGATTCAATATATAACGTCCATCTGCTATTTGATGTGGTACATAAATCATTTCTGTAATGGTAGCATCCATTCGTATGTTACCCTCTAGATCCCAAAAAGCTTTATGTGCTTTGAGTTCGCCATCATCTTTTTCTCGATCTACACTAGGCAAATCGATGAGCAAGTGTTTTACACCTAATCTTCTTAAAAATACCATCGCCTCTTCTTCAATATATGTCCAATTGGTATGTGCCCAGTTTTTTGTTTTTTTATCTTGTGTATTGGGAATGGTTCTAATCACTAATGCTTCTGGTTTTTTCCCTTTGAGATCGTATTGCAATTGTTTTTTTGAGATCACAAGGTCTTCTCCTCTTGGTTCTGCCGCCACTGTAATAAGCTCTGCTGTAAAAAAGAATTGTTTTAAGTGTGTATTAACACTGTATACTTTTTCTGTAATATGGCCTACACATTCTGTATGTGTACCATGTGCATGCGGATTGAAGGTAATGGTATTAAAATTAACATCGCCTCCTTCACTTACTTTCCCTACCCAATCTTCTGATCGTACGGGTGTGATTTCGGGTTTTTCTAAATACCAAGCTAGTGGGTTTTCTGTATCACTCAACGGAATAGAAATGTCTATGGGTTGGGATAAATCAACAGAAAGTGTTTGGTTTTTGTGATGAATGGTAGCTTTCACGTGATGGTTTTGTATATGTATGCCTATATGTCTTTAAAGATAAAGAATGTTACAGGGTATTGTAGTAACTTTTTAAAATATAATTAAATATACACCCCTTCGGTCATTTACATAGAAACTACTGTGAGAATGTTTATGTATATTTCTTATAGTGCATTTTGGTACATAATGCGGGTTAAATCTATGCTTGACCCCTTCCGTCATTTGCCTTTTAGGCAAATGCCACCTTCCCCTTTCTGGGGAAGGAGCAACTACCTGAGGTTTATTTATTAAGTCAGTTACGGTTTTAAATTCAACATGAATAAATCACTTGCGATGCCGTCGCTTAGGAATTTTCCTTTTTTGGTGACGTACAATCGGTCTTCTTCTTGAAATAGAAAATGACTTTCCATATGGGTTTGTGCTTGTTGCAGTAAATAGGCTTGCATTTTTGATCCAAATAACGTAGCTACTTCTTTTAGTGAAACACCATGTTGTGTGCGTAATCGTGTCATCACGTATTCATTATATTGATCGGTTGTCGTGAGTTCTTCTACATCTTGAGGCAATTCACTTTGTGTAATAGCCTTGATGTATTTTGGGTTATTACTGATATTCCAAGCTCGGCGCTTTCCGTTATAACTATGTGCGCCTGGACCAATACCTATATAGCTTTTCCCTTCCCAATAGGCGGTATTATTGCGGGAGAAATACCCAGGTTTCCCAAAATTGCTAAACTCATAATTATGATATCCTGCAGCTTCCAACCGCTCTACCAGAATGGCATGATGTTCTTGCGCAACCTCATCTTCTACAGGAGGAATGATTCCTTTTTTAATAAAATTTTCTAGTGCAGTTTTGGGTTCGACGGTGAGGGCATATGCAGAAATATGTGGAACTCCTAAGTCTAGTGCTTGTTCAATGTTTTGAATCCATCGCGAGTTGCTCATTTCTGGAATACCATAAATAAGATCTAGGGAAATGTTCTGGAACCGCTTTCGCGAAAGCGTAATAGACTCTATCGCCTCGGTGGCATTATGTGCTCGGTTCATAAGTTTTAAATCTTCTTCAAAAAAAGACTGCACGCCAATACTTAAACGGTTAATGAGGGAATCGCTTAATGATTTGATTTTTTCTTCACTAAGATCGTCAGGGTTTGCCTCGAGTGTAATTTCTGGAGCATCTGTGACTTGGTAATTTTTATAAACCGTTTGAATCAAGAGATTGATTTCTTCCGTTTCTAATACCGATGGTGTTCCGCCCCCAAAATAGATGCAATCTACAGTCTCATTATGAAACTCTTCTTTGCGTACTTCTAGTTCTCGAATCAATGCTTGAATCATCGCATCCTTCTTCCCCATAGACGTAGAAAAGTGAAAGTCACAGTAGTGACAGGCTTGCTTACAAAAAGGGATATGGATATAGATGGATGCCATAGGTTATAACTTTCTTTTTCTTCCTTTTGCATATTTACGCGTGTCTTCTCTGATGACGCGAAGTGACGGTTTACGTTCTTTGATTTCCTGTATATTTTCATCAGTAATGATCTGATGATCTACTAACATATATGTTAATGGTTTTATAAAAGTAACTTCTATTGGTATGTTTTCAAAACTATTATTGTGTAACCATAATGTATGTAATTTAGTAAGACCTAAAACTTCTTTAGGAAACTCTTTAAATCTATTATATGGCAATCCGCAAAAAGTAAGGTTTTCTATATTAGCAAAGGATGCTGGTAATTGTTTTATATCATTACCTCCTAAAGACAAATGTTTTAAATTCTTTAATGCTGCTATAGATTCTGGTATTTCTTGTATTTTATTGTACCCTAAATTAGCATGTACTAAATACTCTAATTTGCCAATATCATCCGGTAATGTTTTTATTTTAGACGCATTTGCCACGATACTTTTTAAAGAAGTGCAATCTGCTAATTCATTTCGAAGTCTAGACATGCCACTACCTGAAACATCTATAATTTCCATGCATTTTAAATTTCCTATAGATGCAGGTAGGTCTGTTAATCTTCCATTACTTCTAACGCTTAAAAATTTAAGCCTTATTAATTGCCCAAGTGATTCGGGTAATTCTTTTATACTACTTGCCTCAACAGATAGCACTTCTAAATTTTGTAACAATGCTATATTTTCTGGAAAATTGCGAAGGTTTGTATAATCCATAATGAGTAATCTCAAATTTGGGAGCGTACTCAAATTAGTTATTAATCCTTCAACATCAGAAAATCTATTCCTAGACAAATCAAGCTCTTCTAAATGAATAAACTGACTAATTTCTTTGGGTAGTTCTGATATACCTGTGCTTCTAAAATTTAAGCGTTTTACTTCCAAACGCTTTGGAAGTAACGCCGTCAGATCTGTTACAGGTTTTTCTCTGAGCACATCATATCCTAATTCTGTATGGTAGTATTCGGAACGCCATTTCATATCAATTACGGGACAGTAATTATTCAATTGTTCTTCTATTTTGCCAATAGTGATATTAGGAGTTTCAAATAAAGTTGTTTCATCAAAAGACACTTCTTTCTGTATGATTCTTCTTTCAAAAACGGTATCTCTTTCATACCCTCTAGATTCCATGAAAGCTACATCCCAAGCAGCACCCTCATAGTTATCTCCAAAATACTCGCATAGGACAACCTTTTTATAATATTCTTTTAATTGATCATGAGGTGCAGGTTTTCTGAGAAGTGTTCTATAATACCTTTCAGCAACTTTAAAATCTTTAGCTGCGTAAGCGCTATTTGCTTTCCATTCTAACAATAGAGGTTTTTCTCCCTGAGAAGCAATTAATATATCTAGATCAGCTATGGCTTCTTTATATTGGGCATTTTGGAAGTATGATTGAGCTCTTATAAACATAGCTCTTTTATCATCTGTTTTTTCTAGATATGTGGTAAGATCCTTTATAATATTTGGAAAATCTTTTGTTTGTTGATTTGTCCGTGCTTGCGCTCTTAAAAAATAAGTATTTGTAGTGTCATTTCCTCGCTCAATCACAATGTCTAACATACGGATAGCTTCTTCCCAGTTCTTTTCTATGACCGCAATATTATATTTTTCTCGTAAGATTTCATCACTTAAAAACTCATCGCAGGAAACAAAAAACAATACTAAAATCAATAAAAATAATTGTTTCATAAAAGCATTATTTCTTAATTCGTTTTTCATTTTGCTTTACAAAAGCTTCCCATCCCGTGTAATGCTTCCCTGTTTCTATTTTTCCTGAATTATAAAAATGACATACTGCAGCAGCCAATCCATCAGTACTATCTAAGTTCTTAGGAAGTGTCTTAATCTTTAATAGGGACTGTAGCATTTTTGCTACTTGTTCTTTACTCGCATTTCCATTACCTGTAATTGCCATTTTAATTTTTTTAGGAAGATATTCTGTAATAGGTACTTCGCGACTTAGTCCTGCGGCCATCGCTACCCCTTGTGCGCGCCCTAACTTGAGCATACTCTGTACATTTTTCCCAAAGAAAGGTGCTTCAATGGCAATCTCATCTGGATGATAGGTGTCTATCAACTCGACAGTACGTTCAAAGATAAGTTTTAACTTTATGTAGGGGTCTTTATATTTTGAAAGTAACAACTCATTAAGTTGTAAAAGCTCCATTTTTTTATTGACTATTTTAATGAGTCCAAATCCCATAATGGTGGTTCCTGGATCGATACCTAATATGATTCTTTCTTCTTTCAAAAGGAATTTTATCTTTTATTCGTTACTTTGTTTGTTATGCGAAGCTACTCCCACAAAGCTACACAATTCTTAAGCTATAGTGTCAAAATTTTGATTTTGGCTATGGTATTCTTTTTTGTGTGGCAACGTGTAGCTCAAGACACCACCACTATTCTAGAGAGCTTTCAAAATAATTTTAATATATTATTTACATATAGCAATATAGCAATATTACTATTATTATCTATTCTTAATTGGCTATTTGAAGTTCTTAAATGGAAAACATTAGTAACCCATTGCAGTTCTATCTCTACCAGAAAGAGCCTCCAGCAGTCATTAAAAGCGCATATCGTATCTCTGATTACTCCTGCTAAGATCGGAGAATATGGCGCAAAAGCATTATTTTTCCCTGCCCCTATGCGCAAAAAGATACTGTTTTTGACTTTATTAGGAAATGGGTATCAAATGCTTGTAACTACTGTTTTTGGATATATAGGTATCGGAATATGCACCTATCTATTATTCCCAAAGTATAGCATCTATTATCTGCTAACATGCATCTTACTTATTCCAATGATATATGGTATTCCTAAGATACTAGATAAGCTACGATGGAGTATCAAAGGGTATTCTTGGCAACGTATTCGTGACTTTATGTACACCATTGCTGCTACTCGTAAGCAAAAAGCATTGTTATTTTCATGCATACGTTATCTCATATTTGCGCATCAATTTTATTTTTTACTATGGGTATTTCAAGTAGATGTTTCTTACATACTTGCCATGGGGCTTATCACAAGTATGTACCTTATAAGTTCTATCATACCGATGCTTCAACTCTTTGATGTGATTCTTAAAACGGGTGTAGCTGTAGCGCTATTTTCGTGGATTGATGTCCCAGAAATAGCGATCGTAAGTATTACCTTTATCATGTGGTTTTTTAATGTAGTACTCCCTATTATTCCAGGCAGTTATTTTATACTTACTGACACTTCAATAATCACTCAAAAATCGATATCTGTATGATGGTGCTTATCTGTATGTATGTGATCATCATTGGGTATGCTTTTTTTATACTTTGGTTAGCGTATGGGTTTAAGAAGTCTACCCTCATCACGTCTTCTACAAGTACTCCAAAACAAGGGTTTTCAGTAATTATTCCTTTTCGAAATGAAGAAAAGAATCTGCCTAAATTATTGGAAAGTCTCACATACCTAGACTATCCTGAATCTCTATATGAAATCCTATTAGTGAATGATGGTTCTGATGATGCTTCTGTTACTTGTATTGAAAATTATATTCAAAAACATCATCAACATAACATAAAGGTTTTAGATAGTATACGTACTTCTGGCTCCCCTAAAAAAGATGCTATCCAAACAGCCATAGCCATTACAACACATTCTTGGATCGTAACAACAGATGCCGATTGTATAGTACCTTCGTCATGGCTTCAGATACTTGATACTTTTATACAGGAAAATAACTCAAAACTCATTGCAGGCCCTGTTACATTACCGCTACATACAACTTCATTTCTAAATGTTTTTGAACAACTAGACACCCTTAGTCTTGCAGGAGCAACTATTGGTGGTTTTGGCATCAAACGACCATTCTTGTGCAATGGAGCACATCTGGCGTATGAAAAAACTGCTTTTAGAGATGTGCATGGTTTTGAAGGAAATAATCATATTGCTAGTGGAGATGACCATTTTCTATTAGAAAAGTTTACAGAAACATTTTCAAAGCAAGTGCATTACCTCAAGTCACGAGAGGCTATTATCACGACCACGTTTCAAGAAGACTGGGTTTCTTTTATGAGACAACGCAAACGATGGGCGGCTAAGTCTACCGGATATACAAACCCATTTACCAAAGGCGTCGGATTGCTTATTTTAATTACCAATCTAGTTTTTGTAGTGGGTGTTGTTTTTGCTTTCGCGAAAGCGTATACAGATCCATTCCCGTTTTTAACAGTGCTCTTGATAAAGATAGCGGCAGATCTCATATTACTTCTAATCGCTTCTCAATTTTTCAATAAAAAAAAACTGCTCATCTGGTATCCTATATGTGCTTTACTCTATCCGTTTATAAGCACCTATATTGCGTTAAGTTCGCTAAAAGGGGGATTTACTTGGAAGGGCAGGTATTTTAAAAGATAAGGGCATTACATAGATTCTGCCTTACAGCAGGATTAGTTCAACTTATAAATTGAGTTTCATTATTAAAATATGTATCCTTATATCTCGTTATATAGGTATTCTAATCATCAAAAAAACGTCTTACGTGAAACACTTTTTACTTCTCTTTTTTTCATGTTGTTTTATAGGTGTTTTTGCTCAAACGAATACATATACCATCAATAACCAAACTTATGAGTTGAAAACCGATGTCAAAGGAACTATTTCTTTATTATAGAATACTATAGACAAAGAGTATATCTATTTTGCCAAAAAAGGAGCTGTTATTATTCCGCTTACTAATACGAAAGTACAAGGTACATTTCAAGAGGAATATAAAACACAAATCCTACAACTCACTGCTGATATAGATATGGATGAAGAACGTATAGATAGGGTACGGTTAACATTATCTAATCTTAGACGATTTTTTAATGCTTACAATAAAGAAGTAGATCCTGAATATATAGCGAAGAAAATGCATAGTGATCTGGAATATAGATTAGGTGTTTTTGCTGGGATTACCAATGGTATTTTTAGAAAAGGGTTACTAAGCACTTTTGAGCAAGAAACATACCCTCAATTTATTGTTGACTTGGAACTTTACGATAAAATTGCATTTCCAAGTCATGGGCTTGCGATACAATATAAACAGACTCTTTTTACTGGTGATTTGGAGGATAATGATCATGAATTCTCTATCAATCATCGTTTTAAGTTTATCAAAACTCCTAAACTTCAAGTGTTTTTAAACACAAAAATGATTACCTATACTATTGGCAAAAGAGATTTTTTAGGTCCTGACTTTATAGATCCTAGTGTCATCACCGTCACCAATCTTGAGACTCCATTTATTTTTGGACTTGGTACCGATATCAAATTAAAAAGAGGGTATCTCACTTTTCAGTATCATGATATCTATTCTTTTGTGATTGATGGTAGTGATGAATTTCCTGTTGATATCACTGCTGGATATCGATTTGTTTTTTAAGCACTTTATTTTATATCATCAATAAAATTAAAGAGTTGAAACTAGTGATTTTAAGAGAAGAGATTTTTTGTTACCTTTAAAATCCAAATCTTTTTTTAATGAAACGCTTTATACTACTTTGTTGTGGGCTCCTACTGAGTCTCTCAACGATTACCGCGCAAACAGACACCTACTCTGTAAACAATCAATCTTACGAGCTTAAAACGGATGTAGAAGGCCCTATGACCTTACTCTGGAATATAATTGATCAAGAGTATCGTTATTTTGCCAAAAAAGGAACTACCATTACGGAATTAACAAATACCAAAGATGGAAAAAAATATCAGGAAGAGTATAAAAAGCAGTTGCAAGAACTTACTGGCAATGTAAGTCTGAATACTGACAAGGTAAAATTAACACTAGCGAGTTTGCGTCGTTTTTTTAATACTTACAATAAAGAAGTAGATCCTTCGTACAAGGAGAATAGCTTCCTTACAAATATGGAGTATCGTCTAGGTGCTTTTGCAGGAATCACCAATAGTGTTTTTGTAGATAATCCTAACAACACTTCAAATACACAATTTGGAATTGATTTTGAATTGTATGATGCAACAGCACTTCCTAGTCATGCTATTGTTTTTCAATACAAACAAACCTTGTCGAGTGATGAATTTGATTACAGTGCTGCTCAATTCTCTATTAACCATCGTTTTAAGTTTATAAAGAAACCTACATTTCAAATATACCTCAACACAAAACTGGTTACATTTACAACAGCTAAAAGATCTCAAGAAATAGATGATGATACTATAGGGCTTATAGCTGTTGGAGATTCGTCTGGTTCAAGTTTACAAGGGCCTGTTATTTTTGGCCTTGGAGCAGATATCAAAATAGGAAAAGGATATTTATCTCTCAACTATAATGATGCGTATTCTTTTATCTTAGATGATAACGGAGAGTTTCCTGTAGATCTTACGATTGGGTATCGATTTGTGTTATAACAACACTCATTCTACTTTTAAAACAATAGGCACTTTAAATCTTGTTTTTACTAATATGCCTCGTTTTATAGCAGGTTCTGGACTTGGTAATACTTGTGCTGCATCGTAGATCCATAGATGTAATTCAGGAATCTCTTTACGTACTGTGGGTGTTAAGTAAATACTATCTAAACAGAATTTTCCAGTTTCATTTACGATAAGGTCTATCCAAACAGTATCGTTTATGGCTTCTTGTACTACAATAGTGTGGTTGCTAAGTTCTTGGTGTAATGTATTGGTTACTTTGTCTTCAAAACATTTTTTCAAGTCTGTACTTTCTGAGAGTTCATCACAGGTATCAAAGATAGGATAGGTATCTACATTGGTAATATCTATGATATATTCTTCTTGAGATAGGAACTCTTCTGTGGTTATTTTTTTGGTCTCCCATCTTGAGCATGATGCAAAAAGCATACAAAGCACTAAAGATAAAAGACGAATATTCATACCATTTTATTTCTTGGATGAAATTTACAATATTATATGATGTTCTCCTAAAAGCTATTTTTTTCCTTTTTTATGTTCTCCTTCTTCTAAGAAAAGTTCTTTTTTAAGTTGCTTTACACGTCTTTCAGAGATCTCTACATAAAACTTAGCTCTATAATCTTCAGATGTCTTGTGTTTTTCAATAAATCGTTCGTATTGTTTGAGCACTTCTTTTTTATCTTCATAGTAATTATCTGTACATACAATAACATCATATTGTACTTTTATATGAGTAGGGTCTATTTTAAGAGCTAGTTGATATTGTTTTACTGCTTTTTCATACTTCTTATTAATTTGATAAGCTCTTCCTAAGGTGATATATATATCATCTAATGGTAAATCTTTAAAATACAGCGCTTGTTTCGCATGGTATTCTGCTTTTTCTATATCTCTTGTTTTTCCATATAGATCAGCTAATATGTGATGAATACCATAATCTTCATCATCTATCCTTAATAAAATTAAGTATTGATCTATTGCTTTTGTATAATTATTGATTCTACGATAACTAGTTCCTAAATTAGAATGAATGAAGGGAGATGATTGTCCTAATGCAATGAGTTTTTCAAACCATGTAATGGCTTCGTGATTCCATTCTTTTAGATAATAGTTTTGAGCTAAAATATTAACTATTTCTACAGCGTCTGGATCAAGTTCTAAGGCTTTAAAACAGATCTTTTCTACAGCAGGATAATCGCGTTTTCCTAAATAGTGTAATCCTAATTGGTATAATGCTTTTTGATGGGTAGAGTCTAATTGCACTGCTTTTGAAAAGACTTCTTCACTCTTCATTTTGGTATTTTTTTTCCATATAGAATCTGCTTTTTTTTCTAACTGTTTTAAAGCTCTTCCTCGTTGGTAAAAATATTCTGGATTATCAGGGTATGTGTTTGCTAGTTTTGAGAAAATAGAATCTGCTTTTACATAGTGACCTCTTGTAATTAAAAGTCGGCCGTATTCTGTAGCAGTAATGGGTTGTTCTCCATTTTGAGTAAGTGATGCTACATATGCTTCTAAGGCCACTTTTTTATTTCCTAAACCTCTATAAGATCTCGCAATTTGCAGTAGTGTCTTCGCATTTTTTTCTGGAACTAATTGATATTGTTCAATAGCTTTTGTATAACTTCCTACGGCATATAAACTATCTGCAATAGACAACGCCGAAGACTGTGCTCCGGCATTACTGATCGTGTTTATAAAAAAAAATAGAATGAGATATCGCTTCATGTATTATTGTAGTTTTTTTAATTTTTGTTGAGCTTCTTCATTGCCATCAATTTCAATGGCTTTTTTAAAATAGTTAATGGCTTCGTTCTTCTTATTACGCATGGTATAATAATCACCTAAAGCCATATGAGTTCTTGATTCTTCTGGATAGTATTTTAAATTCATCTCTAAATACGCCAGCGCTTTTTTAGGCAGTTTATGTGACGTTAGTATAAAAAAACCAACATCATTTATAAATTGCCAGTTAGGTTTTACTTCTCGTTTAAAACGGGTACTTAACTCTTCAAAATGCGTATAAAAAGGTGCTGTTAATTCTTCTGCTGTATATGCTTTAGGGGTATTAAACCTCCATCGCTCTGGAAATGGATACCATGAAAATAATGATCGTAATCCATTATACATTCCTGGCACTACGATACTACCATGATCTTCATTTTCTTGATAATCCCATGTAAATTCTAAATGATCTTTATTCTTTACTAGCAGGTCATGAAATTTAAGATTTGCTCTTAGCATTTCTGTGGGTTCTGATGTAAGTTTTCTCACCTTTACGGTATCTACTCCTACACTATTCGCCACAGCAACATACAGTGATTTGTTTTGACGTGTTGATGCGTTAAATAGTTTTTCTGATTGATTTACTAACTTTTCTTTGTCCCACCACAAACTTGGATCAATGGCTAGGTAATGATCAAAAACCTCTGGATGATGTGTATACGTATAGAGTACCAAAAGACCTCCCGTTGAATGTCCTATGATGGTACTCATCGTATCTGTAGGATACTTGTTATTTACATATGGCTGTAATTCCTTTTCTATAAATGTCACAAAATTAGCCGCACCACCAGAGGTCTCCGATGCATGTCCCCGTTGAAAAGGAACATTTGTAGGAGTAAAATCTCTTGTTCTATCCGTATTAGGAATTCCTATCACAATAGATTTGGGTACGTTCCATTTTTCAAGGAGTTTTAAAATACCTGTAACTGTATAGAAATGATCTTTTCCATCTAACACATAAATGACAGGATATTTTTCACCCTCTTCTATTTGCGCTGGTACATGAACCCAAATCTCTCTTTGCTCATTCAATGTTTTTGAAAAGAGGGAATCAACAGTTCCTAGTACTAATTCTTTATTTGAATTTTGAGAATACTGTGCCGTAGTAAAACTACTTATACCAATAAACACAATACACACTAGTATTTTAATCATACCATGCTTACTACACTTCATTAATTTATTTTAATTCCGATTATAAATTAAAGGTAAATGGGAGTTCATATAAAACACTTACTTTTTTCCCATTATGTTCTCCAGGTATCATTTGAGGTAATGTCTTGATTACTCTGATAGCTTCTTTTTCTAACTTTGGGTGTGCTCCGCGAGCACGAACATCGACAATATTTCCAGCAGTATCTATTTTAAAAACAGCCACTACTCTCTTTATTCCTGTAAGACCGAGCTCTTCAGGAAGTTTTGCATTAAACCCTTTATTTGCGTGTATTTTAATTTTTTGAGACGTACACTTTTTAATTTCTTTTAGTGTTCCTGAGCATTCTGGAAATGTAGGTACTTTTTCTATGACACCAAATGGAATATCTAGATCATTTAAGACTTCATCATAGGTGCTATCTTTTAAAATATCTTTATCATTAGCAGTAACTGCTGTGAGTACTTTAAGTGCTCGTTCTTCTTCTTCTGTTAAGCCCCCCTGTTTTGCTATAGAGTTTTTGAGCACTTCAATATTTTTAATAATCTCACTGTCTGAAGAACTATATCCTGTACCTCCTGCTTGAGCATCTGTACAAGCTGTATATACTAATATGGAAAAAAGTGCTGGTACTAAGAATAAATATTTTGCTTTTGCTATTTTTTTTGATTTTGTTTTCTGTAGCATAATAATTCGTTTTTTGATGATTGAATGATTAAAGAATGGATTGATAAATGACATTTGTTTTGTGTCAAAGACTGTATTTAGTAGCTCTTCATAATACTGCTTCTTTGAGGTATTCGCTACGGCATGTCCATCGGCTAAGTATTCATGTACTAGGGTGATTTCTTTTTGATATATATACACTAATGGATTAAACCAAAATACAATACGTAACACTTCAAAAAACAATAAATCCAAGGTATGCCTTTGCTTGATGTGTATATACTCATGTGCCAGTATACGCTTTCGCGAAAGCGGACTTAACTTTTCTCCCAAAAACACATAGTTAAAAAAAGTAAATGCTACGGTGCTATCGGGTACTATAATAATACGTTTCCCTTTTTCTTTAAAGCGAAAAAGATGTGTAAATTGAACTATTTTATATCCAAATAAAAGGATACTAATTAGGATGCCTATATAATATATATGTATCCAGTCAAACACATAACCGTTGGGTGTATTAGATATGACAACACCCATGGGATTTACGATATCTATAGCCGTAGTAGCATAACTTTCTAATATCACCTCTGGGAGTACTGTTGCTACTTCTTGCACTGGGATCATACGTTGCAATTCAGCAATTTTCAAGAAAGGTAAGACAATGGCTAAGAGTGGAGTTATGAGTAAATACATTCTATTATAGGTAAAAAAAGTTTCTTTTTTTAAAAAGACCTTATAGCCTATCAAGAATATTGCTTGAAAGCATATGATTTCTATCATATATCTAATCATAACTCTTACGCCGTATTAGTTCCTTTACTATTGGATTTGAAATGTAATTGGCAAGCTATATAATACGCCTACAGGGACTCCATTTTGTTTTCCAGGTAACATTTGAGGGAGTGTTTCAATAACTCTTTTAGCTTCGACTTCTAATCCTGGATGTGGTGCACGTGCTCTTATATTTGTTACGTTTCCGTTTTTATCTATCTTAAATGATACAAAAATTCTATTGGTTCCATCTAATCCTAGTGTTTTACCTAAAGAAACATTAAACTCTTTGTTTACATGCTTAGACACACTTAAACTCATACATTTTTTACGCTCTTCATTTGTTCCCGTACAATTTGGAAAAACGGGCACCTGATCTATGACCGCAAATGGAATATCACCCTCATTATTTAAAGTTTTATTTCCTGTTTTTTCTCTATATAAACTGACCTTTTCATTAATTATCCTTAAAATTTCATATGATAATTCTTTATCATCGGGTTCTTGTGCAGACATTATTGTTCCCATTCTTTCAAAATAAGGTTTGGCATCTACAAAAGAAATCATTTCTATAGCCTCTACTTCAGCTTTTATCTTTGCCAATTCTATATCGGCTATATTTACTTCATTTTTTGGAATGTTATCTTCACTACAGGCAACATACACAAGCATTGACAGAATAAGTGGAAGAATAAACGCATACTTGAATTTTGCAATTTTACTAGATTTTGTTTTTTGTAACATAATAATTCGTTTTTTAATGATTGAATGATTGAAAAATGGGTTGATGAATGACACATTTTCTGTCTTAAACACTTGCGACAGTAAACTTTGATAATAATTTTGCTTCCCTCTTTGTGAGACTACTCTAGCATCTGCAGTGTATTCTTGAAGTAGCATCATTTTATTTTGATACACATATACTAGCGGATTAAACCAGCATATAATACGAAGGAGTTCAAAAAACAGCATATCAAACGAGTGAAGCTCTTTGATATGTATTGTTTCATGAAGCATGATATTCTCTTTTTGCTTCTCTGAAAGGTTTGCTCCTAAGTAAATGGTATTAAAAAAAGAAAAAGCAGTATCTGTATTAGGCAATGTAATAATATTAAGGCCATCTATTTGCTGCAGACTTCCTTGATTTTTTAGGTGTTGTATTTTTATCACTTTGTATATAAAATACCCTAGACTAAGTACCATTCCTATTGCCCAGATACTCACTAACCATGTCATAAAAGAAATAGGTTTGGATCCTGTAAGTATTATTTCTTCCAACATTCCTCCATCTACAGTTGTATCTGTAATACTGGTTTGCAATAGTACTTCTGGTAATGCAATAGTATATGCTAAGGGTATTGTCTCTCGGATAGCATCTATCTTTATAAAAGGTAGTACAAAACTAAGTATAGGTGTTACCAGAAGGTAGCATCTATTCCATGTAAAGAATGTCTCTCTTTTTAAGAAAATATCATAGACTACTAAAAACAGTAACTGATATGCGATGATCTGGAGAATATAATGTAACATTAGTTTTCTTCTTTATTAATTTCTTTCATGATTTCTTCCATTTCAGACATATTGATATCATTTTTCTTCATAAAGAAGGATACCATACTTTTAAAAGATCCTTGAAAATAGCCATTCATCAATTTATTAAGTGTTTGATTGCTATAATCTGCTTTTTGAACTAGCGGAAAATAAATATGTCCTCTTCCTTCTTTACGATATCCTA
Organism: uncultured Dokdonia sp.; assembly: GCF_947492815.1. GTDB lineage: Bacteria > Bacteroidota > Bacteroidia > Flavobacteriales > Flavobacteriaceae > Dokdonia. The sequence goes on from NZ_CANLOB010000026.1 coordinate 64,075, forward strand.
CAAATTCTTTATTCTCAAGAATTCTAACAATGGTAGATACTGTATTATATGCCGGTTTTGGTTCTGGTAATTTTTCAATAATCGCAGCAACATTAGCTTGTTCTAAATCCCAGAGGATTTGCATAATATCTTCTTCGGCTTTGGTGAGTTGTTTCATTTGTAATGTATCTATTAGTGATCTGTAAATGATCCTTATAAGGGTTTTATTTTAAAGATTGCCTTACAAATATAACTAAATATTTAGTTTAAACTAATTTTTTAGTTTAAAAAATGTAACAAATTCACTTTTAGTGCGTCATACTATCTGTAATTACACTTTTTTTAATGGATTTATTACTTGTATTTTTAAGCCTATTACTTATACTTTTAGGTATTGTTGGGAGTTTTATTCCTGTTTTACCTGGCCCGCCTGTAAGTTGGTTAGGTCTTTTAGTCTTACATCTTACTAAAGGTGTCCCTATGGATTATACTTTTTTAGGGATTACCTTGTTTGTTGCTATCCTCATTTTCATATTAGATTATGTGATCCCATCTATGGGAACCAAGCGTTTTGGCGGAAGTCGGGCGGGCGCTATAGGAACCATGATTGGATTATTTGTAGGTATTTTTTCTCCAATTCCTTTTGGAATTCTTATTGGTCCTTTTGTAGGAGCTCTTATTGGGGAACTTGTGTTTAATCAGAGTGACTCTAAAACTGCTTTTAAAGCTGCTATAGGCTCTTTTCTAGGATTTATAGCATCTACCTTCATGAAGTTTGTTGTGACCGTTATATTCTTTGTATTGTTTATCTACAAGCTTTTTGCATATAGTGATACATTGTTTGTATGGTCGTAATATTAAAATCTTAGCTTTTATATGTTCTTGGTACGCTTTCGCGAAAGCGTATACAGGCAGCATCCCTTTTAATAAAAAGTTCTATTTCTAAATACGCATTAGTACTAGAAAATAAGACTATGGCCTTAGCTGAAAAAGCATGTCTCATTCAACTGATTATTTTGTAAAGTCCAAAAGGCGCATATAGAATAACGTTTCACTAACAAAAAAAGCCTCTCATTTCTGAAAGGCTTTGTATATACTATTCTTTATTTGATTATTTTTTAATCACAATAAATTCAGATCTTCTATTAAGCTGATGGTCTTCTTCAGAACATTTAGCTCCATTACTACACTCATTTACTAATTGTGTTTCTCCATATCCAGCTCCTGTGATTCTACTACTATCTATTCCTTGACTTATAATATAAGCTACTGTAGATTTTGCTCTTTTATCAGATAGACTCAAGTTATAACTATCTTTTCCACGACTATCTGTATGTGATCTAGCATCTATCACCATGGTTGGGTATTGTCTCATCACAGATATTACTTTTTCAAGTTCTAATGCCGCATCTGGGCGGATATTAAATCTATCAAAATCAAAATAAATTGGATTCAACTCTAATAATATTGTTAAGTCATCACCTACTTCAATAGGTTTCTGAGTAAGTTCTAATTGTAAATTATTTGTAATAGTTTTAGATTCATCTGGTGTTGTAAATACTACTTCATCACCATTATAGGTTTCTTTTATAGCTCTTACAATATACTGTTCTTCACAATTTGCAGTATCAAAGCTATAGTTACCGTTTGTCTCACTAAGCATAGAGTTAATTACTTCTCCTGAACTATTTATTAATTGAACAGTAGCCGCACTAATAGGTGCTCCAGATTCTTTATCCAATACTCGTCCATCTACAATAATATCACATGGTATTTCTTCACTTATAAAACGATAAATATCGTCACTTCCCATTCCTGTTTTACGATTGGAAGCAAAGTATCCTAGTTTTGTATCATCATTTACAATAAACGTAAAGTCATCGTATGAACTGTTAACAGGTTTTCCAATATTAATAATTTCTTGCTCTTCATTTTGTAATTGTGGGCTTGTTACATATACATCTAATCCTCCTAAACCAGGATGACCGTCTGATGCAAAGTATAAGTTTCCATTTTTACTCATAAAAGGAAATGTCTCTCTTCCTTCTGTATTAATAGGACGTCCTAGATTAACAGGAGTTCCATATGTTCCATCTTCATTAATATCTACCGACCAAATATCAGAAAGACCAATAGTTCCCTCCATATCTGATGCGAAATATAATTTTGTGTTGTCTGCATTTAAAGCAGGGTGTGCTGTAGAGTATTCATTACTATTAAAAGGCATCTCAACGGCTTCTGTCCATCCTTTTCCTTCTTCTCTAGTTGACTTATAAATTTTTAATTTATTGGTCCCGTTTTTAGATTTCTTGTAAGATCCTTTTGTAAAGTTGTTACGCGTAAAGTATACCGTATTTCCATCTTTTGAAAAAGCTGTTGTGCTTTCGTGAAATTTTGAGTTTAATTTTTTATTAAACTTTGATGGTTTTGAAAAAGATCCCGATTCTTCTCCTATTCTAGTTTGAAAAAGGTCTAAGAAAGGTTGATTATTCCATTTATGAATACGTCTAACACCTCCTCCTGAATCTCTAGAAGAAGCAAAAATCAACTTTCCTTCAAATTCTGTAGGGGCAAAATCTGAATATCTTGAATTGATACTTCTAATATCTTCAAGTGTATACTTACTCTTTTTATATGCTGATATTTCACGTAAATAATCTGGTGATTCTTTAAATAATGTCGCCCTTGTATCTGTTCCATTAAGGTCATTAAATCGAGTCATCATAGCATCTGCTAATTCATAATTCTTTAAAGCTCTTAATGTCTGGGCATATCTAAAGTAATATTCAGGCTGTACTTCTTCTTGGTAGGTATCAATTAGTTTTTTATACCATACTTCTGCGTTTGTATATTCCGCATTGAAGTAATAGGAATCTGCCAGTTTTTGAAATAAATCTACAGATTCATATCCTTTTTCTGCAACATCAAGATATATTTTGCGTGCATCTACAAAGGCATATTGATCAAACTTCTTATCGGCTCTAGATATTTTTCCTTCCTGAGCAAAACTAATCATTCCTACTAGTAAGAATACGGCTGTTACTATATAAACGTGAAGCTTCATTAATTTTAATTTTTAATAATAATTATACGCTATTCCCTTTTATTAGAAGAATCTAGGTGTTAATAATCTATCATACTCATTAAACAGTTCAAATCTAAGGAAAACTTCAAAACTTCCGTCATTAAATGTCGTGTCTCCTAAATCTGTTGTCTCACGATCATATGCAAGACCTATTAACATACTGTCTGATACTTGAAAACCTGCTAGACCACTCCAAGCTGCATCCCATCGGTAAGCTGCTCCTAAATGAAGCTTTTCTAATAATAAAAAGTTGGCTGTAACGTCTACTTGTAATGGTGCCCCTGCAACTGCTTTTATCAACGTGCTTGGCTTAAACTTTACTTGATCGGAAAGATCAAAAGTATACCCTAGTATACCATAGTAGTTAATACGCTCTTCAGCTACAAAACTAGAGCCATTTGAATTATTACTCTCATCAAAGTGATCAGTTTGTATTAAATTAGGGGCACTTAAGCCTACATAAAAACGATCTGTATGATAATAAACTCCTGCTCCAATTATTGGAGAAATCTTATTGTCTATATTTTGAGCAAAACGAGGATCTGTAGGATCAAAAAGATTTAATCGTGTAAAGTCAACATCTAGGATGTGTCCTCCTCCTTTTAATCCAAAACTAAGTTTTCCTTTATCTGAAGTATCTACCGTATAGCTAAAATCTACTCCAATATACGTCTCTTGAGAAGGTCCTAAAGCATCGTTTACAATAGATAATCCTAATCCTACTTTACTTTCTGAAATAGGAGAATGAATACTTAAACTTTGTGTACGAGGAGCCCCATCTAAACCAACCCACTGACTACGATGTAAACCTACAATACTTGTAACTCCTCTGTTACCAGCATAAGCTGGATTAATAGCCACCGTATTATAAATATACTGTGAGTATTGAGGATCCTGTTGTGCATTTACTTGAGGTATACTTAATAACACCAAAAGAAATGAACCGACAATAACAATATAATTTTTCATATAAAAACTTCTATTTTGATTTTCAGGCGCGTAATGCGCCTGAAAATTAACAATTTATCTTTGAATATATAAATAACCTGCACTTGTACGTGTTTGACCACTATTATCAACATATTCTAATGTCCAATAATAAGTACCTACAGGCAAGAACTTATCTTGACTTATAGTTGCACGTCCATTTGAAAGTCCTCTAAATTGATTTCCATTCTGACCGTACCCATCTGCTTCATAAACTAGCACACCCCATCTATTAAATATCTTAACCGTATTATCTGGGAAGTTTTCAATACCAGAGATAATGAATGTATCATTTTGTCCATCTTCTCCTAATGAAATACCATTATGTACTACTATTTCCTCTACACCTGGTTCTTCTGTATCAAGTATTGTTACTGTAGGATCATCTGCATCACCATCACCTTCTACATCTGTATCTGTTGTATCCGTAGGGTCGTCAGAAACATCAGTTACGACATCTCCGCCTCTATCCAATCCAATTGCAGTGGCAGTATTCACAACTTCTCCAGCTTCTATATCATCTTCAGTTATTATATAGATTGCTGTAAAATCTGCACTTTCACCAGGTAAAAGATCAACAGGATCACCTATAACAGTTACATTATTATCAGTTACTGTCACTCCTTCTATAATTACATTTCCAGTATTTGTTACTGTGAATGTATATTGAATTTGGTCACCTACATCAGCAAATCCATTGGCATTTATATCTACAAATACTCCTACTTTAATCAATTCAATGCTCGGTAATTGAGGTATAATTGTTATGGTAGGATCTTCAAAATCTCCATCATTATCCGTATCTGTGTTTGTAGAATCTTCAGGGTCATCAGAAGTATCTGTAATAATAGTACCATCAGGATCTGTACCTTCTGCTATTGCTGTATTTATGACTCCTCCTTCTTCTACATCATCTTGTGTAATCACATAGATTGCTGTAAATGTAGTTGAATCACTCTCTCCTACAGCTAAATCTATAGGTCCACCTACAACAGTTACATTATTATCAGTTATTGTAATTCCCGTAAGATCTACATTTCCATTGTTTGTAACAATAAAGGTATATAAGATCTCATCACCAGCATCAATGATACCATTTCCATTTGTATCAATTACTTCTGCTATTTTCTCAAGATCAATATTTCCATCAGGTGCTTCAGATACATCTGTTACTGTAACATCATCATCAGTATTACCATCTGTATCATCTCCATCATCAGAAGCTGTATCTTCTACTGGAGATCCATTTTCTTCAAAGCCAATTGCTCCAGCCTGATTTTCAATAACACCTGCATCAATATCAGCCTGTGTTACTACATAATCTGCAGTAAATGTAAGCGATTCTCCCGGTAATAAATCAAAGGCATCTCCTTCACCATCTTCATCTGTACCACCCATTTCATATACTGGAACTGGCAATACGCCTGTTCCTGTAAATGCTCCTGCATCCTCAACAACTTCAATATCAAATACAGTAACGTCTCCTGTATTTTCTACAGTATACGTATATGTTATAATACCTGTTACTGGATCATAGGTACTCGTTTTTGTAATTTCAATTGCTTCATTTACACAAATAACCTCAATTGTTACCGTAGCTGTCTCAGTCGTTGTAGATCCATCTGCATTGGTGATCGTTACTGTATAATCAAACGTATCAGTTCCACAGAAATCAGGATCTGGTGTATAGTCTACTGTTCCATCAGGATTGATTGTTACTGTTCCATTAGCTGGATCTGTTACATCGGTTACTTCTACATCACTGTTTGGATCGAAATCATCATTATCCAATACATCGATATTCACTGGAGTATCTTCATCAGTAGTTGCCATATCATCCATCACATCATCAGCACAAGCAACCTCAATTGTTACCGTAGCTGTCTCAGTCGTTGTAGATCCATCTGCATTGGTGATCGTTACTGTATAATCAAACGTATCAGTTCCACAGAAATCAGGATCTGGTGTATAGTCTACTGTTCCATCAGGATTGATTGTTACTGTTCCATTTGCTGGATCTGTTACATCGGTTACTTCAACATCACTGTTTGGATCAAAATCATCATTATCCAATACATCGATGTTCACTGGAGTATCCTCATCTGTAGTTGCCATATCATCCATCACATCATCAGCACAAGCAACCTCAATTGTTACCGTAGCTGTCTCTGTAGCTGTAGATCCATCTGCATTGGTGATCGTTACTGTGTAATCAAAGGTGTCAGTTCCACAGAAATCAGGATCTGGTGTATAGTCTACTGTTCCATCAGGGTTGATCGTTACTGTTCCATTAGCTGGATTAGTCACATCGGTTACTTCTACATCACTGTTTGGATCGAAATCATCATTATCCAATACATCGATATTCACTGGAGTATCTTCATCAGTAGTTGCCATATCATCCATCAC
>NZ_CANLOB010000027.1 GCF_947492815.1 uncultured Dokdonia sp.
AAATTCTTCATCAAACCTGAACTAAATAATAATTATTTGTCGAATTTTAAGGTGTCCTAAAAAGGGGAAGCCTACATTTTTAGGGAAGCCTACAGATTTCCAGTTCTCTTTTTGGACTTGCAGGTGGATTGTTATTCCATTTTAGAATACCAGGAAATCGGACCTTTACCGATAATGATTCAGGTCCATTAGCTTTATTGTATGGAGTATTCCTAATTATTGGAATTGGACTAATAATAAACTCTTTGATTTTTAAACAAAAGAAACATTGGGAAAAATACCGAATTGGACTTCTGGTTTTTGTAATTGGATTTGGATTAGCTGTTTTCCTACCTCGAGATATAATAAAATGGACTTATTTTGGCAAAAAGGAAATGGAATTTACTAGTATTGAAAATGCTGATTTTATTTGGGTTCGACTTGAACTTTATAAAAACAATGACTTTTTATGTTCTACTTCTCACGGCGGAGAAATGACAGAAGAAACATTAGGAGAATACAATTTAAAAAATAACGTTCTTGAATTACATTTAAAAAATGAAATATCTGAACATACAAAAAAAAGGTGCCAAATTTTATATAAAAATATTGGAACAAAATATCGAGTATCAAATGACTCTTTAGTATGTTTAGATTGCGAAAAGGAAATAAAACTTAAAAAAAACTAAGCCTAACACGGTGTATAAAACATAGCTAATAAGTGTTTAATCGAAAGGTTTTGTATATTTAGAATGTCTGCTAAATTTTTAAATTTGGTATAATTAAAAAGAGGAAAAATAATTAACAAAATTTAAAAATCCGGCTTTAGTTTAATCCGAAAAGTATCGCTTACAACTGCCCTATTTTTCTTATACTAGACCATTACAACACAAAATGGAAAATCTAATTAACTACATAAAATCAAAAATTACTTTAACTCAAAATGATATTGATTTAATCAAAAATCATTTAGTTATAGAAGAAGTTCCAGCTCAAACTAATCTTCTTAAAGCAGGAAAAGTGGAACGATATATTTATTTCTTAGATACTGGAATTGTAAAAGGATATCAAAATGTTGACGGAAAGATTGTAGTACAACATCTTGTAAATGAACAAGATTTTTTCACATCTTTAGACAGTTTTATGACAGAAACACCTTCTTTAGATTATTATGAAACTATCACAGAATCCAGAATTATAAAAATATCGAAACCTGATTTTAATATTTTACAAAAAGAAACAAAATTTTGGGCAATATTCGTCAAAGAAGTAACCAACGAACATCTAAGTTGTAAATTAGAGCGTGTCAAAGATTTTCAAATTTTAACTGCTAAAGAACGTTATCTGAAATTTGTAAATCAATACCCAAAATTAGCTTTAAATGTATCTATTGACAATATCGCTTCTTTTTTAGGAATGGAACCTCAATCCTTAAGTCGTATTAGAAAACAAGTCGCTTTCTAACAAATGTTATTTCTAGCATATTAAAAGGTTTTGAAATTTGCTCAAAATAAAATTCAAGAATTATGAGCAATGAAATTTCATTAGTTACTGGCGGAAATGGACATTTAGGAAATAACTTAATTAGACTTTTACTTTCCAACAACCAAAAAGTTAGAACAACTGTAAGAAATATTAATAACAGTGAGCCTTTTAAAGGTTTAGACTGCGAGGTTGTACAGGCCGACATTACAGATATTGAATCATTAAAAAAAGCATTTCATGGAGTTACCAACTTATATGCAGTTGCCGCAAATTTTAGTATGTGGGCAAAAAATCCAAAAAAGGAAATTTATGATAATAATATGCAAGGAACTCAAAATGTATTCGATATTGCTAAAGATTGTAGTGTCAAGAATATCGTTTATGTAAGTTCTGTAGCCAGTTTAGATTTTACGAAATTACCTGCTAATGTTGATAATGGATATAATAAAGACCGAAGAAATTGGTATTATAATTCTAAAAACGATTCTGATAAACTAGCTTTAGAATTAGGGGAAAAATATAATATTAGAACTGTTCTTGTTTTACCTTCTGCAATGATTGGTTCTAAAGCTCATAAATTAAGTTATTCTAACAATCTAGTATTACAAGTTTTAAATGGAGAAATACCAGTAGACACAAATATAACTTTAAATTGGGTTGACGTAAAAGATGTAGCTTGTGGTCTATATAATGCTATGCAAAAAGGTAGAAATGGAGAACGCTATATTCTATCGAATGAGCAACACACCACATTACAAGAAACAGTAAAAATAGCATCAGAATTATATCCTGAACTAAAATTAAAAATGCCTAAAAAAGTACCAAAATGTTTATTGTACTCCGTAGCAGGTTTAATGGAGTTTAGTAGTAAACTTACAGGTAAAGAGCCTTTATTACAAAGACATTACTTGGATATGTTTTATGGATTAAAACAAGATTATGATATTAGTAAGTCAAGAAAAGAATTAGATTTTAATCCTAAACCTTCAAGAAAAGCTTTAGAAGATACTCTAAAATATTTGAAAACTGATTGGAAAAAAGAAAACGGTATATAACAATCTATAAAAAACATAGGGCGGTTTAATCTTAATTTGAAAGTCTGTGCTTCTCTATGAGGTCGCCAAATATAAAATTTGGCGTTTTCAACAAAAAAGATAAAAGCAAAATATTATATTTGGTTTAATATCAAACCGAAGCGATAGTGTTTATTACCTACCCTACATTTCTTATACCAGACCGTTGATGGTCAATTACCTTCGGCCGCAGTATTACATAAAATAAGGAAATAAAAGTAATATCAGAAAATTAGATCTATAAGCAAATTACAACTTTCTAATTAAATCAAATCTGCGAACTATTAGATAATTCGAAAAACAAAATACGTAGACATTTTATACAAGGTAAGAGCATCAATTTTATTCCCACACCGCTAATTGACCATCAACGTTCAATATGTGAAATGTCTAAAATAAGAACATTCCATACTAACTAAAAAAAGGAGATCCGAAAGCAACAGACAACAACCCAGTATAAAGCACACAAGGCATTCCAAAAGCTCAACGTAGGGCGACCTAATCCAAAAGAAAATACTAACTTACACATGCAATAATAAATACCAAAGCCAATGAAAGCCAACTGAATGGCCTGCACACTTTATACATTGGACGTTAACAATAATTTAAAGACAACCTATGAAGTTCCTTTTAATACTATTAAGTTTTGTGATTTTCATCTCTGATAGTGGAAAAATATCGGAATTGAAATCTAATCTGATTCCAACGAAAGAAGATGTTTGGAATTTTAAAGGCTGGAAACCATTAAAAGTGTTCAAAGAAAACGGAGAAAACCGTTTTGAATGGACTAATGAAAGATGGGACAAAAAAACTGATTTCAAATTTGAGATAAAACCAACAACAGAAAATAGAACTTACTTTTCTCGCCCAACAAGTTCTCTAAAAGTGAAAAACGGTTGGTTAATTGGCTTTAATAAAGGCGAATGGAGTGGAGCGCTCTTTTGGTTCAGTGAAAACGGAAAAGAAAGCTATCTCGTAAAAGAAAAAAATGTTCATAACATACTTCAACTTGGTGACCGGATTTATATAACTCAAGGTCTTTCGCATTTAGGTGGAGATTTCGGAACAGTAAGTGAAATAGCTTTTAATAAAAAATGGTTTGTGGCTAAAACGGAAAAATTAAGTGGATGTCCTTTTCAATCAATTATTTTTAATGACAAGCTTTTGATTTTAACAACTAAAAATATTATTCTTGCAAATTCAAAATTGGAATTGACTGAAAAAGTAGATAACGGATTTTGGTCAGGTTTATATCCAAATTCTGTGATTACCGAAGAAAACACAGCTTATTTTGGAATGCGTGGAGGAATATTAAAAGTGAATTTTGAAAACGGAATTAATGAATGGCTAACCGAATAAAAAACTAGAGCTAACAATTTGTATAATTCATTGCTAGTTAAAGCCTACTTCCAAAATCCTAGCAAGTTTTCTATTCAGTTTGTATTTATTACTAAATTAGGTGCTAAAACACTCAGCTTAGCAAATACAAACATACTAGCCATAATTCTGAAAACACCGTGATAAAATTCATTCAATTCTTATTCATCATACAAAGTCTAATTGTTCATTCTCAAGAGACTAATGATCTGTATTCTTTCAACGACAAAAACTACAAATATGGGTATATAAATAGTAGTGGTACTATTATAGTTGAGCCTCAATTTGACTTTCTTAAAGATAATTTTTTAGAATCCAATTATACAGTAATAAGGAAAAATAGTATATATGGCTTAATGGATTATACTGGAAAAATTATTGTCAAGCCTACATATGAGTACATAAGTTTCAAGCAGAGTTTGCATTATATACGAGTGACGTTAAATGGGTCTTCTGGCTATATTGACAAGCAAGGGAATACGATTATAGAACCTATATATGAACGTATAGAAAGTGACGATGTTGCAGGTGTCTTCAGGTTTAAAAAAAATGAGAAATGGGGATTAATTAGTAAAACAGGTAACATTATCATTCAACCTAAATTTGATTACATAGTATCATTTTCTAAATCTGAATTAACGCCATTTTGGTTACAAGACAAAAAAGGATATATCAATAAACATGGTGATATTATTATTGAAGCAAAGTACGACTCTGCGGGTCAATTTGATGGTACATTTTCTAAATTAGGTTTTGCCATGATTGGAATTAAAGATGCATCTGGAAAAAATAAATACGGTATTATCAATCCTCAAGATGAACTCATAATCGATCCTATATATGAGGAAATTAGTGATTATGGAAAATATGATCTCACTAAAGTTAAAATAAATGGAAAGTATGGTTTTATAAATGATAAAGGAACACTTATTATAGAACCAAAATTTGAGTCTATAGCAAGTTTTCAGGATAAAGACTATGCAAAAATTAAAACAGAACAAGGAACTGGTTTTGTTAACAAAAAGGGAGAGACTATTTTCCAACCAAAAAAATACTCCACGATTTCAGATTTTAAGAACTCTAATATAGCACGCGTCAGCCAAAATAATAAATACGGTTATGTAGATTACAAGGGTAATATCATATATCCTATTGTGCTAGAATATGGTGACCCTTATCCATTTGATAGTAGTGGTCTCGTTCCTATTAAAAGAAATGGAAAATATGGGTATATGGACAAGGACGGTAATGAAGCCATCAAATTAAAATTTGATAAAGCCTATGGTTTTAAAACTGGACCTTATGCTCCGGCAGAAATTAATGGTAAATGGGGATTTATAAATAAGCAAGGTGAATTCATTATTTCACAACAATATGATCATGCTTTCCCTTTTGATGAACAGGGCATGGCTAAAGTGAAAATTGGCAAAAAATGGGGCATCATCAATACTGAAGGTCAATATATTATAACACCTCAGTTTGGTTTTATTAAGGATTTTGATGAATATGGTTATGCTGAAGTAAGAACTATCTCTAAAGAAAAAACAGGAATTAGAGGTACCAAAAAAGGTTATATAGATAGAGATGGAAACATTATTATTGAGCTACTTTTTGATAAAATAATAGTATATCCTGAAAAAGAATTAGCTCATGTAAGGTATGGGAATCGTAAAGGCCTGGTAGATTTTAAAGGAAATTATATTGGATTCACAAAAGAGGACCTTGCTATTGAAGAAGCTAAGAATAAAGATTAAATAAACCATTACCAATATAGATTCTGAAAAATTTGTTATTAATGCATTTAAAGAAACTGACTTTTTTGCAATGTGGAATATTTTATTAATGAATAAACGATTACATCAAGCATATACCTAATTAGAACATATTACCTCCAAAAACAGAATGATTAAAAACTCAAAACAATCACAAATATGGCCTAACAATTTAAGGGCGATTGCAACGATATCTGTAATATTACTTCATGTATCGGCTCCTATCTTAAGTAAATTTAGCGATGTATCTATATATACATGGCAGATAGGAAATATTTATGATAGCCTAAGTAGGTATTGCGTACCTGTTTTTTTTATGCTTTCAGGGGCTTTACTATTAAATAAAGATTATAAACTAGAAATTTTTATTAAAAAGCGATTTTTTAGAATAATCCCTCCTTTTATTTTTTGGAGTATAGTATATATCATATACAAAATTATCGATATCAATAAAGATTTTAATTCAGTAATTGACCTAATTTTCTACTTTATCAGAAATTTATTTAATGGAAGTCAATATCATCTCTGGTTCATTTATACTCTTTTAGGTCTCTACTTATTAATGCCTATTTTAAGAAAGTGGATAAAACATGCTTCAAAAAAAGAAATACAATATTTCTTATTGATTTGGAGTATCACCATAATATATGCTATACCTCGTTTAAAAGGGTATTTACCAAAACTTTATTTAGTTAATTTTTCTGGTTTTTTAGGGTATATGATATTGGGTTTCTATCTGTCAAAACTAAATTCATTTAAAACCTATAAACTGTTAACCGTATTTAGTTTAAGTCTTATTTTTACTATACTTGGAACTTACTATTTATCTATTAAAAACTTAGCTTTTAATGAAGTGCTTTATGGATATTTAATGCCTAATGTTTTGATAAATTCGATTGCGCTATTCCTTTTAATAAAGCAAGTAAATATAAAGTCTAAACCAATTACATATATTCTATCGAAAATTAGCATGCATAGCTATGGTATTTACTTAATTCATGTACTTATATTAAGCTTATTATCAAAGATTGGATTAGATTGGAGATTAGCAAATCCACTTATAAGCATTCCATCAATAACAATACTAACTGTTTTAATTTCTACACTTAGTATTCACTTAGGAAAAAAAATAAAGTTCATTTCTAAATTAATTGGCTAATAAGGTGTAAAAAGCTACAAATATATTTTTTTCAAAAGAATCATATTCTTACAGATAAACAAAACATAAACGTATTTTGAGAATTGAACAATTAACATTCACAAGGTTTATAGCAGCAATAGCTATTGTGATTTTTCATTACGGAAAAGAGGCTAATTTATTCCATAAAGAGTATACTTCATTTATATTCAAACAAGCTAATATTGGGGTTAGTTACTTTTTTGTTTTATCAGGTTTTGTTATGATAATTGCATACGGAAAGAACAGTAATATAAACTTCTTTCAATATATTAAAAATAGACTTGCTCGAATATATCCAGTATATATATTAGCTATTATCCTCATTCTTGGAGTCTTTTTATTTCAAAATATAAATGGAGCAGATTTAATTTTGAACTTGCTGATGTTACAATCATGGTTTTCAGGAAAAGCACTTACAATAAACTATCCCGGATGGTCTCTATCGGTTGAATTATTTTTCTATATAACCTTCCCATATTTATTTAACAGGATTTATTCAAAACAAAATCTAAAAACAGTAACAATCTGGATTATTATATTTTGGATGTTAAGTCAAATAGTATTTCATTTATTTATTTATAATATAATAGAATTACCATATTTTAACATTAAGGATATTAAATACCTCCCACTGTTACATCTTAACGAATTCTTAATAGGTAATCTAACAGGTCTTTACTTTATAAAAAAGCTCAAAAACAAACAAAAAAATTTTAAATTTCATATTCTAATATCTATTGCTATTTTAATAATTTTATTAAAATATCCTTTTGGTTTAAACTATCACAATGGGCTTCTTATAATCATATTTGTTCCTTTAATCATCTTTATATCATTAAGTACAGATAGTTTCACAAAATTAATCTCGAAAAAAACATTTGTCTTCTTGGGTGAAATAAGTTTTGGTATTTACATATTACAGGCACCTGTATGGCGTATTTTCTCAGATTATAGAATGGATAAATATTTAGGATTAAACAAAGAAGCAGATTTTACAATATCGTTTTTTGTACGATTACTTATATTAATTACTCTTTCTTCTTTAAGTTATTTATATTTTGAAAAACCTCTCAGAAATAAAATAAAGAATCTAAATAGATATTAGCATACATCTAAGATTCCTTTATAACATTTAATGTAACGTATTTAAATCAATTTTGGGTTGGATTTAATATCATTTTATTAGGATTCATATACCTCACAAATGGTCTTAACGATCGACATCTCGTTAAACCCGCATTATAATTATAGAACTTCGTAATGAGAGTTGAAAACAGCAATGAAATATGACGTTTTCTGAGTTTTAGCATAGCTTCGGCTATGATTAAATTTAAAAACGTAGTACACGATATATTTTACAGCAGTTTCAAGACGGAATAGATTTTCTAATGCATAATGCGGGTTAAATAAATGAGTGCTGTATATGCTTTCGCGAAAGCGTACTAATCCTTATTTATTCCAGTATACTGCTGTTTGTCCATACTGAAAATGAATAGGATTATGCGAAGGATCTTTTTTAAACATATAGAGATCGCTTGGCTTTTTCTCAAATAGCATGATAATATCTGATCCTCCAAATCTAAATTTTCCAAATTCCTGACCTTTTACGACTGTTTTATCTTTGAGATCTGTATACATCTCTACCCCTGATACTTGAGCCATCCCAATAGGAAGTATAGCCACTTTCCCTACCACAGGGCCTGCATCTACAATCACAAGACCACGGGCTTGATGAAACTCATATCCATCTTCTGCCCCATCAGGCGCATCCCATTGTCCATCTTCAGTTAAGTTTACATTGAGAAATACGTCACCTTGAAGAGCTTTGATTTCTAAAATTTTCCCGCTCACAGGGGTATGAAAACGATGATAATCAAAAGGACTTAAAAAATAATGGATAAAAGTTCCTCCATAAAAGTCTTTAGCATACTCACTATTATCCAAAAGCTCATTCACAGTACCAATAGTATGTGTCTTCTTAAAGGTAATTTTAGTCTTTTTCCCATCTGTATCTAATACATTCCCTTCTTCATCAATAGGATAATCTTCTTTAAAAGTACAATCGGCAGGAGCGACAATAGTTTCATTAGTATCTGGAGCCGCAATAGGACGTAATGGTGTTATTCCTGTGTTAGGGTCTGCATCATTAAACTCTCTATAAAAGAACGTATTAAATGTATTCCAACTTGATTCATTTGCTGCATATAATGGATAATTATACATAGTGTCATATTTAAAAGAATGCAAGCTCTCTTTGGTTAAAGACAGTTTTGTATCTAAGAAACTACCCCAAGCTTTTGCAAACTCGACTAACCAAGCTGCAAAATCATCAAAACTTTGTAACGTAATACTTGTATCTGGCACTTTCTGATCTACTAACCAGTAAAATTGACAGAGTAAATCATACACCTTTTGATTATATCCGTTTTCTTCTCCATTACTTTTCCAAGCATTAGGATACTCAGGATCATTACTTTCATTAGGTACTAATCGTACATAAAGATCTAAATAATCATAGTAAGCTTCGATAGTAACTGGCCAACCATTTCCTTTAAACTCATTATTAATAGCTTGATAAAGGTCTTTATTTAAGTTCTCTTTTGCCGAATCATTAGCTGCATTTAAAGAAGCCAATAACGCAATACGCATACCTTCATTTCCGCTAAGAAGTGTTTTTAGTTTTTCTACAATTTGAGAATGCGCATGTTCTGATAGTGAGGTATTTGTCATTTTTTTTGGGTTTTATATATTCCTACTCTATTAAAAATAGCTTTTCGGATTACGCTATATACACTACTAAATAACTGTTATTAAGATATTTAAAACACTCACAAGGTATTTTTTAAACTTATTCTGAAAAAGCGTATAAGTACCTGTTTTACAAATCAATGATTACAATAAGAAATACGCTTTCGCGAAATTATATACTGAGAATCCTATTTTAGATATCTGAAATTTTAGGTGAGTAATCGTCGTAACATTAAAAAAGGTATTTTTACATTTATTGGCACCGCCAAAGGATTTCATGATCGGAGGCTTGCCTCGAAGTAGTTTATTTGATAAAAGCAATGACACTAAAAACTAAAACATACATCGCATTTTTAAGAGGTATTAATGTTGGCGGACATCATAAACTCCCAATGGCTGATCTCAAAGTAGCATTTAAACAACTCGCATATCGAGATATAGTAACATTATTAAACTCTGGAAATGTTATTTTTAATGCGCTTGAACAGGATCTAAAAAATATAGAAAAAGATATCGAAGTACTTCTTGAAAAGACATTTGGGTTTCCTGTCCCAACTTTTGTGCGAAAAGCGACTCAGCTACAACAACTGTATGAAAGCAATCCATTTGAGAATACAACAATAACAAAAGATATCAGGCTATATGTGTCATTTTTAAAAGAAGATAAGTCTTCTCATCTAACACTGCCCTGGATAAGCGATGATACGTCCTATCAAATTATTGAAAAAAGAGATGCTACTGTTCTTAGTGTATTAGATGTATCGATTTCTAAAACAACAACAGCCATGAAAGTTTTAGAAAATACGTTTGGAAAAAATATGACAACACGTAATTGGAAAACAATAGAACATATCATAAAGAAGTTATAATGTATATATGAAACTTAGCTACACAATACTTCTATTATTTATCACTTTAACAGGATACGCTAAACATGACGTAAAAGTATATTATGAAAAAAGTGATGATGGATATATACTATATGCCGATAATAATGAATATTGTCCTATCACTATTCAATTAGAGTTTACGGTGACAAATCTTAAGTTAAAAGATCAAAATAATAGTGTATATACTGTACTTCCTCGTCAAAAGAAGCAGCTAGTCACGCAACTAACGGTTATTCAAAAAAATAGAGGATATAAGTTTTCTTATACATCGTGGACAAATTATGGTGATGCTACTAAAGACACATATGATCTTGATTACGCATATGATCTCCCTTATGAAAAAGGACAATCGTTTCAAGTACATCAAGGATATAATGGCTCTTTTTCTCATCACAATAAAAATGCATTAGATTTTGATATGCCTATAGGTTCAGGAGTACATGCTATACGAGATGGAGTAGTTATTAAAATTGTAAAACAGCACTATCAAAGTTGTGGAACCAAAGAATGTAAAAAGTATAATAATCATATCATCATCTATCATTCAGACGGAACATTTGCTGAATATACACATCTCAAACAAAATGGAGTTACAGTTGCCATAGGTGATCACATTAAGCAAGGACAGTTAATAGGATACAGTGGAAATACAGGTTGGAGTACAGGTCCTCATTTGCACTTAGAAGTCTTTTTACAAAAAATGAAAAAAAGAGAAACACTAAAAACAAAATTCAAAATTAATAGCGGTTCCGAGATACTCTTTCTTAAAGAAAAAAATAGTTACAAAAAATAAGACATAAAAAAACCAGCGCAAAGCTGGTTTTTTTATGGTAATAAATAGGGGATTTAGTTCCCTCCTTCTAATGCTTCAACCTTAGCTTTCATCGCATCAGCTTTAGATGTATCACCTAATTGCTGATAAATACCATATAAGGTACGAGATAACTCTAATGAACGCGCACGACCTTTTTCACTGTCAGTACGATTCTCTAATGCTTTTTCTAGATATGGAGCAGCTTTACTGTATAAACCTTGACGCTTTTCTTTAAGCTCATCATACTTTTTATAATCTGCATTTGAAGTTCCAAGATTATTCATCTCGTCTACAATTGCCTTTTCTCCACCTAAAATAAGTGCTCCAATATTATTGTATGCAGCGGCATATTTTGGATTTAATGAAATAGCTTTTTCATAGTATTCAATTGCTGCATCACGATTCCCTTGTTTATCTTCACCTACTCCTAAATTATAATATAATTCAGGATTGTTAGGATCTTTAGCAATTACATCTTGCATAGTAGATTTATATTTATCTAACTGACCCATTTCTAAGTAAATATTTGCCTCAGAACGAATTAATAAAAGATCATCTGGGTTCTCAGCACGTGCAGCAGCCATTGCTTCTAATGCTTTCTCATTTTTACCTTGAGATATATAAATTAAAGCAATATTCTTTGCAATCTCACCACGTTTAGATTCGCTCTTCTTCTCTACAGGTTTTATATGTGATTTTGTTAGAATAGCAACATCTCTATCTTGTTTAGATGGGAACTTCTCTTCTATATTAGTAGTAGCGTTTGTCGCGTAATATAAGCTCTCTATCCCAGAAAACTTAAGTTTTGTAAGTTCGTTATAATACTTAATAGCGGTATCATAATCTTTACCATTTACAGAGTTTGAAGCTGCATAATACAAGTAAATAGTATCTTTTTTACTGTAATTATATGCTTCTGCTAATTTAGAGGAAGCAGTTGTATAATTTTGCGAATTTTGATCTCCTATCGCAGAGTTTATCATAGCGACTATCACGTTAGAGATACCAGCTTCTGCTTCTTGATTATACTTAGTACCTTTAAGTTCATTAAAAGATTCTATAGCAACTTTTAAATCTCCAGCGTCTGTATTATCTACTCCTAAATACGCTTGCGCTTTTGCTAATAAAAAATTCTGTTTTGTTTTATCATCCATAGAACCTATCAAAGCTTCTGCTGCTCCTACAAGATTCTTTGCCTCTCCATAACTACCTCCTTTAAGTGCTTTTTGGATGGCTTTTACTTCTTTCTTTTGAGCAAATGCAGATACACCAAAAGCTAGGGCTATTACAAATAAAAATTTAGTTTTCATTATCTATTGTTTAATATTAAGGGGTTACAAAATTAATTAAAATTTATTCAACCCTATTATTTATTCTTCTTCTTCAGAAGTATTTGTGTTTGGAGTTGAATCGGCTTGTCCTTCAGTTCCTTGTGGAGCATCTGGTGTACCTTCTAAAGCATCTTCATCTATTTCATCTTCATCATGCTTTACTTTGGCTACAGCTGCAATAGAATCATTTCCTTTTAAATTAATGAGTTTTACTCCTTGTGTTGCTCTACCCATTACTCTTAAAGATGCAATTTCCATACGAATGGCGATCCCTGATTTATTAATAATCATTAGATCATCATCATCTGTTACATTTTTAATAGCAACTAATTCTCCTGTCTTTTCTGTAACAGAAATAGTTTTTACACCTTTTCCTCCACGATTCGTAATACGGTAATCTTCTAAACTACTACGTTTACCATAACCTTTTTCAGAAACAACAAGAATATTACTTTCAGTATCATTTACAGAAACCATTCCTACTACTTCATCATTCTCATTAGCAAGAGTTATGCCACGAACACCTGAAGCCCCTCTTCCCATAGGTCTTGTCTTACTTTCTTCAAAGCGAATTGCCTTACCAGATTTTACGGCTAACATCACTTGGCTTTCACCATTTGTTAGTTTTGCAGATAGTAATTCATCACCTTCTTTAATAGTAATGGCATTAATACCATTTGTTCTAGGGCGAGAGTATTGCTCAAGAGACGTTTTCTTTACTTGTCCCTTTTTAGTAGCCATGATAATATAGTTACTATTTACATAGTCTTCATCTTTCAAATCATTTGTTGTTACAAACGCTTTTACTTTATCATCTTGCTCTATATTAATTAAATTTTGAATCGCCCTTCCTTTAGACGTTTTACTGCCTTCTGGTATTTCAAAAACACGCATCCAGAAACATTTTCCTTTCTGGGTAAAGAACAACATATATTGATGATTTGTTCCTACAAATAAATGCTCTAGGAAATCCTCATTACGAGTCGTAGATGCTTTTTGTCCAACACCTCCCCTGTTCTGAGTTTTATACTCAGTAAGAGAAGTACGCTTAATATATCCAGCGTGAGAAATGGTAATCACTACTTTCTCATCAGGAATAAGATCTGTAATACTTACATCTCCTCCAGCATATTCTATAACAGAACGACGCTCATCACCATATTTACTTTGTACCTCTAGAAGCTCTTCTTTAATTATATTCATACGACGTTCCTTATTTGCAAGGATGTCTTTAAGATCTTCTATGGTCTTCATAATCTCTTCAAACTCTGCTCTTAACTTGTCTTGTTCTAGACCCGTTAACTGGCGAAGTCGCATTTCTACAATCGCTTTTGCTTGTATTTCTGAAAGTTTGAAACGTTCTATAAGATTTGCTCTCGCCTCATCTGCATTAGAACTTGCTCTTATAATAGCAATTACTTCATCAATATTATCTGATGCAATAATTAACCCTTCAAGGATATGTGCTCTATCCTCTGCTTTTTTAAGTTCGTATTTTGTTCTACGTACTACAACCTCGTGACGGTGCTCCACAAAATGGTGAATCATGTCTTTAAGATTCAGCATTTCTGGTCTTCCATTTACAAGTGCAATATTATTTACACTAAAAGAAGATTGCAATGCAGTATACTTATATAGTTTATTTAAAACAATATTTGGAATACCGTCTCTTTTTAAAACGTATACAATACGCATTCCGTTTCTATCAGATTCATCACGTATAGCAGAAATCCCATCGATTTTCTTATCGTTGATCATATCTGCTGTTTTCTTAATCATATCAGCTTTATTAACCTGATATGGTATCTCTGTAACGATAATACACTCACGACCTTTTACTTCTTCGATCGTAGCTTTACCACGCATTACAATACGCCCACGTCCTGTCTTGAAGGCTTCTCGTACACCATCATAACCATATATAGTACCCCCTGTAGGGAAATCAGGAGCCTTTACATGTTGCATGAGCTCATCGATTTCTATATCGTTATTTTCTATATACGCCACTGTACCATTCACCACTTCTGTTAAGTTATGAGGTGGCATATTGGTAGCCATACCTACTGCAATACCAGAAGCACCATTGATAAGAAGTCCTGGAACTCTAGTAGGAAGTACTTTTGGTTCTTGTAAGGTATCATCAAAGTTAAGCTGGTGATCTACCGTATCTTTTTCAATATCTGCAAGCATATCTTCAGATATCTTACGCATACGCGCTTCTGTATAACGCATTGCTGCTGGACTATCGCCATCTACAGATCCAAAGTTACCTTGACCATCAATAAGCATGTATCGTAAACTCCATTCTTGAGCCATACGTACCATAGCATCATATACCGAAGTATCCCCATGTGGGTGATACTTTCCTAATACCTCTCCTACAATTCTTGCAGATTTTTTATGAGCACCACTTGCTCGAATACCTAATTCATGCATTCCATAGAGTACTCTACGGTGTACAGGTTTAAGACCGTCTCGTACATCAGGTAAGGCACGTGACACAATGACCGACATCGAATAATCGATGTACGCTGACTTCATTTCATCTTCAATATTAATTGGGATCAATTTTTCTCCTCCTGCCATATATAGATTGATTAAATTTTTATGTCAATTTTACTAGCTAGCAATATACCTATTTTAAAAGGTTTTTATGGGTATACGCTTTCGCGAAAGCGTATTTTTTATTAACAATATTTAACAACGGATTTTTAATAACTACCACACAATACGCTTGGCAAACTGTCAGTTATTTTGTCTATTAGCTACTAAGTATAGTAAGCGGAATGGTTTTTGAACTATATTGCTTAAATTTACAATGAACGTAAAGGAGATATAAATTATGGATGATAATTTTTCACCTAGAGTAAAAGATGTGATTGCTTACAGTAAAGAAGAAGCTTTACGGTTAGGCCACGACTTTATAGGAACAGAACATTTATTACTTGGACTACTAAGAGATGGTAGTGGCAAGGCTATTAATATATTAAGTGCTTTAAATATAGATTTAGAACATCTACGTCGTAAAGTAGAAATCTTAAGTCCCGCAAATCCTAATAGTGGATTACAAGGTAATGACAAAAAGAATCTACACTTGACTAGACAAGCTGAACGTGCTTTAAAAACAACTTTTTTAGAAGCAAAATTATTTCAAAGCTCATCTATCAATACAGCACATTTATTATTGTGTATACTAAGAAACGAAAACGATCCTACAACAAAGTTATTAAATAGACTTAAAGTAGATTATGATAACGTAAAAGACCAATTTAAACTTATGATGGCAAACGAAGAGGAAGATTATATAGAGCCTATAAAATCTGAATTTAGTGATGAACAAGATTCTAGTAATGAAGGAGAGAAAGAAAATCCATTTGGAAATGCATCTACTTCAAAAGGTGCTAAGAAAAGTAAAACTCCTGTTCTAGATAATTTTGGACGTGACCTTACTGCAATGGCAGAAGAAGGTAAACTAGATCCAGTTGTAGGTAGAACAAAAGAAATAGAGCGTGTATCTCAAATTTTGAGTAGACGTAAGAAAAATAACCCCCTACTTATTGGAGAACCTGGTGTTGGTAAGTCTGCGATAGCAGAAGGACTTGCATTACGCATTGTACAACGCAAGGTTTCTCGTATTCTCTTTGACAAAAGAGTCGTAACATTAGATCTAGCTAGCTTAGTAGCTGGTACTAAATACAGAGGGCAATTTGAAGAGCGTATGAAGGCTGTGATGAATGAACTTGAAAAGAATGATGATATCATTCTTTTTATAGATGAAATTCATACCATAGTAGGTGCTGGTGGTGCAACAGGATCACTAGATGCTTCTAATATGTTTAAACCTGCACTCGCTAGAGGCGAAATACAATGTGTAGGAGCTACAACACTAGATGAATTTAGACAGCATATCGAGAAAGACGGAGCTTTAGAACGTCGTTTTCAAAAAGTAATTGTTGAGCCTACATCTGTAGAAGAAACCATAGAAATTCTTCAAAATATAAAAGAAAAATATGAAGAACATCATAATGTAACTTATACTGATGATGCTATTGATGCTTGTGTTAAGTTAACAAATCGATATATGACAGATCGATTCTTACCAGACAAAGCTATCGATGCATTAGATGAGGCAGGTTCCCGCGTACACATCACAAATATTGATGTGCCTAAAAAAATTCTACAATTAGAAAGTAAGTTAGAAGAAGTGCGCGAACTTAAAACAACTGTTGTCAAAAAACAGAAGTATGAAGAGGCTGCTAAATTAAGAGATGACGAGAAAAATCTTGAAAAAGAACTTGCCATTGCTCAAGAACGTTGGGAAGAAGAGTCAAAACTTCATAAAGAAGTCGTTTCTGAAGACAATGTAGCAGATGTGGTAAGCATGATGACAGGAATTCCTGTAAATCGAATTGCACAAACAGAAAGCAATAAACTAGCAGACCTTCCAGATACTATTAAAAGTAATGTTATAGGACAAGATGAAGCGGTTGCTAAAGTCGCTAAAGCAATACAACGTAATCGTGCAGGATTAAAAGATCCTAATAAGCCTATCGGTTCTTTCATATTCTTAGGACAAACAGGTGTTGGAAAAACACAACTTGCAAAAGTTCTTGCTAAGGAATTATTTGATAATGAAGACTCTCTTATACGTATTGATATGAGTGAGTATATGGAGAAATTTGCAATCTCTAGATTGGTAGGAGCTCCTCCAGGATATGTAGGCTATGAAGAAGGTGGACAGCTTACCGAAAAAGTACGTAGAAAACCATATGCTGTTGTATTACTAGATGAAATTGAGAAAGCACATCCAGATGTATTTAATATGCTCCTTCAAGTACTTGATGATGGTTATTTAACAGACTCCTTAGGACGAAAAATTGATTTTAGAAATACCATTATCATTATGACATCAAATATTGGTGCTCGTAAACTAAAAGATTTTGGACAAGGTGTTGGTTTTGGAACCTCTGCTCGCAAAACTCAAGCAGATGATAATGCAAAAAGTATTATTCAAAATGCATTAAAAAAGGCATTTGCACCAGAATTCTTAAATCGTGTTGATGATGTTGTTGTCTTTAACGCTTTAGAAAGAGAAGATATCCATAAGATTATAGATATTGAGCTTGCAAAGCTATTTATTCGTATTAAAGATCTTGGATATGACCTTAGCTTAACAGAAGCTGCAAAAGATTATATAAGTGATAAAGGTTTTGATAAAGATTATGGAGCAAGACCTCTTAAGCGTGCTATTCAAAAATATATTGAAGATGCCTTAGCAGAAGAGATTATTACTTCAAAACTTGAAGAAGGAGATAGTATCACTATGGATTTAGATAGTGAAAATAATGAGCTTACTATTAAAATAGATAAAGCAACTACTACAGAATCATAATATGAACTTATCAAAATCACAAAAAATAGGAATAGGCATACTTACATTTATGCCTATTCTTTGTTTTATAGGATACATCGTCTCATTTTTTGCTATGGTTTTTGGAACCATGAGTGATCCATCTGGTTTTGAATCACAAGGGCCACCTGATACCTTTTTTGCAGGCTTAGGCGTAGCGATGCTATTCATGATTTTGATGTTTATTTTTGGACTTGCAGCGCTTATCATACATATTATACATGTTACTAAAAACCCCAAACTTAAGAAACAAAACAATGGCCAGTTAATATGGATTCTAATTATTATTTTGGCTAATGGTATAGGTGGTATCGTGTACTATTTTATAGAGATTTTACCAGAACCAAAAGAATCTTTAGTTCCTTCTCCAGAAGAATAGACTATTTATTTTTACATTTTTGTATCTTTACCCCCATAAGCCCCCTTCTTATGTTAAAACATTATGACTTAGATATTTGTTCTATGTCTATTTATGAAAACTATGTGATCAATCAAATTAAGGAAGGAATTCACTTAGAAACAGATCATGTAGAAAGCCTTGAAAAGCTCATAAATAAACATCTTAACTATCAACCTTTTGTATATATATCATATCGTACAAATTCCTATTCATTTGATCCGTTAGTACATGTTCATATCAATAAAATCAAGAACCTGAAAACGTTTATCATTATCACTGATGATAAAACTAAACTAGATATTGTAGCGTTTGAAAAACGTTTTTCTAAAAAAAAATTAATTGTAACTGAAAGTCTTGAAGATGCAATTGCTTGGGTTGAGAAATTCTTTAACAGTACTCAAATTGCTTAATATATTAAGTTCACCTGATGATTAAAAAGTATAGAACTAACAATCATTAGTAAAATAATTCACCTATATCTTTGAGGATTAATACTCTGTAAAATTGATTTGATTTTTAACTTATTTTACACGAGATTAGCAATAAATTAAGTTGCTAACCCCCCTAACGAATAACAAATTTGAATACTATCGAAACTGATTTTGACTTTGGAAAAGTCAAAATACAAAATGATATTGTAATTGCCGAAATGAAAGAAGGCATCACTTTTGACACCAGTTACAATAATCAATTTCTAAAATTTTGTAAAGATCATTTTAAAGGAAAAACCTACGGTTATATTTCAAATAGAATTCATTCTTATTCAGTAAATCCTACAGTATATCTCGATACCGCAAAAAACTCTAACATACGAGCTATTGCTGTGGTATCTTCAGATCCTATCAACAAAGGAAATGCCGACATAGAACGTCAATTCTTTGAACATCCTTTTGAAGTCTTTAGCACGCTTGATCAAGCCATTACATGGATGAACAAGACACTTTCTAACTAAAAATCATGTCTTTATCTACTTGAATAGAATTCATAAAAGCTTTTGTTTTATGAATATCTGTAGAGAACACTCTATCGATTGTTGCAAAAGGAACTTCTGTTCTATAAGCACTAATAATAGCTTCTAAAAAAGGAGACGTTTTAGAAGGTGCCCTAAAATACAATGCTTGTGAAGCATTCAAAAGTTCAATGGCAAGGATAGTTTCTATATTTTCTACTACTTTATGAAGTTTTGTAGCTGCATTAGCTCCCATACTTACGTGATCTTCTTGTCCATTTGATGAAACAATTGAATCTATACTCGCGGGCGTTGCCAATTGTTTATTTTGACTTACAATACTAGCTGCTGTATATTGAGGAATCATCATACCACTATGCAATCCTGGATTATCTACCAAAAATGGTGGGAGATCTCGCAGACCGCTTATAAGTTGATAGGTACGACGCTCACTTATACTTCCAATTTCTGCCATAGCAATTGCTAAGAAATCTAGTGCTAATGCTAATGGTTGTCCATGAAAATTACCACCACTTATAATTTTATCTTCTGCTGCAAAAATGTTAGGGTTATCTGTAACACTGTTCATTTCTGTTTTAAACGTATTAGAAGCATAAAGAATAGCATCTTTTGTGGCTCCATGTACTTGTGGTATACATCTAAATGAATAGGGATCTTGCACGTTTTCTTTTTCTGTCTTAGCGATTTCACTATCTGCCAGAAACTCTTGAATACGCTCAGCTGTTTTGATTTGTCCTCTGTGCGGTCTTACATAATGCACTAAAGGATCAAATGGAGATAAATTACAATTAAAAGCATCTATAGAGATGGCTCCTATCATATCTGCTAGATAGGATAATTTATGGCATTTCAGCAATGCATCTAAGCCATAAGCAACCATAAACTGCGTTCCATTTAGTAATGCTAAGCCTTCTTTAGACTTTAAAGTTATAGGACTTAGATTATGTTTGTCTAATATCGCTTTCGCGAAAGCGGGCTCATCACCTTCCCAAACCATTCCTTCACCAATTAATGGTAAAGATAAATGCGCCAAAGGAGCTAAATCTCCACTAGCACCTAGTGAACCTTGTGTATATACTACAGGAAGAATATCAAGATTATAAAAATCTATAAGACGCTCTACGGTATTAATATGTACACCACTATGCCCATAACTTAATGATTGTACTTTCAGTAAAATCATCAATTTCACGATAGATTTAGGCACATAATCTCCTGTTCCACAAGCATGAGAACGCATTAGGTTTTCTTGCAACTGTGTAAGATGTTCATTTTTAATAGCAACATTACATAAACT
This sequence comes from uncultured Dokdonia sp., assembly GCF_947492815.1. Classification (GTDB taxonomy): domain Bacteria; phylum Bacteroidota; class Bacteroidia; order Flavobacteriales; family Flavobacteriaceae; genus Dokdonia. Next base: position 20,727 of record NZ_CANLOB010000027.1, read on the forward strand.
ACCAAATCCCGTATTAATACCGTAAAAAGGCTTAGAATTTCCCTCTATCTTATCATCTAAATATGCTCTAGAGGCATTAATATTAAGACGACTTTCTTCACTAAGAGCGATTCGTTTATTTTCTTGTAGAATCGTAGAAATTGTAGCCAGATCTAGGATTGCACTACTTATGTAATGGGTATCTCGCATATGTATATATTGGTTTTAAAAAGCATTGCAATTACGTAAAAATAAATAGCATTTACTAACCGTTAAACAAAGTTATATAACACACTCATATACAGATATATACAAAAAGCGATTACGTTGTAGTAATCGCTTTTAAAAATTAACCGAAATTTAGCTATATAAACTATTATTTCTTGATTTCTACTTTCTCTGCATAACGCTTCCAAAGCTTTGTTTGATGTGTCTCTAAACTAATATCTCTTCCTTGAATAAAGGCTTTCATTACTTGATTTCCTCTCATATCAAGTGCATTTCCTTCACTAATAAAAAGTGTGGCATCTTTTCCAACTTCCAACGTTCCTGCAGTGGCATCTACTCCTAAAATCTTTGCAGGATTTTCTGTAATCAATTTTAAAGCATCTGCATCACTCATTCCAAATTGCGTTACTTGCCCTGCATAAAAAGGAAGGTTACGTACTTGCCAGTATTCCCCATCATATCCTAATGATACAAGCACTCCGGCATCTGTAAGCAACTTAGGAAGTTTATAAGGTAAATCATAATCATGATCATCCATGGCCGGTAAGTTTTGAACTCGCTGTAAAACGACAGGAATATTATTTGCTTTTAACGCTTCAGCTACTTTATACGATTGATATCCACCTACAAGAATAAGGTGTTCAATATCCATCTCGTTTTTAAAAGCGATAATATCACGTATTTGACGCTCATCATTGGCGCTTACAAATAAACGCTGACTGCCATCAAAAACACCTTTCATTGCTTCAAAAGGAAGGTTTACGTCACTAGTTCCATTCCCATATGCTTTTGCATTGTGTACAAAGGTTTTCAGTTCGTCAATGTCCTTAACATAATTCTTATTAGGCTTAAAACCTGGATCTTCACCTAACCACCATCTACCTCTTGTCATACTAGATGGCCAGTTTACATAAATACCATCATCTGCTTTTACTACGGCATCTTCCCAGTTCCAAGCATCTAATTGTACAACAGAAGATGTCCCAGAAATTCGACCACCTAATGGACGTACTTGTGCCATAAGAACGCCATTAGGACGCATACTTTCTACCACTTTAGATTCTGCATTATACGCTATTAAAGCACGTACATGCGGAATCATACTACCTATTTCATCATCATCATTAGAAGGGCGTACAGCTCCTACTTCTACCAATCCTAAAGTAGTATTGGTTGCAATAAATCCTGGATACACATGTTTTCCTTGTGCATTGATAACGGTACCTCGTTGTCCTATTTTAGTTGTCGTTGCATCTGCACATACTGTAATCTTACCATTTTCAATAATCAATAGTGAATTCTCAATCACAGTTCCATTTCCAATATGTGCGGTAGCTCCTACAATCGTATATACTTCTGTTTGAGCTGGTGCTGGTGTTTGTTGTCCTATTACTACGGAAGCGATCAACACGAACGCTATCGTCATATATTTTGTTAATGCTCTCATAATATTAATGTATCGTTTCTGTAGTGTCACAATGTAAACGCTGTTTTTCTTTACTCTTTGCAGGTTGCGTTTTTAAACCTTTCTTCTTTTCAGCAAGCATCATTTCTATCAATTTACTTTTCTCAGCTTTTACGTCTTTACGTAATTGTGCGTCTCTATTGATATCAAAATAAACCGTTCCTTCAATGATCGTTTGTTCTGCCCTTGCTTTAATGGATAATGGATGATCTGACCAAACAACTACATCACCATCCTTACCTACTTTAATGCTTCCTGTTTGAGTATCTAAATGAAGAAGTTTTGCTGGATTCAATGTCACCATTTTCCAAGCATCTTCTTCAGAGACACCTCCATATTTTACAATTTTACCAGCTTCTTGATTTAAACGTCTAGACATTTCTCCATCATCACTATTAATAGCAACAACCACTCCTGCATTGTGCATTATAGCTGCGTTATAAGGGATTGCGTCATTTACTTCATACTTATAAGCCCACCAATCTGAAAAGGTAGATCCTCCTACCCCATGTGCAGCCATTTTATCGGCTACTTTATACCCCTCTAAAATGTGTGTAAAGGTGTTGATCTTAAAATCAAAACGCTCTGCAACTTTCATGAGCATATTAATCTCACTCTGTACATAAGAATGACAAGAGATATAACGCTCTTCATTTAAAATATCTACCACGGTTTCCATTTCTTCATCAAAACGATATGGTTTTCCGCTTTTCTTTAACGCTTCGTATTCTTTAGCTCTCGAAAAGTAGTCTACAAATACTTGCTCTACTCCCATACGGGTTTGTGGAAAACGGCTAAAACTTTGCCAGTTAGACTGCTTTACATTTTCTCCAAGTGCAAATTTGATAAACTTCTTATCCTTAAGAAGCATCTCATCTATAGAAGCTCCCCACTTTAATTTCATTACTGCCGATTGTCCTCCTATTGGATTTGCAGATCCATGTAATAATTGAATAGAAGTAACACCTCCTGCTAAGTTTCTGTAGATGTCACTATCATCAGGATTAATCACATCAGACATACGAACCTCAGCGGTCGAGTTATGTCCTGCTTCATTAATAGCAAAAGCAGCAATATGAGAATGCTCATCAATAATACCAGAAGTTACATGTTTTCCAGTTCCATCAATCACTTTGGCTCTACCTGCAGAAAGGTTTTTCCCTACTTTACTAATCTTACCATCCTTAATTAATACATCTGTATTTTCTAAGATACCATCGGCTTCATTGGTCCAAACGGTAGCATTTCTAATTAAGATATCTTCTTGACTTGGTTGTTGTTTAAAACCAAAAGCAATATTTGGATAAGTCATCGGCATAATTACTGGAGCCTTATTATCATCCTTTTTCTTATCCTTTTCTTTTTTATCATCTTTAGCAGGTACTCTTGAAGCACTTACAGATTCTTCATCACCATTAGGTAATACTGCCTTTCCTGTAAAACGATCGTTGATCACTTGTCCAGCAAGACGTACAAACTTATTACCTCTTCCTGGGAAGGTTACGTTTACCCAAGCATTTGCATACTTCCCTTCACTCTTTATCTCATCATCACCATTTTTAAGTATGAATCCTGCCTTTCCAGATGTTGAATTTTTCACAGTCAGTGTATAAGATGTACCCGCCATACGCATTGCATAGGTGCCATCAATATCTACTGTATTCATATTCTTTACTACTGTTTTCTGTCCTTGAATCCAGTGTTCGTAAAGTTTTGTTTTAGCTTCAAAAAGTTCTCCTGAGGTAATCATGAAGTTTGCCCAAGCACCGGTTTTCAAACTTCCTATCTCATCACTTTTTCCTAATAATTGTGCTGGCACTGTTGTTAAAGCAGCCAATGCTTTTTCTTTTGAAAGTCCGTGTTTGATAGCTTTCATTAACTGTCCTTTAAACTCTTTTGGAGATTTCAATTTAAAAGTCGTCAGGGCAAATGGGATGCCGTTTGCTTCAAACAGTTTAGGGTTAGTAGGCGCTTGATTCCAGTGACGCATATCATTTAAGTCGATATAAGCTGCAGTATATGGATCTTCTACGTCATATGCATCTGGAAAATCTAACGGAAGGATAAACGTTCTATTTAGATTTTTAATATCATTCATACGCTTATACTCGTCACCTCCAGCTACTATTACATAATTCAACCCGAATTGATCTCCAATACCATCTATACGTATGGCATCATATACATCATCTCCCTCAAAGAATTGTGGCAGCGTTTTATTTCGCGTAAGCGCTTCTAAAGAAAGGTCTTTTGTATTTATATTTCCTTTTTCATACCAATCTAAATCATGGTGTAATTGACGCATTAAAGACATTGCTCCCATTTTAGAAGTAGGATACGATTGTCTTGAGGTATTACTTTTATCAAAAGAAAAGTATTGTGCTACATTCTGGTCAAGGACTCTATGTGCCGTATTTCCTTCAGAGTTCAGTGCGATTAATGCTCCAGTACCTCTTGCGATTCCATCTTGTTGGTGTGTTGCAACAACACCAAATCCAGCTTCAATAAATGCCTTTGCATCTCTACTACTATATTCAAAATCGTTTATTCCTTGTACCTCCGAACGGATATGGTCATTCCAGTAATAGCCTTCACGGGTATTATCATATTGAGAACCACGACCACCGCCACTAGCACGTTTTGGTTTTTCAATACCAAAATTGGTGTACATATCTATAAAAGAAGGATAGATATGTTTTCCAGATACATCTACAGTAATAGCATTTGCAGGGACGGGAAAAGATTTTCCGACACGTACTACTTTCCCATCTTGAACGACAAGTATTCCGTTTTTGATGATTTCTGTTGGGGATGTGTGAATGGTTGCATTAGTGAAGACCGTGTAATTTTCATTTTTAGATTTTACACCGTCATTTGCAGGGAAATAGTCTTGTCCGTACATAACAAACGAACAAAAAACCAATCCTGCTAAGAGGATTTTTTTTAGGAACATAATATTTAATGATTATTTAGTCTTTAAAGATACGTGCATCACGATGGCACAACCTTGTTAATTAAGAGTTTTTTAACATCAAATGATCCTAATGAGTTAAGGGTACTACACACCGTTAAAAGGCATGCTGTTTTTATAGTAAATGAAGTCTTCTTAGCCTTGTGCTATTATAGCTATCTTTCTAATCTACTAAGAGGGTAATCATTGTAGCGTATTCGAAATTTAAAACATGGTCGTTTATAAGAAGAAAACTACCGCCTTGCTTTTGTATTTCTCCTACTTCTAAAATTACGGCTACGTTTAGTGATGTAACTAACTAATGTCATCCCTACAGCAACTAAAATAACGGCAATAAATATCTCGTATGCTTCGCTTGGTAAATTCATTGTATTAAGATACGAAAAATAGTTGATATGATCCTGAACATGAATTTTGACTGCTGACTAAATGCTAGCGTATAATTATGGTTTTGTTATTCTTTATTAAGTGTTCCCGTATTTTCTTTTTCCCATTTCTTGACAATTACAAACCATATAGCTATTGAAATACTTAAAATTAACAACTTCTCCGATATAGTAATCCCATCTCTGATAAAACCATTAAACATCATTATTTGAATAATTAGATGAAAACAAGCACTTGCCAATATCGATTTTGTAGATGTGGCTACTTGACCAATTCCCCAACTTCCAAAAATCATCATAGATAAAGCAAAAATATTATTTTGAACAGTTGCCCCTTTCTCCAGAAAAGTTAAATGCCATAGGTACCATAAACACCCTATAATAACATATTTTTGCCACGCTTTTAGTGTCTTTAATTCTTCGTGCAGATATCCTCGCCAGCCATACTCTTCCATAATACAATACAGTAATGTACCAATAATTGCTATAAATCCGTAAAAGTGTATATTTAATTCAAATTTATTTTTTACTCCAATTACAGTTAAGAAGATTATTGGTATTACTGCCATTAGTAGACTCTTTGATATTGACGTTCCCAAAAGAGTCATGTCTGTTTTCCTTTCTTTTTTAAGAAATGATATAGCTATCAAAGCGCCTATAATCACACCGCTCCCTCCAAGTAATATCCTAGTTAAGATGGTCATCCAGCTAGGTATTCCTTCTATTTCTAAATCTAATTCAAAAATATTAAACCTAAAAACATTAGAGATTACCGTAGCAATCACCATAAATACAAGTATTCTTTTCCAACTAATTCTACTATACATACGTAAACCTTTCATATAATTTTATACAAAATTGAATCTTTTAAACTTCAATTCTATTTACAAATGATAAGAAATCAATGTTTTGCTATCTTATTTCTTATTCGACTAAGACTTACAGGTGTTACTCCTAAATAAGATGCTACGTATTTTAATGGAATTCGTTGTAAGAGATTTGGATATGTCTCAATAAATTCGAGATACCGTTCTTCGGCGGTTTTTGTAATTAAAGAAAATGCTCTTTGACTTCCTTTTATATAAAGCTGTTCTGCTATTTTTCGTCCTTTTTCTTGATGATATGCAGATAGGGAATATCCTACTTGAAGAGATTCAAAATCAATACGCTCAATGGTAGTGTCTTCTAAAGCAACAACCTGATACTGCGACGATTTTCTTGTTAAAAATGAAACATACGAACTAAAAAAAGAGTTTTCAATACTAAACCCAATACATATTTCATTCCCATTATGATAGGTGATAATGACTACACTACCCTTAATTATGAAAGAAAGATAATTTTCAACTTCTCCCATTTCAAGAATTATTTCCTTTTTTTTAATTTCTAGGATTGTAGAAGCCTCACCAAATATTTTAGTATGATTATTCATAATAAAAAGGATACATTCTCATATAGCCTCTGGAAAAGACTTATTATAATTTACTAATAAAGCCACCATATAGCTATAGCTTTTAATTCCTGCTGGTTGATTATTGGCTTTAAGGTAATTACTATAAAATAATTTAAACACAGGCTCTAGTGGATTGTCCATTTCGTCCCAAAATTCCCTAGCTTCTTTATAATTTTTAAAAATACCCGGATGTATTTGATCCCGTAATTCTTCTGCTAGCTCGCTATCGCGGCGAAAAACATCATTGAAGCAATACCTTAAGGCAAAGATACTTCCAGCATATTGAAAGTAGATATCCTCATTATTAATACTTGCCAAAACTCCTATAAAATTAGCTTCATTTTCTTTGGCATATCCCAATTGGTGTGCTTGCTCATGACAACTAATGACCGCATGCCTATAATTAGGTACAAGACCATTGATTTGTGCTTCGTTGGTAATCGGATTTAAATACCCGCTATAGCCCATTACCGAAAGTGGGTAACTCAATAATGAGACTTTGATACTTTTAGGTGGATAGTCTAGTTTAGGAAATTGAGATTGTAACGCAGCATATCCCTGTACTGTTTGATCAAAAATCTCCGATTGTGATAAAGGCACGGTTACTTTTAGAGTATCATTGGCTGCGAGCTGACGATGAAGTGCATTGCTTTTTGCGATGAGTTTCTGGGTGAGCACTACTAATTCTTCCGTAGTATATTCATTCTCTATTCCTAAGGATTCGTGTAACGGAAGTCGGTAATAATTCATTCCCCACAACAAATGAAATGCTCCGTATACAATAGAGGCTATAGCAAGTGAGCGTACAGCAAAAGACTTCCACGCACGGAAACGTCTTTTAAATAGAAGTATAATCTCTCTCAATATGATCATAATTAAAGCAGTATACATCACATCGCCAAACGAAAATGGCAACCACCCAAAGACATATCGAAACCCTTTTGAAATGATAGGATACAATCCGTTACTATAATACGTTTCTATAAAATCTGGAAATAATGCGAGGATACGCACCACAATCATTTGAATAAATAAGAAGAGACCAATAATAAGGAGCGTTCGATTTTTTTTCATTGTGATAAAAATAGGGAAAATAGACTTTAGATCAAGATCAAAAATTAGGAGCTACCAATACATCTATTGCATATGCCTTGAAGTAAGATCTGAGAACTAAAAACTTCACGATTAGATATTTTAGGTATATGAACTTCTACTGGTAAACAATCAACATTACCGCAATCCATACATTGAAAATGAGGATGGGTATCTAAATGACCATTAGCAGAGCAACCATTACATTTTGCATACCATTTAATACCTTTTATATCCAGAAAAGAATGAAGAATACCATCATCTTCTAACTTATCTAACACACGATAAACAGTTGTTTTATTGAACTGTGAGTTAAAACGTTTTATTAATTCTATAGCAGATATTGCTCCAGAATTATTTTGAAATTCATTTAATAACGCTTCAACAGATTTTGTTTTTCTAACAATTCCCATATTACAAATTTATTACAACTTAGTTGCAATAACAAATCATATAATTATATTTGCAACTCAGTTGTATTAATAACATCATGTTGTTTTAATACATACACTTTTTAAAATATCAATGAAAGAAATAAATAGCATGAGAATAAAAAACAATACTCTAGATATTATCGCATTAACGAGTTCTTTAATATGCGCTATACATTGCGTAACTATTCCTATACTACTTTCTTTTTCTTCATTAAGTAATTTATATTTTTTAGAAAATCCATACATAGAATGGTCATTTATCACTGTTGGAATTGTATTTGTCTTTATTTCTCTTTGGCCTAGCTACACAAGAAATCATCATAAAATAAAACCACTCCTTTTTGCTTCATTAGGTTTTACTCTAATAGCAGTAGGAAGGCTTGAATTTACAGCGTTATGGGAAATTAGTAATACCGTTATTGGTGCTTTACTAGTATCTCTAGCTCATTATTTCAATTGGAGTCTCTTAAGAACTTTATATCATCATAAACATTAGATGTATACACCTATAAAATGATAAACACCATCTGCATTTGCGTTTATAAAAATTAAACTTTGGAAAATCAATTGTTTACACAAAAAGATCCATGACCTATAGCGAGGTAAAAAACACTTCACAATTTTCTTTTTACGCTTTCGCGAAAGCATACGATTATCTGTTATCTTCTTTGGAGTCTTTACGACTCTTGAGGCAATTACACTTCTTGACAATTGATGCACTTCAGGTAATCATACATAAACGTTTATAACGGTTACACAACTATGACGTGATACCTAAAAATAGCTATAAATGTGAATGTTATATTTTTTATAGTATTTTAGGTGATGATATAAAGTAGTTGTGAGTAATTAGAAAAAATGGCATTTACAGAAAAAGTAAAATATGTAATCAGAAAAAAAGCACTTCAAAGATGCTGTATCTGCCATAATATTGGAGTGGAAATTCATCATATAATTCCTCAAGCTGAAAATGGTCCTGATACGTTAGAAAATGGAGCGCCACTTTGTCCTAGTTGTCACGAAACATACGGAGCTAATAAGACAAAAAGAAAATTCATTAAAGAAGCCAGAGACATCTGGTATGAAATCTGTGAAAAAAGATATTCATATTCTGAAAAAAGATTCGATAATATAGAAAGTACATTATCTGATATTAAAGCAATACTTTCCAAAAATTTTAATTTTAATGAGACAATAATAAGCCAAAAAAAATATTTGACTTTTGGAGAGATTGTTGCCTTTTATCATAACCAAACTGATGCTAATGAAATAGGCTTTAAAGTTTGTTATGAGCTGATATTCTCGACTTTTGGAGATGAAAATAACAAAGAAGATATGTTATTCAACGAATTCAGAGATGTATTTGTTGAAATATTTGGAATTTTGCTAGCTGAAAAAGTAGTTAACTATTCTGTGAAATCAAGTAAAATAGACTGGAATAAAGGTTTTACAGAACCTGAACTTAATTCAATATTTAATGTTTGCTACATAAATATGTTAATACTTTTTATGCAATTGGACAATGATTCTGAAATAGAAAAGTTAGGAGCAACGTTAACCGAAGATAATAATGATTTATTATATTCTATCATAAAATAACTACCCACAACACGGTGTATAAAACATTTGAAGAAAAAATTGAACATATCGAAATTACTAACAAATCTGACCCTTATTTTGATTTGCGGAATGAGTTACGGACAAATTGAAATAAGAGGAAAAGTGATATCCGAATATACTAAAGAGCCAATTCGGATTGGTTACGAAATTAAACCAAACATAGAAAAACATCCTACTAGTTATTCAAGTGAAGATGGCTCATATCTGATAGAATATTTAGAACCGAACAAAGAATACGAAATAGTATTGTTAGTTTATGGTTACGAAAAGCCTCTAAAATACATCGTTAAAACTAATAACGGAATAACCTATAAAGATTTTCTAATTGAGCCAAATTGCAATTGGAAAACAAAAGCTCAAAATGATTGGGATACCTCAAAGGCTCAATTTTTACTTTTCGGTTCAATAGCACCAATTATGAATACTAAAGCTGATGATAGTTTTGAGAAAAAATATGGAATTGAATATTTTGATTTTGGATGCCAACCGCCAACTTTTGAGTGCATAATTATGTATAATGAAAAGATAGCAGAATTGATGGATAAAAAGTACGGAAAAACGTGGCGAGATAAAGCCAGAAAAGACATAATTGGGTTATGAAAAAACGTTTTACAACAACGTATATAACTCACAGTTAATTACTTGCTCAACCGAAGTTAAGGCATAATTGTAAGTCCGCCAAATTTTTAAATTTGACAATTTCCATTAAAAAAGATAAACAGTAAAATGACCCACACAACAACAAAATGGAAGCCAGATCTCTACAATGAAAAACATGCATTTGTGTATCATTATGGAGAACATCTTATAAAACTACTTGATCCCAAAAAGGACGAAAGAATTTTAGATTTAGGGTGTGGTTCTGGGCAATTGACATTTCAAATAAATGAATTTGCAAAAGAAACCATTGGGATAGATCAATCTGCCGAAATGATTGCTGATGCCAAATCAAAATTTCCTTCTATTGAATTTCAAGTAGGAGATGCAAGTCATTTCAAATTCGATAAAAAATTTGATTCTATTTTTTCAAACGCTACGCTTCATTGGGTAAAAGAGCACAAAAATGCTATACAATGTATGTATGAAAATTTGAATCCAAATGGTAAAATTGTTGTAGAGTTTGGAGGCAAAGGAAATGTACAAACCATAGTGAACCAATTGCGAAACTCTTTAGCAGATAGAGGTTACACAAAACAATCACATCTAGATCTATGGTACTTCCCTTCGATTGGAAAATATACAACCGAGCTAGAAACAGTCGGTTTTAGAGTCGTTCAGGCAGCACATTATGACAGACCTTCCGAACTTGCCGATGAGCATTCTGGGATAAAAGATTGGATATCTATGTTCGCCGAGCGCTTTTTTATAGGAGTTACCAAACAACACATAGAAGATATTAAGAATGAGGTGCAGGAAAAAGTAAAAGAAAAATGCCTCATCAAAGGAAAATGGTACGCTGACTATAAAAGAATTAGAATCGTGGCATTGAAAGAAATGTCTGCGATTAATACATTATAATTTATTGCTAGTTACTTTTGCGTACTATTGTTTTTAGGAAAACAAATCTTTCTACATCTATTCTTATCAATAGTTAGAATAAAACATCATCAAATTCATCCCTAACACTACGTAAATAGCCCAAAAACTACAATTCCAACACAAAAACTTCACCTTAGTCACTCTCATTTTTATGTGCTGTTTTTATCCCTTCTCTTTGTTGAGAATTTAAAAACAAGACAAATGAAAACACGTATATTATTGACTATTGCAAGCACTATTATTTTTCTTACGAGTTGTGCATCTGGAAAATATGTAAACTATCTAAAGGATCATACCGAAGTGGTTCAAATGACCGATTCTTTACAATTTAATTCTCTAGACAATGATTTCTATAGCAACAAACTCTTTTTGGTTGGAGAAGTTCACGAAGTTGCTACTTCGCCAAGAATTGACTTTGCCATGTTTACACAACTACATGACAAAATAAACATAGATACCTACTTGGCTGAAATGGATCTCGCACAAGGGTATTATTTGCAAAAATATATAGAAGGCTCTGATGAACTTACGTTAAAGGAAATACTTAACAAATGGTCTGTAGGCATTGGAAGTATCTCTCAACAGTACAGAAACAAATGGAAACAAATGAGAGCTTACTACACTACATTATCTGATGACAAAAAATTTGAACTTATCGGAATAGATAGAGTCAATGACTTTGGTTTAGTGAGAAAACTACTAAAAGAAAAATTACCTCAAAAATATCATGAAGAAATCCCTGTAGATACCGATGCGCTTATTGCTTGGTCAAAAAATACATTGAATATCATGTTAACTTCAGAACAATCGGAATTTAAATCAGAAGACTTGAAGTTACTTAAAGACGTACAGTTTAATCTATCAAATCTTTCAGAAATCAGATCTAGAGATAAATTCATGCATGAAAACTTTAAGAGATACTATGCTAAGCATCAAGAAAACAATCCTACGGTGTATGGAAACTTTGGATTTGCACACACCTTACAAGCCTATAAGTATACATTTGCAGGAAGAATGAAAACTGATACGACAATGCCATATCATAAAAAAATGATTAGCATGAATGCTTTGTATGTAGATTCTAGATTAACTGTTGAAAGTAATCACCTACCTATGTTTATGCAGGATAAAGGCAAAAAATTTACCCGATTCAAATATTCTCAAGACAACAGGCTATTTATGTACATTCAAGGAATCGCCGATTACAAAAAAGTCACTGAATCAAACACAATCAGTTTAATGAAACTCAATGCAAAAGGATCACCCTATTTAAATTCTACCAGAGGCACAAAAGTGAAGAAATTAATAACCATTTGGGATGCCTATGATATTATTGAAGGAACATCAACAACAGACTATGCACAATATATCTTCTTTGTGAGAAATGCCGATTGGATTCAACCAGACGAGCTATAGCAACAGTATTTATAAGTAGAAAAGACATACGTTAATCCATTATTTAATTAGAAAGTTAACACCCAAAAAACCTATATTAGCATAGAACAAATTAGAGTGTATGCAACCGTATCAAATCTTACTTCTCATTGCTGGTTACTTTGGTGTACTGATGGGTATTAGTTACCTCACTGGAAAAAGCGGATCTAATGCAGATTTTTTCAAAGCTGGAAAACAATCTCCTTGGTATCTTGTTGCTTTTGGAATGATTGGAGCATCCCTTTCTGGTGTAACCTTTATATCAGTACCCGGCTGGATAGAAGCATCGAGCTTTAGTTACTTTCAAGTTGTATTAGGATATACCGTTGGATATGCCGTCATAGGATTGGTGCTACTACCACTCTACTACAAACTCAACTTAACGTCTATTTACACCTACTTAGAAAGCAGATTTGGAAATGCCTCCTATAAAACAGGTGCTTCCTTCTTTTTATTGAGTCGTATTATAGGTGCTAGTTTCAGACTCTATCTCGTCGCTAATGTATTACAACTCTTAGTCTTTGATAAAATGTCCTTTTTTGGAGATGAAGGTGTTCCATTTTGGGTAACTGTAACTATTACTATTTTATTAATCTGGTTATATACATTCAAGGCAGGAATTAAAACGATTGTATGGACAGATACACTCCAAACCCTATTTATGCTCGTCGCTGTAGGCGTAGCTATTTACTATGTTTCAGAAAAAATGGGACTTTCGGGAGGAGAGCTTATGAGCTTTGTTTCTGATAGTGATCTATCGCAAGTCTTCTTTTTTGACGATTGGAAAAGTGGCGATTACTTCTTTAAACAGTTTTTTTCTGGAGCCTTTATTGCCATTGTAATGACAGGATTGGATCAAGATATGATGCAGAAAAATTTAACCTGTCGCAATCTCAAAGATGCTCAAAAGAATGTGTTTTGGTTTACGATTGTATTGACCATTGTAAATATGGTGTTCTTAGTATTAGGTGTATTATTGACCGTGTATGCTACACAAAATGGTATTGATGCCCATAAAGATCAGTTGTTTCCAACTATTGCGGTCGAAAGTGGTTTAGGAGTGGGTCTAGCAATTGTATTCTTATTAGGACTCATTGCTGCTGCCTATTCTAGTGCCGATAGTGCATTAACCTCCCTTACGACATCTTTCAGTATAGATATACTAGACATTGAAAAGAAACACGATGCAAAAGCACAAGTACGCATTCGTAAACGCATTCACATACTAATGTCTATTATTTTAGTAGTTGTTATCATTATTTTTAAATACGTAATCGCAGATGATAGTGTCATTGCAAAACTTTTCACCTTTGCAGGATACACATATGGCCCATTACTTGGCTTATATGCTTTTGGACTCTTTACCTCATGGAAAGTAAAAGATGCGATTGTTCCTGCAATTGCCATTGCGTCTCCTATCCTTGCCTATGTGATTAGTTATCTCTGTAAAGAATATGCAGGATTTGATTTCGGATTCTTTATCCTTATTCTCAACGGAGCACTTACCTTTTTAGGTTTAGTATTGATTCGTACCCAAAAGAACTAACGTACACGCCACTTCAAAACTGATATTATTCTCTTTAAGAAGTTGATAAAACTCAGGATTCTCTGTTCCCGGATTAAAGATCACACGTTTTGGTTGTAATGATACCACATAATCCATGTACTGATGTTGGTGTTTGGGACCTATGTATAAGGTAACCGTATCAATTTTATTTTTATGGGTTTCCGCTTTCGCGAAAGCGGACTCAAACGTCATCACCTCTTGACCATCTATAGTGCCCGATCGCAGTCCTACCGCAATCACAGGATGATTATATTTTAGTAAACGTTGTACCGCAAGATGCGAATATCTAATAGATTTTAGGGAAGCTCCAAGAACGAGCGTAGGTTTCATTATCATAAAACAAAGTTAAAAAATTAAAACACTGTAACAGTATAGAAAATTAGTCGTCTATAGAGTATAAAGTTAACTTTATTGGTTAGACATCTTTTAATTCGTTTTGATGGTTAGTGTTAATTAGAAGTACTGTCTACCACAAAATCCCAGGGTTCCGGACTCTGGGATTTTATTTTTTAAGCTATTTCTCTAACATAGCTTTATGATATATAGACGTTGTGGGTTAAATAATTGTTAATCCTCACATTAAAATAAAACTTTGAGCAATTAATTGCGTCTATATAAATAACAGACAATATTATAGGAACAAATATTATAAGTTAGTTAGAAATGGTGAGACACCTTTTAATTCGTTTTGATGGTTAGTGTTAATTAAAAGAATGGTCCACCACAAAATCCCAGAGTCTGAAAACTCTGGGATTTTATATTTTAAATATTGACTAACAAGCGGATAAGCTTAAGGTAGGTTAAATAATTGTTAATCTTCTTAACAAACTGAAATTTTGGCGAAGTAATTGCGTCTATAATAGTAACAATCAAAAATTGCTGAAAAAGATTTTTATAAATTATTTGAATTAGCCTTCTTGAATTATAAAAAATCACTCAAAATATACTTGATTGAATTAAGCGAAAAAAAAGCTCTCTATACCAAGAGAGCTTTTTTTATGCACCTACTGTCCATAAATCATAAGTTATAAAATAAAAGGCATCTAAATAGTAAAATAGATATTAATTACTTAATTCTAAAGATACTGTATACGTTGTAAAGTTTCGCTCTCCTGATGATCGTGAACCTCACAAGTTCGCTTTCGCGAAAGCGTACGTATTAATTATGAAGAGGGTATTTCTTTTTTATAGAGTCTTGGTAATTTCCATTTAAAAACGACTGCAAGAATACGGATACTGATAATCACAGATCCTGAAATAATCATTGCTATTGTTTGAGAAAATTCAAATTGAATCAGTAGTAAATAAATAACTGCTCCAACAATACAAGCTGTTGCATATATTTCTTTGTGGAAAATAATAGGAATTTCATTACATAAAATATCACGTAAAACACCTCCAAAGCAAGCAGATACCGTTCCTAATATGACACAAATAAGAGGATCTAATCCAAACGCTAAACTTACTTGTACTCCTGTAATGGTATACAATCCTATCCCAATGGTGTCAAATAAAAATAAGGAGCGCCTAAAGTATTTTAGTTTACTTCTAAATACTACAGCAAATACAGCTGTAATAAAGATTACCGTAGGAAATATTTGATCTTGCATCCAAGTAACGGGTGTTTTACCTATGAGTACATCTCGTAAAGTCCCTCCTCCTATAGAAGTAATTAACGCAATAATAAGGATTCCAAAAGCATCCATACGCTTATTCATTGCTGTTAAAACACCGGATATAGCAAATGCTATCGTTCCTAAAATATCAATAAGCGTAATGACATCCATTATTGCTGTGTGTAATAGTTGTAATCTTTAATCACGCGATCTACAAATTCAATATTTGTTTCGTCAGGATCTACATTCATTTTGTCTTTTAATCGCTGAGATAGCATGATGATCACATTATGATTGCTATTACGTTTTGCGTCTGTAAACACTGTTTTGATTGTCTGTACATCTTGATCTGTAAAAACAGTAACTTGTGGATATGTAGGCACATAGTCGTCTGGTATGATCTCTAACAAACTTTGAGATAGGTTTACTCTTTTTTTCTCACTTATGACAGTAGTTCTCGCTGCTCGATCTCCTAATCGTTGTCCTTTCTCACTTAATAATATACTAATAACGGCAATACCTCCAGTAGCAATAAGAATATCTATTGTACGCATCATCCAGCGTATAAGAAAGCTACCAAAGCCAGGTTTGGAGCCATCTAATTTTACAACACGTAATTTGACAACAGCCTTGCCGGGAGTTCTCCCATCCCAAAATGTCTCAAAGAATAAATGATATAAAAAAGGAGGTAATCCTATGATTAATGAATACGTCCATAGGTCTCTAGGGTCTAGACTATCTATATCTACATTTGAAAAAATGATGAATATAAAAATATAATATGCAGCCAAAATCAAAAAATCTATTAAGAAAGCGAGTAATCGATCTCCTATTCCTGCAACATTTTGAAAAATACTTACATTTTGAGCTGTTTCTATTTGAAAATTATCCATTTATTCTCTTTCTTTACTTTCTAATTTTTTTACTAAATGCGTGAAGCTGCTTTTATCAAGCAAAATAAGGATAAATGGTTGAAGTTTGAAAATGTTATTAATAACAAAAGTCAAATACATCCCGATGAACTCTCCAGTCTCTATATAGAAATAACAGATCACCTTAGTTATGCGCAAACGTTTTACCCTGGTAGTAAGACATTAGGCTACTTAAATTACATAGCCTCACAGTCACATCAAATTATTTATAAAAGTAAAAAAGAATCGAGCAAACGTTTTATTACTTTTTTTACAAAAGAGTTTCCATTATTAATGTATCAGTACCAAAAGCAACTACTTATTGCTTTTTTAGTATTTATGCTATTTACACTTATAGGAGCATATAGTGCCGCAAATGACGGTGCTTTTGTTAGATCTATTCTTGGAGATGGTTATGTAAACATGACCTTAGAAAACATAGAAAAAGGCGATCCGATGGGAGTTTATAAGGAACAAGGAGAATTCAATATGTTTTTAGGGATTACGATCAATAATATTCGATTTGCTTTGATCACCTATATTTTAGGAGCTTTATTTTCTATAGGAAGTCTTGTAAAGATTATGCAAACTGGGATCATGCTTGGAAGTTTTCAGTATTTCTTTTTCACAAAAGATTTAGGGTGGGAATCAGTTCGAACGATATGGATACATGGAACTATTGAGATCTCTGTTATCATCATTGCTGGTTGCGCTGGTATGGTATTAGGAAATGGCATCCTATTTCCAAGAACATATTCCCGATTAGAATCTTTTATAAAAGGCGTAAAAAACAGTTTAAAAATTATAGCCAGTACAATTCCATTTTTTATTATCGCTGGTTTCTTAGAAGGATATGTAACAAGACATACCGAAATGCCAGATTGGCTAGCAGTACTTATCATAGGAGGATCACTCGCGTTAATTGTTTTCTATTATGTAATCTACCCTAGACAATTACATAAAAAACAACAACTTAACTACATACACACCCCAAAAACACCAACACTAGAAGAAGAATGATTCCATCTAATAATTATATAGAGTTCAAACGTAAAAGGGAAATGGGCGATATTATTGCCGATACTTTTAAGTTTTTACGTAGAAATTCTAAAGCAGTTTTTACAATTCTTGCTAAAACAGCTGGTATTCCATTTGTCATATTTGTAATCGCTCAAGGGTATTATACTTATATTTCTTTTTCTTCATTGTACATTGTAACTGATGGTTCTTTTGGGCAATTTGAATCAATAACAATGATTATAAGTGTCATATTTATCTTTGCAAGCTTACTTTTCTATTATTCATTACTATTCACAGGCATTTCATGTACTATAAAATCATATATAGATAACAAAGGAGTGATTAATGAAACCGAGGTTATACATGCTATACGCAGTAAAATTGGAGGTTCCTTATTAGCAGGAATTGCTAAAACTTTCATTTTAGGACTTGCCACTATGGTTTGTTTTTTACCTGTTATCTACTTTGCAGTTCCTTTATACATATTCTTTGCTGTGTACATTTTTGAAAATAGAAAAGTATCTGATGCCCTTGGTAAATCATTTGATATAATTAAAGAAGAGTATTGGATGACACTTTTTACAATGATTGTGATTGGAATTATCTATTGCATTGCTACTCTTGTTTTTAGTGTACCTTCAATGATTTATGTATGGATTCAAACATTTACATCTTTACAAGAAATATCATATACAGATACTGAAGGTTCTGTAGATATGGTTACTGTTATTCTTACCACTGTTGCGAGCGCAGCCAGGCATTTATTATATGTTATTATTCCTATAGGAGCTTCTTTTGTGTATTATAATATTAATGAGCGCAAGCATCAGACAGGTACCTTAGAAAGGATAAATTCCATAGGCATTTCAGATGAAGATAGGAATGAATTAAATACAAATTCTAATTTCAACAGATTATAATGAAGCATAGCATTTTGTGCCTTTTTATTTTTTTCTTTTCGCTTTGCGCGAAAGATATCTATGCAGCTTCTCCTGATGTAATGAGACGTATACAAGATAGTATTCAAACAGAGATCTCTCAAGAATTACGAAAAGATACAGCTCCATTATCACCTGTCACCATTGATAAAAACAAAATACAAGAATATCAAGATGATAACGATTTTAATTATGTAGAAGAAGTATCTGAAGAAAGTACACTTTGGAACAATATTGGGCAATGGTTTCGTAATGTCCTTAGTACTATTTTTGAATGGTTTTTTGATGATGAGGAAGACGTTGTAAATGCGGTAACTTCCTTTATTAAAGCACTTCCTTACATCATTGGTGGCATATTATTGATCTTATTAATCTGGGCTTTTTCAAAAATGGATAGTGGTCAAATACTCTTTAATAAAAAAGCTTCTGGACCTCAACTTTTTATGTCTGATGATGAAGAACTGATAAAGCATGAAGATTTACAATCACTTATAGACAAAGCAATTACTGCAGGAAACTATAGACTCGCCATACGTTATTATTATTTGTTATCGCTTCAAAAGATGAGTGGTAAAGAATTAATCGATTGGCAAGTTCAAAAAACAAATCACGAATATATTTATGAAGTAAAAGATCAAAATATACGCAAACAGTTTAGGCATATCACAGATCTATATGATTACATATGGTATGGGAATTTTGAAGTAGATGCAAACTCATTTAAAAAAGCGCAATCTTCATTTATAACACTAACAAATACACTATGAGTAGTAGAGCAAAAATACTAGCGGGTGTATTATTACTATTAATAGCATCACTTATCTTTTTTGAATCTAGCAAAAAGGATCCTGTAAATTGGTATAAAAGTTATGCTCCTAAAGACAAAATTCCATATGGTACTTTTGTTTTATATAATACCCTCAAAGAAACTAGAGGTCGTCAAGATTTTAAAGAAATATCACGCCCTCCCTATGAGTTTTTAGCAGACAGTAATCATCAGCGAGGCACCTACTTTTTTGTAAATGAATATGTTACCTTTGATGACACGGAGGCCTTACAATTATTAGATTGGGTAGCGCGTGGTAATACGCTATATATAGCAGGACGCGGCATAGGAAATACTATCCTAGATACCTTATCGTTAAAGATCGATTCTTACTACCTATTAAATAATCTACAAAGACAACCATTACTAGAGTTTACACATCCCGATCTTAAAACAACAAATCCGTATCGTTTAGATCGAGACATTCAGTCGTCATATTTTGAAAAGATAGACACCCTGAATACTATTGTTTTGGGAATGTATGATTATAAGAAAGGTAATGACACGCTCTCTTTAGAAGAACCTAAAGTACATTTTATAAAACAAGCATTTCAAGAAGGAACTATTGTCATACATCTTATGCCTGAAGCATTTTCTAATTATTTTATGCTCCATGATTCAAATTATACATATACCGAAGGGGCTTTAAAATACATTCCAGAAGAAGGTGCTATTTTTTGGGACAATCATTACAAAGTTGGAAAACCTATTCAGACTTCTTCTTTACGCTATATGCTTAGTAACAGATATCTAAAATGGGCATGTTATATGCTTATTATTGGAATAATCCTTTGGGTGTTTTTTGAAGGAAAGCGTAAGCAAAGAGCAATTCCTATTATAAGGCCACTCCCTAACCAGACACTTGCCTTTACAAAAACAATAGCTGGTATGTATTATGAACAACAAGATCATAAGAGTATTGCTATACATCAAATCAATCACTTTATGGAATATATAAGAGAGCAATATCTCTTACAAACTTCAGATAGAGGGCTTGATTTTATAGAAAGGCTTGCTTCAAAATCTAATAATACACAAGCAGATACAAAAAAACTAATGGATTATATCACCTCCATTGGTCAAAAATATCCGATTACAAAAGAAGAATTATTAAAATTAAATACGCTTATAGAAGCTTTTAAAACAAAATAACATGGACGACGTAACAGGAACTGGAACACCAGAAGATGGAAAAGAAAATACACCATTACCACAAGATACTCCTTCGGCAACTCCAGAAGAAATTATAGAAGATACCACAGAGACTAAAGAAAATCTGCAGTTTACGAATAGGATTCCGTTAGAAGAGTTACGCAATGCCACAGATCAAATACGAGAAGAGCTTGCTAAAATCATTGTAGGACAATCTGAATTTATAGAACTTCTTATAGTTGCATTACTTTCTGATGGGCATGTACTTATAGAAGGTGTACCTGGAATTGCAAAAACAGTCACTGCAAAGTTATTTGCTAAAACGTTAGACACACAGTTTAGTCGTCTGCAATTTACGCCAGATTTAATGCCTAGCGACGTATTAGGAACCTCTGTACTTAATATGAAAACCAGTGATTTTGAGTTTAAAAAAGGTCCTATTTTCTCTAATATTGTTCTTATAGATGAGATTAACCGCGCTCCAGCCAAAACACAAGCGGCATTATTTGAAGTGATGGAAGAACGTCAAATTACCATTGATGGCGTACGATATCCTATGGAGCCTCCATTTATGGTGCTTGCTACACAAAACCCTGTAGAGCAAGAAGGAACATACGCACTTCCTGAAGCACAATTAGATCGTTTCTTATTTAAAATTAAAGTAGACTACCCTTCATTAGAACAAGAAGTAGCCATCTTAAAAAGTCATCATGAGCGTAAAGGAGTGATTACTAAAGATACCATAGCCGCGGTTCTTAATCCTAAGAAATTAGCAATATTCAGAGAGCAAACGCAAGCAGTAATGATTGAAGAAAAAATTCTCAATTATATCGCAGAAATTGTAACGAACTCCCGTAAACATCAACATTTATATTTAGGAGGTTCGCCACGTGCTTCACTAGCTATTATGAATGCCGCAAAAGCATTTGCTGCTATCTCAGGACGTGATTTTGTTATTCCAGAAGATATCAAACGTGCCGTTGTTCCTGTAATGCGTCATCGTATTATCCTATCTCCAGAAAGAGAGATGGAAGGCATGACACCAGAACAAGTAATTGACATGATTGTACAATCTGTAGAAATCCCTAGGTAGATTGGCACTGATACGTTTTATAAAATCTTTATTTGTACGACATAGAATTTTCTATGCGATAGCAGGTATTGCCGTTATTTATTTCATTTCAAACTGGTTTCATTTCCTGTTTCCTATTGCAAATCTCCTTTGCCTAGCACTCGCTGTTTTATTTTTTATAGACTGCTTGGTACTTTTTCGCGCAAGCAAACAAATAATAGCAAAACGTTTACTACCAGAAAAGTTCTCAAATAGTGACTTGAATGAACTTACAGTATCCATCCAAAATAACTATCCGTTTGATGTTACTGTATCTGTTATTGATGAGATTCCTATACAATTTCAGAAAAGAGATTTCGAAAAAACATTTCAGATTCCTAGAAAATCAATAAAAGAATATATATATAATTTACGACCCGTAGAACGTGGTGAGTATATATTTGGACATCTCCATATCTATGTAAGTACTCCTATTGGAATTATAAAACGTCGCTATCGTTTTGAAAAAGACCAAATGGTAAAAGTATATCCTTCTTTTATACAGATGAAGAAATATTCTTTCCTTGCATTAGACAATAGATTGACATTATATGGCATGAAAAAAATACGCCGTATCGGTCATACCATGGAGTTTGAGCAAATTAAAGATTATGTGATCGGTGATGATGTACGTACTATTAACTGGAAGGCCACTGCAAAGCGAGCAAACCTAATGGTCAATCAGTTTCAGGATGAAAAATCGCAACCTATCTATACCATTATTGATGCAAGCAGAACCATGAAAATGCCTTTTAATGGACTTACACTATTGGATTATGCGATTAATAGTACATTGGCTTTTTCAAATATTGCGCTAAAGAAAAAAGATAAAGTAGGCCTTCTTGCTTTTGCCGAAAATATAAAAAACCATGTTCCTGCCAGTAGTAAGAAAACACATCTCAACACCATCTTAGAAGTATTATATAATATTGATACAAAATTTTTAGATAGTGATTTTGGCACCTTATACACTCAAATTAAACGAAAAGTTACACAGCGCAGTTTATTGCTACTGTACACTAATTTTGAGCATATTTCTTCCTTAGAACGACAGCTTATTTATTTAAAAGCGCTTTCGCGAAAGCATGTCCTGGTGGTTATCTTTTTTCAGAACACAGAACTGGACGAGTTACTAACCAATAAGGCCGATAGTCTTGAAACCGTTTATCATAAAACCATTGCTCAAAAAACAGATTATGATAAGAAAATAATGGTAAAAACACTTGCTAAATATGGTATCCAAACCATCTTAACCAAACCTGAAGATCTTACCATTAACACTATCAATAAGTATCTAGAAATCAAAGCAAGGGGGCTTATTTAAGCTATTTTTACCATTCGTTTTTAAAAATCTTTTCAAAAAAAATACGCAACCTTTTTACCATAATTCAGATAAGTAGGTATAACAACTTATACATTGAATTATGAAAAAATCCTTAATATACTTCACAAGTCTTTTACTAATTATTAGTAGTTTTTATAGCTGCCAATCTGATGATGATACAACCCCTCCTCCTACTCCAGAAACTGAAGGAATAGAAGAAAACAGTAATCTAGAAACTATCATCCAAGAAATCGTAACCACTAATACCGATGGATGGAAAATAGTGACTGCACGTTTATCTAACACCACCGTATCTGATCTTGATATTGCAAACCTATATAATGTACAAGACGATCGATTTGAGCTTTCACAGGCAAGTGCTAGTAGTATTACAATCAAGTGGCTGGAAGCATATCAAATTAACACCAATGCTATTGATATCTCAACTGTAAAATCAGATACGTATAGAAAATCCTCTCAGTTTATGATGACTTCTTCTAGTACTGAAAATCCATACGTTTTTACAAATAGTGCAGGAGATATCACTATTACATATAATTCAGACACGTCTACACTTAGTGGTGAAATACAGTATCAAAGTGGATCAGAAACAATGGCAATTACATTAACTTCTGTGACTGCCTCTGACTTTCAAGACATTGAAACACCTTCAAATTTTGATTTGATTTTTAGTGCAAATACATCACAACCCGTAATTGGATTAAACTACTCATATGCGACCAATAGTTTATTTGCTATGGCACATAATTCACAAGAATTATCTATTTATAAATATGAAGAAAGTAGTCAGGCTACTTCAAGCATTAGTACTACTGATAATGCCATTGGAAGTGATCAGTTTGAGTTTATAAACGGTAGCCTAAAATGGGTGTCTAACTTTAGCAGCGCAGAAATAGATTATAACCTTACACAAATAACATTAGGTGACGGTATCGATTTTACGCCAGACAGTCAACATAGTACTACTGCTGAAAATAACACGATGATTGCTGTGGGAGGATATGGTGGTTATCTTTCTGATCAGATTACGACACTTTCTCCTTCAGGAACTAGTTTTCTAGAATTAGGAAATATGTCTTCAGAAAGAGCACTCGCAGATGTTACTATTGTAGATAGCGACGTATACATATTTGGCGGGTTTTATATAGATCCAACGGGTAATTTCTCATTCTATGATTCTATTTTATAACATGACTTAACCACTGGAAACCTTCTTGAAACGATTCCATTAGGGGTAGACTTAATAGATAGTTATGTTTCCAGAAAAGGAGAACTCATCTACATTGCTGGTCGAGTATTAGTAACCACTTCAAGTAATGGAAGCATTGGGGAAACAAGACGCTATTTTGGAGTATATAATACCACTACTGAAACTTTGCAAGAACTAGATATAGACAGTCAACTACCAACTGATCGTAGAATACGAGGATTTGCAATTGCCGAAGATGCGATGTACTTCGCTTTTGATGAAGTAAATACAGATACCGGATTCTGGAGAATGGACGTATACAGAGCTTCCTTATAATACAGCTCTTATCTAAAACAGCTTTCCCAATTTGATTTAAATAACGTTTTATACGCTTTCGCGAAAGCGAACTCGTGAGATCTGCGGACAGGCAGGCAAGTACACGACTGTAAGAAGAGTGAAATGTTAAAATGTACCCAACAACTATAAAATAAAACACCATACATTATGAAAAAATCATGTATTTATATCGCAAGTCTATTGATCATTATAAGTAGTTTATACAGCTGCGGAAATGATGATGACAACATTATTACGCCACCTCCTACAGTAAGTGAAACTGTAGATGTAGAAGCAATTATAGAACGACTTACAAATGGAAACTCTAAAACCTGGAAAATACGAGAAGGATTTGTCATTGTAAACAATGAAACTTCTGTAGATTTTATGGATGAATACAATGTACAAGATGACGAGTTCAGATTTACATTAGAAAACGGGAATGTCTCTTTAGTCTGGAAAAAAGGATTTAGAATGAATATCGGTGTTAATACATTTGAAGAATTCTTTTCCGATACAAATGAAGCCTCTATAACCTATCAAGTAACCATAAATCCAGATACGGGAGTCTTAAGTCTTGGCCAAAGCGGTATCACATTACAACTGGCAGAAAATGTAGATGTAGGCATTATCAATCTCATACAACCCGGTGGTCAAACAGATCTAAGTGTAAACTTAGTTCCTAAAAGTGCCGCAGATTATATTCAAATACCTACGACCTTATCAAACCCTCAAGAACTATTTAGTTTTAGTACAGGAGTTCCTAGAGTAGGTTTTAAAGTATCTCAATCACAAAATAGTCTCTACCTTACCAATAGAAATGATTTAGAGGGATTTGGAGCTCAACAAGCTTTTAAATATGATTTAAGTAACAACATTTTAACTTCTATTGACTTTTCACTACAAGATTTTGCTACTAAAAATATTGAATTTATAGAAGGAGAAGTGTTAAGTCTAGGAGGTGCTAGATTTCAAACATTAGACTATGAATTAACAGGAGTACAATCGTTTATTGAAATAGATCCATTTACGACACTTATATTTAATGGTACAGCCGCATTAGACGATACCGTTTATACGTTTGGAAATTCAAATAGTAGTGATCTAATTTCAACATGGCGTATAGGAGATGCAGGTACTCAAGTACTTGCAACAATACCTGCACCATCTGATATCGCATTTATGGATGGTGAAATTATAGATCAAGTATTATACATATTTGGAGGTTGGGATACAGATTTTATTGGTTCGGATATTTTATATACATATCATATAGATACAGGAGCGCAAAACCAAATACAACTTCCTGTGGTCATACAACAAGCATATACATCTACAGTAGAAAATCTTATATATGTCTTAGGAGTACAACCTTTTAATAACAGTCAAAATCAACATAAAGTTTTTGGAGTGTATAATACGTTAGATGGCAGTTTTCAAGAAATTAATATAGATAGCTTGAACCCTATTTTATCCAATAAAAATATAGAACAACTACAAGTTACTGGTAATAAGGCATATTTTGTAACTTCTGAAGCCTTAGAAGCACCTAATGGATATATCAATAATGTCTATGAAGCTACTTTAAATTAATATCATTATGAAAACAATAAAAATCCTTTTTGGAATTCTTATAGCAATAAGTATCTATGCCTGCTCTGGTGATGATAATGATGAGTTTAAACCTATTATTGCCGAAGATGTAGCTTTTTTTGAAGATGGCGAAGTAGAAATGCTTTTTGACAATGCAGGGCCAGATGGTATTACCATGGTTTTTATAGGGGACGGATATGTAAAAGAAGATCTAGGAAAATCATTTGGTAGTTATAGAAAAGATGCAGAACGTTATTTTGAAACACTTTTTAACACAGAGCCTTTTGCTGGTTATCAAGAACATTTTAATGCCATGATTATATATGCAGAATCACAATCCCGTACTATTCCAGAAGGTGAAGAAAATGCAGATAGTACTGCTTTAAAAACATATACTATCACAACTTCTAATAATTTTAGTAGATTTAGTTCAGACCCGTTGAGAATTAATTTTTATAAGAATAAAATCCCTGTCAATTATCGCAATAACACGAATACGTTAATTGTTATTAATGACAGAAGCGGAGGTAACGCATGTTTTAGATGTGATGTAGGATATTCTGGAAGTAATTCAGAAGGTACTATGGTACATGAAGTTGGACATTCATTTGCAGGATTAGGAGATGAATATGAAATCAATAATAATACAAATCCTACAAATACGAGTATTAGGGAAAATCTAGATATCACAGATAATCTTGACAACATAAAATGGAAACGTTTTATAGGCCTTCCTGGCTATGAAAATGTAGGTGCTTATGAAGGAGGTGGTCTTGTATCTTTTGGTGTATGGCGTCCAGAAATTAATAGTATTATGAGACAATCCAGTACTAATTTACAATTTAATGCACCAAGCAGAGAAGCTATTGTAAAAAGAATCTATGAAATACGAGAGATTCCATATGACTTTGAAACATTCTTAGTAAATGATGTTGTTACAAGACAAGCTATACCAATTTTTAATAAAACAAAAAATATCCATTCCCTAGTAGGATGTTCTCATTAGATTAGCCATAATTTGATAAAAAAGGATGTAAGTGATGTTACATCCTTTTTTATTCTCTCATAATAGTTGTGCTACGATAGTGTTTTTTTATCTTTGCCCCTTATTAAAAACTACATCATATGTCGTTGTCACCTTTACAAGCCATCTCCCCTGTTGATGGTCGCTATGCATCAAAAACAGAATCGCTTGTACCCTTCTTCTCTGAAGAAGCTCTCATAAAATATCGTGTTAAAGTAGAAATAGAATACTTTATTGCACTTTGTGAATTACCAGTACCGCAATTAGAAGGTATTGATAAACATTCTTATATCGCTTTACGCGAAATATACTCAGACTTCACAACCCAAGATGCGCAAGCTATCAAAGACATCGAAAAGATTACCAATCACGATGTAAAAGCCGTTGAGTATTTTATCAAAGAAAAATTTGATGCATTAGAACTCGCCGAATACAAAGAATTTATTCATTTCGGACTTACCTCACAAGATATAAACAATACAGCCATCCCAATGAGTTTAAAGGATGCTGTAAATCAAGTATATGTTCCGCAACTACTTGAAGTTGTAGACCATTTAAAACAGTTAGTAGATGAGTGGAGCTCAATTACATTACTAGCACGTACACACGGGCAACCGGCCTCTCCTACCCGTTTAGGAAAAGAAATCGAAGTATTTGTGGTACGTATTGAAGAGCAACTTAATTTATTAAATGATATTCCTAGCGCTGCAAAATTTGGCGGAGCTACTGGAAATTATAATGCCCATAAAGTAGCCTACCCGATGGTAGATTGGAAACAATTTGGACATGACTTTGTACATGATGTATTAAAATTACACCACTCCTTCCCCACAACACAAATAGAGCACTATGACCATATGGCTGCATTATTTGACGGATTAAAACGTATCAATACCATCATAATAGATCTTGATCGTGATTTCTGGACCTATATCTCTATGGATTATTTTAAACAAAAAATAAAAGCAGGAGAAGTAGGATCTAGTGCCATGCCACATAAAGTAAATCCAATCGATTTTGAAAATAGTGAAGGAAACTTAGGTATTGCAAATGCAATCTTTGAACACTTAGCGGCAAAGCTTCCTGTTTCAAGATTACAACGCGATCTTACAGATAGCACCGTGTTACGTAATGTAGGCGTGCCTATTGGTCATACAATTATAGGATTACAATCTACTCTTAAAGGATTAAATAAATTACTCCTTAACGAACAAAAAATCGCACAAGACCTAGAAAACAATTGGGCCGTTGTGGCAGAAGCTATTCAGACAATATTACGTCGTGAGGCCTATCCAAATCCATATGAAGCTTTAAAAGAATTAACACGCGTTAATGAACGTATCACTCAAGAATCGATCGCTACATTTATAGATACATTAGATGTAAGTGAAACCATCAAAGGAGAACTAAAAGCGATTACACCAGATAATTATACCGGAATTTAATGAGACTTTTAAAACTCATTTGGGATTTTAGAGGCCCTGCAGGTGCACAAACTGCGGTCCATCATGAAATACATTTGAAGGAGTACGCTTTCGCGAAAGCGTTATCAACTCAAATCACAGGTGTAGAGAATCTTAGCGAACTTCATAGCATCGCTTATCTCGTAGTGAAGGAAGATGAAATGCGTCCCGTAAGAGACGCGCTAAAACCCCATAGAGGCCAAGTATACACTGAAAAATAAAAGTTCGGCACAGATATTGGTTTCTATCTCATATATTTGCACGCGCGAAGCTAAAAAAACTAATAAATTATATACAATGAAGAAAATGATACTTATCGCATTTGTTGCCCTATTTTCTGCGACAACATTTGCACAAAACACAAAAGTAGGTACTGTAAATGTGGACTATACATTGTCTCAAATGCCTGAGCTTGTAACAGCACAAGACGCACTTAAAGTGTACAATCAAGACCTTGAAAAACAACTAGCTGAAAAATTAGCTAATTATGATAAGGTATATAAAGCTGCCGAAACTGGTTTTGCTGCGATGACAGATGCTGAAAAACAAGCAAAACAAGAAGAACTTGCTGGATTAGAAAGTGATATCACTAAATTCCGTAATAATGGAACACAATTGGTACAATTAAAGCAAGACGAGTTATTACAACCGCTTTATAAAAAGATTGGTGAAAATGTTACTGTCGTTGCTAAAGAATTAGGATATACACAAGTCTTAAACATTGGAAACAATAATAACTTAGCCTTTGCAGATCCTGCATTTGATATTACGATACAAGTACTTGCTAAAATGGGTATTACTGTAAAACAAGAGTAATCACTTAGCATACATCTTATAAAAAATGCCATTCGTATTGAATGGCATTTTTTATGGAGGTATGTTAACTATGAACGCTTCCTTTTTATTACTATAAAAGTAAAAGACTGCATCAACACATACATACTACAAATAGAGTACTACTCTAAATTAGAGTGTTACTCTATTTTAGATTTTGAATACATATCCAATGACTTCGAGACAATCTGCTTACAGCAAATCACTCAGTCACCTCAACTGACTACTGACTACTGACTAAATCAACAACATTATACAATAACAAAAAAGTCTATCATCTATGTTCTATCAGCGAGCGGTCTAAACTCTTATTTTTCCAAGATCTCCTTAATATTCGGTTTAAAGTAATTAGGGCCTTTTAATACTTTTCCATCCTCACGATAGATAGGTTTGCCGTCTGCACCAAGTTTACTCATATTACTACGCTGTATCTCGTTAAAGACTTCTTCTATCTTATCCTGCATTCCGTGTTCTATAATGGTACCACATAAGATATAGAGCATATCCCCAAGCGCATCGGCTACTTCTACAAGATCTCCATTGTTTGCTGCTTCTAGGTATTCCTCATTTTCTTCTTTCATTAAGTTAAAACGAAGTGCATTTTTTTCTTTTGGAAGATTTGCTGTAGGTGTTTCTTCTCGATCTAAACCGTATGTATCGTGAAACAAAGTCACAGCAGCTATTTTATTTTTCATATGTATGCCCGTGAAAGGGTTCTTTTAATACCCGAGAAGGCGGGTATCTTAATTAATAATTCGTTCGTAAATATACGAGGTATGTTGTATTTTTGAAATCTCTAAAATACAATTCTCATGTTTAGTACTGGTCAGTGGATTTTTGTTATTTTCTTTGTAGTTGCATTTATAGCTTTTATAACCTATTCGTATCGTAAAGATGCCAAGCTTCATAAAAAAGAATACAAAGGATCTCGCTGGGTGTTAGTTGGCTTTATTGGTTTTGTAGCCTTGCTCTTTGTGATAAAGTTTGCCCTAAAAGGATAACCCTTTACCGTTTTTTATAGCTTTTTATCGATTTTATTTTTTGTACTTGTAAATTTCTCATAGCTTGTTGGGAGAATATACCCTGTGGTGGGTATGATAAGATAGAGATGAACTCTTCATCTTTGAAGCATTACAAATCATAAAAAATTAATTATGTCAAAAATTCAAATCCCAAGTGTAGATTTTAGTCAATTATCAGGAACATTCATTCTTAATGATAATGGTAGATATCAGGCTATTTATGGAAGTCAAAACTATCAAACGTATTATACTATTTATGCAAATTTTACTTTTGAAAATGATATCTTACAAACCATAGATTTAGAACTTATTAATTACAAAGGAATTATTAATATGGGGTTTTTAAACCCAAATGGAGGAGATATTGCTGTTAATCTAAGTGAAGATGTATTAGTGTTAGATATGCCAATTAAAGGTATGACTGGACATACACATACACAAATTGATGTATCTTCAAAAAATATAAACATAAGTAATATCAATAATATTAATGTTTTTAGATTGTTACATCCATTATTCTCTCATAGTAGGCACATGGAAAATAATATTTTTGACAGTGAATTCTTTTATAGAAATGGTATAGATGAATCACCTATTCCTAGAAAACCAATACCTGGCAGATATGATTATCCTGATAAAAATAAACATGAAGGACCAAAAACGTTTGGAGGTAATTGTAACACATCGTATTTAATTGCAATATCAAGATAAACAGTGTTAAAAAAAATAGTCTATTTATTCTTATTTCTATGTACAGCAACTGGCTATTCTCAGCATATAGACACTCCTATTGATTCTTTTTTCTACAATGTAAAACGTATTGAATTTAAAGAAGCATCAAAAAGTTTAAAGAAAACACCAGTTCTTATACAAGATGAATTACAACTCATTTTAGAAATTATTAAAGATAATGGACAAACACATAAAAATGAATTTCAATTAGAATTTATAGAACAACAAAACATATCATCATTAGAAAAAGCCCTTCGTAATCTCACTGAAGGGCTTTATATCTTACACTATCAAAAAAACAGAGTAGCTGCTTTTGAATACTTTCGTAAAGCATATGAAGAATCACTAAATCAAAATAGCATTGAGTTTCAGAAATATTGTCTTATTTCTATATTGAATTTTTATCTAAAAGGTACGTTACAAAATGATAACGAGTTTACTATTTATCTTGAAAAATTCAAAGAAGTATCTACAGATAACATTGATCATATTTTAAGAAACTCCTATTGGTTTAATTTAGTTGCTCAAACAGAAATATATAATCCTGAACGATATGAACATCAAAACCTTTTTGATGGTATTTTTAAAGAACAAGATATTCTGGTTAATCAGATTCCTATAAAAGCTCCAATTAAAGTATATTATTATTTAGATAAAGGGAATTTTTTAATTAGAAAAGAACCCAAAGAATCATTAAAACTATTTGAACAATTATTAATTACATCTGATACTACAAAATTCTATCGTCCATGGAAATACCTAGCCTATATAAATTCAGGAAGATCTCAAGAGAGAATGGGTAATTATAGAGAAGCCTTATTAAATTTAGAAAAATCACAACCTTTTAAAAATAGAAATGATTCTCTCAAAAATGAAGTCGCTTATCACTCATATGCCGCCGATTATTACAGCTTATTAAACAAATATGATTCTGCATATTACCATGCGAGAAACGCTCGTTATCTAGGATATCAATTTAACTTTCAAAAACACAATACAGAGGTTTCTAAAATTAAAGTAGCATTAGATACCGCAGAAAAAGAAAAAGAAAACCTTATCCTAACAGCAGAAAAGAAACGTAATCAAAATATTGCTTTGAGTTTAGGAGGAAGTCTTGCTGCAGTCTCCATAATTGCCTTCCTTGTCTACCGCAACACCAAACGCAAACAACGCATTGCAGAACAAGACCGCGAACTCCAAATTCAAAAAACCGAAAAAGTCCTTAAAGAAAAAGAATTAGAAACCATTAATGCCATGGTCTCTGGTCAGGAGAAAGAACGTTTACGCCTTGCGAGTGAATTACACGATAATCTAGGAAGCACCTTAGCTACTGTTCGTATGCAAGTAGAAAACTTAGAACGTAACTTAGATAAAGTAGATGATCCAAAGGCTTTACTTCAAAAAACCAATGCCCTTGTCAATGAAGCCTATACAAAAGTTCGCTCCATCTCTCATGAACGTAATAGTGGCGTCTTAGCCAAAGACGGACTCTTACCCGCTATCAAAAAATTAGCGAGAACAGTTTCTTCTAATAATAACCTTCAAGTAGACGTACAAGATTTTGGTTTAGAAAACAGAATTGCTAATGAGTTAGAGATTACCATCTTTAGAATTATCCAAGAACTCGTTACGAATATCATAAAACATGCCAATGCCAGCGAAGCTAATATCTCCTTAACGCAACATGACAACGAACTCAATATCATGGTAGAAGACAATGGAAAAGGCTTTAAAGCAAGGACACTTCAAGAAAAAGACGGTATGGGACTGGGTAGTATTGAACGCCGCATCGAGCACCTAGAAGGTACTATGGAAGTAGATAGCGCCATAGGACGTGGCACGAGTGTGAGTATTGATATTCCTTTGTAACTTACTTAAACTAAAAGCTAGATTATAAGTTAATGTAAGGTAATTGAGTGATTTGCTAAAAGCAAATTGCGTTGTACTGAGCTTGTCGAAGTGTATCGAAATTACCTATTTGACATTTTAAACCATGACACATTGAACACCTCTAACTGGAACGAAGTATGTCACATTGAGTTTGCTGAAGAGCGTGTTGTTTTATCAAAAACATAAACTTAAGAATACACCTTCATTACTAATTCCCTTCTTTTTATTTCTCACAAAAGGACTCTTATTTACTTACAATTATATTCTTCTTCCATGTATTTTACGGAAACCCGTAATATAATATACTGATTTTAAGCATATATTAACAGAATATACCTAGTAGTGGGTATGTTTTGAAGGAAAGTGTGTGCTCATCTTTGGAACATAGAATCTTTAATTCCTAATAAAATGAAACCAGCTAAAGACATTATCCCCGACATGATAGTAGCATTTTTAGGGCTACTTACTTTGATTTTATGCTTCCTTTATTTAAAGGATAAAGAATGTGATAAAATTTTTGAACCTTTAGAAGGATTCATTAGAGTAATTATTGCCCTAGCTAGTTCTGCAGTAAGTATAGCATTACCAGGGTTTATCAATCTAGAAACAATCCGAGAAAATAATAAAAGTGATACCCTTTGGCCCAAAATAAAAGCTGGGGGAGCACTTGCTGTATTTGTATTGGTGTATTTATTTAATCCTATTGGATAAATACAATCTTAATTCTAAGTAATTTGATTTAAAGATGATTTATTTTATTATCATTCTTTAAGTATCTAATTAAGTGAAGTATAATTCTTGAAATTTTTCTAAAACAACACCAATTATAAAAAAATAAAAATGAGCAATATCAATGATATACAAGCAACATTAAGTGATAAGTTGATTTCCAAATATGGAGATATAGAAGCTATTAAATACTTAGCAATTGTTCCAAATAATAACCCTTCAAAATATGATTTTAAGATTGGGTTTGTAAGAAATGAAATAGAGAAAAATAAAATAAAAGAGATCAAAGGTTATTTACAAAATATCATTATGGAAATTTATGGTATTAATTTAAGTGTAGAAGATTATAAAAAAAGTAAAAGGATGAAGAAAACTATTAGTAAAGTTAAATCATCTAAAGAAAAATCTCATTTTGAGTTTTATGAACAAAAATCTAAAATACCTATTGGGCAAACTGCTATAAGATTAGAAGGAGATGGAGGGAGTAAAGGAACACTAGGGGCTATAATAAACTTTGAAGGAATAAGTGATGCTTTTTTAATTTCTAATTATCATGTAATATTAAAAAATTGCAATAATATTGGAAGATCTGTATATAAAGTATCTAGGAATAAAATTAAAAAAATAGGAGAAGTTTGTTGGGGTATTTCTAATGACCAGTTTGATGTTGCAATTGCAAAGTTAGATGATACTACTACTACTGGAACTAATCCATATGGTTATGTTTTGGGGGATATAGTCGATATATCTAATAATACCCCTGATGTTTGCTTTATTGGGCAAAAATCTAGGTATGAAGAAGGAAAAATTTTTTCTTTTAATGCCACAGTTAAAGTGAGTAACAAGTGGTATAAAAATCAATTATTATGTAATGATATTACTTCCTGCAAAGGGGATTCTGGGTCAATTTTATCGCTAAGAGACGAAATTAATAGAAAAAGAGATGTCATTGGTTTGGTGATGGGAGGTGATTGTAATAAGAAAACTGTAGCTAATAATTTATATCTATTACTAAAAAGTAATAGACAAATAGTACCATGCAAAAAAGATGGACTACCTGATACTTTAAAATTCAATTCTTTTATAAATTAAACAAAATAAATTATGACATTTTTACCATTTAAAATAAATGAAACTGAACAAAGTTTAGAAATCTTTAATGAAGGAGACTTTGATATTATTGCAAATTTTAAAACTAATGGATATATCGTGGAATCATTGAAAATTGATATAAAAAACACAGATGAAAGATTTAAATATGAACCTATTAATGGACATATCTGTTGTGATGTAATAGAAGGAAATAAATTTCATTTTTTAGATTTAAATTTTATCTTAGTAAAAAAACCCGTTTCAGATTCTTTGTACATTCCTACAAATCCGACTTATAATAACCCAAAAAATCCAGATTGTAGATTAAAAATTGATATAGGTTCTATTCTATTCACAAGAATAAATATTTATGGCAGGATAGATGAAATTGTTCCTTGCCTTAATATATTTGGTAATGAATTCCAACCAGAAACAATAGATGGGAAAATTATTATTGGCACCAGATAATTTTTTATTGAAGAAACCAAAATTTCAAATATTAATCATCACACTCTTACTATTATTTAATAGTAAGAGTTTTATCGGTCAAAACTATCAATTTAAAAAGATTGATTCTTTACTTATTAATTTAGAATATAAAAAAGCGCAAGAATATTTAAGTACAATAGATACAGTTACTCTAAATGAATTTAAAAAAGCTCATTGGTATCTTAATTATTGTAAATCTTTAACCCAAGATGACAGACAAGGTGAAGGTTATAATTATTGCTTAAAAGCTTTAAATATATTTAATCAACTCGATAGTATAAAATGGAGAGCTAACACTAACCGTGCAATTATAAAATTACTTAGTCATCAAAACAGTCTAAAAAAAATAGATAGATATATATATATTAACAATTTTATTAATGACGCAGAAAAAATTAACTCTCCATCATATCTTAGCGATGCATATTTAATAAAAGGAACTTATTTCTTGAATAAAAGGAATGGAGTTGAAGCAATAAAATGGTATAAAAAATCAATATCCAAAGCATTAATAATACAAGATTCTGTTAGAGTTGCTTCTTTACATACAAATATCGGACTTTCATTTGAATATACTAATTACAAGGATGCAGAAGATTCGGTAATATACTATTATGAAAAGGCTTTACCGATATTCAAAAAAAACAATCAAGATACTTATACTTCATACCTTTATAATAATCTTTCAAAACTTTACCAAAAGAAAAAACAATATGATGCAGCCTTAAAATATTTGAAATTAGCAGAAAAAACAGACGTTAAAGTAAATATCTCTAAAACTAAATTAATATATCTCAAAAATTTCCTGTCAATATATTCAGAAAAAGAAGATTATAAAGAAGCAATATTTTATGCTAAACTACTCCTGAAATTAAAAGATAGTATTAATGAATT
Source organism: uncultured Dokdonia sp. (assembly GCF_947492815.1). Lineage (GTDB taxonomy): Bacteria > Bacteroidota > Bacteroidia > Flavobacteriales > Flavobacteriaceae > Dokdonia. The sequence continues at coordinate 57,101 of NZ_CANLOB010000027.1, forward strand.
AGCACAGAATAATACAATTATTGAAGCTGATAAAAAATATAAAACCCTCGAAAAAGAAAAAGAAAATCTAAAGTTAGAAGTAAAAAATAAACGCTCACAAACCATAGCCATTAGCCTCGGCTCCACCCTCCTCCTCGGCTCTATCATCGCCTTCCTCGTATACCGAAACACCAAACGAAAACAACGTATTGCTGAGCAAGATCGCGAACTCCAAATACAGAAAACAGAAACCATTTTAAAAGAGAAAGAACTCGAAACCATCAATGCCATGGTCTCTGGACAAGAAAAAGAACGCCTGCGACTTGCAGGCGAGTTACATGATAATCTAGGCAGTACATTAGCCACGGTTCGTATGCAAGTTGAGAATCTAGAACGTAACCTAGATAAAGTTGATGATCCAAAAGCATTACTACAAAAAACCAATGCGCTGGTGAATGAGGCCTATCAAAAAGTACGTACCATATCCCATGAGCGTAATAGTGGTGTTTTGGCAAAAAACGGACTCTTACCTGCCATTCAGAAACTAGCCCGCACGGTTTCTTCTAATAATAACCTTCAGGTAGAGGTACAAGATTTTGGTCTAGAAAATAGAATTGCTAATGAACTAGAAATTACGATTTTCAGAATCATCCAGGAACTTGTTACCAATATCGTAAAACATGCCAATGCCGGCGAAGCCAATATCTCCCTAACGCAACATGACAACGAACTCAATATCATGGTAGAAGACAATGGAAAAGGATTTAAAGTAGGCAAACTCAAAGAAAAAGATGGCATGGGACTCGGTAACATAGAACGTCGCATAGAACATTTAGAAGGAACCATGGAAGTAGATAGTGCTCTAGGAAGAGGTACAAGTATAAGTATAGATATCCCTTTATAAGAATACTAGTATATTTATAACATAAAATATAGATTTCAAATTCGGTGATTTCGATACAATTTGCTTCTAGCAAATCACTCAATCTCCTTTCAGTATACAAAACAATAGACTTATTATGATTACAGTAGCCATCGCCGAAGATCACCAATCCCTTATAGACGGGATCTCTTTACTTTTAAAATATGAAGAAGGCATTTCGATTATAGGAACTTCAAACGATGGTAAAGAGTTATTGGATATTGTTCGTTTAAAACAACCTAAAGTGGTGATAATGGATATTCGCATGCCTAAACTAGATGGTATCGAAGCCACTAAAATCATTATGAAAGAATTTCCGCACACCAAGATCATTGCGTTTTCTATGTTTGATCAAGACCAAGCTGTGATACAAATGCGCGATGCCGGCGCCAAAGGATATATTCTAAAAAATAGTCCGCTAGAAGAAATTTTAAAAGCCATATATGCCGTGATGCAAGGCAAGGTTTACTATGATACTGGCATCGATCAGAATCTGTTTAATGACGCTTTCGCGAAAGCAAAAACACCAAAATCCGTTTTATCTAAAAGCGAACGGGAAATTTTACGCCTCATCGCCCAAAACAAAACCTCATCAGAAATTGCAGATGTACGCTTTACAGCGGTCTCTACAGTAGAGAAACATCGTAAAAACATGATGCGCAAACTAGGCCTTAGTGGTAAAGGTGAATTATTAAAATATGCTATAGAAAAGAAATACGATTTCTAGCATTCCCGTCTTCATAGATTAATTCAACTCTAAATGCTTCTAAATACAAAATGACCTCCAATACTATATACTATGTAATTGATATTATTTTAACAATTACAAGTATATATTACTAATTTCCAGTGATTTAACAGCATTTTCTATTGGTTATTATTTTTTACAAAAATTCAATATTCGGTTATAAACCATCATATTATTATGGTTTTACCTTAAAATATGTATATTAAAAACGCAAAATACCCTATACTAGGTATTTTTTTTAATAACCATTATAAGTACTTTTAACAAGTAAAAAATCACTAACACAATGAAAAAAATAATTTTAGTTGCCGCATTTCTTATGTTATCAATCTTTCAAGGATTTTCTCAAGATCGAGATTTTGATGGGCTTTGGGAAGGAGTTCTAGAAAAAGAAAATGGAGAACAATATAAGCTCACCTTATTTATAGAAGATAATAACGTATATGGTGTCACAACAGATGAGGATGATGATTTAGTAAAAGACAGGCAATTTGAAGTACAGATAAGCAAAGGGTATGGAGAACATCTTAATTTTTTCTGGATCAACAAAGGGGGAGTTTGGACAGAAACACAAATGTTTTCACTTTCTTGGTCATCTGACTCTGAGTTGTCTGTTTTTCATACCAGACATGTTTCTAATAAATCTGATGAAATAGATGGGAATACAGATTGGGGATACTTTGCAAAGGGTACACTTAAGTAAAAAAAGACACAATATCATCAGTGGAAAAGGCGAGTTATTTATATAAATAATTCGCCTTTTATTTTACAAGTATTTTTTACAAATACCTAGTGATGGGTATTTTATCTTCTCTTTATTCTCTCTAGTTTTAAACTATGAATGTAACCCAAGAAATCATAGCAAGTATAGAACAAGCTTGCTCACAGAAACAAAAGTTAAATATACAGCAAACACTAAAAATCATTACTGCCTATAGAGCTATTTCTAATGATCCTGAACTTATAGATAAAATACTCCACCTTATTAAGATGTACAGCAAGCAAGAGCTTTATTCTAATACTCTATCAGCTAGGCAAAATCAAATTTTTAATCTTATTGGTTTAGATTTCTCTTCCAAAGAAATTGCAAGTATGTTAGCCATTAGTGAAGCCACTGTAAGTACGCATCGCAAAAATATGATTAGGAAACTACACATCTCAGGGGCTGGTGCATTACAAAAATTAGCCTACCAATACCTCCACAAAAATGAGGAGTTATAAATACCCTAAAGAGGGTATGTTTTAATGGGTATAGTATACTTACTTTTAGGTAGTTTACATACCTATATTGCCATGGAAATAGAATTTGCTATTAGTATTACGGTTACCTATGTTTTAATAAAGATAGACTTCTCACTATCTATAAGTAAAGATCAAAAATAAAAAGCTCCTAAATGGAGCTTTTTATTTTTGATCTTATACATTAATTATGCAACAAATAACGGTTTATCCCCCATCATTGCATTTACGTTACTAGCAATTGCTTCTAAGGCAGCATCATCTTCGTGATTCATAATCGCTTCGTCTATAAAGTCAACGATCATTTGCATATCCTCTTCTTTTAAACCTCTTGTAGTAATTGCAGCTGTACCAATACGAATTCCTGATGTTACAAATGGTGATTTATCATCAAAAGGCACCATATTTTTATTTACTGTAATATCTGCTTTTCCTAAGGCAGCTTCGGCGGCTTTTCCTGTGATATCTTTATTACGAAGATCAATAAGCATCATATGGTTATCGGTTCCTCCAGAAATAATATCATAGCCTTTAGCTACAAATGCAGCAGCCATTACTTTTGCATTTTTTTGAACTTGAACCATATAGTGTAAGAAATCATCCGTCAGTGCTTCTCCAAAAGCAATCGCTTTGGCCGCAATGATATGCTCTAAAGGTCCTCCTTGATTCCCTGGGAAGATACCGCTGTCTAACAAAGATGACATCATACGTGGTTTTCCGCTTTTGAGTGTGATTCCAAATGGGTTTTCAAAATCTTTCCCCATTAAAATAAGACCACCTCTTGGCCCACGAAGGGTTTTATGAGTGGTTGTCGTTACTACGTGACAATGCGGAATTGGATCTGAGATAATTCCTTTAGCGATCAAACCAGCTGGATGTGCGATATCTGCCATCAAAATAGCATTTATACTGTCTGCAATTTCGCGAAAGCGTGCATAATCAATTTCACGAGAATAGGCGCTTGCACCAGCTATAATCATTTTTGGCTTTTCTTGTAAAGCAATCTCTTGTATTTTATCATAGTTTAAACGTCCTGTCTCCTTCTCTACTCCGTAAAAAACAGGATTGTATAAACGTCCAGAAAAGTTTACTGGAGAACCATGCGTTAAGTGTCCTCCATGAGAAAGGTCAAACCCTAAAAAAGTATCTCCAGGTTTTAAACATGCATGAAAAACAGCTGTATTTGCTTGAGATCCTGAATGTGGTTGTACATTTGCATAGGCAGCTCCAAAAAGTTCTTTAGCGCGTTCTATAGCAATTGTTTCTACTTCATCTACTACCTCACATCCACCGTAATATCGTTTTCCTGGATATCCTTCGGCATACTTATTTGTAAGTACTGATCCTGCGGCTTCCATTACTTGGTCACTAACAAAATTTTCTGAAGCAATTAATTCTAAGCCATCTAATTGGCGTTCTTTTTCTTCTTGTATTAAATCAAAAATAGCTGTGTCGCGTTGCATAATATATCTTATGTTAAAAAGAGATGTAAAAATAACATAAAGTCTTTATTACAGTACTATAAAATCCTATATTTGGGTAGCAAAATTTACTAACATCTTATTAAGAACCACATATGCCACTATCTGCTAACAATCCCTCGATAAAAACTTGGCTAAAAACCCCCAAGAACACTGATTTTCCCATTCAAAATATTCCTTTTGGTGTATTTCTAACACGTGATGATGTCATTACCATCGGTACGCGTATTGGAGATTATGCTATTGACCTAGGTGCATTGCATCAGTTAGGATATTTTGAAGGAATCCCACTTACAGATGATATCTTTTTGCAGGATACGTTAAATGACTTTATTGCAGATGGTCGTAAGACATGGCGATTGGTACGTAATCGTATTTCTGAGATTTTTGAAGAAAATAATACCGCTTTGCGCGAAAATCAAAAACACCGGGAGACTGTTATTTTTGATATGAATGAAATCGAAATGCAACTTCCTGTACAAATAGGTGATTATACAGATTTTTATTCAAGTATTGAACATGCAACCAATGTAGGAACCATGTTTCGAGGTGAAGAAAATGCATTAATGCCAAACTGGTTACACTTACCTGTAGCCTATCATGGTAGGAGTTCTTCTGTGATTCCATCAGGAATTCCTGTGCATAGACCACAAGGACAAAAATTACCTAATGGAGCAACAGAGCCTATTTTTGGACCTTCTCGTTTGGTAGATTTTGAATTAGAAATGGCGTTTATCACCACTGCGGCAAATCACTTAGGTGAATCGATCTCTACAGAAGATGCTGAAGATAATATCTTTGGATTGGTACTCTTTAATGATTGGAGCGCACGTGATATTCAGAAATGGGAGTATGTGCCATTAGGGCCTTTCTTAGCAAAGAACTTTGCTTCTTCTATCTCTCCATGGATTGTGACATTAGATGCATTAGAGCCCTATAGAGTAGAAAGCCCTAAGCCTAAAAAGGAACTCCTTCCTTATTTACAATATGAAGGAAAAAAGAGTTTTGATATCAAATTAGAAGTAGCATTACAACCTGAAGGAAAAAAAGAAACGGTCGTAGCTAAGTCTAACTTCAAATATATGTACTGGAATATGAGTCAGCAGTTGGCACATCATACTGTAAATGGGTGCCCAGTCAATGCAGGAGATATGATGGGTAGCGGAACGTTATCTGGTCCTACGCCAGATTCATATGGATCTATGCTAGAATTATCTTGGCGTGGAGAACGTCCTGTACGTTTAGATGAAGGTGGTGATCGTAAGTTTATAGAAGATAATGATACGGTTATTATACGTGGCCATTGTAAATCAAAAGATACCCCTCGTATCGGTTTTGGAGAAGTATCTACGAAGTTATTACCTGTCTTCCAACCTAAAACGAAGTAAGAATTAAAATAAATATACCATTACCAAAATCGTAATGGGTGGTTGTCCTTATAAAAACGTAATTTTTTCAATACGTTTTTATAAGGACTTTCCGTTTTAAGGAACCGACTAAGTTATTACCTGTTTTTCAGCCTAAAACGAAATAAGAATTAAAATAAATATACCATTGTCAAAACCGTAATGGGTGGTTGTCCTGATAAAAATGTAATTTTTTCAATACGTTTTTATCAGGACTTTCCGTTGCATAGTTAGACCTAAGTTATTACCTGTCTTCCAACCTAAAACGAAGTAAGAATTAAAATAATATATACCATTACCAAAACCATAATGATGGGTAGTTATCATAAAAAAAGAGTACATTTTCCAGTACTCTTTTTTTATGATTTTCTGTTACTCGGATATCAAAAAACGTAATTTTTAACACGTTTTTATCAGGACTTTTTATTTAAAGAGTAAATAAATACTATCCTTTAACCCGTTGTGTATTTTGATAAAATAACTAGTAATTGTCCTATTAATCTTCATTATATATCTCAAATCCTAAAGGAAGTGATGAAGATTTCTTCGATTCACCCTTCAGGGAGGGGAAAAAATCAAGAAATCTATTCAAAATGCACAACGGGTTATCCTTTACTATTGTAATAATCAGTTCATTCTTTGTAAAACGAATAAACATCACCATATCCATTTTTACATTCTAAAAAGAATTGTTTAGGAATCCCCTTATCAAAAGACAAACGAGTAATTATATTTTTATCACAATCATCACTTTCAGAATGAAAAAATACAAGTTGATTATTTTCAATTTTTTCAGGCAAATCATATTTCATAGCCAAATGATAATTCCCTAAATATGTCGTATCCTCATTAAACACTAAAATTCTGTTTGTTGCTCTTTTCGAAGAGCCCCAAAGCCAACAAGAAGTAATTATTTTGAAGTTTCCGTTCTCACTCCTAATAATACCTAAATACTTTAAATGGGTTTCAGTTCCATCTATTTTATTCCATTCTCCAAATACATGAAGACTATCAATAATATTATTTTTTAAAACAACATCTTGAAAAGAATCATCAGCTACTTGTCCAAATAAATTTAGATGTATAGATAAAGGTATGAGTACTATTGAAATTTTATTATTCATTAGATTAGGTTACTAAAACAATAGATGTATTATTGATTTTATACGCTTTCGCGAAAGCGTATACTGCCAGATTACTATAGTATGGAGAGTTTGTTAAATATATCGAATTTAAAACACCAAGCTAAACACGGATCCTTCACCCTCAACGCTTTTTACGATGATTTTTTCCTTTATGAAGTAAAAACAATTTAGAAAATGCAAAAGCAAACCTCATCAATGCGCAATATGAGTATCTATTACGTGTGAAAATTCTAGAATATTACAGAGGAAATTTCGGCTAAACTAGCAGAATATATACTATTAAATTAAGGGATGATGTATACGCTTTCGCGAAAGCGAACTAATGATACTTACTAGCCAGTAAATTCACAACTACAGAGAGAACGAAGCGATAAAATGTACACAGAAAAAAGGCCATCTTCCCCAGACAGCCCTTTCGATCAATATAATCTCACATATGTAACAAATCATTAATAAACCATATTGATCAAACAGGCAATACTATGCTAATTCACCCCTTATTTTATTTGAATTAATCGTTAGTAAGAAGATGCCTGCTCTATTTTCTTTTTTGCTTCTCAACCTGCCTCTCGGCAGGTGTAAAAGCCTATACTTTAAAACCCCTAAAAAGTATATTTTATTAGAAGTAACATTCTACTCCTGAATCATTAATATTAAGCGTTGGTCCATCTGAAGATGAACAAAAACGTGTCGTGTTTGTACCATCTGGTGTTTCTATAGAAACAATAATGGCAAATGTTTTTGCGCAACCTGGAGCTGGATCATTTATCAATTCTGCATTTAATGGAATCACTCCCCTATTTTTAGGCTTATCGAGAATCCCTTGTACAATCTCAGTAACATTACATGCTGGTCTCGTAGAAGATCCTGGTTTGTCCCAAGAGTAAATCGCCGAATGAACTTTATATCTATACGCCCCCATAATTGTTTATGATTAATAAGTAGGTTACTTGTTTTTTATTTCTGGAATAAAACTACAAAAGAAGAAGAGCCTAATGGAGAAAAATGGTATAAGAACCCATTTTTTACCCATAAAACAGAAAAGAAGTGGTATGAAATAAAAACCGTATTCTAAATTAAAAACAACAAATAGACTAACTTATAAACGACTAAAAAACAATGCATTATCTTAACGTACGCATTCTTTTCACAATATCTTTATAGGTATCACTAAGTGTTACTCTATGATTTCCAGATAGAATGATAAGATTGTCTGCTAGTATAATTTCTTCTACTTTTTCAAGATTAGCAATATAATTTCTATGCGTACGATAGAAGCTATTATTATCTAATAGTTTTAGAATTTTTGTAAGTGATATGAGAATCACAAATTTTTCTTTTTCGGTAATGATATTACAGTACTTCTCCTCTACTTCAATATAGATGATTTCTGCAATGCGAACTTTCTTAAGTGATTTTCCTTTCTTAATAAACAAATACTCATCACTAATCACTGTATCCTCATCATCCCCTAAAAAAACATCCTGTTGCGCATAAAACTTCTCAACGGCCATTTCTATAGCATATAGAAGTTCTAATTCATTAAAAGGCTTCATTAAGTAACTAAAAGGTTGTGTGAGTTTTGCTCTCTGAAATATCTGACGATCTGTAGAGCTTGTTAGAAATACAAAAGGTTTTGAAGCATTAGGCACTGCATTAATCGTTTCGGCAAAAGCAATCCCGTCTGGAACACCATTTAGGAAAATATCAATGATTACAATGTCTATTTTACCAGATCCATAAAATAATGACAATGCTTCTTTGAGACTAGTAGCAACACCTACCACTGCAAAGTTATTTTCTTCAAGTGTCTTTACAAGCCTATCACTCTGAGCAGGAGTATCTTCTATAACAAGTACATTAATAGTATCCATCAGGAGGTATTTTAGATAAAGATACAATCATTTTTGTACCTTTTCCTAACTCGCTTTCTATAAAGAAATTTCCATTATTTTTTTTGATCATAGACTTACATAATTGCATCCCTAAACCAGAACCAATTATATCCTTATTTTCCTTTTCTGAAGTCACAATCGTTTCCTGTAATAAGTTTTGTCTCGTAGCTTCACTCATTCCTAATCCTGTATCTTCTATCACCAAATCACAAAAGCCTTCTTTTGTGTGTCGCGTATATATCTTAATAGTATCTTCAGCATTTGAAAATTTGATCGCATTATCAATGATATTTCTCAAAATAATCTTTAACGATTCTTGATCTGCAAACACTTTATCTTTTTTAGGAATCGTATTTTCAAAATGAATCTTCTTTTCTAACAACAAAGCTTTGTAATTATGCGCTACCTGTTCTACGATAAAGAATAAACGTAATTCTCCAACTTCAAAATACGATTGCTTGGTTTGCAATAATGCCCAATTTAAAAGGTTGTCTAATAAATTATATGCGCCATTTACAATGGCACTATTAGAATGTAAAAGCGTATGTACTTTCTCTAAGTTTTTAGCTTCCAGATTGTCCACAAGATCTGAATTACTTGATTTCAAAGCATGTACAGAAGAACGTAAATCATGACTTACAATAGAAAACAACTTATCTTTTGTAGCATTGAGTTCATCTAGATCTTCTTTCTGAGCACTAATGATTTTGTTGCTTTTCACCTTCTCTCTATAAAAATAAACACCCGTTCCTAGTAATAAGAGTAAAATGACAGACGAAAGCATCAACCCATCTTTTTGCGCTTCTTTTACTTTGTTTTCAGCTTCTAGCAGACTTACTTCTTGTTGCTTTTGCTCAACAGCAATACGTTTTTCCAATTGCAGTACACGCGCTACTTCATTTTGATCATGTAACGAATCTTTCCACTGATTATGTTCTTCTATATATTGATAAGCTAAATCGGGTTGACCTAAATATTTTGATACCTCATACATATTATGGGTAGTTCCTGTTTTAACCTCATAATCATCAATATACCTAGAAAGATCATATGCCTTTTTATAGTTTGCTATGGCTTGGTCTGTAGAATCCAAATAGTCATAATTGGTAGCTAGATTACTATAACCTATTACTAAATTAAGTGTATCTCTTTTTTCTTCTAAAAACTTTATATTTTTTTTAAAATAAATATCCGCCTCACTGAATTTATCAAGAAGCAAATAACAAGAAGCTATATTACCTTCTATACTATTCCTGTTAATCCCTAAAAGTTTATCATTTGTAATATTTTCAATAGGCAATAGATATTCCAAGGCTTTGTTATAATTTTCTTGTTCTATAGCAATGGCACCTAAAAAAATCTTTGTATGAAGGTAATAATCAAAATCTTCTGTGATTTTCAAAAATTCACTTTTTGATTCACTGAATACTCTCTTTTTATAAAAACTATAGCCTCTTAAAAAATGAGAAAAGTTATCAAGATGCTTATTTTTAGATGTTAAACCTAATTGTTTACTGGTATATAATAAGGTAGAATCCCATTCTTTTTCTAAGAAAAAGGATTGTGCTTTTTTAAAGTTAGGTTCATTTATATATAGATCTGATTTTTGTTTGAGTATTTTTTCAAATTCACCGTATTCACTTTTCATTTGAGAAAATGACAGTAATGGTAAAAAACATAGTATATAAAAAACCAGTATTTTATATTTCATAAAATAATTTTAGTAACAATGTAACTAAAATAAAGCATACAAAAAAAGTAGAGATTATGCATCTCTACTTTTTAAATTATAAAATATTGATATCTCTATGCAGGAGGATGAACTATTACTTTCTTACCTGAAGACGTAATAGGGTCAGTATCCATAAGATATAAAGTTACTTCACTATCCTCATGTAGGGTTGAGCATCCATATTCTGCCATAATTGTATACTCATATACATACTCAGGTGTTTCTTCTGCATGGTCATATTCTAAACAGAATTTTGTACTCGTCTTATCTACTTTAAAGTATAGCTGAGAGGTATTATTAGCATCTATATATACTTTAAAATTAAATGTTATTGCTGGAACACCTTTACGTTTGGTGACAGAAACGTCAAAAGGGTTGGGTAAAAAACTCGACGTAACTTTATTAGCCCCGAGTGTGCTATTTAATATTCTTGTTCCTTTAATTGCTTTAAAGCTTGTGATTTTTGTAGGAAAATCAGATGCTGTAACTGTTTGTGTGTTCATAGTAAATTAGATTTTAAGTTAATCAATAATAAGTAGGCTTTTTAATATATGTAATAAAAGTATAGGGGTCTTTTATTACGCAGGAGGGTGAACTATTACTTTCTTTCCAGATGATGTAATAGGGTCTTCATCATAGAGATATAATTCTATTTCGCTAATAGTTCCTAGTGAACTTCCAGCTACAATGTCAAAAGTAACGGTGTATGGATATAACCCTACCGGAGTTTCTTCTGCATAGCAATATCCTATGTATAACTGCTTAAGAATTTTAGTGTTATCATTAGGATCAATAATGGCATCTTTTTGATACACCTGCAAATCATTAATAGTAACTGCCGAGTCAATTTTAACAGTAGCAGTAATGGTAATATTATTCTTAGCCGTTGTTACATAGTTTGCAGTAAATTCAGGAGTTAAAGGAGTGTTTGTTGGTTGAACAGATCCATTTGAATTATCAATATAAGCGCCTTTTATGTAAGAAGTAAGATTTTCTAAAAAAGTAGCACCAGAAGGTATTTCAACTACACAGGGAGCTTCTTCCCCGCTTTTTGTTTGTCTTGTGTTCATGATATATTAGATTTTGAGTTCATAATTTAATAAGTAGCTTTCCACAAATAAAGAATAAAGAATTTGAATTTTTGAAAAAAAATGGCATAAAGCGCAACTTTCAAGCCATGAAAGTACTAAAACTATGGTATAAGACTACAATTTTAAAGAAAAAACCTACAAATCACTAACTTCTTAAAACTAAACGAGTAAGGTTCAAAATTACGTTTTTTCTATCATCTCTCCCATATTGCTTCATTATTGAAACAAGTTCAACACAAGCACTAACCTTCTCCCAGAGAGAGCAGGAACTGTTTTTAGATAAAAAGTAACATACTACAAAGTAGTAAGAATGAGTTTCCCCTCTAGTAAGAGGGGATTAAGGAGTGTGTTATTGTTCTTTATAGCAACAATTTAAAAGCTCCTCACCTCCCTCATTACTGAAACAAGTTCAGCACAGGCTCTAACCTTCTCCCAGAGGGAGAAGGGACTGTTTTTAGATAAAAAGTGACATACTACAAAGCAGTAAGCATGAGTTTCCCCTCTAGTAAGAGGGGATTAAGGGGTTTGTTATTGTTCTTTATAACAACAATTCAAAAGCTCCTCACCTCCCTCATTACTGAAACAAGTTCAGCACAGGCTCTAACCTTCTCCCAGAGGGAGAAGGAACTATTTTAAATAAAAAGTTACATACTACAAAGCAGTAAGCATGAGTTTCCCCTCTAGTAAGAGAGGATTAAGGGGTGTGTTATTATTAAGTAAAAAGCTAATTAAACAGCAAACTCAAGTTGTTTACCTTCTTTTTCGGCTTTTGCATCCATAGCGGTTCCAATAGCAATACCAATGCCCATTCCGATAGGGATTCCAATGCCTAAGAATGCCATATTATCTAATGCCACACCAAAAGCTACTCCAAAAGAAACACCAAAAGCAGACATACCTACGGCCATCCACATGTTGCGATAGTAGCCTTTAGGTACCAGTTTTAATTTCTTAAGAAGTAATGCCAGTATCTTAGATTGTCGTTTACGAAGTTCTTTAGAAAGCTCTCCTTTGGTCGTAATTCCATTCAGATACATAATATGTTCATTTATAGACATAATAACATCTTCAGGTAGTTTCCGTTCACCCAATTCACCTAATAAATTTTGAAAGGTTGTTACCTTCTTCTTAAGTTTCTCTTCATTGGTTAAAGGTATAGCAATAATAAGTAGAGCGATTTCCATGAAAGTGTTTTATGAACGTTACTATACTATAAGTAGTTATTTGTAAAAGGATGTTACAGGTTATTTTTAATTCTTTTTATACGCTTTCGCGAAAAGGTATAAAGGTCATTTGTTAATAGGAGTCAGGAGTCAGGAGTCAGGAGTCAGGAGTCAGGAGTCAGGAGTCAGGAGTCAGGAGTCAGGAGTCAGGAGTCAGGAGTC
>NZ_CANLOB010000028.1 GCF_947492815.1 uncultured Dokdonia sp.
TCAATCGTAAATATCGTAGGGTCCAAACCATCTAAAATCTGATTTTCTTGAGTAGTTAAATCAAATACTGATAGACCGTCGGTATCACTACCACTTAATTCATCATCACATAACTCATATGCATCAGGAGCTTCATTAGGCATAGGAGTGTTAAGAATGATTAAGTTTAAAGGAACCACTACAAAACAACCTGCTCCATTAAACACTCGAGCATATACTGTTTGGAAAAATGGATCACTCGTATTGATATAAGACATATTGTCTATCTCTCCTCCTACAGGAGCATTGTTAGCATCTTCTTCTGTAAAGTAATACACAACCGTAAGGTTGGTATCTCCCGCAGTAATCTCTGCATCTACATTTGATAAAACAAAGGCATCAAAAACTCCATCATTATCATCATCACATACTTCTAAATCTGCTGGAACAACAGCTACAGGTAATAAAAAGACTTCTACTGGCAATGGCTCTGTTGAAAAACAACCTGTAATATTATCGGTTACCCTTGCAAATACAATCTGAGGATTAGTAGGCGGTCCTACATTAGTAAACATGGTAGGATCAGGAATCGAAGCATCGGCTGTATTGGCTCCAGCTAAAGTAAGGTGATAGGTAACGGTAACGTTAGGATTAAACCCTCCTGTAATTTCTGTATTTTTAACTGTAAGATCAATAAGGGTAATTGCATCTGAAGTGCCATCTTCATCACAAACCTCTAAAGTAGTGGGGGTTACTGTAGAAGGACTAACATTAACTATGAGATTAAATGTTGTAGTAGCAGAACATCCAGTTATATCATCTATAACTGTAGCAGTAATAGTTTCAAGTTCAGGTATTGTATTTGCTAATGGATTTGGCAACGGACTTGGTAGCGGGTTTCCATTGCCATCTAAATAGGTAACTGAAACACCTGTCTGAGCTCCTATGATATCTGTTTCAACTGTTGACGTATCAAATATATCCAAACCATCATCATCGCATCCATTTATATTCATTAAATCTGGAATTGAATTTGCAGTTGGATTAGGATTAACAATTAAATCAAATGTATTTACTGATTGGCAGCCCGTTATTGTATTTGTTAACGTGGCAGTAATTGTTTCTGTAAATAACACTGAATTCGATAATGGATTAGGTAACGGAGTAGCTAATGGCAAATTATTTCCATCTACATATGTAATGGTAATATCTGTTTGTCCACCAAGTAATGCCGCTTCTATTCCTGAAGTATCAAAAGACATAGAGATACCATCACTAGGGTTTGCGCCATCATCACAAGCCTCTAATGCTGTTACAGGATTTATAATCGGTAATGGATCTACAGTCACGAAGAAACTAGTTATAGAAAAACAATCAGTAAATGCACTATTTTCAACTCTTACAAAAATCTCCTCTTGATTTGCTATACCATTTGTATAGGTAGCAGGATTTGTTATTGGATCTGTATTTGTATTGGCATCTGCTAGTGACGTATGAAATGTCAATAGAAACTGCATAGCATCTTGTCCATTAAGTATTGTATCTTCATTTTGAGTAAGGTCAAACTGAGCAAAACCATTGGTAGGATCTCCATCTTGATTATTATCACATACACTTAGATCATTTGGAGTAATTGCTTCTGGGGTTACAAAAACATGTAAATCAAACATAACTGTCTCAAAACAATCTGTAAGTCCATTATTCTCGACTCTTACAAAAATAGTAGTTCCATCTGCAGCACCAAAAGCATTTGTACCCGTAAGAGCTCCTGTATTCGTATCAGCATCTCCTTGAGATAAGTGAAATGACACAGAAAAATCTGCAGGGTCTAAACCATCAAGAATGGTTATAATCAAACTATCTAAATTAAAATCTTCAGAACCATCGCCATTAACTTCGTCACAGGCATTTTGATCTCCTGGAGAAACAGGTACTGGAACTTCAAAAAATGAAACTATTACATCATCAGTAATTGTACAAGTAGGATCTGTTGGATCAGTAACTTCTACAGTATAGGTATTACTTCCTGGGGTATCTGCTGTGTATGTAGGATTTGTTTCACCTACTTCTGGTATTCCATTAAGAAACCATTGATATGTTGCGGCTACACCTACATCTCCATTTAGAATTACAGTTGTTCCATCACATACATCTTGATCTGGTCCTAAATCTGGATCAAAAGGTGCACTTTGTGTAATCTCAACTTCATCTGTAAGAACTACAACATCACCGTTACAATTTGTATATGTTGCTCTCGCTGTATATACACCAGCCGGGACATTTACAGAAGCGTTAGTACTAATAACAGTTCCTGTATCGTCTAACCATTCAAAAACATATGTTTCTACTCCAATTGGAGAAAACTGCCAAGCTTCATTTGTTGTAGTCCAAGGTGAATCAGAAGTATTACGTCCCGGAGGAACAAATGCTATATTTCCATCATCATTTTGAATTCCAACAGCAGCAGCTCCACCATTCCAAGCTGTACAAACAGGTTTATCTTGTATATATATTTCTATAACATTAGAAAATTCATAAAAAACTGCCATGTGAGTTGCAGTAATATTATTACAACTAAAATAAGGCACATTGAAAAACGAAACAACAAGTGCTCTATTGGGGAACGTACCTAACACTTCATAACCAATTTCTTCAGCATTTCCTACGGATGGATCTATATCGTGTACAGGTGTAAAAACATTTGCTTCACCTAGTGTAGGGTTTGTATTATTAGGTAAATCTTCTGTAAAACCGAAAGCATTCGATGTATCTCCAGGATCTACATCAAAACGAAGTACGCCATTAGAACCTACTTGAAATTGTGTTTCGATATTTCCAAAAAAACAAAAGTCAAAAGGTAGATTATCTACTCCCGACCACTGATCATCCTGATTAGGATTTAATTGGTTTGCAAGACCATCAAATGCAAATGGCGGATTATAAGGAATAGAAGTAACATCGTAGTTCTCGCTAATTGTTTCAAAGGTTTCTAAAAAATCAGCTGTTATAGTAGCCGTATTCCCTCCTCCACAATCAATATTTTGGTCAGGGCCAGCATTTACAAATAAAGAGCCGGGGCCTTGACTATAACCAACTGTAAAACAAAAAGATAAGCATGCTAAAATAAAGCCTTTAGGTAGGATTTTCATCATAAATAGGTTTGTGTGGGCGAAAAATAGGGATTTTTTGTCAAAATTCTGTTAAAATATCACCGCTTTGTATGTCCTAACGTTCAAAAAAGAGAAATGGTATGTGTAGACAAAAAAGTTATTTATTTTACAAAAGTGACGATTAAAGTTATTTGTAAAACAAATTTATATGAGTTATGAAATTAAATTATAGAGCTTTACACATTCAACAGCTTCTTTTACATCATGCACTCTCAAAATAGAAGCTCCATTTTGTAAGGCAATCATATTCAAAGCTGTAGTGCCATTTAAAGAAGTAGACGGAGTTCCATTTAATGTTTTATATATCATAGATTTACGAGATAAACCTGCCAATAAAGGAACTTCTAAAACTTTAAAAAAATCCATTTCCTTTAAGACTGTAAAGTTTTGAGTTGTTGTTTTAGCAAAACCAAACCCTGGATCAATAACCAGATCATTTATTTTATGGCTTCTCGCATATGCGATACGCTCACTAAAATAAGAAGTAATTTCTTTCAAAAGATGTTTATAATCGGTTAAGGTTTTCATCGTTTGCGGTGTACCGCGCATGTGCATTAATATATAAGGAACTCTTAATGCTCCCACTACTTCCATCATTTTCTTATCAAGCATTCCTGCACTAATATCATTTACCATACAAGCACCTGCTAAAATTGCTTTTTCAGCAACACTCGCTCTAAAGGTATCTACTGATAGTAAGACATCTGGATACTGTTTTACAACTTCTTTTATGATAGGTAGTAAACGAGCTTCTTCTTCTTGCACTGATATATCTGTAGCATCTGGCCTAGAACTATAAGCCCCCATATCTATAAAAGTGGCTCCTTCTGTTAGCATTGCTCCAACTTGCGAAAGTACTGCCTCCATATTTTTCTTCCCCCCATCATAAAACGAATCAGGAGTCAGATTTACAATTCCCATTACTTTGGGAACAGATAGATCAATCAATTTTCCTTTACAATTCATATGCATAATCAACCACAATACGTATTTTTACTCTACTTAATAGTCAAGTTGTGAATACTTGTTTTAAACAAACTTACAACCCCATTTTTTATATTACGAATTTTAAGCGAAATTTACGCAAATTCTATATCCATTTATGAGTAATACCTCAACACAGTACGACAACGTTATCACAAAATGCCGAAATCTTTACACAAATAAAATGAAGGATTATGGAAGTGCTTGGCGTATTTTACGACTACCATCTCTTACAGATCAGATTTTTATCAAAGCACAACGCATTCGTGGTTTACAAGAAAACGATGTTCAAAAAGTAGATGAAGGACAAGTTTCTGAATTTATTGGTATTATCAATTATTCGGTGATGGCACTTATACAATTAGATTTGGGAGTGGTAGAACAACCTGATTTAGATCTAGATGAAGCGACAAAAGCGTATGACAAAAAAGTAGCGATTACAAAATCGCTAATGGAAGATAAAAATCATGATTATGGAGAAGCTTGGAGAGATATGAGAGTGAGTTCGCTTACAGATTTAATCCTTCAAAAGTTATTACGTGTAAAGCAAATAGAAGACAATCAAGGAAAAACATTAGTTTCAGAGGGGATTGATGCTAATTATCAAGATATGATTAATTACGCAGTGTTTGCGTTAATTCATTTGGAAGGATAAGTATACAAACTTATTGTAATTTATTAATAGTCCGCTTTCGCGAAAGCGTATAAAACCATTTAAAAAATGAAAATAGCAGTACAAATAGCACGATTCTTAGTTGGTGCTCTTTTTATTTTTAGCGGATTTATAAAATTAAATGACCCCTTAGGATTTTCCTATAAACTCCAAGAATATTTTGCTCCTGAAGTCTTAAATTTAGAATTCTTATCTCCTTATGCACTTTTAATATCTATAATACTTGTTATTGCTGAAGTTGTATTAGGTATTGCGCTCATCATTGGATATGGAAAAAAAATCCCTGTATGGTTTATTCCGTTCTTGCCTAGAATTTTGAGACTTTTAGGATTTAAAAATGTACGTATCAACTCAACGTTACTTCTATTACTCTTAATGATCATTTTTTTTACATTCCTAACCTTCTACTCTGCATATTTCAATAAAGTAACAGATTGTGGATGTTTTGGAGATGCCATTCCATTAGTACCATGGGAATCTTTTATCAAAGATGTCATTCTGTTAGTATTGATTTTATTTCTTTTAGCTTTTCAAAAATATATTCAGCCTGTCTTTAAAAATAAGATAGTACAAAACAGCATTATATTTTTATCTTTTGCCGCCTGTATGTGTTTTGGATACTATGTTTTGATGCATTTACCATGGTTGGATTTCAGAGCTTATAAAGAAGGCTCTAACATTACAAAAAACATGGAAATTCCAGAAGGTGCACCCGAAGCTATTTTCGAGTATCACTGGAAATTCAATGTCAACGGAAAAGAAGAAATAGTCACTACTTCTGGCGGATACCCTCAAGTTGAAGGTGAGTTTGTAGGATATGAAACAGAACAAGTACAAGAAGGTTATATTCCTCCGGTACATGATTTTACAATAGAAAAGGGAGATGACAACTTTACAACAACCTTTTTAGAAAAGGAAAATCTCATTGCAATTGTAGCATATAACATTGACAAGACAGAGCGAGAAGGCTATTATAACATTAGAAAAGTGACTGAAGAAGCCATCCGAAAAGGATATACTGTAATTGGTTTAACTTCATCAAGTCCAAGTGTGCATGAACCCTTTGTTAGGGATTACAAACTTCCGTTTGAGTTTTATTATACAGACGAAACTACCTTAAAAACAATTGTACGTGCGAGTCCAGGTATTGTAAGTCTTGACAAAGGCACCATTTTACAAAAACTACATTACAATGATGCTGAAGATTTGATATTAAATTCATTACCTACAGCAAAACCTCATCTAAATTTTATTTTAAAATACCAACTAGATAGTATTGCTGTATTAGACCAAAAGTATCGAAAACTCATGCAGGTAGCCGAAGGGCCAGAGCGCAAAGCACTAGGAGAATCCTTAGGACTTGATCATGCTGAATATTCAGGAGATTTATGGAAACGTCAAATAGCATTAGACACTAGTAATCTTAGAAAGATAGAGTCTATTTTAAAAGCGGGAATATATCCAGGAAAGTCTCTTGTAGGAACTCCCACAAATATTGCTGCTTGGTCTGTTATTCAACATTCTAATAAAATCCCAGAGTATCTTGACCTTATGAAAAAAGCAGGGAAAGCTGGCGAACTTCCATTTAGACTTGTTGCTATGATGGAAGATAGATATCTAATGAATGAAGGAAAACATCAAATATATGGCACACAAGGAATGACCTATCATAACGGAGAACCCTTTATATGGCCTATAGAAAATCCTGAAGAAGTAAATAAACGAAGAGAAGAAGCTGGTTTTAATAGTACTATAGAAGTATATGCTAAAAATCTTTTTGGAGAAGATTTTGAATACAAAAACATCACATTAGAAGAAGCGGAAGTAAAAAGACTTGCTTCTATTAAAGACCAAGAATGATTTCATATATTTTAAAAAAACTAGGATATGCTGTAGGAACTCTGTTAGGAGTGGTTACTGTCATATTTCTTTTATTTAATGTATTAGGAGATCCTGCTCGCATGATGCTTGATCAAAATGAAGATCCAAAACAACTTGCAGTTATAAGAGCAAAATACGGTTTTGACAAGCCGCTATACAAACAGTATTTATACTATCTTAACGACCTTTCACCTATATCTTTTCACGCAAGTGAACCTAAAAATTATACGAGTCTCCATACTGGAAAATACAATGCTGCTTCTTTATTAACTGTTTCAAAAACAACGATTGTATTAAAATCACCTTATTTACGAGAGAGTTTCCAAAAAACAGGGAAACGCGTCACAGAAGTCATTGGAGAGACATTACCTAATACATTTATTTTAGCTATAAGTGCTATTTCCATCGCTATTATACTAGGTATTTTATTTGGTATTATCTCTGCGCAAATGCGTGACACTTGGATAGATCGAGCTATTCAAATCATAAGTACCTTGGGCATGAGTGTTCCTAGTTTTTTTAGTGCTATTCTATTTGCATGGCTATTTGGGTTTGTACTTCATAAGTATACGAACTTAAACATGACAGGAAGCCTTTACGCTATGGATGATTTTGGAGAGCATATCACCATACAATGGAAAAACCTTATCCTTCCAGCATTTGTTTTAGGTATACGCCCGCTTGCTGTAGTAATACAATTAATGCGTAATTCGCTACTAGAAGTTTATAATCAAGAATACATTCGTACCGCAAAAGCAAAAGGATTGAGTACATTTCAAATTATACGTAAACATGCATTAAAAAATGCACTTAATCCTGTAGTGACAGCTGTATCTGGGTGGTTTGCCTCTATGCTTGCAGGAGCCGTATTTGTAGAATATATTTTTGGTTGGAACGGATTAGGAAAAGAAATTGTAGATGCGTTAAATACACTAGATCTCCCAGTTATTATGGGAGCAGTCATTGTAATTGCTACACTGTTTGTTGTGATTAATATTTTTGTAGATCTTATATATGGATGGCTAGATCCTAAAATACGTTTGTCTTAATTGCACGTTATGCTAAATTAGATGAGTCAGGTTTTAGAAAAAATAAAAATCGCAAAAAAGAATACGGCTTCTTTACTCGACTTATCTGGTATGAATTTGAAAAAGATTCCTACTGAAGTTTTTGAACTTGACTTTCTTACCAATCTTAATCTAAGAGATAATACTATTTCTGAAATCCCAGACGAAATATCAAAACTATCCAATCTAAAAGTTGCCTATTTTGATACTAATAAAATTGAATTCATCTCTAAAGCTTTATATGATCTTAATCAATTAACTGTTTTAAATTTGGGACGCAATCAAATAAAAAGCATCCCCGAAGAAATAGGCCTCTTAAAAAACCTAACAAGATTACTTATTCCAAAAAATAATATAAAAACAATTGACTCTGGTATTGGAGGTTTACATAAGTTACAAATATGTAATCTGAGGGATAACATCCTTGATAAGATACCTGAAGAATTTAGTAAATTAAACCATTTAATTAGACTTGATGTATCTAAAAACAAGTTATCTAATTTTAATGTTGATTGCAGCAAACTAAATCGCCTTGAATGGTTAGATCTGAGCTCTAATGAATTAACTGAAATTTCAAGAACTATTGGAAAACTCAGCCATTTACACCTATTAAACCTGAATAACAACCAATTATCTAAAACACCATTAAACCTTGATTGTCTAAAAAATTTAAAACAATTAAATCTTTCTGAAAATTCCATTTCTTCTTTAGAATTGAATATCAATAAAATGAAAAATTTGAATGACTTAAAAGTATTTCTTAATGATGATATCCAAATTCAACATAAATTCATAAAAAAACTAATTAAAAGAAAGTCTTGGCGAGATAACCAGTTCAAACTACTAATTGATGACAAACAAGCTAAAAAAATACCGCATTTCAAAAATGATTTCACACGAGGTCAGATTGGAGTTATAGATTTTGAGAATAAAAAAATTCCACTAGGTCATTATAAACAGATTGAGCCAGATGTCATTGAAAAATATGGATTAAGAGATCCAAATAGAGAAAGAATATTATAATACTTCTACAACAAAAATCATTGAATTACAAACCTTAAAAAAGAATAAACAAATGCTATTTTTAGGTTAAAGCTAAAAAGTTTATGATATTAATTTGTGACTTTACTTAATAAATTCATAGCACATGAAAACGTTTATAAAATTCTTCTTTTGTATACTCATCGTTGATGTTATAATTTCAATGATACAACTTTATCCCTTACCTCCTAATCTAACATTTATCTCTTCTATTTTGAGATATATCTCGTCTACCCCATTACAATTTATTAGACCTTATTACCCTTATTATGCTCCTGGTTCAATTCAATTTTCGTTAATGCTTATTTTTATCAATACCCTTTTACAAACAACTGCAGTTTATGTGCTTTGGAGGGTATTCAAATTATCAAGGCGTTAATGTTTTACTTTCTTATTTCGTTACACTTTATGCAATGAAATACCAAAAAGGTTCTTTTTTTTCAGGTATCTATAATAGGATGCCTCCCCTACTAAGACTTTCGTAATAATAGCTTTCTTCTCTTATTTTATAAGTAGATTATCAATCTTATTGATATTTTTGTATTTGATACAAAAAGATATTCAATCATCGATCCCACTTCAAAAACGAAGTGAGTTCAACTAACTATTTTGAATACGTTGTTATGTAATTTTCAAAATAGCGTTTCATTAATAAAAAAATCATACATGTCTAGAAAACATATAGTCGCTGGAAACTGGAAAATGAATAAAAACCTGTCTGAAACGCAAGCATTATTAACTGCGCTTACAGAAAAGAAAAATACAGGAGACGCTCAAGTAATTGTTGCTCCTACTGCTATTAATTTGCATGCTGCTGTAACTACACTAGAGGGTAGTGAGATTAAAGTAGCTGCTCAAAACATGCATCAAGCAGAAAGCGGTGCATATACAGGTGAAATATCGGCTAGTATGATTGATAGTGTTGGTATAGATACTGTAATTTTAGGACATAGTGAGCGTCGTGCTTATTTTCATGAAGATGATGCATTACTTACAGAAAAAGTAAATACTGCAATCGCACATGGGTTTACAGTAATCTTTTGTTTTGGTGAAGAACTAGAAGATCGCAAAAACGAAAAACATTTTAATGTAGTAGAAAGTCAACTTAAAAATGCGCTATTTCATCTTACTGCAGCACAATGGTCACATATTGTACTTGCTTATGAACCCGTATGGGCAATAGGTACTGGAGAGACAGCATCTCCAGAACAAGCACAAGAAATGCATGCCTTTATTAGAAATACTGTAAGTACTTCTTATGATACTACTACAGCAGATCAAGTATCTATTTTATATGGTGGTTCTGTAAAACCAGGAAATGCAAAAGAAATTTTTTCAAAACCAGATGTAGACGGAGGTCTTATAGGTGGGGCTTCTCTTAAAGCTGATGACTTTTTTGAAATCGTAAATGCTTTTTAGCAAACTACCTCAAGACAAACCTACGAGACATTTATAAAAAAGACTGGATTTTAATTTCGAGGAAAGCCTCGGAGTATGAAACCCTTTGCGGTGCTAATAAAGCGCTTATTATATTTTAAGAAAACTTTCATAGTATTTTTATACCTTACCCGTATAAACATACACTATGAAAGTTTCTTATTTACTCCTTTTTCTATGCACTGGCATTTGTCTCTCATGCCAAGCACAACAAGTGACTACAAATACAGATGGTTCCATAACGCTTCTTGAAAATGAAGAACAAAATGCGGTATATATTACCAAAGACGGACGTGTGGGAATTGGCAAAAAAAACCCAACAGACAAACTAGAGGTAAACGGACAAATTCATGCAAAATCTGCAAAATTAGATCTTAAAGAATGGGCAGATTATGTATTTGAAGAGGGATATGACTTGGTACGCTTACGCGAAATAGAAAAATACATCAACACCTATGGCCATTTACCAGAAGTCCCAACTACTGCCGAAGTACAAGCAAATGGTATTGAACTAGGACAAATGAATACTCTTCTTCTTAAAAAGATTGAAGAACTCACATTACATCTTATAGAAAAAGAGCATCAGGTTCAAAAACTACAAGAACAATATGATGATCTCCAACAGCAAATCAAACGTATTCAAGCATCTATAAAAGGATAGGATTTTGAAAACAATATACCTTTATATCTTTTTTGGAATACTAAGTAGCTATGCTAGCTACGCACAAGAAGATCGCTTTTATATTAGAGCTATAGATGAAAACATTGAGATTCCAACAATCACTAAAGATTCTGTTGTTTCATATACTGGAGATCATGCAAAATTAACATCAATCTTTAAAAAATATCACGTAAAAGTATTTAGAAAAGGGTTTAAATATGCCGATAGTGACAAATTAAAACGCACATATTTTGTAATTGCCTCTAGTCCTAATTTTCAAAAAGAATTATTGAACGAGGTATCAGACATTTTTGAATTTGGCGAAAGCCTACTCCAAGAAACCCTTAAGATATATGAACCTAATGATTATGGTACGACAAGTACTATTGGAAAAAACCAAGGAGTGCAAGCCTATTTAGATTATTACGATTTTCTAGGCGTACCAGAAGCTTGGTATTATACAACAGGAAGTAAAGATGTTATTGTAGGTATTTCTGATGGATATATAGATCCCAATGATCCCGAATTTGAAGGAAGAACTACAGTCATGAAGAAAAGCTCCTATTCCAAAGGACACGGCTATAGTGTCGCCGAAACTGCTGTCGGAAAAGGTGATAATGGCTATGGTATTGTAGGAGTGTGTTACAATTGTAGTATTTACACCACTACTTATGGTGATTTTAAGTTTCTAAATCAGTTATTAGAATTATCCCGAGCCGGTGCAAAAGTAATTAACTGTAGTTGGGGTAGTACGCTACATTACGAAACAGCACAAGAAGCTATCAATGAAATGAGAGCTAATGGAACTGTGATTGTTTCTGTTCCACACAATGCGTCATTTAAAAAAACGAAGGGAAAAGCACCCAGATATCCTGGCGCATATGAGCATGTTATTTCTGTAGGCAGTGTCCAACATCGTTTTGATGATCCTAAGGAAACGTTACATACCAATGGAAAAGGAAACCCATATGCCATCGGACTTAAAAATTATGTAGGACGAGCTGTAGGCTTTAAAGGAAACAATATTGATGGAGAGCAGTTTATTTTTAAAGCGTCTACAAACAATTTAGATACCTATGTAGACATTTTGGCGCCAGGTAATTTTATATTTAGATATAGTAAATATCTAGAAAATGGGGAGATTTTATATAATAAGGTAGAGAAAACATCTCCTGCAGCCCCTTTAGTTACAGGTACTATAGGACTTATGTTTTCTATTAATCCTTGTCTATCTGTAGATGAAGTAAATAGTATTATAAAATTATCAGCTACCAATATAGATTACATAAAAGCAAATGCTGCATTTAAAGGAATGTATGGCGCTGGTAGCTTGCATACAGGGCGAGCTGTAAAAATGAGTTATAATATGTTACAGCCAGAACTCTATACAGTTATTGAAAATCAAAACTTTAGTCGATGGAACTTTAGGTTAGATGCCCCTTATAAACTCAAAATACAGCATCAAAAATTCACAGATAGTGCTTCTGTGAATTTTACTGCAAAAAACGAGATTTTTATTGAAAATGAAACTGTACTTTTGCCTGGCGAAAATGGAGAAATAATATTGAAAATTGATCCAAACGCGTCGTATAACTGCAAAGAAATTAAAGAATGACACCCATATATTTAGGATATACCTTTACGATAAACCCTCCTGTACCAGCAACAGAAATCTTAATTGCCGAGTTAGGGTATGCAGGTTTTGAAAGTTTTACAGAAACAGAAACAGGAGTCATTGCTTATATCCAAAAAGAGGAAGCATTTCCTGATAATACCCCTGTGAATTTTGAAAGTTTACTCAGTGATATTCAAATTTTAACATCAGATGAATTTACAATTTCCTATACTGCTCAAGAAATTGAACAGGTAAACTGGAATGAAGAGTGGGAAAAAAACTTTGACCCCATTGAAGTAGATGGACGTTGTGCAGTAAGAGCGCCATTTCATGAAAAAACAGCTGTCGAATTTGATATTGTCATTGAACCCAAAATGTCTTTTGGAACTGGCCATCATGAGACTACACATATGATGATAAAGCATCTATTAAAACTAGATGTTACACATAAAAAGACACTAGATATGGGATCTGGTACTGGAGTATTAGCCATTCTCGCTGAAATGAAAGGTGCACAACCTATTGACGCCATAGATATAGATAACTGGTGTTATCTTAATGCTATAGAAAATGCTCAAAGAAATAATTGTCACCATATTTCTGTATATGAAGGTGATGTCTCTTTACTGAAAGACAAAACATATGACCTAGTCATTGCCAATATCAATAGAAATATTTTGCTTCAAGATATTCCTGCCTATGCAAACACATTATCTTCTAATGGGATTTTGTTATTAAGCGGGTTTTATACTGAAGACATTGCATTAATTACAGAAAAATGCAATGAAAATGGACTTTACTTCGTTGGTAACTATGAACGTAATAATTGGGTAGCCTGTAAATTTGAAAAAAGAGAATCCTAAATATTATGTTATAATGCACTACTATTTTAAGTAGTAAGCTATTTATTTTGTAAATTTCTATTCAAAAATTTTGCTCTTATGAGTACTAAAGAAAAATATCAAGAAGACCTAGACGTCCTTACAGAAGAACAAAAACAACATGAAATTGTATTATACAACGATGAAGTAAATACATTTGATCATGTTATTAACTGTCTTATAGGCGCTTGTGACCATACAGAAGAGCAAGCACATCAATGTTCTTTAATCGTACATTACAAAGGAAAATGTACTGTAAAAACAGGAGATTATGATGATCTTAAACCAAGATGTTCTAAACTTTTACAAGCAGGTTTAAGCGCTGAAATAGTATGATTAGTAAGCTTTCTATAAATACTTAGACATAACATTCAATTTTAATCTAAAAACTATTGTGCTCCCGTAGCGCTTTTGTTACTTTTGCACAGCATAAATAAAGCACCATATAAAAAGGTATTATGAATCTACACGAGTATCAAGGAAAAGAAATGTTAGCTAGTTTTGGCGTACGTATCCAAAGAGGTATTGTTGCCACTACACCTGCAGAAGCTGTTGCTGCTGCAAAAAAACTTACTGAAGAAACTGGAACAGGTTGGCACGTTATAAAAGCACAAGTTCACGCCGGTGGTCGTGGTAAAGGCGGAGGTGTAAAACTTGCCAAAAATCTTGAACAAGTAGAAGAAATTGCTGGTCAAATCATAGGAATGAATCTTGTGACTCCCCAAACAAGTGCAGAAGGAAAGAAAGTACATCAAGTACTTGTTGCAGAAGATGTATACTATCCAGGAGATAATGAACCAGAAGAATATTACATGTCTGTCCTTTTAAATAGAGGTACTGGTCGTAATATGATTATGTATTCTACAGAAGGTGGTATGGATATCGAAACTGTTGCAGAAGAGACACCACACCTTATTTTTACAGAAGAAATAGATCCTGCTACAGGATTATTACCATTCCAAGCACGTAAAATTGCTTTCAATCTTGGATTGAGCGGTACTGCTTTTAAAGAAATGACAAAATTTGTTGCTTCTTTATACAAAGCATACGTTTCTACAGATAGTTCTCTATTTGAAATCAATCCAGTACTTAAAACGAGTGATGATAAAATTATGGCAGTAGATTCTAAAGTATCTTTAGATGAAAATGCATTATTCCGCCATAAAGATCTTGCAGCATTACGTGATGAGCGTGAAGAAAACCCAGTAGAGGTTGAAGCAAAAGCGGTAGGACTTAACTATGTAGACCTAGATGGAAATGTAGGATGTATGGTAAATGGAGCTGGACTTGCTATGGCAACAATGGATCTTATCAAACAAGCTGGAGGAGAACCTGCAAACTTCCTTGATGTAGGAGGTACTGCAGATGCAGAGCGTGTAGAAATAGCTTTTGATCTTATTCTTAAAGATCCTAATGTAAAAGCTATCCTTGTAAATATATTTGGAGGTATTGTACGTTGTGATCGTGTTGCACAAGGAATTGTAGACGCTTATAAAAACATGGGGAATATAGAAGTACCTATTATTGTTCGTCTACAAGGAACTAATGCAGATATTGCAAAAGAATTAATAGATAATAGTGGATTGGATGTACAGAGTGCTGTAGAATTCCAAGAAGCAGCAGATAAAGTTCAGGCAGTTTTAGCATAAAACTCCTTAACATTAAGAATAAAAGCTCTTTTAGCGTAAACCGTTAAAAGAGCTTTTTATTTTTAGTGACATTATTATCAATTACTTAGCGTTAACTTTATTTCTTTAAAAGATGTTTTATACGCTTTCGCGAAAGCGTTATTTAATAATCACTCGAATGTTAAGCAGCGTTAATGATCGTTAAACAATGGTTAAACTACACTTGATTATGTAACGAAATACAAGAAATGTTCGTCTCTTTGGTATATCAATCTTTTAATCTTTAAAAACGAACAATTATGAAAAATCTAAAAATCTATGTAGTCGCTATTTTATTAGCCGTAGGAACAACAACATCATTTGCAAGCAACACAACACCTAAAGTTGAGAACAAAAAAGTAGCTGTTACTACTCAAATAGCTGAGTTGCTAAAAAACCCAGAAATGGAAATAAATGAAGACATAGAAGCTAAAGTTACTTTTATGGTAAATAACAAAAAAGAACTTGTAGTTATCAATGTAGATACTAAAAATGAAAGTATAGATGCTTTTATTAAAAGTAGATTGAACTACAAAAAACTAAACACCCTTAAAGTTGGTGAAGAATGGGTACTACCTGTGCGTATTATCCCTGCTGCTTAAGTAGCTAACTGTAAGTTATTAATTTTATAAGCCGAGCTGATCACTCGGCTTTTACTTTTATAAATACATTATGAATAGACCTATTGCTAGTTTATTTTTGCTTCCTATCTTTACCCTATGATAAAGCGGCTTTCTGTAAAATATAGTATTCTTGTTTTAGTATTCCTTTTTATTACTAACCTGCAAGCACAAAATCAGTTTAAACGACTTTCTGAAAATGCAGAAATAAGTTTAATTACAATAGGACCTGGTCCAGAATTATATGATTCTTTTGGACATACAGCTATTAGAGTACATGATGATGCAATAGGTATAGATTGGGTTTTTAATTATGGCCGTTTTAATTTTAATACCCCTAACTTCTATATGAAATTTGCTAGAGGCAAGTTATTATACACCCTATGGGTTACTCCATATGATGATTTTATTGAAGATTACATATATCAACGTAGATGGGTAAAAGAACAAGTATTAGCTTTAAATAGACAAGAGAAGAAACAGTTTTTTGATTTCTTAAAAAATAATGCTAGAGATGAAAATAGAGAATATCTCTATGATTTCTTTTTTGACAACTGTGCTACACGCGCTGTAGATGCTACTGTGATTTCTCTAGATAAGCAATTAGAAGTAGATTACAGCAGTTTTCCTGAGGGTTACACACATAGAGATCTTATTCGCCATAATGTACATTGGAATACTTGGGGAATGCTTGGTATGGATATAGCTATAGGCTCTGTAACTGATAGGCTTGCCACTAAAGAAGAATATGCCTTCTTACCTGATTATACCATGGAAGCTTTTGCTAATTCAAAAATATCAGATGGAACAACAGAAAGACCACTGGTCTTAAAAACTGAAACACTACATACTCCGGAAGAAGAAAACACGTATAAAGAATCTTTTATTATAAGTCCTATTATTATCATAAGTCTTCTTGCATTATTATTACTCTACAAGACCTATAAAGACAATACAAATGAACGCTCGCTAAACTTTATAGACACACTTGTTTTTATATTTACAGGTGTTATAGGAATACTTCTAGCATTTTTATGGTTTGGTACAGAGCACAGTACTACAAAATGGAATTATGACTTACTCTGGGCATTCCCTTTTCACCTCATTGCAGGTTTTGTGATTAGAAAAGCGAGGCCTCCTAAATGGATATATCCTTATGTAAAGCTTTCTATCATCTTATTAGCGCTACTATGCTTTCACTGGATTGTAGGTGTACAAAGATTTGCATACGCACTTATTCCTTTGCTATTAGCATTAACAGTAAGATATCTATATATGCTAAAGATGATCAAAAAGGCTAGAAATATTACGTAAGAAAAATATTATTGCCCTCTATAAAACACCACTGTACTTATTGTTTTAAGCACGATACTCAAATCCATAAATAGGTTTCGGCGTTTTATATAATACAAATCAAATTGCAATTTTTCTAAGGCATCATCGGTAGAGCTACCATAACTCCCCATCACTTGTGCCCATCCTGTTAATCCAGGTTTTACGACATGTCTAGTTTCATAAAAGGGTATTTGTTCTGAGAGTTCTCTTACAAAAACTGGACGTTCAGGTCTAGGACCAATAACACTCATTTCTCCAAACAAAACATTAAAGAATTGTGGTATCTCATCTAATCTTGACCTTCTTAAAAACTTACCAAAACGGGTTATACGACTATCATTTTTTTGTGCCCACATGGCTCCATTTTTTTCAGCATCAGTAACCATGGTACGTAATTTTATGATCTTAAAAGCAAATCCATTACGACCTATCCGTTTTTGTGTGTAAAAAATGGGACCTCTATTTCCTATCAAATTTCCTATTAAAATAAATGGAAAAATTACCAAGAAGAAAGCAATACCTATCAACGCCATGATAATATCAAATAGCCTATGAAATAACTGATAAAACTTATTTTGATTACTCCTGCTAAACGGGAAATAACGATAAAAGTCTTTATCTACATGTTGTACAGGTATACGCTGTGTAATCTCTTCATATACCTGCATATATTCTCTTATAGGAAAACCAGATTCTAGCAAGTTGATAAGTTGTAAGTATAAAGGTTTTGATACACCATCACTATAATCACTTGCAACTACTATTTCAGAAATTCCATTTCTAGAAACGGTAAAGGTTAAATTTTCTATAGGATACTCTTCTACTGTCTCAGGTATGTCCCCTACTTCATTAGAGCTATCGGTATGGATATAACCAACAATTTTATAATTAGGATCTGCTCCTTCTAGGTTATTAATAATTTTCTTAATATCAAATGAATCTCCTACTACAAGTACCCGTTTATAAAAACGAGGCGAAGATATAAGGGTAATATACAACCATCTCCACACCAATATTCCAAAGGCCATTGCGAGGAAAAAGTAAATAATTTGGAGCCTATTTTCTGGAAGTTCAGGTGTGTAAAAAGGAGTTAACAGGTAAAATAATGCTGTTACAGATACCGTGAGAAGTGTATTTTTAAGTGTTGTTTGAAACTTTGACGCTTGTTTTAAGTTATATAATTCAAATACAGTCCCAAAAATATTTAAGTATAATGTTAGTAAGATAATCCACAACCAATTTTCTTGACTTATTTTAAAGTAATCAAAATCAAAAAAATTACCTACTAATTGTAAACAAACAAGCACAAATACAGTATCCAGTATACGTAAAAGGATTTTGCGTTCAGAAATTTCAAAATGAATATCTGGTAAGAGTGCCATAAAGGAGGTTAGTTCGTGTAAATATATTACATTTTTTTAGTCAAGCACATTCTTCCATAAAGTTTTGACTTGATTCCAATCAAAACTTTCGGCTTTTACTCTTCCATTTTTACTTATGGTGTGAACTAACGTTGGCGTTTTTAAAAGTGTACTCAATTTTGAGGTAAATGCGATGACATCTTTCTCTGGTGTTAATATCCCATCCATCTGATCGTTTATTAAAAATGGCATGCCGCCAACATTTGTTGACACAACAGGTAAACCTAGTGCCATTGCTTCAATAACACTAATGGGTGTATTATCAAAGTTTGTTGTACTGATAAAAATGTCATGGCTCTTTCCTAAAGCTATCCATTCTTGTTTTGATAATTTCCCTGTAAAGGTTACTGGCAAATTATGCTCCTTAGCAAATAGTTTACATTCATCAAAACTACTATCTTTTCTAGGCCCTACCATTGTCAATTTTGCCTCAGGATATTCTTTTTGTAATTCTTGCAATACCTTAATAGCCATTATAGGATTATACAGTCCAGCAAAAGAGCGCACCCAAAGGAGATTAGGCTTAAGCGTACTACGTTCTATATATGGATATTTTGTAGTTTCTATCGTATTTGGTATATATTTTAAGTTTATATAACCTGCATCTTTAAAATCATGAAGTAAATACTGAGAAGGCACTATATTATAGTGTGCATTTCCAAAAAATCGCTTACATCTTTTAGGGTTATTTTTTAATCTATACGGTAAATTTCCTCCTCTTAGAATTGGAATGTAATCTAACTTAAAAAGTCGGCACCAATAACCTATAATTATTGCATACCAAAAATTTGTTGTGCTATAAGTATCTATCAATACTGTTTTTGTCTGACTTTTGAGAGAGATAACTGCTCTTATCATGTCCAACATTCTCAATATTTTATTTTGAACTGAAGAAGATACAATAACTTCATATCCTTCATTTCTCAAAAAAACACCTAAGGTTTCAACACTAGTAACGGTTGCTCCTTTATGAGATAGCGCGTTTCCTATGTACAGTATTTTTTTTCTTTTCATTTACAATATTTAAAAGACATAATGAATAAATAAACGCTGGTGCTGCTATACGCATAGAAGAATGGTTAATCGTTAAAAACCAAAAACCAAGCATGGAAAAAAACAAGAAATTACGCCTATTGGTCATTCTAAAAATTAAAGGATAAACACCTAGTATTATAAGTGCTAACAGCCCTGAGATTCCATGCTCTGACAACATTCTACTTAGTTCATTATGAGATGCTGCTAAAACCCCTTCGGTTTCTTCTCTATACTCTTTAATTTTACCTACACCTATACCCGTTAAGGGATTATCAAAAAAGGCAGCTAACTCTGATGAGATAAGTTCTTTTCTTCCTGTACTTATATCTTCCTTTATACGTCCAGCTGCATCTTTATTTGCATATCTCTTATCAATAAGTCCAGATGTTCTTACTGAGGTTAATAAATACGTAAAAGAAGCTGTCAACACAAGAAATAGTATAGGCCCTATAATTCTTTTTTTCTTTCTAACATTTACAGCCTTAAAATAAAATAAAATAAAAGCGACACTAATAACTAAAGCGGTTAATACGCCTCCTCTTGAAAATGTAACAATGCTTCTGTAGGTTAGTAATGATAACAATCCTAAGTTTATAGCTAACAGTATTGTGTTTTTACTATTCGTAAATAATTGCACTACTAAGCAAAACATCCCCATCCCTAAAGCTGTAGAAACTTGGTTAGGCCCAAAACCTCCAGAGGCTGCAAAATTAGATCCCGTACCCGATAAAATAGACCGTGTATCTGGTGTATAAAAAAACAGATACACACCCATGGCAATTGTAGGCATTAAAAGCGACCATAATATATACTGTAACTGTTTTCTAGTAATCTTACGATCAACACAATACAACGATGCAATCCCTAAACAGAAAGGCCCACTCAAATTAAATATAATTGCCTTTCTAAAATTTGTATCATACCCAAGTGTTGAAGAAGCATATACAATACCTGGAATTAATAGCAATAAATACAACCAATACGGTCCAGATTTTCTGGATGTGCCGCTAAAAAAAAGTCCTAATAGTACAAATCCAATAACTCCGTATTTACCTGCTTCCCATATAAAAGCACCTTGCGTCATTCTAAAAAAAACTTCGGCTCCTGTTATATAGGCTGCAGCATATAACGCTTCATTATTCTTATTTCCATTTTTAAATAAGTAAAAAATAAAAACGCCTATTGTCGCTACAAAATAAAGTTTTGCTAATGGCCTAAACAAATAGATCCCGAACCCAATTGCTACATGTATAACAACCAAAAACAGATATGGATTCTTAAATATTTTCAAAACTACTTTTGTATACTTTTATAATTTGATTACGAACATGTTGAGCACTAAAATTATCTTTCACATACTCTTTAAATAAGTGACTATCGATTTGTTGTTTTTCTGTATCCTTAAGATAGTTTTTAATCGCATTGGCCATTTTCTCTTCATCTCCGTACGGAACAAATTTACCATATTCTTTAACGACTTCAGAACAATAGCCTACATCAGTAACAACAACTGATAATTTTGCTCTTCCATATTCTAGTAATGCCATAGGTAAACCTTCTGAAGAAGAGCTTAAAACACCTATATCGCACTGTTCTAATATAGATTCAGGAGTAGACGATTGCCCATATATAAACACATTATCCTGTAATTGATGTTGTTTTATTAATGCCTTGAGCGTATTACTATATGTATCGTCAAAGTCTTTCCCTATCAAATGCAGTGTTGCTTCTGGAATTTCTTTTTGAACAGTGACAAAACTTTGTATTAAAAAATGATGCCCTTTCGGATCTCTCAAGTTTGCTAAACAAACCAGACGCTTTCCAGAAACTCCTTTTAGTGTTTCTTGTAATGGCTTTATATCCTTACTAAAATTTACAAAATTAGGAAGGTATATCACCTTTTGACTTTTCAACTTCTTATGTGCCCAGGTAACTAAATCTTCATTTACGGATATAATCGTATTAAAATACGTAGAACAAAATCGAAGCACTCTCATTTTCATTCCCTTCAAATGTATACTAGCGCCTGAATGATTATGCCATATTAATACAATTGACGGATTTCTAAATTTTAATAATGTTGCAATAAAGTAAGACGTACTATGTGCGTGTACAATGGTAATTTTCTCTTTCTTAATATAAGCATCAAGACGTTTTATGGCATCAAAATCTAAGGTACGTTTTCGGTTTAAAAAAAAATAATTCACATCCGAATGTATCGTAGACACTAATTTACCTTCAAAACGTGATGCACAAAGATGCGATTGCGTTATATGTTGAGAGAGCATATTTGCATATTCTACCGCAATACGTTCTGCGCCACCTAAATCTAAACTATCGATAAGTTGCAATACTCTCATAGCAATTCTAGTATAGAAGATTCAAATTTATCTAACGTATAGTTATGAGACCATTGTTGACCTTCTAAAGACATGTTTTGTAATGTTTCTGTAGCTGTTATCGCTTTCGCGAAAGCGGATACATCTTCCTCCAAAGAAACTTCTAGTAGCATACCTCTTTTTCCGTTACCTAGCATCCAAGCAACACAAGAAACAGGAGTTACTATTGGAATAACTCCCCAGAACATTGCTTCTGCGACTACTTTAGGCCATCCTTCTGACTTAGATGGTAATATCAAAAAATCTGCTTTTTTATACGCCTCTTGGACAACTTCTGTATTTTGATTACCATGTAAGATAGCAACTTCTTCAAGCTGGTGGTCTTTTATATACTTTTCGAGTATAGGACGTTGATTTCCATCTCCATAAAAATCAATCTTCACATCAATTCCTTGAGCAATACATTCGTTTACAAATTCTAACGTATATAAAGGGCGTTTTCCAGGTGCGAGACTTCCTACAAATAAGAATCTATACGGCTTACTATAGGTAGGTGTGATCACCTCAGGGATTTGCTCCTTTTTATAGGTCGCCGTAAAAAAAGGAACTATATTCTTACTTTGATTCGGCCAATCTCCATAGGCGAGTACACTTATATTTTTAGTCAAAAACGTATTCCTAAGTATCCATTTTTGCAATCTATAACTACGAGGTTGTTTTGCTTTAGGGTCCCAATTACCTGCATATTTTGCAGTTTTTCTCTTTTTAGGAAAAAATACCTGAGCAATGCATCCTAACAATCCAATATTTCCCGGACATCTCAAATGAATATGATCTGCACGACGCATAGCGCCTATAATTTTAAAAAAAATAATAGGGGTATAAAAAAAACTAGTAAAAATAGCTGTTATTGATGTAAGCGAAATTTGAGGGATTTTTGTAAAGCGCACATTTGCTGTGTATGGTAAATCAATAGGTGTTACTTCCTGATCTATCTTGTGCCCAACAACCTCAACATGATCTACATGAGCATTCCAAATATTCATCTCCTTCACATAAGGGCCATATCCATAATATCGGCTGTCTTTTAATTTGTGTCGAACATGTGTAACGATAAGAAAATTCATGCTTACTAAAGATCTCTATTTATTTTCAATTTTAGGCTTATTTACCCATAAACTCCACCATCCTACTGTTCTTCCTAATGCTTCTGTGAATGCTTCTGTTCTTGCCTTTTTATTTTTTGAAATACTATTGCTAAAACGTATTAAGGTAAGCAATCCTGAAGTCATGTTCCATTTAAATCTGGCCTTTACGGTAGGCTTAGGGTATTTAACCCTCCAAATATACCACCCATTGCGTACGACCATTTTTCCATAGCTGAATTTATTAGGACGTCCATCTGGATGATGATGGTGATGTAACTGTGCTTTGGTGTTTATATATAAATGGCCTTTTTTTGATAGGCGTAAGGTATAATCGGCATCTTCGTATAAACCATATCCTTCAAAATATTCTGAAAATTTCTGAGATTTCAAAGCACATACTCTATACGAGGCGACACCTCCCATGAGTTGTTCTACTTGGTATATTTTTCCAGAAGGCGG
This sequence comes from uncultured Dokdonia sp., assembly GCF_947492815.1. Lineage (GTDB taxonomy): Bacteria > Bacteroidota > Bacteroidia > Flavobacteriales > Flavobacteriaceae > Dokdonia. The sequence goes on from NZ_CANLOB010000028.1 coordinate 23,414, forward strand.
CAAAAAACTAATAGATCTCCCATGAGAGAAATCAGGTAAATGTCCTGGAATTCTATCTGCATCTAATCCCAATTTTTTACGTAATACAAATCTAGAACCGTCAGAACGCACATAGCCATCATAATAAAATTGATTGATAGCAGGTTTAAAATCGGTGGTTACTTTTTTCCAAGATATTTCATTAATGATATACCCGCCTACGCCTATCGCTTCTGGATGTTTTTGGTATGTTTTTAATATTTCTTCAAAGTAATTGGGTTCTAATACAATATCATCATCAAGAAAGCAAACAATTTTGATAGATCCCCCTACTCGATCAATCCCATAGTTACGTTGTTTTGTGAGGCCTCTATGCTCTGGAGGTACTTTATAATAGGTAAGATTTCTGTATACGCTTTCGCGAAAGCGGTCTTGCGTAGCATCATTTGTTGAGCCATCTATAATTAAAATTTCATCTGGATATTTTGATTGAAGTTGCACACTATCTAGCAGTGTACATAATGCCACTGGTCGCATATACGTGCAAACAATCAAACTTAGTGTAACGTCATCCATCTAAAGGTAATTTTTTGGCCCAATAGTCACTTTTATTCCAAGCTTTCTTGAAGTAGGAAATATAAGAAAAAGGATTTTTGATCTGTTGTCTAAAATAGTATTTAAGAAAAAGCACCCATTTATATCCTCTTAACTGTTGTGTTGTAGTATTTTTAATACGGTGATATAAAATTTGTGGTGCTGGTTTGGGTAGTACTTTATCTTCATTCCAAGGAAAAGTAGGTAAACTTCTAAATCCTCCTATAGGTGCTTTGAGATGTAGTATTTGTATATGTGGTGCATAAATGACATCATATCCTAAATTACGTATTTGCACACCAAAATCAACATCTTCTCCGTATCCGTGTTCTAATGCCATATCAAATAAAGCGTTATTGATAATATCACGATGCACTACAGAACAACCAGAACCAAAAGTTTCCCATTGTTTATAGGTCTTGTATTTTTCTACTTCACCCTTTTGTAAATAAGACATATTCAAACAGTGTGTACCTGTTTCTTTTATCGCTTTTGCTATTCGTTCCAAGAGTGTAGCATCAAATCTATTATCATCATCAAAAAGGAATATCCAATCTGCCGTTGTTTTTTTTAATGCTTTATTCCGTGCATTACAAGCTCCTGTTTGATGAATAAACTGATGTTCTATAAGAAAAGGCCATTGCTCTGCTGTCAAATAATCTAATTCGGAGTTACTTTCTAAATCAGGGTTTTGCTCGACAATAATTATTTTTTGAGGTACTACTGTCTGCTTAGAAAAATCTTGAAGGACATCATATAGATACATTTTCCTTCCTAATGTAGGAATGATTACATCTATCTCAAATTTTTCTGATCGTTCTTTTGTAGATTGAATAGGAATTGTAGTCATATCGAAGCCTGTATGATTGTTCTTAACAAATAAAGAGGCATACAAACATGCTATAAGAGGAAATTTCTTTTCATATCGTACGTGACACATGAATAAGAAAAAAAGCCACGATGCTTTAAAATGTTCTTTTGTAAAGATGTATTGTAATGATACGCTTGCTTTGGCTACTGTCTTTTCTTTAGGTGCTGAGTGCAACAATAAAGGCTCGTGATAACAAAGCAATCCAGCAGACTGTCCTTTTTTTGCAAGCGAATTCAAAAAATAATCAAACCCTCTAGTACTGGTAATACTAGTTCCTATTGCAGTAATCACACTTGCATGTATCGCTCCGACAGCACTACTCATGCACCAAGTAGGGAATGTTTTTGATTTGTTTATTTTTAGAAACGGACTATCTTCTACATAGCCTATAGCTGGTGATAAAAAAGGAAATGCAGTATCGCCATAGCTTAGCATACGTCTTTTATGATGCACTAATTCAGGAAACTCTTTTGTATTGAGTTGTTCTTTATTTTCAGAATGACACCAGACAATCCATTCCTCTGGATAACTTTTTGCCATCGCTAACAGGGCTTCTACTGGCTTTTTTTCTTGAATGGATATAGGTATTGCCTGATCATCTATGATCTCTTCTACGATACCGTTTATGTGATATAAAAAGATCATACGTTGCTGATATTTTTATAAAACAAACGATTCTTTTCTGCTATATGATCTTGCGTAAAATGTTCTAAAATACGTTGCCTAGCTTGTACTCCCATCTTTTTAGAAAGCTCCATATCATTCAATAAAGACAACATCGCATTTGCTAATTTCTGAGTATCATCAGGGTGCGCTATATATCCTGTTTCTCCATTTATCATGAGCTCTTTTGCCCACCCTATATCTGAAGTCACCATTGCTTTTTCTAATGACATGGCTTCCAACCATGTCATAGGAAATGCTTCTGCATAACTTGGCAAACAGACTATATGAGCACTTCTTATAGCATCTGCCACTTCGCTGTAAGGAATTTGATCTATAAAAGTGATATGTGATAAGGCATCTTTAGTCACTAAAGATTTTAATAATGCTATCGTGCTCGTACCTGTTTTTGCATCTACCACATCTTTCCCTATAAAAGTTAACTGCGCATTTGGTTCTTCAGCAATCACTTTATTAAAAGCTTCGGCTAGGGCTAACACTCCTTTCTTACGAATGACAGTACCGAAGTATAAAATCGTTTTTGGAACAATCTTAGTATGATCTGGAGTAAACATAGTAACATCTACGCCATTATGTATGGTCGCAATACTCTCTTTTATTCCAAATAATGATGCAGTTTTTGCTGCTGTAAATGCACTTACAGATAGTATGTGATCTGCATGCATTAATGCATTTTTCTCAAAATGAAAGTTCTTCTTTTTTTGAGGTCTTCCTTCTAAGTGACAAAAATAGGTGTCAGATCCATGCAATCGAATGACTACAGGAATTTTAAATTTCATAAAAGCTGTGATCCCGGTCCAATCAGGAGCTTCTATGGCGTTTATATGTTGTTGTTTTACAACTTTATTAATATAAGTATTGATATGTTTTCTATATAAAAACCAACCGCCTACAGGATATTTTTTATGTTTAATAAGATGTAGCGTGACGCCCTGATCTTCTATTACGATATCTTCTGACTGACTAAATACGAATACGGTTATTTTTAATTGCTTTCGCGAAAGCGCAATAGCGAGATTCTTAATACTCGTCCCTATGCCCGCAGCACGTTTGATACGTGGATGAGGATATTCTGGAGTGAGAAAAGCGATATGCATTTAGTTTTGAATAAAAGTTGATGATGTATTCATTAATTTTTCAATCCCTGCCCATATTCTATCTGGCGCTTCTATAGCGGGTTGTTCATTTATAATAGCAAACCAATCTTGAGCAGCTGCTACCGTATCAGGAACTCCTTGTAACATGTTTTCTAATGCATCGGCAATGCTGTCAGGATGGTCCAACCAAATTACAGCTTCAGGGGATGGCATCGATCTAAAGTGAACAAAATCATATAAATATACACCTGGAGCTACTGCTTCTTTCTCATTAAGATAATTATAATTCATATACGCGCAGGGTTTTCCTGCTGTCACATAATCAAATACCATACTCGACGCTAGGTTAATCACAAACTCCGTATGCGCGATTAAGTTAACTTGTAAGTGTATATCTTCTCTTGTAGGTAATATGGTGTTCCACCCATCTCCTATTTTATCCCATAAAGGAGGTAATAGTACAATAACATCTTTAAATTCTTCAATAAAGGCATCATAGCGCGTAGAAAAATCTACGGGACATCTTCTAAAAATAAGTCCTAAATGATGTCCTTTTTTATTTAAAGCACGTATGGCACTTGCTACATCTCTAAGGTATAATTCGTCTTTAGGAGACGTTGTAATATCATCACCACTAAAACAAATATATTTCTTGGTAATATCTAGGTTGTGTTCTTTGTAAAATGCTTCCTTGCGTAATAATATCTCTTTTTGAAAATGTGGTTCAAACTGAGGAGTTCCTGTGACTATAATCTGCTTGGGTTCTATATAACGTTGATAATGTAGTAATTCCTTTTTCATATGGTCGCTCCATGCAAAATAATGATCAGAAGTAACTACTGTTGTGGCTTTAGGAACATTGTCCCAAGAAAAAATATAAGATGCTGTTGGTATGTTTAAATCCTGAGCAGCTGTAAGTGGGGATATTGCTATTAAAGACCGCTGACTTGCACAAAATAAAATGTCTGGTTTTTCTTTTTGAAGCATTTCTTTACAAGAACGATAATAGGCAGTTTTTCGTTCTTGAGCAATCATACGTTTTCGTATGGCTAGTAAGCCTGCTTCAGAGCCATATTTATAACAAAACCATTTTACTAATGCTGTTTTAAATTTAGCCTTTAGGGAACTTTTAGATAAAGGAAACTTATAGGATTGATACACATTATCAGTATCCCGTTTTGTAAACAAGTCTAGTTCTATACGAATGCACGCTGTTTTTAGAATATCGGTAAGCCAATGAGGTTTTTCCTTTTTAAAAACCACTTGACTAAATCCTAACTTTTCTAAATCAAAAGGGGTATGATTCCAAAATAAGATCTCATGCCCTTTCTCTAATCCTTTTTTATAAAAAGACGTGTATGCAAAATTTCTAAGACTAACGCCATCAGGCAATAAGACAAGTACTTTTTTACTCATACGAGGCAATACTAATTGGTTTGTTTGTTTTACGAAGGTCTGCTTGCTTCAAATATAGTACAATCCCTTGATTTGCTACTACACTATGTGCTTTTCGAATAGCATCTGGTGTAAAATCTTTTATTCGATATTCCTTAGATACTGCAGCAGTGTCTTGTGCTATAGGTACTATTTTATTTTCTAAATATGCCTTTACAATTTTAGGGTATACAACTCCAGCTTTTTCAATTAATCTATTCCCTATACTATGAATGGTATCATCTTCATACAATTCTTCTAGACGCAATTGATGTAAAATACCGCCAGCATCTACCTGTATGGTAGCCATATGTATCGTAGCTCCAATACATTCAAATTCATTATTTACAATAGGAAAAAAATTGGTCCCAGAGCCTTTATAATATGGAGATAACCCTAAATGAAGATTGATTACTTTATCAGGGAATTTTTCTAGAATAATAGGTTTTATAATAGAGGTTCCAAATAGCACAATATAATCAACATTATACGCTTCTAAATGCGCTAGTGTCTGCTCAGAATTTATAGTTCCAAACGCCAAAGAAATATGTGGCACCTCAGCTGGAAAATCTTGAAATGCTCCAAAAAACTGCTCTTCTGCCGCGGTTCTATCTTTAAAATGTGTATCTAATAGTTGTTGATCTTCAGGTTCGTATCCCGCGCTATCTTCAATTTTTTTATTTTTTTCTTCGGTAATAACAACTACAAGATCTAACACTGCTTGTAACTGTGCTGCAATATATTTATGTCTAAGATGATTACTAGTGAATAAGGCGATGCGCATGTTCAAAGGCTTTTTGGTTTTTACCTAAAGGCAAGTCATTACAATCAAAACGTTTTAATAACAGTGGATGTTCATCTCCTGTATTAATGCTTCGTTCCATGGTAAATCCTAATTGATGTCCAGTTTCTTTTGCTATTCTTTCTACAGGTGATGCACATGCCTCTTGGCTACCATATGGGTAACTCACATAAGGAATCTCTTGATGGGTAAGTTGCTCTAGATAGTTTTTAGAAGTCACCAACTCTTTTGTAATCTCTTCAGGATCTAAATACCCTAATGGCACATGACTATGTGTATGATTACCAAGCATTCCTAATGCGGCAAGTTCTTTAAGTTGAGCTTCTGACATATATAAATCATTTACCACTTGATTGCTATCAAAATGTGTATCAAAAATACTCTGAATCAAACGATGTTGTTCTTGAAGAGATAATTTAAAATTCAATGTAAATTTTAAGCAAGCTGTTTCTTCATCATCATAGTTGTAATGTATAACAGCCTGTTTCTTCTCTTTATCAGATAATCGTGTTTTTCCTTCGGTATCAAACTTTTTAAGAATATCAAAAAAGTCAGGTGTAGACATTTGAGACCGCAGTAAATGTATCTTATGTACTAAGGTGACTTCTTTTTCAATAAAATTGATACTATTGATAAAGAATAAAGCTTTGACATCTAGCGCATCCAAAATAGGTTTTGCCTTCAAATATTGCTCTTTAAGACCATCATCAAAAGTGATTAACACATAATTTTCAGGAGATTTTATAATCGCATCATAATTAGTGAGTAATTCTTGGGGCGTGATATACGTTCCTATTTCTTTGATAGCAAGTAATTGTTCTCTAAAGAAGGTAGGTGTTACCCCAAAAATACTAGGGTATGGAGTCGTAAAATCGTCTCTTATGTAATGATAATTACTTACAGTGAGCATACAGGGGGCATTAATGATGGTGCTAAGATACTAATAAGCTTGTATTGAGCCATTGCCAAATATGAAAACTACTATCTTGGTCTCCATTTATATAGGCATCCCATTCTTCTTTTAGTTTTTCATACTCAAACCAAGGGTGCCCTTTAAGTGTTTCTATATGCAAAGTCACCCAATCTTGTAGGTCTTCTCCTAGCCATTCGCGCTGTGGCGTTTGCAATGGGCGTTTAGGCGCATACGTAATGGAATCAGATAAATAGTCAGACACAATAGATCGTAATACATATTTCTGAATACCTTCATGAATTTTATAAACTAACGGCTGTGCAAATGCAAACTCCACCAATCTATAATCTAAAAAAGGTTCTCTTAATTCTGTACTAGATTGCATAGAAACCCGATCATTAAAACGCAATGCTCTTGGGATTTTCGTATAAAATAAATCTCGGTATTGTAAATTTAATATACGATCATCAAATGGTGTTGGGTATACTGGTTTTTTAGCTTTCGCGAAAAATTCCTCAGAAAGCACAGACGTTCGAAATGGAGATTTTGACACCCCTTGAATCACACTATTAGAGTTCTTTGTATAATAATCATAACCTGCCCATTGCTCATCCATGCCTTGTCCATCTAATAGGACTTTCACTCCTTTGGAACGTGCCTCTTTAAAAAGTTTACCATAGGCCACTGTAGGCACACCTCCATAAGGTTCATCTTGTTGAGCACTCATGGTTTCTGCAAGAGATGCCAAATCATCTACCTTCAGTTTTACTTTTGTTAATGGATTCTTTGTATGCGCAATCAATCCTTCTACCCAAGGAAGTTCATCGTATCGATCATCTCCTGTATAAAAGGTAAAAGCTTCTATATTTTCTCCTCCTTCTAATCGATTTACCAAAGCTAATAACGCCGAACTATCTAGTCCTCCACTTACATTAAAACCTATAGGCACATCTGCTCTAAAACGAAGTTTAATACTGTCATCTAACAGTTTTAGGTATTGCGACTTTACTTCTTCAAAAGAAAGCTCAGTGTTATATTTCTTTACCTCTTCTTCAAAATGATACCATTTTTGTATGTCAGGTAATGTAGTATGCAACGTTAAAAAATGACCTCCTGGCAGTTGTTGTATACCGTCCCAGAATGTTTCATTGGGCATTCCATAGCTACCATAAGCAAAATAGCTTGCCCATACAGACTCGCTAGGCGATTTAGAAACTCCTGCAGCAAAAAGACTTTTTATTTCAGAAGCAAAGTAAAAGGTATCGTTAACCATCGTATAATAGAATGGCTTCACACCAAAACGGTCTCTAGCAGCAAAAAGGTGTTGTTCCTTTGTATCCCAAATGGCAAAAGCAAACATCCCATTGAGTTTGGACAGACAAGCTCGTCCCCACTTTTGGTATGCGGCTAATAATACTTCGGTATCTGAATGTGTTTTAAAAGAAAATGTAGGTTCTAATTCTTCTTTAAGTTCTATGTAATTATAGATTTCTCCATTAAAGACGATAGTATATCGTTTATCCTGAGAAAAAAAAGGCTGATTTGCCTCTGAAGACAAGTCAATAATAGCAAGTCTATTATGCCCTAAAGCGATTCCATCTTTAAGATATCTTCCTGTATCATCTGGACCACGATGCGTTTGCGCATGAAGCATAGCATCGAGTTGTGTTTGTGAAGCTTTATTTCCTATAATTCCGGCAATACCACACATTAGTCCTGAAACTTTTTAACGAGTTCTTCTGCTATTTTCCAATCCTCCATCGTATCAATATTGACATGCCACTCAGGATCAGACTCTATGTAACTAATACTAGATCCATACAATGAATTTTGCTCTAAAAGCACGTCACTTTTTGTAATATAAATAGCACCATCACGTATATACGCTTCTGGTAAATCTTGGCGTCTTTTAATGATTTCTTTTTCGCCTGTAGCAATATTTAGTTTTCCATCTTCTGTAGCCTCAAATACCCAATGCGGATTGTATTCATGAGGCACTTTTAATACAGAGACTAATGCATCTGTATTTGCTTTCGCGAAAGCGGACACCGCATCATCAATCATAGCTGCGCTACGAAAAGGATTGGTTACCTGTAATAAACATACGGCATCATACTGTTTTCCTTGGGCTTGCATATATCGTAATGCGTGTTGCACGACACCTAATGATCCAGATTTGTCTTCTGCTAATTCTTTTGGTCGTGTAAAAGGTACATCAACACCAAGGTCTTTAGCCAGTGTCATCAACTCCTCATCTTCAGAAGAAAAAATAAGCGTATCTAGTTGCGAGGCTTGCAATCCTGCCGCTATGGTATATTGTAATAAAGGCTTTCCTCCTAGTAACTTTTTATTTTTACCAGGGATTCCTTTACTACCTCCTCTTGCTGGTATAAGACCTAGCACTTTCATTAGTAGGTAATCGTTTTATGGTAAGATAATGGACAAGTTGCCAATATTTCGGCTATTTTTTCTCCAGCTTCTCCATCTCCATAAATAGGAGATGATTCTTTACTAGGCGCTGTTATTTGTTGTTGGATCGCTTCTCGAATAGCTTCTTTGGTATAATCTACATCTATCACATTTGCACCACGATCTCTTCCATGTTGGCGCGTTCCTATATTTACAACAGGCACGCCAAGATAAGCACACTCACGTATACCAACACTACTATTTCCTATCAAACATTTTGAATTGACAAGCAGTCTCAAAAAATCATTCGGTTCCATGTTTTTAAAGAAACGTATGTTTTTTGGGTTTACGCTTTCGCGAAAACTTCTAATTCCGTTACTCGTTCCATCAGATCCTGCATCTACATTAGGCCAAAACCAATAGGTAGGAATACCTAATTCATGTACCACTTCTAGCGTGGTCATGACATCCTTTTTGGCTTGTCCATATTCAGTAGTTACTGGATGTTGCATAACTACTAAATACTCGGCATCTTTAGGAATAGTAGCTCCTACACCACCATATTTTTCTGATGGATGAAACGTAAGTGCTGGATTTTCTTTCACATTTTTGGCAATATCTATAGAGGGACATCCTGTATTATAGACCATCTTTTCTTCTTCTCCTAGTTTAAGCACACGTGTTTTTGCGCTTTCACTCGCTACGAGATGAATATCTGCTAATTTGGTATTGGCATGGCGTACCTTTTCATCTATATTTCCTGTGACTTCTCCTCCTTGAATATGTACTAAAGGAATATTCTGATACGCCGCAGCAATAGAAGTTGCGATCGTTTCAAAACGATCTGCAATAGTTACCACCATATCAGGTTGTAGTTTGTAGAATACGGTTGCGAGTTCCATGACACCTAATCCTGTCGTTTTTGCCATAGCTGTTTTGTTCTCACCTTCCAGTACCATAAATACTTTCTCAGCAATTTCAAAACCATCTTGTTCTATATAATCTACCGCATTTCCATAACGTCCTAATAAAGCAGATCCTGCAATCACGAGTTGCAATTCTAAGTTAGGATGTTTTTTGATAGCTTGTAAAGCGGTTTTAATCCTACTATAAGAAGGTCGTGCCGTTACTACTACACATACTTTTCGGTTACTCATGTTCTATATCAGATTCGGTTAGAAAGTCCCACTTTTGCAATTCTTTTGTAATTGGTCTTCCAATTACCGATTGAAACCGAGAAGCATTTATACCAAAGCCTTTTGGTTTTTTTGCTTCTAAATCTTCAAAAGTTAAGATATGTCCTTTCGGCAACGTTTTGTTTACCGATAAAGATTTTTCAAAAATACGCTTTAATTCGGCATATTGACTATTATTGGATTTATCAATGGGATGTTTTCGCGAAAGCGTAATATTCCGAATACTTTTTACCATTACAGGAATATCTTTAATCTCTATAGAAGATGTGGCATCTGGACCAAAGTCTGTGTGATTAAAGACTGCATGAAACTCTAAAATCTCTGCTCCTAAAGCTGTTGCAGCGATACAAGTTCCAATATCTGCAGAGTGATCTGAATATCCAATAGTTACTTGATATTTATCTTTTAACTCCTGAATCACATTCAATCCATATTGTTCTGGGGCTGTAGGATAGCTGGTGGTACATTGAAGTATGGAGAAATTTACATTCTTATCTTTTAAAAACTTTACTGTCTCATCTAATTCTGCAAAAGAACTCATCCCTGAAGATACAATCACTGGTTTTCCAGTTGCTGCAATTTTTTCTAACAATAAAAAATTATTGACTTCTCCAGACCCTATTTTATAGCGTTGTATTCCTATCTCTTCGAGTAGATCTACTGCTGCATTACTAAATGGAGAAGACATAAATTCTAACCCTGCTGTATCGCAACGTTTTTTGATCTCTATCCATTGGTCTTTAGAAAACTCCATGCGTTTCCAATAATCAAAACGAGTGGCATCTTGATCTGAAAATTTGACTCTAAAAGGTTCGTGAATACTACTCTCGGCTTCGGCAATATGGGTTTGAAATTTTATGGCGTCTATACCCGTTTCTTCTAGTGCATCTATATAATCATACACTTTTTGAATACTTCCGTTATGAGCTTGTGCTATTTCTGCTATGATAAACATGACTTGCTTTATTGGTATCAGATAATTTTAAGAATTCATAATATAATGAATCTTTTCTGTTATCGCGTCTAGTTGTATACGTCTTTGGTCATCAAAAAATGTATCATTTTTTTCTTGAAACATTTGATATGTCTCAATACATTTATTCATTCTTTCGGTATATTCTTTAGTACTCATTGACTGTATTTTGTCAAAAAGCCTATCTGGTGATTTAATTTTATGGTAATCTAAAAAGCTGTTTTCAGGAAATAATTCATAAATACCATTATTTCCATAATAAATGGGAAGACAATAATTAGCTATACTATCCCATATTTTCTCTGTAATATAATTTTGAGACGTTGTGTTTTCAAAACTTAAATTAAAATAATATGCATCCAATAATATCTTTTTTCTAGAAACCCAATCACCATCTCGACTATCTTCTTTTGAAATACCATTTGGCCAGTCTTTTCCATAAATATCCATAAATCCATTTTTATGACCATAAAGAGCAATTTCAGTACGTTTTTTTATTAGGTCAACATCTTCTCCATTAATAAGTATTTTTTCGGTATTCAGTCCTTTATAATAAGACATTAAACCTATTGTCTTACGGTTTTCAATTTGAAAATCAGAAGGTAATGTAGCTATCTTATTTTTAAAGAATTTTAGGTTCATAGGCAACGTACTCGTAAAAACGTTCTGATTATAGATATTCATAATATGACAATCAACAAAACCAAAAAGTTCTTTCTTTATTTCTTTATGATGCGTATCAAAACGCGGCTCATTGGTCCAAATCATGAACTTCTTAGAGTTTGGATATTTTATAAAATATTTCTTCAGATGCGTCCTATTTTGAGCAACAATGATATCTGCTTCCTTAATTGACTTTGTGACATAGATTCCATTTGCATTTAAATAAGGAATATCCATTTTATGAAAGCCCCCAATAGGTGTGTATTTAACATTTCCTACGGTAAAAATTTTAATATCTCTGCTCATAACATTTCTAAGAAAAAAGTAGTTTATAATGATACATATCTTTTTTTGAGTGTATTTTTAAATTGCAAGTATATACTTAAAAGATAATGTTTAAAATGTATTTTTTTTTCTTCTTTTAAATGATCAACTAATTCTATATCAATTATAGTTTTACTATTTAAAAGCGATGCGATATATCTATTTTTATTTTTATGATAGCGCTTCAAATCAAAGACATTGTTAAATTCTTCAATTACTCCAAGACTGTCTAATGTTAACGCGGTGCGCAAGCATTTAGCACAAGAAGTACAATTTTGGCGCTTGATATTAGAAGCTTCTATGGAATTTGTACATACATCTAAATGCTGTCGAACTAATGCATCATCTTGTATAAATCGTGTCCGTTCTACTCGATTTAACTCTGTAACACTCGATGTTACTTTCAAATATGAGGTGTAAAGCTCTGGCAAAATATAATGATCAAAATTACTAGTATCACCAGCTTTCATCACACTCTTTTCCTTAGTATAAGCAGATGCATAATAATACTTCTTAATTAATCCTCCAGTTGCAAAAACACAAGAGAGGTTTAAAAAACTATGCCATTCTTGAAACAGTTCTGAAGTAAACTTGTAGTTATTAGATCTTACTTTAACCAGTGGTAACTTCAATTTATTTGCTGTATTTTCTACATTATTTAAACGATAATTATAATTGATTTGTGTTATTTTACCTCCATACAATCCGTGTGAGCCTGCATCAAAAAAAGTGAGTGCATCGAGTTTTTGTTTTTTTTGTGTACGTGTTTTAATTGTAGTAAAACTATCAACACCACAAGAAAGACCCGTTACAACCCATTCTTTACCTTTTGTTTTAACCAATACTGACTTTGATGCTTTAACAGATATCGTATCTTCAATATTGTAGAGTTTACAAAGCATTGGTAAAACAACAGTATTAAGTTGCTTTAGGAGAACAGTATCTACACAACCATCTACCAATAATGATTCCTTATTTGCTATCATTAATGGTATACAAGCGATAACAAAACTATCATATAATAAATGTTCGTGAGAATTATCAAAATGAGACAACTCAAATGACATGCTATCTTCAAAAGTGTCTATAAAACAAGATAATGTTTTAAATGTCCCTTTAGACTTTAATTTAATATCTGATAGTTTCATTTACTTTATTGTATGATATGCTTTTAATACTTCTCGGGTTACGACTTCTCTATTGAAACGATTATTGATTAAATCTTCATTATGTATAATTCCTTTTTTAGATATTCTATTCTCAATTGCCTTTTTAATTACCTGCATTATATGATTTACATCTTCTGGGTATTCTATTAAATATCCATTTACGGTATCTTCTATTATCTCTGCAGTAGCATTTCCAGGGTTAGATTGAATAGGGATACACCCCGACATAATAGCTTCTATCATTGTATTAGGAGTCCCATCTGAAATACTATTTCCTATATAAAATTCGTGAGTTTCCATTGTTTCTAACAATTCCTTATGATGCATTTTCTTTCGTATCGTTACCTCCTTGATTGCAATTAAATTTTCTTTTTCTAAAAGCTTATAAAATTCATCTGAAACACCAAAGACAAAAATAGAAAGTGTATCTCCCTTATCTTTTAATCTTAAGAGTGCCTTTATTACTGGTAATGCTCTTCCATGTTCATCTTGATACCCTTTTATAATAAAGCTATTTTTCTTTCTTTCTTTCTTAGAAGGCATGTGTTTAGGATATCCTCCACCTCCAGGAAAAACACCTAAATGCTCTCCCACAAAGCCTTCTTTTATAAGGATATGCTTGTCTCTATCACAATCTGTAATTGCATAATCTAAGCGCTTACACACTTGTGAAATAAAAGAAGCTTCTCCTAATTTATTATCTCTAAAATAGATATCACTCCCCCAAGAAGAATACAACCAAGGGATATTTTTATTCTTTTCCATAACACTCAAAATAGGCTTACATCCTATAAATAAAGCAAAACTATGCACTACGTCAGGCTGTATTTCTCTTAAGGCATTTGAAAATGCAGTTTCTACAGGTATATCAAAAACATTAGACAACTTCTTATACAGGTATGGAAGTTTGCGTTTTATAAAGTACCTGCCTTTTTTCTTTAAGATACGTTTTTTCCAATTTGTAATTTGATTGACCCAAGATAAAGATGAGATATATCCTTGATCCTTTATATCAAACCAATAGATTTCGTGATTGCTATCTTCCAATTGAGAAACCCAACGACGAAAATGTATAGAGTTCATGGACACCATTAATATTCTCATAGTGATGATAGATTCATGGTACAAACAATAATTTCTTTAGTTCTATTAAAAGAATAGTTATAAGGAATATTACGATGATTCTTTATGATCGTCTCTAGAAGCATGCTATTTGCCTCTTCCAGCGTTATAAATTGTGGGGTTTTCTTTTTAGCGATTTTCTTAATCGTTGTCTTTAGAGATGTTGCTTCTGGATGTAATTGCACAACAAACTGAACAACTCCATTCCAGACACCTTCAGAGAGCTGAAAACAAAGTGCTGTAATTGCATTTAATGTACTTGTACATTGAACTGTCGTATCGGGTGTATCTAAAGCTTTATATTTTAACGCATCAGGAAGAACTCCCCATTCATTCCCTATATTGGATTGTATCTTTTTATGCTTTCGCGAAAGCTTAATATACTCATAATTCACGCGTTCTAAATAGTGATGATAAGGTGCTGTACTTTCTTTAGACCTATAAAATTTAGGATGCCATTGATGTAATAATAATGCTTCATCTTGGTTAAAATGAACAGGAATTCCTTGATTACGTAAGCGCACATGAACATCTGTATCTTCAGATCCCCAACCGTGATAGAACTCATCAAAACCATTCACTCCTTTAAGAATAGCAGTAGGAAATAATGTCATTCCGGTCGCTTCTTCATTTGTATAGAACTTTACCTGATATGTTTCAAATTCTTTTTCAAGTTTACTTTCTTCTTCTGTAAGAATTCCAACTTTAAAATAATGCACCTCATCAGGACGCATATAGTGTTGAATTTTGGTTACAAAATTAGGATGAAATAACATATCCATGTCGGCCACCATGAAATAGGGTGTATCACATAATTTTAAAGCAATATTTATAGCGCGTGTTTTTTGCCATAACTGACCTTGCGTTGGGCAATTAATTAAAGAAACCTTCTCTAATGAATCTATAAAACTTTGAAGATCATCTTGATACATTGACTCACTTCCGTAGTCTACAACAACAACTTTCACTTGCCCATTTAATTGCTGAGCAATAGTATTAAGTGTACGTTTTACAGTAGACATACTTCTATTCCGATTAGGAATAACAATGGTCAAATTCATGATTGTATATTTTAATTAATCTTTTTTATACATAAAAGTAGTATGACTTCTAGTTGAATTCTTCACAACCTTATTTCAGTACTATTTTCTTAAATATTTTAAATAAGGTTTCTTTAAACGCATAAGGTATAAGCGATTTAGAATGGTTGGTCTTAATGCCTTCAAATTCTGAATCACGTATTTTTTCTCCAGATCTATGTTCTAACTTTTCTATGTTATGATCTAAACTATTTCCCATATGATAAGCAAAAGTATCTACGGTAGATAATCGATACAAACCAAAAACGTCTGACAAAACATCTATAAAATTCTTTTCGTAACCATCTGCAAATTTCATTTTAGGAAATGCTCCTTTCTTATCAAAAAGAACACTTTTATACGTTGCTACAAAATGTCCTGATCCCACAATGGCAGGTTGATCTCCTTTCAAATAATATTGTTTTTCATTCCAATCATACCGGGCATTACTCCTTTTTAACATGTAATTATTTGTAATCCCTTCTGCATATAAATTTAGATCCTCTTGTGTTACGATATCTTTGTACCCCATTTTACCCAAAAAATAAGTATTCAAGAAAAGTGATGTATTGTATTTGAGCCCATGACTAGGAGAAGGCAATGGAGCTACCACCCCCGCTTTAGAATGATCTTTAAATATTTTGAATACGGCTTTTTCCCATCCTTTCATAAATAACACATCTGCATCTGTACAGGTCACAAAAGGTTCATAACACGATCGCATTTCATTTAATACAGCGTATACCTTCCCTTTGTTTTCATTATACGTTACTTTCTTATCTATACGATCCTTGTAAGAGGCTATGACGGCATCAACCTCTGCAATAGAATTGTTGTCTATTATTGTAATAGCTGTTGTCTCTGGATTAATTGTTTCTACAAGGCTTTTCAGAGAATGCTTAAAAACGGCTACCGTTTGTTTATAATACTCTTCCTCTATATTTGGAATATAAACAGGCATAATAATACGATGCCTATAGTGGTGATTGGCTTCGTTTTTAAGTTTTTCTGGATTTACTCCTTTACGCATAGACTAACTTATTTTCTGACAGTAAAAAACATATCAGAATTTGAGGATAGGAAATTACTCATCTTTCAATAAAAAATATCCTTTATTACATAAAAAATAAGTACAAAAAGCTAGTTGCACCTTAAGTTTATATCCAACAGATAAAGGTGCTTTACTTTCTAATAATGCTTTATAAAATTTCCTAGCTAATGTAAAATTTTTAATTATTATTTGCTCTCTTATACCGTGCTTCATTAATTTGATTAAATACTTCTTTGTTTGATCTGTAAGTGCTGCCGAATGTTTTACATATGTATTCCAATTTACCTGAAATGTAGAACTATCTTTTGTATCCGTTCTTTTTCCATAAGAAATCGAATTATCGTGTTTTCTTAGATATACTAATGGCTCATCAATAGTAGCGTATTTTTCGAGAACTGCAAGTATTTTTATAAAAAAATCACGCTCTTGAGATCGATGCAACTGTTCATCAAAAGTGATTTTATGTGTTTTGATAAAAGAACTTTCTATAAGCGGTGCTTGGGTAAGCCATTTAATTTTATCTACAATAAAATCATTAAAAAAATCTTCCGAAATAATATGTTGTGATCTCAGTCCTAGTTCTTTTTTGGTGGCATGATCAAATACCATTGTTTGGCATACATTAAATACCGTATTTGTAGTACGTATAGATGCTAGTTGTTTTTCTAATTTAGTAGCTACCATTAGATCATCACTGTCAAACCAATTTACATAGGTTCCGCTACTTATAGAGAATCCGTAGTTTCTACACGCATTTGCTCCTTTAGGTAATGCATCTGGACGTTTATGTAGGGTGATTCTTGAGTCCGCTTTCGCGAAAGCGGAAACAACATCCATCGTCGTATCTGTACTCCCATCATCTATTACGATACATTCCCAGTATTCATACGTTTGCTTTTGAATAGACAAAAGTGTTTCCCCTACAATATCGGCTCTATTATATACAGGAATTATAATACTCACTAATGGTGTTGCTTTCATCTACTTAATATAAAACGATTATAGCATATTATGATAATAGTTGTCAATCATATGAGAAATATCAAAGCGATCTACCGCCCACTTTCTAGCCTCTATGCTCATAGATTGATAGTTCTTTTTATCAGCAATTAAATCTTCAATTTTTTCTACTAAACGTGAGACATCTTTCTGAGGAACTAACCTATTGTTTTTTTCAGGAACTGTATATGACACCCCTCCACTATCAAAGCCCACAACTGGCACTCCCATAGACTGAGCTTCTATTGTAACAACACCTTGCGCCTCTTCTCTACCTCTAGCGTTTGTTATAGAAGTCATTAAAAATATAGCGGTTTGCTCTAGATGTTCTTTTACTTGTTCTTGTGTTCCTTTTCCATATAATAAAACATTTTTTTCTAATGCTAAGTCTTTAATTAGTTGAGTTAACTCTTGAAATAAAACTCCTTCACCTATAATTGTATAATGTGGATGATATCCTTTGTTTACTAATTCTTTTACTGCTAAAATACCATAGCGGTGTCCTTTCAGTTCTATAAGACGTCCTATACTTAATAGGTTTATTCTTGAGTTTCTACTTGGAATCTCTTTAGGGTACATAGTGGGTTTATAATACGTTGTATGTATCCCTACAGGTATTGTTTCTAATATCGCAGACGGACATCCCAAGGAAGCTACTTTTTCTTTTAAATACGGTGTATTAATTGTTACTTTATCTGAAACTTCAAATAATATCTTATACTTATCGCGTAATCCTTTTTGCTCTTTTTCATTTTTAAAATATGCATCATACCCATGAAAAGTAATCATCATCTTAGATTTTAAAAACCCAATCTTTTTAAGACGCGTAATAAAAGTTGCGGCATCTGCAAAATGTACATGGATTACTTTTGCTTTTCTATAAGGTTTATAATAGTTTATTAAAAAGATATCGCTTAATGATATCTTTCTTTTTTTTAAGAAGGCATACTTAATAAAATAATAAGCAGTTTTAGGATTTAATAAATATCTAAATGCTAATGTATAGCGTTCCTTCTTTTTGATAGGTTCTGTAAAACATGATGTTTTATCTAGTATCTTATAAGTAGAAATAATATCCTTTTGAGCACTTTCAGCAACGGCATGTAATTGTGATGTTAGTACCTGTACATCATAGCCTTTCTTAATAGCTGCTACAACGTTAGAAACTACAAACGTTTGAGAAACTAAAGGAAACTCAGATACTATAAATACAATGTCTTTATTCAAAATAGAATTACAAATTACGTTGGTTACTTATATATCTTTCTTGATGTATTTGCTATATGGTTTTAGTATTTCAACTATAGCCACAAATTTCTTTCTTTAAACCTTTATTTATTTTTTCAATATCCTTGAAAGCATTTTTGTAAAGATGGTGAAAATTTTAAAAGCATATTTATTTTTACTAATCCTAAGCATTGCTTTAATGAGTCTGCTATGCTTCTCTTTTTTTAAAACCTGTAGCTCCTCATAATCTGAATAGAATCTTGTAAAATTATCTCTTAAACTCATCTCTCTTTCTTCAGCAACTACCTTCTGATGTTCTGAAGTACTAGAGATACCATAGGTATCAAAATTAGAAACTATTATAGCTACATGTTCATACGTAGCATTGTGATTAAAAAGTGCGTTTACATAATAATCCCAATCTGCAACTATTTTAAATTTCTCTTTATAGAGACCTACTGTTTTAAACAATGTGTTTTTAAAAAACAGTGATGGATGCGGCAAACTACCTGCATGAAAAAAATAATAAAAACTTAAGGTATCTGGATACTTTCTGATCTTTTCAGATGTTTCTGATTGCATCGCTAAATCTCCATAATACATATCTTTCCCTCCTTTTAATACAGGAACCATTGATGTAATACTACTTTCACTTCGCAAGGAGTCTCCACTATTTAAGAATAATAAATAATCTCCTGAAGCATTTCTAATCCCTTTATTCATGGCATTGTAAATACCTGTATCTGGTTCGGAAATTTTGATAGTACTTGCAAAACCATAATCTTGAAGCACATCTTTACTTCCATCTGTAGAATTACCGTCAACAATAACATGTTGTATATCTGTATAGGTTTGGCATGCTACACTTTCTAATGTCTTCTTCAGGCCATTAGCATTATTGTAATTTATCGTTATAATTGAAATTTTCAAATTATAGGTTCTTAAGGCTTGTTTTTATGTATCTATATTTTTGATGAATGTTTCTACATCAAAAAAGTGTTTTTCTACTAAGTTTATTTTACTATCTCTAAAATCCCACCACTTAGATTTTAACAAATTTTCAATTATCGCATCTTCAAATCTATATTTTACAACTTTTATAGGGTTTCCTACGGCAATAGCATAAGGTGGTATGTCTTTAGAAACAACAGCCCCAGCTCCGATAACAGCACCATCACCAATAGTAACTCCATCTAGGATCGTAACATTCATCCCGATAAAAACATCATTTCCAATATAAATAGGGCTTGTTTCTTGAATCTTATCGGTTTTACTTAAGCTAATTCCATTTTGTTTTTTAGTAGAGTAAAACATAGGATGCGTAGAAATTCCATCTACAGGATGTATTCCCCAACCTGAAATTAAATTAGGTCCAATAGAGCAATACTTTCCTATAATGGTATTATTAATTGTAGCATTGTAGGATACATATGTATAGTTACCTATTATCGTATTATTCAATTTATAATCAGGATATAATTTCACATTTTTCCCTAAATAGCTTTGTATACTTGATGTGATTACTGTTGTCGTCTTAGCATTTTTTAATTCAGGAAAAAACTTGAATCCAACACGCCTAATGAATGTTCTTATTTTTTTCTTTAGGTTCTTCTTTTGTAAGGGTTTGGTTCGATTTTTCTTATAAAATTCAACAATACTGCGAGCAGCTGTTTTGTTTTCTTCTATGGTTATTTCTTTTACGGCAATAGTAGGCGCCAGTATTTTATTTTCAAAATCATCGGTGGCGCCATTATGAACTCCTGTATTATCAAATCCTATATTATTCACTAAAGAAACTGAGGGGTATAAAGTGTATCCTCCTTGAAGAATTACGGATACATGCCATTTTACAAACCACGTATTTAATCGGCCTGAAATATTATGAGCTAACTGACTGCTTAGATAATCACTTCCAAATTGATCTACTTCTTGCAATAAGTTTTTATCTTTAATTTCCCTCCACAAGTCTATAGCACTTGTATTAAAGTGATTCCAAGACGATTTCCAAGTTGCCCATCCCCAGCATAATGCTACTTTAAAGAAAAAAGTTTCTGGCAATGTTTCTTTATGTGGATACATAAATCCTGAAATATGCATTACTTCTTTATGGTCCTTATAGAATTGTAATGCATCATTCATATAGTTTAAAAATCCTTTGGAAGTAACAATATCATCTTCCAAAACGATTACCTGTTCATGTTTATTTACAACGGTAGTAACGCCATCTATAATATTTGCAGCCAATCCAATATTTGAAGTACGCTCTATAATATGAACTTCTTTACACCACTTTGACTGTTTAAGAATTCGTCTTGTTTCTTCTATCTTTTCAATATTTTTAGTGCTAGCGTTGTCTTTAGGGCCATCTGCGTAGATGTAAAGTATAGATTCATTAGCACCATCATTATTTTTAAGCGCCTCTAGTGTTTGCAGTGTATGCTCGGGTCTATCATATACAAATAAAACTATTGGGCTTGGCATAATGTTAAATATTGACACTTATTTATATTGTAAGATAGCATTTTCGAGAACTTCATCTATGGTTTGAATATGATGGGAAATCGTATATTTTTCTAAAACACGTTTTCTTCCATTTTGTCCCATAGTAGTTGCTTCAGATTTATTCTTTAATAGTCTGATCATTAATTTAGCCATTTCGTCTACATCTTTTTCATCACATAAAAGACCTGTTTCTTCTTCTACAATCACATCTCTTATGCCTCCATGTCGTGTAGAGATTACAGGAAGACCAGAAGCTTGTGCTTCCATGATGGCCACTGGTGTTCCTTCCATATCACCAATATCACTTGTTATACTGTGCTGCACGTATGCTCTAGATTCAGAAAGTATATTTCTAAATGTATCTGGTTTAATAATTCCTAAAAAAGAAACTGCAGCTGTCATTTGATGATATGCTACTAAATTTTGACAAGTATTTAATAGCGGACCATTACCTGCTAAAAGAAGCTTTGCATCTGGTACTTCTTTTAATGCTTTCGCGAAAGCGAGTATCGTAAAATAAGGCGCTTTTTTATCTACAAAACGACCTATCCCCACAAATTGTTTTTTAGTATATGTAGGGGTTACTTCTAGAAATGCATCATTAGGGCCACAAGGCGTATATGTTATTTTTGAAGCTTCACACCCTAAATTAATAAGCCTCTCTCTCATTTCTGTAGAGACTACAATGACCGAAGCAGCACGTTCAAAAACTTCTGAATAATTATCACATTCTTTTATAACACTATCTACAGAGGCGTCATAACCGTGAAAATGTACAACAAAAGGAATGTCTACTTGCTCTAAAAATGGTAATAAGTTATGTGCATGAGGTCCAAATTCAATTAATATGACATCAATATCATTAGTAATCATTGATTGTATAAGAACTGACCATCTGAGGTATTTTGTATCTGGTTTTTTAAGTTTACGTGATATTTTGGTTAATAATGAGGACGAACTATGATGTAAATTCATCGTAGAGTTCTCTAATTTAATATCCTTACGCGTTCCATAATAATAAAAAACATTTCCATCTAACATTGTTTTATGGGCGTATACAAACGTCTCTGAATACACAGCTTCATTAGGAGAAAAAAGAGCAATATTTTTATGTTTTTTTGTCATTTACGCGTAATTCCAGTAAGTCCTGTGATCATTTGACTTTCTTTAAAATCTATTTTTCTATTGTGATCCATTTTAATCAATTTCTTGATCACTGGTTTTAATAGGAAAGATAATACCTTTCTTTTAGTATTTGGAATCATACTTCTACGAACCCATAACCCTAACATTTGAGCCATTGATGCATGCCAGCCTCCTGTTGCTTGTATTTCTATTGTTTGAAACCCCACTGCCGTTAATTTTCTTTTTAGTGAAAAAGGCGTGTATCTATACTCATCATGAGGCACTTCATGCAATGGCCATAAAAAAGGGACTGTAAAAAAGAACACTCCTCCAGGCTTTAATACCCTATAAACTTCTTTTAAAATTTTATCTGGATCTGGGCAATGTTCAAGTACTTCTGTCCCAAATGCGCAATCAAAACTATTATCTTCAAAAGGCATTACCTCACCATCCCAAGTTACGTCTGGTTGCACTGATGTATCATAAGCAATTGCCGTCTCTATATCTAAACCTACATATTTTTCAACTTGACTATTATTTAAAATATACTCTCGATATGGCATTTTACCACATCCTATATCTAACAGCGTTCCTTCTAATTTAGGAAGTGATCTCTTAAGAGCATTAAATATAGAGGTCCTAATATAATACCTATCAAGGTTTTTTATTTCAAAGGGTATGTTTATAAAATCATTTCCCATGTTCTTCATAAAGTTTTTCTAAGATAGAAATTGTCTTGGCAACACTGTGTTTATTCAAAATGAAATTCTGCTGCACTACAGCTAACTTATGCAGCTTTTCAGAAGATTGTAATACTTCATAATTATAGTTTACAAAAGCTGTTATATCTGTAAAGCTTGGAAAAACTCTTCCTTCTTCAGCATCTCCTCCCCTATATGCAAAGTCCCATAATACTTGAGGGAGTCCGCCTAGTGCGACTTCGATAGCCGCATAGCCTGCAATTTGCTGATTGGTTGCCTGAAACCAAGCAATATCAATGGTATCGTGAAGAAGCGTTTCTTTAATCGATGACGTATGACCGCAGAAAGTTACTTTATCTCTTATATACATATAATCAAGTTGTCGTAATAATCCTATTTCTTCAGGATCTCCTCCACCATATATATTCAAGTGTACATCTAGTCCTTTTTCTAAAAGTAATTTAAAACCGTATAAATACGGATCTAATGGCTTCATTCGACTAAGACGTGTAAAAATTGCTATGGTTATTTTTTCAGTAGTATCAGTATTCTTTTTCACATAAGTATTGCATTCCATACTTAAAGGGTAATACGTATGCTTATACTGTGAGAACTCTTCTAATTCATTAGATAATATATCAGATTCAAAGCCAGATACAAAATTATAATGCGCATCTTTTTCAAAACTCTTATAGATATTCTCTCCCTGAAACCTCCCCATTAATAAATGAATAAGTCCATGACTAATGGTTATTTCTCGGCTAATACATAGGTTATTGTATACACCAATTCCTGAGAAACTCACCACATCATATCTATCTAATAAACTAAGAATGATCTCCTTATTTCTCGCTTTTATATGTGATGGTTCTTGTGATTCTAGATGAAGTTTTTTCTTCATCTTTCGTTTTAATTTATGAGAAAAAGAAATTGCTTTTTTTTCTTTGACCAATAAATCGTTTAAAAAAAGTATTTCGCACCCTACATCAAGCGTTGGTTGATAATAATATTCTTCTTTAAAATTAACATCACTATTAAAGGGGCTTACTTTTAAAACATCAACTTGAAATTTTTCTTTATTTAATGCTTTACATATCTCATACACATATCGTTGTCCACCAGCTTGAACAAAGTCATAAACAACCCATACTATTTTTGTTTTTTTAGACATTGTTACTTTTTTTCAAAAAAAGAATGAATTGCATGTATCACTAATTGTACTTCTTGATCTGATAATTCATAATAGAAAGGAAGTCGTACGAGACAATCTGTATATTTTTCAGAATGGGGTAATGATGCCGTTTCATTAGTCTCTAAATAATAGTCGCTTTTATGTAAACTTAAATAATGAAAAACTGCATGTGCACCATTATTTCTTATATGTTGAATCAATTCATTACGATCTTGGGCCGTATTACATATCAAATAAAACATATGCGCATTATTTGTAGCATATTCCGGAATAAAAGGTAATTGTACGTTACCCGCATCGCCTAATTCTTTTAATCCATCATAGTAAGTATTCCAAAGATGTAAACGTTGTTTTTGTATACTTTCAATATTTTCTAGTTGTGCATATAAAAATGCCGCAATGACTTCAGATGGCAAAAATGAAGACCCTGTATCTACCCATCCATATTTATTAATCTCTCCTCTAAAGAAAGAAGCTCTATTGGTTCCTTTTTCCCATATGATTTCGGATCTTGGTATTAAAGCTTCATCATTGATAGCGAGCATTCCTCCTTCTCCTGAAATTATATTTTTAGTTTCATGAAAAGAAAATGCAGAGAGATGTCCTATACTTCCCAATGCTTTTCCTTTATAATAAGAGTCAATAGATTGTGCTGCATCTTCTACGACATAAAAATTATGCTTTCGCGAAAGCTTCATAATCGGGTCCATATCTACGGCGACACCCGCATAATGTACAACTACTATTACCTTAGTCTTTTCTGTTAGTAAGCCTTCGATTTTTTGTGCATCAATATTAGGATTTGAATCCATTGAGTCTGCAAATACGATCTTAGCCCCTTCCCGAATAAATGCTAATGCTGAAGAAACAAATGTATAACTCGGAACAATGACTTCATCTCCTGGCTTAATATTCAATAACAATGCTGCCATTTCTAGCGCATCAGTACAAGAAGTCGTTAGCAAGCATTTCTTAAAACCGTACGTATCTTCAAAAAATGATTGACACTTTTGTGTAAAATTTCCATTCCCAGAAATCTTACCCGAAGCTACAGCTTCATTGATATATAAAGTTTCGTTACCTGTTAGATATGGTTTATTGAAAGGGATCATAAAAGGTTCATCTTTTTTTTAAGAAATCTCATAGGGTTTCCTACAACTGAGCTATCATCAGGTATTTCATATGTCACAACCGTTCCTATACCGACAATTACATTTGCTCCAATTCCAACACTATTTGAAATCAAACTACCTGACCCTATAAATGTTCCTGAACCTATCTTAATATTTCCGTTAATGATAGCTCCAGGTGCTATAAATGTTGCCATTCCTATAGTAGAATCATGACTAATAGTCACAGTATTATTAAGTAATACTCCTGAATGAATAATCACGTTTTGATCTATATTACACATAGGATAGACTATGACTCCTTCTTCTATTTCAGCAGTTGGATGAACAAAAGCAGATGGATGAATAAAAGTAACTAATTTTCTATTTGCTTTTTTAAGCTGTA
Organism: uncultured Dokdonia sp.; assembly: GCF_947492815.1. Classification (GTDB taxonomy): domain Bacteria; phylum Bacteroidota; class Bacteroidia; order Flavobacteriales; family Flavobacteriaceae; genus Dokdonia. Next base: position 49,035 of record NZ_CANLOB010000028.1, read on the forward strand.
AAATAATATCTCTTTTAACGTTCAAATTTTTATAACCAAGAGCAACACAAAACTCGTATTCTTTAAACGTTTCATTTAAAAAATCTTTAAATGGAAATGATCGTTCGTCTTTATTTTCAAATTTAATATCATCAAAAAACAAAGCATCTTCATTAATATCTGATTCTTCGTTTAAGAATTCAAACAATTGTAATCCAAGTGCTCCAAAACCAACAAAAGCTATTTTACGTTTCATTCTTAAAACTTTTCATGTAATGTATTGCTTCTTCCCCAGTATTAAATATAAGGTCTAATATACTAACACCATGTTCAAAATCTTCAAATAATTGATTATACTCAGGATATCCTGAATAATCAACATAAGAAACATTAATTTGATTATCTGCAAAAGCTTGTTCATCCATATATGATTTGGCTGCAGGACCAGAAAGGTAATCTGTTATTTTTAGTTGTTTACAGACACCTATTAACCGTTCATTTTTATCTCCTTGCAACATCAAATCTTTACTCCTTATAATTTCAGTTTCTATACCTAATATTTCATTTATAGTTTGAATGAATAATAAGTTAATATCTGTAAGATATGATGAAAAAGAATTTCTTAAATAGAGCTCTTCAAAAATATCTTTATAAAGATGAAAATAAGGCGCCTTATTATAATTTTGTACTATTGTTTTCCAGTGTTTTTTTCTCCATATATCATTAGATATTTGAGCTTCATTAATCTTTTGCCCAAATTTCCCACTAAACGAAACTGGAATCGTAAGCCATTGCACACCAGCCTGTGTCTTTATTATATTACGATTTCTCCAGTCATTTTTAGTGTACTGCATTTCATCATAAATAACGACAGTATCTACACTATTAATAGCATCAAAATAGCCTTTCCAAGGAATATAGTTTGATTGTATAACAAAAAGACGTTTACTCATACTTTAGATTACTTTATACAATATATCTTTTTTCTTAAGAAACCATGATTCATAACATTCATATGATATATGACTTAATAAATTCTGTTTATTACTTGAATTATTTTTCACATACCCCACAATAAGTTATTCCTTTAATAAATATCTTCTATAATTTTAATTTGAAAAGAAGCTTGTTTATCTTTCCATATTATCTGACCAGCAGATTTCCAAGGTACTTTTCTTTGTTTTTCTATATATCCTTTTTCCCACTGAAAATTTTCTGGTAAGTCTATTCTTTTCGCGAGTATTTCAAAACTTGTATCATCTAGCGATATCTTATTTTTAGCAGCCCAATCTGCAGTCAATCTCATAATTCCATTTTCAAAGTCTTGCTGATCTATAGTAGGACTATTCACTCTAAAGTATATATAAGCCCAATTGGGACCCTTAACAATGTCTTCATTAAGAGCTCCATTTTCCCAAACATAAGGTAACCAAGTCTCATTTTCTTTTCCAATATGTTTTACTGCTACGATATGATTATAGTTTTCAAAATGATGATCTATAAAAACGCCATGAGGCCCTATCCCAAAGGCTCTTATAGAAAAATTTTTAACTCTTGCCGTATATCGTTTTAAGCTTCGTAATTTTATTTTATTATACAAACGAGTGGTATAATCACTCAATCCAGAATTATGATTAAATGTTACATTCGCTTGAAGTAATACTAATACTAGAAATAAAATCTTAAATGATTTTATTTCTATATTTTTTAATTTAAAAGGCTCATCAGACAATTCAAGTTTCGTAAACTTTAAAATTATTTTATCAATCCAACCAACAGGCAACGCCAAAATATAAATCGCGATCATTCCTAAGGCAAAAAGAGGAATTGGAAAAACAATAAAAATACCTATATGTAACAATATTCCTGATATCGCTGCATATAGTCTAGACCATTTATGCCATATTAAAAAAATAAATAAAGTCTCAAAAGCAAGTGTATAATATCCTAATATCAACATTAACCATCGTTGATCTAACATCCAATTAGGTTCTAATAATGTTGTTTGTGGAATCACCGCAGGTAACCAGACGCCCATGCCTGTCATCCAAATTTCAGATTTAAATTTAAAGAAAACAGAATCAAAATAGAGCATCCCAATACCAAAAAACAAAGGTATAGAATAAAAAAACACGGGAACCTTTCTACTCTTTTTATCAGAGAAAAAACGCTCCAATGACAAATTCTCATCTAACGGCATAAATATCATTAAAAAATTCATGATGGTATAAATACAATGCATGTGATATTCAAAATTATTATTAGAGGATATAAAAATGAGTGTAAACACATAGTTGGCCATTGCCATGTATCTTGTTTTATATCCTAAGATCATAGACACAACAACTCCCATCCATATCAAAATAGATGGCCCTAATTGAAGGTCTGAAACTTCTATAAAAGGAATAGGGTCATAAATAAATTCTTTATACTCATATATAAAGAATACTTCAAAAAGCAGAACAGTATTATAACATATGCGAAATAAACTTAACCCTGAAGGAGAAATATTTTTTGTAAATAAAAGGTGCAATCTACTCAACATTCCATTTGATTTTAGGTCTAATTAAACCTTGTATTTTTCCTAAATACCCCAACTCACGCTTAGCATCTTTTACTTGAAATTGTAAAAACTCTTTATTTGAATATAGGATTTGCATATCTTTTGTATGAACATACATATGAATTTGGTAATGTTCATCATTTAAAAAATTGGCTGGTATTTCTGCAGCCACTTCTGTCTCTTTAGAAAGGGCACAATCAAATTTATTACCAGTGCCAAAGACTACATCTCCTTTTATTGTCATTAAGTTAAACCCAACGGATAATCTTTCCTGTTTAGTTAAGTTAACCACTCTTATTCTAACATTGACTTCTGATGTCACATCTATAATATCATCTTTATGTACAGAACTTCCATTCTCAATAGCTCCTGCTACAATCTTAACCTTATCATTTCCATAGGCAGATTCCAAATCAGAAAACTCAAAACTCCTATTGGATAAAAAGTCTGATTTTAGATAATTTTGAATCACTTCAGTTGGATCTCCATCATCTAAAATAGCACCGTTTTTAAGACTAATCACTCTTGTACACAAGGCTTCTACAGAAGACATATTATGACTTACAAAAAGTACGGTTCTTCCTCCAGAACTGGAAATATCTTGCATTTTTCCAATCGCTTTTTTCTGAAACTCTGCATCACCTACAGCAAGCACCTCATCTACCACCAATATTTCGGGTTCTAGAAAAGCCGCAACTGCAAATCCTAAACGAACGCGCATCCCACTAGAATAACGTTTTACGGGGGTATCTATATACATCTCACATCCCGAAAAGGCTATAATCTCATCTATTTTACCTGAAATTTCAGCTTTGGTCATTCCTAGTATGGCACCATTTAAAAAGATATTTTCTCTACCTGTTAACTCAGGGTGCATTCCTGTTCCTACTTCTAGCAAACTTGCTATACGTCCACGGGTTTTAATAGTTCCTGTTGTAGGTGCTGTTACTCTAGATAATAATTTTAAAAGTGTCGATTTTCCTGCGCCATTTCTTCCTATAATTCCTAATACCTCTCCTCGTTTTACTTCAAAATTAATATCCTGTAATGCCCACACATATTGAGAACTCGCTTTTGCACTTCGATCATTGACACTTCCTAATTTTAAATACGGATCTTCTTTACCTCTTATTTTATGCCAAAATCTATTAAGATCATGAGAGAGTGTACCTAGCCCTACAAGTCCTAATCGATATTGTTTGGATACATTTTCTATTTTTAATATAATATCACTCATAGAAATTCTTTTGGAAATGCATTTTTAAGTGCTGTGCGTACTTCTTTTATTTTTTTAGCATCTGGTACTGCGTCGACCTCAGAAAAAATTGCCTCATAAGCATCTAACGGTTTCTTTTCATCTATAAATACGGGGGTATAAGGTGTGATTCCAACAGATAAAAAATAATCGGCATATTTTACATTATCACCACTCAATTTATTTGAAAACTGCACCCAGATAGCTGGAATACCATATGTTTGTGCAACAATAACTCCATGTAATGAAGAGCTTATTATTTTTTTACACTCCAACATACGGTCAGTGATAAAGAATATATCATCATTAATAAGATTGAGTACTGTTACTTTATCTTTATCGTTATACCATTCTGACACGATATCCTGATCTACATAATGAGGAATAAACCCATATTCGTATTTCTTTTCTATTGTGGGTTGATAAAAGTCTGGCAACAAAATAGCTGGATCCCCATATATTTCGGGACATGTATATCCAAGTTCAAGTATACGCTTTCGCGAAAGCGGACCCCGAACAGCACAAAATGTAGCATTAGAAAATTGATCTTTTCTAGATATAATACCACTTCCCCAAACAGTTGCCTTGGGCTGAGTATAGGACATGATACTTCCTATAGCCATCAAATATGATTTTTTAAACCAACTCTTTTTTTTCTGAGGTGCATTATAAAAAGAAGTTTCTTTTCCGCTCACCCAAGAGACTATTTGAGCAGAGAGTATGTCTCCGTAGTTTTCTTGATTTTTATTTTCAAAAATCTTAGATGACCAATAAAAAAGAGGAATCTCTTGTCTCATACTATTATACGGTATCAATAAACGTTCGCTCTGTTTTATTAAAAATAATAAGTCCCACTAAAAGTAGCACAATACTAAGTCCAAAACTTAAAAACAATCCTTTTAGATTAGGACTTCCTGTATTTAATAGCATATAACGATACGACTCTATAACCTGCGCTACAGGATTATACTCTACGACCCAATAATATTCAGATAATTTTTCTTTTACCAAAGCTAATGGATACATCACAGCAGACAAATAAAGTAAGAGTTGTATTCCAAAAGAAATAAAAATATTAAAGTCTCTATATTTTGTAGTAAATGCACTTAAAATCATTCCTACACCTAGCCCTAACATCGCCATTGTTAAAATCACAATTGGAAGTAAATAGATAGTATGACCAACACCTATCTCCTTCCCTTGATATAATAAAAAGTAAAGAAAAAATACAATAAAAATAAGGAGTTGAATTGCATATTTAAACAATCCTGATGTTACTTTAGATAAGGGAGATATAAAACGAGGAAAATACACTTTGCTAAACAGATTAGCATTTGTTGTAAATGTAGAGGATGTATTTGTTAATGATTGTTTAAAATAAGACCATAATGTTATTCCTGAAAGATTAAATAAAAATGAAGGAACTGTTCCTGTATCTATTCCTGCTACATTATTAAATACCAATGTAAAAATCACAGAAGTAAATAACGGCTGAATCAAAAACCATAAAGGTCCCAATACGGTTTGTTTATATACTGTAACAATATCACGTTTTACAAATAATACCAACAAGTCTCGATAGCGCCATATCTCTTTAAAATTAAGATCTATAAACTTGCCTTTGGGTTTTATTTCATATAACCACTCTGTATCTTTCACTTTATTCAAAATAGTATAATTAACAGGTTTTAATTATTTTCTTCTAAACATTCTCTTCATTTTTCTGCGCCAACGTTTAAAGAATGACATGCTCTTACCATCATCGTGATAACCATTACCATATGCTCCATAACCATAGCCATAACCATAGCCATAACCGTAGCCATACTTTCCTTTACTTTGGAAATAATTTAAGACAAAACTTACATTACTGATCTCTCCTTTTGAATGTTTTTCATTAATCAATCCTAACATTCCCTTTTTAGTATACCCCTGACGTATCATATACAAAGAAGCATCTGCATAATTCATAATTTCAAGTGCATCAGCTACAAGGCCTACAGGAGGCGTATCTAAAATAATATAATCATAGTTCTGTTTTAACTCTTCCATAAACTCTTTCATAGCATCACTTAACAGTAATTCTGAAGGATTAGGAGGCACAGGACCTGATAAAATAATATCTAGATACGGAATACCACTTTCTTGTTTAATTTCATCTACCGCATTTTGACCTATTAGATAGTTAACAACACCTACTTCATTAGATATTTCAAAATCATCAAATATTTTAGGCTTCCGTAAATCAAGACCTACTAGTACAGTTTTCTTTTCGCTTAAAGCGAAAACAGATGCAATATTAATAGATGTAAATGTTTTTCCTTCACCACTTACCGATGAAGTAACTAGTACTGTTTTTGCACCTTCTATATCTTGTTTGCGATACATAAATTGCAAACTAGAACGTATTCCTCTAAAGGCTTCTGCTATGGAAGACCTAGAACGATCTCTCACCACCAAATTATTACGATGCTTACTCTTTCCTATAACACCTAGTATAGGGATTTTTGATAATTTTTTGATCTCATCTGGTGTTCCGATTTTGGTATTAAAAAACACCAGTAAGAAAACCAACACCAGAGGAATTACTCCTCCTACTATCGTTGCTATAATATAATTAAGGCGTGTGTTAGGACCTACTTGCCCTCCTCCTACATCTTTTGCTTCATCTATAAAAAGAATATCTGAAACATTAGAAGCCTTAATAATGGTAGCTTCACTGCGCTTTGACAAATACAAGTTATATGCATTTTGACTCAAGGTAAACTTTCGTTGAATATTTGCAAGTTCTTGTTCTTCTTGAGGAAACGTACGTAATTCGGACTCTGCCGCACTAATATCACTATTGACTTGTCTAATTTCTGTATTGATAATATCTGTAGATGATGTTATATTTTCAAGAAGCACTTCCTTTTCAGCATCAATACTTCGGTCTATCTCTCTAAATTTTGGATTCCCCTCTTTAGCTGAATATCGTAAATCACTACGCTCTACAGATAATGCTATTATTTTACTTACACTTGAAGCAATATTTGGCTCTTCTATTCCTGATACAGAAGGAGCAGGCACACTACTATAATCAGTTCTGGATGTAAGGTAATCTTCTAAAATTCTGTAATAAGACAAGCGTTGTTGTAATCCTTCTTTTTTATTATCGTATTGCTTTAACTTCTCAGTTAATGTAGCAGAACCTCCTTTTAAGGCAACGTCTATATTTTTATTTTTAAACTCATTAAGTTCGTCTATAACATCTTGTAAATCTTCATTACGATCTACCAAACTACTATCTATAAATTTTATAGTATTAGTAGCAAATAGGTTTTTACGATTTAACTGATCCTTTTCTCTTACAATAACAGACGCATTTAAATAGTCTACTATACGATTTTTATTAGTACCCGAAAGACTTAATTCCAGAATAGAAGAACCTCTTGGAGTTTGCAAAATGGTAATACCTTGGTAACGCATTACAACACTATTAAAATTACCAAAACTCACATAGTATTCTTTTCCAGCTCTAGGCAATACGTCAGTAGCTTGAAATACTCCTTTTAAAAATGGAAAATTTAAAGTATCTCCTAATCGTACAGTTTCTCTAAATTCTGGAGTAGGGACTGAAGCATTTTGATATTCATATGTACTGTAATTATAAAGCCTTGCCCTATTACTCGTAAAAGGAATCGAAAGCTCAAAGAGATCATCTCCTAAATCTTTTACTGTAATACGCTTATTATAGACTTGTCCTTTAGTATCATCTAACTGAAACTTAAATGGCGTTTTACCATAGACGTCTATTAAATTGTATTTACCTTGTTCTAAATAGTTAATATAATATTGTAAGTAAGAAACTACTTTTTCATTATGTGTTCGGGATTTGAAGAGAATTATATTTGTCTGTACTTTATCTGTAGTTCCTCCCCAATTAAACACAAGACTTGTATTACCGGTAAATAAAGGGTTTTGATCATCTTTTATAGAGATCATATTACTAAGTCTATATACTGGCTGCTTTCTTATATTGTTGTAATACGCAACTCCGTATGCAATTGCTAAACAGATTATAAAAAGTGGCCAAAAACTCAGTACTTTAAGTAAAAACCCTTTAAAGTCAAAAAAACTACCCGAGTCTTGTATGTCAAAATCTTCATCCATAACTTATAGACGTGTAAATAATAATATCGTTGTGGTAAGTGCTGTCACTACCGTAAGTATCGTTCTAAAAGTATCAAGACCCGTTGTACCTGAACCAAAACTCTTTTGTGGCAACGGATTTACAACAATCATATCATTAGGTTGTACATAATAATATGGAGAATTCATGGCATCAATAGTGGTAAGATCTATGTGATGGACTTTTTGTCCTCCTGGATATTGTCGTATAATAATAACATCTGTACGGTCACCTGTAATTGGAATATCACCTGAGTTTGCAATAGCCTGCATCACAGATAATTTTTCTGTGAGTTCTGTTTTAATTCCAGGACTTGATATTTCTCCTACCATTGTATAACGTATCCCTGCAAGTTTAACAGTTACAAAAAGATCTGATTCTCTTTCAAAATAGTCTTTGAGTAGTCGCTGCTCTATAATACCTCGTATTTCTTCAGTAGTGCGTCCTAATACATTTATTTCTCCTAATGTTGGCATACGTATATTACCATGCCTATCTACTGCAAAACCGTCATAATAATATCCTTCGTCTAAACTTGTAGATCCTGAACCAATAGGATTAAAGAACTCAACAAGTTCTTGATCTAAAGCTTTCAAGCGAATACTTAAAACATCACTTACTTGAACTCTATAGGGCTGTTGTTGTAAATGCAGACTAATTATGCTGTCATTAGCTTTTTCAGTATTTTCTTGAAGATACGTAAGCTTTTTGGTAGGTATACAGGAAGAAATGCTCGCAAGGATAACGAGCAATAAAAGCACAGCTGGGTATTTCATCAGGTTAAGGTTATGAATAACAAATATAGGCGTTCATCGTTAATAATGAAACTTTCATAGAGGTTTAACGTATATTATCCTTAATATCTTCTAAAAAGCAATGATAAATTATTTGCAATGCTATTTATAGATTAGGTATTTTAGCAATATTATAAAAACTCCTTATTACAGCATTTAAGAACAAAAATTTGAAAGAACATTTTAAGATTACATTCAAATTTTAAAACATATACGTATTGAATTACCTTTCAGTTGAACAAATATCAAAATCATTTGGAGAACATGCCTTATTTAAAGACATCTCTTTTGGTATCAATAAAGATCAAAAAATAGGCTTTGTAGCAAAAAATGGTACTGGAAAAACCTCTATGCTACAAATTATAGCTGGCATAGAAGACACAGACAGTGGTCAAGTAGTATCGCGTAAAGGAATTACAGTATCGTACTTACCGCAAGAGCCTAATCTATCTCCATCTCTCACTGTAGAAGAAACTATATTTACGGGAGATAATGAAATTGTTAAAACTATTGCTGCCTATGAAAAGGCATTAGCAAATCCAGAAGATCAGGACGCCTATCAACAAGCATTTGAGGCTATGGATGCAATGGATGCTTGGGATTTTGAAACACAATACAAGCAAATACTATCAAAACTTAAGTTAAACGATTTAGATAGAAAAGTAGCTTTATTAAGCGGAGGACAAAAAAAACGTTTAGCGCTAGCATCACTTCTACTTAGCAAACCTGATTTAGTGATTCTTGACGAACCTACAAACCATTTAGATCTTGAAATGATTGAATGGCTAGAAGATTATTTCAAGAAAGAAAATCTCACCATTTTTATGGTTACACATGATCGGTATTTTTTAGAAAATGTATGTAATGAAATTATAGAACTTGATCAAGGAAAACTATATAGCTACAAAGGGAATTATGCATACTATCTTGAGAACAAAGAAATGCGTCTCGCAAATGAATCTACTGAATTAGCAAAAACAAAATTACTTTACAAAAAAGAACTAGCATGGATGCGTCGCCAACCTAAAGCGCGTACTACAAAATCAAAATCTCGTATAGATGATTTTCATAAAATCAAAGAAAAGGCGAGTCAGCGACGAAATGACCATCAAGTCCAATTAGAAATTAACATGGAGCGTTTGGGAAGTAAAATTCTTGAATTCCATAAAGTAAGTAAAGCTTTTGGAGATTTAAAAATACTAAATCAGTTCGAGTACGTGTTTAAAACAGGAGAGCGTATTGGAGTTATAGGAAAAAATGGAACTGGCAAATCTACATTCCTTAATATTATGACGGGTGCTTTGCCTGCAGATGCGGGGAAAGTCATTGTAGGAGACACTGTAAAATTTGGGTATTATACTCAAAAAGGAATCGATATCAAACCTGGTCAAAAAGTAATTGATGTTATTAAAGAATTTGGCGATTTTATTCCTCTTAAAAAAGGAAGAATTATCTCGGCAGGACAATTATTAGAACGTTTCCTTTTTGATGCAAAAAAGCAATATGATTTTGTAGAAAAATTAAGCGGTGGTGAACGCAGACGTTTATATTTATGTACTGTTTTTATACAAAATCCTAATTTCTTAATACTGGATGAACCAACAAACGATCTTGATGTCGTTACCTTAAATGTACTTGAAAACTTTTTATTGGATTTCCCAGGATGTCTTGTTGTAGTATCTCACGATCGTTACTTTATGGATAAGATTGTAGATCATCTTTTTGTCTTTAAAGGGAATGCCATTATTGACAATTTTCCAGGAAATTATTCAGACTATCGTACATATGAGGGTAATGTAAGTTTTAATCATACAGATGCCACAACTAAAACCACCAATCAAAAAATAATTGCAAATGCCACAGAAAGCGCTTCTCCTTCTGCCACTAAATCATGGAAAGAAAAACAGCACTCTGGAAAACTTACATACCAAGAACAAAAGGAACATACAAAGTTAGAACGTGAGATTGCTCAATTAGAAAGAGATAAAACTGAAAAAGAAAAAGAATTCCTAAACCCAGACCTAACACAAGATCAAATCACAGAAGCCTCTATTGCATTAGATGAAATTATAAAAAGTATAGAGACAAAAGAAGAACGTTGGTTTGAACTCTCTGCAAAGATGGAAGAATAACTAGTGTTAAGTGTTAAGTGTTAAGTGTTAAGTGTTAAGTGTTAAGTGTTAAGTGTTAAGTATAAAAATAAAAATAAAAAACTCACAAACTCCTTCTCGTTGTAAATTACAAATCACAACTTAGAACATAAGTATTGGGTTTGAGATTTGAGATTTGAGATTTGAGATTTGAGAAATATTAAGACGAAAAAATAGATAGTGTTACATCAAATACTAACATATCTCAAATGGCTTCCTAAAACATTTCATCTTCATGGAATACATTCTCCTTTTGTATTTTCATTTGAAAAAGAATGTCTCAAAGACACCCCAAACCAAAATATTTATCACCTATTACTAAAGTATAGAAATACCCTTTTAAAAAATGATCAAATAATATCCGTAACAGATTATGGTGCTGGATCTCGTGTATTTTCTTCAAACAAGAGACCTGTAAAAAAAATTGCACGCTATGCAGGAGCTTCCATAAAACGAATGCAACTTATATATAGCATAACTAATTATTTTTCTTCAAAAAACATTTTAGAAATAGGAACTTCTTTAGGTATGGGCACTATTGCACTAGCTTTAAATTCTAATTCAAAAGTTATTAGTTTAGAAGGATGCCCAGCAACAGCGCAAATAGCTAAAACGCAATTGCAGCATTTTAATATTAATAATGTAAATATCATCATCGGAGAATTTCGCGAAAGCATAAAAAAACAACACTCAAAACAATTTGACCTTGTCTATTTTGATGGAAATCACTCTAAAGAGGCCACGCTACAATATGCACAAGATTTACTACCAACCATCACCAACGAAACTATATGGGTTTTTGATGATATCCATTGGTCATCAGAAATGACAAAAGCATGGAATCTTATTAAAGATTTCTCTGAAGTAACAGTCACAATAGATTGTTTTTGGGTAGGATTTGTTTTCTTTAGGAAAGAGCAACACAAAGAACATTTTGCTATTAAATTATAGATAGCTAACTCTTTTTCTCTTTTATTTTTTTATATATTTTCGCTTAAAGCGAAAAAAGTATTCATAAACTTGTAACAATACTTTACTTTAGTCTTCTAATAGCAAAACCATTTGTTATTTCCCAAGTAACAATACAGTAATTATAGTATGAGTAATTTGATTAAGATTCGAGATATTCGAAGAAATTTTCGATTAGGTAGTGAAATTGTATATGTACTCAAGGGTATTGATCTAGATATCGAAAAAGGAGAATATGTTGCTTTTATGGGACCTTCTGGTTCTGGAAAATCTACTTTAATGAATCTTTTAGGATGTTTAGACACTCCTACATCTGGAACATACGTACTTAATGATCGTGATGTAAGTAGTATGTCTGACGATGAACTTGCAGATGTCCGTAATACAGAGATAGGTTTTGTTTTCCAAACATTTAACTTACTACCGCGCACTACCGCTTTAGATAACGTTGCCTTACCCATGGTATATGCTGGCTCTTCAAAAACAGAGCGCCGTAAACGTGCTGAAGAAGTACTTACCGATGTAGGACTTGCTGATCGTATGGATCATAAACCCAATCAACTTTCGGGAGGACAACGCCAGCGTGTGGCTGTTGGGAGAGCATTAGTAAATAAACCTTCTATTATTCTAGCCGATGAACCTACAGGAAACCTAGATTCTAAAACATCTGTAGAAATTATGGCATTATTTGATGAGATACATGCTGCAGGAAATACCGTTATCTTAGTTACACACGAAGAAGATATAGCTGAGCATGCGCATCGTGTGATACGTTTACGTGACGGTGTCATTGAAAGTGACGTAAGAAATAAGAAGTAATATAGTTTCCTCGCTTATAGCTGTTTTTTTTACACGCTTTCGCGAAATCGAGCTAGCGAGATTCATGACCGAAGGGAGAGTGAAACGTTAAAGTGAACTCATGAGATTCACAACCGAAAGAAGAGTGAATCATTAAAGCACCCCCTACTCCAATTTCAGGTATCACTTTCAGATTCTCTAAAAGTATACTACTTTTAGCAGGAAATAGTGGTTATGAATCCTTCTGAAGAAAACATCCAACAAGTAGTAAAAGAAAACAAAGCATTACGGCAAGAAAATCAGGATTTAAAACAAAAACTTGATGCCATTTCATCAAAACAAACAGAAAGTAATACTCGTATATTAAAAGCCTCTATTAAAGGTGTTGGTATATGGGCTGGTGCTGATTTAAAGAATAGTTTTAATGTTGTTTTTGAAGAACTCCCAAATGTTTCTAAAAAATCAGTCGCACAACTTTCTGCAAGTATTGCAAAACGCATAACACGTATTGGTCTTTTTACCATTTTATTTGCTGTAATCCCTGCGCTTGTATTATTTGTACAGACTAGCATCTTATTTCAACAAAATGAAAAACTAGAAGAACAAAACAAAAAAATTCAAAACCAAATTTATCTAGAGGAAGCAAGTAGGCGAAACAACCTTGTATTTCTAATGGATAATGTATTAGACATTATACATGAAGAGCTTTATGAGTCTCCTAGATTAACAGCCTCTACTATCGCAAGAACAAAGTCATTAATGTACGGGTTTAGGCCCTACAAATTCTTAGAAGGAGAAAAGCTTACAAAACCATTAAGTCCTGAAAAAGGACAATTCTTACTAGCCCTCATACATAGCGATATTAGTAAAAGTAGCATGCAAAAAATATTTACAGCTTCCTTTAATAATGTATACCTAAAAGATGCCAATATGTTTGGTGTATCGCTAGAAAACATAGATATGCCGTCATCAGACTTACAGGGCGTAGATTTATGGCAAGCTAACCTTAAAAATGCAAATCTTAACAATACCAACCTAACCTACGCAAAACTAGGAAATACCAATCTTACACATGCCGATTTACGATTTGCTCAATTAAACCATGCAAATTTAACTAATGCTATTCTAGACGATGCCTTTCTTGACAACACAACAATACAGAATGCCAATCTCACCGGAACATCACTTCAAAATGTCCATGTAACATCAGAAAATTGGATTAAGAATTTAAAAGAATGGAATGTAATTGGAGCAGATGCTATATCAAATACATACACTATAAAAGGCCCTCGTAAAAATGAATTTGATGATGAATATTTTGTTTTAGAGCGCATAAAAAAATAAAACACATACACCTTTTAAAAGTTTGCAAATTCTTTATAAGGGTATTACCTTAATCACATAGAAAATATCACTATGAAATTCTTTGACTCATTATCTACTACCACACAAGTATTTGTTGTTTTTATAGGTCTTGCTGTTTTATTTATGATCGTTTTTGCAAATAACAAACGAAATAAAAACAAACTATATCATCGCAAACGACGTAATTTTAGAGACAATTATGAAGCTAAAAGAAAAGAAAAAGAAGAATAAGATATGTTCTGGGTAGCCATATTAATTGGCGTAGTGTTTTTAATTAAAAATATTAGCGGCGCAAAAAGAAAATTCAAAAACTTTCCACGAAGGTGGAAAACACATAATATTAACAACTATTAATCTAAGGCATACACGATGTATCCCTTTCTATAAAAAGTCGATTGCGAGATAAGATACTCGCCTTCGCGAGTATTAATGAAAATATATACAAAAACAGGAGATAAAGGAACAACAGCACTTTTTGGAGGCACCCGTGTTCCTAAACATCATATTAGAATTGACAGTTACGGAACTGTAGATGAATTAAATTCTCATATAGGCCTTATTCGCGATCAAGAAATTGATCCAAGAAGCAAAGAAATTCTAGTACATATACAAGATAGACTTTTTACAGTAGGTGCTGTATTAGCAACCGATCCAGAAAAAATGACATTAAAAAATGGCAAAGACAGATTGAACATTCCTCGTGTAGATGAAGAAGATATTGTCCTTTTAGAAACAGAGATGGATAAAATGAATGATCATTTACCCCCGATGACACATTTTGTATTACCTGGAGGACATACTACTGTGTCATATTGTCACATAGCTCGCTGTGTTTGCCGTAGAGCAGAACGCTTAGCAACAGCATTATACGAATTAGAACCCTTTGATGAACACACCTTAAAGTATCTTAACCGACTTTCTGACTACCTTTTTGTACTGGCACGGAAGTTGTCCAACGATTTACAGGCAGATGAGATCAAATGGATCCCTAAAAAATTAAAATAAAGAATACCCTGCTATTAGTCAAGCAAAACAGTACTTTCAAGTAAGAATTTCACTCGTACTGACATGCTCTGATATATACGTTCTTAAATTTATTTTGAAATAATCGTCATTTCACTTGGTTTTCTGCTTAGAAAAATTATTTTTGCACAAAATTTAAAAACATATTTGATATGTACTGGACACTAGAACTAGCTTCGTATTTAAGTGATGCACCTTGGCCGGCAACAAAAGATGAGTTGATCGATTATGCGATAAGAACTGGAGCACCCCTAGAAGTAGTTGAAAATCTACAAGCAATTGAGGATGAGGGTGACTCTTATGATTCAATCGAAGAGATTTGGCCAGATTACCCTTCTGATGAAGATTACCTCTGGAACGAAGATGAATATTAATAAAACATTACGTTAAAACACTATAAAAAGTCTCGCCTAGAGGCTTTTTTTTTGATTAAATTTGATGTTTGTAAATTACACATAACAACACCATATATTATGGGATTATTAGACAAAGTATTAAAAGTATTTGTAGGTGATAAGTCTAAACAAGACGTTGGCGCTATTACACCTATTGTAGATAAGATAAAATCCTACGAAAAGGAATTTGAAAATATTTCCATAGATGAGTTACGAGGAAAAACAATAGAATTCAAAAAACGTCTTGCTGATGCACTACAAGATATAAATGACCGTATTTCAAAATTACAGTCAGAAGCAGAGACAACAGACGATATAGATCACAGAGAAGAAATCTACTCACAAATAGATGGTTTAAAAGACGATGCATATACCGTCTCTGAAACAACTTTGAATGAAATTCTTCCCGAAGCATTTGCCGTTGTAAAAGAAACAGCAAAACGCTTTACTCATAATACATCACTAGAAGTTACCGCTTCTGAATATGATAGGCTTCTTAGTGGCACCAAAGATTATGTTACCCTTAATGGTGATAAAGCTATTTGGGCAAACAGTTGGGATGCTGCTGGTAAAGAAGTTACTTGGGACATGATTCATTACGACGTACAGCTTATTGGAGGTGTCGCAATGCATCAAGGTAAAATTGCAGAGATGCAAACAGGAGAAGGTAAAACATTAGTAGCAACACTTCCTGTATACTTGAATGCACTCACCGGTAATGGAGTACACTTAGTAACTGTAAATGATTACTTAGCCAAACGTGATAGCGCGTGGATGGCTCCTATATTCCAGTTTCATGGATTAACAATAGATTGTATTGATTATCATAGACCTAATAGCCCTGAACGTCGTGCAGCATATGCCGCAGATATTACATATGGTACAAATAATGAATTTGGTTTTGACTACTTACGTGATAACATGTCACACTCTCCAGACGACTTAGTTCAGCGTCCTCATAACTATGCAATTGTAGATGAAGTTGATTCTGTACTTGTAGATGATGCACGTACACCGCTTATTATTTCTGGACCTGTACCAAAAGGAGATGTACATGAATTTGATGCTTTAAAACCTCAAATAGAGAAATTAGTTTCTATACAACGTCAGCAGTTAGTAGGCACATTAGCTGAGGCTAAAAAATTAATTGCAGAAGGAGACACTAAAGAAGGAGGCGTACAATTACTTCGCGTATATCGTGGTCTTCCTAAAAACAAAGCACTTATTAAATATCTAAGTGAAGAAGGAATTCGTCAATTATTGCAAAAGACAGAAAACTTCTACATGCAAGATAATAACCGTGAGATGCCAAAAATCGATGCAGAATTATACTTCACTATTGACGAGAAGAATAACCAAATCGAACTTGCTGACCGCGGAATAGAATACCTTTCTGGAGCAGAAGATCCAAACTTCTTTGTAATGCCAGAAATGGGAATGGAAATCTCAAAAATAGAAGAAAAAGGACTTTCGCCAGAACAAGAAGCAGAAGAGAAAGAAGAACTCTTCCGTGAGTTTAGTGTAAAATCTGAACGTATTCATACGATGAATCAGTTATTAAAAGCCTATACGCTTTTTGAAAAAGATACAGAGTATGTTGTTATGGAGAATAAAGTAATGATCGTCGATGAGCAAACAGGACGTATCATGGACGGACGTCGTTATAGTGATGGCCTTCACCAAGCAATTGAAGCAAAAGAAAATGTAAAAATTGAAGATGCTACACAAACATTTGCTACCGTAACACTACAGAACTACTTCCGTATGTATCGCAAACTATCTGGTATGACAGGTACTGCGGTTACAGAAGCAGGCGAACTTTGGGAGATCTATAAACTAGATGTAATTGAGATTCCTACAAATAGACCTATTGCCCGTAAAGACAAAGACGATCTCGTTTATAAAACAAAACGTGAAAAGTACAATGCAGTTATAGAAGAAGTAACGCAGCTTTCTAATGCAGGAAGACCTGTACTTATTGGTACAACATCTGTAGAAATTTCTGAATTACTAAGCCGTATGCTTACCATACGTAAAGTTCCTCATAATGTACTGAATGCAAAGCTTCACAAAAAAGAAGCAGATATTGTTGCCGAAGCAGGTAATGCAGGTATTGTAACAATCGCAACAAACATGGCAGGACGTGGTACTGACATTAAGCTTTCAGACAAAGTAAAAGATGACGGAGGACTTGCTATTATAGGTACAGAGCGTCATGACTCTCGTCGTGTAGATAGACAGTTACGTGGTCGTTCAGGACGTCAGGGAGATCCTGGAAGTTCACAGTTCTATGTATCGTTAGAAGATAACCTAATGCGTCTTTTTGGAAGTGAACGTATTGCCAAAATGATGGACCGTATGGGTCTTAAAGAAGGAGAAGTGATACAACATGGTATGATTTCTAAATCTATAGAACGTGCTCAGAAAAAAGTAGAAGAAAATAACTTTGGGGTTCGTAAGCGATTACTAGAATATGATGATGTGATGAATGCACAACGTGAGGTAGTATACAAACGCCGTCGTCATGCATTACACGGAGAACGCTTACGTGTAGATCTTGCAAATATGATCTATGACACTTCTGAGGTAATTGTAGAAGCAAATAAACAAGCACAAGATTTCAAGAATTTTGAATTTGAATTGATACGCTACTTCTCTATGAGTAGTCCTATATCACAATCAGAATTTGGTAGTCTTTCAACAAAAGAAATTACAGATAAAGTATACCATTCGGCATTTGATCATTACAGAGATAAAATGACACGTAATGCAGATCTTGCACTTCCTATTATAAAAAGAGTATATGAAGATCCTGCAAGTAATTTTGAGCGTATTGTAGTTCCTTTTACAGATGGTACTAAAGAATTACGCGTAATCACAAACCTTAAAGACGCCTATGAGTCTGAAGGAAAACAATTGGTTACTGACTTTGAAAAAAATATTACGCTTGCCATTATCGATGATGCCTGGAAAACGCATTTACGTAAAATGGATGAACTAAAGCAAAGTGTTCAGCTAGCAGTTCACGAACAAAAAGATCCTTTATTAATTTACAAGTTTGAAGCTTTCGAACTTTTTAAAGTAATGATTGATAAAGTGAACAAAGAAGTAATCTCTTTCTTATTTAAAGGAGAAATTCCTCAAGGAAACCAACAACAAGTTGCAGATGCTGGAAAAGTAAGACGACCAAAAGAAAAGTTAGAAACCTCTAAAGAAGAGATCCCTAACATGGATGAGCGTTCTGCACAATCAAGAGCCGCAGGAAACACACAACCTCAGCAGCAACAAGTAACAGAAACTATTGTACGTGAACGTCCAAAAATAGGACGCAACGAGCGTGTCACTATTAAAAATGTGATTACAGGAGAAAATAAAGAAGTAAAATACAAACAAGCAGAACCTTTAATTGCAAAAGGGCAATGGGTACTTGTAGAAGAGTAATTTCTTAAAAAATACCGGTTATTAAAGAGACTATTGTACTAATAGTCTCTTTTTTTATTTTCCACTTCGAGGTAGCGAGCTTTCCTCTCTCTTCCGTCTGTATCTTGCCACCTCGATACAGCTATCTTCCCTCTTCAAGGGAAGGAGCTTTTTAATATTTAAATAACAAACATAATGCACTGTAAATAGAGTATTGCTCTATCGTTAGAGTATTACTCTATTTACAGTTGGTAATTTCGATACTATTTTCGCTTTTCGCGAAAATCACTCAATCACCTCACATAGTCTATTTCATTCACTTGAAAAAGGGAATCTTATTCTTCGTATCTTATATAATTTTTTAAACTCCTAAACTCCTAAACTCCTAAACTCCTAAACTCCTAAACTCCTAAACTCCTAAACTCCTAAACTCCTAAAC
>NZ_CANLOB010000029.1 GCF_947492815.1 uncultured Dokdonia sp.
AGACCACATCAAAGCTTAGACGGGTTAGCACCTAATAAATTTAATCAAAACTGTCAACGAATTAGGTAACCTTTACAGAAATGACAGTATCACATAATTAAAATATTGGAGAGAACTTTCAAATAATACAGATTACAACTAACAGACCATCTATACTCAAAATAGAGTAACACGCCATTTTTGAAGTACGTTCCCTCACTAAAACACCTCATTCCCTCATTCATCATTTTATCGTCTTTGTAAAAAAGCTAGGTTTGATACTATAAAAACTAACACTGATGAAAAAATCAATGATCATTACCATTCCTGAGCCTTGCCATGAAGATTGGGCGACTATGACACCTACTCAAAAAGGAAAACATTGTGCTGTATGTACAAAAGAAGTCATTGATTTTTCAAAAATGACAGATGAGCAACTCTATAAAACAGCAACTGGCGGAGGAAATCTATGTGGTCGTTTTCATCAAACGCAGTTAGAACGTCCTATTCAATTACAACGTAAAAAAGGAAAGTCATGGGTGAGTTATGCA
Organism: uncultured Dokdonia sp.; assembly: GCF_947492815.1. Taxonomy (GTDB): domain Bacteria; phylum Bacteroidota; class Bacteroidia; order Flavobacteriales; family Flavobacteriaceae; genus Dokdonia. Next base: position 531 of record NZ_CANLOB010000029.1, read on the forward strand.
GCTTCACTTTTGATACCTGCCGCTATTCTTTCTACACAAGAGGTCAAAGCACAAGGAAAAATTAGAACGATAGAATATGCTGATAGTGTGTATAAGAGTATAGAGATTAGTTCGCTTTCGCGAAAGCAAAACAATGCACCATCTCAACAACAACAAAAATATGTCTTAAAAGGAAATGTCTCTGATAACTCTGGCCCAATTCCAGGAGCTAGTGTCTATATAAAAGGAACAGATAAAGGAGTATATACAGATTTTGATGGTAACTATGAGTTAGAAATCACCTCTGGTGATACCATCCTTTTCTCATATGTAGATTACAAAACTCTAGAGGTTAAGGTAGATAGGCAACAAGTTGTGAATGTCAATCTTAAAATGATTCTAAAAGAGGAGCATATAATAATTAAGATGGGGAAGTTTCTCATTAAAGATTCTGATCATAAATCAAATTAAAATGTAAAATACATATACGTGAGTATCTAAAAAGAACTTCTTTTAACTTCAAAAAAAAGTAATCGCATCTATAGGCAATATTGCACTGGCTAAAAAGTTATATTTGTTGTAAACTACCTCGGGGCAACCCAACGAGGTATTTATACGAAACTGAATTTTAATTTCGAGGCAAGCCTCGGAGTATTAAACACTTTGGCGGTGCCAATAAAATTTATCTGAATGCGCAGTATTTATAGTTTACTCTTATTAGTTTGTATCATTTTAGTAAGTTCATGTCGTAATGATTTTGACACAACGCCTAGTACAGGAGATTTACGTTTTTCTAGAGATACCATTTTCTTAGATACCGTATTTACCAATATTGGCTCTAGCACGTATAACTTTAAGGTATACAATGACTCTGATGAGATTGTTAATATTCCTAGCGTACGCTTAACGACAGGAGATGAATCTGATTACCGTTTAAATATAGACGGTGTTCCTGGACGTACCTTTGAAAATGTAGAAATCCTAGCCAACGATAGTATTTTTGTATTTGTTGAGACCACAACAGACATTAACGAAGTAGGTGCTGGAAGCTTAGAGTTTTTAAATACAGAAGCTATAGAGTTTGACAGTGGTCCAAATCAGCAAAAAGTAGAGTTGGTCACCTTAATCAAAGATGCCATATTCCTTTTTGCCGATCGTGATGAAGAGACAGGCATGGTAGAAACACTTACCATTAATGGCACAGAAACCGTATTAGAAGGTCGTTTCTTAACCGATGATGAACTCACCTTTACCAATGAAAAACCTTATGTTATTTATGGGTATATGGCTGTAGGTACCCCAGATGGTAATACACCAAAAACCTTAACTATAGAACCTGGAGCGAGAGTTCACTTCCATGCAGATAGTGGGATTATTGTAGGTGACAATGGTACCCTAGATATTAATGGTGCCTTAAGTACCGATCCTGAACTAATGGAAAACGAAGTGATTTTTGAAGGAGATCGCTTAGAGCCTTCTTTCTCTGATACACCTGGACAATGGGGAACTATTTTACTTACCGACGGAAGTGTAAATAATGAAATAGAATATGCCACTATAAAAAATGCAACTGCAGGAATTATTAATGAATCAAATACAGGGTCTGGAGCTCCAGATCTTACAATTACGAATACGCAAATTTATAATGCTTCTGCCGCAGGATTAATCAACCGTTTTTCTACTGTAGAAGGTTCTAATGTTGTGATTAATAATTGTGGTCAATTTGCAATGTTGGTACAACTAGGAGGTACTTATAATTTTACACACTGTACATTTGCTAATTACTGGACTCGAAGTTTTAGAAATACACCAGCTGTCTTTTTAGACAATACCTTTGCTGGGTTTGGAAATGATTTAGTAGAAGCTAATTTTACCAACTGTATCATCTATGGAAACCAAGGAGAAGAGATTGGTTTTAATGCAGATCCCATTGCGCCATTCAATTATAACTTCAGGAATACGCACATACGTTTTGACGATACCTTTGGAAATTTTGAGAATGATCCCCTTTTTGATTTCACCAATACAACCCTATATACAGATGTTATACGTGGCGGAAATCCAGATTTCCAAGACGAGTTTAATAATCTTTTACAAGTAGGTGAAGATACCGCAGGAAATGGTCAAGGGCTTCAAAGTGCTGCTAATCAATTTCCCTTAGACATTAAAGGAGTGAGTAGAACAACAGCTCCAGACCTAGGAGCTTATGAAAGTATTGAGTTGCCTGAGTAACTACCTATAAATAAATACAATATCAAAAGCCATTTCGTTATGAAATGGCTTTTTTAGTTAAATGATGGCATATTAATTGTTGTTTATGTTTTCAAAAATTTGCTATCAAAGAGCAAAACAATACAAAGATGTATAAAGAGTGTCATCTAAATACGAAAACATTTTCTATACCTATTAATTAAATTTTTCATGTTATGTAATAGCGTTTACTCACTCAAAAAAGGAGTTCACTCATTATGTATTCAAAAAAATAAAGAAGTAACGTACTATTGATGTATCGTACGTAAAATAGAACAATCTGAATTTAAAAAACAGTGTCACTGAAACGATTAATAACAATAACCATGAAATATTACATCCTACTACTTATTTTGATTTTACCCATACTTTCTTTTGGACAAGTTAAAGACAGAAGAGCCAAATTAGAAATAACAGGACGAATAAATGAAATATCAGTTTCTCCAGATGAACAGATTTGGCTTACTTCTGCAGTAGGCACTATGTATTTTACCAATACAATAGATACAAATTGGCATTATGGCGATACTTCATTTCAATCTGATGATGAATTTGGAATTGGTGGCCCATTTCTAGAAAGAATCTCTTTTTTTAATAAAGATACTGCCATCATGACGGGATACATTCCTGCAAATGATGAAAAGGAAAAAAACAATGGGTATTACCTTACGCATGATGGAGGAAAAACATGGGAATTATTAGATTACGGAGGAGACTCATGGATCTATGATATTTATGTCAATGAAAAAGGAAAAGCATGGATGGGAGGTTCTTCTGGTAAAATCTATTTTTCTGAAGATTATGGACAGCAATGGAAAAAACTTAAATCCCCATATAATTCTTCTACACGTATGCATAGCATATTTATGAGCAATAACCTAGAAGGTATCTCCGGAGCTTTGCACAATCGAATCTACCAAACCAGTGACAATTGGAAAACGTATCAAAAAGTACCGACCCCATACGATCAAAAAAAATATATCAAAGAAGATGATAACAGTTATTCTGATGACAGAATTGAGAAAATACGTTTCTGGAAAAATTATATTGTTGTAGATCAAAACGGACAAATCTTTTATACTGACAAAAACAATATTGATTGGAAACCCTTCAGTGAAACGATCATCGATTTTGAAATAAATAAAAACTCACAAGAATTATACGCAATTACAAATGATGGTAAAGTGATTTCTTTTACCACACCAGCAACCTTTAAACCTATAACCAAACAAAGGCTTACTACAAGACCATTAAACATAAAAGTAGTAAATCAGTCTTTATATATTATAAATAATAAATATGAAGTCTATCGAGTAAACACAAACGGAATTACCCATGCAATTCCATATACAACAGATAGGAAAATAACGAAACCAACAATAGTAAAAAAATTTAAAAATTTAACTTGGGGAATTAGTGGTAATCAAATTTATCTTTCTGAAGATAATGGAAAAGACTGGTACAGAGAAGATACTGTAAAGTTTTCAGTTGCAGACTTTCAGCTAAAAAATGATAGCCTAGCGATACTATGGGATGGGCATAAAAATAATTACCGATACTCTTTGAATACTCATAAAATACAACTTTACAAACCTAAAGAACCTTTACAAAAGTTTTTAAACTCCCCTATTCAATCAGTAACAATAAGTGCTAGTAGTTTGGGTTGTTTTCATAGTGCTCAAAATAAAGTAGTATACATTGCAAAAGATGCATCAACACTCGCAACAACTAAAACATCTGAAAGTAATTATACAGATGCCAAAGCTTCAAAATTCAAAAACGAAGTAAGTCTACTCCATATCACAGAAGTACTTGAACAAATAAATAACACTCCATCTAAAATACCATCAATCCAAGACTTTACTATTACAGACAAAGATGTAAAAAATTACATATCACTTGTAGACAAAAGGATAAAAGAAGGTCCTGATTTCTCAAGAAATAAAAAGAAAGTCAATAAAGAGTTTTATTACAATATTCCAAATGTCTTAGATACACTTAATACTAAAGTTATTCGTAACATATTACATCAGCGCGAAGGAATATGGAGCACCTCTAGTAATCAGTTTACAATTCAAATCACAAATCAAAATAATGATGTCATACATATTTCTCGAAATTATTATATGAATTCATTACCATGGAATTTACCTTGGAAGGTTACATATAATGAGCAGCATTTTAACTCTTATGATATTAATTTTTCAAAATTTATAGATAGTTGTATTCCTAAGGATTTTATGAATAAAGACGTTTTTGACAACAAACACCTCATCATGAAAATCGCAGATTATTTATATAATAATAAAAAATAGTTTAGGAGGTGACCGTGCCTATGATTAATATCGCACCTACATTTCTTCTATAACATTCATATCTAATAGCAACAATAATATGCTATCCTACACTCGTGTCTGGTTTTCATTGAAATCATTTTTCATAAAAAGATGGGTGCTATAAGAAATCCCCTTCTCTATCTATTTTTCCTTTTTAATTCCGCTTTCGCGAAAGCGTAAACAGGAGTCTACATAATCAAGAAATTTGCTCTTTTAACACAACAGAAATAACATAGTATTCCCTGATAATCATATCATTAAAACGAAGCAATTTTCAGTCTTTTCATTCTTGTTACGGAAAACCGTAAGAATATTAACTAAATAACAAGTAGGTTTACTGAAAGCAATAAACGTTTCAAATACAAGTGCTTACATAAAATACTAAAACATAGAGACTTGTTAGAGAAGCAGTAAGCTTTGAACTCATAAACCATATGAAAAAAATTATATTCTTACTTATACTCCTCCCTATTTCCCTCCAAGCCCAAATGTTAAGTATCTGTGAATGCTTAACTGAATACGATTTGGAACCCTATCACACAGGTAGCACAACTTTAGATTTTGAAAATGAAGAACCGCTTGTGGTAAAAGCATACTTTATTTTAGAAGAAATAACAGCTATTGATAGAGGTTTTGATGAGAGTACGTATTTTGAAGCGGTAGCCTACTTAAATATTAATTACAATCAATTCAATATTTTTTTTAAATACATCGGTTTTGAATTTGTAGATGACATTCAGGATCATGATGGAAATGAATACTTTCCAGATAGAATTAATTTTAGAATCCAGAACGAACCAGGAGGTGGTGCAGCAGGTCTTTTTAATCCGTTAAATGTTATACTAACCTATCAAGCATATAACAATGAAGAAAACAAGCAATATCTTTTAGCGCATGAAGTAGGTCATATATTTGGACTAAAACATACAAATGGTAATACTTCTAGATTTGTTGACGATTTTATAACGCCTCTTGTCTGTAATACAGAACAAATAATATCTGGCACATTTCCTTCTTTTGACCCAACTTCAAATGAAAATGTAACTCGTGATGAAACGAATATAAATTACAATGCAAATATAGCAGGGGATTTTGTAGTTGATACCCCTGCTACCTATTTCAATCCTAATCTATGTATAGACACTTCTTCGGGCATCTCTACACTTCAATATCTCTTTAGTAATGAAGTTGTAGATGCTATTGATATTCCATATGTAGATATTGATGGCACAAATTTTATGATCTCAACTCCTCAAGGCGTAATTGAATTTAATGAATTTATCACTATATTTACTGAAGGTCAAGGAGTTCGAATGCGAGAGACTATAAATAATGAGCCTATATTACAAGCTATTTTAACGACTATAGCCTGTCTTTACGAGCCCTATTCTGGCGATTATTATTTTGCAGGCCCTAGCAATTCTGATAACAAGCCCTTATTTCAGCCTGGCTTTGACTATAAATTTGTAAGTGCTGGTGGACAGATATTTAATGGATATCAATTCTATAATACACCTTCCGACTATGAGGATACGAATTTTGTGTATGATGTAAATACGATTGCAAATGCAGTAGATCGTTTTTCTTTAGATCTAGAAAGTATAACACATCCAAATAAATCAGCTATCATTATTGAGCAACTAGATGATCAACCTAGAAAATGTTATCATAACATTAATAGAGGTGCCAGTAGTGGTAAGATTATTAAATTTAATGATGGCGTCCCCAATAATAACTACACAATTACAGATAAAGATTCTCTACAAATAAATCAGCCTACACTCATTCAAGACTTAGAAAATGGACTCTACCTAATCCAAAAAGAGTACGATGATGGCACTCAAGAACAAAATATGATACTTAAAGGAAACAATAATGAGTAATTTAAAACATATATTGTTCGTCTTTATGTTACTTTTTGTGAATAACATTAAAGCACAATATACAGCTATCCCAGATCCCATTTTTGAAGAATATTTAATTGATTTTGGCATTGATTCTGATGGGATTATTAATGGTCAAGTCTTAACAAGTGATATCAATTTTAGAATAGACCTTCAAATCAATGAGAGTCCGCCGTTTTATTTTATCAACGATTTTACAGGAATAGAAGATTTTACGGCTTTAGAAACGATTTTTTTTGCAGGAACAAATGTTACTGAAATTGATTTTAGCAATCTGAATAATTTAAGCTATATAGAAGGTATAAGCAATTCTGACCTTGTATCCATTGATCTTAGCGGATGTGAAAACCTAGAATCATTTATAATGTCTGGCACGAGTCTTAGTTCTTTAAATTTACCTCATAATGCAGATGTAAGACAATTCTTCTCTACAGGCGGTCTCTTAACTGAATTGGATGTTTCATCATATCCAAATCTAAATGGATTATCTGTACATAATAACTCACTACAAACTTTGAATATAGCTAATGGTAACAATAGCAATTTCACTTTTTTTAGAGCTACTAATAACCCTAATCTGAAATGTATCATTGTGGATGATACAGACTATAGTAATGCCAACTGGGTAAACATAGACCCTATAAGTACCTTTGTAGGCACAGAAGAAGAATGTGATGCATTACTATCTGTAAATGAATCAACATTTATTAATTTTAAAATGTATCCAAACCCTTCCAGTGATTTTTTCCAAGTAACAATCAGTTCAGAAATAACCAAAGTTCAAATCATTGATCTGAATGGGAAAATTGTAAAATCATTTTCAAATGTATTAGACCAATACCCAATTAACGAATTATCCAAAGGATTCTATATTGTAAGTATTCAAACAAATGAGGGCCGTATCTCAAAAAAACTAATTGTCCAATAAGTACAACTCTAACTACCTTACATCAGTATAATCATTGATACCTATAACAAACATTTAGTACTTCTATACCTTCCTAAAAACATACCATACACAATAAATTACGATACTATCTATTAAAATTTACGGTAACTTTGTAAGTAACACTATGATAGTAGTTTAGATGATTGAATTCAAAAACATAAAAAACATGAGATAAAAAGACCGGATGTCTGGACTTATCTCGGATCACCAGAAGACTTCGATTCGTTATATGATGAGTTTAAAGATTAAATTCTTAGACAAGGAAACCTCTAATTTCTTATGCAAGTATTCTGAAGCTTCAACACCCTCTTCCACCTTCAAGAAAATACAGCAACATCCATAAAGGCTCATTTTCTTTTACTAATTTTAGGAAATACTTAGATACCCGTATCATAAATAGTAGTATGGTGGGTACATAGAATGCTTTTCGCGAAAGCGGAATAAAGACATAAACACATCATCAATCAATCAACCTAATCAATATGTCATCCTCAAAATTACCTAGAATTGAAATCATAGATGCTCTAAGAGGGTTTGCCCTTGCTGGAATATTAATCTGCCATATGGTAGAGCAATATTTGGGTGCAGGCGCACCACCAAGTCATGCCGAATCAGTAAGCGTAGGACTATCAGATCAAATTATAGAAGGGGGAATTGGTATATTCATGAGAGGGAAATTCCTTGCTTTGTTCTCTTTTCTATTTGGACTTAGCTTTTTTATTCAAATGGATAATGCAGCCAAAAAAGGAAAAGCTTTTGGTACTCGATTTCTATGGCGATTAATTTTACTGTGCGCTATTGGATATGTGCATAGTCTATTTTACAGAGGCGATATCCTCACCATTTATGCGATGCTTGGTATTTTATTAATTCCATTTTATAAAGCAAACAACAAATGGGTACTAGGTATTGCTACACTCCTATTTCTTGGACTAGGTAGATACATTGTCTTTTATCTAACACAAGGAGAACACTTATTTTTAGATGTGAATCCAATGGATATGGAGAGTTCACATGTTACCGACTATTACAATATCTTAAAAAATGGAACTATTGGAGAGGTTTTTGACACTAATAGTTGGGAAGGTCATTTGGATAAGATGAATTTTCAATACGGTTTCTTTGGACGTGGGTATTTTACATTTGGATTCTTCCTTATAGGTTTATATGTAGGACGTTCAGGTTTCTTTACACGCTTTCGCGAAAGCAAAAAATTCACAAAAAAAGTACTCATTTGGTCACTTGTTTTGTTTGTCGTATCGCTAGGTATTACCGCTGGTGCTTTTATGATTATGGGACCCGAAGCAAAAATGGATAACTGGCTAGCAATGATTGGGCTTGCTGGATATGACTTAAATAATGTTGCTATGACGTTTATATATCTAGCACTCTTTGTGATCTTATATAGAAATATAAAACCTGAGAAATGGCTAGTAAAATTAGCTCCTTATGGAAGAATGGCGTTAACCAATTATGTTATGCAGAGTATCTTAGGAACACTATTACTCTATGGTTGGGGATTTGGTTTTCTAGGAAAGCTTTCAAACACCTATACGCTTTTAATAGCCTTTGCACTTATTCTAGTACAAGCATGGGTAAGCAAAATCTGGTTACAACACTTTAAGTACGGACCGCTAGAATGGGTATGGAGAAGTCTTACCTTCTTTAAAATATTTTCTATAAAAAAAGAGAGACCAAAAGAAAATTAAACTATCTTAATTTCCAATTATAAACTACTATACAAAAGAAGATTACCGTATAAAAAATCAATAAAAACTTCTCATAAAAGACATTTTACATATGGCAATAAACTATTCATTTGGACTTCCGCTTAAACATAATTTTGCTGAATATATTTATTATCAAGGATTATTTCTCCCACATGAAATAGATAGAATTCTCAACTTTTGGGATGATACTAAAACCATAGAAGCTACTGTTTCTGGAAAAGAAAAACCTGATGAAGAACTCCGAAAAAGCTCGGTGATGTTTATTGATCATATTCCAGAAAATGAATGGATTTATAAGAAATTAGCAGACTTGGCTGTACATTGTAATAATGAACGCTATTGGTTTGATTTATTAGGCTTTCACCAAGAGTTACAACTAACTAGATATTCTGAAGGTGATTTTTTTGATTGGCATTTAGATTTTGGTGCAGGAGAAATTTCAGCCAGAAAACTAAGTATGACGATTCAATTATCAGATCCTGATGACTACGAAGGCGGAGATTTACAATTTATGATCAATCAGAAAGTTGTCAATGCACCTAGAGAAAAAGGAACCATTATCATTTTCCCTTCCTTTATTATTCATCGCGTTACTCCTATCACTAAAGGCACCCGTCAATCTATTGTAGGTTGGGTTTCTGGGCCTCCGTATAGATAGTATCTTCATCTTATAGAAAAGGTATCCAAAAAGAAATTCGATATGTCATTCTGAACTCGTTTCAGAATGACATCGTAATTAGTAATGAAATAGGAAACAAAACCAAGTGCAGCTTGATATATGAAAGTTATTTTTAACGTGAGTTCGATATAAGCAACACTGTTATTTAGTATGTTACAAGCTAAAAAGTTCCTTCTCCTTTGGGAGAAGGTTAGGATGAGAGGTTTTCATATCAAGAACCCTCACCTTAATCCTCTCCCTCTGGGAGAGGAGATTAAAAACTACATAACAAACTTTTACACTTTATTTAATGTGTTTTTCTAAATGCGCTACTGCCTGCCAGCAGGCAGGTTCATTACCAAAAAGAAAAGCGTAGCAGTAAAGCATATACTTCCTCTTATCAATTTTAAATTATATTTATAAAAAATTAGAAACGCATAGGCTTTAAAACATAAAAGTCATCAATGGTATCGCGTAGCAAATCATGGAAAAGGTAGCAATGGAAGCAGTAAGTTGGACCACCTGTCAAGAGTGCAAAGGACATGGCAAGAAAAGACGACGCATACGTAAAAAGGTACGACTTGAATACAAGAAAGCATTAGAAGTATTTGAAAAAACAGACGGAAAAGGAACGGCTCCTATTCCTCCAAAAGGTCCATTATACCCTTGTTCAACCTGTAATGGATCTGGATTACTTCCTACTGACAGCTATCCCATACCCGATACAGAAAGCTACCCACATGTTGCTATTATTGGTGGAGGCATTGGAGGTGTTGCACTGGCTGTAGCTTGTTTACATCGTAAGATTCCTTTTACACTCTATGAGCGTGATACAAGTTTTGATGAACGATCACAAGGCTACGGACTTACACTACAACAAGCAAGCAAAGCCATTCAAGGATTTGGAATTTCCTCTTTACAAGAAGGAATTGTTTCTACACGACATGTAGTACATACCACTGAAGGAAAAATACTAGGGGAATGGGGAATGAGAAAATGGATAGCCTCTGACGCAAAAACAACTCCAAAACGCACCAATGTTCATATTGCAAGACAATCATTACGCTTAGCCCTATTAGAGCAACTCCAAGGACATGATGTTGTACAATGGGGATATCAATTTATAGACTATAACAAACTCGAAAACGGTAGTATGAACTTCACGTTTCAAGTAAATGGAATTACAAAAAATGCGCAAGCAGACCTCATCGTAGGAGCAGACGGCATTCGTAGTTCGGTAAGAAAAATATTGATCGGTGAAGACACCACCCCTTTGCGTTATCTAGATTGTATTGTGATTTTAGGTATTTGTCCGCTAGATGCACTTAAAAATATAGAGAGTCCCCTACTCGACTCGGCGACCGTTTTTCAAACAGCAAATGGTAATGAGCGCATCTATATGATGCCATTTACTGCTGATGCTATCATGTGGCAATTGAGTTTCCCCATCTCAGAGACAGAAGCAAAAGCATTGAGTAGTCAAGGCGCCGAAGCCTTGAAAGAAGAAGCCTGTCGCAGAACCCAGTGGCATGACCCAATTCCTCAGATTATGAAAGCTACTCACCCAACTCAAGTATCTGGGTATCCTGTATATGATAGAGCATTACTCTCTTCAGATCTATTACAGAAAGAAGACAACGTAACCTTACTTGGAGATGCCGCACACCCTATGAGCCCGTTCAAAGGACAAGGTGCCAATCAAGCATTACTGGATGCATTGGCACTAGCCAGAGAAATATCAAAAGGATGCCGTCCTTTATCAAAATGGAGAGAAATAGGAATTAGAAAAAGCGTTTTAACAACCTTTGAAACAGAAATGTTAGCACGTAGCGCTTCCAAAGTAAAAGACTCAGCAGCAGCGGCACAGTTCTTACATTCTGATATTGTGTTACAGGAAAGTGATGCCCCTAGAGGACGTACTTTAAAGAAGACAGATACTGATATATAATGTATGCTTTTTGCTATAGCTTTCGTAAAAGCTATCATTGTAAAATTTTAAAAAGGACTTACTCACCAAATCTTTACGCCTTTCTTCTATACAACCTAGAAGCAATCCATGCCCCCACAAGCATTTCTAACAAGCTCAATGGTAATGTAATGAGAAGTATACTCCAATTAGATAATCCCATATTGGCGGTTGCGACCCAAAAAATCACAAAAACGGCTCCCCATACTAGTGTTCCTGACAGCCACACAGCAGTGTTTGTATTTCCAAAGGATTGTATATACAACCAAAACACAAAGACAAGTATCGCTGTTAGTAAGATATCCCAAAGTCCCCAAATAGAAAAAATACTCCAACTCATATCTGCAATACCTGGTTGATAATCAAAAAAAGCTTTGACACGTGGCATGACAAGTACAAAATACCTGAATACTTCAGAAATGTTTATCCAGATACTCACAAGTAAGGTGATACCAATAAACTGTTTAAAATTAAAGTTTGGATGCATGATGCTTTACGTAATTAAAATGATTTCTTTAATGGTTTTCATAATATCTGAAGGTGTTGGGATATTGGGTGTCGCACGATAGATTGCAATCGTTTTTTCTAAATCACCTATTTGATCTACCAAATCCATACTTCGCTTTGTAAATTGAGCAAATCGTAAACTCTTAGGGTTGATTACTTTTTGATTGGTTAAAAAGTCTATTTTTTTATGACATCTACATGGATTAGTTGCCTTTACTAACCCACATTTATTAGTTAAAAAGTTTTTGATTTTTGTTCGAGATCGCGATAGCTTCTTTCTAAAATTTTCTGGAGTGATTCCAAGAATTACTGCTCCTTCCTTACTGGTGAATTCTAGAATTTCAGCGAGTATATAAACTAAGCGATCACTTGAATTTAAACATAGTAATAAACCTTGCGTACAACTTACCTTTACTTCTTCTTCTAATAAGGCTAACTCCCCTGCATTCCTAGCATAGGTAACAGTTGCTGTTTGTCCCGAATCAATCAAGGTTGCATATTCCTTAAAAGGCATTGCAAATACTTTTGACTTTTTCCCTTTATAAGTAATCAAATAATTAGTAGCCACACGATACACCCATGTCTTAAACTGGCTTTGATAATTAAACGTACTTAAATGGGTTATTACTTTAATTAAAATATCTTGTGTCGCATCTTTGGCATCTTCTGGAAAGAGAAGCATTTTAAGGGATAAGTTATACACTAAGTCATTGATCTCTAGAATCACATGTTCTAAAGATTCCTTATCCCCTTCATTTGCTTTTTTAACGAGTGCCGTAAGATTATTTTCCATATACTATAGATTAGACACATATAAGATACAATCTGTGACAGAATAGTTGGAAAAAGAATTTTATATTAATGAGTCGCACGCCATTGTGCCCAGTCTTTCATACTTCCAAACAATACCTTTTTCCCTGAAGAACCATTGGTAAGTACGATAATCCCTGATTTTGATTCAAAATCAAGCATAAACCCAGACTGCCAACCTTTATTAGAACCACCATGCCCAGAAAGTGTAAAATCTCCAAAACGATTCATCACCATATAACCCATCCCGTAATTCCCTCGTGATAATTCTGTAGGTGTAATTAATAATGCGATACTCTCTTGTGATAAAACAGGGTTTTTTGATAATGACGCTTTCGCGAAAAGAATTAAATCCTCAATCGTAGTATGCAATCCTGCAGCGGCTTGTGCATTAAAAAGACGTAAAGGAATCTCGTTTCCATCTTTATCATAACCCTTTGCTGATGTTTTCAAAATTCGGTGATCAATCGTAAAACTAGAATGTTTCATTTTTAAAGGTTTAAAAATAGTGGTCTCCATATAGTTTGCAAAGGAAGTCCCGCTCACCTCTTCTATCACTAGTTGTAAAACAGAATAACCACCACCTGAGTATTTCCACGAACTTCCTGGTTCCATAATTAGTTGTACTAATGCTTCTTCATCTCCATTTCCTGATAAACATTGAATGGTTGAAGTGAGCTCTCCTTTATTTTCATAACCAGGATACCCATGAACAGACAAACCTGCTGTATGTTGTAATAAATTTCTAATAGTTACCTTTTTTGAATCAAATTCACTATCAGGTAATTTCCATGATGTGATATAGTTAGCGGCAGGAGTATCTAATGCAAGTTTCCCATCCTCTACTAATTTCATAATACCCCAAGCTGTAAACATTTTAGAGATAGAACCTATATTAAATCCTGTAGTGGGAGTAACTAGTTCCTTATGAGAAACATCTGAGTATCCATAGCCTTTCTTGAGAATAACTTCTCCATTTTTAATAATGGCTACAGCTAAACCAGGTACATTATTCTTTTCTAAAGCTGTAGGAGTATGTGCATCAAAGGTTTTGAGAAGTTCTTTTTCTGAAGTGTTTTGAGCATGCATCATAAAAGAAATGCATACCATCAAAATCATTGTAATACGTGTTTTCATTTTTTGTTTTTTATAAATTCTATACAAACGTATAAGCAACATAAGAAGTCTGTAAATAATTTTGATCAACACGATGTATGATTTGATGAAGTACTCATCCTAAAGTCTAAACATCGTTTGCCATCCCTTATTGATTGTTTACATAGCAAACTGATCCGTTAATCAAATAAATACCTAAGCCATAAAACCATATGATAGTTTTGACACCTAAACTTTAATATATTTGGATTATGACTTTAAAAAAAGTGACTACAGGATCGGCTATTGTATCTGTACTCATGATCATATTGATGATCATTTTCAGAAACACACAAAGTGAATTATTTACAAGTCTATCTATAGGATTAGGAACTACTATCTTTTTTACATTTTTATACTATGTATACACTACAGAAAAAATCAAACAGAACCCCAAAAAAACCATCTATAAATACCTCTTCTTTGCGATAAGCATTCCGTTTTTGATTTTTGCCATTGATGTCACAGAAGAATCAGAAGGTTTTTTAAAAGAAGCTGTCAAAGTGCTTTTAGCCATTGAAATAGGATATTTAATTTTCTCTTGGATCTTTAGAGAATGGAAAAGCATTCAAACTCTTAAAAATGAAAAAGCAAAAGCAGAGTTATCATTATTAAAAGAACAAATCAATCCGCATTTTTTCTTTAATACCCTTAATAACCTCTATTCTTTAATAAAAAAAGATGCAGATGCCGCACAAGAATATGTGCTTCAATTGTCAGACTTAATGCGTTTTACTATTTATGATAGTGCAAAAGAAAAAGTATCTCTTCAGCAGGAAGTAAACTACTTAAACAATTTTATTGAACTACAAACGGCACGCTATCATAAAGATATTGATATAAATTTCGCGAAAACAATAAAATATTCAGAAACCAGAATTGCACCGTTATTGTGTATTGTCTTACTGGAAAATGCTTTTAAACACGGTGTAGAGCAAATGACAGCGCATGCTTTTATACATCTAGAGTTAATGGAAAATCAAGAGAAGATCCTTTTTACAATTAAAAATAACTTTGATACAGAACAAGTATCAAAAAATGAAGGCATCGGACTCAAAAATTTAAAAGATCGCTTAACTTTAATATACCCAAATCAGCATCACTTAACGAGTACAATAGAAGAAAATGTTTATACCGCAACTTTAGAAATCACAAAACAATGATCACATATATAATTGTAGATGATGAAACAGCTTCGCATGATATTATAAAAGAATATGCGGCGAGTGTTTCCTATTTATCATTTCAAACAAGTTGTTATAATGCCTTTGAAGCTATTGAATATCTTACTAAAAACACGGTTGACCTCATCTTCTTAGATATTAATATGCCTAAATTATCGGGTTTTGATTTCTTAAAAACACTTTCCAATCCGCCTAAGATTATTGTTACGACTGCTTATAGTGAATATGCTTTAGAGGGATATGAATTAAATATTGAAGATTATTTATTAAAACCCTTCAGTTTTCTACGCTTTATGAAAGCTGTCAACAAAGTTTATGAAATAGCAGCAACACCTTCAAAACGTATTCAGGAAACAACAACTTCAGATAGTGCTACAATTTTTATCAAAGAAGATAAAAAATACCACCAAATTAATTTAAATGATATTCTTTGTATCGAAGCCTATGGAAACTATACTAAAATTCATATGATCGATCAATTAATTGTTTCTCACCAAACCTTATCTTCTTTTACACAGCAGTTACCAGAGAAGCAGTTTGTACGTGTACATAAATCCTATATCATTTCTATTCCAAAAATTGAACTCATAGAAGGAAATAGAATTCATATCAAAAGCCATAAAATCCCAATTGGAAAAATGTACAAACTAAACGTCGACAAATTACTTTCATAAGTATGGGCTACCCAAGTTACAACTACTATTATTTTGAAATGAAATTGCCATTTTATTGTTATTTTAGAGCATCAAAAATGAGTAGTATTCGTTAATCAATTCTTTAAAGCTCCTATACGTTAAACATCCCCATGAATCAGCAACCGCTACTAGCATATATAAAAAAATACATTGACTTAACAGCTGAGGAGGAGACAATAGTGCTTTCAAAAATCATAGATAGACGGTACCTCAAAAATCAATATATCATACAGCAAGGAGATATTTGCAAAACCATTAATTTTATTATTGCTGGATGTACAAAAATGTTTTATGTAGATGAAGAAGGACAAGAACATATCATTATGTTTTCTGTAGAAGACTGGTGGAGTTCTGATTTAGGAAGCTTTATCACACAAACCCCAGCCGACTTTAATATTCAATGTTTGGAGAACACACAGCTCATTCAATTTACATTTGACAAGCTAGAAGGTTTATATAAAGAAGTTCCTAAACTAGAACGTCTTTTTAGAAAAATTACAGAGCGTGCTTTTGTGGCTTCACAAAAGAGAGTGGTAAGAAACTTTAGCCTTTCGGCGAAAGAACAATACCTCACTTTTAAGAATACCTACCCTAAAATAGAACAACGCGTTCCGCAATACATGATTGCTTCATATTTAGGAATTACCAAAGAGTTTTTAAGTAAAATTAAAAGCCAATTGATCCAAGATCAATAAATGTTAATCTAGTTTAACATCATTTCATAATCTACTTCATTTTGCACGTTTTGAATGTTTTGGACATTTGTACCATAATCATTTAAAACTAAAAACGATGAATACATTATTAGAAAAAATCAGCACTATTAACGACATGATCTTAGAAGGAAAAGCTTTAGAAGCTTTTGACCAATTCTACCATGAAGATGTCGTAATGCAAGAAAATGACAATCCTATTATTGAAGGAAAAGCAGCTAACAGACAACGTGAAGAAGATTTCTTTGGAGCTATCACAGAGTTTAGAGGAGCGACTCCTTTAAAAGTAACCATTGGAGAAAATACGACCATGGTAGAATGGCATTTTGATTATACGCATAAAGATTGGGGCGTAAAAAATTACACACAAGTAGCTGTTCAAGATTGGCAAGATGGGAAAATCATTAAAGAAAAATTCTACTACGGATCATAATCCATTTAAATCAAAACACAAACCATAAAAAACATCAAAAATATATCATGAAAAATTCAATTAAAAATATCGCAAGCATCGTACTCGTAGCCTTGTTTACATTATCGTTTACAACACCAGAAAACACCAAAAAAGAAATAAAAACAACCCAAAGTAAAGTCGTTTGGAAAGGCTATAAGGTAACAGGCTCACATGAAGGAACCATCGCTATACAAAAAGGACACTTCACATTCAATGATGAAGCATTAACAGGCGGAGAATTTGTTATAAATATGCGTTCTATTACCAATACTGACTTAGAAGGCGAATACAAAGGAAAACTAGAAGGTCACTTAAAATCGGATGATTTTTTTGGCGTTGAGAAATTCCCAACGGCATCGTTAGTTTTCACGAAAGTGAAATCCTCAGGAAAAAATTCATACAAAGTAACAGGAAATATCACCATTAAAGGGCATACAGAAACTATCACCTTAGATCTTTCTGTTTATGGAAATAAAGCAACGGCTTCCTTAAAAATAGATCGTACAAAATTTGATGTACGATACGGATCTACAAGCTTTTTTGATGGTTTAAAAGACAAAGCAATTTATGACGATTTTGACTTAGTGGTTGATTTAGAGTTCTAAACTCCCCACGTTTCTATTCATTTAAAAAAGCGCACATCCCTATGATGATGCGCTTTTTTAATATATTTATAATCAATGAATCTCATACGTCTTTACACGATCATTTTCTTCTTTATATCTGTGATAGGATACACACAAACACTTGCTAAGTTTGAACCTACAGATGGAAGCTGTTTGGTATTTATTGGTCAAGATCTAGAAGCTACTGGCGGACTCGATGCCTATACCAATGGATATACCAATTTTTTTGACACACCCGTTGGAGTTACGATCTATACCAACATCTCCCCTAGTGATGAATCATTTGGGTATTACAACAGAGGTCTGGACGGTATAGAAACCAAAGCCAATTGGGGCGCTGGAGATGCTTGTGCGCAATACTATCTAGAGGATACAACGTATAAAAATACCATTATCTCTATAGGACTCTCTATTGTAAACCATGAAAAGAAAGTAGGTAACGGACAGCATGATGCATATATCATCCGTTTGGGCAATTGGATAAGAGAAAGTAAACGTCCTGTATTTTTACGAATAGGCTATGAATTTGATGGGCATGATTGGAATCATTATAACCGAAAGCACTATTTAAAAGCATGGGAGCGTATTTATAACATTTTCAGAAAAATACGTGTAGATAATGTAGCTTTTGTCTGGCAATCAAAAGGCACAGGTTCAAATCAAGAAGCATTAGAAAAATGGTATCCAGGAGATGATGTGGTAGATTGGTGTGCCTACTCCTATTTTGGAAATCCTGATACTGAAATGCTCACCTTTGCTAGAAAACATAACAAACCTGTATTTATCGCAGAAGCTAGTCCTACCCTACAAATAGATAACTTATTTTTTGATACCGATCTTAAAAAAGACATCATTGCCAAACGAGCATGGCAACAATGGTTTATACCGTTTTTCAAAACGCTCAATGACAACAAAGATGTAATCAAAGCCTTTAGCTATATCAATACCAACTGGTCTGAACAAACCATGTGGAAAATGAATCCGGTGTTTCAAAAAGTAGATTCTCGTATTCAAGTAAGTCCGTTTATTAGTGAAAAATGGAAAGCAGAAATGGCAAAGTCAAGGTATCTAAAAGCAAGCGATAGTTTGTGGGAAAAATTACATGGCTATACCTTTAAGAAGTAATTTTCTTTTATACGCTTTCGCGAAAGCGTACCAAGCATGAAAGTAACATATAAGATTGATTTTTTGATAAGAATTAACGCTGTAAATTCGAAGCGATCTCTTTTATTTTAACACAATAGTTTTATAACAAGTAGCATTGTCTTATATTACCAAAAATAATATTTTAGATGATGATCAGAACCATACTTACTTTTTCAATGTTACTCTTTATGAGTCAATTATTTATTGCTCAAAATAATGATAGTGAACAACCCAAAATGAAACTAAACATTGAAGTAAATGGAGAAAAATACCAAGTAACCGATGGCGGTAGTATCGTTGTAGATGGAAATACCATCAAAGTAGCATCATCAGACTTCTTAACTTTTGATTTTGCTGCTGTTACGTTTGACTACCCAAAACATTTTGCCTTTGAGTATGAAACAGATCTAGCATACAAAAACTGGACACTAGATGGTAATAATTTTGTAATTCTATACTTTCAATATGACATTGAAATAGAGTTAGACTTTTTTATTGACGAAATCGTAGGTCAGTTTGGAAAAGAAAACTGTAAAGTAAATAAGAAAAAACGTCAATTAGGAGATATCACATTAGAAGGAAAAGAAATCATTGTAGACATTATGGGTGTGAGTCTAACCTATGAAATGTTTGAGATTGAAACTGAAGATTCTAAAACACATTTTATTGCGTTTCAAGACACCAAAAATGATGATGGATCAAGCTCTACTGAAAGTATTGAAACCTTAAAGGTTATTGATCAGACTATTAAAGCAAAATAACATATTCATAACTACAAATAGTTACCGTATCATAATTATAGCAACTACCATGAGCAAAGTCCATTAGGTATTTATACGAAACTGAATTTTAATTTCGAGGCAAGCCTCCAGAGATTAAATCCTTTGACGATACTAATAAAAAAGAGAGATGAGTTTTTTAAAAAATTTATTTAAAGGTAAAAAACCGAAACAGACATCAAAAAATGATTCAAAAGTTGGAATTAATACAATTGCAACAAGCGAATATTTTGATAAGAGATATCAAGAAGATACTGTTGATACAGCAATACTTGAAGGGACTTTAAAAATGATTGAAGCGTATTTTCCAGCAAATAAAATACAACCCGTAGTCGAAAAACCTATTAATCATCCTAAAAACTTAGATCAAACAATAGATGATGGATTTGGATTTGTAATGTATTGTAAAGCTATGGATATGGATGAAAGCTATGCGGTTGGTCTTCTAGCGATGGCATTTAATGATTTCATGATTAAACATCATAATTTCAAACTTTATAAAGATTCAGAGCCTGAATATCCTTTAAGAGGAATGACACTAAAGTACGATAATCAAGGCGCAAAACTATCCTTATATCCTATAGAATATGCTACAAAAGTGATTAATTATGAAGCTAACTTTACTGATTTATATGAAAGAATTAAAGGACATGTAACCAATATGCCATCTAGTGATGAAGTCTTCAATAAACTAATGAAAGGTCTTGATAATAATCACAATAAATAATACATAACGATCACAATTATACGATACAGTATATAGAGATATCTTACTCAAAATTTTAAGTATACATCACAACCCATGAATAAACTATTATTATTACTATGTATAGTCTCTACAACGATGTATGCACAATCCTTTGAAGGCACATTAACCTATAAGATTGAATATGATATTCAGACTGATAAGGCGTTTGGAGTTTCTAAAGGTCAAATTCTAGAAACCTTAAAAGAATCTGGGGATTACTTTGATACGCTTACAATACGTATCAAAGATGGAAACTACGAAAAGACAGCAAATTCGAAAGAGCGAAAAAGAATTGTTTATACATCTAGTGATCATAAGATCTATACGATAGATAATGGGTTTGAATATGTATTGATTCAAAATGCTAAAAAATATGCAGCAACAAAGATTCAATTTGGAAAACCAACGTTCACTCAAAATGATTCTCTTACCACAATTGCAGGAAAAGAGTGCATATCTATCACGCTAGATTGGAATGGTTTAGGGCAAGAAACCTATTTCTACAATGATACTTTCTTAAACATTGATCCTGAATTATTTAAAGATCATAAGTTTGAATATTTCTATGATATTTTAAAACGTACCAAATCCTACCCTACTCAAATTAATAAGTCCTTAAATGGACTAATGGAAATACGAATGATTCTTGTAGATTATGTTTCTGAAGAGATACCAGACTCATCATTTGACATTCCAGAATTAGAACCCGCAGAAAAAGAATATACAGACATCATTAAAGAAACCACAGGTAATGATGTGATGCGTATTAAGAATTAATACTCCTAATACAAGCATATTTAAATTTTATAATTCTTTGTACGCTTTCGCGAAAGCGAACTTGAGAGACCTACCGGCAAGCAGGCAGATTTATAACCAAAAGAGAGAGCGTAGCGTTAAAGTCCATACTGAATATATATCTTTATATTTAGTATTAAAAATAAATAGCACCTCATATGAACCTACAACAAAACAAACAAAACGCCATTGCTTTTTATAAAATGGCTTATGAAGGCAACCCAAAAGAAGCTATAGATCGATATGTTGGAGAAGAGTATATTCAGCATAATCCTGATGTAGCTGATGGTCTACAAGGTTTTATAAACTACTTTGACAGAATGCAACAAGAATATCCTGATAAATCTATAAAGTTTGTACGTTGTATTGCCGAAGGTGATCTTGTCGCATTACATACCCATCAAATATGGCCCGGAAATGATCAATATGTCACTATGGATTTTCTCCGGTTTGATGAAAATGGAAAAATCTGCGAACATTGGGATGCGATCCAACAAATTCCAAAACAATCGGCCAATCTAAATACAATGTATTAACATCATAAAATTCTGAATACATATTCCTATCTTCATACCCATGAACCGAAGAACATTTATGGAGTCTATGGGAATCCTAGGAGCAGCTTCCTTACTTCCTATCTCTTGTCTAGATATGCAAGCCACAACCAACTACAAATTAGGATATCAACTATTTTCCATCAGAGATGAGATGGCAAAAGATCCTATAGCTACTTTAAAACTGTTAAAAACGCTAGGCTATCAAGATTTCGAACATTTCGGTTTTGATGCCGAAAAAGGAACCTATTATGGACATAAAGCATCAGATTTCAAAAAAATACTGGATGATTTAGGAGTGTCATTTTCTAGTGGTCATTATGGGTTTTCAAAGTTTTTGAATGCTCCAGAAGATGCATTAATTCGTTTTGTAGATCAATGTATTCAAGGAGCTGACACTCTAAACAGTGCCTATATCACATGGCCATGGATTGCTCCAGAGCAACGTACACTAGACAACTTTAAAATCATGTCTAAAAAACTAAACATCATTGGAGAGCAAATAACCGCTGCAGGTCTAGGGTTTGCCTATCATAATCATGGGTTTGAATTTGACGATCACAACGGACAAAATGGCTATGACATTATCCTCGCTGAAACAGATGCCACTTTAGTAAAATTACAAATGGATATGTATTGGGTAATGCATTCATCAAAATATACTCCAAAAGAACTCATCGAAAAACAACCAGGACGATACACCATGTGGCATATTAAAGATATGGATCGCCAAACCAGAGATTATACAGAATTAGGAAATGGGTCCATAGACTATACAAAACTCCTCCCCGATCCTGTTGCTTCTGGGTTAGAATACTATTACATAGAACAAGGCGGTAATTTTACACAAAACTCTATTCAGAGCGCCACCGACAGTGTTACCTATTTCAAAGAACATTTGCATAAGTATTTGTAAATCTTGTATTCTAATAAGATGATTGTGTAACATTTTCCTGTATATCTCAACATATAGTTGAATACTCTATATAACCATCAAACACTTTTTATGAGAGACACTGCCCTTTGGTCAAGAATTAACGCTTTTACCCTAGATGATACCAACGCTACATTTACATTTTCAAAAAGACTTGCCAGAGATAATAATTGGTCAAAAGATTTTACAGAAAAAACCATTCAGGAATATAAAAAGTTTATCTATCTATGTTGCGTAAGTTCTGAATCTATAACACCATCAGATGCTGTTGACCAAGTTTGGCATTTACATCTAACCTATACAAAATCCTATTGGATAGACTTTTGCAAAAACACACTGCAAAAAGAAATACATCACAACCCAACAAAAGGAGGTGATCAAGAAAAGAAAAAATTCAATAGTTGTTACAACGCAACCTTTGATAGATATAAGGAAGAATTTCAAGAAACCCCTCCTGCAGCTATTTGGTTAGACACTAAAACTAGATTCGCACAAATCAATTTTCAGAGAATCAATATAGATAAGTACTGGATGATTAAAAAACCTACTTCTTTACGGTTATCTTCACTTGTCCTTACATTGGTATTGACATTAATTGCATCATTATATATTCAAGCGAAAGGTAGCTTTATAATCTTTCTTTTTATTATAGTTCTTATTATAATCGCTGGTATCGCAAACAAAGGTAAGGGGAAAAATAACGACAGTGGCTGTACCTATGATGACTATGATTCCGATTGGGGAGATAGTGGATGCAGTGGTTGTAGTGGATGTGGAGATTAAATAACACATTCATGCATATACAACCTTAGGATACTAAAAATGATACCTTATCTATAAATATAATTATATACGCTTTCGCGAAATCTAGCTTGCGAAATTCACGACCGAAGGGAGAGTGCAACACTAAAACCAACTCAGCATTTACATATCCCTACAATGATAGTGCTTGCAAAGCTTTATCATAGTCATTAGGTACTATATCTATTAACCAAGACAACATATTAGGCGTATGCTCTACTTTATATAAAAGCCATATACCTGCAATAGTGCCTTTGGAAAGTAATATAGATTCTACTGATCCTATGAGTAACTCTTTTTGTAATCGATCATTGATAACCTTTCGATAGGTTGCATATTGTTCAATCATCTCACTAGTAGTAATATCTTCTACTTTTATCTTTTTTAAGATTTGTAACAACATAATATCTTTCCAATATCCAGAAAGTATCAAATCTCTAGAACCTGCTTCTATAGCTTCTGGAAGATTACTAAAAGGAAAAACAGGTATGTAATTTTGTCGCTCTGCTTCGGGAAGCTTTGTCTTTTCTGCTTCATCATATTTTAGAAAGGATATTCTCTCATTACGAACCCAACGAGCTCTTCTAGAATACTTCTTAGACTCTCGTTCTTCATCTGTCATGAGGGCGTCTAATTCCTCTCGTTCTTCATCAGATATAGGACCATAATGCAAACGAACCCCTAACCAATCTTCTTTTACCATGTCATGATCGATATAACGTTGATAGATTGCTTTTTCTACAGCTTCCTCATTAGGAGTAAATGGCGTTCTATTTTGTAATGTCTCTCGGCAAGGTAATACGGTTTTAATATAGTGTGCTAATGCTATTGGATCTCGAAACACGCGTATTTTCTTTTCAAAAAACACCTCTTCAGTTTCTCCTGTTGGGAAATCAGTTTCTGAAAGTGTAGGATCCAAAATAGCAACTCCTTTGTTATGATATAAGAAATTAGCAATCTCTACTTCTGTCCATGCTCCAAAGTTTTTTCCTGCTGGCACATTTCGTATAAAAATAGCAACATCACTAGTGGCAACAAGACCTGGAGTATCATCTCCCCAATGTTTTCCATAAATTGTTTTAGACGTTGATGTTTGATGTGCATGACCCACACCCGCTTCACACATCACTACTAATGTTTCCATACTACGGCTTTTTGGGACATCAAAGCCTGCACGCGTAACTCCATAACTATTTCCTTCTTCTCCTCGATAACCACCCGTCATCACAGCCATATTGGGTATGGTATCTACGACGTTCTGTACATATTCTAATAATAACATTCCATCTACGATACCCAGCCGCGCAGCACCAAGAAAAGCAACAACAGGTAAACCCTCATCCATAAGTCTATTAAGGTGAAATGCCGTATCTGGCATATCAATACTCACATTTACAGATTGATCTTTATACTCATACATATTACTTCGTAAGAAGCCATTGATTTTTTCTTCTCCATCTATAGTATCTACTTCAACGCCAAAACGCACCCAAGAACTCTTATACACAGCTTGTGAAGGATCTTCTCTTCTAATAATTTGAAATGCTTTTGCATCTAATGCAAATCGTGGTCCTGACTTTTCAAGAGCTCCATAGGGTGTAAAATCATCTATAGCACCTCTCTTATCTTCTGGACCACTTAAATTAGTATAGGCAGCTTCAAGCACTGCTATTTCTAAATCATTAAGTTGGTTTTGTTTTTTTGCTACTAGCTCAGCATTAAGTGTTGTTATAATACTAGTGATACCTTGCGTATCTTTTAAGTTAGTATTTCCTTTATACGTTTCCATATATACCATTTTAAAAATCCTCTAAAATTAACCAAACACCTAAAAAAATACTACCGTATTTTCACCCATTTTTAGATGAGTTGGTTACACATTTTTAAAAAGTGTAATAAAACCTACCTTCATTTACACATCTCACAAAATAAAGAGCAATAATTTTTAATTCCATAAAAATCAGTAGGTACACTTGTACTATCACTTAAAAAGAGTACTTTTAAACTATCGTACTGTATATGAAGACAACAAATTACATAGTTATTTCTTCGATTACCATTTCTACATTTGGTACGATTACCCCTATGGGGTTATAGTCATTACATATTATCCATTCCTATATCCGTTTATCGGTATCACTATCAAATATTATATACGTCATCAAATAGCATTGCTAAAAACTACCCATTATATGGGCGTTATCATGAGAATACTCAAATTTGGAGGAACTTCCGTTGGAAGTCCTGAAAACATACAAAAAGTCATCGCCGTTGTTAATCAACGTGCTCAAAAAGAAAACGTAGCTGTCGTAGTCTCAGCTGTCGGAGGTATTACTAACAAATTATTAGAAGCAGGACATCTAGCTTCAAAAAACGATACTACATATGTGACGTTATTTGAAGACATCAAAGAGACCCATCTTACGTATACAAAAGCGCTTTCAAAAAGCAAAGAAACCTACGCACACGTAGCAACCCTAATGAACGACTTAGAAGCCTTATTACAAGGTATTTTCTTGATTCATGAATTATCTCCAAAAACTATTGACAAGCTCACTTCATTTGGAGAACGTACCTCGTCTGTCATTATTACCGCTGCATTTCAAGAACAAAACATTCCAGCAGAATATAAAGATGCCCGAGACTTAATTCTAACAGACACAACACATACAAAAGCGGCTGTACATTATGAACAAACACATACTGCCATACAAACATATTTTAAAGATGTACAAACCGCTATTACGGTAGTACCTGGTTTTATTGCACGCTCTGAAACCGGAGAAACAAGTACTTTAGGTCGTGGCGGATCAGACTTTACTGCCGCTATTATAGCAGCAGCTCTAAAAGTAGATGCCGTCGAAATATGGACTGATGTAAGCGGTATGTATAGTGCCAATCCTAAACTCGTAAAACAAGCACAGCCTATTGCGCATATCTCATATCACGAAGCGATGGAGTTATCACATTTTGGTGCCAAAGTACTCTACCCACCTACGATTGCACCTGTGATGCAGGAAAATATTCCTTTGTACATTAAAAACACTTTTGACCCAGAAGCTACAGGAACCTGTATTTCTAATGAAGCTAATGGAAAAAATAATCCCATAAAAGGGATTAGTCATATTAGTGATATTGCCTTATTGACGCTAGAAGGTGCAGGAATGGTAGGTATTTCAGGAACTTCCAAGCGTCTGTTTGAAACCTTATCGACGGTAGGAGTCAATGTAATTTTAATTACACAAGCCTCTAGTGAGCATAGCATTTGTATTGGTGTTGCACAAGAAGATGCGCAACAGGCTAAAGAAGCCATAGAAACCACCTTTGCTTATGAGATCGCTATTCATAAAATAGATCCGGTGATTGTGGAGCAAGATCTTTCCATTATTGCATTGGTAGGAGAACGTATGAAAAGCCATCAAGGTATTTCTGGTAAAATGTTTAGTACACTAGGTAAAAACAATGTCAATATTAGAGCCATTGCACAAGGTGCTAGTGAAAAAAATATCTCGGCAGTGATTGCTTCTAAAGATGTAAAAAAAGCATTGAATAGTTTACACGAGCGTTTCTTTGAAGATCAGCGTCAACAGCTCAATCTATTTATTATGGGTGTTGGAAATGTAGGCGGCCGATTAATGGCACAAATAGAGCAGCAGCAACAGTATCTATTAGAACATCTCAACCTCAATCTTCGTGTGATCGGAATTTCCAATAGTAGAACCATGGTTTTCCAAGAAGAAGGGATAGACTTATCCAAATGGCAAACACAACTGGCTGCAGGCGAAAAAGCTGATGGTATACGCTTTCGCGAAAGCGTACAAAGCCTCAACATACGCAACTCAGTATTTGTAGATGTTACTGCAAATGAAGACGTAGCCATGAGTTATGCGCAGTATTTGCGTCATAGTATTGCAGTCGTTGCGTGTAATAAAATTGCTTGTGCCAGCACCATGGAAAATTATAATGAGTTAAAACGTCTGAGCAAAAAATACAATGCCTCATTACTTTTTGAAACCAATGTAGGTGCTGGACTTCCAATTATAGACACCCTTAAAAATCTCATCGCATCGGGTGATCGAATTACAAAAATTCAAGCAGTACTTTCTGGAAGTCTCAATTTTGTGTTTAATAATTTTACATCAGGAAGTAGTTTTCATGATGTGGTACAACAAGCAAAAGCAGAAGGCTATACAGAACCCGATCCTCGTATTGATTTAAGCGGTGTAGATGTGGCTCGTAAAATATTAATTCTTGCTAGAGAGGCAGGATTACAACTAGCCCTTGAGGATATCAAGAATGTTCCATTTTTGACACCCAATAATCTAGAAAGTACAGATGTGTCTCACTTTTTTGAAACCTTAAAAGAAGATGCGTCTCATTTTGAAACTTTAGTGAGTGATGCTACTGCAAAAGGGCATCGTTTAAAATATGTAGCACAATTAGAAGGTGATAAAGCGAGTGTAGGCTTACAATCGGTTTCGACAGAAAGTCCGTTTTATCAATTGGA
This sequence comes from uncultured Dokdonia sp., assembly GCF_947492815.1. Lineage (GTDB taxonomy): Bacteria > Bacteroidota > Bacteroidia > Flavobacteriales > Flavobacteriaceae > Dokdonia. Next base: position 28,711 of record NZ_CANLOB010000029.1, read on the forward strand.
AGGAAAAGATAATATTGTACTTTTCTATACAGAACGCTATCCCGATCAACCATTAATTATTAAAGGTGCCGGTGCTGGTGGCGATGTAACAGCTAGTGGATTATTTTCAGATATTATACGATTGAGAAATTATTAAATAAAGGCATGAAAGAAAGTAAAAAAGAGCTCCACCTTCGCGGAGATGAAATTAAAATATTTTGCCCTGCAACCGTAGCTAATGTAAACTGTGGTTTTGATACTTTAGGTTTTGCTTTAGAAGGTATTGGAGATGAAATGGTATTTCGTAAAGTATCTACTCCAGGAGTTACTATTACTGTGATTACTGGAGAAGAACTACCCTTGGAGGCACATAACAATGTGGCTGGGGTTGCGGGTAACGCTATGCTCCAAGGGATTCAAGCAGATTTTGGTGTCGAAATAGAGATTCATAAAAAAATACGATCAGGAAGTGGGATTGGTAGTAGTGCAGCCAGTGCTGCAGGAGCCGTTTTTGGGATCAACCAATTACTAGATCATCCAATATCCAATTTAGAGCTGACTCGATACGCCATGAAAGGAGAAGCCTTAGCGAGTGGTAATGAACATGCCGATAATGTAGCTCCGTGTATTTATGGAGGCACTACGCTTATTACAAGATATGATCCTTTACGAGTGATTTCGCTCCCTCCTATGGAAACCGTATATGTTGGAATTTTACACCCACATATTAAAATTGCGACTAAAGATGCCAGAGCTATACTCCCAAAAGAAGTGCCTTTAAAAGATGCGATTACACAAGCACAACGTCTCGCTGGGTTTGTGGCAAGTCTGTACGAATGGGATAAACAATTATTTGTAGAAAGCGTTCAAGATGTATTGGTAGAACCGCATCGCAAGCAATTGATTCCGCATTTCGATACGATTAAAACACTGTCCAAAGAACATGGATGTATGGCGTTTGGTATTTCAGGAAGCGGTCCTAGTCTTTTTGCGTTCGCTTTCGCGAAAGCGAATATAGAAAGCTATTTAATGGCAAGTAAAACCTATTATGAACAACAACATTTAAAAGTAGATACCTACTCCAGCCAAATAAGCGGTACTGGATGTCTGGTGATACAATAACAACTATGAACTACTACAGTTTAAACAAACAAGCGCCTATTGTCACTTTTGACGAAGCTGTGATACGAGGCATTGCACCCGATAAAGGATTGTATTTTCCTGAAGAAATACCACAATTACCAGCATCTTTTTGGGAGAACATAGAAAACCTATCTAAAGAAGAAATTGCATGTACTGCCATGAAACCCTTTGTAGGTGACACGATAGATGATACTTCATTACTTGAAATTGTAACAGATGTATTGTCTTTTGATTTCCCGATTATTGAACTTGAAGATCAAGTAGCTACTTTAGAGTTATTTCATGGTCCCACCATGGCATTTAAAGATGTAGGTGCTCGGTTTATGGCACGTTGTCTAGGATATTTTTTAAAACAACGCAATCAAAAAGAAGAAGTTACAGTACTGGTAGCCACTAGTGGAGATACGGGAGGCGCTGTTGCAAGAGGCTTTTATAAAGTGCCTGGTATTAAGGTAATGATTCTCTATCCCTCTGGAAAAGTAAGTGATATTCAAGAAAAGCAATTAACAACATTAGGTGAGAACATCACTGCTTTTGAAGTTGCTGGTACATTTGATGATTGCCAAGCCATGGTAAAACGTGCATTTCTAGATCAGGAGATTACAAACAAACGCCAGCTTACCTCTGCAAATAGTATTAATGTGGCAAGATGGCTACCTCAATTATTGTATTATCTGTTTGCGTATAAAGAACTTAAAAAGAAAGGGAAACCATTGGTTTTTTCGGTTCCGAGTGGGAATTTCGGTAATATCTGTGCAGGAATGATGGCACATCATATGGGGATGCCGGTACAGCAATTTGTTGCTGCTGTAAATAGCAATACAACCATCCCTCGCTTTATGCAGTCAGGCGTGTATGCTCCTACTCTAACGGTTCCTACTATTAGCAATGCAATGGATGTGAGTGATCCAAGTAATTTTGTGCGTGTATTACAATTATTTGAAAATGATTTGAGTACGCTTTCGCGAAAGCTAACTTCATATTCTTACTGTGATCAAATAACGCGTGCAACCGTAAGAGATGTCTATGAAAATTGTAAGTACATTTTAGATCCCCATGGAGCGGTAGGGTATCTAGGATTAAAAGAGTACTTAAAAGGAGATGCAAAAGCCTATGGTGTGTTTTTAGAAACAGCTCATCCTGTTAAGTTTTTACCTGCAATTGAACCTATAGTTGGGAAGTATAAAGAATTACCAGATCAAGTTAAAAATCTTGTAAAAAAGGGGGGAATCACCCAAAAAATTGCAAATTATGAAGAATTAAAGGGGCATTTAACCCTAATAGATTCGTAACATTTGATTTAATTTTGTCACTTATATATTGTTAATCCCTAACTAACGAACTATATATTATGCAAAATAATGTTATAGAGTATTCATTTGAAAACACATTTCAGATTGCTCAAAAAAGAACACGGATCATTGCTTTTATAATTGATCTTTTTATTTACGCTATAATAGGCATTACTTTAGGCTACTTTTTGGGCGAACCTATAAACGAAATTGGTTTTATGCTTAAAGGAGGAACTCCCATTTATGTGATGATGCTTCTAGGGTTTTTCCTATGGCCTATTAGTGAAGGGATTTGGGGACAAACCATAGGCAAACGAATATTAAATATAAAAGTACTTACAAATCATTACCAATCTATTGATATAACAGCTTCTTTAACACGTTACATATTAGGGTTTATAGATTATGTACTCTTAATAGGATTTATAGTTGCTGCAAATAACAAAATGAATAAACGTATCGGGGATATAGCAGCTAATACTATTGTTGTACAAATGTAAATTCTCATAGAGAATAACTAATTTCTTTAGTAATGATTCATCAAAAAACAACCATCCATATGAAGACAATGACATGCAAACAATTAGGGGGTGCGTGCGATATGACTTTTCAAGCTAATACATTTGAAGAAATTGCAGCTATGAGTAAACAACATGGTACTGCAATGTTTGAAATACAAGATGAAGCACATTTAAAAGCAATGGGTGATATGAAAGCCCTTATGAGTTCTCCTGAATCTATGCAAGCATGGTTTGAAAGTAAGCGAAGAGAATTTGATGCATTACCTGAAGATTACCTCTAAAATCACAAGCATAAATCACGCATACTTTTACAACTTCAAATTAACGACACACTAACGTTTTTTTTGAACTACCATCCAATCATAGTTGATTTTTCTTTTAAGATATATTGCTAAAGGTTCCAGCCCGATGACTTCTCTACGTTGGTCTACGTATTCAGGGTTTTCAATAGGGAAAGGTTCTAAAGTTCTATCTGAAGCATATCGAAATTGCATTCCATAAAGCTGTGGTAAATTTTCATTTACTAATATGCGATCTTGAATCTTAGCATATTCCATACAGCTTCCTTCTCCATCTAGACACGATTGTTTAATTTTTCCTAAGAATTTCTTTCTAACGGCATCTTCCTCATGATGATTGATCACTAATAGAGGAGCATCTGCTGCTAATTTCCCTACGTTAGTATATGTTGGCCAACCATTCGCATCTAATAACTGAAGCATCGTCTCATAGTTTTCTTTTACGATTTCTTGTTTATAAGCCCCTATAGGATAATACCATTGAGGAGGGCTTCCTTCTTTCATGAAATGAGATTTTGCTTGATCTATATAATAATCCAATGCTTGGTCTTTTATAATAAGTTGTAGTAGTTTTTTAGTGAACTCAGGTTGCTTTAAAACGCCTTGATCTTGTTGATATTTATGCAACTGACTCTCTTCTATTGAAGACCAACGAGGGTCATCAATTAAGGCAAATAAATTGGTGTCTGCCAAAGGCCATAAAGAGGTATCATTTTTTAAAGAGAGATCAAGATAATGAAAGGCACTATCTTTTTGAAATACTAAAGCATAGGTAGCTGCAAGATTGTATCCCACCTTCTTATCCTTAGTCATATTATAATCTTTTGTATACGATTTTATTGCTTCTACTAACTTACCGACTTGTCGTAAACTATCGGCTTTGGAGACCGTAGATTGCGCATTACTTAAACCGCTAATGCTTAGTATTAATAATAATGTATATAGTATTTTCATCTTGGCATTATTTAGTGGAGATTTTATTGAAGATTCCTTTTAGTGTTTTACAGCATATAAAAAGACATACTCCTAAAACAGGAGTTATTAATCCATAAGAAACACCTTGAAAAATGAGATTTGGAGCTATTCCACCTGTTTTTCCTATAAAATAAAAGCTATGCATCAGCCCTAGTAATAGAGACAATAGGCTAAGTATCAAAATCCAAAATGCCGCATTGTTTATTTTGGTATTATGATACTGTAATAGATCTATAGTTACTTCTTGCTTTCGCAGGCTTAGTTTTTTAAAAAAGTGAACGATAGCCCATCCACTAAAAATGATAAAGACTACGATAAATTTTAAATCACCACTGGAGACAAATTCTGAAAAAGGCATTCTCATAAAGATTCGTTTTAAAAATTGATGCCTCAAAAATACCTAAGAGCCATTGTAGTTTTATTTTTTTTCGACAGATCAACAAATTCAAACAGGTTTTAGCCATTTTTATACGGTGTTTTATACGCTTTCGCGAAAGCGCACAAAAAAAGAGACCACTAAATATGATCTCTTTATACTTTACTAAAAACGTTTATTATTTCTAAATAGTACTGTTACTTTTTTAATACCTTCATACTGTAAATAAAATGAGCATATGACTTCTGAAAAGACGACTAAAAAGTATACTAAGAAGAAATACAATGATCTTGGATTAGGTGTAAAAGAAACTTCTGGAGTATATCGTACACTAAATAAAGACGGTACGTTTAACGTTAGAAAAACAAATGTTCCGTTTTTAGAGCGCATTAATTTTTTTCACTCATTAGTCTCTATGCCTTGGCCTCGTTTTTTAGGGCTTATTCTTGTAGGCTATTTTATCATTAACACCTTATTTGCATCTATTTATATGCTTATAGGTGTAGAGCACCTTACTGGTATGAAAAAAGTAGATGCTCCTATGGAACAATTCATGGAAGCATTTTTCTTTAGCGCACAAACGATTACAACACTAGGGTATGGGCGTGTGGCACCTGTAGGCCTTATGGCTAATATTATAGCTGCCACCGAATCTATGTTAGGGTTACTCACTTTTGCGCTGGCTACAGGAATGTTATACGGTCGTTTTTCAAAACCAAAGGCTACTGTAAAATATAGTGAGCATGGCGTCATTGCTCCATATAGAGATATTAATGGTTTTATGTTTAGAGTGGTTAATGTAAAAGAAAATCAATTACTAGAAGTAGAGGTGAAAGTATCGCTTTCTTTACGAAGAGAAAGCTCTGATTTAAGAGACTTTTTTAGTTTAGACTTAGAGCGTTCTAAAGTCGTATTTTTGCCTTCCGTATGGACTGTAGTACATCCCATAAGTACTAAAAGCCCATTATACAATTTGACTCCAGAAGATCTCGAAGATAAGGATGCAGAGTTTATAGTTACTCTCAAAGCCTTTGATGAATCTTTTTCGCAAACTGTATACTCGCGTACTTCTTATAAACCTGCTGAAATAAAGTGGGGACAAAAATTTGTATACCTCGTTACCTTTGAAAATGATAAAATTGCTATTGATGTAGAACGGCTAGACGAAACGTATGATATAGCATTAAATGAATAAAAAGTAGTACTTATGAAAATGTACATCCTCATTAAAGATGATATTCCTGAAGGGTTTGCAATATTAGCAGCCGCTCATGCTTCCCTTGCTACATATCTAAAATATAAAGAAGATAGTGATATGCAAACATGGATTTCTGGCACCTTTTATAAGGTAGTTTGTAAAGTAAATGATAAAGAATTCCAAAAAGCGAAAGCATTCAAAGATCATGTCTTACTTACAGAATCTGCATTAGAACATAAAGAAGTAGCGATTGCTTTTAAACCTAGAGAGGAATGGCCTAAACCTTTTAAATTTTACAAACTATACAGATAAATTTATGAAGCAAAAATTAGTTTACATCTATTTTTTAACTGTCTTTTTCTATAGTTGTGACACACAAAATATTGATGGGCATTGGCATATTATAGAAGTAACTGAGGAAGACAAGGAAAAAGAAGAAATATTCCTTGTGGCTGATGAGATGCCATCAGAATTTTATGATTTCCAAACTTTTGATATCAGTGACCAAAAAGGAGTCGTAAATCAGAGTTCTACTTTTTTGAGAACGTATGAAATTAGTCAAGACACAAAAAACAAAGAACTTATAATACATACGGACTCAGCCCCTATTAAACTAACATATGCTTTAGCTCCTTGGATAGTTGATAACGAAGATCTTTCAGATACAGATACTTTGTATTTATTTTCTAAAGAAACTAATAGGAGATATAGAGGGTATAGGGATCAAGATACTATGCATCTAAATCATATATATGATCCATTAAATATGAGGAAGTATAGCAACTTAAAAATCCCTGTATTTTCTGACATATCAAACCTAAAAATTGAAAATCATAATATTCAAAACTCACATCTTATTATTTTCCCTAATGGACCTGGAAAATATACGTCTCCATCATCTAAAATGATTATTGCCAATAGAATCGCTTCAAATGATTTAGCTGAGGAAACTAAAGATAATATTCGATCTATAGTAAAAGATATAGAAAATCAAGAAGTAAAAGTTTTTATTGATGGTAGATATCAAAAAAAGGAATTAAAAAAATTACTTCAAACTCTTCTAAGTGTAGGTGCAAAAGGTATGTATATCTCTATTAAAAAAGTAAACAAAGAAACTATCCATTGGATAGAAGCTTCTACCCTACTAGCATTTATTATCCAATCAGAAAAATACCATCTAAATCTCAAAATATGGGATGCTGTAGATTTACAATAATCGCGTTATAATTAGTATACAAAATTACCTTTTAACATAAAAATAGTAGAATATCCGTATCTTACTAGCTACTTTTTAATACATAATATTTTCTATGAAAAAACATAAAACTATCTATTTTTTAGCGATTCTCTTGGCAAGTTTTTCTATTGCCTGCGCACAAGAAAAAAGTAGTAATGCTGTTCCTATCTTTAAGGATGGAGAAGCTCAAATAGTAGCTGCATTTGAAAACCCAAGCGATTGGATACGTCATGATTTATGGGTCGAGACAGATTTTAATACGGATGGTGATACCACTATGGATCGTATGCACGTTTCTGTAACACGTCCAAAGCAGACAGATACAGAAGGTTTAAAACTTCCTATCATATACGTAAGCAGTCCTTATTTTGCTGGGGTTGCTGCAGATACTCCCAATTGGAATGTAAAACATGAACTTGGTGAAACCGCTGAAGAACGAGCGCATCCTGAAGTAAAACGTAGAGGGAAACGTCCTATTATTTCGAATTCTCATATCAGAACATGGGTACCCAGAGGCTATATTGTAGTGCATTCATCATCGCCTGGCACAGGACTTTCGCAAGGTTCTCCTACCGTAGGAGGTCCTAATGAATCACTAGCGCCAAAAGCCGTTATAGAATGGCTCACAGGAAAAAGAAAAGGATACACCTCGCCAGATGGAAAAGAAACAGTAGAAGCATTCTGGTCTACTGGAAAAGTAGGAATGACTGGAACATCGTATAACGGAACATTGCCTCTTGCTGCTGCTACTACTGGGGTAGAAGGATTAGAAGCTATTATTCCTATCGCTCCAAATACATCCTATTATCATTACTATCGTTCTAATGGATTGGTTCGTTCTCCAGGAGGATACTTAGGGGAAGATATTGATGTACTTTATGACTTTATTCATAGTGGAGACGAAGCAAAACGTCCATATAATAATAAGACAGTACGAGACACTGAAATGAAAAATGGCATGGATCGTATTACAGGAGATTATAATGATTTTTGGGCAGGTAGAGATTACTTACTTCAGATGAAGCCTATGAAAGCCGCATTATTAATGTCTCATGGTTTTAATGACTGGAATGTAATGCCAGAACATAGTTACCGTATTTATGCACAAGCAAAAGCACAAGGAATTCCTTCTCAAATTTTTTATCATCAAAATGGTCACGGAGGTCCGCCACCTATGAAAATGCGTAACCGTTGGTTTACAAGATATTTACATGGTATCGAAAATGGTGTAGAAAAGGATGCACGCTCATGGATTGTTCGCGAAAATGATGATAGAGATAATCCAACTTCATATGAAGACTATCCAAATCCAGCAGCATCAAATGTGACTTTATTTCCTGGAAAAGGAGGTACAACAATAGGGCTTTTAGGAACTTCTCAAAACACAAATGCAACTCCTGAATCATTTATAGATGATTATACCATCAAAGGAGCTGATCATGCGCAAGCAGAAGATTCAAAAAACCGTTTATTATATGTTACACCAGCATTAAAAGAAGATATTCATATTTCGGGTACAGCAAAAGTAACTATACGTATTGCTAGTAGCAAACCTGCTGCAAACTTATCTGTGTGGCTAGTTTCACTACCATGGAATGGGGAAAGCAAGGCAAAAATCACAGATAATATCATTACACGAGGATGGGCTGACCCTCAAAATCATAGTTCAATACGTAAAGGAGAACCATTAGTAGCAAAGACATTTTATGATGTCACTTTTGATCTTATGCCAGATGATCAAATTATTCCTAAAGGGCAACAAATAGGATTAATGATCTTTTCTAGTGATAATGAATTTACATTACATCCAAGACCGGGTACAGAACTTACCTTGGATCTTAAAGGAACGACACTTACGCTCCCTGTTGTGGGAGGTGATTCCGCTTTCGCGAAAGCGGTAAAATAAAAATTACCATATATCCAGTAAAAAGGTACTCCAAAAGAGTGCCTTTTTTTTGTACCTATCTAAAACTGTAACATTTTACTACAAATGGCATCTTTGATAGTATACATTAGCTAACACTATGAAACCAACACTTCTTTTTTTCTTAATATATACCCTCTCACAAACCACATATAGTCAGACCTCATTACAAGAATTACAATTAGAAAATGGAACATATACTGTAGGCTTTAATCACTATACTGCTATTGATAGTACACGTACATATATTCCAAAATCTGATATTAATGCTACAACAGTACATAGACCTATTCCTATAAGCATCTGGTATCCATCTGATGTAACTATTGAGAATGAGCAATCATTAGCAATCTTAAATTATATGGAAGTCTTAAAGGAAGAAGAAGAATGGGAGCACCTCCCAAATTATTTCCTATTAGATTGGTTCTATTATAAAAACACTCCTGAAAATCAAAAACATCTTAAAGAAAAAACAACAGCTTTTAAAGACATTACACCTGCAAAAGGTAATTTTCCTGTGATTATATACGCAGCTAGTTTTCAAGCATCTTCTATAGAAAATTTTGCACTATGCGAACTCTTAGCTAGTCATGGATATATTGTTATTGCTAGCCCAAGTAGAGGCTCAACTTCAAAACGTTTTAAAAAACTAGAACTCGCCATTGAAACACAAGCGAGAGATTTAGAGTTTCTTGTAAAAGAAGCTGCAAAGGTTTCAAATACTGATATGAATCATATAGGGACTATGGGATTTAGTTTTGGAGGATTATCAAATGTACTTCTGCAAATGCGTAATACAAACATTAAGGCAAATATGAGTCTTGATGGAACCATACGTTATCGACCTGATGTGATTAAAGGAAGTCCTTTTTATGATATTAAAAAAGCAACAATCCCTTTTATGCATTTGGCACAAAAAGAGATTCCTAAGATAATTATGGAAGAAAAAAACATCCCAGATTCTTTAAATACTCATTTTACATTTTATGATGAATTAATCACGAATGATGCCTATAAAATACGTTTACACGATTTATCACATTCTTATTTTAGCACATTAGGAGTCCTTTTTCAAGAAAGAGATCCAAAACAAGACAAAAGCGATCCAGAAATTATGGCTTCTTACAAAATTGCAACATCCTATAGTTTACATTTCTTTAATGCCTATCTCAAAAATAATGCAACATCGTTAGCTTTTATTACAAACACACCGCAAGCAAATCATATATCAGAACAGCTCATAACTATCGATTCAAAAAAAGCTCAAACATCCACGTTTTCATTCTATGATTTTTTAGAACAAGTACGACAACAACGTTATCAAAACATACATACTCTTTACGTGCAATCAAAAAGTAAATATCCGATGATGGAAATACCAGAGGGAGTATTGAACACCTTAGGGTTACAGCTTATTTTTGATCCTTCAAGAGCAACTGAAGGTATTGCTGTTTTTAAATTTGCACTTCAGTTATATCCTACATCTGCAAATCTTTATGATAGTTTAGCTGAAGGGTATTTATATCTAGGAGATATAGAAAATGCAAAAAAGAGTTTTAAAGAATCGTTAGTCTTAAACCCTGAAAATCAGAATGCAATAACAAGACTTCAAGAGTTAGAATAGTAGTATTTATAGGTAATTAACAAGATTTTATCGCAGCTTTAACGTAATCTTTTGATGTGCTGCTTTTATATTGTACTCAACTAATCAATATATCATCATGAATTCTATCATACCAGATTACAGTCGTCGTGACTTTTTAAAGAAATCATCATTTGCTGCAGCAGGCACCTTAAGCTTTGTTTCAATGCCACTTATGGGAGCTTCTTATACCCCAGTACAAGATGAACTTAATATTGTAGGACCTAAGGCCGGATATTCTCCACAAATAGGGACACTTGTTTCTATGATGAACTGGATGCGTAATGTTATAGAGGATCAAGTAAGAGGTCTTAAACAAGAACAATTAGATTTTTTAATAGATGACAAAGCAAATACTGTAGGCGCTATGCTATTACATCTCGCTGCTACAGAACGTTATTATCAGATACATACTTTTGAAGGTAAAAATTGGGGAAATTGGTCTCGAGAAGATCGTAAACGCTGGAGTGTCGCTTCTGGTTTGGGAGATAGAGCTCGTATGCTAATAAAAGGAAATGATATTTCTTACTATTTAGATGCCCTTAATGAAGTACGATCACATACGTTAGAAGAGTTAAAAAAACGTGATGATGATTGGTTACTAAGCATTGACAATAACTGGCCTTGGGGACCGACCAATGCTTATTGTAAATGGTTTCATGTCGTAGAACATGAATCTAATCATAACGGGCAAATTAAATTTATTATGTCTAGAATGTCTTCATAAGGTTTATAATAGTCTGCATAATTTATATAATAGGAATGTATCTACTATTTTTGATATATTCCTATAATACTTTAAATCATTAATGATGTCACCTGAAGAAATTGCTCAAAAACAACTAGATGCCTATAATAATAGAGATATAGACTCTTTTGTTGCGATACACCATCCAAACGTACAGCTATATTCTTTTTCTGAAACAGTACCTTTTGCTCAAGGACAAAAGCAAATAAGAACTATATATTCAGAAATATTTGAAAATTCACCTCAATTACACTCAAGACTTATACATAGAATTGTTTTAGGTAATAAAGTGATAGATCATGAAGAGATTACTGGTCGCAAAGGGGTTGATGTTTTAGAATTTATTGCTATTTATGAAGTGAATGATACTTCTATTCTTAAAGCCCATTTTATTAGAAAATAAATTATACCTGAAATACTATTTTAATTAGCATCATATAGAGATATTAAAAACTTTAGTATATTTAAAAATAACTAACTAAACTAACGAATGTCTAAAACTGTCCTTACTCTTCTTTTAGCATGGATGTGTTCCATGCTTGCCACAGGACAAAATTCAAAAATAGACAGCTTAAAAAGAATAAGCAAACAAGACATAAGTGCTGAAGAAAGACTTAAAAATTATTTTACTATTGCAAATACCTATTATAGTAAACAATTACGTTATGATAGTGCCTTTGTATATTTAAAAAAGATTAGATCACTTGCTAAAACAAGTGGAAATAAAGAAGCTGAAGTTGTAGCATTAAATAATCAAGCATTGATATATGAAGTATTAGGAGATAAAGAAAAAGCCATTTCTTATTTTGATGAAGGCCTTTACATATCGAAAGAGTTAGGCATTCCCTCACGAAATGTCTTATTATATAATAACATAGGGTTACTTTATAAAGACCTAGAGCAATATAAAAAATCACTTATATATTTAGATTCTGCATTTACCATTGTAAAAAATGGAAAATCTAGAAGACTCTTGGCTGTAGTAAATACGAGTTTGGGCGAAACAAATTATGCGCTTGGCAATTATAAAGAAGCTACGCATCATTTAAAAACAGGCATTTTTATATTAGATAGTTTAAAACAATCTAGTAGTGAAGCAGATCTCGCACTTGCAAAATCATATAGAGCCCAAAAAGAAATAGAATTAGCAATATCACAAGCACAAAAAGCATTTCAAGAAGCAGAAAAACAAAATGCACCCAAAAGTGCTTACGAAAGTAGTAGAGAACTTTCCTCTATCTATGCAGAAATAGGAGACACTAAAAAAGAAGCCTTTTACTTAAAAAAGGTGTTAAATTATAACGATTCTTTATCCTTAAGCTCTGACTTAAATGATATTGAATTAAATCAACTAAAACAACAACAAAAAGAACAAGAACAACAATTACAATTATTAAAAGACAAAGATATACTGTACACTATTCTATACATTGTAGGCGTCATTATTCTTATTTTACTAGGCTATTTATTATATAGGCAACTCAAAGCTTCTAAACTTACTAAAGAGATTCATAAGGCACAAAAAAACTTAATTCAAAACGAACTAGACCGAAGAGAAAAAACTGCTAAAAAGTGACGCCTAGTTTTGAATTAAGTTATCAAATAAATTGCTTTAAATATCTAAATTAAGACGTTCTCAACAATAGTCTTATGACATTATTATTGCGATATAGCGACAACGTTATCGTCATGTTTTATAAGTTTTATCAATATATAACTCCAAATCTTTAGTATATTTAAATTCTTATTTATGGAATTTTAGATGCCAAAATATATACTTTTCCTTTTTATCCTTTTGCTACAAACTTATTCTTCCATAAGCCAAACTTCGTATGTAGATAGCTTAAAGCAAAAGGCAAAAACAGAAACTGATACACAAAAAAAACTTAAGCATTACATTGACATATCTAATAATTATTTTCAAAAACAATTACATTATGATAGTGCTTTAGTCTATTTGGAAAAGATTAGAACTATTTCAAAAAGAGAAGAAGTAAAAGAAAGAGATATAGAAGCTTTTGCTATAAATAATCAAGCCATCATCTACTATACTTTAGGCGATAAAGAAAAAGCTGTCACCTATTTTAATGAAGGTTTATCACTCGCAAAAAAGCTTAATGAACCTGTTCGTGTCGCGCTACTATATAACAATATAGGAATGATTCATAAAGAATTAGGAGAATATGATAAAGCACTTACAAACTTAGATTCTTCTTTAACAATAGTAAAAAAAGGAGATTCTAAAAGACTGTTAGGAGTTGTATACACAAGTCTCGGAGAAACCCATTATGCCATTGGCAATTATAAAGAAGCAACACACTACCTAAAAAAAGGAATTCAAAGACTCGATAGTTTAAAACAATCTAGTAGTGAAGCAGATCTTGCACTTGCAAAATCATATAGAGCCCAAAAAAAAATAGAATTAGCAATATCACAAGCACAAAAAGCATTTCAAGAAGCAGAAAAACAAAATGCACCCAAAAGTGCTTACGAAAGTAGTAGAGAACTTTTCTCTATCTATGCAGAAATAGGAGACACTAAAAAAGAAGCCTTTTACTTAAAAAAAGTGTTAAATTATAACGATTCTTTATCCTTAAGCTCTGACTTAAATGATATTGAATTAAATCAACTAAAACAACAACAAAAAGAACAAGAACAACAATTACAATCATTAAAAGACAAGGAACTATTATACAAAATTTTGTATGTAGTTGGGACAATTATTCTCTTATTATTAGGTATTCTGATAGCTAAAATACGTAAAAGCACAAGGCTAACTAGAGATATCCATAAAGCGCAAAGAGAATTAGTTCAAAGCAAATTAGAACAAAGAGGCAAAAGTACAAATACTGAATAAAAAGGTATTAAACCAAGATCTCGCTGAAAAAGTGAGATTAGTTCAACTATCTATTTTATGAGCATCTTACAGACTATTACAAAATAGTGTTTCATAATAGTTAATGATACTTTTGGAATATTTTCAAAGCCTCATTATAACTGCTTTCAAAAGACATAGTATTAATATTATCATATGCATTTACAGAAGCAAAGTAAGAGATTAACTTTTCTGTAGGCATATTTCCAGTGAGCTCATCTTTAGCCATAGGGCACCCCCCAAAACCTTGAATAGCCCCATCAAATCGACGGCAACCTGCATTATACGCTGCATCTACTTTTTCATGCCATGTTGTTGGTGTAGTATGCAAGTGTGCTCCAAACTCTATGGTTGGGTATTTTGGAATTAGATTAGAAAATAAGTAATTAATATTCTCTGGATTAGATGTCCCAACAGTATCAGACAACGAAAGAATTTTGACACCCATAGCACTTAATTTCTCTGTCCACTCCCCTACGATATCTACATTCCAAGGATCTCCATAAGGATTTCCAAACCCCATAGATATATATACGACCACCTGTTTATCATTGCTATGTGCCAGATCTAGTATTTCTTTAAGCACTTCTACAGATTGTGCGATAGTTTTATGCGTATTACGCATCTGGAAGTTTTCAGATATTGAAAAGGGGTATCCTAAATAATCTACCATCTCATGAGTAACAGCATCGGTGGCGCCACGTACATTGGCTACGATAGTAAGCAATTTACTCTCCGTTTTTGAAAGATCTAAACGATGTAATACCTCGGCAGAGTCTACCATCTGAGGAATCGCCTTGGGCGATACAAAACTTCCCACATCTATCGTATCAAAACCACAACGCAATAACGACTGGATGTACTGAACTTTAGCATCCGTAGGAATCCAATCCTTAATTCCTTGCATGGCGTCGCGAGGACATTCTATGATTTTAACCTTGTTATTCACTATGTAAAAATAGGGCTAATTACGCTTTCGCGAAAGCTAAATTAGAATGAAAACTGCTATCCCAATAAAAACAATAATCTGTAACCATTTTAAAACAGTTCCTATTTGATTGCTTTTTTTAAGATATCCAGAAATACTTCCTGCCAACACAGCAATTCCACCAAAAATGAAAAAAGATGCTATCATAAATAAAATACCTAATACATAAAACTGATACACGGTATTTCCATCAGGATCCCATAAAAAACCTGGAAAAAAAGCGAGAAAGAAAATAGTGACTTTAGGGTTTAGTATATTCATGATTACTCCTTGCTTAAATAAACTCCAATAACTCTTTTTAGGAGCTCCATCAGTAAGGGATACTTTAGAATCACTTTGAAACACTTTATAAGCAAGATATAAGAGATAGATGGCACCCAAGAGTTTAATGATAAAAAATATGGTTGGTGACGTTGCTATAATAGCCGAAACACCAAAAGCAACAAGTGTTGTATGTACAATACATCCTGAAATAAGGCCAGCAGTTGTGGCAAGTCCTGAAGCACGACCATTAACAATACTTTGCGTCAATACATATATATTATCAGGCCCTGGAGAAAATGCTAATAATGCCGTGGCTCCTAAAAATCCAATCATAGATTCAATCATGGTGTAAGTTATATTGTAAATATTATAAAAATGATTAACATTGCTGACTTATACTATCAATCTAATTTGAAAAAAACTATGAAAAACCTGATACTAATAATTATTACCTATTTTTTTTGTTTTAATGCATATTCGCAAATATCATTTAAAAATGGATATTTTATCACTAATGAAGGAAAAAAAATAGAGTGTCAGATAAAAGATAATAATTGGTCAAATACACCATCTTTTTTCACATATAAACTATCTGAAAATGGAGAAGAATTAAATAATAATATTACTACTATTAAGGAGTTTGGTATAAAGAATGAATCTAAATTTATAAAAACAACTGTACAAATAGATCAATCAAATGATGATTTAAGATTTTTATCTACTCAAAGAAACCCCGAATTTAAAAAACAAGAAGTCTTTTTAGAAGTGTTATTAGAAGGTGAAGCAAATTTATATTTTTATAAAACCAATAAATTTACACGGTTTTTTTACAAAAAAAACACAGCAGATATAGAGCAATTAATTTTTAAAAGATATTACACACGAGCTCAAATTACCAAAGAGAACATATATTATAAACAGCAACTAACTAACTCATTAGGGTGTAACAAGATTACTGACAAGGATATTAAAATGGTGGATTATAACAAGAAAAAATTAACCTCTTTTTTCTTAAAGTATAATAATTGTAAAAATCCATCTAGTGTAAAATCTATATACAAAAAGAAAGATAGAGATGCTTTTAATCTAAGTATACGACCAGGTATAAATAATTCTTCTTTATTTCTTACTAATAATACACTAGGCCTAACAGCTACTGATGTAGACTTTGATAATCAAACAAGTTTTAGATTAGGATTAGAAGCAGAACTTATACTGCCTTTCAATATAGATAACATATCTGTTATCCTAGAACCAACTTTTCAAAGCTATGAAGCAACTCAACAAACAGAAAATTTCATTGCAACTGTTGATTACACATCCATAGAAGTTCCTTTAGGATTTCGATACTCATTTCATATTAATGATACATCTGACCTCTTCTTAAACGTATCTTTTATAGTTGATTTTCCAAATGGAAGTTCGAATATTCAACTAGAAACTGATGATTTTAATACAAGTAGAGATTTAGATCTTAAATTGTCAACAAGTTTTGCAACTGGAATCGGATATAGATATAAAAATAAGTTTAGTACCGAGTTTAGACTTTTTACTGATAGAGATATCATTAATGATACTTCATCATTAAGAATTACGGACTATAAAACATTATCGTTTATAGTAGGATACTCTTTCTTCTAAAAAATTAACTACTCTACCATTGACGCTCTTTCCAGACTAGAAAAAGTCCTAAGAGAAATAAAGCACCTGCAACTCCTACTTTTACAACTTGCGGGATAAAGGATGCTAAATCTGGTTTTAAAGAAAAAAGTAACACCATAACAGAAGCTAGAAGTACTTTATGAGAATTTCGCATAACAGATAATGATAAGAATATAGATTGAATTTGGTTTAGCTATAGGGTTTAATCGTAAAATAACTCAAACATTACAAAATATCAGAATTAAGTATATCTACTAAGTCCTTGTTCATACTGCAAATTTCTACTATTTCATTTCTTTCTTTTATATTTTCTATTCCAACTACAATCTCTTTGATATAAGAATTCATATTTCTATAATAATGATCTATTGACATTTTACTAATTAATTCTACATAACCAGTAGGGCCTACTTCAACTATTTTTTTTTCAGTTAAATAAGAATATACTCCTTGATATTTATTATCTACAGTAATACTATATTCATCACTTTCCGCTATTTGATTATAATTGATAGTTAATACTTTACCATGAATTATCATATTTCGTAGGGTAAAAAGAGAATTAATTCCTTTCCAAGTTTCAGGTTTTATTTTCTCAAGTATCGATTTACCAAAAATTAATTTAAAAATGTTATTGTAACCAGTCCAAGTACTTGAATATAATTTTTCTCTTACATCTTTTATTAATCTCAAATTAAAATCATCTTCTTCGTTTTTAGAATCTTCCCAAAAGTCAGAATCTTTTAAATCAGCAAGCTCTTCTATTGTATAAGAAACTGAAGTTCTTAAATCTAAAACAGTATCTAAAGTTTGATTAGTGAATCCTTCTATAATTCCTGCTAAGTCGAGTATAATAGAATAATATAAAGATGAGGATATTGATTCATTAACTATATCAAGCTGATCTATCTTCCAATTAACTATTTCTAATAAACTTAACCAAGGATATGAATCAACCGATATATCTCCTGGAAAAATTTCATTCGTTAATATCGTAGTTTTCATTCTACCCTAAGTTATTAAGTTAAAAAATCTACACCAAACCACGTTTTAAAAGTGCCTTATTAATATTCTTAATTAAACTTGGCCCTTCATAAATAAAACCAGTATATAATTGCACAAGACTTGCACCCGCATCTAGTTTATCTAGCGCATCCTGCACCGAATGAATTCCTCCTACGCCTATGATAGGAAATGATTTGTTACTCTTTTCTGAAAGATAGCGTATCACACGTGTCGACTTGTCTGTAATCGGTTTTCCACTGAGGCCTCCGTTTCCAATTTCATCCAGGCGCTCTTTTGTAGCTTTTAATCCTTCTCTAGAGACAGACGTATTACTAGCAATTACCCCATCTAACTTGGTCTCTTGAACAAGTTCTACAATCTCATCAAGTTGATTGTCATTAAGGTCTGGCGCTATTTTTAAAACAATAGGACGTTGTATATCATACTGCTTATTGGCTTCTTGAACCGCTTGTATCAATTCTACCAGATAGTCTTTATCATTGAGCTTTGCATGACTCGATACATTGGGACAACTTACATTTAGTACAAAGTAATCTACATAAGGGTGTAATGCATGAAAACACGTCAAATAATCTGCGGTATAATCTTCAGGTTTAATACCTGTATTCTTTCCTATATTACCGCCTATTAGAACATTTTTATTCTTCTTAAGACGTTCTACTGCTGCAGCTACCCCACCGTTATTAAAGCCCATTCGATTAATAATCGCATGATCACTCTTTAAACGGAATAAACGCTTTTTAGGATTTCCTATCTGCCCTTTTGGAGTTACCGTACCTATTTCTATAAATCCAAACCCTACATTATCCAGTTCTTGAAACAATTTGGCATCTTTATCAAAACCAGCTGCAAGTCCCACAGGGTTTTTAAATTTCAATCCAAATACTTCACGCTCTAGAGCTTGGTCCTTTACTTGCCATAAGCTTCTAAAGAGCCCACCAAAACCTAGTTTGGTCATATTTCTAATAAGAGAGAATGTAAAATAATGGACTTTTTCAGGGTCAAATAAAAAAAGAATAGGTCTGACAAGAAGTTTATACATAATCGTTATAGATCTTGAGTGCAAAAGTAATCGAAAATGGGTAATTTTATGCTTTCGCGAAAGCATAAAAAAAATCAACTGTATTTATGAAGCTACACTACGCTTTTTTACTACTTCTTTCTACACTATCTCTACAGGGTATTGCACAACAAAACAGTGCGCCTAAGACGCTAGAAACAACACCTTTTACTATAGGAGAAACTCGTACGTTTTACTCTGATATACTAAAAGAAAACAGAACGATAAACGTATACCTACCCGCTTCTTATACTGAAAAAAAAGAAGCTACCTATCCCGTCATTTATCTTCTAGACGGTAGTAAGGATGAAGATTTTATTCATATTGCAGGTATTGTACAATTTGGAAATTTTCCGTGGATTAAAATGTTGCCAGAGTCTATTATTATTGGGATTAGTAATGTAGATAGAAAACGAGATTTCACATACCCAACAACCAAT
The DNA here is from genome assembly GCF_947492815.1 of uncultured Dokdonia sp. Taxonomy (GTDB): domain Bacteria; phylum Bacteroidota; class Bacteroidia; order Flavobacteriales; family Flavobacteriaceae; genus Dokdonia. Next base: position 48,360 of record NZ_CANLOB010000029.1, read on the forward strand.
AAAAAGGATAAAGAAGACTTTCCAACCACTGGAGGCTCGGAAGCATTTATCTCTTTTTTAGAAAAAGAATTACAGTCATACGTGGCAAATACCTATCGTATTTCGGAAGAACGCACACTTATCGGGCAGTCATTAGGAGGCCTTTTGGCTACCGAAATTCTCTGGAAAAAACCTACATTATTTTCTAAATATATTATTGTAAGTCCAAGTTTATGGTGGGATGACAATTCATTACTTCCCAAAGAAAGAGTCGCTATTACAAACCCTACAAACGTATATGTAGCTGTTGGAAAAGAAGGTCCCTATATGGAGAGCGCTGCTTTTAGTTTGATAGGAACTTTAAAAGAAGATAGAAATATCACCTCAAATTTCACCTATTTTGATGGTCAAGACCATTCAAATATTTTACACAAAGCAGTATATGAAGCTTTTGTACATTTTTACCCAAAAGAAGAAGAGAAAAAAGAATAATTTCGCGTAAGCGTAAAAGAAAAATTAAAAATATAAATCAAGAAGACGGGCTGAGATTCCTGCCTTTTCGGAAATGACATTACTATGATTAACAAACAAGCCTTAATAGACCGTTTTATAAGTTACGTAACGATAGATACAGAAAGTGACCCAAATAGTGATACCACACCTAGTACTGAAAAACAATGGGACTTAGCACGCATTCTCGCAGAGCAATTAGAAGCAATGGGAATGCAAGATGTTTCTATAGATGATAATGCCTATGTCATGGCTACGCTTCCATCTAATGTATCACACGAAGTACCTACTATTGGTTTTGTCTCTCACTTTGATACCACACCAGATTTTACAGGAAAAGATGTGAAGCCACAGATTATAGAAAATTATGATGGGGGTGATATTGTTCTTAATGAAGCTCAGAATATCATTTTATCACCCGATTATTTTGATGACTTAAAGCAATATCAAGGACAAACGATCATTACCACCGATGGAACTACCTTATTAGGAGCCGATGATAAAGCAGGGATTACAGAGATCATGGAAGCTATGAAATACCTACTTGCACATCCAGAAATCAAACATGGTCCTATACGTGTAGGCTTTACTCCAGATGAAGAAATAGGTAGAGGTGCTCATAAATTTGATGTAGAAAAATTTGGAGCAGCATGGGCATATACCATGGATGGTAGTCAGATTGGAGAGTTAGAATATGAAAACTTTAATGCTGCTGGAGCTGTAGTGACTATAGAAGGAAAAATTGTACATCCTGGATATGCTAAAGGAAAAATGGTGAATAGTATGTACATCGCTACAGATTATATCAACTCATTACCAAGACTTGAAACCCCGGAACATACTGAAGACCGAGAAGGGTTCTTTCACCTATATAGTATAGAAGGAAGTGTAGATAGTACACGATTAGAGTACATTATTCGTGATCATGATAAAGGGCATTTTGAAGCCCGTAAAGAGATGATGTCAAAACTTGCCAACGAATTGAATACGCAATTGGGTAAAGATCTTATTTCTGTAGAGATCAAAGATCAATATTACAATATGCGAGAAAAAGTAGAACCTGTAATGCATATTGTGGATATCGCTGAAGAAGCAATGAAAGCATTAGATATTAAACCACTCATTAAACCCATACGAGGTGGAACTGATGGTTCGCAATTATCATTTATGGGATTACCTTGTCCTAATATTTTTGCAGGAGGTCATAATTTTCATGGTCGTTATGAATATGTTCCTGTAGAAAGTATGATGCGCGCGGTAGAAGTCATTGTGAAAATTGCAGAAATTACTGCACAAAAACAACTAGCTTAACATATTAATTTAAAACAATCATAATATACAAGCCACTGTTATTTTGTAACAGTGGCTTTTTTTATGCTTGCAAAAATTGCAATTTTTTTTCAGTTCTTTTAGCAATTTTTGCAATACAATTATAGCACCTATCCATATATATTTGTCTTAATAGATATAAGGAAATTTATTTTTGTTGATGCTCAATCAAAAACACAAAAGTATTAATAAACAGTAATTTACATGTAAACCACTTTAATTATCGTTCATTAGAAAAGAATATTTTTTTGGCATCACTTTTGATTAATGAACACCTATCAAATATCGTTTTAATACTATATCAATGAGTTATTTATTAAAATACAGGTTGTTAATTTTTGGTTAATCATATTTTATTTAAGCAACCATTTTAAACTTTATGAATCTATAGAATTAATAACGAAAACTACAACAACACAATTAATTATAAACATCAATCTTATGAAAAAAGCGATCACATTATTAACACTTATCATTTCAACTTTTGCATTTGCTCAAGAAGACACAGAAGAACAACCCGTAAACCTTAATGAAATCAATAACAAAAAACATGAGTTTCGTATCGATGTTCTAGAAAGTCTTGCGTTACCCGCTATTGATGTTAGCTATGAGTATGTATTAAGTAAATATTCAGGTGTTGGAGCAAGTCTTAATATTAGTTTCCAAGATGATGAAAATGACTTTAGACAAAACTTTGCTTTTACTCCTTATTTTAGACAGTATTTCTTTAATAAAAAAGAGTATGGGGCAAGAGGCTTTTTTGCTGAAGGTTTATTACAATATGCCACTGGAGATAATGAAAGGTTTTTTAATTTTGATGAAAACACTTTGGATGAAAGAGGGACTTGGAACAAATTTGGAGTTGGAGTTGCTATCGGTCAGAAATGGGTAAGTAGAAATGGCTTTGTTATAGAATTATCTCTAGGAGGTGGTCGTTATTTAGGTGACGATGATGATGGTTTATCTCCAGATGGATTCTTTAGAGGAGGTGTTTCTTTTGGATATAGATTCTAGTACATTTCTTCTAGATAAGTATACGAATCGTTTAAAAAAACACGTTTTCAAACTTTAAATATTAACTAGCGAAACAAGCTTTAAGGTATGAAAGCTTCCTAGAACAAAACTAAAAAGAGATTGAAAATTCAATCTCTTTTTTTGGAATTAAAATCTTTTGTCAGCACCCATAAAAAAGGCATTCATTGTGAACGCATTTTTTATGCAGTATGCCATCTAAAGTATACTAAGTGCTCCAGCTTCAGCGACAGTATGGTCGTTTTCTACACTACTACCACTTACTCCTATCGCTCCAATAATAACTCCTGCTGCATCTTTTATAGGTACGCCTCCAGGAAATGTAATAAGACCATTATTAGAATGTTCTATATTATAGAGAGGTTGACCAGGTTGAGACAATTCTCCTATAATACCAGTATTCATATCAAAATAACGTGCTGTCTTTGCTTTCTTAATAGCTATATCTAAAGATCCTAACCATGCATCATCCATACGTGCAAACGCAACTAGGTTTGCCCCAGCATCAACTACTGCTATATTCATTTTGGTATCTATCTTTGTAGATGTAGCTTTCGCTATTGTAATTATATGTTCTGCTTGTTCTAATGTGATATTCATTATATATATGTTTAAAATTTGTCTAAATACAAACTACTAGATGTAGTACGTATGATCCATAAATACTTACTTGGATAAGGATAAATAATTATGTATTTCTAATAGACTCTTTCAATTTTCCTATTTCTTATAAGATACATAGGGGAAATTTTTATTTCATCCTGTAAAATTCTAAGCAAAAAATGGAGATTATAAGCTTGAATAATTGCTTACAATTGATCATTACTACTTTAAAAACATCCATGAAAACGATCCTCTAAACTTTGTTTGATAAAGTTCTATTTTCAATTTGTTGAGAAAGTGTGAAATTTGTGTACTTGGACTACATTTAAATGTATTTTATCGATGAAATACACAGTTTTAGGAATTCCAGAATCGATGAAATACACAAAATTGCCTTTTAAATGTTAAATTTTTGAGTATTTGGTCGAAAAAAGGTGCACTTTCATCTAGTGTTTCGACTATCATAGTATATTAGTGTCACCCAAATCAACAACAATATGAAAATCTTTACTACCCTAGTAATCGCTGTCATGATATCTTTTAGCACAATTGCTCAGATATCTTCTACCGAAAAACAAGCTTTAATAGATCTTTATACACAAACCAATGGAGACACTTGGACAAATTCTTGGGATTTGAAAAAATCTCCAAAAACTTGGAAAGGTGTTATTGTTTTAAATGATAAAGTAATTGCATTATCTCTTGTTGATAATAACTTAACTGGTGCACTTCCTCAAAGTATTGGAGACTTAACAAACTTAAAAGTTTTAAATCTTCATAAAAATAGTATTGAAGGGACTATACCACAATCTATTACTGCTATTAAAGGATTGAAAGTATTAAACATGTCTTTCAATAAATTAGAAGGACAATTACCTTCTTCATTTACAGATTTAGCGAGTCTAGAGTACATTGATTTATTCTTTAATAATTTAACTGGTGAATTACCAGCAGACTTAGGAGCATTAAAAAACCTTAAGAGATTAAGTTTATACAGTAATAACTTTGAAGGTAAACTTCCAACATCTATTGAAAATCTTACAAAATTACGTGAGATTCATATCAGTAGTAATAATTTTGAAGGAGAGTTACCAATCGGAATTGGATATATGAACTCTCTTAAGAGATTAAGCATATTTGACAACAATTTTTCAGGAGACTTTCCAGAAACGATAAACACACTAGATCTTCAAGAGCTAGCTTTTCAAAACAACAAATTCAATACAACAACAGCTATCGCGATAAGTGATAGATAAAATTATTAGTATACTAGTTAATTACAATTAGTATTTACCCCAAATCTTTTTAGATTTAGTTTTAAGAGCCTCCAATGGAGGCTTTTTGCTATCTAATGGTTAGGTTATATGGTTTATATTTCTAAACTCCCCTTCCCTTCTCTGACTAGAATAGGTTCGCCGCTTGTAAGATCAATAACTGTAGAAGGAATATTATCACCATAACCTCCATCTACTACAACATCTACGAGGTGTTCCCATTTTTCAAAGATAAGTTCAGGATCTGTCATATACTCTATGACCTCATCTTCATCATAAATAGATGTAGATACAATGGGGTTTCCTAGCGTATCAATAATAGCATGCGTAATGGAGTTGTCAGGTACACGTATCCCAACTTCTTTTTTCTTTTTAAATACTGTGGGTAGATTATTATTACCTGGTAATATAAATGTATATGGTCCAGGAAGTGCTCTCTTAAGTAATTTAAATGTGGCCGTATCAATTTGCTTTACATAATCTGATAGATTACTCAAATCTTTACATACAAAAGAAAAATTAGCCTTTGCTAGTTTCACGCCTTTTATTTTTGCGACCCGTTCTAATGCTCTATTATTCGTAATATCACAGCCCAAAGCATATACCGTATCACTTGGATAAATGACCAATCCCCCATTCCTTATAATAGACACGATACGCTCTATCTCTTTAGGATTAGGGTTTTCTTCATATATTTTAATAAACTCAGCCATAGGTATCTGTATGAACGTTGTAAAGTTATATAAAAAAATTATACGCTTTCGCGAAAGCGTATAAAACATATTTAACAGTCTTATTGATCATTTTTATATACAATTCTTTGAAAAGGGCATACTAATTGATGCAAAAGAAATCATGTATATACATACGTAATACATACATACAAACGTTATACTAAAAAAACCACCCATGAGATATCTCTATATACTCTTAATTGCTATTGGCTTTTCTATCACATTAGCTAGTTGCTCATCTTCTGATGATGAGATCATCACTGATGATACGACGGCCATTGAACAACCTGCTTTGGAAGCAGTTACTATGACGAATGTTTCCTATGGTGATGACCCACAGCAAGTATATGATTTGTATTTACCAGAAGGAAGAACTGCTACTACCACAAAGGTGATTCTATTGGTACATGGCGGTGGTTGGACTTCTGGAGATAAAAGTGACATGGCAGCATCGGTTGCATTTGTACAAGCGTTTCACCCTGATCATGCTATTATAAACATGAACTATGTATTGGCTAATGTATCTGGTACACCAGCGTTTCCGAATCAATATTTAGATATACAAACGGTTATTAATCAAATCACAACACAAAGTGAAACATTACAAATCTTACCAGAATTTGGAATGATAGGCGCAAGTGCAGGAGCACATCTTGCCATGATGTATGATTATGTATATGATACCAACGATCAAGTAAAATTTGTGATCAATATTGTAGGACCTAGTGATTTTACAGATCCGTTTTATGCCAATGATCCTAATTTTAATATCGCTCTTGCCTTTTTTGTAGATGAATCTCAATTTCCAGAAGGAACAGATTATGCTGTTGCAAATAGTCCTGCTTTACAAGTAACCGCAAGTAGTAGTCCTACCCTACTCTTTTATGGAGATCAGGATCCTTTGGTTCCGCTTTCCAACGGAATGCAATTAGATAGTAACTTGAATACAGCCAATGTACCACATTTATTTACAGTGTATCAAGGTGGCCATGGAAATGATTGGAGTGAAGAAAGCACCTTAGATCTTACGTTAAAATCAAGTGAATATATAGATACGTATTTACCTGTGATTACTCAATAATCTTAAGCTTTGCAAAACGCAACAATAATTTCTTTAAGCCTCCATTTTCAAAATTGATTTCGGCTTTTTGGTCTTGGCCTTTTCCTTCAAGACCTTCTACAATACCACGTCCAAAGCGAATATGCTCTACAATAGTCCCTCGTGTTAAAGCTCCTACAACACTAGAGATTGGAACATCAGATGAGTCTGTAGGTCTTATTTTTCTGAGCTTACGTAATTGATCTCCTGTAGGTGTTCCCACACTTGGTGGCGAACCACTCACGGGTTTCTTTAAACGTAATTTACTTTTATCTACATCTCCAAAAATATCGGTATCCATTAAAGGTTTATAGCGATAGCTTTGCATAGGCGTTTGGTAATCTAGATACTTATCATCTATCTCTTCAATAAAACGGCTAGGTTCTGCATCTACCAGTTTTCCCCAACGATATCGAGATTCTGTATAGGTAAGATATGCTTGCTTTTCAGCACGCGTTAATGCGACATAAAAGAGACGACGTTCTTCTTCCAGTTCGCTACGAGTATTCATACTCATCGCACTTGGAAAAAGGTCTTCCTCCATCCCTACGATATATACAAATGGAAATTCTAAGCCTTTAGCTAAATGAATGGTCATGAGTGCTACACGATCTTCATCTCCTTTATCATTATCCATATCGGTAGCGAGGGCAACATCTTCTAGAAACTCTGCTAAAGAACCTGTAGTATCTGCCAGTTGTTTTTGCTCTTCTACAAAATCACGCATACCATTTAATAACTCTTCAATATTCTCTATACGTGCGATTCCTTCAGGAGTACCATCTTTTTTAAGCTCTTGAACAAGTCCTGTTTTTTTAGTAACCGTTTCTGCTAACTCAAAAGCATCTCCGCTTTCATTCATAATCTGAAAGCTCTTGATCATGGTCACAAAATTAGCGAGTCTAGTTTGTGTCCCTCGATTAATGTTCATAGAAGCCCCTAATTGCTCTATTTTCTCCATTACTTCAAAAATAGAACGTCCATAATGCTTTGCAGCAACGATAAGCTTATCTACTGTTGTCCCTCCAATACCACGCGCAGGATAGTTAATCACACGCTTTAATGCTTCCTCATCTTTAGGATTGATAATCAATCGTAAATAGCCTAATACATCCTTGATCTCTTTACGTTGATAGAAAGAGAGTCCTCCATAAATACGATAAGGTATATCGCGTTTACGTAAAGCATCTTCCATCGCACGAGACTGTGCATTGGTACGATATAAGATGGCAAAATCACCATTCATTAACTGATGGTTCATTCTATTTTCAAAAATACTAGAGGCTACATAACGCCCTTCTTCTCCATCGGTTGGGCTTCTATGTACGATAATCTCTCCTCCATCTTCATTGGCCGTCCAAACCGTTTTATCTAGACGCGTTTTATTCTTTTCAATGACAGAGTTGGCTGCCTCTACAATATTCTTAGAAGAGCGATAATTCTGTTCCAGACGATACATCGCTACATTATCATAATCCTTCTGAAAGTTCAGAATATTATTAATGTTGGCACCTCTAAAGGCATAGATACTCTGAGAGTCATCTCCTACTACACAAATATTCTGAAAACGATCTGAAAGTGCCTTTACAATTAAGTACTGACTATGGTTGGTATCTTGGTACTCATCTACCAATATATATTGGAAACGATTTTGATACTTTGCTAATACTTCTGGAAAACGATTTAAAAGCTCATTGGTACGTAATAGTAGATCATCAAAATCCATCGCACCAGCTTTAAAACAACGATCTACATATTCTTTATAAATCTCTCCCATACGCGGGCGCTTTGCCATCGCATCTGCCTCTACAAGATCAGGATCATTAAAATATGCACGTACGGTAATCAAGCTATTTTTAAAAGACGAAATACGGTTTTGCACCTGTTTGTACTTATAAATATCTTTATCCAGTTGCATCTCTTTGATAATCCCACTGATAAGGCGTTGAGAATCTTGCGTATCGTAAATCGTAAAATTAGAAGGGAAACCAAGTTTATCGGCTTCAAAGCGAAGAATCTTAGCAAATATGGAGTGAAAAGTTCCCATCCATAAGTTCTTGGCTTCGCTATTTCCTACAATACCAGCAATACGTTTTTTCATCTCACGTGCTGCCTTATTCGTAAAGGTAAGTGACAGTATATTAAAGGCATCAATCCCTTGACTCATCAAATATGCAATACGCATCGTAAGTACACGTGTCTTCCCAGACCCCGCTCCCGCAATCACAATTAGCGCTCCGTCTTTGTGTAACGTTGGCGCTCGTTGGGCATCGTTTAAGCCCTCAATATATACTTCTAGTTTAGAATCCATAGCTCCTGCCAAAGTACGATATGAAGCGCTATTTTAAAACCAATCCGTTCCCTTTTTATAGCGTTTTTTCAACAACCTTTTAAAAAAGAATATAGTGCATAGCGTATAGACTGTCTAAAAGGAAAAGAGAGTTTGAAGAATTGTTGGGTGTTGGGTGTTGGGTGTTGGGTGTTGGGTGTTGGGTCTTGGGTGTTGGGTGTTGGGTGTTGGGTCTTGGGTCTTGGGTGTTGGGTGTTGGGTGTTGGGTGTTGGGTGTTGGGTAAATATAAAACAAAGGACATTGAGTGATTTTAATATGTAGCGATAGCGAAATATAAAAATAGTATCGAAATGACCGACTAAAGAAGAATAAAACAGAATTAGAGTAGTACTCTATTGTATAGGCGAGACTTCGATACTATTTCCTTTCTGCCTTTCGGCGAAATCAAATCACTCAGTCGACTCACTTGCTACTTTAAAATCTCAAATTCTAAACGACGAACTATTAACTATTAACTGATAACTGATAACTGATAACTGATAACGAATCAAAAAACAACGTTTAAACATTTAAACCTGAAACTCAAGGCTAAACTCCCACTCTAGAGATACATAGCTATTAACCTTCATCTTCGATTTCGATTTCGATTTCGATTTCGATAAATTATAAAGTATCTTCACACAGAAGAACTATCGTATGAAGAAATTAGCCGTTATTATATGTTTATTCGCTTTCGCGAAAGCGTATACACAACAAATCTATCCTGAGCATTATGAAGGATGTAACACAGAAAGATTTATTCTTGAAAGTAAAGTAGAAAAAGGAAAAATTGATAGTGATGCTGTTGTTACTCTATTGTTAAAAGATCTTAGTGAGAAACAATTAAAAAAATTAAAAGGAACACTCACATTTCAAGTTCTTGCAAATACCGATGCTACTTCATGTTTACTAAGTGCCGAAAATAAAACGAATATAAAAAGTAAAACATTGGGGCTCAAATCAAAAATAGACGCCCTCATTTGGGAAATACCACCTAAAGAAAAGACAGCTTCTATATTTACAATTAAATTTAAAAAAGGAAAATATCGGGTTTCTAGATTGGGAATACATGGGGATTTAGGAATTCATAAATTAAAACCATTTGGATCATGAAAAAACTAATGTATTTGTTTGTTTTATTCGCTTTCGCGAACCTGCCTTGCCGGCAGGCAGGAGCGTACGCACAACAATCCACATCACAATCAGGCAACGTTATCCCAGAATTTGGTAAAACCTATGAAGTACCGAATCCAGACTTTAAAACAGACATTGATTTGGAATTTAAAGCGGTATTTGATGTCTCCAAAGCGCCCGAAGATAAAAGTAAGCGTAATCCGTATATAGAAACTATTGCTCGTTTTCTAAATATGCATGAGAACGCAGGGGTTCCTGTAAAAAACCTTCATGTACGTATGGCCATGCACGGACAAGCCTCTTATGGATTATTGACCAATGAAGCGTATAAGGAGAAATTTGGTGTAGATAATCCAAATATCGAATTACTCGAGGCGATCGATAAAGCAGGTGTTGACATTATTTTATGCGGACAAACTGCTGGTGCTCGAAATATTACCAAAGATCGTAGATTACCCCTCACACAAACGGCACTATCTGCCATGACTATTTTGATACAGTCACAAGGAGAAGGCTATCGATTGATTGCTTTTTAATGGTAAAACAACTCACTTATATTCTCTTAGTCATTTTGCTCTTAGGTTGTGCAAAGCGAAGTTATATAGATGACAAATTTTTTATTAATAAAAGTAGCACTACTACAAATGAAAAAACAGAAAAGTATCAAATAATATCTGCCGTATTAAAAGATATTTTAATTGAAAATTACGATAATATTATTTTTAACAATTTAGAGAATAAAGGAAAAATATACATTGCTTACAGTAAATATCAAAAAGAAGAAATTATAGGTAAAAACAAATTCTATAGTTTAAATTTGGAAAAAGACTATCCTCAAGAAATTGAAGGAATTCAATTTTCAGTAAAAACTATCGACGAATTAAAAAAGATTGCTAAAAAAACAAATACATTTAAGGCAATTGAACCGAGACGACTTGCTATAATGGATGAGAAATATGCAGAAATTATAATTCTTTTATATCAATTCCCTAATATCACTGAAGGTGATTTAAAATATATGAAATTAGCATTAAAAAAAGTCGATACTATTTGGATAGTGCATAAAAGAAAAATTCAAAAATCATTATATTAATAAGGTAATTGTTAAAAAAGGCATCAAAAATAGCTGCTTTGAAAAAACACAACAATTATGAAAAATTTATGTTTAGTATTAATATTGATTTTTTATGCAAAAAACTTAAATGCACAATTAGAGGAAAAATATTTAAATTCTATTTGGTCTATATCTCATAAGTTAAAATTGATAGAAGAAAAGAAAGAGTATAAAAGTATAATAATACAATTAGACACTTCTGTTTCTAGTATTAAATACTATGATAAACTTATTACTGTTCATACAAACTTTAATAGTGGAAGAAGAATCCACACCAACTATACTTTATTAAAAGATATAGTAAAAATATCTGTAACAGATTCTTGTGACTATGATCAAATGGGGTTTTATGATTACTTGATTCAGGATGGACATGCGGTATATGGAGGAGTAACTCATTCTGCTTCTTGTTTAACTATTAGTAAATATGCTCTAGGTGAAGAATGGAGTGAGAAATACCATTACAAATCAGAAGACATTCAGAAATTCTGCTTAGATTTATTCGATCGCATACAAGTTGTCAAAAAAACCATATTTTTAGATTAAATAAACACTCAATAAGATTCCCGCCTTCGCGGGAATTAAATACATTACTATGAAGAAACACATACTACCCTTACTCCTACTCTTTGTAGGAACTACAATCGCACAAACGAGCTTTGATAAAGACATCGATGCCGTAAAAGATAAAGTCATTGAATGGCGTCGTGATTTTCATGAGAATCCAGAGCTTGGAAATCGGGAATTCAAAACTGCCGAGAAAATTGCAAAGCATTTAGAGTCTCTTGGTATTGAGGTACAAACAGGTGTTGCCAAAACGGGTGTTGTAGGTGTTCTCAAAGGAAACAAGCCTGGAAAGGTCATTGCACTACGCGCAGATATTGATGCACTTCCTGTAACAGAACGTAATGATTTGGCGTTTAAATCGGACGTAAAAACAACCTTTCTCGGCGCAGAAACAGGTGTGATGCATGCCTGTGGTCATGATACACATACCGCTATTCTTATGGGAGTTGCTGAAGTATTAGCCAAGAATAAAGATAAAATCAACGGGACAGTAAAATTCATTTTCCAACCGTCTGAAGAAGGACCACCACCAGGAGAAGAAGGTGGTGCCAAATTGATGGTAAAAGAAGGCGTTCTTGAAAACCCAAAAGTGGATGCCATTTTCGGATTACACATCAATAGTGGCACGCCAGTAAACACCATTCGTTACAAGCCAGGTGGAACCATGGCAGCAACAGAACGTTTTGTCGTAAACGTAAAAGGAAAACAGACACATGGGAGTCAGCCATGGTCTGGTGTGGATCCGATTTATATTTCGGCAAAAATTATTGATGGTTTCCAGAGTATCATTTCGCGAGAAAGCCGATTAACGGATGAAGCGGCAGTGATTACGATTGGAAAAATCACATCTGGATTACGTTTTAATATCATTCCAGAAAGTGCAGAGATGATTGGTACGGTACGTACATTGGATCCAGATATGCGCACAAAAATTATCAAACGTATGGACGAAATGGCGCGTGATATTGCTAAAGCCTATGGTGGAGAAGCAACCATTGATTGGCAAAATATGACGGTTGTTACGTATAATGATCTTGCCCTAACAGATCAAATGCTTCCTACACTTCGTAAAGTAGGTGGAGCAGAAAATATTAAGTTAACTAAAGCAACAACGGGAGGAGAAGATTTCTCTTTCTTTCAAGAAAAAGTGCCAGGATTCTATTTCTTTTTAGGAGGTATGACGCCAGGAAACACAGAAGCTTTTCCACATCATACACCAGATTTCTTTATCGATGAATCTGGCTTCCAATTAGGTGTTAAAGCACTTAGTCAAATGTCAATAGATTATTTGAATGGGAAGTAAATAACTACTTAATGGAGCGGGTGGTTGTTTTATAAATTGCGTAACTTTTTCTTTTACGTAATTTATAAAACTTTCCGTGCCACTCTTATCATCAAATGTCAATAGATTATTTGAATGGAAAGTGATACTTGTAAAATCTAATTTTGGTACGGGTGGTTGTTTTCTGTTTTTTATAAGTTGTGAAGCATAAAAAACAGAAAACTTTCCGTGCTACTACTATAGCCAAATGTCAATAGATTATTTGAATGGGAAGTAAATAACTACTTAATGGAGCGGGTGGTTTTAAAAAGGGATTGTATTAAAAATAGTACAATCCCTTTTTAAATTTCCATATCGTATATTACTTAGAGTAATGAGTGAGATTATTGTACCTTACTATATATTATAAATAATTATCTATGAACAAAGTTTTTATAATCGTACTTATAAGTGCATTTCTAACTTTAGTAAATTTCCATACGTTAAAAGCACAAAACATAGATCATTATGCTAAAAATATAAATGCAGCTATAAAATTATATTCAGAAAAAAAGAATATTCCTAAACCAATACTCTTAAAATTAGTTCCTAAAAACTATACTGAATTTGGTGTCTATTATGGGACTACTTATCCTGATCAAGGAGTATCAGAAATCTCTTTTTTTTACGATACTTCTAAATTAATTTTTAGAAGCGCATTTGATGATGAAGATTTCTATTTACCTAGCTTACAACTTATAAGTTTTGCCGATGGAGAGTTTGCCGAAGAGTTTACTAAATACCTTGAACTTATTATAGAAAATGACAAAGATAAATTCTGTAACACAATACAAGGAAAAAAATACGTAAACCATAACCCCATTAAATATTATTCAGAACTCTATGGATGTACATTTGATCAAAACATCAGAGCTATAAAAGCTACACAAGAAAAAGACGTTGATTTTTTTGACTATGAAGATTATGAACAAGATCATAACGGTATTCTTAAACCTGTTGGTGATTTGGTTTTTTTAAAAGGATGTAATTGGTATTGTGGTGGTACCGTAAGTACTATAACAGCAACTTCAGAACTAGCTACACAAAGTGATAATACCTACACCGCAGAAAACACACATGATTTTGATCACAACACTGCCTGGATTGAAGGAAAAGAGGATTACGGTATAGGAGAATCTATAACGTATACTATTGACTTCAGAAAAGATGCGTTTTACGAAGGACACCTAGGAATTAATGAGTTGATTATTGCCAATGGGTATAAGAAAAGTAAGAAAGCTTGGCAGGCTAATTCTCGAATTAAAAAGCTCCGTATGTATATCAATAACATACCTTCTTATGATATCCTTTTAAAGGATAGTTTTGAGATACAAACCGTCGCTATAGATACGATCATGTTTCCTAAGAACCACATAACAGAAATCACTTTTGAAATTAGAGAAGTGTATGAAGGTACTATCTACAAAGACACGGCATTAAGTCTCTTGATGTTTGATGGTGTTGGTGTGCATTAAATCATTTCCTTGATTTTTAATACATTTATATGGGATTTTAAAACTTACTACCATGGACAAAGCATTACAAACCATGATCAATAATATGCCTGAAAAGACAGGCAAATCATTAGAACAATGGAAAACACTCCTCATAACAAAATCCTTTAGTAAACATTCTGAGGCTGTTAATTTTTTAAAGAAAGAGCATCAAGTAACACATGGTTTTGCAAATACGATTGTTTCTTTATCGAAAGAAGAAACTCATGCTCCTACAGACCTCGTAACTGCACAATACAAAGGGAAGGAAAACCTGTTTCCTATTTACGAACAATTGCTTACAGTAGTAAAAAAGTTTGGAGATGATGTGGTGATCACCCCTAAAAAGACAACCGTAAGCATCATTCGAAAAAAGCAATTTGCACTGATCAAACCTGCTACAAAAACACGTATAGATCTTGGATTAAAACTAAAGGATGTTCCTACTACAGAGCGCTTAGAAAATTCTGGTCCCTTTGGAGCGATGTGTACGCATAGGGTACGTATTTCAACTAGTGACGGAATAGATGACCAACTTATTGCTTGGTTGCAACAAGCCTATCTAAAAGCTGATTAATTAAAAAATATCTTATCAATTCCTCTAATTAATTCGTATTTTTCAGACAAATCAAATTGTCATACAATTCAAATCGTATCTATGAACTATACAAAAGCACTCCTATTCAGTGGGATTATTTTGGTGTCCGCTTTCGCGAAAGCGCAATCACTAGAAAAAGAAATTAATGCTGTAGAATCTAAAGTCATTGAGTGGCGTCGAGATTTTCACCAAAATCCAGAATTAGGAAATAGAGAATTCCGTACCGCCGAAAAAATTGCCGCACATTTAAAATCATTAGGTATCGAAGTGCAAACGGGAGTTGCTAAAACTGGTGTAGTAGGCATATTAAACGGAAAACGCAAAGGAAAAGTAGTAGCGTTACGTGCTGATATTGATGCTTTACCTGTAGAGGAGCGTGTAGACCTCCCATTTAAATCAACTGCAAAAGGAACGTATCGTGGTAATGAAGTGCCTGTAATGCATGCTTGTGGACATGATACACATATTGCCATTTTAATGGGTGTTGCCGAAGTATTAGCTAAAAACAATGATTTTGCAGGAACAGTGAAGTTTATCTTCCAACCTGCAGAAGAAGGAGCACCTCCGGGTGAAGAGGGTGGCGCAGAACTCATGGTGAAGGAAGGGGTTCTGAAAAATCCAGATGTAGATGCCGTTTTTGGATTGCATATCGGAGCAGGTCAAGATGTTGGTACCATAGCTTATAAACCAGGCGGGATTATGGCTGCTTCTCAAAGTTTTGAGATTAATGTAAAAGGAAAACAAAGTCACGGTTCTACTCCATGGACGAGTATCGATCCTATCATGGCATCGGTAAAAATTATAGATGGATTACAAACGATTATCTCGCGTGAGTCGCCTCTTACACAAGAAGCTGCCGTACTTTCTATAGGAAAAATCAACTCTGGGGTGCGTAGTAATATCATTCCTGAAAGTGCACAAATTATTGGGACACTTCGTACACTAGATTATAATATGCAAGCAATGATCAATAAGCGTATGCAAGAAATGGTTCCTGCTATTGCTGCTGCCTATCGTGCTGAAGCGACTATTGATATTGCTAAAGGGTATCCTATTACGTATAACCACGTAGATCTTACCGCACAAATGCTTCCTTCTATGGAAAAAGCAGCAGGAAAAGAAAATGTAAAACTGATCAAGGCCATTACAGGTGCCGAGGATTTCTCATTCTTTCAAAAAGAAGTACCAGGCGTATATTTCTTCTTAGGTGGAAAAACACCTGGAGATACAACAGCTGCACCTCATCATACGCCTGATTTCCACATTGACGAAAGTGGTTTATTATTAGGTGTTAAAACGTTTGTACAAATGACTACTGATTATCTTGGTAGTTAACATGTGGTGAAAGGGTGGTTGTTATTGATTTTTTGTAAAATGCGAAGCACAAAAAAGAAATAACTTTCCGTGTCACTATTATCATCAGATGACTACTGATTATCT
>NZ_CANLOB010000030.1 GCF_947492815.1 uncultured Dokdonia sp.
TCTAAGGACAGTTCCATTTTTTTTTACAAAAATCCAACTTCTATTTTAATTCACACACAACTTTTAGGAATGATCCACATTATAGCCTCCTAGTACACCTACCATTAAAAGGACCATATAATCTCATTCCAAACGAGCTAAAACAAATACTATGTGCAGTCATTTCAATGACAATTTGTGTAACTGTCAATTGGGCATTGTGCTTTTATTTTAGATGAGGAAAAATCAATATAAGCTCAAAAAATCACATATTTCATTTTTCTACTGCAGTAGCTTCATTAACAAGTATTTAATCACACCTCAACTTACTTTATGGCATATGATTTGGACTATAAAAACCAGTGGATATTTCTGTCATAAGCACTTAAAATGACAGTAGTAAAACGTGTAATTCAAAAGAAATTGAAACCTACACGCCACCTAAACATGAATAAAAATAGATGGTATGAATGTAGCTTTAGTAATAGGACATAATGAGAGAAAAAAAGGTGCTTATAGCCCTTATTTAGGAATGAGCGAGTTTGACTTCTACAATGAAGTTGTAAAATGTATTAATGCAGATGTATATAGACATGACGCTCGAATAAGAGGATATTCCACGAGAATAAGAACAACAGTGGGCAAATTAAATCAAAAAGAGTATGATTTAGTGATCTCCTTACATTTTAATGCATCGGAAGATCCTCGAGCAAATGGATGCGAAACCTTGTATTATTTCAACAGTAAAAAAGCCCGTGATTACGCGAGCGCATTTTCAGAGTTAGTACAAAAAAGAACAGGAATTAAAGTTCGCAATGGTGGATTAAAAGCACTTACCCAAAAACGCGATCGAGGGTTTTCTATGGTGTATTATCCTAAAGCGCCAACGATACTAATCGAACCATTTTTTGGGAGTAATTCAACAGATTGTAGAAAGATAAGGGGTGTTGAAAGAGTTGCAGCTATTATTAATGAATTTATAGAGTCTTATGGATGAAATAGAGAAAAGAAAAGAAGCACTTGAACTAGCGTTTAAGAAACGAAGAAAAAGACTTTTGATTGTTTTTGGTGCCATCCTACTCATCATATTAATTTCTGGAGGTTTTACTGGTAATCATTATAGAAAAGCCTACAAAGCAGCAATAAAGAAACAGGTCCAGAAAAACGATAGTATTATCCAATCAAGTTTGAAGAAAGAGGATAGTTTGATTCAACTAGCGCAACTACAAATAAACTACACAGATCAACTAAGAGAGGAGAATGATCAATTGTATTTAAGGAATGATAATTTATATAATGAATTAAGAAAAAGAAATGAGAAAGTATTTATTATTGATACTGATTTTATGTCAAACGCTCGTCGTATCTCAGACGGTGTTCATAGATTCTATACATCAAGAGACACGTTACGATAGAAAAGCAACTATTGCAGTAGGTAACCTCATAAAGCAAAGAGATAGTTTACTAAATATTAATCGAGATCAACAACGATTAATAGATTCTCTACGTTTAGAATCAAAAGGATATAGGTCTGAGGCTGATACCTTAAGTAAAGCTTATTCAAATTTAAAATTCGCTTTTCGCGAAAAAGAGATTCAGGTAAAATCCATGACTGAAAACTTTGGATTAAAACAGGATTTACTTAACAATAAAATGAAAGCGATACGACGCAAGAGATTAGGAATAGGTCCCTCTGTAGGTTATGGATTTGCAAATGATGGCCAAAGTATATTTGTAGGATTATCTCTTCATTATAGTTTGATTCGGTTTTAAGGTATTTTTTGATTCTAAGGATAAAAAGGGTATTAAACCAAAAAACAAGCGCTGAACTCGATAAGAGAAATCGACACAAGGATCAAGGTGTTAAACTAATCCCGCTTTAAAAAACGGGATTAGTTTAACTATTAATTTTATTCAGACAGAGTCATGAAAACAGAACAATAAACAGAACAACAAACAAAATTCAAGAAAATAGGAAACGAAGATGACTCCTCTACTATTGAAATTGAATCTGGTAAACATAGATTAAAATCACCAAGAACCAGTCTGAACACGAACTTCAAAAGCTCCCTTCCAATTAGCGCTTAGTACATTTTTTACTGATTCATACACCTTCCCCTCTTTAATCTCATCGCTACAGTCACTGACGTTTGAAGTAATAAATTTTAGAAGAATACCTTTTACCGTTGCATTTGGTTTCAATGAAGATTTTCCTATAGATTCTATCCAACCCATTTGACAGGATTTTTCAGTTAACTCTTTTACAAACAAATTGGCATTGGCTATATCTTCAGAGGTTATTGTTCCTAGTTTAGTACCTGAGCCTGCTCCAAAAACAAAGTCATAGACTTCTTTAGCTTCATTTTTATTACTTATTTGTGCGTGAGAAGTGATTCCTCCCAAAAGACTGCACATGAATACGAATACAAATTTCTTCATGGTATTTCTACTTTAAATTATTTTAAAATTGATAAAGGGTGTACTTGATCTTTATTAGGTCCAAACCAACTCTTAGTATCTCCATAGCCAAGTTTTAAGAACTGCACCAACTCTTCTAAGTCATACTTAAGTTCAGTACTATCTATGGTGGTAATCAGTTTTAATTTGGCTTTAGGAATCGTTGATTTAAGTAATGCGGCATCAATATCTTTCCTATTATATACTAACGTATCGATACTGCCTATTTTATTTTCCCATACTATCGTAAATTGATCTTGATCTAACATATATGCTACAGGATATCCTTCTGTATCTTCCACTAGAACTTGCACTTCTTTTTCAGTATCGATATTCTTTAAAATCTCTTCAAAAAACTTAACATTCATCTTTACATATGAAGCCTTCGTATATAGATTTCCTTTTTTCTTAGCCTCAACATTATTACTCGTATTCAAATACATTATAGATGTTGTGTTGATAACTTCGTTATGGGACTGGATTAGTAATCTACCTCCATCATCATAAAAAAATAGTTGATTTCCTTCCTTACCCAAATACGTCATATTAAAAGGAATTTTTCTGTCCATAATATGAATGAATGTATTGGCGATTAATGGTGTATTTTTAAAACGATCTGCTAATTGATTGTGATCCATCGAAACAACTCCTAGATCATCAAACAAATCTTGCCTATCTATATACATCCAAGTATTGGAATCTGGACTTAAATCCATGAGTGTCTTTTGAATACCCTCCAAAGACTTAGAAACTAAAAATTGTCGTCCTGCATGGTTAAATGTTCTAATGGAAGGTATCTGTGTTGGGTCTTCAATAAGTCCTTCTATGAGAACTAAAAACTTCTTAAATGCTACAGACCCTATTTCTCCTTGGTAGTTACTTGCTAATCTCGAGATATTATCTTTAAAATTATTTACTGGATTATACCAAGGTTCGCCATTAAATATAGCGTTGAGTTCTGATTTTGGCAGTTTGACATAAACACTCCCAACTGCAGCTGAAAATGTTTCTAATTCTGTCTTTACTTCGTTACTAGGACGATTCTTAAGAACTTGAGCTTTTATGAAATCATCTTTTTCAACTACTAAAATATGAGAATCAAGAAACACTAAAGCACTAATATTTTGGAGATCAACACCATGTTTTTCGATTCGTTTAAAAAATTTATCTTTCACCCCATCAAGATCTTCAAAATCTTCTCCTATTATATTTTGAAATTTATTTCCATTTTTCACATAAATCTGCTCAGGTTTAGCATATGTTTGATAATATGCGCCATTATTTCTACCTACTGCATATGGATTAAAACGTCTAGGGTTAAAATTCTTTCCATTTAATTTATAGATTTGATAATTTCTTAAAAATAAACTTACATGATCCCAACTTCCCTGAAGCTCGTTGATTTTAAATTCCTTAAACTCTTGAAACTCGTATTGATAAAGATTTAAATTATTATGTTCTAAAAATACATATCCTTCACCTGTAGGAGCTAACGCAATTCGCCAACTTAAAGCACCCAGATTTATTGAAAATCGCTCTTTGTTGATATAGTAGTAGTCAATACCTTCTTCATCTTGTTTATATTTTACATTATTAAAATCAGTTTTCCAAAACCTAAAATTTGAATTAAAGTGTCTTGAAACATTGTCATTTATATATCGCACATCAAAATGATTTCCATTCCTATCTTCCAACACAATTGCCTTTTGAACATTGGAAGGCCAAGTATTATTAAGATTTTCAAATTCAAACCCCCAACGTTTAATGTCCTGACGATTCAAAACCTTTAAGGTATATCCTTCTTTATACAAACCTTGTGAACTCGTCTTCACCTTACCTCCAGTTATTGGCACAGAACTACTTTGAGCACTACCAGCGTTATCTTCACCATTTCCATCTTCGACTCCAGAACCAGGAGGAGCTGAATTTCTGGATGTACTATCGCTAGAGTTATTCGGGTTATCATTTCTATCATTACCACCTCCGTCTGGACCACTAGGTCCCATTGGTGCCATTTTAAAAGAGATTTTAGTTGGGTCTTTAAGTATTTCTAATAATGCTTCTGGATCAAATTCTAAAAGCTGTAAAATCTCTTCTAGAATCATACCTTCAGAAAAATCATTAATACTTGGAGCATCAATAGCTATAGGAATTCCTAGTACTTCAAAACTTAATAAAGCACGATAGTAATCAGCATCTACTGTAGCTCTGGCAATGTTAAAGTCTCCAACATCTATACGTCCATCTAGATAGACAAAAGCATTCTTCATGACACTATTTGGGTCTCCTATTTCCAAGGTAGTCCCTACTTTTATATGCATTTTACCTATATCGATAAAATTAAAACGTCCTTCTCCATTCAGTCCAATCACATCTCCATTTTTAATAGCAGTGACAACAGTTTCTAATGAAACCCCTAAAACAGCCATTTCAGTTTCACTCCTAAGGAGTTCTTTATTACAATTAATAGCTACTCCATTATCATACTTTAAAACTTCTCTTAAGGGTCCCACAGTTCTTGAAGACATACTAAAACATCCTTTAGAGGTATCTATTTGTCCTTTACCTTCCATAACCTTCAACACAGTAATCAGAAATAAGTTTGCTTCTAGATCCATGCTTCCAAAATTTCCTTCTGTATAGTAAGCACTTAGATTTCCTTCTAAATTAATGAGTTTACTATTTGCTTCTGCTACTCCAGGAGCTCCCACAGTGACGTTTGTTCCTAAAATGATCTTTTTCTCATCTAAATCTAAGGATACACTACTACCGAAAATTGTTAATGGTGGCGATACAGAAATAGCATATTCACCAGGTAATGGAAAGGAAAGTGTAGGATAAAATCGAATCTCTTTCTCAGTGACAGTAAACTTCATTGCTGGAAAAGTTAACCTATTAAGTTTGAGTTCTACACTACCTTCCAATCGTAAGGGTCCTATTTGAGGATATAATTCTAATATCTTAACAGAGAGTCCAGGAACAATTTCGCCTCCTAAGTTGGTCATTTTTGTAGCATTCTGTAATAAGGCATTTATCACAGCATCTTCTGGTAACTCAATTTTTATAGCTTTCAAAAGATCATTAGCAGACAAATTGATAGTAATCTTAAATTCAGGTACGGTGATCCCTTTTAATTTTGCTTCACCCCAAAAGATAATCTCTTTAGCATCTTGAAAAAGTTGTACTTTCTCTATATCTGTAACATATAACCCATTTGCTTCTTTAGAAAACTCTAGTTTAAGCAAATCTTTTTTTATTAATTGTTCAAAAGATTGCTTGACATAATCATTGATTTTTGATTCAAAAGCTGTTTGAATATTAACCCCTGAGAAAGTAGCCTCTAAAATATTCTTGTTATCGGGTGAAATTTCAAATTGTCCAACCTTTTCATATACATCAAGTAACTCTAATTTTATATAGGCATCAATAACCAATATTCCTTTTTCAAATCTAGGATCTTTAATTTCTAAATACTTAAAATTAGAAAATGCTGCTAACTCTGAAGTGATTTTTTCTAGAATTTTTTCCTTTATAATTGGTGCTTTAAAGGATTCTATGTTAAATGTGCCATCTGTTTTTAAACGTAAAGTTGCATAATTATCTGGAGCTTCTACATACACTGCCTTAGCTGTAACATTAGATTGACTAAGATCGCAGTTTACATCTGTCACTTCAAAATCAAAGGTATATAAGGTTATCTTTTTATTTTGAAGTAAGTCTTTGCAATTTTGCTCTAAAGGCTCTGTAAATTGTGACTTGATTAAGTTTTCTATTTGATCATTAACGATTTTCTTTAAGGTATCCTCTAAATCTTCTATAACTATTCGATTATCTGAAATAATTACATTTAAAGAACCTGAAAATAGATTAGGAAGGGTCATTACTCCACGTATTTCCCTCTGATCAACGCTCAATTGAAATTTTGAAAATTGAACTTCTTCAGCTAGATTAAACAGTACCTTACCAAACTCTGTATCAGTAATCTCTTCTGTAATGCTTTTCTTGAGTTCTTTCTCTTTTTGTTCTAAAAATGATGTAAGATATTGTCTAACTGGCACTTCAAAAGGAAGAAATACATTAGAGAGATGAACAGAAGATCTACCATTTTTAATTTCTGTTTTAAATAGTAATTCAGCAGAAGTATTTACTTGAAAGGTTTCTTCTAGGGTACTAAACCCTTTAGGTAAAAAACGAATACGACCTACAATTTGATCTTCCATATGTAGTACCTCAGCCGCTTCTATACGTTCAGCTATCAATATATTTTTCAAAACATCCGTATGTTCTTCATCTTTAATGATAGTATCAAGACGTTTTGCAATTTGTTTTCCTATTATAGTTCTTAGATTATCTGTGAGTATCCCATTGGTATTTTCAATCTCTTTTAAAGAGATCTCAAATGTATTAGCATTCGACTCTAAGCTCAATAAATTACGAATGATACTCTCAGTTTCTGTTCTGAACGTCAACTTTAGATCAAAATCAATAGGATCTACTGTTATTTTTTCAATTCTAAGGCCTAACTGTCTACCAACTTGAAGGTTATTAAATAATTCCCTCTGTATTTCTAAATTATTTTTAAAATTGGTCCAAGGACTCTCTTTAGGCAAGGTTACAGATAAGTTATTGAGAGGTCTATCATCACTGTCGTGCCCCTGAAAAACTACAGGTAAATTTGTGTCTGAATCTAACAACAACCTTAAACCAGATACTTGAATTCCAAGTGGCACATCTGCCACCACTTTAGTAAGAGAATTGTATAATAACTCTTTTTGATCATCTGTAAATGTTACATCTGGCAAAAAGGTATTCCCTTCTAACTGGATATTATTTTCAGTAAATTCTGGCTTGTATACCAAAGATAAAGCACCTGTCATATTATCTAAATCATGTCCTTCTCTTAATAAAGCTAGCGAACCCGCAGGTAATTGTATCCTTAACCAATACATACTATTATCTATAGACTTTCCTTTAGGGAATACGTCTATATAATCTGTTGAAGTATGTGTTTTTAATATTTCTTCAGTTTCAATTACTGCATTTACTGTAATTTGCGCAACAAACTTCTGAAGACTCCCAAAATGATCTATAATTTTTCGTTCAAAAGATCTCAGTTTTGTAGTTACGTTCTTAACTTCTGATTCAAGATTTGGAAATTGATTTATAAAATAATCACGACGTAGTTGAGAATAAGCTTCTAAACGTTTCTTCATGTCTTCCTGAGAAATTTGTTTACTCGCAAACATTTTATATGTATCTGAAGAAAATTTTTCAAGAGAACGATATTTTTTAATTTCTTCTTGAATCTTACTAATTTCATCGTTTGTGAATATAGATTCTAACAGTACATTAGGGGTACTTTTAAGAAATGTATCGATTATGGATACCTGAACTTCTAATATTTCAACTTGATAATACAATTCTAAAATTCGTTTGGAAGTAATCGGGTCACGATCTTCTAGGAGCTTACTTATAGATGGTAATAATTTATTAAACACAAGTACTTTTTGATAAGCTGTTGAAGCAATCTCAATTTGTTCTCTTGTATTCTTTATCTGTGTTTGAATTTCTTCAATTTCTACTTGCTCCTCTTCAGAAAGTAATGCACGTGCACCTTCTTGAGCTACTCTAGCTAACACATTATTCACATTAGAATTCCTTAATTCTTTCAATCGTTTCTCTATAGCATTTAATAGTGCTATATTTTCATAATTCTTACGATTTTCTTTAGAGAAGACACCTCCAAAATTTTCATTTTGTGCCAATACCATATCTATATCTTCATAAAGACGTAACTGATCAAATTGTTGAGTCATGCTTAAAATTTGATTAGATTCAAGCTTTTTTAACAAAGCTACTTCTGTTTCTGTTAAGCTATCAGAAAGATTGTCTTCATTTACTAATGCAGTCATGATAAAAAAGACTACGAACAACAACGCTATTCTAGAGATATTATATTTCATCTTCTTCTATACTAATATTAAACACCTTCGTCTCTCCAAAACCTAATGTTATTTTTCTCTCAGTATAAGAGACACTATTCTTATTGCGGATTTTATAAACCAATTCAATAGGCGGAAGACCTTTCACTTTATTTATTTTGTTGGGATCTGTATCTTCTTTCCAGTTTAAAGAACCACTAGAAATATAACTTGCGCTAAATTCCCAATCTTTTTGATCTTTTCCATCCACACCATAAATCCCTAAAAACTGCGAATCTGTATTATACGTGTTATTGTTTTTCTTATAATAAGGACCCCAAGCATAAAAGCTTGTTGGTTTTTCTAATTGATTATTAGACAGGAGAATAAAGTCATTCTCATATATAAATTTGCCTTCAGCATTCAGGCGGAACTTTCTCCATTCTCCTCCCTTTGGACGAATCTGTAATAACAAATATGCATTTGCATCATTTAATTCGATTTCACAATAGATAAAGTCTTTTGGAGAACCAAAACCTTCTGCTTGGTTATTAAGTTCCTTAGATTTAGCAAAAACCAACATGAGCAGAATTGATGCCCCTAAAGCACAAGCTAATAAATCAATAAAACTTATAAGTGATCTAGCTGATTTAAACATCTAATTATTTTTAATTTCAATGAGTTGGCTTATTCTAGTAATATCTTGAGCAGGTCTTCTTTTAAATTCTACAGAAAGATTTCTAAACCCTAGATGATCTCCAAATACTTGAGTAGGATGTTGGTAAAAGTCTGAAAATATCTCTTCAGATTCTAGTTGAGAAGCACCTTCTAAGAATTTTACATCTACATCAACTCCACGAGATGCTAGTGTCCTATCTTTAGCAAGAAGGTCTTTATTTAATAAAAATTGAATTGATTTTTTTATAATCGTGTCTGAGAGAAAAGAATAGACAATTGTCTTCTTTTCAGGCACTAGATATACTTGTTCTTGAACATGTTTTGTATTTTGTAAAGTAAGATCGTACTCCCATAATCCTAAATCAAGTTTTTTAGAAATAAGGTTATAATCTTGTTTGGAGTGACATTTTAATGAGACCTGTCTCACAAAAACCATCTTTCCTGGAAGGATTTCATTAGACAACATCGACATTGCAGCACCGTTTAATTTACCTTGTCCACCTGAAGTACCTCCATTCCCTTCTTCACCGCCAATATTTACTACAAATACTAACATCAATACAATACAAGCACCTAAGGCACATGCCAACATATCTACACTACTAAGATTAAACGTATTCTTTCCCATTAGTCTAGTTTTAATTGATTTGTTGGATCAATAGCTAGTTTTGCCAAGCTAAGTAGTAATGTCAATACAAGAGCAATTAAAGTTGTTGAAAAAGCGACTCCTAATACCCCTGTAATACTAGAAATTGAAATGGCCTGATCTAATCCAGAACCTGACCTAAAAATGATATCAGCATCAGACAGCGCATTACTTAATCCCCGAATAGTTCCAATAAAGCCAATAGCTGTTAAAGATGAAAAAATCCAATTGTAATAGTTGTAATAACTTCTGGTAGTCTTTTCATCTAAGTTTAGTTTGTTTGCAAATTTGCTTTTAATTATGAGAATAATAATTGCAACAAAAAATAGGCAAATCATCACTACTTGCTCAATCCCTTTTATCCATTCTTTTATCTGAACCGCACTTTTCACTTCTAGATCGTCTGAAACTGATAAGAGAATTTGAAAACATAAATCCTTAATTTGATTATATTCTTCTTGAGGTTCAAGAGTTGAATTTGAAATAGCATTAGGAACTTCTGAAAATACTTTCTCTGCACCATAATGATAGAATAATCTATTTAAGACGGCATGATTTACTCCAACAGAAGAATTACTTATCTCGTTGTACGTCTCACCTCCTGGAGCACTACGTAGATAATCATCATATGCTTTCAACGCATTTTTCTTTTCAGACAAAACGGCTACTATATATTGTTTTATCTGACGTTTAGCAATAGAATCTGTTCCATTGGAGCTTTTACCAATAGATTGTAATAATTCTATTAAAACATCGAGAGAGTTACTATTTCTAATATCATTTGAATTTGATATTGTTTTATTAAAATGGTCACTTATACGCTTACTAACATCTACCGTAGATAAATCATCATCTATCACATTAGCAGCACTTAATATACGCCAAGTTAGAACTGGATTTTGCCCTT
Organism: uncultured Dokdonia sp.; assembly: GCF_947492815.1. Taxonomy (GTDB): domain Bacteria; phylum Bacteroidota; class Bacteroidia; order Flavobacteriales; family Flavobacteriaceae; genus Dokdonia. The sequence goes on from NZ_CANLOB010000030.1 coordinate 10,589, forward strand.
CTTTCATTTTAGATAATCGCTCCTCAGATTGAATGGCACCACTTAATGAAGGATCTTTTTCGAATGTCTGAGATAAAAAATTACTTTCAAGCATTCTAGTCTGAATAGACGAATAGACTATTTCAAGAATAGCAAAATACGTTAATATACCTATTACAGTTCCTGTAATTATGAGAACAATGGGTCTGCCTAGTTTTTTCATGTGTACGTCTGTGTTATTTTCATCTTAATATTCATTCAATATAAAAATTAATGAATAAGTTATAAATTTAAAATGAACTGCAACTTCTTGTAATACCCCTTACTAGGTATTTTAGTTTTCGTAACAAGTCTGACCCTTTTTCATTATATTTTGATTCCCAAATCTATACAACCCCCTATGAAAAATAGTATTCTATATTTTCTAATCTTTCTAATTACCTTTTCTTCTTGTGAATCTGAACAAGATGAATTCATTCCACAAGAAGATGCTATTACAGAAATAACACCTCCAGCAGAAGCAGATCCCACTATTATCTCGGAATGTCATATCATTTCTGATAATTAAACCGTACGTGCGTATTATTTTAATACTGATGGTAATTTATCCAAATACCGTGATGTAGCAGATGACTTTGAAACTAATTTTGAATTAGACGAGGATTTAAAGATAACAACCATTACAAAAAAAGATATGGTTGGAAATACTATAGAAGTATTACAAAATATTACATATGATCCTAATGGTAAGATATCTCAGATCAATGATAGGACATTTTTTTACAACACAGAAGAAAACAGCTATTATGAAGATAGTGAGTATATGTAAGACGGGGTGCTCTTAAATACTGAAGAGGATGTATATTATTTGAAGTATTATTATATAGAAGGGAATCCAATGCTTCAATATTGTCATACTATCACAGAAGTAGAAGGTGATGTTTTTAATGAATATTGTCATGAAGATTTAGGTTAGACTACAGGTTTTTACAATGCAAATCTTGCATCTGTATTTCCTCATTATTATCTATATATTCGTGATGATCAAAGAAATCCGTTGTTTTGAGCTACAAACCTTAAAGACATTGTTGCCTTCATCCCTGAATTGAGGCAAGATATGAACCGTTTTTATATCTTCTTTTCTGAGAATAACCGAATTCAGATAAACGATTCTGGAGGACCACCAGACGAATGGTTTAATGACTATGAGTTTGATGAATATAATTTACCAACACATAGAAATTCATGTTATTTTTATGCAGGAGAACAAGTAGGAGAAATACAGTTATCAGCCATTTATTATCAAGAAGAATAAATGATTATCTACGTAAAGCAAAATGTCCTACCAAGACAGTATTACTCAATGTAGACGCTTTATACCAAAACCCAGCATCTAATAGACGTCTGCCGTTAAAAGTTCCGTCCCAGCCAATACTGCGAGGATTAAAGCTTGTAATACGTTTGCCATAACGATCATATATTTCTATAAATGTAATAGTCTCGCCATTTACAATGGTACCGCGTACTTGCCAGTAGTCATTAATACCATCGCCATTAGGAGTAAAGTATTTTGGAAACCCTAAATCAATATCAACATCAAGACGTTCAATGTCGATACCACAACCATTTCTATCTCGTACAAACACCTCCACATCAGAGGTACCTAAATTGGTAAATACGGGACTATCCTGATACGGTCCTTCTGCCGAGACTACAGAGTATTCATAATTACCTATACCACTTACTTCCACATTAATACTTACATTTAAATTCTGTAGTGTAGGATTTAAAGATAGTATCACAGGGGCTTCTGAAAAATCAACAGTGAATGTATGCGAACTATCACATATAATAACTCCTTCTTCTATAGGTACTTCTGAAATCACATCCAGTCGATAGGTTCCCGTTTCTGTAATGGTAACATCACGTGTAGAAGAAATTTCTAATTCCGTATCATTTACAAATTGAATCCAAGAAAATTCTTGACCTATACCATTATAATTTAATGTGAGTGGTCCTTCATTGGTACAGAAACTATAACTCTCTTCTAAATTAATTTGAGGATTTAAATCAACAGTTTCTCCTGTAATGGGATCAAAATAGGGTCCACATCCTAAAGTAGTTGTGAAACATGTTTGTAAACAATCTATAGCATCTCCTGCAGTATTATAGGGTGTGATCGTAACATAATATTTGATACCTTCTTCAAAGTCTACCACAAAGGTAGATGTTACATTTCCAAAATCTATATCATCAACAACATCAGAGCTGTTAGGACTACTTCCAATGGTGAGCCTATATCCATCTGCATTTGCAACAGGAAACCACGTAAGTAAGGGCGTTAATGCCACATTATCTTCTCCATTAGATGGGGAACTAAGCGTCGTACAATCTGGTACTTCAGAAGCAGTAATTAAGGTGGTAAACGAACTATCATTAGCACACCCCATAGCCTCTCCTATAGCATTGCGAGGGGTTATACTTACATAATGTAGCGTTCCATCTGCTAGTGGTGTAACTACTTGAAAAGAGAGTCCTCCATTTGGAATTAACTGATTTGCTATGACATCATTACCTCCTAATGTAGTACCCAAATTTAAAATATATTCTGTAGCTCTAGGAGCATAACTCCATGTAATAAGCGGTGTTAAGGACACATCTACTGTTCCATCTAGCGGACTTGTAATGGTATTACAACCTGGCAAGGTTGTAATAGTAGCAGTCGTAAATGTTTGTGAATTACAAATAGTAGTAGGATCTGGATCGGCGGGATCTTCCCTTAGTGCTATTTCAATGGTATAGCTCTCATTTTCTGGCCACCCCATAGCAGGTATATAAGACGTTTGAGAAGGGGTTCTTTGTATTGTAGATGAGATTCCATCAGCATCTATAAGGGTAAGAACATATCCCCCAGCTACGCCTTCATCTGTCCAGGTTACAGGATCTTCTACAGGTAACACGTTAGGACTTGTCAGTATGGCACAATCTTGCGCTTTCGCGAAAGCGGAAACAACAAGCAACCCAATAAACAATCCTGTTTTTTTTAGTATGTAGCTCAACGTAGAAATACCTGCAATTTTTAGTTAAATATAATTCAAAACTACCATAAACACTATAACTTTAACAGCCATTTTAAAAACGTGTCTTCACATAATCTTATAAAAAACTGCTATTACAATAGTAAAAATAGCTACAGAAAATTATTCATGTATTTATCAATTTTTCTTATTTCTATCAGAAAAAAAAAGAATAGCTATGTAGTTTTAATACTAGGTGATGGGTTTTACAAAAGCCTCATTAACAATTAACACAATAATAAACAGCAACATAAGAATCCAAATACCTTTAGTCGGCTGATACTTTTTGATAAATGATTTATGTAATAACATACCCCCTATCGCAAGAAAAAGAATAATCAATACACCATAAAAAATCAGGTATGAACTATCAGTACTTACATATTCATAACCTTTGACAAATCGCCCAAATAAATTTATGAGTAGTAATATTGCGCTAAAAAATGACATGATAATGCTTCCAATCCATCCAATTTTTTTGCGCATCATAAGAAGAATTCCTGATACAAAAAGCACTATTGAAGCGATAAAGTTATAATTATAGAGTACTTTTAATAAAGAGATCTCTTCCCAAGATACACCAACTTTATTATAGACAAACAAAAAACCAATAGATGCTTCATAAAAAATAACACAACCGAATATGACAAGAAGGCTTCCAATGATAATTTCTACTATTTTTCTTTTTGAGTCTGTCATACACTATCACATAGCTATTTATATTAAAACAATGCTATTTGCCCTTCATCATCATCGTCTAGATCTTCTCCATTTTCATTTTTAGAAGTCTTATTTTCTGATGTCGAAGCCTCTTTTTGAGGTGTTGGAGTTGTTTCTGAAGGGGTAGCAGCAACCGTTTCTTCTCCTACGACTTCCAGCTCTTCTTTAGGAGTTACTACAGGAGCTTCATACGGTAATGATTCTAACCAATTAAGTTGTTTTAATTTTTGAGGATACAATTGATTTCCAAGAGCGTTAATCCCTTTTACAGCAATAAAATCTTCCATACTCACAGATTCATTCTCCTTTTGATCTTTACCTCGTTCTTTGTAAAATACTAACTCGGCAACAGGTCTATGATCTGTTGAAACCAATTCCAACTGACTATTATCATGATCAGATATAAACGTTTCTGGCTTTTCTGGATTTTCTATTAAAAAACGTTTTCCATAATAACGTTCTTTCTCACCATCCCAGTAAATCGCTGTGATGGGTTTTTCTGGTTCCCATTTTTCAAGAACAATCATATCACTATCAAAATGTGCGGTTACCTCTGGAACAATGGTACGTGCATTTCCGTGCTGATTGATAATCAATAATCGATCTTCAGATCTAAACTCTCCGAGAAGTTCTCCTCTTTCATCTACATTGAGACGTTGTACGGTTTCATCAAACCATATTTTACGAGGTTTAAGTGTAGACAACCCTTTTTCCTTAAGCTCAACAGACTTAACAATGTGTTTGGTTACAATATTTCCTCTAGAGGCACGCCCTTTAATTAAGATATCTGCTAGATCAATTTCCAATCGAAGTTTTTTGACACTTGCCACCGCTCTTAAGTATACGGTTAGTAGTTCTGCTTCTCCATTTGGATTTGCTGTAAAATAATACATGATAGAGCCTTTCTTTCCATTAGTAAGGTCATACTCTTTATCACGTGTAATCGAAGTAACATTAAAACGTTTTACATAGGTAGCACCACCTGTGCCATCTTTATAAATCATATTATAAGTAGTACGCTTATCCTTTTTCTTAAAGACCGCTACATGAATAATATCTTTTCCTATAAAGGTTTTAGTTCCTACGCGTGTGACCATCATTTTACCTTCTTTGGTAAAGACAATGATATCATCTATATCAGAACAATCTGTTACATATTCATCACGTTTAAGTGAGGTTCCAATAAAACCTTCGGCTCTGTTTACGTACAGTTTTGTATTACGAAGTACTACTTTTGTTGCTTGAATATCATCAAAGATTCTAATCTCTGTTTTACGCTCTTTGCCTTTTCCATAGTCTTTCTTTAAACGCGTAAAGTAGTCTATAGCATATTCTGTAAGAAACTCAAGATGATGGTTTACTTGTGCTATTTGCTCTTCTAAGGCATCAATTTTTTGCTGTGCTTTATCAATATCAAATTTTGAGATACGTTTAATTCGTATTTCTGTAAGACGTGTAATATCTTCTTCTGTCACTGGACGTTTTAAGTGTCCAATATGTGGTTTTAATCCTTTATCAATTGCTTTGATAACGCCTTCCCAAGTTTCTTCTTCTTCAATATCACGATAGATTCTATTTTCAATAAAAATACGTTCTAAAGAAGCATAATGCCATTGATTTTCAAATTCATTACGTTGTATTTCTAATTCTTGACGAAGTAATTCTTTGGTACGATCTGTACTGCGTTTCAGCATTTCTGTAACTCCCACAAACAATGGGCTATTATCCTCAATCACACATCCTAAAGGAGAGATAGAGGTCTCACAGTTTGTAAATGCATATAAGGCATCTATAGTTCTATCTGGTGAGATTCCTGAAGGCAGATGTACTAATATCTCTACATTTGCAGAGGTATTATCTTCTATTTTTTTAATTTTTATTTTTCCTTTATCATTTGCCTTTAAGATAGAATCTATCAGTGATCCTGTGGTTTGTCCAAAAGGGACTTCTGTAATCACAAGTGTATTCTTGTCTTGCTGAGAAATACGAGCTCTAACACGTACTTTTCCTCCACGCAAGCCATCATTATAGTTTGTAAAATCAGCAATACCTGCCGTTGCAAAATCTGGAAGTATTGTAAATCGTTTTTCTTTTAAATGTTTTATAGAAGCATCTATCAGCTCAATAAAGTTGTGTGGTAATACTTTGGTACTTAATCCTACTGCAATTCCTTCAGCTCCTTGTGCCAGCAATAATGGAAACATCACTGGTAAATTAATCGGTTCTTTTTTACGGCCATCGTAAGATGCTTGCCATTCTGTAATCTTTGGGTTATACACTACATCAAGTGCAAACTTAGAAAGTCTCGCTTCTATATACCTGGAAGCTGCAGCACGATCACCTGTGAGGATATTCCCCCAGTTTCCTTGTGTATCTATAAGTAGATCTTTTTGACCAATCCCTACCATCGCATCACCAATACTTGCATCTCCATGAGGATGATATTGCATCGTATGCCCTACTACATTTGCCACTTTATTATAGCGACCATCATCTAGCTCTTTAAGCGCATGCATGATACGACGCTGTACAGGCTTAAACCCATCTTCTATAGCTGGAACTGCACGTTCTAGAATTACATAAGATGCATAATCTAGAAACCAATCTTGAAACATTCCTGAAACTCGAGTAATCGTTTCTCCGCTAGACTCCATACCTTCTACAGGCTGCATGTCTTCAGATTGCATGTCTTCGTTTAACTCTTCGTCGTTATGCTCGTTTATTTCTTCACTCATTGGGCAATAAAGTGCATTAGTTAATTATAATATTAGGCAAATAAGTATATCTATATTTGTTAGAGTTCATCTACTCTATCTAATTCTACTTTTAGATTTTCAATAATAAATTTCTGACGATCTGGTGTATTTTTCCCCATATAGAACGAAAGCAACTCTTCAATCATTAGGGCTTTATCTAACATTACAGGAGCAAGACGTATATCTTCTCCTATAAAGAATTGAAATTCATCTGGAGAGATTTCTCCAAGTCCCTTAAATCGTGTTATCTCAGGTTTTGCTCCTAGTTTAGCCATCGCATCTTGACGTTCTTGCTCACTATAACAGTAAATCGTTTCTTTCTTATTACGAACTCTAAACAAGGGGGTTTCTAAAATATACAAGTGCCCTTCTTTGATAAGCTCAGGAAAAAACTGTAAAAAGAAGGTTATTAATAATAATCTAATATGCATTCCGTCGACATCGGCATCTGTAGCAATTACAATATTATTATAACGTAAATCTTCTATTGATTCTTCTATATTAAGTGCTGCTTGCAGAAGATTAAACTCTTCATTTTCATACACAATCTTCTTGGTTAACCCATAACTGTTTAAGGGTTTCCCTTTTAAACTAAAAACAGCTTGTGTGTTTACATCACGTGACTTAGTAATCGATCCACTTGCCGAGTCTCCCTCTGTAATAAACAGTGTTGTTTCCAGATTACGTTCTTTCTTACTATCGGTAAGATGAATACGGCAATCTCGTAATTTCTTATTATGTAGATTTGCTTTTTTAGCACGTTCTTTAGCAAGTTTACGTATACCAGAAAGGTCTTTACGCTCGCGTTCTGCTTGTAGAATTTTTCGTTGTAAAGCATCAGCAACTTCTGTATTTTTATGAAGAAAGTTATCTAATGATCGTTTTAAAAAGTCATTGATATATGTTCGTACAGTAGGCAAATCTCCTCCCATATCCGTACTTCCCAATTTTGTTTTTGTTTGGGATTCAAATACAGGTTCCATCACCTTGATACTTATTGCAGATACAATAGATTTACGTATATCTGAAGCGTCATATGTTTTATTATAAAATTCGCGTATGGTTCTTACAATGCTTTCGCGAAAAGCTGCCTGGTGTGTTCCTCCTTGTGTAGTATTTTGACCGTTTACAAAAGAGTGGTACTCTTCTGAATATTGTGAGCGACTATGTGTAATCGCTACTTCAATATCATCTCCTTTCAAATGAATAATAGGGTATAAACGATCTCCTTCTGCAATACTTTCTGAGAGAAGATCTTTTAATCCATTTTCAGAAAAATACTTTTCCCCATTAAAAACAATTGTTAATCCAGGATTCAGATACACATAGTTTTTAATAAGACGTTCTACATACTCACTACGAAATTTATAGTTTTTAAAGATACTCTCATCTGGAATGAAAGAAACTTTTGTTCCTCTTCTGCGTGAAGTCTCATCAAGATTTTCCTGATTAGTCAATTCACCACGTTCAAATTCTGCTGAAGCCGACTTACCATCACGTGTAGATTCTACCCTAAAATAATTGGATAATGCATTTACTGCTTTGGTACCAACTCCATTCAATCCAACAGATTTCTTAAATGCACGAGAATCATATTTACCTCCCGTATTCATTTTAGAGACCACATCTACTACTTTTCCAAGAGGAATTCCCCTTCCGTAATCACGTACGATTACTTTATCACCTTGAATGGAAATTTCGATGGTTTTTCCAGCGCCCATTACAAACTCATCGATACAGTTATCTAGTACTTCTTTTACTAGAATATAAATACCGTCATCTGCGCTAGAACCGTCACCAAGTTTTCCAATATACATTCCTGGTCGCATACGAATATGCTCCTTCCAGTCAAGCGATCGTATATTATCCTCGTTATATTGTGTTTCTTTCGTCATAATTATAGGTAGAATGGCTAATATAAGACATCATAAGCGCTTATAAAACCTGACAAAAGAGAAGTAATCAACAATTTTATGCTCATAACTGTTGATTGTTTTTAATGTATTATAAATATTGATTTTACAGGTTTGATTTTCACATAAAAATCCCGCTCTAAAGCGGGATAAATAAATCACAATACTGTAGCTTGATTTTATGATAATCACATCATATAAATTCCCCAAGAAGTTAGTTAGTTACAAATCATTAACACACTTAAACCCCAAATTCAAGTGTTCCACTTTTAATAAACTTCCCCAAATCTTTTATGGTCCTACTTGTAATTAAACAACCATATAACGATTATATAAGTTTACATGAATTCTTGAGGAATTATCATACTACTAAAAACCCCTATAGTTATGATGATATAAATGTAATGATCAATTAAGTATCTATTGAAAAAACGATATATACAATGTATATACAAGACTAAAAAAAGTACCTATACAATCTATATACAATTCTTAAAATGTACCAATGTACTTTGTGAGACTTTGCTCTTTAGATAATCCTAGCTTTTTACGTAGTCGTGATCTAGCAATCAGAATACTATGAGGCGTTTGATTTGTAATAGCAGAGATGTCTTTTGTAGATAATCCCAACCTTAAAAAAGCGCTTATCTTTTTTTCATTAGATGTAATTGTAGGAAACTTTTTTAATAAGTTATGGTAGAAATTTACGTGAACTTTTTCAAAAACATGCTGAAATTCTTCCCAATTATAACTTGCCAATGAGGCTTTAGTTTCATTTATAATTGCTGTAATCTTAGAACTTGCATCTTTATCTTCGCTCGTGTGACGAATATCATTCAACTTTTCTACAAGTGACTCGTAATGCTTTTTTTGTTGTAATAACGACATTGCATTTGTAGTGAGTTCTTTTTCTTTTAACTTTAATTCAAGTGCAATTATTTCCTTCTCTTGTTGTTGTTGTTTAGAAAATATTTTCTCATTCTTAAGACGGAGTTCAATAAGCGCATTACGATCTTTTTCTGAAGTAATTTCTAATTCTTTCTGTTTTAATAAAAATGTATTCTTCTTTCTATTATAAAATCTATTATAGTAAAAATACAATATCACCAAAAGACTTACCAATATCCATATAATAGTATTCCTCCTATGTATACTATTTTGTGATATAAGCTGTTGAATCTCTTGTTCCTTTTGACTGGTTTGATATTTTGCATCTAGCTCAAGCATGATACTATTCTTATCTTCATCAAAAATATCTTTGATAATAGCTATATATTCATTTTTCAATCGGATGCTATTTTCTAAATCACCATTGAGTTCATAAGCTTCTGCTAAATTCCGAGTGGCATCTTCAAGGTGATATTGTAAACCTATTTGACATGCAAGTTCATAGGTTTGCTTTCCAAATTGAATAGCTTCTTCATAACGATGTATAGCTGTATAGAGTGTTGTTAACTCTTTAAGAGATGCCACTTTTCGTCTAGGAATAGAAGCCCAATCTTCTATACGCATAGCTTTATTTAAATATATTTCTGCCTTTTCATACCTTCCATTTATAATATAGGACCTACCCAGATTATGATAGATAAGTGCCTCACTAAATGGCTTGTCTTTAATAGCCATGGGAATAGTAGATTCAAGAAGTGCTACTGCATCTTCACGCTGATCATTTACATCATAAGCTAATGCCAAATTTAATGACATTGCTAACTTTGTATTTATAAAACTATCATCAAGTTCGTTTGCCGCAAGCGATGCAAACTCCATATATTCAACCGCCTTCTTACCATTACCTTGTAGTCTATATATATCGGCGATTCCAGAAAAAGCATATGCTTTTTTCTTATTGTCTTTTAGCGTATTTGCCGTCGGTATGTTTTCTAAATGAAGTGCTATAGCATCTGTAAATTTACCATCATCTGAAAGCATGTATGCTTTAAGGCTATTAAGACTATAAAGGTTATTTTGATCAGCGAGTTGTTTATTGATATCATACCCTATTGACAAATAATAAGATGCTGAATCTTTATTTGATTTTATATGATAATATTTTTTTGCCAAGCTTACTGCAGCTCGAAGCTGCATATTATCCATCGCTTGATCAGAAGCTATTTGGTAACTTTTTTTAAGATGAAAAAGTGTAGTATCTATTTTTTCTGATGAAAAGGTGGTGCTTATTTCATAGTGCGCATTGACAAGTTCACTTGGATCTTTGCTTATCGCTATAACCTGTTGCAAACTGTCATAAGTTGATTCTTGCGCAAAATTAGGCAGCGCAAAAAGACAACACAATAATGTGATGATTTTTGACATTTTTAGTTGGGTATTATATAGCTATATCTAGTGTATAGATAGCATATATGTTATACAATTTATAAAAAACAGATAGGAAAAGCAATTATAGTATATTTAACCCGCTTTAGACAAAAAGGAATTATGGCAGAAAAGAACAAATCAGACTTTACAGTTTATATCATAGGAATTGCGATTATAGGTTTTATATCATTTAAGATTATTGGCTATATCTTACCTGATCAAGAGCCTAATTACACAGGAACTTCTTTATTAGAAGCTGTGATGGACAGAAATGGAGGAAAAGAAGCATGGAATGCTATAGAAAAGATGTCTTATAAGAAAAACTTCAAACTATATAATGAAGACGGATCTACCGAAATAGACCGTAAAGAAACACATATGTATGATTTCTCACAAGGAACAGCTAGAGAGATAAACTGGTCTGAAAATGACACTAGTTATTCATTACGTAAAACGGCTACTGCTATTTACCAATTAAAAAACGGAATTGTAGATACTACCGTTACAGCTACTCAATTACAATCAAAACTCGATGCGGCTACTTTTGTAGTGGGACTTCCCTATACTCTTGATGATTCTTCAGCAACACTCACCTATGAAGGAATTACAGAATTTCAAAAGAAATCATGTCACGTCTTAAAAATCACCTTTGAGGGCTCTAAAGATATATGGAGACATTATTATGAAGAAAAAACACTGTCTTGGATAGGCTATTGGGTACACACATCAGATCATTACAGTCTTATCATTAATGAAGAAATGATAGAAGTAGACGGGTTTACGCTTTCGCGAAAGCGTAAAAGTTACAGAACCGATGCATCACAAAACCCTACATATTTAAGAGCAACTTATGAATACAAAGCATATCAAATAGAAAAGTAATATTAAGCGACACCTCGTTCTAATTTCATAAATTGGGAAGGCGTAAGATTACTAAAACGCTTGAATGATTTATTAAAAGTAACTTTATTATTATATCCTACTTCGTAGGCAATATCAATAATATTAAGATTCTCTTTATTAGATCTTAATAAATCCATAGCTTCCTCTACTCTATATTTATTTATCAACTCAAAGAAATTAAGATCAAAGTGCTCATTAATCACTTGAGATGCATTATGACGTGTTGTTCCTAATCTTTCGGCTATCGTTTCAAGTTTGATAGAGTTTTGGCGATATACTTTTTCTACTTCGAGTAAACGTACTAACTCTTCCTTGAGTTCGCTAGAGAAACTAGGTGTTAATCCAGAATTTTTATATTTAACAACTTTCTTTTTGAGAGTTTGTACAGTCCCAACAAGTACTTGAGGGTTTGCATATGCAATATAACCTATATACAGTACTAAAAATGACATCGCCACAAATTGAAGACTTGAAGCTGCATCTTTAAAATTATTCTCTTGAATAAAAATAAACGCATACAATACATAAGAAACTGCATATACAGAATGAATAATCATAATAGTACGCTGAAGTCTTACTTTCTTAGGAGTAATCTTAGCTGATTTCTTAGCATTTTTACGGTACAACATAAATGTAAAATAACCATATACAAAAAGAGATATAATTTTTATAGCCGTTATATACCATATATATGGATGTGGTTCATATTGCCCTACTCCCATCATTACTTTTAATTTCTCTTCTGCAGATAGGCTATAAATCGGTATAAATACAATGATAAATCCAAGTGTTGGTAATAAATGTATTAAATCTGTTTTTTTGAATTTATAATTTTCTGTAATTCTTTTAAAATAGAAATATAACACCGGACCATACATAAAAGACAAGAATGTTGACATGTTTTGTGTATGTGGAAGTGTATATGTAAAATTACTTACGTAAAGTGTTGTATGAATTAAGAAGAACGAATGCATTAACACAAATAATCCAATGAGTCCATTAGCTACTCTATCTGTTTTCCTTCTAAGGTTCAATACAAATGCAATAAAAAAGCCAATGAGTCCTACATATAAGTATATAAATGAAGTAACACCAAATTTTACTTCGTATTTATCCTTTAATGCAATAAAATCTGGATTGTCATAAATATAATCATACGCCCCATTCTTTAATACTGTAAAATCACCTGTTGCTAAAATGTACTTTTCAAGGTTTTCTATAGCTAAACCTTCATTACCATCTTCTAAGTATTCTAGTGATTTATTTTTATAGGCAAGTGCTGCTAGTTTTTCTTCTTCTGTTTGAAGTGTAATTTGTGGATTATCACTATTAGAATCATCTGAAGAGAAGATTCCAAAACTGGATAGACTAAAGAATAAAGTCAGTATAAAGACTGTTCTAAATGTATTTTTAAGGACTTGCATATTGGATGGTATTATGTATATGAACAACTTAAAGGTACAAAAATGTCGTACATAACCAAGAAATGCAGTATAACCCGATAAAAGTTTACATTAAAATTCATGAATCCCAAAGTTTACCTTTTGTTTTTTATTTTTTGCAATCAACTAATAAACAGCAATTTAAAAAGTAAACTTTTGTCGGATACGGAAATATTTAAAGTAAATTATGATCGGTTTAAATAAGTGTTAAAATTGCAATAGTTTCAATCAAACATGTTTTTTTATATAAAAATTGATAAAAATCCGTGTTTTCCAATGTGTTATTTAGCAACTTTTTGACTAATAATTTCTAGTGCACTAGCTACGGTATCCATTTTTTCGATTTCATCATCTTCTATTGTAATATCAAAATGATCTTCTACATCAAGAACTACGTCAACTAAGTTTGCTGAATTTATATTTAGTTCGTTTATTAAATGACTATTAGGGGTGATATCATCTACAGAAACATCTTCAGGTAAATAAATTTTAATAATCGTTTTTAATGCGTCATAGTTATCTGTATTCATAGTCATCTAGTTTTTGGTTTAAGAATTAAATTTTTTAAACAACATACAGCAATTTACATCTCCAAAACCAAAACTTGCTTTTGCTGCTATTTGTATATCTCTAAAAATGGTTTTATTTGGTATTTTATTTTCTGCTACAATCGCTGTGATGTCTGGATGAATATCATTACAATTACTGTTTCCAAAAACCATTCCATATTGTAACTCTAAAATGGTAGCAACTGTTTCTATACTTCCTGCTGCTGCAAGGCAATGACCAGTCATACTTTTAAGCGAATTAATATAGGGGAAGTTATCTCCTGATCTTCCTAATGCTTCGCTCCAATTTTTTATTTCGGTAGGACACATTCCTGTTGCGGTAAGGTGGCCATTTATAGTGTCTATATCATTTGGATTTACAGTTGTATCTTGTAATGCATCTTTGATACAACATTGTACTGCGTTACTATTGGGTGCAGTCATACTACCCGATTGGCGTTGTCCACCACTATTTACGGCACCTCCTAATACTTCTGCATAAATGGTAGCATTTCTTTCAAGCGCACTTTCTAGGCTTTCTAAGACTAAAGCTCCTGCCCCACTTCCAGGTACAAAACCACTCGCATCACTTTGCATAGGTCTACTTCCCTGTTCTGGTTGATCATTATGCTTTTTATTTAATACCCGCATGGCATCAAACCCTCCCCATATATAAGGTCCTGCATCATTGCATCCGCCTACAAGCATACGTTTTGCATAGCCATTTACAATACGATCATATCCCATTAAGATACTTTCAGTACCAGTAGTACAGGCACTAGAATTAGTGGTTACTTGGTTTCCACATCCTAAATACCCTCCTAAATAGGCACTTATACCACTTGCCATGGTTTGAATCACTGTCGTACTCCCTAATCGTTTTACTTTACCTTCATCTGTAAGATAAATGGCTTTTCTAAATTTTTCTACACCAAGAAGGGAAGTTCCAAAAATGATCCCACTATCATAATCTACGGTTTCCTTATCAGTTACTGAAAGCCCTGCATCGTTCCATGCATCGACACCAGCAATCATTCCATAGGTAATTCCTGTCGCTTCTAAATCTCTTAATTGTAAGGGTGTAAAATACTTTTCTAATAATCCATCAGGAATCTCCGGTTGTCCAGCAATTTGGCATCCGAAATTCAAATTGGCGAGTTCTTGTTGAAATCGTATACCAGAAATACCTTTTTTAATAGCTTCTGTAAACGCAGAAATCCCTACACCATTTGGCGCACAAACTCCCAATCCGGTAATCACTACTCTTTGCTTACTCATACTTTAAAAATGCCTGCTAATTTGCCTTGACAGACTAATTCACTAGCTTGATTATATAATTTTACGTTACATTTTAATTTATTAAATCGGAAGTAATCTACTTCTGAAGTAACGGTTACTCTTTCATTGGGAAGCACCGGTTTTAAAAAAGAAACATCGGCACTTGTAAAAGCAATTTGCATGGTATGCAAAGAAGCTTTATCCTTCAGTAAATAAATTCCCAAAGACACAAGTCCTATTTGTGCCATACACTCAGTTAAAATCACACCAGGGGTTACTGGATGGTCTTTAAAATGTCCTTTATAAAAAAAAGCCTCTTCTTTAAATGTGTACGATCCTTTAATATATTGTTCCGTCACCTCTTCTATGTCGTTTACGAACAAAAAAGGCTCTATGTAGGGCAGCAACGCTATGATTTCTTCTGTATTCATCGTATATGATCTCCTCCATCTACAGGAACTATAGCTCCATTAATCCAAGATGCTTCATCTCTACATAACAGGTATACTGCATTTGCGACATCTTCTGGAAGTGTGAGCCTACCGTAAGGGTTTCGTTCTATTGATTTTTCTTTCATGACATCACTTCCTGGTATTAATCGTAAACTTTCTGTGTCTGTCACTCCTGCTTGGATACAATTTGCTTTGATATGTATGGGTGCAAATTCTAACGCGATACTTCGTGTAATGCTTTCTAAAGCTGCTTTTGCCACCGCAACGGCGCCGTATTGTTTCCACGCTTTACGACTTCCTTCGCTAGTAAATGCTATGACTCTAGCATCTAATGTGAATAGGTTCGCTTTCGCGAAAGCGGATACCCAATCATACAAACTGATCGCCATCGCATCTACAGTACGCATAAAATCGTCATTACTCAATACCGTTCCTTCTGAATCGTATAAAGGTTTTAGGTTTCCTCTTGCCACACTATGTATGAGTGCTTTTACTTGGGAATCGCCTATCGTTTCTAAAAGTTCTGAAACTACCTGTGTACGTTTTTCAGCATTTAAAGCATCGGTATTAAAAGTGATGACTTGTACATCCAAAGACTTCATCTCTTGAACTGCTTCCTCAAAAGTAGCAAGTACGCTTCTCCTACTCCGATGTACAATACAAATATGCATTCCTTCTCGTGCGAGTTTTTGAGCAGTAGCAAGTCCTAAACCGCTACTACCCCCTAAAATGATCGCCCATTTACCGATATAGTCTTGTTGTGTGGTCATGTATTGTTTACCATTTTAATAAAACACGTTGTGCAGAAAATCCTGGTCCAAAACTTAGCATAATTCCGATATCATTTTCAGGTAAATTCTTATCTAAAAATCGTTCTAGAACATATAATACTGTAGCGCTACTCATATTTCCGTATAGACGTAAGACTTCTTTTGTATCATCTATATTCTTCCCTAATTTACCAAAAAGATCTTCTACAGTCTCTACAATTTTTCGTCCGCCGGGATGAAAAATTAAATGTTGTACTGCTTGTATGTCTAGGTTATTTTTTTCTAAAAATGGGTGAATAATATCAGGAAATTGTGCTGCTATCGTATCTGGCACTTGTTGATCTAAAATCATTTGCAATCCTGTATTGACAAGCTTAAACCCCATCATGTGTTGTGCATCATAAAAGTGATACATTTCTGTGTCTACGATTTCTGGGCCAGTGTCTTCTTCTTTTGAAGATAATAAAACACAGGCGGCACCATCTCCAAAAATAGCTGCGCTTACGACATTTACCATAGAAAAATCTGTATGCTGAAATGTAGCTGTAGGGCTTTCTATGGCGATTACAGCAGCTCGTTTTCCTGGATTTGCTCTTAAAAACTCATTGGCGTATACTACTCCAGAGACACCTGCTGCACAGCCCATTTCTGTAACTGGTAAACGTACAATATCTTGTCTTAGTTGTAACTTATTAATTAAATAGGCATCTAGCGATGGAATCATAATACCCGTACAACTTACGGTAATAATATAGTCTAATGTTTGTGGATCCCATTGTGCTTTGCTAAGCGCTTTTTTTAATACTTGTTCTCCTAGTGTAACAACTTCACGGGTATAAATATCATTTTTTTCTTCAAAGCTTGTTGCTGTAAACACTTCTTCTGGAGCCATAATACTATAGCGTTTATCGACAGCAGCATTTCCAAAAATCTTTTTTACTTTTCGTTTAAAACGATCATCTTGATCGTGTAACCACACATCAAGAAAGGGAATTATTTCATCGGTAGTTCTATGGTATTTCGGAAGTTGTTTTGCTACAGTCGTAATTTTTACATTCATAGGGTTTTGATTAACCACAGGTATCGAAATGCCCACTTCCAAGTAATCTCAGAATGTTTTAATTTCAATTGTTGTGCAACTTTTTTTAGTTCATGCTTTTTAAATCCACTTGCTATCGATACAAGTCCATCATTTTTAGCCACGTGGCTCTTGATAAAAATACGACTAAATAATATAAATAACTTATAAGCGATTTTACTTCTTTGTAAGTCGTTTATGACAACAGCAACTTGCGCTAGTATGACAAATTGTTTCATAAAAATAAGAATCTCTGAATCTTTAAAATGATGTAATGTGAGTGTACATATAATGACATCACAAGTAAAAGACTCTCGATCAATGGTTAATATATCTTTCTCTATAAAACGTATGTTTTTATAGGGTTGAGACATTTCTTTTGCCATTGCGATACTATGCGTGCTTACATCTATTCCGACAAGGTTTATTTCTATACTTTGAGATGTAAAATAATCTGCTATGAGACGAAGTATCTCACCGTCTCCACATCCCACATCTACAATTGTCCATTGTTTTTTGGATGGGTTTTCTTTAAATAGATGTTTTAGGGCTTTAAGGGTAATTGTATTACCGCCAAGCATTCTATTTGTTTTAGAAATATCAAAAAGTGCTTCTTTTAAATCTAATGGAGCTATCTCAGGATCGTCCATGAGTTCTCTTTCAGTAGCTCTATAAGTCAAGTCTCTCATACTAGTGATGTACCGTGTGTAGCTTTAATGATTGTTTTTAAAAGGTAAGGTGAGGTACTTACAATGGAAACACCCATACGAGTGATCTTTTTATTTTGAAGTGTATTTTGTATAAATCTTCCTACTCTAAGTCGTTTTTGAAAAGCGCGATTCCACTGTAAAGTATATTGTTGTTCTAATTCTAATCTATCATAGGTACTAGTTTTTTGTGCTGTAAGTAAACTAGCAATAATCTTAGCACTATGAATTGCCATGGCCATTCCATTACCACATAATGGATGAATTAAGCCTGCGCTATCTCCTACCATAAATATATGGTTATAAACGGGTTCTTTTTTATCAAATGAGATTTGACTTATAGCAATAGGTGCTTCAAAGGTCATTTGGCTATTTTCAAAGAAGGTTTTTAATGCTTTATTTTTATAAAGTACGGTTTCTTGGTATTGTGTGATATTCTTATATTTTTTAAAAGATGCATAGTCGGCTAAATAGCATGCATTCACATCACCTGTCTCCACTTTTGACAAACCACAGTATCCGCCATTAAAGTTATGAAGTGCTACTACATCGTCTGGAAAATCTGATTTATAATGTGCTTTTACACCTAGCCAAGCAGATTTTTTCTTTATAAATTTTCGCGAAAGCGTATTATCCAAATTACTACGTTTTCCGTGTGCTCCGAGTACATAATCTACGATATATTCTTGCTGTTTGTTTGTTCTGACTTGAAATAGATTACTTTCAAACTGGATAGCTGTAACGGTTGCTTGCACTACCTCGACGCCTAGTTCTAAAGCTCTTTGCATCATTAAAGCATCTAAGGCAAATCTGCTTATACCAAATCCTCCTAAAGGCAATGTAATATCAAGTGTATTACCAGAGAGACTTGAAAATTGGAACTTCTCAATCTTTCTTGCTTGATACTTGTAGGGATAGATTCCTAATGATTCTAAATAAAAAAGGACTTCATTAGAGACATATTCGCCACATACTTTATGTTTTGGGTAGGTGTTTTTCTCTATTAAAATAACCTTGATATTTTCTTTTGCCATATGAATAGCACTCGTAAGACCTGCAAGGCCTCCACCAACAATTAAAACCGTAATTTGTTTATGATTCATACACGCTATTATACAGCATACTAATAGTCGTTAATATACTAATGAATTACAACAAAAATGAAATACAACTACTCTTTTTAAGATGTTATCCATACATCTTTTAGAAAACAACAAAATTCTAAAAAAGTATAACTATTTAGCAATCAATACTAAATAGTTGATTCCTAATTTTAAGGTGTTTTTGTTAATTATATGATAAATAACACTTTAAAATGAAGCTTTTTAATACATAAAATAAAAAAATCGACTTTTTTTTACAAAATAAAATGTAAATTAGAGATTCATTATTAAGATTAAACATACAATTAACCATACATGCAGGATCAGTTATTTAATATTCTTGACAAGCTATTAGTTACAAATAAGATAAAACTCAATAAGGAAGAATTAAAGCTTCAGTTACTGAGTCATCCATCATATCCAAGTTTACATGCTCTAACTGGTGTGCTGAAACATTTTGGAGTTCCTAATCTTGCTTTACAAGTGCCTACTGATCAAGATACTTTTGATCAATTACCTTCTTCTTTTATTGCAAATGTAAATGGTGATAAAGGAATGCACTTAGCACTTATTGAGAAAAAAGATACTTCGGTTAATGTCTTTACAGATCATAAACAAATCAAAACTATAGCAAATAATGCTTTTTTTGAAATATGGGACGGTATTATCGTTGCTGTAGAGAAAGATGAAACAATCAAAGAAGAAAAAGGTGCCAATACTTCTAAAATATGGCAATGGGCATTTATACTTATAGTATTAGGTGTTGGTATTGCTCTCATAAATAAAACATTCATTTTTGAAAGCATTCATTATTTTTTAAGTGCTATTGGACTCATTTTGGGTGTACTAATTGTAGGGCATTCATTGGGGCTAGAATCTAGTAGTACAGCTAGTATTTGTAATCTTTCTGAAAAAACAAGTTGTGATGCTGTTTTGAATTCTAAAGGAGCAAAACTAGGAGGTCTACTAACCTTAAGTGATGCCAGTATCATCGCGTTTGCTAGTTACACACTTGCATATTGTTTTTCTTTACTTGGCGGAATCGCCGTTAATGGAATTATGGTTTCCTTATCATTTTTAGCCATTCCTTTTGTTTTATATTCTATCTATTACCAAGGAAGTGTCTTAAAAAAGTGGTGTCCGTTATGCCTCGGAATTGCTTCCGTAATCATACTTCAAGCTGTAGTTGCAATTGTAACTGGAAATAGCACGGCTTTCTTGTCAATAACACTAGAAGAAATTGTAGTATATGTAGTAAGCATTGTTATCATAGCAAGCTTGTGGTTTATGATAAAACCATTATTACACAAGAAAGTAGCACTAGATAAATTGAAGATAGAAAGCAACAAGTTCAAAAGAAATTTTTCCATATTCAATACATTACTTAAAGAAAATGATAACATTACTAATGATCTCAAATCTCCTAAAGAAATTGTACTAGGTAATAGAGATGCATCATTAGAAGTTGTACTAGTAACAAGTCCTTTATGTTATTACTGTAAGCAAGCGCATACAGATATAGAGAATATCTTAAAACAGGTAAGTAATGAGATTAAAGTTATTGTCCGTTTTAACGTCAATGTAGAAGATACTGAAGGAGAAGGATTCCAAGTAACTTCTCGCTTACTACATGCTTACAATACCAAAGGAGAACTCGCCTGCATAAAAATGATGCATGAAGTATATGAAAGTGACGTGGATCTAAAACAATGGTTAAAAAAGCAACAAGCATTAGATAGTGACTATAGTGATGTTTTAAGTGCTCAAAAAGAATGGTGTACTCAGAATAACATTAACTTTACTCCTGCACTTTATATACAAGGAAATCAATTCCCTAGAGAATATGATAGAAATGATTTACCATTATTTATAGAAGACCTTATAGAATTACAACAACAAGAAAACCAGGTGATAGATAGTCCAATAATGACTTCTTAAGCGTATATAAATAAAGACACACGATTGAGTGTCTTCAAATGTTCAATCATTTATTAATTTTAACATATAATTACTTGATATTGAATAAAATATATTTTGTTAATCCCTATAATACAAACGTATAGACATGTTCCTGAGTGTCTTTAAAATGTTCAGGATTATTAACTAAATATTTTTATTATTGTGAAGAAGTTAAAAAACCATCATAGGGTACACTCTTTATGTACACTAAAAAAGAAAGAAAGAACATTTTTCAGACTCAAACTGAAGTATAAACAGACGTAACTACACGTTCTAGGAAAGTACGTTATATCTTCTTTTTATAATTACAACCTTACATATAATTTAAGGATACAATTCTTGTATTCTCGCATAGACTATTTTGTTAATTCCTATAAGACAGAGGAATAGACAAATACCTGAATATCTCTAAATGTTCAGAATTATTAACTAAATATTCTATTAATTATGAAAAACTTAATCAATCTCAAAGGAGCTTCCGTATTAACTATTGTTGCACTAAAATCTATTAATGGAGGAGCAGGACCATCTTGCGGTTGTGCAGGAAGGCCTTACGGATCTAAATGCTATGGAGGTCCTAATTGCCATTGTATAGGACAATGTGGTAGTGGCAATGAATGTAACCTTTGGTAATTTAATTTCTTGCCATTTTAAAGATGGCATATCAATATTTTTTTGATCTATTACTTCAGGATATATTCAACTTGAAGAGACAGACATTACGATTCCAGATGTCTTAAAATAATAGGAAACATTAACAAATAAAAAAGTTAGAATCATGAAAAGTTTAAAAAACCTAAAAGGAGTTCAAGAATTAAACAAAGCACAACAAAAAGAAGTAAACGGAGCTAGAATAGGTTGTTCTAGTAATTGTAATGGAAGACCACAAGGATCACGTTGTTATGCTGGAGGTCACTGTTTATGCCCAGGAGTATGCCTAGGTGGAGGATGTATCCCTCTATAGAATAAGATGTAAAAACATTCAGAACTATACTACTTAGTTCTGAATGTTTTTTTAGGACTACACATAAGACTCTCAAATCATTTTATATATAAAAAACCGTTCTGTACTTAGATATTCATTACTCAAATCTTCTAATGAAATTTTTAGGGATTAGGGAAAAATCAATGAGATTACTTAGAAAGGTACAGCAGGTTAAAGGATTATAAAAATAGACATACACCTGAGTGTCTATAAATATTTCAGGAGTAACTAACTTAATTTTTTTATCTCATGAAAAAACTAATGAACCTTAAAGGCGTTATGTCATTAGACAAAGCCCAACAAAAAGAAATCAATGGAGCCGCAAAACGATGTAACGGAAACTGTGCTGGAAGACCCGATGGAGCTCGTTGCTACTACCAAGGTCATTGCAGTTGTCCTGGAGAATGTTCTGCTAACTCCCATGGCTTTGAAGGAGGATGCATTCCTTACTAGAACATTTACTAATAACATACAAGACTAGTTAATTATAATAAGTCTTGTATGTTGTTTTTTATATCACACAAGCTAATATAGACAGCATCTTTCATTTCAGTTTTACTAGATATTTTGTCGCTTCCTTTTATTATTCTTAAAAGAATGCTTTAAGATCACTACTACTTACATCATAACCTGCAAATGGGTAACAAAACTTTTTTTTTTACTCTTTTAAGAAATACACATACAGACATACACCTGACTGTCTCTAAATAATCAGGATTACTAACTTAATATTTTTTTATTATGAAAAAACTAATGAACCTTAAAGGTGCTCAAGTAGTAAGCACTAGTGCACAAAAAGAAGTAAATGGTGGAAGAATGCCAGGATGCTCAATGGGATGTGCTGGAAAAAGTTATGGAGATAATTGTTATGCTTCTCCAAATTGCAGTTGTCCAGGACAATGCAATAGTAATGGATGCATTCCTTGGTAGGAAATAATAATCACGCACATTATATATAATGTGCGTGACTTTTATTAATAATCTAGTAAATCTTTTAAAGTAGTTTCTAAACGCTTTCGCGAAAGATATTGTTCTTCTAATTGGCCTGCAAAAGGCACGGGTGTATCTAAACTTGTCACGCGACGTATAGGAGCATCTAAAAATTCAAAGCAATCCTCAGAAATCATCGCCGAAATATCAGACATCACACTTCCAAAGCCTGAATCTTCTGTAAGTAATAAAACTTTACCTGTTTTTTTGACCGATGCAAAAATTGTCTCTGTATCTAGTGGCTGTAAAGTTCTTAAATCAATAAGATCGGCAGAAATAGAGATATGTTCAAGTGTTTCTAACGCCCAATGTACTCCAGCTCCATAAGTAACAATCGTAACATCATTTCCTTCTTTTAATGTAGCTGCTTTTCCTATTGGTAATGTATAATATTCCGTAGGTACTTCTTGACGAATGCTTCTATACAAGGCCTTATGTTCAAAAAACAATACAGGGTTTGGATCTTCTATTGCTGTAGCTAATAATCCTTTTGCATCATATGGAAATGCTGGATACACCACTTTAAGCCCTGGTGTGTGTGTAAACCAAGCTTCATTAGTTTGTGAGTGATAAGGTCCTGCTCCTACTCCTGCTCCACAAGGCATACGTACTACGACATCGGCTGCTTGTGACCAACGGTAATGAGATTTTGCTAAGTAATTTACAATAGGATTAAAACCAGAGGTCGCAAAATCTGCAAACTGCATTTCCATAATAGCTTTCTTTCCATTAATGGCAAGTCCCATCGCTGCTTCTACAATAGCACTTTCACAGATAGGCGTATTACGTACACGTTCCTTTCCAAACGCCTCTACAAATCCATCTGTAATTTTAAAGACACCTCCATACTCAGCAATATCTTGTCCCATAATGACAGTATCCTCATTGCGCTCCATAGATTGTTTCAAACCAAGAGAAATGGCATCTATCAAACGTTGTTCTTCTGTCGATGTACTAGGTTTGGTTTCTGTGTATGTAAAAGGCGCATAAACATCTGTAAGTTCTGTTTCTAAATCAGGAACAATTGCCTCCTCACTATAGGCTATATCAAGGTTTTTAATGATTTCTTCTTTTATTTGAGAAGCCATCTCGTCATGCATCGCTTCGGTAAGCACTTCTAATTCTAGTAAATACGTTTTATAATTCTCTATAGGGTCTTTTTGAGCCCAAGTTTCCATCAAATCTTTAGGAACATACTTTGTACCACTAGCCTCTTCATGACCTCGCATTCTGAATGTTTTAAATTCTAATAATACCGGTCTTGGATTTTCACGAATATCATCTGCAAGTTTTTGTACGGTCGTATATACTTCTAAGATATTATTTCCATCTATGATATGACTCTCCATACCATATCCCAAAGCTCTATCGGCTAAGTTTTCACAGTTATATTGTTCACTTGTAGGTGTCGAAAGCCCATATCCATTATTTTCTATACAAAATAGTACAGGCAATTGCCATACGGAAGCTACATTTAATGCTTCGTGAAAATCACCTTCACTCGTACCTCCTTCTCCCGTAAAAACAGCTGTTACTGCTTTTTCATTACGTAACTTATGTGCTAGTGCAATCCCATCTGCAACCCCTAACTGTGGTCCTAAATGAGAAATCATTCCTACAATATTATATTCCTGTGTTCCAAAATGAAAACTACGATCTCGTCCTTTTGTAAAACCACTTGCTTTTCCTTGCCATTGTGCAAATAAGCGATACAAAGGAATATCACGCGTTGTAAAAACTC
Source organism: uncultured Dokdonia sp. (assembly GCF_947492815.1). Classification (GTDB taxonomy): domain Bacteria; phylum Bacteroidota; class Bacteroidia; order Flavobacteriales; family Flavobacteriaceae; genus Dokdonia. Next base: position 35,306 of record NZ_CANLOB010000030.1, read on the forward strand.
CAAGATTACGATGCATAGGAAGAATATATTCTTCAGGTCGCATTGCTGTAGTAACCCCTACAGAGATTGCCTCTTGACCAATACCAGCAAACCATTTAGAAATTTTACCTTGTCTCAGTAAAATAAGCATCTTCTCCTCTATCAAGCGTGGAGTAAGCATTGCTTTATATAATTGTAAAAGCATTTCATCCGTAAGAGATGTACGGTCGTAATCAAAATGAACTTTAGTTGTAGTTTTTGTTGCCATTTTTAGATATGTAAGATCAAACCAAATGTAGAAAAATAAGTAACAATAGAAACGATTTATTTAAAAATTAATCTATCATGATTTTTAATATTAAATTAAGAACTAAATAAATTTATAATTTAAAAAGTTGATTAACTTTATAAATAAAAATCTATGAGGTTGCTTGTGCTTACAAAACGGGTTTTAGCCATCATAGTTATATGGTTTCTAACTTCGATCGCATACGCTCAAGAAAATAATTTCATAGAAGGGAAATTACTAGATGCAACCGATGAAACTCCTATTCCTTTTGCTACTATCAAAGTAAAAAACAAATCGAAAGGTTTAATCTCAAACATGGATGGAGGGTTTAAAATTCCAGAAAAATTAAAGACATTAGGTGATACATTAGTAATCTCATCTATTGGATATACATCTCAAGAAGTTCTCTTGTCAAGGCTCAAAAAAAATGAACTCAATACTATCAGACTTATTCCAAAAGTAGAGACACTAAGTACTGTTATCATAATAGGTTCTAAAAAAAATGAAAGAGATAAAAGGTATGAAGGTAAGAAACTTAGCGCACGAACTATTATTAAAACAGCAATAGAACAAATACCCGATAATTATCCATTTGACCCGTTTTCATATGTAGGCTATTATAGGGATTATCAAATAAAAGAAAAAACGTATGTAAACCTCAACGAAGCCATTATGAATGTGTCAGATCCTGGTTTTGGATATCAAGATAAAAAGCATACCAGAGTACAATTACATACCTACAAAAGAAATACTAATTTCCCTATAGACACCATTTCTTCAAAACCTTATGATTATGTAAACAAAAACAAAGTAATTCCAAACGCTACCTTAGATGGTCAAGGAGGTAATGAATATACAATACTTAGGTTGCATGATGCAATACGTAATTACAATATAGATAGTTATGATTTTATGAACCGTTTTGATGAAGATCTCATAAAAAATCATAGATTAAAACTACTCCCTGAAACTTCTATAGATAATATTGAACTCTATGTAGTCAACATAGTAAAAACTCAAGAAAACTATAAAGCCGAAGGGAAAGTTTATGTAAGTAAAAATGATTTCAAGATTTATAAATTAGAATATGCCGTATTTGACAAAAGAACTCCTAAAAAAAAGAAAACTGCTTCAATAAAAAACACTAAATTTAGTAATCTTCTTTATGAAATTATTGTAGCCTATCAATTAGAAGGTGCAAAAATGTATCCTAGTTATATCTCTTTCAATAACTCTTTTAAAGTACTACAGCCACCAAAATTCAAACCCACCGATTTGGTCATTAATCATCAGAAAAAAAGGTTTGAACTAACCTTTAATAACGCTCTCGAAATAAAAAGTACAACAAGGAAAAATAACTATAAATTATTCTATAAAAATCAAAAAATAACGATTGATAGCATCGCTGTAAAAGATAAAACAGCACTCTTATATCCTAAAAATCAAGAATCCATATTTGAATCAGATATGCTTACCACATTTGTAACAAATAAAAAAGAAGAAGAAAATCCCGAAGCATATATAGAACTGAAAAATATTAAAGATACGTTTGGCTCAGTAGTAAACAAACAAGAATCGTCCACTTATTATCAGTATAGAGAATTCTTTGTTCAAGAACTCAAATTGAATAGTCTTCCAATCATTGGTGCTACATATATGTCAAAAAACAAACCTATCTATCTAAATCAACCTATAACAATTCTTAAAAACATAGATGATTATTGGATGAATACTCCTTTGAAAAATTAAAAATTAGCAGTGCTAATGTTTTTCAGTACGCTTTCGCGAAAGCGTATACACGCTCACTAAAATTTGTATCTTTGCCTAACACCTATTAAGACTATAAAATGAATAATATCCCAAGTGTAGATCTCGCAGATTTCTTAAGTGACGATCCAAATAGAAAGCAAAAATTTGTTCAGGAAATAGGAACCGCTTATGAAGAAATAGGCTTTGTTTCTTTAAAGAATCATTTTTTGGACGATACGCTGGTAGATAGCTTATATAAAGAAGTAAAAAACTTTTTCGCTCTTCCTGTAGATGAAAAATTAAAGTACGAAATTGAAGGACTTGCAGGGCAAAGAGGCTATATTTCGTTTGGAAAAGAACATGCAAAAGGCAAGAAAGAAGGAGATTTAAAAGAATTCTGGCATTTTGGACAAGAGCCATCTGCCGATGCCAATCTTGCCGAAGAATATCCAGATAATGTCATTGTAAATGAGCTTCCTAATTTTAACCCAACAGGCATGGAGGCCTATCGTATGCTTGAAAAAACAGGTATCTACGTACTAAGAGCTTTATCGCTTTACATAGGATTAGACGAACATTATTTTGATCATTGGGCGAGTAATGGAAATAGTATTTTACGCCCAATACACTACCCTCCTATTACCGAAGAGCCAAAAGGAGCCGTACGCGCAGGAGCACATGGTGATATCAATTTAATCACGCTTCTTATGGGAGCTTCTGCTGGAGGATTGCAAGTATTGCGTAAAGATGGAGAATGGATTGATGCCATTCCTAATGAAGATGAACTAGTGATTAATGTAGGCGATATGCTAGAACGTCATACCAATAACAAGCTACGTTCTACCATACACAGAGTGGTAAATCCTCCAAAAGAGCAATGGGATACACCTAGATATTCTATTCCGTTTTTTATGCATCCACGTAGTGATATGAAACTAAACTGTTTAGATGCTTGTGTATCTGAAGAGCATCCAAAAGCATTTGATGACATTACTGCTGGAGAATTTTTACACCAACGCCTTGTAGAGATAGGGTTGATTAAAGAATAGAACAATGGATTTACAAGATCAACTTAAAAATCTTTTTCCAGATCATACACCTTCCGAACCTGAGGTTCAAGAAGACAAAGAAGATACATTATGGATCCAGGAAGATCCGCTTATCTGTAAATATGAAAAGCGCAAAGGAAAACCTATCACCATTATAGAAGGATATACCGGCGCCGATAGTGATTTTAAAATGCTAGCCAAAGAGATTAAAAAAATGCTGAGTGTAGGTGGTAGTTTTAAAAATGACCAAATCATTATACAAGGAGATTATCGCGATAAAATTATGAACTTCCTCAAAGACAAAGGTTTTAAAGTAAAACGTGTGGGTGGATAATTTCTAACATTACTGATACACAAAATGACGATAGAACATTTATTAAACGATTTTTATAAATCTAATGGGATTCCTGAAAATGGAGGGGTTGATAAAAAAACTTTTACCATGAAAATGTTAGGATTAAATTTGACATTGCCTAATCCAAAATTCAGAAGAAATGTTATTCATATACATGATATCCAACATGTTTTAAATGACTGTGATACTTCTTGGAAAGGAGAAGGTTATATTTCTGGTTGGGAAATTGCTACAGGCATGTGGAAACATTTTCCTCTTTCTTTTTTAAGTCTTTTTGCTATGGCTTATAGTTTATGGTTATATCCTACAGCTGTATTTAAGGGGTTTAAAAAAGGTCTCAATAACATAGGAATCATTGATTTAGAAATATCAAAATCTGATTTTTTAACTATGGAACTATCACAATTAGAAGTCCTCGTTACTAAAGAAAATAAAACAAGTTTTGGCATATGGCAATGGACACAATTCTTATTTTGGAGTATTGTAAGCCAATTTATCTTATTAGCTCCACTTATTGTTTTTACAGTAGCTTATATAGTCTTTAAATAAAAACGCCATTGTTATGTCTCAAAAAACACTTCATATTACAAACGGAGATAGTCTTAATGACTGGTTATTAAAACTTCAAATTGAAGGTGATTTTGCTGTTTGGAGAGAGATGCTATGCGAAGGAAAAACTACCTATAAAATAGGAGATGATCAGTTTATAAATGCTCGGAAAACATTTTTAGAGACAGACTATAGCATTACTACAAATGATTATGAAGAAAAGTTCATGAGTCAGCTTGAAATCATTCGTAATTTCCAAGCATATGATGAACTTGTTTTATGGTTTGAATATGACCTCTTTTGTCATATCAATATGATGGCATGTATAAGTTATTTAGCACAAATAGATTGTAGGAAACCTATATACCTTGTTTGTAGCGGTCGTATTACAGGTGAAAAAGAATTAAAAGGATTATCTGAGCTTACGGAACAACAATTACTAAACCATTACAAAAACAAAATAGCACTAACGGGAGATGATCAGATACTATCTGATAAAATCTGGAGATTATACTGTAGTGACGATCATTCTCAATTACAACCTAACCTTGCAAAGGATAGTAATTTTATCTATTTATCAAACTGTATTAGTGCTCATAAAAAACGGTTCCCAGAAGAACATTCAGGATTAAACACCTTAGAGTCACATATTTTAAAACTCATCAAAAAACATCAAATTACATCAGAACATCAATTATGCGGGTATGTTCTTAATTACCAAGGATATTATGGGTATGGAGATATGCAGATATCCAAAATGATTAAAAGACTACATTCGTATTATGAAAATCAGGACGATATTTTGGTAGTCAATCAAAAAGGAGAGAGTGCCTTAAACGGTGAGTACATACAAGCACCTGGTCTACATACGTCATGTTATTTTGGAGGCGTTTCAAAATATGCGTATACCTACAATAAGGATTCACATCAAATTACTAAAGTCTAACACTATATGGCAATCCCATCTTCTGAACTTATCTTAAATCCAGATGGTAGTATCTACCATTTACATTTGCGTCCAGAACATATGTCACCCACAATTATTACCGTAGGTGATCCTGACCGTGTAGATACGGTAACTTCATATTTTGATACCATTACACATACGGTACAACGTAGAGAGTTTAAAACAACCGTAGGCACCTATAAAGGGAAAGCAATTACCGTGATTTCTACGGGGATTGGAACCGATAATATTGATATTGTTCTTAACGAATTAGATGCCCTTGTAAACATTGATTTGGAGACAAGAGTAGTAAAAGATACACATACAAAATTAGATGTCATACGCATTGGGACTAGTGGTGCTATTCAAGATAACATTCCTACAGATTCATTTTTAGTGAGTGACATGGCTATAGGTCTTGACGCCTTATTACATTTTTATGACAGTACGGCCATACAACACTATGATATGCAAAAAGCATTTGTAAATCACATGAATTGGTCTCCTCAAAAAAGCGAACCTTATGTAGTTACGTGTGATCGTGATCTTGCCACTCATTTCATGTCAGATCAAATTATAAAAGGAATTACTGCGACCAATATTGGTTTTTATGGTCCACAAGGCAGAGTTCTTCGATTACAAACTTCTGATCCTAGTATGAATGAGAAGTTGGGGGAATTCCGCTTTCGCGAAAGCAAAATTACCAACCTAGAAATGGAAACAGCAGGTATTTATGGTCTTTGTAAATTATTAGGTCATAGAGCACTATCATTAAATGCCATTTTAGCAAATCGAGCTACAGGTGTTTTTAGTAAGCAACCTAGTAAAACGATAAATGAGCTCATTATATATACCTTAGACCGTATCGCGACTATGTAAGTAGATTTCCTTAATTTTACACTAGATTACACTCATACATGAAGAAGATAAAAATAGGCGGCGTTCCTGAACATTTTAACCTTCCATGGCATCTGGCCTTAGAAGAAGGATTATTTGAAAAAGCTGGAGTATCTGTAGAATGGATTGAATTTCCTGAAGGTACTGGAGCTATGAATAAAGCATTACGAGCAAAAGAAATAGATCTAGCGGTGATTCTTACGGGTGGTGTCATTAAAGATATTGCAAACGGAAACCCTTCAAAAATTTTACAATTATATGTTTCTTCTCCATTATTATGGGGAGTGCATGTACCACATGATAGCGCGTTTACAACTATAGATGAGCTAGAACATGCCAAAGCAGCGATAAGTCGTTATGGATCTGGATCACATGTAATGGCGCATGTACAGGCGAAACAAAGGGGTTGGGATACCTCAAAATTGGCATTTGAAGTTGTAAATACTTTAGAAAATGCCGTTGACGCACTTACTAATGGAGAAGCAGATTATTTTATGTGGGAGCATTTTACAACAAAACCTATCGTAGATGCAGGTATTTTTAGAAGAGTAGGTGATTTTCCTACACCTTGGAGTTGTTTTGTCATTGCTGGAACTCCTGAGGCAATCGCATCTAAAAATGATGCTATAAAAAGTGTATTAAAAATAATTAATACCATAACGTATGATTTTAAAAATATTCCGTCTATAGATCATATGCTTGCACATCGCTATGAACAAAAACTGGAAGATATTCAAAAGTGGTTATCTGGTACCGTTTGGTCACAAGAACAAATCACTTCTGAAGAAATAAGCGAAGTACAATCAAAATTATTAGAATTACAAATGATTGAAAAAGAATTAGATACAGATAATTTTTACGTTAATTTATAATAATTTGTATTTTTTTTAACTTTAGACGCAACCTTTTACTAGTTGAAGCATCTATAGAGTATAATTATTAATTTGGGGCTATGAGTACATTTTTTATTGTAATCGGTATTTTAGTAGTAGTAAATTTTTTACTGCTTCAATTCAGTTGTAATAAAGGCATTGAAACCGAGCCCGACGAAGAATAAGTTTAGATTTCTATATATAACACAATACTAAATGGCGCTGAAGCTTAATTCAAATTTTCGGCGTCATTTTTTTATGTCTTTACTTTAAAATGCAATGAGAAAAATTTTATTTGTTTGTTCTGCAAATAAACAACGATCAAAAACTGCTGCTGATTATTTTTCAAAAAAATATCCTTCTGTTCAATTTGATTCGGCTGGAACAAATCACAAAGTCTGTATAAAGGAAGGAACACAACCATTAACTCATGAACTTATGAATTGGGCTGATGTAGTTATCACAATGGAGGAAAAACATAAAACTATTATTATAGAAATAGGTGATATTAAATATCAAGAAAAAATACAGGTAGTATCAATTCCAGATGATTTTACTTATTATCAAAAAGAACTTATATCTATTTTAGAACAAAAAGTGACTCCTTTAATTACCAACTAATCACTTACCAAGCTATTTCTTTCTCTCCAAAAGATTCTAGCAATTCATTTGTTTTACTAAAATGTTTATTCCCGAACCAATACCCCCTATTTGCACTTAATGGCGACGGATGTCCTGAGGTGAGCACGTGATGTTTAGAGGTATCGATCTTAGCGCCTTTCTTTTTAGCATATCCGCCCCAAAGAAGGAAAATGATATTTGTACGCTTTCGCGAAAGCGTATGAATGACAGCATCCGTAAATGTTTCCCATCCCTTACGTTGATGAGATCCTGCTTCATGAGCTCGTACCGTCAAGGTGGCATTAAGCAGTAAAATTCCTTGCGAAGCCCAACGTTCTAAATTACCCGTTTGTGGAAACGGAATTCCTAGATCGGTTTCTATTTCTTTAAAAATATTGATCAGTGATGGGGGCATCGCAATATGGTCATTTACAGAAAAACACAATCCGTTAGCTTGTCCTACTCCATGATAGGGATCTTGTCCTAAAACAACCACTTTTACATCTTCAAATGGACAATGATCAAAAGCGTTAAATATCTGATCCCCTTTAGGAAAACAAGTATGTGAAGAATATTCTTCTTTTACAAATGTGATTAAATTTTTAAAATAATCTTTCTCAAACTCTTCTACAAGTTGTTCCTTCCAACTAGCGTGTATATTTACATTCATCTTCTTATACCTTACTATGGTAAAGGTACATGCTTCTTCTTAAAAATTATCAAGACATTCTAGAATATTATCTATTTTAATCATATTCATTAATACCGTATAATACTTCTTTCATTTTACTACCATTAATTTCAACAGGTTTATAGGCTGTATTAAATTTGTCTATCGCAATGGTAATATTATTTTTAAGCTTTGTATACTCTGCAGGAATTTTTGTAGCACATTGTTCTTCATTTTCATAACTGCTCAACATGATTCCAAATTTCTCATAAAACTTCCCTCCTTGGTCTATGTGAGAGTTGTATTGTATGATAAACTGTAATAGTCTATCTATAGGAAATTCTAAATTAATTTGCATTTTGTGAGCACGATAACGCTGATTTTCATCTTGAATAATGCTATTCAATGTCTCTAAATACTGATATAAATGCTCTCTTACCTCATCCCAATCATCACTACCTCTACATTCTTTTAAAGCAGTTTGATACTTAATAGGTTTTGTAAAATCCACAAAGAGTTTTTCAAGTTCTTTAATAATATTATCATTACTTTTCTGAAGAAAAGCTGTTTCAAAATAGATGGTATTAAGGTCATTATGCATACGTAATGTGAAGTCTAAAATACATGCTACTTCTTTCAATTCATTTTCTTTTTCTTGTTTAGATCCATTACTACTTGTAAATAGGGAAACAAAAGAATGCAGTATAGATGTATAAATATTATCCCCTAAAATAGAGGGAAGTGAGAACCCCATTTTTTTATATTGATTATTAGAAAGGTCATCTTTTAGTTTTTTAAATTCGGGATACTGATTAGGGTTACTCAGATTATTAATTTCATTAAACGTGGCTACCGATGTAAAATGATGATCTAAGGATAATGTTTTTTCATATAGTATTTTGATAATCTGTAGTCCTTTTAGATATCGTATTTTACTCAAATCTGAAACTTCAGAAAGTGCATTAAGCACTAATTGATCTTGAAGTTGATCTTTCTGAATAAGCAATGCAACTTGTTGTTCTAATATAATTGTGTTTTTTAATTTTAAATTAGTAACATGTAATTGAGTTTCTAATGGTTTATTAAGGTTTCGATATTTTTGAGAGATAGATGCTGTTTCTTCCATTAAATCCATAAGAAGAACTTCTAATTCATCGGCATCAGAAGTAGTCATGCTATAACAGAACTGACCTGTAAACAACACGAATAATAAAAAAGCAACATATTTCATAATATTAGAGTTTAAAGGTTATTATCAAGTTTTCTTTTGTAACGTATACTGGGTAGTATCCTTTTTTAATAACAATAGTTTGTGATGGTATTTTTAAATGACTAACTAAGGTGTTACTAAATGTAAAATCATCGCCCATTGTAAAGAATAGTATTGTTTTAATATCGGAATCTAGTATCGGTCTTCCTACAATTTGAGTTTCTTCTATTGAACTGATAAGGCTTCTATCTATAGTAAACGTGATGGTATTTGTATGATATGTAATAATGGTATTGGTACTGTCTCTATTTTTATCATTGTTTATACTACATAATCCATTAGTCCCTCTACAATGCCTACCACTAAAATTTGTATTGCCTGAAGTTTCATTTCTACCTGCTCCCATTTGTGATATGCCAGGATTGGTATACCATATACACAAGAATATTACTATTACTTTTATCATAATTTCAAACCTAAAGGGTGACATTATTACTATTTAGATAGGCTAGTGTTTTGTTGTTCAAAATACTAGCCTATTAAATTATTTAATCCCAAAAATCAGCAGAATTTCTTGCTGTACTAAAGAAACAATCCATCAAAAAAGAGTCGTAGTCAGAAAGATCATTTTCAGATCGTACTTTTCCTTCTGCATAATCAAGATTTGCATTAAATGAATCTTGTGTATTGCTATTTAAAAGTAAAATCAAATAATCGCGAAACTTTTGTGTATTTACATTATCAGGTAAATATTTTAAAATGAATTCGATGATTTTATCATTATCATTAGGAATTCTTAAATATATGCTCTCTTGAACAATTTGATTATAATCTTTTTTTGTAAGTATTGGGGTGATACCTTTTGGGTATACACGTCCATCACTTATTACGAAATCATAAAAAGTATTACGATTATAGGTGGAATGTTTATCAAAATAATCAGCAATAATTTGATTATGTAGTTGCCCTATATGATCATTTTGATTATCTGAAGTTCTTGATTTATTAGACATTCTAGAATTTCCTGAATTCATGGCTGACTTTCCTGATTCGACCGCTGCTGCTTCTGCATGCTCTACAGCAGAAGATTCACTAGAGTAAGCCACAGAAGCACTACCGCCTCCTAATATAGCCCCTCCACCTATAGCTACCCAACCAGCAGGTGTAATAGAACCTACATTAATTAAAGATCCTACAGATCCTGCACCTCCTAAAGCACCTCCTGCATCTACCAATGCTTTTTTCCACCATGGTTTACCTCCTCCTGTAGATCCTGGCACCTGTGCGGGTTGGGCATTTACGCCTACTGTTAAAAAGAAAATTAGTACTGTCGAAAGTATGGTCATTCTATGTATAAAAGTTTTCATAATATGGTTGTATTATTAGTTTACCTACTCATACGCTTTTCGGTTTCCGCGATTTTTAATGTTTTTATCTAACATATTGTGTTTTCTGTAAGACAATCTACCTTGTAGAAAAAGTCTCTATTTTCTCTTAAAAAATCAATTCATAAATACATTTGGTTTTAATTATTATTCGTTTTTAATATTTTAAAAATCAAACAACTAACAAGAAAAATATGTGTTGATTTCTGATACAAATGTTTAGTAAACTGTCAGAAAAAACAAGGAGATATACTCGGTAATTTAAGAATCAAGAGTCTTCATTTAAGAATGAAGATTTTATAAACGATGCATGTCATGCAAACTATTTTTTAAGTGATTTTGTTAAAGAAGGATGAATGTTCTATCTTTAAAATCCTTTACTATAAGCCATTAGCAAAAGACTTTAACCAACATCAAATGCAAATAAGGAAGTATACCTGTATCTTTATTTTTACTGTTTTAATGTCTTCAATACTTTTTTCTCAAGAACGAACATTAGATTCTCTCGCTACACTTGATTATAAAGACATAAAGAAGCTAATCTATAAATCAGAAAATGACTCTCTTATTTGTCAAACTTACATTCAAGCGTATTTAAATAAAGCCAAAAAAGAAAATGATTCTTTAGAAATAGCTAGAGGATATTATTTCAAAATAATTTCTACAAAAGAAGATGAAAAGTTTTTTCACCTTTATGATACAATTATAGAAATATCAAAAAAAATTGAAAAACAGAATTTTCCTGCAGCGGCATACTTTGATAAAGGAGTCTATTATCATAGAAAATATTTGTATAAAAATGCCTTAAACAATTATATAAAAGCGGCACAATATAATCATGGAAGTAGAAAAGAACATTTAAATTTTTTAATTGATCAAAGTCTAGGACAACTTAAGTCTACTATTGGGAAAAATCAAGAAGCCCTTACAATCACAAAAAAATGCTATAAGTATGTTATTGAGAAAAATTATAGAGATGAGAACTCCCCTTTATATTATAATGTACTATTCTCCCTTGCAGATGCATATAGGAAAATGAATTATTTGGATTCAGCTAGAGTCTATAATCGATTGGGATTATTGGATAAAAATGAATCAGAGACATCCATAAACTATTATCATTTTTTATTACTAGATGGTATTTTAAAATTAGAAGACAAACAATATGTTGAAGCAGAGATTAATATCTCAAGAGCATTACCTCATATAGAAAAAGTTAAAGATCAAACAACTATCGCAAAGGGATATTTTTATTTAGGAAAGACGTATTCGTATTTAAAAAACGAAGAAAAATCTATTTTAAATTATAAAAAAGTAGATAGTATTGTTCAAAAAACCAACAATATTGCACCAGAATTCACTAATGCCTATCAACAAATCATAAAGTATTATGAAAAAAAAGTAAATCTAGAACAACAATTAAAATATACAGTAAAACTTATTAAGGTAGATAGTATTTTAGATAACCGTTATAAATATGTAAACCAAGAAATCATAGACAAATTTGCAATTCCTAATCTAATTAACAGCAAAGAACAACTTATACATCAATTACAACTTGACAAGAAAAAATCAAATACTTCATCTGCTATCTTAATCCTTATGTTATCTGGAATTATTGGAGTTACAATATTCCAATACAAAAAGAAAATATTCTATAAAAAAAGATTTGAAGAATTAATTCATACTGATAAACCTAAAGAGACTATAACAAGTAAAATCTCTGAAACTTCACCACCAGATATTCCTAAAGAAATACTAGAACCATTGTTAATGAAATTATCAAAATTTGAAGCTTCAAATTCTTATACTAATTCTAAAATCACACTGAATAGTCTTGCACTAAAAATGCAAACTAACAGCAATTATTTGTCTAAAGTTATTAATCACTATAAACAAAAAAGTTTTGTCTCTTATATAAAAGAATTACGTATTGAATATGCTTTTAATCAACTAAAAACACAGCCTAAATTACGCCGTTTTACGATTAAAGCAATTGCTGAAGAATGTGGTTTTAAAAGCGCTGAATCTTTTTCTAAAACCTTCTATAAAGCATATGGTATTTATCCTTCTTATTTTATAAAAAAACTAAATACTTTAAAGTAATTAAAGGTCTTTATTTATGAATCAAGATGACCAAAACCTTTCATAAAATATCATTAATAAGTTATTTCTCTTAACTTTAGGTGTAATTAAACCAAAAACTAGAATTATGAAAAAAAGTAACCAAGATTCAAAATTACAGTTTCAAAAAGCAAATATTGCAAATTTGAATAATCCTAATTTATACAAAATAAAAGGAGGGGAATCACAAGAACCTTCAGATTCTGTTTCTTGGACTGTAATAAGGTCTGGCTTCAAATGTGATGAATTGTCTTTAACCACTTCTGGATAACAATTTCAAAGCAATACTAATATATAAATGGTCTTAGATGTTTCTAACAAAACATCTAAGACCTCCCTTCTTCTAATAAATTATAGTATTGAGATTATTTATTCTGTACTTTTGTCGCGCTATAATGGCTATGAACTATAATTTATAAAGAAAAAATATCCTGTGATGATTGAGTAAGCATCTCATCATCACTGCATCAATACGATGATAAACATACATCAAAAAACACTTAAAGATCTTGAATTCCATACGGTTTGCGAACATGTCTCAGAACGTTGTGTAACAGATCATGGAAAAGAAAAAGCATTGGCCATTGTTCCGTATGCATCTTCCAAAGAAGTACTCTTTGGTTTGCATCAAACCAATGAATATGTCTCCTCTAAATTTCATGAAACAGTCATTCCTAATCATGGATATGATCCTATAGATCGTGAAATTAAATTTCTAGATATAGAAGACAGTGTTTTAGAAAGAGGAAGTTTTAAGAAACTTTCTAGTATTTCTGAAACGGTCAATATTCATCTAAAATTTTTCAAAAAATACCAAGAAAAATACCCTACACTCCATCAAACAGTAGTAGCAACAGAGTATACCACTATTATTATAGATGCCGTTAATGCGGTTTTTGATCGCTATGGTGAATTACGTGATGATGCATCTCCCCTTTTACAAACAACCCGTAGAAGTATCAATCAAGTAAAAGGAAGAATTAATTCTAGTTTTGCATCGGCATTAGGACAATATCAAGGGTATGGATATCTAGATGATATCAGAGAATCTGTAGTTGAAAATGTACGTGTACTCGCTGTGACAGCGATGCATAGACGTAAGGTAAAAGGAGCCATTATGGGAAGCTCTAAAACAGGAAGTATTGTATATATACAACCAGAAGCTACCTTACAAGCACAGAGAGAACTCAATAATTTGCTTTTTGAGGAAGATGAAGAAATCAAACGTATCTTAAAAGCACTTACCAATACCGTACGTCCTTTCATTTCTTTATTTATTGAATACCAAGAGCTATTAAGTACTATAGATGTTATTGCTGCTAAAGCAAAATATGCTTCAACCCTAAAAGCAATTTTGCCAACCATTACAAAAGATAGAGAACTCACACTTAAAGATGCTTACCACCCACTACTATATCTAAGCAATACAGCCAAAGGAGAAAAAACCTTCCCACAAGACATTAAGCTAGATGCAAATAGTCGCATTATTGTGATTTCTGGCCCCAATGCAGGAGGAAAAAGTATTACCCTCAAAACAGTAGGATTATTACAGATTATGCTTCAAAGCGGCATGCTCATACCCGTACATGAGTATTCTAGAGTTTGTCTTTTTAATAGAGTCCTTACAGACATAGGAGATAACCAAAGTATCGAAAACCACCTAAGTACCTATAGTTATCGTCTTAAGAATATGAATTACTTTCTTAAGAAATGTGATAAATATACCCTATTCCTCATCGATGAATTTGGTACAGGATCAGACCCTGAATTAGGAGGCGCTCTCGCCGAAACCTTCTTAGAAGTATTTCATGAGCGTGAAAGCTATGGTATCATTACAACCCATTATGCCAATCTTAAAATGATGGCCAATGAGACCAAGGAGATCGTCAATGCCAATATGCTTTTTGATGCAAGAACATTAGAGCCTTTATTCAAATTACACTTAGGAGAAGCAGGAAGCTCATTTACTTTTGAAGTTGCTCAGAAGAATGGCATCCCTTACTCGCTTATTAACCGCTCTAAAAAGAAAGTAGAGCGTGGCAAAATACGTTTTGATAAGAGTATTGCCAATCTTCAAAAAGAACGTAGTAAACTCGCTAAAACAACCTCTACACTTAAAGAAAAAGAACAAAAAGCGATACAACAAGATCAAAAATTACAAGAGATCAATGCAAAAGTGCAGGCAAAATTAGAGAACTATCAAGAACTCTATGATAGCAATCAGCGTCTTATTTATCTAGGTCAAAAACTAGATACAGTGAGTGAGAAGTTTTATCGCGATAAAAAGAAACGCGAACTCGTTGCAGAGCTTATGAAAATTGTTCAGATAGAAAATTCTAAACGTAAGAAACAGTCAGCAAAAGCAGCAAAAGCTCAGAAACAAAAAGAAAATCAAATTAAACAAGAGGTTGAGAAAAAGGTAGCCGTTATTCGAAAAAAGAAAGTAGAAGCCAAAAAAGAAGCCCCTAAAGTAGAAAAACCAAAACCTATCTTAAAAGTAGGCGATCGTGTGCGCATGTATGACGGAAAAGCTGTGGGCATCATAGACCTCATAGAAAAAGGAAAAGCGACCGTAGATTATGGAATGTTTACCACAAAGGTATCTGTAGATCAACTAGAATTAGTACAAGCCAAAAAGAAAAAGTAATCAGTAATTATACATTTAAAACAAATGAAAGTCTTAGTAATAGTATTGCTTTTATGTATAATAACAGATGTAACCTCTTGTCAGAATTCACAAAATAATTCTCACGATCTCTTTGGAAAATGGCAATGTTATCATAAAGAACTTGAAGATGGCACTACAAAAAGTACAGACCTATTTAATGGTGAAGAATTTGAATTTTCTTGTGACAGATTAACCTTTATACTTAGATCTGATTTTACAGGATCAGAATCTCTTAATGGATTGAATTTTAAATACAAAAGAAATGATTCTATTCTTACATTAGGAAATCGACAATATATCATTGAAAAATTAACCAACACTGAGCTTATCATAAGAGAGTACGACACTAAACAAATAAGTCTATCTACTTTTAGACAAAAATTTAAAAAGAAAGAATAATACTTTCAAGAAACGCAGAGACGCAGAAGTTTATACTGAGCGTAGTCGAAGTACGTAAACGCACAAAGAAGCTTAACAAGATTTTACAATAACTCTATGATACGGGTAGTATCTTTGTAAAAGTAATTAATAACAAGTGAAGTATTGGGATAAAATTCCCGCCTTCGCAGTAATGAAATGGAAGTACCTAAAGACAAAAAAATAATTCTATTTGATGGCGTTTGTAACCTCTGCAATAGCTCTATTACTTTTGTTATCAAACATGATCCAAATGACCTTTTTAGATATGCGCCTTTACAAAGTGATTTAGGGAAATTATTAATGGATAAACATCAAATTGATCCTAGTAAAACAGACTCTATTATTCT
The DNA here is from genome assembly GCF_947492815.1 of uncultured Dokdonia sp. Lineage (GTDB taxonomy): Bacteria > Bacteroidota > Bacteroidia > Flavobacteriales > Flavobacteriaceae > Dokdonia. Next base: position 51,436 of record NZ_CANLOB010000030.1, read on the forward strand.
TGTAGATCAAGACAAAGCATATACGAAATCCTCGGCGGCATTGCATATTGCACGTTCGCTTTCTGGTGGATACCCACTACTTGCTGTATTTTTAATCATCCCTCCTTTTCTTAGAAATCTAGTGTACGATTTTATTGCTCGCAATCGCTATAAGTGGTATGGAAAAAAAGAATCCTGTATGATTCCTACGCCAGAATTAAAAGCTAAGTTTTTAGGGTAATATGGTATTTCTACTAACCTGCCTTTCTACAGACAGAGACGGAAATCTCATCCCTATCTCAATAAGCTACTTTACGAACTAAAAGAGCTACTTCCCTCATTATTGGTTTTGTAAAAGGTATCAAGTACCTAGTTTTGATATCAAATCAAGAAACCATGCAAAAAATAACACTCCTAGTTTTTATGCTTTTTATATACGCTTTCGCGAAAGCGTATAATCAACCCAACAAATTGGTATGCATAGAAGAAACAACCTCAGAAAAATCAATCACATCAGATGTCTCTCAAGTAACGGTATACTTGAATGGCGCAGAAGTAGAACGTATCAGTAATACCTTTATAAAACAAGGAACTACTATTTTGACTTTTGAAAACCTCTCCAATACGATAGATGAAAACAGTATTCAAGTCGCTGGACTTGGCGAAGCTTCTATTCTTTCTATAAACTATGGAATAGACTACCTCACTAAACAAAAAAATACGGAAGAAGTAGAAGCACTTCAAAAAGATAAAAAAGACATCACAGTTCGTATCAAAAAAATCAATAATCAGATTTTAGGACTTCAAAAAGAAGAAGAGGTTATTAATTTGAATCAAAAGTTAGGAAGTACGACACAAGAAATCAATTTAGAAAAAATCAAAGCACTCGCTACCTATTACAGACAACGTATAACAGCGATTAAAAATGAAATCTTAGATGCCGAACAAAAGAGACAAGAACTTAATATACAGCTACAAGATATTTTAAAGCAATACAATGAATTGAATATTACAGAGCAAAAAAGCACAGGTAAAATCACCTTAAAAATAAACAGTGAACAACAAACCTCGCTATCGTTAAAACTAACATACAATGTTGCAAATGCTGGCTGGTATCCTATCTATGATCTAAAAGCAAAAACTATAAACACTCCATTAGATCTTTCTTATAAAGCACATGTATATCAAAATACAGGCGCTGCATGGGATGATGTATCTCTGGTTATTTCTACAGGAGATCCAAGCACTAATAATATCAAACCCAAAGTCAACACTAAGTATTTACAGTTTGTGTCTAATTATTATAAAAATATGAATAGAAGAACAAAAACTCATAATTACAAATACAATGCTAATGTAAAGCGTGTTACTGGTATTATCATGGAAGAAAATGGTCCACTACCAGGGGCTGAAGTCATTATAAAAGGAACAAGTATAGTCACACAAACTGATTTTGATGGACGTTATACTATAGAGGTTCCTAACGGAAAAGAACTCGTATTTTCTTATGTAGGTTATCAAACGCAAGAGCTTCCTATATATGCAAGTACGATGAATGTAACATTGGATGGCACTAATAATCTGGATGAAGTTATCGTAACGGCTCAAGGAGTGAAAAAAGAAGCGAAAGCATTAGGATATGCTGTAAGTGAAGTCGCATCAGAAGATATAGAAAGGTATTTATCAGGCAATGCTTCTGGCGTTGCTATCAATCAAACAGCAACGGGAGATATCAAATTAGAAGGACTTACCGCTACTCGATTTGAAATTAAAAAGAACTATTCTATTCCTTCAGATGGTGATGTGACCGTTATTGAAGTAGATACGTTTGAAATTCCTGCAACCTATGAATACTTTGCCGCTCCAATCATTAATGAAAATGTATTCTTAACTGCAAGTTTTAAAGATTGGGCGCGTTACAGTTTATTACCTGGAGAAGCCAATGTATACTTTGAAGGAAGCTTCTCTGGGAAAACATTTATTGATCCATTGGCTACTACAGAAGAACTTACCGTTTCATTAGGTGTAGATCCTAATGTTGCGGTCACACGTAAACAAGTAGACAATTTTAAAGCTACTTCTTTTATAGGTTCGCAACGCATTGTAGACAATACCTATGAGATTAAAATCAAAAACAACAAAGCCACACCTATCCATCTAAAACTAGTAGATAGAATTCCAAAATCACAACATAAAGAAATCAAAGTAGATGATATCGAAACTGGTGATGCCGCTTATGAGAAAGAAACGGGCATCTTAAAATGGATACTCGATATTGATTCAAATAGTAACGCCGAAAAGGAATTTTCATATGAAATACGATATCCAAAAGCAAGACGCATTAATTTATAAAACAGAATATTATAAAGCAAAAAGGAGAAATCCCATGAGAACTTCTCCTTTTTACTTTACTACGTACAATATATACTAGTAAGGAAGACAATAAGGGTCACCATTATAATTTGTTGTACATACGCCAGGGCAATGTGGTGGTCCGCAATCCCAACCCATAGTGTTTGCTGTGCAAACTAAGGTACTTATAAGTCTTATTCCTCCTTCTATACGCTGTTGTTCCGTTTTGTTTAGGGAAGTACCTAAACTTGAAATTTTCTTTAACATACTATAAGTTTTTATGGTTAATAATAACACTAAGATAACAAAAACAACTGATTATCAAATAATTACGGAAAAACCGTAGTTTGATAGTAAAAGGAATGTTTTTAGAAGAAATAATTGAATTTAGATTAGGAATAACTTTTAAGCCCTTGTGAAAATATTATGTAAAATATTAATTATCAAACACTTAAAACTTTGGCACGTTCCTTGGTTTATACTACCCAAGAAACGTACGCCGAGAGTCGGTAACGTAATAACCCTAAATATTTTTATATATGAAAAAGTTAGTCGTATTAGTAGTTTTATTCCTAGGAGGAATGACTGCTCAAGCAAATGAAGTGACGAATCTCGATCACGCAAACACAACAGGGATACGTTACAATGTGCCACAAAAAATCAAATTTGTACAACGTGGTGTGAAGTTTATTGTTTTTCCAAATGGAGAGTTTGATTTTAAGTTTTTAAATCCTCAACATCACGGAAGACGCGGATATAACGCTCCAGGCACAACCTATAACAATCGTAGAAGAGGCTATGTTTCTTATGATTATTATGGAAATGTCACTAAAGTAGGACGTAATTATATTTATTACAACCGTAACTGTGATGTAAATCAGATTGGAAATGTCACATTAAGATATAGAAATGGTAGATTGGTACGTGTAGGGAATTTAAGAATATTCTATAACCGTTATGGAGAAATTGCACACACTGAAGGACATGTAATTTATAATGACCATTATGGTACCAATGATTACTATAATGATGATCCGTATAATGGAAGAAAAAGAAACCGTAACAGCGCAGGCGCTAGAAGCGGTAAAAGATAATAGATTTTTGGTTGGTTAGTTTTGGGAAACCTCGTAAAGCATTTGTTTTACGGGGTTTTTCTCTTTAGTTAAAACATAGACACTAATTTCTCTCCCTCTGGGAGAGATGCCCAAAGGGCAGAGAGGGATTTCGCGAAATCGAACTTGTGAGACCTGCCTGTCGGCAGGCAGGTTCACGACTGCAAGGAGAGTGAAACAGTAAAGCGAATTTATGAGACCTGAACGCCAGCAGGCAGGTTTACGACTACATCGAAGCCTATAAAGAACTATTAAAAAAACAGTCCTTTCATTAAAAAACACAAACCACTGAAACTACGGATTATACCCTTCTGAAAACTTTAAATTCAGCATATAAGACCCCATATTTGTAGCGAAGTATATGTAAATATTGGGGTTGTTTACATGCAAAATAGGCGCTTTCTAAAAAGCGTCTATTTTCATCTAATGATCCATTAAAGTGTAATAAAAAGATCATCTATGTACGAATTTAAGCCAAGATCTAAAGTAGTACCACAATTAAAAGCTGTAAAACCAACATCTAAAATAAAACCAGATGCTGAAATAGAAAAGGAGAAAAAAGAAAGTAGCGTTCAGTCTGATATACAAACTCCAGAAAAAACAGATGGTATCAATAGTGTTGGAAATTTAGATACTACCAATGGAATTCAAGATACTACAACTAGTTCAGAAACTGGTGGAGATGCTTTCCAACAACTCATTGCAAAAGATCCTATTACACAAATCTTAGAAAACGATCCTATTACCCAATTATTAGATAATGATCCATTTATACAATTGGTAAATACCACCAATGCACCAAAGAATAAGTTAGCAGAAAAAACAAAAGCTACGACCGAAGCAAACAAAATAAAAGAAGAAGAAGTTCCAGCTATAGAAAAGGCACAAGAACTAAAAGAGAAAAAATCAGCTCAAGATAAACCAAAACTAAAGATTGAGAGTGCATCGCCAGAAGCTGCCATAGGAAGTGTAACTAAGTTACCACCTTTACAGATGTTTAATGCTATGAATGAAGCAAGTGCCGTAGCTGCACAAGCACAAAAAAATCAATTAAACAAAGTGCAAGACGGAATGGAAGAAATCACCATCCCAACCGGCATAGATGCTACCTCTGAAGCCAACCAACCAACACCAAAAGTAGTTGCAAAAGGAAAAACACCTACGATTAAGACACCTACTACTGCTAAAAAAGTAGCCGCTAGTAAAGAAACAAAAAGCCTTGATAAGGCAACGAAAAAAGCACCTCTTGGAAAAGTAACAACCAAGAGAGGTGCCTTTATAAAAGATATTCAAAAGTCTAGAAAAAACCTTGGGAATGTACATACAGCTGCCCAATCAGATCTTGGCGTACAACCTATTACAAATTTTGATGAAGCGTCAAATCCAGCACAAATCCAAGCAAATAATGCTAAAGCACAACAAAGTGTAGGCAATGAATTAGGAAACGCGCAAAAAGCCACAACACAAGACTTTGGAGAAAGTGGTATGTTTCCTAAAAAAGCTAGTAAGAAAGCGAAGATTACCATTAAAACAGCACTTACAGAGCAACGTCAAAGCTTACTTTCAGAGCATACAGAGATGCCAAGTTTTGATGATGCAGAAACAGCAAATATCAATCAAGAATTACAAGCACGTTATCAAGGTGAGATTGCTGCTGCTGAACAAGATATGCAAATGGCTGGCACTGATAAAGACCAGAATATTGCGACAGAAAAGAATAAGCATCATCAAGATATGATGGCTGCTACCGAAGAAGCCAAAGCAACACAACGTTTAGAACGTAATAAAGGCCAAAAAGAAGTTGTCAACCAAAAAGAAAACTGGCAAGCCGAAAATCAGAAGATCAAAGAAGATGCTTCGATACAACTAGCTAAAGAGCAAACTAAGAATGAAGCAAGCATCACTAAAAAACAAGCTGAAGGGAATAAACAAATAGCAGATACCTATGCAAAAGCCGATAAAGATATTGCAGCTAAAACCAAAAAAGCAGATGAAGAGGTTGCTCAACAAGAGAAAGAAGGGGTAGAAAAAGAAGAAAAAGGATGGTTTGATAGCGCAATCGATTGGGTAAGTGACCAATTTGATAAAATCAAAAAAGCTGTCAACTTCATTTTTGATAAGCTACGAGCGGCTATTAAGAGTCTTGTCAACTGGGCAAAAGAAAAAGCCTCTGGTATTATCAATGCCGTAAGAGACTTTGCGATCAAAGCCGTAAAAGCCTTTGGAGAAATTGCAAAATCTGTGGTAAGTGCAGCTCTCTTTATGTTCCCAGAAACAGCCAAGAAATTCAATGCCTTTATTGATAAAAAAGTAGCTCAAACGATAGAGGTCATCAATAAAGTAGCAGATGCCCTTGAGAAAACGGTACATGCATTATTAGATGCGGTAGGAAGAGTAATAGACGCTGTACTCGCAGTATATCAAAAGGTAATGAATGCTGTATTAGATGTACTAGAAGCCATTACGGTGGGTGCTCTAAAACTTATTCAGAAAATAGGTTGGTTAGGAAGTGCTGCCAAAGAATCACCAGATCATTTCTTCCCACAAATGGCAAGTGAATTATTAGGACAAGATGTAGAAGAGCCATTAGAAAATGAAATTCCAAAAGTCTTTGGATTAACAATGGATGATGTGAAGAAGAATGATCTTCTTGCTGCACAAGGTGGTGGTATAGAAACCACTATTCCAACAACCAATGATATAGATGATAGCATCTTTGATAAAGAAAGTTATGTAGCATCAGATTTTGATGTGCCTGTACAAGACGATTTACAGTTAAATGATGCTTTATTAGCTGAGATTGCAGCTATGCCAGACGGTGTACCTGTAGAAATTGGATCTACCACAGCAGATACCAATGGTATAGCTGCGATAAAAGCAGGAAATACAGCAGAAACTGAAGTGTCAAGTGATACAACTGCTACACAAACACCATTCATTACTACAGAGTATATTAACTCCTTAACACCAAAAGATAAAGAAGAAAGCGGATGGGTAGGCCCTTATAAATCTGTAAAAGCAAGAGCTTCTGGCGCTGCTGGTGCGATGCTAGATGCTGTTAAACTATGGTGGGCTGAAAATAAAATAGGGATTATTGCAGCTTTAGTATTAGGTGTTGCTGGTTTAATAGCAGCAAATATCTTGACAGGTGGAGCCATTCTTGCAGCCTTACCACTATTACTGAATATTCTATCTGTATTCTTTGCTGCCGATGCATTGTTCCAATTAGGAAAACATTTCAAAAACTATTTAAGCAAAGCATGGGATAATGATATTAAGGGTGGTGCTAAGAGTATGGCACGTGGTCTAGCCATATTAATTATTGAATTGGTATTTGCCCTTATGTTTGGAGCCAAAGGCGTATTTAAGGCTGCAAAAGCAGGATTAAAAACGGCAAAAGGAGGGCTTAAAACAACACAAAAAGCCATTGTAAAAGGAACTAAAGGATTTGTAAAAGGGCAAGTTAAAAATGGAAAACGTTTATTGGCTGTCACTAGAAACGGATCTAGACGTGCTGTTAAAAATGGCAAGATTGTATTACAAGGCGTAAAACGCGGCAGTGTAAAAGGTGCTAAGAGTTTAAAATCTGCTGGAAGAGTATTATTAAAAAGATTAGGTTTTGATCGTTTTAGAATTACACGTTCTGGTAAACGCTTTAAACTAGAAGGACATATTAATCCATGGGTGTTGTTGGCTAGTGGGGAAGTAAAACATGTTGATAAAGATAAAATTAAAGGAGCTAAAATTGGTGATGAAATCACCGTAGATGGTACAAGAGGACGCCTTATTGGAACAAAGGATATCGAGATTAACTCTCCGTTAGGAAAAGATATAGATAATTCAGGATTTAGCGGAGGTCGTAATGTACGTGATACAGCAGCTCAAACATTAGAAGAAAATAAAAAAATATTTAATCGAATTGATGAAATTGATGCTGATGAAACTTTAGACATTATTCAAAAGAAGAAAAAGATAAAAAATAAATTAAAGGCCCCATCTAGTAAAGCTTTGAATAAGTTAAAAAGTGCTATTAAAAAAGATATTAGAGAACGTCGTAAAAAAGGATTATTACCTGAAGAAGCATTTCCTTCTAAATATGAAGCTCATCACGTAGTACCCAAAGAAATGGAAATTGAATTTGGAAAGGTATTTGATGAATTGGGTATTAACCTTGATGATGCATTTAACGGAACTATGTTACCTCCTGTAAAAGAGTTTGATATAGTAATAGAAAATGCAAGAAAAACATTAAATTCGTCAGAAGTGCCAATTGATTTTTGGAAAAGAGCAAAACATCAAACACATCCTAAATATAATGAAATAATCAGAAAGGATTTATCAGATTTTTTCAATGGTTTCAACAATTTATCTAAAGCTGATAAACTTATAATAAAAGAAGAGTTTTTATTATATATAAAAGAGACTAAAATGACTTTATCTTCATTAACTAATGAAGATACTATTAGAGTTTTAAATTAAGTTAAATTATTAATTTACAATGACATACTACAAAATCAATCATGAAATTGAGACAAATGACATTTATATTTCATTTGAACATGCTACTACGCTCAATAATTTAGTAAATGGAAAAGGCACCAAATTGGATAAAATAAATTATGAAGGGAATGAACCTACTGATTTTTATTCTTTAGAAGGATTTGCTATATCAAAAAAAGCTAAAGATGTATTTTTAAGTCTAAACTTACCATATCTAACTTTTATACCATATACATTTTATTCAATAGATTCTGAGCAGCCATTAGAAATTTTTCTAATGAAAATAGAAAATGAAATAAATTGTATTGATTATGAAGAATCAGATCTATTTATTCTTGGGGACAGGATTAGACGAATTAAAAAACTAGTATTTGATCCTTCTTTTCATATTAAAGAACCATGTATCTTTTATTTAAAAGGCTCTAGTAAATTATTTATTAATGATGAATTTAAAAAAATAATTATTAAAAATAATTTGAAAGGATTTGAATTTATTCCAGTAAGTGAATACAAATCTTAATAATGAATTATTACCTTTTAGAAAGAGATTACAAAGAAGAAGATATTATGATTCCTTTTGAATACCAAGGTTCATTAGAAATAATTTCTGAAGAAAAAAATCATCTTTAGAAAGTATCCCATATATAGGGAGTAATGATACAGATTATTTAATTTCAGGAACACATGTGGTTTCTGAAAATTTTAAAAACTTCATAGAAGAATTAAAAATTCAAGATGTATTATTCCTACCAATTCAAATCGAAAAAGACAAAAAAAAAATAAATTCATTTATTCTAAAATTTTCAAAAAGCAAAGATTGTATTGACTATGATAAATCTGATTTAGTTGAAATACAAGGTTTGATCAGAAAAATAAATAGTCTTAAATTAAGAAATGATTTTAATGAAATGTTTTTTCAGTGCCAAGGTTTAAAGTTGAGAATAATAATTAATGATATAATGAAATCAAAAATTGAGAACTCCGATCTTAAAAAATTAAAATTCAACCCTTTGCCATAATAATAAAATGTACTATCTATTAGAACATGATATTAATAAAGATGATATTTATATTCCTATTGAATATGATGATGGGTTAAATAGTATTTCTGAAGGAAAAAAACTTAGAGTAGATAAAATCTATTTTAAGGGAAAGAATGAATCTGATATGATATCTTTAACAGGACCTGTTATATCAGAAAAAGCAAAAGATTTTTTTTCTAGTTTAAATTTATCATACATAGATTTCATTCCCCACACTTTCTATCACGAAAGTAATAATAAAGAAATCAAAATTATTATGATAATTTATTTGAAGAATAAATTTAACTTTAGAAAAAATGAAAAGAAAATCAAATGAAGAAATTGAGGAAATATTAAAAAAAGATTTCCATAACTTTTTACTAAATAAACAAGCTCCACATTGGATTAAATCATATTCACAATTTGATTTTTATCTTAATAAAAAAACGAAAAAAGTTGAATTAACATCTAGTATTAAAAAAGTAATACTAGAAGATGGAGTAACTTGGGAAAATTCAAAATTAGGAAAACAATTAATTAAGATTGATGATAATGGTAATAAAACAATTCATATATCATATGATAATTGGGAAGATATCCAAATTTATAAATCTGCAATTGATCTTAAATCTTTTGAAGTTGAAACCTTGTATGAATACAATCACATAGAATTATTAAATGAAGAAGACTTTTTTGTTTAGAGACAATTGATAAAAAAAAAATACAATAATATTTTGCATTATATATAATTGATACCAATGGAAATAATAAATTGGAGACTTATGTTTTACATTTAGGGGATAATATTGTAATTATTGAAGCAGAAAAAGTCGAACTTATTGAAGATGGAATATATTACGCATAGGATCGTAAAATAAGATAATTATGCATCAAACTGCTAAATATAATTTCAGAATATCTTGTATAGATACAGAGCAAGACTATATAGAGGTATTTGGAGAAGAAAAAACAGAAGGAATCTTTGGAGTTTCCTTAAATCCTCGCTAGGGAATAGATCTTAAATTTATACCTGAAATTAAAGAAATAGATGATCAATGGCCTTTAAGTCTTGTATTTGACTCTATGTCTATTAATAACATACGAAAAGTAGCCTTATTAGACGCTAGATTTGTAGTTACTCCATCAGAAAAATATCAAGGAAAAGAAATGATTATTTCTGCTCTTGACAGAAAAGAAAAATATGGAAAAGAATTAGAAAAAACTGGTTTACATATTTATAAACATAATGATGTTGATGTAATTATATTTTTCGTTTCGAAAAATGAATTTAGTCATTTTGATGATGAATTGGATGAAATATTCACAACAGATGAAAACTTAACAGTAGGTGATAAAACTTTAATTGAAAGTTTAGAAAAAAAATACGATATAGCTAAGTTTATAAAGGACAGAGTCATTAAATCAAATTATTTATCTAAAGAAGAATTAGCTTCTATTGTAGGCTTCCCCTTTTTAGGACACCTTAAAATTCGACAAATAATTATTATTTAGTTCAGGTTTGATGAAGAATTTA
>NZ_CANLOB010000031.1 GCF_947492815.1 uncultured Dokdonia sp.
GCTAAGGTTAAATCATTGGTATTTATTCGCATAACAAAATATACATTTTTGTCAACGAATTAGGTAACCTTTACAGAAATGACATTATATTTTCAAAATAGAATGTTACTCTATTTTTGTATCTAATTCTTTAAAGCTAAGAACTAACAGCCAATAGCTTTATTTATGCCAGCACTCCTGCTTGGATATTAACGTTTTCCATAATCCTATGAATGTCCTTATCGTGAACTTCTTTTTGTCGATCGGCGATAGATAGGAAATTAGTATAGGCAATATCTAATTGGTCTTTCGTAAGTTCATATCCTATTTTCTTAGAACGATAGGCGAGTGCCGCACGACCACTACGAGCGGTCAATACAATAGCACTTTCTGTAACGCCTACATCTGCCGGGTCAATAATTTCATAGGTTTCACGATTTTTAATAACCCCATCTTGGTGAATTCCTGAACTATGCGCAAAAGCATTGGCACCTACAATCGCTTTATTGGGTTGTACAGGCATTCCCATTTTTTCACTCACCATTTGACTAGTGTCATATAATAATTGCGTGTTAATACTTGTGTCTAAGTCTAAATATGGATGCTGTTTTAATACCATGACGACTTCTTCTAGAGACGTATTTCCTGCACGTTCTCCAATACCATTAATAGTACATTCTATTTGTCTTGCTCCATTTTGAACACCTGCAATAGAGTTGGCTGTAGCGAGTCCTAAATCATTATGACAATGACAGGATAGGATCACATTTTCAATTCCTTTTACATTTTCGCGTAGGTATTTCATTTTGGCTCCATACTCATCAGGTAAACAATAGCCTGTAGTATCTGGAATATTTAATACTGTTGCTCCTGCTTTGATGACAGCTTCAAGTACACGTGCTAAATATTCATTATCAGTACGTCCTGCATCTTCTGCATAAAACTCGACGTCTTCTACAAAACTTTTGGCATAGGCAGTTGCTTTTACAGCACGCTCTATAATCTGTTCTGGAGTACTATTAAATTTATGTTTGATATGTGAAGCACTAGTACCAATCCCTGTATGAATACGTGGGTATTTAGCATATTTGAGTGCTTGTGCAGCCACTTCGATATCTTTTTCTACTGCTCGGGTAAGACCGCAAACGGTTGCATTTTTGACAAGTTTTGCAATTTCTTCTACAGAGGTGAAATCACCTGGGCTAGAAATAGGAAACCCTGCTTCAATGACATTAACGCCTAGAAGGTCCAGACGCTCTGCAATGATTAGTTTTTCTCTTGTAGCTAATTTGCATCCCGGTACTTGCTCTCCGTCTCGAAGCGTCGTATCAAATATTTGAATTTTATCTCTGGACATGATTTGTTTTTAATTACGAATATATATATTGGAGACAGCTAAGCGATGTCAAATTCATTGATTATTACGATGTTAAATAGCCTCTTAATGTTTTTAAGTATCTGTATTATAGATTTTTATGAGAAAAATCATTACAACGCCAATTGAAGAAAGTGATGCACTTTTTGTGTTGGTTAAATCATTATCTAAAAGTGAAAAACGTCAATTCAAGTTGTATGTAGGACGATTAGAACGTAATACAGATGCAAAATTTATGGCACTTTTTGATGTACTTGATAAAATGAAGGAGTATGATGAGAAAGTGATTATTAAAAAAGGAGTCGTTACCAAATTACAGTTGTCTAATCTTAAGGCACATTTGTACCGGCAAATTCTTGTCAGTCTTCGGTTAACACCTTTACATCGTAATATTAGAGTTCAAATACGAGAGCAATTAGATTTTGCCACCATATTATATCAAAAGGGGTTGTATAAGCAGAGTTTAAAAGTCTTAGATAAAGCCAAATTGATGGCTATTGAAAATGAAGAGAAAAATATTGCGTACGAAATTGTAGAGTTAGAAAAAGTTATCGAAACCCAATATATTACTCGTAGTATATTATCTCGCGCCGATGAACTCTCAGAGCAATCTAAGGTATTAAGTGAAGCCAATGTGATGACGAGTAAACTCTCTAATGTGTCGCTAGAATTGTACGGCATGATGTTGCGTACTGGCTATGTGAGAAGTGATGAAGAACGACAGGAGATTAAAGCCTATTTTGATAAAGCAATACCAGCATATAACTATGATACATTAGGGTTTAGAGAAAAACTTTGGTTGTATAAAGCACATTTATGGTATAATTTTTTAATTCAAGATTTTCTTTCGTGTTATAAATATGCCAAGCGTTGGGTATTGCTATTTGAAGATAATCCTACGATGATACAACGCAACCCTGTATTCTTTTTAAAAGGACAACATTATTTATTAGAGTCCTTATTCTATCTAAAGCTAAGCACCAAGTTTGATGTCGCTTTACAACGATTAGAAGGTTTGAAGGAAGATGCTAGTTTCCCGAAAGGGGATAATTTAGAAACCCTTTTATTTTTATATACCTACAGTAATAAATTGAATCATCGTTTTATGGTGGGTAATTATGAAGATTTTGAAGATTTGATTACGGAAGTTATGGAAGGGATTGCTTCTCCAAAATACCGTATAGACGAGCATCATATTATGGTGTTTTACTATAAAATAGCCTGTCTTTATTTTGGTGCTGAAAATCATACAAAATGTATAGAATACCTATCAAAAATCATCAATGCAAAGAGTTTAAAAACGCGACAAGATTTGATGTGCTTTGCACGTTTATTAAATCTTATTGCACATTATGAAGCAGCCAAAGATTATCATTTAGAATCCTTACTTCGTAGTACTTACAAGTTCTTATTGAAAATGGATGACCTGCATGAGGTGCAGAAAGAAATGATCAATTTTGTACAAGAACTGAAGAATATTTATCCGCATGAATTGAAAGGAGCTTTCAAGAGATTATACGAAAAATTAAAAGTATATGAAGATGATCCGTATGAGCGTCGTGCTTTCCTATATTTAGATGTACTCTCATGGTTAGAAAGTAAAATCCAAGACCGACCAGTTGCTGCGGTAATTAAAGAAAAAGCTAAAGCATTGATGCGTTAAGTGATGAACGAATTTTGATTGGAGATTTTTGATTGTTGAATGCAAAAATAGAAGAAAGGTGATTGAGTGATTTTAAAACGGAACAAAGTGAAGATTTAAAATTGTATCGAAATTACTGATTGTAGTGGACGTTTTTCCGCTCCTGCCTGCCGGCGAGGCAGGTTTGCGAAATCATATATTCACTAAAATACAACCCATATACTTCCAGTTACCTCATCGAAATCTACCATATACTCATTACTAGTTTTTTGAAAATAAGATTGACTTTATTTTTGAGATAAATAATCAATCCATAAAATTGCACTATGAGAATTTTACTAGTAGCCATCGCCATTTTAGTTACAACCGCTAGTTTTGGACAAAAAAAGAAAATCAAACGTTTAAAAAAAGAAACCATGGCCATTGCTATGGAGATGTATAAATCTGAGTTAGCATCTTGGCATAGCACCGATGTTTTGGGAGATAAACTGCGAGCTATTCCTAATCTAGGCGGATACTTATCATACACAGATGGCGATGAGACCATTGCAATTTATTACGATCAATCTGAAGATATAAACATACTCTATGAATTAAAGTATTCTCAGATTTTAGAATTAAAAGATGTGTATACGCTAGATACAATACCTAGAAAAGCTACGACACTTGAAAAACGATTGTTAAAGACAAGGAACGTAGCAAGGAATTTAGTTCAGAATAATGAAGATCAATTTTTTAGTTTTTATGAAAATGTAGGCTGGAATTTTGTCCCATTATTGATAGATGATAAAGTAACAGTATATAGTATCGCTGGACCTCAACTATCAGGTCAAGTACTTATAGGAAACGATTACAAATTTGAGTTTGATAAAAAGGACGCATTTGTTTCAAAATCAAAGATTCATAAATCATTATTGACTTTTTCTTATGGAGATGAAGACAAAGAAACAGAACAAGTATTGCATAGTCATATTGTAGAAGACTATCCTATTATTTCAGAAACAGATATTTGTACATTAATGCTTTATGAACCTTATGTTACATGGAAACAACATACAGTGATTTCTGATTCTTATGTGAGTATATTTATATTAAAGGAAAAGCAATTAATAGTTATGACCAGAAAAGCGTGGGATAAAATATATGCATCTGATAAGAAATAAATTAAATAGTGGAATTGTTTTTTCGCTTTCGCGAAATCGAACCAGTTAGATTCACGACTGTAGGGAGAGTGAAGCGATAAAGCATAAAAAGATTGCATAACAGAGTGTTTATAGATGCTGTTACCTAAATGATTCCTGCCGTTTACTCATTGGTTATTTTTTTAAGGTAAGGGCCTTTTTATTTTTGGGAGAAGTAATCAACCCATAAAATTTTAAAAATGAAAGTTTTATCAGTAATTATCACTCTTTTTTTAACAACATCTATTTTTAGTCAGGAACAAAGAAAGATGGAAATAACACTCAAAGAAAAAGTGAGTGAGCGTATGGATAGTTATTTTCTGAAATTAGCAAATAAGAGATATATCAAACAAAATAAAGCTCTTCAAGAGTTCGGATTTTCTAACCTTCAAAATATAGATGCTGAATTTGTATTTAGATATTGCACAAATAATAGTATTATTGAAGTTGTTGAAGATAAAGGTGTTTTTAAAGGGACTGTATTCTTTTTTGTATATGGAGTACAGGAGAATGGAATAAAAGAGGCGTATACTACTAAAAAAATACTCTCTGTTGAAGTTTGTCAGGAAATCAAAAAAAGTTTTGATAATGATGCTAATAGAATACTATATGATAAGCATAAGTATGACCTAAAAAAAATAAGTTATAGAACCTTTTTTCAAAGTAGTATTGAATTTATAAAAGACGATAATTATATATTTCAATTATTTCCGTCTTCAAGCAGGAGAGTCAATTATGAAAAGGATCGTTTAGATGTATTTTTAGAAAAAGTTTTAGCTTTATCTAATTATAATGAAATAAGAACAAAGTTTAATAGGGAAAACCCTTATCATCATTATCTTTTTTGGAATGGTTATGGAGTTTATACGACTCATTAAAAAAATAAGAAACTAAGAATTGACTAAAAAAACCACCTTAGGACCTATACTAGAAATTAATCTGGCAATGCTATTTATTAGTACGTCAGGTATTTTTGGACGTTTTATACAACTACCACCAGAACTTACTATTGCCTTGCGAGGCGTTTTTGCAGCCTTGTTCTTAGGACTCTTTATTTTATGGCGTAAATCCTCTTGGCATATTGCTTCTAAAGATCGTACGGCTATTTTGATAGGAGGTATTTTATTAGGGGCACACTGGGTTTTATATTTCTATGCATTGCAATTGTCTAATGTAGCGATTGGAATGTTATCTATATTTACCTATCCCGTAATTACAAGTTTATTAGAACCGTTGGTGCTCAAAACAAAGTTTCATACCATCCATATTTTTCTTGCTGTTCTTGTACTATTTGGGTTATATCTATTAGCTCCAGAATTTAGTTTAGAAAGTGATGCGACATTGGCCATTATTTTAGGGGTAATCTCTGCATTTTGTTATGCACTGCGTAATCTTATTATGAAAACCAAAGTGCAAAAGTATGAAGGTACTATTTTAATGTGGTATCAAATTATGGTGGTTTCTGTATTGTTGATTCCTGTATTATTTATGGATGTTAATTGGCCATCAGTACAGGAGCAATGGCCTTATTTAGCTCTGTTAGGTCTATTAACCACTACTATTGGGCATACTTTATTTTTATCTAGTTTTAAGCATTTTTCGGTGACAACAGCTAGTTTAATGAGTAGCGCACAGCCTATTTACGGAATTCTATTAGGGATTCTTTTCTTAAATGAAATACCAGGCATCCGCACCATCATAGGTGGCGCATTGATCTTAGTAAGTGTGGTCGTAGAAAGTAAGAGGGCAGTGAAGTGATTTAATTCTAGAAAACACCACGATTTTTTAAAACTCCATTTTTTTTATCTAAGAAAAGTTTATCTATACTTTCTCCTTTTAAACCTGTCCAGTTTCCATCTTTATTTTTTTTAACTGGATCATACTGATATTTTTGATGGTAATAATTCCCTTCATTATCTAATGATACATATAAGATTACATACTTATAGTCTTCAAATTTAGGCCTTCCATAATGATCATAAACTAGAAAATCTATAGTGTCTTTTTTAAGATCATTAAACACATTACTTAGTATTTTATACTTAGCTTTAAATCCATTGTCCATGACATAATAACGCATCCACGTGATCGTATCTCCTGTTATTGAATCTATCTCTATTTGAGTATTACCTTTATTAGGATCAAATTGATTTATATCTATTTTTTCCCCAATAAATGCATATAGATTAATAGTTTCATCTTGTATTTGGAAATCATTTTTATGCTCGAAATTAGCTGATTTACAACATATGATCATTATTGGAAACAAAAGAATCAAGAATTGTTTTTTCATTCTTCAAATGTAAGTAGTAGTTGTAGAGATGCATACGATAGATGAGGTAGAGGTATTTTTCAGTGAGTGAAAAGGCTTTATGGCTTAGTTACTATTCTATAACACTTGTTTAATTCACCTGAATCTATTGGAAAATGGGTGTATATACGCTGTTTTTCAATAGAATAGTCTTGTAGTTTAGTAGTCTAAACTATACAACCATGGAAATTTGGCAGTACATTCTAATGCTTATTGGCGTCATTACAGTAATTTTTTTAGGGTATTATCTCGTTAAAAAATTAGTAAAAGAAATAGAAAAAGTCCATCATTTACCTATTAGAGAAAGGGGATTAACAGCAATGCCCGCCGTACCATTTATCCTTTCAGAAACTATTGAAGCAATCATTAAGCTCGGACTCAGAGGCGAAGAACTTAAAATGGCAAAGGCGGGTCTCAGTAATGAATATACGATACAAGGTGTCACCCAAAGTGCTTACACATTTATGTACGATACTCAAGAAATAGATATCGCAAAAGATGATAGAGAAGAACTTCTAGAACGATTACATAGATCTGATGAAAAAGAATTTTTAAATAATACGCTCCTAGATACTCACTTAGAAAAAGCATCGTTTCCAAAACATGCAGCTAAAGAGCAAACATTCACCTCTTTTTTTCTAGAGAAACCAGAAGACTTTACCATGTCTTGGACAAACTATTATAACATTTATAGAAATGGAAGAAAAGATCATGAAAAAGAATATGCTGCTATTTTAAAAGATCCAAAAGAAGCGACTAAACAGTTTTGGCCAATGATTGCTGAAAATGGATTGGCTTATAACCTATTAATCCTTCAAAAAGTGCAAGGAGATATCTTAGAGAAAGTACAATCTATATTTTCTAATCAATGGAAAGATCTTTTAAAGCCTCTGCAAGCAGGTGGATTACTATATGCAATAGACTTAACAATCTTTAATCAGTTTGAAGCGAGTCAAGTAGAAGGATTTGATAGATGGACACCTGGTGCTTTAGTACTTTTAAAACAGAATAAAAACACCAAAGAATTAGAACCTATTTGCGTTCAAATTTCAAATAAAGACGCTAATGACTCACAAATCTACACACAAGAAAATACGACAGATGCTACTTGGATATATGCGTTGTCTGCAGCAAGAATAGCTGTGACTGTTTATGGTATATGGTTAGGTCATGTATATCATTGGCATATTGTATCGGCATCTATGCAAATGACTATGTTTAATACTATTTCTAAAGATCATGATCTTAGAAAACTACTAGATCCGCAATCTAATTATTTGATAGGATTTAATGATGCCTTGTTCTTACTTTGGAGAAGAATTGGACCTCCAACTTCATTTGCAACCACCGATTCCTTTTTAGAACTTACCAATACCTTTGCAACAGGGCGAGAATTTTTTGATGACGATCCTAAAGTGACTTTAGAAAAATTTGGAATTTATAAAGAAGACTTCTCAGATAAAGAAGATTGGGATCGCTTTCCAATTGCTGGTTTATTACTAGAATTATGGGAAACTTCTAATAAAATGGCGACCACTTTTGTAGAGACTACTTACACTACAGATACAGCTGTTTTTGAAGATCAAGAACTTCAAAATTGGATAGAAGCCGCATCAGATCCTGAAGAAGGAAATATACGAGGCTTACCTGTAATGAGTAGTAAAAAAGAACTAAAAGCAGTACTCGTTAGTTTAATATATAGAGTCGTAGCACATGGCAATTCTAGACAAATGCGATCCTTAGGACATGCCTTATGTTTTGTCTCTAATTATCCTCCCTGTCTTCAAAAAGCAAACATTGTTGCTCCAGGGGATCAAAATTTCACAAAAGAAGACCTATTACGTTATTTACCCAATACAGGAACGATAGGCTCCATGATGACGTTCTATTACATCTTTATTTTTTCAGCACCTTATACACCTTTATTACCATTATTAGGAAATGATACGAGTTTATATTTTCCAGAAAAGGACGATCCTAGAAATAAAGCGTTAGAAACATTTAGAAGTGATGTAGGTGAGTTTATTGAGGAGTATAGTGATAAAAATTCACCTTTAATTCACCAATGGCCAGCTAGTATAGAGACTTAAATAATAATGAAGAAAAAGAGTTATTATTTATATATTGAAACTTTTAACTATGCTATTTATACGAATGCGGTTTCTAGTTGTCTTACTTCTTATTTTTAACTTTCAAGCACTTATAGCGCAGGAAAATATTGCTTATGCCAACATGAGTAAATATACCTGCGATTGTCTTACACGAGATAGTGAAGAAATAACAAAAGAAACGATGCAAACTTGTGTGACAACTATATTTGAAACTCATGAAGCTACTATTGATTCCTTGGTAGCACTAAAAAAAGAGCAACAAACAATAGATAAGGTTCCAGAAAATTGGTTAGTAGCAAGAGTTCAAACAAGCTATCTTGAATTTCTCTTAGATACATGTAACCCATATAAAGACTATTTTGATGAATTACTTCTTTCAGAACGAAATGCTGTAGAATCAAAAATAGTGGCTAAAGCGTGTCAGTTATTGAGGGAAAAAGAGAAAGAGAAAACAGAAATATCTATTACTGAAGTTTCTTCTATCATTCTTGAGGCTTATAAAGAAAATCAATATGAAATGCTCTCACTTTTAGATGGACAAGACAATACTAGTATTAGTCGGATGTCATCAAGATTATTTTCTAAATTAAAAGAAACTTGTGACTCACGTCACTTTAAAACTAAACATTAATGAATACTTTTAATATACGCTTTCGCGAAATTGAGCCTGCGAGAACTGCCTGCCAGCTGGTCATTACTAAAGGGAGAGTGAAACGTTAAAACGTATACTTACACCTCTAATTTTATAATACAAGAGCAGAGGTTTTCCAGAAAACTTTGAAAATACATGAAATGTTGTATTCATGTATAGGTAGATTTTGAGGTAAGCGTATGCTATTATTGTATCTTTCTGGTTCAGTAATCGAGATGCTATGAAAACCTTTATTCTTCTATTTTTTATAAGTTGTATGAGTCTGTCCATGTACGCACAAGGAGGCGATTATGAATTAGTATGGTCTGATGAGTTTAATATTCCTGGACCTTTAGATGCAACAAAATGGCACCATCAAACGCAGTTACCTAATGGTAATAGTTGGTATAATGGAGAGATACAACATTATACCAATCGTACAGAAAACTCTTTTGTGAGTGATGGAACTTTAAAAATAGTTGCCAAAAAAGAAACATTTACAGACCAAGGATCTACCAAATCACATACCTCAGCGCGATTAAATTCTAAGTTTGCATTTACCTATGGATATGTAGAAATACGAGCAAAACTTCCTGTAGGTATTGGTACGTGGCCTGCTATGTGGACGTTAGGACAAAATATTACAGAACCTGGTGGTTACTGGTATGAAACCAATGGGGAAGTATCCTGGCCTGCTTGTGGGGAGATAGATATTATGGAACACTGGGGAAGTAATCAAAACTATGTCCAAAGTGCAATGCATACCCCTTCTAGTTTTGGAAATACTGTAAATAAAGGAGGACAAACGATTGCTACTGCTTCATCTACATTCAATATTTATGGATTGGAGTGGACACCAGATCGTATGGTTTTTAGCGTTAATGGTACAACACATTATATTTATGAACCACCTGTTCAAAATGCCAATACATGGCCTTTTGATGATCCGCAATACCTGTTGTTAAATGTCGCTGTATTACCAGAAATCTTAGATTCCTTTACAGAAAGTGCTTTAGAAATAGATTATGTACGTGTATTTCAAGACCCCACATTATCTATTGCAGAAGAAGTATTAACAACTTCGATACAACTTTATCCCAACCCCGTAAGAGATACATTATCATTACACGTTGGACCTTCTGTTTTAGGAGCCAAAGCCACTGTATATACTATGACAGGACAAAAAATATATACGGCTACTATAGAAAGTGGGAATACATTGGTAGATGTCTCTAGCTATACAAAAGGAGTATATTTTGTGACTATAGAAACTGGACAAACTAGTGTTACAAGACGAGTCATTAAACAATAATCAGTATGTAAAAGTATAGTTCCTAAGCTATTCTTTATATCTTTATAAAGGTGATACGAATCTTTATAGATGCTTAAAAAGTATATTTCTTTACACATATATCCAAAACTAGCTTTATGGATTTTAATTGGGTTTATAGGTTGTACTATTGTTGGTACACTTACACATGAATTAGGTCATATCGCTTTCGCGAAAGCGTTTGGATATAAAACCCATTTGGGATATGGGTATATGAATTATTACGATAGTCCTTTCTCTATAGAATTTGATACCATTACAGCTCGTCATCAGGAAGCGATCTCATCTAATAGTGATTTTCTAGAAAAAGAACGACGAGAAGAATTACTGCAGATCATATCCAAACATCGTATGTGGGTTATATTTGGAGGACCCTTACAAACGATTTTGACAGGCACTATTGCATTGTTTCTTCTTTACAGACAGCAAAAAGAAATTCAAGAACTAGGAATGAAGTGGACGCATTGGCTTTTGGTGTTTTTGAGTTTATTTTGGTTCCGAGAAACAACCAATTTGGCAGTAGGAGTGTTACAAACACTATCAAAAGGAAGTTTTGATCCTTTTGGGGGGAGAAGTGACGAGTTACGATTAGCAAGATGGCTTGGCTGGTGGGAAGGAAGCATTTCCTTACCATTAGCGCTTTTAGGTCTAGCTATTGGAATGTATGTGATTTTTAGAATCCTTCCGAAATCCGTGCGCTTAACTTTCTTAAGTGCAGGTTTTATGGGCGGTATACTTGGATATATGATTTGGTTAGTTTGGGTGGGGCCTATCTTAATGCCTTAATAATAATGAAGAAATATTATAATTTTTCAATCTTAGTTGTGATAATTATCTTAGGTTGTGCTTCAAAAAAAAATATAGTAGGGTATTATACAAATACCGATAAGATAATTGAAATGTATAGAGAAGAACTTATCTTATTCAAAGATGGTAGATATCTGTATAAAATCGCAGGTAGTAGTCATAATAGTTCTTCTGAGAGTTCAGGTACTTGGATCAATGATTCATTACATCATGTTTATTTAACATCAGATAGACAATTTACACGAAATTTTAAAGTTCATGAAAATATAGATGTAAATAGTGATGCTATTACTATTAAAACTATAGATGCCAATACGCAAGATATATTACAATATGTTGAAATAGTACTGTTTTATAACGATAAAAGGATAGAACTGATAACAGATTATGATGGTCTAGCAAAATTTTATGGGAGAGATCAAATTGATTCAATTCAATTTTTTGATGTTTCTTATTTTGTTAAAAATAAAGAATCAAACAATTTTAAGATTGAAGCAAATCGTTCAGAAGAACCTTATGTTTTTTTGAATAATAAAGAACTAATTAAAAAAAATAAAAAGTTACTGTGGCCAACTGGATCAGGAAAGTATCGTGTATTGAAAAAACGATAATTAACCATCACACGCTTCCCAAACAACATCACTTGTAGGAACAGGCGCAATAAATGTGATTTCTTCTTTTTGGACGGGATGTACAAACGTAAGTTTGCGTGCATGCAAACTAATGCTTCCGTCTTTATTAGAACGATCAAAACCATATTTTAAATCTCCGCGTATAGGACTTCCTATAGCTGTCAGTTGACTTCGTATTTGATGATGTCTTCCAGTGTGTAAATCAATTTCAAGAAGGGTGAAGGTCTTTAATTTTTTGATGACGCTATAGGTAAGACTCGCTTCTTTTGAATCTGGCACTGCTTTCGCGAAAGCGTAACTTTTATTCTGCTTTGTATTGCGTTTTAAATAATGAGTCAGCGTTGCTTTTTCAGCCGAAGGGTGCTTTTTGACCAATGCCCAATAGGTTTTTTGTGTCTTTCGTTCGGAGAATAATTTGTTGAGACGTGTAAGTGCTTTACTCGTTCTCGCAAATACTACAATACCACTGGTAGGACGATCCAAACGATGAACAACTCCTAAAAATACAGCGCCAGGTTTGTTATATTTTTTGGCAATATAGTGTTTGACAACATCGCTTAATGGGGCATCTCCCGTTTTATCACCCTGTACAATATCTCCAGCACGTTTATTAATTACAATCAGGTGATTGTCTTCATAAATAACTTGTAAGTTTTCTGGAGTAGAATGTATATGGGCCATAAGTAACTAAGCTGAGGTTCCTGTGGGTTTTACTTCATGTTCAGGACAATCCAAACGAATTTCGTGATTTTCTAAAGGTTGTTTTAGATAGTTGCAATAATGCCTCTCTTCTTTTGTCTCATAAAAAGCACAGCTATGGCAATTACGTTGTACGCTAAGAATACCTGTTTTATTAAGACCATAAATTAGTTTTGTAACAGTATGATATAGTTGTTTTACCTCAGCTTCATCTATATGCTCTAATTGGTGCTTAATAGGAAGCGCAAAATCTTCTATTTGTAGTAGTAGTTCGCTTCCCTTTTCGGTAAGAGCAATGGCATAACTTCTACTATCTGTAGAGACTGTTTTCTTTTGGATGAGTTCTTTTTTAAGTAAGACTTTTACAGCATCACTTACGGTAGGTTTTGTAATATTAAACTCTTGCGCAAGATAACTTACGGTACACATCTCTAGTTGATGATGCGCTACAAATAATAAGATTTGTATCTGAATAGGGCTAAGGCCTACCACTTTTGCATGCTCCCAAAGCAATACTTTGAACGCTTCAGAAATACGTTCTAACCCTACGACAACTTTATTTGCAATGTCGTCTTGATATGCGGTATTAAATATTGTTTTCTTCATAAGCAAAGAGTGCCTATAGCTTTTGATATGCTATAGGCAAAGTTAGTAATCCTAAGTATATGATGTGTCATTAATCACAATTTTGTATCTCTATAATATGGTATCCTTTCTCTTGAATAGACGTTACGACCTCTTCAGGAGCTGTTTCCATATGACATAAACGACATTCTGAAGTACTCAAAGATTTAATTTGAACTTCTTTAGTTGTCAAATAATCATCTCCATACTGAAATATTGTTTCTTCTTTTATTATTTCTATAGGAGCGAGAATATCAAAATGCATTAACGTCCCATCATTTTTGCGAACATAGGTGTCCCAAACATTAACTTTCATAACTATTTTAATTTTGTTTCACGTTATAAGGTAAAGAAAGATCTCCACTGGCAACACCATATACCTCATATACACCTAACATAGGTTTGTCTTCTATACTTGTGTTTACTTTCATAAGAGCAGTAACTCCGTCATATGAAAATGTGGTAGAACCAATACGATAATCAGGAATCATAACTTTAATCGTATTTCCAGTAGTGACTACTTGATATCCTGGTGAATCCATATACATAGGCATTCCAGGATTAGTAGGAGGGAGGATCACATTCGTATCTCCTTTTTTGAATTGTTTTACAGCGAGACCACCTTCTACACGATCGTCTGGTACTAAGACTACCCAATGTGGATGCCATATAATGCCATCATTATCAAAAATGGCATCTTTATTTTCATCCCATAAAGGCGTGTCGTCAAAATCAGGATGTGAAGTAAGACCAAGTGCTACAATCCCTTCTGTGTCATTAAAACCAACATCTGTAGGTTTTAATGTAGTAGGAAATACATAAGCCAATACAGGAGCACCGTCCAATTGCCCAACAGGAATAGGCGTAGTATGACCTGCCTTTCCTTTTACATTAATTTCCCATACCGTCATTTGTAAATCGGTATGATGCGTGACAGCTACGTTAGTAATTGCAAAATCATCATTTTTATACGGTTCTTTTTTATCTGTACAAGCATATACAGATATGCCTACAAAGAATAAGGCTATACATAGTGAAGTTGTTGTTTTCATAATGATACATATTCATAGTCAGGATTCTTTTAGATAGGAATCCTAACTATGTAATTTAAAAATTAACCAATTACATCGGCCATAGAAGCGCCAAAATTGATGTGTAATACATTTCCGTTTGCTGTAACCAAAGCTGGTACCGATTGTACTCCTGCAGTTTCTGCTTCTGGAATTCTATTTCTGTCTTGTGTGATATCTACAATATTTAGATTTTCTTCTCCAATTAAGTTAATAACATCGCTCTCTGCACTAACGCATACAGAACATCCTGCGTGATAAAAAGTGGCTTTACTCATTTGTATTTTAGTTTTAAAATTAATAATGGTACAAATATATATATATTAATTAGGAATCCTAACTAAATAATATAAAAAATAAGATATTAGTAAGATTTTATATACACCCAGGCTTCTTTTCCTGAGTGTAATGTTGTTTTTATGCGCTTATAATCAGACACTTCATAGGTGTCTGCATGCTCAAGTTCTTGTATAGATATTTTAAAACAAAGACCAGGGATACGATCTTCTTTAGTCCCTGTAGGTATCGCAATAGGATGATAAGGTTCATTACTTAGAGCAACAACGTTAGGGTCTTTAATCAGTACTTTTTCTAATCGAAACCCTACGAGTGCATCTTCAGTTCCGTGTAATAATCTCCCAAACGTTTCTAATTGGACCTGTTCTTTTTGAAGGGTTCCGTAAGAAAATAGATAGTTATTCATATGTAACTATAAATACTCTTGGTTCTTGCATCTTTTGAATCTTGTTTCTTTTTCGCGTAAGCGGAAAAAAATCAATACTGCTCAGATTCATTAGGGAAATCCTGAGACTTCACATCTGTAGCATATTGTTTAAATGCATCCGTCATAGACGTATACATATCTAAGTATCTTCTTAAAAAACGAGGATTAAATTCATGCGTCATGCCTAGCATATCATGTGTAACCAGCACTTGCCCGTCTACACCACCACCAGCACCTATTCCTATAATTGGAATGGTTAAACTTTCTGCAACTTCTTGTGCAAGTTTTGCAGGTACCTTTTCAAGTACAATCGCAAAACATCCCGCTTTTTCAAGCATTAAGGCATCTTCTTTCAATTTTGCAGCTTCGGCCTCTTCTTTAGCTCTTACTGTATACGTTCCAAACTTATAAATAGATTGCGGAGTTAATCCTAGATGTCCCATTACAGGAATACCAGCATGTAAAATACGCTTCACACTTTCCTTAATTTCTTTCCCTCCTTCTACTTTAATTGCATGACCACCACTCTCTTTCATAATACGTATAGCAGAGCGTAATGCTTCTTTAGGATCACTTTGATAACTACCAAAAGGAAGATCTACCACCACCAGTGCACGATCTATAGCACGTATCACAGAAGAAGCATGATAAATCATTTGATCTAGTGTAATAGGAAGCGTAGTTTCATGACCTGCCATAACATTAGAAGCACTGTCGCCTACAAGTATGACATCAATTCCAGCACCATCTACAATCTTTGCCATGGTATAATCATAGGCAGTAAGCATGGATATCTTTTCCCCACGATTTTTCATCTCTGTAAGAGATTTAACTGTAATACGTTTGTATTCTTTTTTTGCGACAGACATTCGGTTATGTTTTATCCTACAAAAGTAGTAAATTACATAGCTATATGAATCATGATTTTTATGAAGGGTAAATATATTATTACAGGGATGATTTTTGGACTTGTTTTTTTCGCTTTCGCGAAAATTACCACAGCACAAAATCAATCACTCTCAAAAGAAGAGACGAAAGTAAAGCAATTAGTAGAACGTTTTTTTGAAGGGTTTCATAAACAAGACTCCATTATTATTAAAAGTGTTGTACACGAAAAAATACTCATGCAATCTATTGGAAAGAATAGAACTGGCGAAGTTGTATTAAGTAAACAAGACTTTAGTGGTTTCTTGACATCTATCTGTTCTATTCCAGATGAAACGCAATTTGAAGAACGTATCAAAAGTTATAAAGTACAAGTTGATGATAATATGGCAATGGCCAATGTATGGACACCTTATTCCTTTTATATAAATGGAGAGTTAAGCCATTGCGGAACCAATAGTTTTCAACTCTTTAAACGAGATGGTGTCTGGAAAATCTTTTATATCGTAGATACAAGAGATCGGGAAGGCTGCGGTATTAAACGTGGTTAATATCACTTTTTCTTATTATTGTATATGCATTATCTATAAAATTGACGTTGCTGTTTTAATTTATGTAAGATAGCTAACATAACTGCATTCAATTTTTATGACCTTAACTTGTTAAAATGTGTTAAAGTTTCATTTTAAAAATGTCAATACTACATTTTTAAAAATTTCCATAGAACAAATATTTTTATTTAAATAATTGATAATCATTTATTTGTAAATTATTTTTTTGATCTAATTTCATAAATCTCTATTTTTTATTTCTTGATAGCGTAAGTAGGAAAATCTTCCTAACACTAATCTAACAGCAAGATAATAACGCTTGTGTTAACGGTTCCTTACAGTAGTTCTGGCCAAATTTTACTGCAAAATGAATCAACAAAATCAAAAATTTAAATACTAGAAAAATGAAAAAGATCAATATAATGCTTATCGCATTTTTAGCACTATCTATCACTTTTGTTGCATGTGACTCTGACGATGATGCAACACCTATTGTTATTGAAGAAGATGATGATGATACTGATGATGATGATGATGGAACTGTAAACTTTGTAGGAGCTGTATATGCCATGACTAATGGCGACGGACAAGTAGCAGGAAATGTACAAGGACCTAATACAATTATAGCATACGGAAGAGCAGATGATGGTTCACTTACACCTATTGGACCTTTTGCCACTGGTGGTAATGGAGGAGATTATGATGGAGGAGAAGGACTTGATCCATTAATCTCTGCATATGCACTTACCAAAACTGATGATAATGAAAACTTACTTGCTGTAAATGCAGGAAGTAATACGATCACTTCCTTTAATATTGCTGCTGACTTTTCTTTAGAAGTAGCTGGTGATCCTCTAGATACAGGAGCTATAGGACCTAATAGTATTGCAACTACAGGACAAGTTACCGTAGCAGGTACCAAAGGACTCGTATATGTATCTAATATTACGCGTCCAGAGTTCTTAGCTGGTGGAGAGCCTATGCATCAAGGAACAGTAACTGGGTATTGGTTATTAGAAGATGGGTCATTACAAGCGATACCGGGTTCTACTAGAGATCTTCCTGTACGTCCATCTGCTGTACAATTTTCACCAGACGGACAATGGTTAGTAATCACAGCCATAAATTCTGGAGCTTCTGCATTAGGATCAGGAAGTGAAGATGAAGTAACCGTATATAATGTAGGAGCCGATGGTGTTTTAAGTAACGGTGCTTGGGGAACTGCAACTTCTACTTTAAGAGATAATACAGAAGGAAGAAATTTACCCTCTGCTATTGGTTTTCAAGTAGTAGGAAATAATTATGTAGTAGTTACGGAAGCAAGAGAATTCCAACCTGATGGAACACCACCAGCTTTTCCAGCATTACAAGATGGATCGGTATCTACGTGGCAAATACAAGGCGATGGTAGTTTAACGCCTATCAGTATTGATGTAGCATCGGGAGAAGGAAACACAGGAAGAACGGCATGTTGGTTAGACTTTACAGCAGATGGGAATACCTTCTTTGTCTCTAATGCCATAGAAGCAGGACTTGCAGCTTATAGTTTTGATAACGGAGTGGTGACACTACTGGATCAAACAGCTGCACAAGGAACAGGAACTGGCGGAGCAGATAATGGACCAGATGCTTTTGCAGTGACAGAAGGATGGATTGATATGTGGATTTCTGAAGACGGACAATTCTTATACCAACTTTACGGATTAGATGGTACTATTGGAGTGTATAGAATTAATGGACAATCATTAGAACTTATATCAGAAGAATCTAACAACTTACCTGATACGAATACACAAGGTATTGTAGCAATATAATATTTTGAAGTTTGTTTGATTTTGATAGAAAGCTAAGGGATGTTATGTTCCTTAGCTTTTGTCTATAACTTCTCTATAGAAGAGCGTCGTATTTTTGTTTTTTGTACTAAGTTTTTTATGTGAACTGTTTCGTTTTCGATGTTTACAGTGACTTTTAAATTTGTACTTTGGACATCGGTATTAGCTATATCATAACTTTTGATAATATATATATAAGTTAGGTCGTCCTCTTTATATTTCAAATCGGAATATGTTTTAGTATTCTTATCTTCAATTTTGCGGATAGCTCTTTTTAATTTTTTATTTGCATCATAAATTCTTTGAGCTTTTAATATCTTTTCCATCTCTGAAACTACTTCTTTCCTAAAAACTTTTTCAGAGCCTTTATGTAAAGTGCTATCAAGTTTTTTCCATAAACTTGAATTTACTGTAGCAACACTATCTGCAATTTTTTGATCAACTGTAATTCCTACAATACGATATACTTTAATATCCCATTTATTAGCAACAAACTCTTGTGCTTTTGAGTTATAGTAATTTTCAGCTCCATACACTATAAGAATACTTAAAGATTCAGGTTTTGTGTTTTGACTAAAGCATATATTTAAAGGAAGTAAAATGGATGTTATGAAAAACAGTATTACTAATTTTATATTCATATACTAAATATATAATTAATTCAATTGTGTTCTTTTAGTTAAGTTTTGACATATGTAATCGTTTCTTCTGAAACAGTATTAATTATTTTGTATCTGATAATGTAATATTATATAACTGATAAAGTGAAATAAAAAGCAAGTGAGTTAACAATCTGCCATTCCTACATTAATTGCAAGGCCACCTTCACTTGTCTCTTTATATTTTGTATTCATATCTTGCGCGGTCTGCCACATGGTTTCTATCACTTTATCGAGTGGCACTTTAGCATTGGCTGCATCTGTATCTAATGCCATTTCACAGGCATTAATGGCTTTAATAGCACCCATCGCATTACGCTCTATACAAGGAATTTGAACAAGTCCGCCTATAGGATCGCAAGTAAGTCCTAGATGATGTTCCATGGCAATTTCTGCAGCCATGAGTACTTGATCTGGTGTTCCTCCCATCAATTCTGTAAGAGCACCTGCAGCCATAGCACTAGAAACGCCTATTTCTGCCTGACATCCACCCATTGCAGCAGAGATCGTTGCTCCTTTTTTAAAGAGACTTCCGATTTCTCCAGCTACTAATAAAAACTTTCGGATATCTTCAAAGTTGGCATCGTGATTTTCGATGACCATATAATACATCATCACGGCAGGTATCACTCCTGCACTTCCATTAGTAGGAGCCGTCACAACACGTCCTAATGAGGCATTTACTTCATTTACTGCTAAAGCAAAGCAAGACACCCATTTTAAAATTTCGCGAAAGCGGACTTCTGTACCACGTATCGCTTCAATCCATTCATATTTATCTGTATAAGTAGCTCCTTTTTGTAGTTTCTGATGACTGTCATAGGCACGACGACGTACATTCAAACCGCCAGGAAGGGTTCCTTCTGTATGACAGCCTGTATACATAGAATCTAGCATGACATCCCAAATTTGTTTGAGACGCTCATTAATTTCTTCTTCAGAATTTAAGTACAATTCGTTTTCAAAAACAATTTGAGAAATCGATTTGTTTTCGTTTTTGCAATAAGCAAGCAAATCTGTTGCTAGCTCTACAGGCCTTGGAAAACATTGAAATTGGTGGGCTTTTAATTCAGAGCGTTTACGTTCTTCTTGTACAACAAAACCGCCTCCAATAGAATAGAAGGTTTCTTCTATTACTTGATCACCTACATGTGCTTTAAAAGTAATTCCATTAGGATGAAATGGTAAAAAATCACGATTAAATTTTATAGAAGTAGCGGGGTCAAAAGGAATGGTACGCTCGCTATTAAAAGCAATTTCTTTATCAGTTTTGATATTCTCAATCGTTGTAGGAATGGCATCAATAGCACAGGTTTGTGGGTCTGTTCCAAGAAGCCCCATCATCACAGCTACATCTGTAGCATGTCCTTTTCCAGTAAGTGATAAAGAACCATATAAATCTATATGTAAACGATCTACATGATTAAATAGATCCTCTTCTTTGAGTTTTTTTATAAAACGTCTAGCGGCACGCCAAGGGCCTAATGTATGAGAGCTAGATGGACCAACTCCTATCTTTAACATATCAAATACAGAGATACACTCTATTTCTTTTTCTTTCATGTAAGATTATATTGCATGATGTAATCTGTCTGAATTTCGGCAATCATATCATAGTAATGTGTGCCAGTGATTTTAAAACCACATCTTTTATAAAACCGAATTGCATCTGGGTTTTCTTCCCAAACGCCTAACCAAATGTAGTTTTTTTCCAGTTTCTGTGCTTCAGAAATTGAAAAATCTATTGCTTTTTTTCCAAATCCTTGATTTATATAGGGAGAATCAATATAGATACGTTCAATTTCAAGTCCATCAGATTGTTGAAATTCTGTTTGTGCGTCGCCTATATTTAATTTGAGATACCCAACAATAGCATCGTTATGTTTCAGAAAATACCAATACGAATTGGGTGCTAAAAGTTGTTTTTCTAAGTGCGCTTTCGCGAAAGCGTGTACAACATACTTCTCCAATACACCTGATTTGTTTTTATGAGCAAAAGCAGCTGTATAGGTACGTATTGCCAATGTACGTAAGATAGTAATATCTTGTAATTGGATAGGAAGGAATTGCATGTTATAAAGATACGTATACTAGTGATAAGGTCTCTGCTTTTTTACTTATCAATATTCCTATTCCTATGATAAAAATATTATTCATAAAATGTAATCCTATAGACCAAATAAGTCCTTGATTCTTAATTTTAACCCATCCCATTAGAAAACCTGAAATAATACGCGGTATAATGAGAACAATAAGTGCAAGATCAATGATAAAAGTATCTACATAATTATTGATATGCACAAGCCCAAAAATAATGGAAACGAGTATGAGTATAATGGTAAGATGTTTATGGAGGAAATTACGTAATCGCTGTGTGTGATTTTCTGTAATAAGATGTTTTAAAATATAAAATAAGGTAAAGAGAAGTACAGCGCTAAAAGCTAGAGTTATACCCCAATGTATTTTAGTAGAAAGAAAGTGAAACCCTATGAAAACAGGCCAAGAACATATAAATAAAATAATGTCTGAGTGTGTAGGTTTGACCAGTGTACGAAACATCATTTCTTCTATAATAGGAGCAAAAATGCAAGCGAGCACAAAAAGCTTAAACGAGTTGTTTTGTAAGAGCTCATTTAGATTGTTATCTTCATAAGTATCTGATTTAAGTTCGGGAATCCAGATACTGAGTATAAAAACTGTAATATAAAAGAGAATATACAATCCCCACATTTTAAAAAAAGAAAGAAAAAGGAAACGTGTTTTTTCGCTAGAGGTCATACAGTTAGTTTCATTATACCATTAGTATGCGAAAGTAGTAAAATGTTACTATAGGAATAATTCTTTTTTATTGGAAATTTTCCATATTTTTGAATCATGGAAATCGAAGTGTCAGGGCAGATTAAGGTGAGTAATGACCGTCATCAGGCAGAAGTGTCAAAGCAGACAGGCTTTCCTAGTGCCGCTACGCACTATATGGAAGCAACTGTTGATCTTAATGAGGAATTGTCGATTCATAAAGATGCTACATTTTATGTGCGTGTAAAAGGAGATGCTTGGAAAGATTTTTCGATTCTCAATAAAGACGTACTTATTATAGATAGATCCTTACAAGCGAACTTTGATGATTTAGCACTGGTTGTACAAGACGGAGGGTTTAAAATACTGCGTATTCCGTTTGATAAAGAACAGGAAACATTTGTACTGTGGGGAGTGATTACCTATGTAATACATGCTGTACGATGATAGCTATGGTAGATTGTAATAGTTTTTATGCTTCGTGCGAACAAGTGTTTAGACCTGATTTATGGGGGAAACCTGTCGTAGTTTTAAGTAATAATGACGGCTGTATTATTGCAGCAAATAAAGAAGCAAAACAACTTGCACATATCCCTATGTTTGAAGCTGTCTATAAAATCAAACATATTCTTATAAAAAATAAGGTGACTTTCTTTTCTTCTAACTATACATTATATGGAGAGATGTCACAACGCGTTATGAATATCTTAGAGACGTTTTCACCTTCTGTGGAAGTGTATAGTATCGATGAAGCTTTTCTTGATGCGAAGGGGTTATCTCATATAGACATGTATGCTTATGGATTTGAGATTAAAGAACGTATTTATAAGTATACTGGATTACCTGTAGGTGTAGGGATTGCTCCTACCAAAGTATTGGCTAAACTAGCCAACCGTATGGCAAAGAAAATTCCTAAATATAATCATGTATATATTATGGATACAGACGCCAAACGTATAGAAGCATTACAATGGGCCGCAATAGGAGACATTTGGGGTATAGGAAAAAAGCATGTACAACGTTTACAAGCCATAGGAGTTTTTAAAGCGATAGATTTTGTCAATTTACCACTAGCATGGGTTCGCAAAGAGATGACAGTGGTAGGAGAACGGCTTTGGAAAGAACTCAGAGGGGAGTCTTGTTTAGAATTTATGGCAGTTCCCAATCCTAAAAAAGCAATTGGTACTGCAAAGTCATTCGGAAAAAAACTACCTGACTTAGGAAGAATAGAAGAAGCCTGCGCCTATTATATAACAGAAGTAGCAGAAGTGCTACGCGCTCAAAAATCATGTGCGACTTATGTACATGTAGCGGTGTATACAAACTATCACAGTACTATAGATAAGCAATACAGGAATCGTATGACGGTCACCATGCCTATACCTACCAACGATACGTTTGCACTTATAGCACAAGCTCGCAAAGCACTGCATTGTATTTATAAACCTGGATATAGATATAAAAAAGTAGCTGTAAACCTGACAGGTTTGATTCCAGAACATTATGTACAAGGCAATCTTTTTGAAAAACGCTCTAAGATTTTGGATAGTAACTTGATGCACACATTGGATGTATTAAATAGAAAATTTGGAAAAACCACGGTCTCATCTGCCATGATAGGAACTCGTGTTGAAGAGTGGGAACTTATTAAAAGAGAACGAAGTCCTCGATATACGACACAGTGGCGAGAGTTGCTAGAGGTAGGTTTATAAAATGTAAACCCTTTTTTTGTTGATTTCTCCGCTTTCGCGAAAGCAAAAAATGACAGCTTGTCAGCTTACAAGCAGTGGCATAATGATTGACTATTGTGTAGTGTAGAAAATTTTAAATAACACTTAAACACTATAATATAATGAGTAAGATCATAGGAATTGACTTAGGAACTACCAA
The DNA here is from genome assembly GCF_947492815.1 of uncultured Dokdonia sp. GTDB lineage: Bacteria > Bacteroidota > Bacteroidia > Flavobacteriales > Flavobacteriaceae > Dokdonia. The sequence continues at coordinate 23,730 of NZ_CANLOB010000031.1, forward strand.
TTCGTGCGTCGCTGTTATGGAAGGTAACGAGCCTACAGTGATCCCTAATGCTGAGGGTAAACGTACAACACCATCTGTAATTGCGTTTGTAGAAGGAGGAGAAATTAAAGTAGGAGATCCAGCAAAAAGACAAGCTGTAACAAACCCAACAAAAACAATCGCTTCTATCAAGCGTTTTATGGGAAATAAATACAGCGAAAGCTCAAAAGAGGCAGATCGTTCTGCTTACAAAGTAGTAAAAGGAGATAACGATACACCTAGAGTAGATATAGATGGTCGTTTATATACACCACAAGAATTATCTGCAATGACACTTCAGAAAATGAAGAAGACTGCAGAAGATTATTTAGGACAAGATGTAACACGTGCCGTGATTACAGTACCTGCTTATTTTAATGACAGTCAGCGTCAAGCAACAAAAGAGGCTGGAGAAATTGCAGGTCTTAAAGTAGAGCGTATTATTAATGAGCCTACAGCAGCAGCACTTGCATACGGACTTGATAAAAAAGATAGTGATCAGAAAATCGTAGTATTTGATTTTGGTGGAGGAACACATGATGTATCTATTCTAGAATTAGGAGATGGTGTATTTGAAGTACTTGCTACCGATGGAGATACGCACTTAGGAGGAGATGATGTAGATCAAAAAATTATCAATTGGTTAGCAGAAGAGTTTATTGCAGATGAAGATATGGATTTACGTAAAGATCCAATGGCTTTACAGCGTCTTAAAGAAGCTGCAGAAAAAGCAAAAATTGAACTTTCTTCTTCTACACAAACAGAGATTAACTTACCATACGTGACAGCTACGGCAAGCGGGCCAAAGCACTTAGTACGTACATTAAGCCGTGCAAAATTTGAAGCACTTATTGACGATCTTGTAAAAAGAACCATAGAGCCTTGCCAAACAGCGCTTAAAGCAGCAGGATTAAGTACTGGAGATATTGATGAGATCATCTTAGTAGGAGGATCTACTCGTATTCCAGCAGTACAAGAAGCTGTAGAGAAGTTCTTTGGAAAAGCACCTTCAAAAGGAGTAAACCCAGATGAGGTTGTAGCTGTAGGAGCAGCGATACAAGGAGGTGTACTTACAGGAGATGTAAAAGATGTTTTACTTCTTGATGTAACACCACTTTCATTAGGTATTGAGACTATGGGGAATGTATTTACAAAGCTTATTGAGGCAAATACAACAATTCCAACTAAGAAATCACAAGTATTCTCAACAGCTGCAGATAATCAGCCATCAGTAGAAATCCATGTATTACAAGGAGAACGTGCGATGGCAGCAGATAACAAAACAATTGGACGTTTTCACCTTGATGGAATTCCACCAGCACAACGTGGTACACCACAAATCGAAGTAACCTTTGATATTGATGCCAACGGAATTATCAAAGTAAGCGCTACAGATAAAGCAACAAATAAATCTCAGGATATTCGTATTGAAGCATCTTCTGGACTTACGGAAGATGAAATCGCTAAGATGAAAGCTGAGGCTGAAGCAAATGCAGATGCAGATGCAAAAGCAAAAGAAACTGCAGATAAGATCAATGAAGCTGATGGAATGATTTTCCAAACAGAAAAGCAGTTAAAAGAATTTGGAGATAAATTATCTGATGATAAGAAAAAACCAATAGAAGAAGCTTTAGTAGAATTAAAAGCTGCTTTTGAGACAAAAAACCTTGATGCGATTCAACCATCATTAGATAAGATCAATGAAGCTTGGAAAGTAGCATCAGAAGAGATGTACAAAGCACAAGCAGAAGCACAAGGCGCAGATCAAGCACAACCAGGACCTGATGCACAAGCAGGAGGTGCTGGAGCAGGAGATGAGTCTAGTGATGTAGAAGATGTAGACTTTGAAGAAGTAAAGTAAGCAGAGAACCACTTTTTGCGAAGCAAAAAGTGTGTGAATCGCTTATACCACGAAAGTGGGCATCTTTACAATAATATATGAAGCCTCTAGATAGTGATATCTAGAGGTTTTTGTTTTTATTCGCTTGAAGCAAAAAATGTGTGAATCTGGTATGCCCACGAAAGCGGATGTCTTCACAAATTAATTATATAAAACCTTTAAATAGCAATATTTAGAGGTTTTTGTTTTTATTCGCTTGAAGCGAAAATGTATAAATCATCTATACCTGCGAAAGTGGGTATCTTCATACTAATGTATAACAAGCCTCTAGGATTACTAACTATCTAGAGTTTTTTGTTTTTACATTAAGCAAATTCTTGTTAATTTAAAGTCCTTTGTATGAATATGAAATATTTTTTATTAATTTAACTGTCTAGCTTATAAAGAACTAATCCTACTAAATAAAATATAGAAATATGATTTAATAGGATAGGTTTATGAAGTATTATTATACTACTTTTTTATGTTGTTTGTTATCGTCTTTATTCGGATATAGTCAAGTACTTTTTGATGAGGTTTCGGAAGATGTAAATTTTCATTTTTCAAATGCTGTTTTTTTTGGCACTGGAGTTTCTTTTTGTGACTTTAATAATGATGGATGGGATGATATTACAGTATCTGGAGATGATGGAGAATCTATAGGTTTTTTTAGAAATATAGATGGAGTTTTTGAAGAAGTGACCTATGAGTTAGAGCAACTTCCAGTATCTTTAAAACAAGCCGTTTGGATTGATTTTGATAATGATGGAGATAAAGATCTCTTTTTAGCGAGTGAAGATGATAAAAATAGGCTCTACAGGAATGACGATTTTATATTTACAGATATTACTATAGCTGCAGGACTTCCAGACGCTGTACTGAAAACTAATAGTGGTTCTTGGGGGGATTATGATAATGATGGAGATTTAGATCTTTTTTTAAGTAATAGAGATTTGGATCAAATAATTCCTAATATGCTTTTTAAAAATAATGGAGATGGAACCTTTGAAAATGTAAATGAACTATCTGACATTGGAGACGTAAGTATGATTACGTTTCAAGGGACATTTTTTGATTATAATAATGATGGATGGCTAGATATTTTTCTTATTAATGATAGAAAGGTGACGGCTAATATTTTATATCATAATAATGGAAATGGGACATTTACAGATATAACAACAGAAGCAGAAGCTGGATATGTAATGGATGCAATGTCAGTGGGATTAGATGATTATAACGCAGATGGCTTTATAGATGTTTATATAACCAATACTGCTTATGATTCTGAATTTCCTGTTCCAGCGAATGCACTTATGAAAAATGATGGAGACGGAACTTTTTCAGAAATAGCAATTTCATCTGGAGTGAGCTTTGATAGAGTATCATGGGGAGCAAATTTTATAGACATGGATAATAATGGGCGACTTGATTTATATGTAAGTGGTGTAGATAATACAAATGATAATGGAGAAGTATCAGCTGCATTTTATTATCAGAATGAAGATGCATCATTTACAAGAATTCTAAGTAATGGTTTTGAAACAGATTTAGCACATTCCTTTGGAAATGCATCAGGAGATTATAATAATGATGGATATCTAGATATGGTTGTGGCTAATAGGGAGCCTTATACGTTTGATTTGTGGAATAATAGATATCATGAATTGGTACCTAATAACTGGTTAAAGGTAAACCTTGAAGGAGTAGAGAGTAACCGTGATGGTTATGGTTCAAGAATAGAAGTTAGTATCAATGGAGAAAAGCAATATAGAATAACGGCGAGTGTAGAAAGTTATTTAAGTCAAAATTCTGATATAGAAACTTTTGGTGTTGGGGAGGCCACTGTTGTTGATTATGTAAAGGTTACTTGGTTAAGTGGTCATGTAGATTTTATAGAAGATGTGACTGCAAATCAAATCCTAAACATTGTTGAAGGGCAATCTCCACTAGCTTTAGAAGATATACGTCGTGATTTTGAAATGCAAATTTATCCCAACCCAACAGAAGGTATGATCACTATAAAAATACCAGAAGATATAGCAGGAAATAATGAGATTAAAATATATAATATCCTTGGGCAATTGATAGCAGCATACCCTATACAAAGTAATGAGATACAAGTGTCTACTAATAACTTACATAAAGGAACTTACTTTGTGTCCTATTTCACTAATAATCAACTTACACAAACTATGAAGTTGATTAAATTATGATATTAATTATAGACATGTACTACTTGAAAATAGGAAAGGAAATTTTAAACATACCAAAAAGTATGATCCTTTTATAGATAGAGACTCGAAAGACATTGAGACTATTATAATAAATGGTAAAGAGCATTATGTCGTTGTGAGTAATAATGCACCACTAGATGTATTTACTTTCTGAAATTGAGTGTCTAAAATGTCTATAAACATTTCATGTATCTCATGAACACGATCAAATATTTCAATTTCTAGTCTATCTCTAAAAAATACAGTACTTTTTTTTTGTTTTGTCTTTCAAGCTTTATAATGATACTAATCATTAGTAATAATTATAATTGATTAAAACGGCAATCAAGGTAAAGTAAAAACAAAAAGGCTATAAGAAAATTTTCTCTTATACAAAAAGACCATTGGAAGAATGGTCTTTTTGTATTTGTAACATATTTGTATAGATTAATGTATGATGATTTACAGATAAGTAGTCCTTTTTTTATGTTATAAATAATTTTCAGGCATAGTCAGCAGTATATTTTTTAAAAGTTTGCTGTACTAAGTCACTAAGCTCTTTAGGGAAATAGGGTTTCCCATATTGGTCAAGACTCTTAGCGACACCACCTCCTACGGCATACTCTGGATCGGTATCTTGATTTACCCAACCTAGCACATCCCATCCTTGGTCTAGCAAACTTTTTATATGTTTAAGATCTGCTTCAACAACTTCTTTATGGGTATAATCCCCATATCCATTAGATTCATAACTCATTGTTGTAATAGGTGCAATTTGTAACGTTCCTTGTAGTGCGGTTTCTGTTGTCCCCATAAAATTTTCCATAGCGGTCATGACTCCAGCTTGGTTTGCTCCAGCTGTATGCGTGTTCCAATCTCCAGCATTATAGGTCTTATGGATTTCTAAGGTTTGTCCATAGTTTGCAGAATAGGTAATTGCAACTCCTTTAGCACCTGCTTTGATACGTTTTTTAGCTTCTTCAATAACAGAGAATGCTTGTGAATCTGAAGAGATCATATTTCCGTGATCGTCTTTATAGGGTAGAAGAAATTTTACAAAATGTCCCATGATAGTGTGTTGTTATAAAATTTCCATAAAAATAACTGCTAATCATATGTTTTATGACCGTATTAATACGTGTTTTAGTCGTATGATTATTTTATTAAATCATTAATAAACGTTTCATTCACTTCATGTATCCCATCAAAAACTTGCACTTGAAGCCTATCTCCAAAAAGAGCAGTACCTTTTAATTGCTGTTCTGTTTTACGAGCCTCATTGATATACTCATCTTTATCTCCATAGAGATATGTGATTATAGTAGTAGGAGAGAGGTACTCAAAATTGGCTGGTGTCAGTTCATGCGGGATGGCACCAGAATGTAAAAGCATGTGTTTACAGTCTATTTTTCTACTACTTGCCCATCGTGTTACGATAGAAACCCCTTGGGAATACCCCATTAAGGTGAGGTTTATAGATTGTCCTTCCCATTTTTTTGATTCTGTTTGCCAAACAGCATCTATATATGCAAGTACATTCTCTTTCTCTAAAGCTGTATTTTCTTTGGTGAGCCAACTAGCACCTACATATTTAAAACGTTTGTCTTGATAGTATTTACTAGGAGCTTGAGGTGCGATAATGTAGTTTTCTTCTTTGTTGAGTCCTTCAAAATGTTTTATGAAATATTTCGTAAGATAGCCCATGCCATGAAAAACTAACCAGACATTTTTGGTCGAGTTTGTAATGGAGTTAAGTGTTGTATAGGTATTTGTATGTGTGTATGTAATCTGATTTTCTGTCATCATGGTTTATTTTCGCGAAAGCATACTGAACTATATTAATTAGTTACTAATATCCTTAAAAATCGTTTCTTTAATCTCAAACCATTCTTCTTTTAAAATACCATAACAAGCAGAACTACGTCTAAAATCTTCTTTTGTGATTATATTCTTACGTAAGACACCTTCTAGAATACCACCTATTTTTTCGACAGCACGTCTAGAGCGTGCGTTGCGTTCATCAATTCGGAATTCTACTTTTTCGTAATAGAGTTTTTCAAATGCATAATGAAGCATTAGGTATTTGATATGATGGTTTAAACCGCTTCCGCGAAAATCATCACCTAACCACGTCCATCCTATATGTACTACTTTATTCTTTTTGTCGACATTCCCAAAACGAGTACTTCCTGCAAAACGCTCTAATTTCTTATCATAGATAATAAAAGGTAACGCCAACCCTTGTCCCTTTTTATCAAAGGCTTCCCTCATATATTTTTTTAATTTTTTAGGCGTAGAAATGTCTGATGATCCGAATTGGTATAAATCTACTTGTTTAGAAAGGGGGAGCAAATCTCTATAATGAAAAGGTTCAAGAGGGAGTAATTTTGCACGTTTATTTTCTAAGGTCTTTGCTTTCATATATCGTATCTTCGTTAAACTTATTTTGACTTTTGTTTTTTAGGAAATAAGAAAAGTCAAAATAAGATTTATATAAAAATACGCCAATGAATTTGACTAAAGAACAAATACTTGAAAGACTTGCTCAAAGTTGTAAAAACACTTTGATGGAAACACTAGAAATCAAGTATATTGATTTTGGAGAAGATTATCTTGTGGCACAAATGCCAGTTACTCCTAGAGTGCATCAACCAGATGGGGTATTACATGGTGGAGCTATGGTTGCTCTGGCAGAAAGTGTAGGTAGTGCCGCTAGTTTTATGTTTTTAGATGGAGAACATATGTATGTACGCGGTATCGAAATATCTGCAAATCACGTAAAAAGTAAACGTGATGGAATGGTGTATGCTAAAGCTACATTTATTCATAAGGGACGTACTACACAACTCTGGAATATAGATGTTGTAGATGAAGAAGATATGCTAATTTCTAAAGTAAAACTCACTACAATAGCATTGCCTAAAAAATAATGACAGACACTTCTTTTTTTGAACATATTACCCAACAATTTGACGACGCACTTCCTTTTGTAGCTTATAGAAAGCCAAATAGCAAACTACTCCAAGGCTTCTATCAAGAAGATGATCACATACACTACAGCCTTGATTTTATTGAAAGTGGATTTGTATTTGCTCCTTTTGATAACACAAAAAAAAGTGTCATTATTCCTGATACTTATAATATAAATTGCGCATATAGTGTTACAGAAAATATACAGGATATATCAGAAGTAGTACTTCCACAGGAAGAAGTTTTTCATGAGCAACAACATCTTGAATTAGTTCAAAAAGGAATATTAAAAATAAATGAAGGTGGTTTAAAGAAGGTTGTGCTTTCGCGAAAGCGTACGTTTCCAAATGCATTGACAGACCCCATTGCTGTTTTTAAAAAGTTATTGCATGCGTATAGTGCTGCTTTTGTATACATATGGTATCACCCAAAAATTGGGTTATGGTTAGGTGCTACCCCAGAAACACTCCTAGAAATAAAAAACAGAACGCTACATACAATGTCACTTGCAGGGACACAACGATATACGGCGTCTAACGTTACGTGGGGAACTAAAGAAAAAGAAGAACAACAATTGGTGACAGATACTATAGCTTCTCGATTGGATCCATTTATAAAAGAATTGTTTATAGGGGAAATAGAAAATCATAAAGCTGGAAATTTATTGCATTTAAAGACTCCTATTTCTGGAAAAATAGATGAAACTGCTGTTCCTTTAAAAGAGGTCATTAACGCATTACACCCTACACCAGCAGTATGCGGACTTCCGGTAGAGGATGCAAAAGAATTTATTATTAAAAATGAAAACTATGACCGCTCTTATTACACAGGTTTTTTAGGAGAACTTAATCTAAAAAACGAGTCTAGTCGAGCTACATCAAGACGCAATGTAGAGAATCTAGCGTATAGAAGTATTAAAAAGAGCACACATCTTTTTGTGAATTTACGTTGTATGGAACATACAGCCGCAGGTATTCAAATTTATGTAGGAGGAGGTATTACATCGGCAAGTATTCCTGAAGATGAATGGGAGGAGACTAGGCATAAACTTGAAACCATGGGTAAGGTGTTGTTTTAATCGAAATTATACATTCATATTTCGTGATAAGATATTATGTTGATTTATCAGTAGAGAGTCGTATTTTTACATAACAAAATGAAGCACTCTAAAATACCAGTTGCACAATCTATCGTTAGTCTTTGCTTGAGTAAAGAAATAACTCAAGTGGTTATTTCGCCAGGATCGCGTAATGCACCATTAACGATAGAATTTACTAAAAATGCAGCTATAAAAGCATATAGCATTGTAGATGAGCGCTGCGCTGCATTTTTTGGTTTAGGGATTGCACAACAAACTAGAAAACCTGTAGCGCTTGTGTGTACTTCAGGAAGTGCATTACTTAATTATTATCCAGCAATAGCCGAAGCTTTTTACAGTGATATCCCATTGGTAGTTATAAGTGCCGATAGACCTGTAGAGCGCATTGACATAGGTGATGGACAAACCATACGACAGAAAAATGTGTTTGAAAATCACATTATGTACTCTGCAAATTTATATTCGGAAATTGTCCCTGTTGAAACCATAACAGATATACATCTCAAGCAAAAAATAGTAGAGAGTAGACGTCATAATGAACAAGAAATTAATAAAGCACTCAATATGGCTATCGAACATAGTGGTCCTGTGCATATTAATGTCCCTTTTTATGAGCCTCTTTATGAAATGGTGGACGAACAAACCGTAACTCCTATCCAAGTTGCTCCACGTCCTACAGAACAAGAAATTACAGATACAGTATTACAACCTTATGCTGATATATGGAATAGTGCTTCACGTAAAATGATATTAGTAGGTGTTAATCCACCTCATGTATTAGATCAAGAAATTATCAATTGGTTGGGGAAAGATGCTTCATTGATAGTTTTTACAGAAACAACTTCAAATATAGAGCATCCAGACTTTTTTACGCGTATTGATAATATGATAGGATCTTTGGATGACGATGGTTTTAAACAATTACAACCAGATATCTTATTAACGTTTGGAGGCATGGTAATATCAAAAAAGATAAAAGCCTTTTTGCGTAATTATCAACCTAAACATCATTGGCATATAGACGTTAAGAAGGCGTATGATACATATTTTTGTTTAAATAAACATTTTGAAATTACACCTACTACTTTTTTTAAAAGTATCATCCCGAAACTACAACAGAATGTAAGTACTTATAAGGAAGATTGGTTATCCATTCGTTCTAAACGAGATATGTTACATACCACCTATATAACCCAAATGTCATGGTGCGATTTTAAAGCATTTGATCATGTATTGTCTTCAATTCCTAATAACTCTATATTACAAATTGGAAATAGTAGTGCAGTACGATATGCACAATTATTTGATATCAATAAGACGCTAAAAGTATATTGTAATAGGGGAACAAGTGGTATTGACGGAAGTACCAGTACAGCTATTGGAGCTGCTGTAGCTACCAAGCAACCTACAACATTTATTACGGGAGATTTGAGCTTCTTTTACGATAGTAATGCATTATGGAATGATTATATACCCAAAAACTTTAAAATTATAGTCATTAATAATAGTGGAGGAGGCATTTTTAGGATTTTACCAAATAGAGACAAAAACACCGATGATTTTGATACTTTTTTTGAAACAACACATCAATTAACAGCAAAAGAATTATGTGCTATGTACGGGTTTAACTATTTAACAGCCACTAATGAAGAAGAATGTGTTTTTGCAAAAGATCAATTATATGCATTGAATGATAAACCTTCATTACTAGAAATCTTCACACCGCGCAAAATTAACGATGAAGTGCTGTTAAATTACTTTAAACACATCAAATAAAAAATTATTGGTTAAGTATTGGAAAATATTTTATCTTTAAGAACATTAAATTTTAAACCAAAAAGTAACTTTATCATTATGAGCAAAAGAGACGATCTCATCGCAAAATATGCAGATGACTTAAAAAACAAGTGTGGAATGACTCCTGACATGGATCTTCTTACAAAAGTAACTATCGGTTGTGGACCATCAATTTATAATGCTGATGCTGCAACGGTATCAGGAAGTGATGAGAGTGAACTCGCTACGGTAAAAAATAATTTTTTAGTTAAAAAATTAGGACTTAGTGACGGACCAGAATTAGATAGCGCTATTGCTAGCGTATTGGAAACATACGGTAAATCTAATCGTAATAAATACCGTGCAGTTGTATACTATATGCTTACAAAGCACTTTAAAAAAGAATCAGTATATAATTAATAGATTACTTAACTAACCAATCTATTTAAACGCTTTAACTATAATATATAGTTAAAGCGTTTTTTTGATAGAAGTAATTGTATTTTTGCACCTTATTTGTATGATATGTTAGAAATAGGAAAGTACCATAGAATGAGAATAGATAGAGAGACAGAACCAGGTCTCTTTTTATCAAATGAAGAAGGGGATGATGTATTATTACCTAATAAATATGTTCCAGCCGAATATAAAATATGGGATGAATTAGATGTGTATGTTTATCTTGACCATGAAGAGCGTCCAGTAGCAACTACATTAAAACCTTATATAGAACTTAATGGTTTTGGATATCTAAGATGTACAACTGTTTCAAAAATTGGAGCATTTCTAGATTGGGGTTTAGAGAAAGAACTTTTCGTTCCTTTTGCGCAACAGGCTAGACCTATGAAAGTAGGAAGTTGGTATATCGTATACATGTACCTTGATCAAAAAACCAATAGACTTGCAGCAACTAGTAAGACTATAAAATATTTATCCAATGATCAAGTTGATGTTAAGAAATTTGATAAAGTAGCTATATTAATCTCTCATATTACAGATCGCGGTGCTAATGCAATCGTAAATTCTAAGTATAGAGGTCTTATTTATAAGGAAGATATCTTTGAAGATATACGCACAGGAGATCAATTAGAAGGATGGGTAAAGAAAATTAGACCCGATGGAAAGATTGATATTGTGCTTCAAGAAGAAGGCTATAAGAGTATAGAGCCTAATGCGCAATATATTTATGAAGAACTCATGGCAAATGATGGTTTTTTACCTTTGCATGATAAATCTGCTCCTGAAGATATTCAATCTCAATTAGGACTTAGTAAAAAGAGCTTTAAAAAAGCAATCGGAACGCTTTATAGAGACCGAAAGATTCTTATTAAAGAAGATGGTATTCATAGTGTAGCTTAATTAAGCTACTAATTCCGAGCATTATTTGCTGCATAGACACCTGCGCAGTAAGCAGAAAAAATAGTACCCCCAGTTGATGGTTTATACGCTATATTTTTTACTTCGGTACCATTATCACCAAATGCGTATCTATCATTATCACCTAAGGGAGCTATTGTGATCACTGGATTTTTTTTGTTTTTTGCTTTAAAATTACTTCTTACTGTATAAATAAAGGACTGACTCGCATTATAGATTTCTTGTCTTGAACGCGTATCAAACTTTTTTATTTTAGTGGGGACTTCTTCATTTTTAAGATCGTATGAAAGTAAGCTTCGAGTAGTATTTGTAAGCGTTACCGCTTTTATTTCAAAGTTTGTAGTCTCAAAATCTAGTCCTTGACTAAAACTTATTATAGGAAGAAAAAGTAGTAAAAAAAGAATTTTTTTCATAGTAAGACTATTTTAATAGCAATCTAAGGATTTACATCAAATATCAAACCAACTTTAACACGTTTTTGTTAGAGATGAAATAATGGTAACTCTTCCTTGTATAAATGAAGTAAATTAACTTCTCATCCTTATATCGAAATTTTCTGAAAATTTCTTGTTAAGTGATGAACTGCTTTATCTAAAGATTCACATAAAATGGCTTGACAATTATTTACTTGTTTTTCAAATTTAAAAGTGTTTTTACCTTCTTCATCATAAGTGACAACTACTGTTGGATAGAATTTTTGAGTCAATGACTTTGTTTTCATAAAATCGGTCACTTTTACAGTGTATTTATGAACTCTATTTGAAATATATCCAAAAAACCGCTTGTTTTCACTATATGAGTTTAGATAATGATAGATTTGAACGAAACAGTCAAAATCTATAATAACACCTTCTTTGAATTCTGAAACTAAAAAATTCTCAAACACATAAATAGTACCTTGTGGTAGTTTATGAATTTTTTTTACTTCTTTATTTATAACCGAGTTTTCTAAATACATACCCCAATATTTATTAGGTTACAAAGGTAGCATGCATTATTATTTACTATGCGCGCATAGTAAATAATGTTTCGGATAATCGATAAAAATACCTTTTTTGTCGATTAAGTGTTTTAAAAGAGTGGGTTTAAAATACTTTTGTTTTAAAGTTTTATTTTTTCAGAAATGGAAGAAGGTAATCCACCTCTATGCATCAGTACAGAAATAGCTTTTAATTTTATATATGAAACACTCATATATACGTAACCGTTATACGCTGTGCGATCAGGGTTTGTTCCCCAAGAATTTTTTACTTTATAATAGATAGTTCCGTTCTGATCTTTTGCTTTTCCGGTAATATGCATTAGATGATCATCTGTAGTATTGTAATTTTCAAATTCATCTTGACGATATTTTTGGGTGATTACTTTTTCTTCTTCTGGGCCTAATACAGCAAGCTTTTCATTTTCTTTTTGAGCAGGTATGACTGCAACGCCTTGCTTTGAAGAAAATGATAACTCACTTACATCACAATCTAAGGTAAGTGTATATCCTTTTTCTAATGCATTATCTATACTTTTAATAAATTCATCAAGCTGTATATTGTAAAATGATCCATTAGAAAAGTTATCAGGAATGTTTAAAATAAATGAAGTATAAAATGGCACATGTGTAAATGAGGTGAGCGAAACATATTCACTTGGTTTAATTCCCATTGCAGTAGCAAACTCTTTAGGTGTATATTGTTTATTTTCAAAAGAAAAATTATCAATTTTATCACCTAAATAGGTGTCCAAAACAGCATTTACAGCAGGTTTCCATTTTTTACTTAATCTACGTCCTGGGTTTTCTATATAAGCATTAAGCATTGCTTCTATAACAGTCACCATTTCTGCATGATTATGTTTATTTTCAGTAGGAGCAAGCCCAGTATATGCATCTATTGGTACAAGACCAAATTGAGCAACACTATTGAGTACATCGTGTGCTAATCCACCTTCACTAAACTGTGCTTTCCCTTGGCGCATCACATAGTTTTCAGCTTTCATTGGGTAGGTGGTACGCACCGTATACATTTCAGAAAGATCTACTTTTTTTCTAGTAATACGGTATACTTCACTTTCTAAAAAGGATGAGGTAGAAAAACTCCAACAAGTACCTGTATTTCCTTGACTTATCACTTCGTTAGCTTCTAAATCAATAAGATCTGTAAAAATATATGCAGCGTTTGTTTCTTGAGCTAATCCCGCTTTCGCGAAAGCAAAAACAAGAATAATATAAAAGGTGAACTTTTTCATTTCTATGAATACGAATAAAGGGTTATTTTTACGCTAAAATACCATTTATGATAACTATTGACTGGAAAACGGCTAAAGAATATACAGATATCACCTATAAAAAGAGTAATGGCGTAGCTAGAATAGCTTTTAATAGACCTAATGTACGTAATGCATTCCGCCCTAAAACAACGAGCGAGTTATACGATGCATTTTATGATGCAAATGAAGATACCTCTATAGGTGTTGTATTACTTTCTGCAGAAGGACCCTCTACAAAAGATGGAGTATATAGTTTTTGTAGTGGCGGAGATCAAAATGCAAGAGGTAAAGAAGGCTATGTAGGAGAAGATGGGTATCATAGACTCAATATCCTAGAAGTACAGCGATTAATTCGTTTTATGCCTAAAGCTGTAATTGCTGTAGTGCCGGGATGGGCAGTAGGAGGTGGACATAGTTTGCATGTAGTGTGTGATTTAACATTAGCAAGTAAAGAACATGCTATTTTTAAACAAACAGATGCAGATGTGACGAGCTTTGATGGAGGGTATGGATCTGCGTATTTGGCAAAAATGGTAGGACAAAAAAAAGCAAGAGAAATCTTTTTCTTAGGACGTAATTATTCTGCACAAGAAGCTTATGAAATGGGCATGGTAAATGCTGTGATTCCTCATGATGAATTAGAAAGTACTGCTTATGAATGGGCGCAAGAAATACTAGCTAAATCTCCTATCTCTATAAAAATGCTCAAATTTGCAATGAACCTTACTGATGATGGCATGGTTGGACAGCAAGTATTTGCTGGAGAAGCTACAAGATTAGCCTATATGACAGATGAGGCAAAAGAAGGGAGAAATGCATTTTTAGAAAAACGAGCTCCTAATTTTGATAAAAAGTGGATTCCTTGATATATCAATAGTATTAGTGTATTATTTTATCAAGACGTTTCGTAAATTTTTCAGCTCCTTGCGGACTTAAGTGATTGTTATCTCTATGATCATTTAAGGAATATTCGTTGAATAGATTTGCATCCATATAATCTATATTATAATTAGATTTTACAGTTGCTAGAATACTATCCTTTCTATAAAGGACTTCTGGTATTCTTTGTTGTTTAAAGAGATCTGTCGTAGGGGTTTCTATAAGGATTATTTGGTAGTTCTGTTTTTTGCAATACGCTAATATGGTTTCAAGTTTTTCTGCGTTTTCAGAAACTAAACGCGGACTCTCTTGAGACGGAGTTATATGTACTGGACTTTCTTTTATTGCAAGACTGTCATATTTTAATCTGTTAAAATGTGACGTCGTAACATCTAGATTGTAACCATACGTATTAAAGTCGGTTTTATTTCTTCCATTTCTATGGTCACTTATTTTTATAGAGTAGTAATTAGGGAAACTGATATATAAAAAATTATCTTTAAAATAAGTAAACTCTTCTGATACTGTAGTTCCAAAGTAATGACGATACATACTATTTTTCCATGTCTCTTTTTGATTTGGAGCAGTTTCAAAATGACCATATGTGATTGGTATGATCACTGTTTTTAAAGCAGGAAGTGTTGGACTTACTTGTTCTAATAGTTTGGAACTTACATAATAATCCTGATCAGGGAATGCTAGGTTTAGAGTTTTTCTTGATAAAAATTCAGGATTAACAGCATCCCTACTTTGAGAAGCTCCCAAAACTAAAACTTCAATATCATCTTTGTTTTTTTTATAAAAATCAGATTTTATTTTTGGAGTTAATGGCAAATTCCGGGTATAATTCTCAACAATAGCATATCCTATGATTACGGGAATCAAAAATATACAGATTTGTATGATAAATTTTTTAATCATTAAAACTGAAAATAAATAAATTCTTCTTGAGGTCTTCCATATCTAATAATCGCAAATATCAAGAAATAATAAATACCCCATCGGACTATTTTAGGAAATGTACCTTCTAACTTCATAAACGGATGCGTGTATTGTTTTTTCCAAACTTCTGCAATAATCATAATCACTAGAAATACTATCTTTTTACCAATAATGAAATCAAAATTATAAAACGCTATATTCTGCGTAATAATTTCTTTAAGCATTACAATCGCTTTTTCTATGGTGCTTGCGCGAAAAAAAATCAAAGAGACTACCAAGAAGGTTACGGTATAAAACTTAGACCAAAAAACACCTGTTTCTAACCATTGATGTAACTTTACTTTTTTGCCTTTACTTACTATGGTAGTTCCTTCTATTACAATAAGAATACCATGTAATAAACCAAAAGCAAGGTAGGTCCAGTTAGCGCCATGCCATAAACCAATTAATCCCATAGTAATAAGTAAAGCGATTACTTTTTGGGATGATTTTGAAAAATAACCTAATACTTTTCCTCGAGCTAGTGGGACATAGACATAATCCTGAAACCATTTTGATAAGGTGATATGCCACCTTCTCCAGAAACCAGTAACGCTATTTGCTAAGTATGGAAGCTTAAAATTTGTACTTAAATCAAAACCAAAAAGCTTAGCTGTTCCTATAGCAATATCTGAATACCCAGAAAAGTCTGCATATAATTGAAATAAGAATAAGAAAGCGCCATAAATAATAGTAATCGACCCATAGTTCTCTGGGTGATTATAAATAGCAAACACAGCAACACCTATATTGTCTGCGACAACAATCTTTTTAAAGAGTCCCCATAGTAATTGGCGTAAACCATCTTTTGCTTTATCATAGCTAAAAGAACGCTCTTTACTAAACTGAGGTAATAACTTGCTAGCACGTTCTATAGGACCTGCTACAAGTTGCGGAAAGAAACTCACAAAACATAAGAATTTTAAAATATCTTGTGATGGTTCAATTTTTTTACGATATACATCTATAGTATATCCAATCGTTTGGAAGGTATAAAAACTAAGCCCAACAGGAATAATAATATCTAATGTTGTAAAAGTATTTTCAGGAAGCTCAAAAAGTGATTTTAAATTGTCTAAGAAAAAATTATAATACTTAAAAACAAATAAAACACCTAGGTTCCAGCTAAGACTACTATATAACCAGCGTTGTTTTTGTTGTTTCGTTTTTGCTTTAGCAATATATTTTCCAGCATAAAAATCTACAAGAGAGCTTGCAATAATAAGTAGTAAGAAACGCCAATCCCAAACCCCATAAAAGAAATAACTAGCAATTAGTAATACTGCATTTTGACCTTGTATACGTTTACTGCTCAGTATCCAATAAAGGATAAAGACAATAGGTAAAAACAATCCAAAATCAAAGGAGTTAAATAACACAGGGGTTTCTTATAATTAGTCAGCGCAATATAAAAAATAGAATGATAAAGCGTCTAGCTTTTACTTATGTAAAAAATAAAGGCTATCAAAATTTTGATAGCCTTTATATATGTTAAAGAAAAAATGTTCTTAATTTCCAGAGATAGTTACATTATCAAATGCAACATCTTCATCAGTACCCGTAAGATGTTCTATAAAGAAACGTATGCTTACTGTAGGAGCTGATCCTGGGTTTGCAAATGACCCTGATAATTCTCTAAAATTATTGCCAAGTACTATAGTGTCATCTCCTACACCATCATTTTCAGGATCAAAACCTGCAGGAGTATTACTTGTTGCCGTTGTTGGAGATATAGAGAATACTGGAGTCCAAGTAGCTCCACTATCAAATGAATATTCTACTCGTAATTCTGAAGTATTACCAAATCCATCCCAAGATACTGGCGCGCCTTCTGCAAAAAGGGCACTTACGGTAATCGTACTGAATCCCATAGTAGATACATCATTCCAATTTATAGAAATAAAATCTGTACTAGTGTTGTAAGATCCTACGCCATCAGTATCATTTACTCCAAAAAAACGATCTCCTTGAAAACCTGCAAAACTATTATTCCCAGCCGCTAAATTTGATAATGCAACACGACCAACATAATCTTCTTGAGAGATAGATTCAGAAATATCTTCAACTATTACTCCAAAGTCTGGTGAGGTAGGAAATTCATCACGTAGTATATATCCAGTACTTGAAGGAGTTCCAGATACAGTTTCAAAATTTTCAAATAGTAAAGTTGTTGGAGGAGGAGCACAATCACCAGTTGAGTTACTAAAGAAATCACCTCCCACGGTTCCTAATGTACTAGAATTCCATGTCCAAGTTCCTGACATTGTAGAACAATCATCACCTCCTGTAGGGCCATTGTCAAATGTATGTGTTCCACTCCAAGTAACAGGACCACCGCCAGGATTAAAAGCAGTACCTACCATACCTGGTACAGTTCCACTATTTAAATTACATGTAGTTTGGTCTCCATTTATAACACATCCAGATTGTGTAGCAACTCCATTGTAGACAGTTCCTCCAAGTGTAGTTTGTGATGTTATAGTAGAGTTTCCACTCATATCAGGGTTAGAAACCATGATGTTAAAAGATTGTACCATCATATTATCTAAAGGCGCTGGACAATCGATACATGTGAAAGACCCTAAAATAGGACTTAAAGGTGCTCTCTCTGTACTTCTTCCTGCTGTAATAGAGCTTTCTAAACCTCTAAAAGTAACAGTACCTAAATCTAAAGTTTCACCTTCTTCTCCTGTAGTCATTGTAAAAGAAAGGTCATTAGATGTAAATGTCATCTGCTTTATATTTCCTAAATCTGTTATTTGATTTGTGAAAATATCAATGATTTCTCCAGTAGCAAGTGTAAGACTACCGCTAGCAGAACGCTCATCTTCAGATAGAGTCACGTCAAGTACTCCTCTGTTTTGACCATCTGCAGTAGTGAAAATTCCTTTGTAGTTTTCTAGTGCTACTTCAAGGTTTGTTCCTTCGTCAAGCGTTGTTTCTTCTTCTACACTACATGCTATACATAGCATCATAATAAAAGCAAATACGGATAATTTTTTCATGGTAATTAAGAATAGGTTAATAGTTTCAAGCGCTAAAGTACTTTTTTTTATTTATATATCATAGATCCAGTATTTTATAGTTCATTGTTTTTTGTGTTTTTATAAAGATAAACTAGCTATAAAATAAAGTATATATAATTATAGTATATAAGAAGTGAAGAGTTAGGGTGTACGTATAAACCTCCCCCAAGGATTACACATTCCTATTACTATTGCAAAAATAGAAATATGCTATGATTATAAAACAGGTAGAAATACCTGTTTTTGTAATTCTCTTTATGATAGGTGTTCTATCATAATATCTAATAGTCCAATAGCGGCTTCACTTATTTTGGTGCCTGGTCCAAAAACAGCTACAGCACCTGCATCAAATAGAAACTGATAATCTTGTTGTGGGATTACCCCTCCTACAATAACCATGATATCTGGACGTCCTAATGCAGTAAGCTCTTCGATTACTTTTGGGACTAGTGTTTTATGACCTGCAGCGAGTGAAGATACTCCTAGAATATGTACATCATTTTCCATAGCTTGCTTGGCAGCTTCCTTAGGTGTTTGAAATAAAGGACCAATGTCTACATCAAAACCAATATCTGCATATCCTGTAGCAACTACTTTTGCACCTCGGTCATGGCCATCTTGTCCCATTTTTGCAATCATAATACGAGGACGACGACCATCTAACTCGGCAAATTGGTTAGCTAATTGTTGTGCTTTCGCGAAAGCGGGATCTTTTTTAATTTCTTTGCTATACACGCCACTAAATGATTTTATCGTTGCTTTATGTCTACCATACACTTTTTCTAAGGCGTCTGAAATTTCACCAAGTGTAGCGCGTTCGCGTGCGGCATTGACGGCTAATGCTAATAAATTATCTTCTCCAGACCGAGCAGCTTCAGTGAGAGCTGAAAGTGCTTGTGTTACCTTTTCTGTATCGCGTTGTTCTTTAATACTTTGTAATCTTGCTAATTGGCCATCACGAACTTTTGTGTTGTCTACTTCAAGAATATCAAGAAACTCTTCTTCTGTAGGGCGGTATTTATTAACTCCTACAATAATATCTTGTCCACTATCAATACGTGCTTGTTTACGAGCAGCAGCTTCTTCTATACGTAATTTAGGAATACCGGCTTCTATGGCTTTGGTCATGCCTCCTAAATCTTCTACTTCTTGAATGAGTTCCCAAGCTTTATGTGCAATAGCGTCTGTAAGCGACTCTACATAATAACTTCCTGCCCAAGGATCTACAGTGCGAGTGATTTCGGTCTCTGTTTGTAGGTATATTTGTGTATTACGAGCAATACGTGCAGAAAAATCTGTAGGTAATGCAATGGCTTCATCTAGAGCATTGGTATGTAAGCTTTGTGTGCCACCAAAGGCTGCTGCCGTCGCTTCTATACATGTTCGGGCCACATTGTTGAAAGGGTCTTGTTCTGTAAGACTCCATCCACTGGTTTGACAATGCGTTCGTAATGCTAATGATTTTGGATTTTTAGGGTTGAATTGCGCTACTAGTTTTGACCATAGCATACGTGCAGCACGCATTTTAGCTACTTCCATAAAGTGATTCATGCCTATGGCCCAGAAAAAAGATAAGCGAGGTGCAAATGTATCAATATCCATTCCTGCTTTTAATCCCGTGCGTATATATTCCAACCCATCAGCTAAGGTGTAGGCTAATTCGATATCACAAGTAGCTCCTGCTTCTTGCATATGATATCCAGAAATAGAAATAGAATTGAATTTAGGCATCTCTTTAGAGGTGTATTCAAAAATATCTGAGATAATGCGCATAGAAGGTGTAGGAGGGTATATATAGGTGTTACGAACCATAAACTCCTTCAAGATATCGTTTTGTATGGTGCCTGAGAGTTTTTCAGTGGCAACTCCTTGTTCTTCTGCAGCGACAATATAAAATGCCATGATAGGGAGTACCGCACCATTCATTGTCATAGAAACAGACATTTGATCTAATGGTATTTGATCAAATAGTATTTTCATGTCTTCAACAGAGTCTATAGCAACTCCTGCTTTTCCTACATCGCCCACCACACGTTCGTGGTCACTATCATACCCTCTATGAGTAGCAAGATCGAAGGCTACAGAAAGCCCTTTTTGTCCAGCAGCAAGATTACGACGGTAAAAAGCATTACTATCCTCGGCAGTAGAAAACCCTGCATATTGTCGGATAGTCCATGGCCTACGAACATACATCGTACTGTACGGACCTCTTAAGTTTGGAGCAATACCAGCAACAAAGTCTAGATGTTCTAAGTGAGTAATATCTTCTTTATTATATAACTTTTTAAGATCTATAGTCTCTGCAGTAGGTGTTGTTTCATTAGCAGCTGTATTTGAAGCAGCTGTTGTTAAAACATCTAAGGTAATATGGTCAAACTTCTTTCTATTCATTAGTATGTAGGTAATTCTTGCGGCATTATATTAAGAATCTGTTGGTAATATCCATCTAATCCTATAAATAAAGCGAGGTAGCGATCTTTATCTGCATTACGTCCAAAATTTCTAAAACGTGAATTAAATAACTTTGGATTCATTGTTTTTGTATCAATAAGTGCTTGAATGGTGTTTTTTAATTCTTCGTCTTTGATATTATTTACGACACACTGCACCGCTGGATGTTCATAGTTAAGATGGCTAGGTGCTTTATCTTTGATGAGAATATTTTCAGCAATCAGCTTTTGTACGAGTGGGTGGGTGTTTTCGGTCATGATCTCATCATACTTTGCTGATCCATCCATACCTCTATATATAAAAGCACCATATGCTTTTGTTTTGCTTTTATTAATAGAGTCATACTTTGTATACAGATCATTTTCAAAACTGTATAAAGCTTCATTTAATAAAGCATTATAGTCTTCAGAGCAAGAAATAACTTGTTCTTG
The DNA here is from genome assembly GCF_947492815.1 of uncultured Dokdonia sp. Lineage (GTDB taxonomy): Bacteria > Bacteroidota > Bacteroidia > Flavobacteriales > Flavobacteriaceae > Dokdonia. The sequence continues at coordinate 45,089 of NZ_CANLOB010000031.1, forward strand.
ATCTGCAAATTTAAAATCGAATTTAGCTTTCTGTTCACAACTTGTAAGGATGACTGTTGTTAGAATTAAAAAAACAATTTTTTTCATAATGTGCATTTTAGATTTTGAAAATTATACTTCAGTTTTAAGACGTTCTTGTTCTATCTTTTCAGACAGACGTTGTCTTATGATAGGTTGAATAAGTGTTTTTCTGGGGTTTATTTTTACAAAAGGGTACAATTCTAATGCATCTTTCATGCGATCATTAGGATTGGGATGCTTATTGGTACCTAAAAGAATCTTTTCTTGGGTATCAAATTGTGTTTGTTCCTTTTGAGCGCTTTCTTTGATTTTACGTTGTATGGTTCCTTCTTTAAGTTGTTTTAGAAATCCACCTTGTTGTTCTATATCTTTAAAAAGTGCTAGTGCTTTTTCGGCTAATTGTTTTGTGATAGCTTCTATGTAATACGTTCCATCTGAGGGATTACTTACGGCATCAAAATAACTTTCTTTTTTTAGAATGATTAATTGATTACGAGAAATACGTTGTCCAAAATCATTGGTTTTATGATAGATATAATCATAAGGCATATTAATCACAGTATCTGCTCCACCTAATACAGCACTCATCGCTTCGGTTGTAGTACGTAGCATATTGGTATTGTAATCATAGATAGTTTTATTACGGCGTGTTGGTCTTGCTATAATATGAGTTGTGGCCGCTTTCGCGAAAGCGTACTCTTGTATCAAAACAGCAATTAATTGGCGTAAAGCGCGAAGTTTTGCAATTTCGAAAAAGTAGTTGGAACCAACGGCAACTTGAAAAGTAAGAGAAGGTAATGAAACGTTCATGGCTTCTAAGTGCATTAAGTACTCATTGGCATGTGCCATTCCATAGGCAAGTTGCTGTACCATATTTGCTCCAGCATTTTGATACAAATCAATATCTATAGATAGGGTATGGGTTTCTTTTTGTAAAATACGATCAAGAATTTGATGATCTTCTTTTAAGTTATGAAACCAATTACCATCTTCTGCAAGGTGCTGGATGAGGTCTATATTTAAAAATACGGTACGATCTCCAGCTTCTTTAATGATTTCTTGATAGAAGTTTTCATCTAGAAAGCCTAATCTAAAATAGATAGGCGCTTCTGCGGTGTTGAGTATTTTAAAAAACTGTTGCGCATCAAAGGGTGCATCTGCATTAAAATAGAGCACTTCTGTACCTGATGCTAGGCAATCATTTGCTATTTGTGCTGCTTTATTAGTCTCCTGTATAAATATATCTTCTCCTATATACCATGTGCTAGGTGTTCCAGGTACTTCTGGAAAATTTGCTACTTCATCCCTATGATAAAATGGTTTGATATCTATTCCTTCATTACTATGCCACACAAGGGTGTCATTGTAAGAAGCGCCTTTAAGGTCAAATTGTATTTTTTGCTTATAGGCTTTAGAAGACACAGGGTCAAAATTGGTAAAGAGTTTATTCTTTGTCATTTGTCTTGATACTATCTTCGTATTCTATTATATAAATCTCTTCGTCAGATTTTTTCATTAGGTATTCTTCACGTGCAAAACGTTCCATACCAGCACTATCTTCGAGTTTTTTAATTTGAGCTTGATCTTCTCGTATTTTGGTTTCAAAATGTTCTTGATTTCCTTTAAGCTTGTCAATGTCGCCATTAAGTTCATTATGAATAAGCCAGGAGTTCCCGTCAAACCAAAACATCCAGATTACAAAAATGAGAAGTATAAGTACATATTTGTTACTTATAATTTTAAACCATTTTTTATTTTTTAATGATTTCAATCCCATAATTACGAAGATACTAAAACGCTTACGATAAGCGCTCATTTATTATTGTACGTACAATATCTACAGCCACAGTATTATAACGATTATTTGGGATAATCATATCTGCAAACTCTTTTGTAGGCTCAATGAATTGTTGATGCATTGGTTTAAGCGTGTTTTGATAACGGTTTAATACTTCTTCCAGATCACGCCCACGCTCTGCTATATCACGCTTTAAACGGCGTATTAGACGTTCATCACTATCAGCATGCACAAATATTTTAATATCAAATAAATCACGTATCGCAGGATCTGTAAGAATTAAAATACCTTCTACTACAATGACTTTTTTAGGATGTGTTGTCACCGTTTCATCAGTTCTGTTATGTTCTACAAATGAATACACGGGTTGTTCTATAGCATTCCCTTCACGTAATTGTGCAAGGTGTGTACAGAGTAGTTGAAAGTCTATAGAATTAGGGTGATCAAAGTTTACCTTTGTTCTGGATTCATAATCAAGATGCGAAAGATCCTTATAGTATGAATCTTGAGAAATGATTGTTACTTCGCTTTCGGGGTTTTCAGAAATGATTTTATTTACAACAGTTGTTTTTCCACTTCCGGTACCGCCTCCTATTCCTATAATAAGCATGGATGAGATTATTTTATGTCAAAGGTAGAAAAAACAAATGCAGTGTTCAATAAACTGGGTTTGAAAGTTGTTTATTTATTGGCACCGCCAAAGGGTTTAATACCCCGAGACTTGCCTTGAAATTAAAATTCAGTTTCGTATAAATGCCTTGTGGGCTTGCTCCGATGTAGTTTACTAGATTAATAAACCCAGCAGTCTGAAAAAAAACCTGAATACTGCTGAAATGTAATTTCTAATTCTTCATTTTCATCTTTATAGTACTCAAAAGTTCCATTTATTTTGATTGTCCATAAATTTCTATGGAAATCTGCATATATAGTATCTTTTTCTTTTCGAGTAATGAAAGCATAATCGAAGTTGTCATGTAACCCTTTATCTCTAGAGATTTTCTTTTTTGATCGTATAGCCTCTATAAACTCTTCATTAAATAAGTTGTGTAACGTAATTTTAGCATGTTCGTGAAGTACATTTACTCGAAACCAAAAGGCATCTTCAGTGATTGAAAAAGGAGCAGTGCTGATAGCTAGATATCTATAAACATCAATACAACCAAAACGATCACAATCTTTTTTTATGATAGATCTTTCTGATGAACGACAACTACTTACGCATATTAAAATAAAAAGTAAATAAAAACGTATTTTCATGATTGTATAACGCAATCACTCAATAACAATTGTATTTTGAAATTCTTGGACAATGGCAAAATACCCCAATGCAAAACTATCAGGTCTGTCTACATTGTTAAAGATGTCTATATTATCGATTCCTTCAGCATTTAGTATATTTCCTCGTACGGTAGATACAGGAACTTGGAAAGGACCATTACCTCCTAAATCACTTTGAGTAATGAGTTGTTCCATATAATTATAAAAAGGTTCGTCGGCTCCTAGAATGCTGATGTTAACCTCTTGACCAGGTTCCAATAGAAAATCATCACCTTCATAAAAATAAGAAAACTCAAAATCTTGCCCTTCAAAGAAGGTGTCTTCTACGGTAAGAAACTCCCCAAAATCAAAGTCAAATACATAAAAATCTTCTCTATTTGGTTCGTCTGTAAAAGAGATAATAACTTCGGTGTCATCTTCATCAAATAAGGTGTCTTCTCCCTGAACAATATTATCTATAGGGGTTGTGGGAATAAAGGAAGTTCTTGCTAAATAGAGTTCGTCTTGGTAGTTAATACTAAAAATATATACAGGCTCTGGATTGGTAAGAAAGCTCGTTAGAATTTTATTATCTATTACTGGCGATACTGTGGTTGGGAATGGCCTGAATAATCCAGGTTCTCCGGGTACAGGCTCATAAGGGACAAAACTACCATTTTCTTCATTTTGAATTTGCATACTTTCTATTTCTGCGGGTTGTATTTCTCCAAAAAAAGAAGAGGTGAGTGATACTCTAATGTTTGCCTCAGTAAGCTCTTCTGAGGTATCTACACGTATTAATGCATCTACCACTAAGCGTGGAGGTTCAGAATCAAGATCTACATCTACTACATCTTCACAGCTAGCAAATGCACTTATGATTAGTATATATAAAAGTGTTTTTTTCATAGGATATGTTTTTTTATACGCTTTCGCGAAAGCGTATGAAATACGATTAAAATTTAAAATTATACGTTACAGAAGGAATGGCTCCAAAAATTGACGTACGAACGGCTTCATTCATTCTGGTTTCTTGATTTTGCCTAAAATTAATAGACGCTGCATTTCTTCTATTGTAGATGTTATAGATACTAAATACCCATTCAGACTGCCACCTTCTGCCTTTGTTTTTTTTAGGGGTGAACGTAGCAGATAGATCTATGCGATGAAAATCTGGTAAACGTTGTTCGTTTCTAAATCCATAGGTAGGTATTACAATTCCTTGAAATTCAAATTGCCCTACAGGAAAATTGGTAGGTTGTCCAGTTTGGTATATAAAGTTACCTCCAAAACGCCACTTATCACTAAGTTCATAATTAGCATTTACAGAAATGTCATGCGTTTTATCATAAGGAGTATTGTACCATTGGCCAAGATTAATTCCTACTTCATTTTCATTTCTACCAGGTGTGCGTTGTTCTGACTTTGATAAAGTATAAGCTAACCAACCTGTAAGCTTACCTTCATTTTTACGAAATAAGAATTCGAGTCCGTAGGCTCTAGCTTCACCACTTAAAATTACTTGTTCTATAGCATCGTTTGCAATAAGATCTGCACCATCTATATAATCTATACGATTATCGATTGACTTGAAAAAAGCTTCTGTTTCTATAGTATAGGCATCTTCTTTTATGTTTTTAAAGAATCCAATAGCATATTGATCTGATAATTGTGGGTCTACAAATTGACCACTTGGTGTCCAGACATCTAATGGTGTAGGAGAACTGGTATTGGATAGTAGATGAATGTACTGTGCTAAATAGGTGTAACTCGCTTTTATAGAAGTGTCGTCATCAAATGCATAGGACAATGCAAACCTTGGTTCTAATGTGTTAAAAGTGGCTAATTTGTCGCTACGACTAAACGAAGTATCTACACCTATAATTTCAGCACCTTGGTACAATAATAAGAAGGGATCAAACACTACGGGATTATCGTCTCTGTATACATTTACTTCGTCTTGTCCTAATCGTATAAAATTACTCCAGCGCAAACCATATTGTAGATTTAATTTATCTGTAATTTTATGCTCGACGTCTACATAGGCAGCAAATTCATTGGCAAAATTCTTTGTAAGCTGATCTTCTACAATACCTGATTCTTCACTGTTGGGTTCTATTTTTCCAGGATTAAACGAATAGTATACATTATTGATACCATAGTTGACTTGAATTTTATCATTGATATAATGTTTTAAATCATATTTGAGATTTATATTCGTAATTCCAGAATCCCAAGTAAAACCTACAAAATCTAAGTCAAGGCCATAAAAATAGTCACTGTAAATAATAGATAAATTTGAAAAAAGCTTGTCTGAAAAAAGATGCGTCCATCTAAAGTTTCCCACGGCATTTCCATAATTATTTGAAAAACTATCACTAATGCTAAAGTCATCTCTACCAAAATATCCTGATAAGTAGATGCTGTTATTGTCGTTAATTTTATAATTGAGTTTTGTATTAAGGTCAAAAAAGGAAGCCCTATTTTCTATATCAAATAGTGGAAGGAATAAATTGGCATACGAAGAACGTCCGCCTACAAGAAAAGCCCCTTTCTCTTTTTTAATAGGGCCTTCCAGAAGTAATCTGCTAGAGATAAGCCCTATTCCTCCATTGGCTTTAAATTGCTTGCTGTTTCCTTCTTTTTGATAGATGTCTAGTACTGATGAAACTCTTCCTCCAAATCTCGCTGGAATTCCTCCTTTGTATAATTTTAAATCTTTAATGGCATCTGGATTAAATACAGAGAACAATCCAAATAAATGTGAAGAGTTAAAAATAATAGCTTCATCTAATAGTATTAAATTTTGATCTGCTGCACCACCACGTACATTAAAACCTGAGGCTGCTTCTCCAGCACTTGTAACACCAGGCAATAAAAGGATGGATTTTATAACATCAGCTTCTCCTAATACAACAGGGATACGTTTAATGGTTTCTGCAGATAGAGAATTGACGCTCATTTGCGGTTTTCTAATGTTTACGCGCTCTACTTTCTCTTCAATCACTACTTCATCCAGAGATTCTGTAGCTAGTGTAAGTTGAATGTCTTTTCGAATATCTTTATCGAATACGATAGTCTCTACGATATCTTTATATCCTAAGTAGCTTATAATAATTTGATAAGTTCCTTTGGGTAGCGTAATAGAATAAAAGCCGTATGAATTTGTAACAGCACCATTAGAAAGTTCTGGAAATAAAACATTTACCCCTATGAGGGTTTCATTACTTGAACTATCAGATATAGTACCACTAAGCGTGAATTTTTCTTGGCAAAGAGAAGTACTTATTCCTACAAAGAATATAAAAATAAGGAGTATGCTTTTTTTCATAAAAAAAAGGATTTGAAGTAAATCTAATATCAATTTCTGAAAAGCTATGTTAAAAAAGCGAAAACCTTATTTTAGGTAAGAATTTTTGAGTTTTTCGTTGTGTTTCTATTGAATCTCTATAAATATAATAACATTATGGTTAGTATTTAACTTCACAGATACATCTAAAACCAGTATAATCATTTGGGAATGTAGTAGGAGTTTTATTTCTCCAATTTGATCCAAATGTAATAGAATCTGTTGTGTATTCAGAAACATTGAAAAATGTAAAATGTCTAAACTTTATATCTCTGACATCTAATTCTAAAGGAGATTTTTCCTTTGTGATACTAAACTTTCTTTTTTCTTCAAAAAATAATGTTGCTTGTTTTAACTCTTCTTGAGTGGGAAGTCTATATGTTATTTCTTTTGGGTATTTATTTCTCTTTTTTTTAGTCTTTGATCTGCCATATAAATACATTACGATATCTGTTCTCCATAAACAAAACATTTCTGCTTGTTCTTTTGTGATTTGTAGAACTGGGTATTGTGAATAATCAGGAGTCCATAAATATTTTAAAGAAGCTGTTATTGTATTATCAATCATCGCATCTTTAGTAATAGACATTTCTAAGAATAGTGGTTTTGCTGAAGAGGATATCGCTTGGGCTGAATGTTTAATTTCTTGTCTATTGAATTTAGGAGCAGTTTTAAATTCTTCATGCTTCTCTAAAGTCCAAAATGATTGTAGTGTATGTAGAAATTCCAGATACATAACATTAGTCACAGGTGTTTGATCTATATATAAACTATCGTTTATTTTAAGAGTGCCAGGCGGGATGTGTTTACGCTGACTATAGATGTTACTAGTCAGTAAAATAAATACATATATTATAAAAATACGCATATTAATATTTTAAAGTATTACAATATAAACAAAGAATTCTTGGTAAGAGACTGGTTCTGTCTTAATGGATTGTTCCAGAGTATGCTTTCGCGAAAGCGGTCAAATTCTCACTCAAATCCATCAAATTCTCATTGACAGATCATTAATACAATACTAAATAGTACATTCGTTTAGCAAGCCATCATACATGAAATTAAAACTACTTCTATATATAGTATTCTTTTTACCTATAAGTGCATTTAGTCAAACAGCAGTATTAGATAGTTTAAAAGGGCAATTAGAAACAACTACCGATACATCTGAAAAGGTACGTTTATACAACGAAATTTCTAATGAATTAAAATATAGTGATCCTAATCAAATGCTTGAGTATGGGACCAAAGCATTAGCGATTTCTCAGAATACTTCAAATATGTTTGGAGAAGGAAATGCATATTTAAATATAGGAACGGCTTATATTATTTTGGGAGATTACGAAAAAGCCTTGGATCACTTTGTATGGGCAAAAACTATTTTTGAAGGCATAGATGCTACGGAGTCTTTAGGTAAGTTGGTTGATCAAGGAGTGGCGAGAACCTATGGGAGTATGGGAATTGTTTTTTCAGAACAGAGTAATTATGCAAAGGCATTAGAGTATTATTTGAAATCTGCATCCATTTACGAGACATTAAAAGATGAAAGTCAGAGTTCAAAGATTTATAATAATATAGGAGTTGCTTATCAGTCACAGTATTTGGATGAAAAGGCTTTAACTTATTTTTTGAAATCATTGGTGCTTCAAGAAAAAACACAGAATCCTAATATTGGTATTACACAAACTAATATTGCAAATATCTATTTTAAACAAAAAGAGTTAGATAAGGCTTTTGCATTTTATACAGAAGCAAAAAAGAGTATTGATATATATCCAAATCCTAGAGCATTAGGTGAGTGGTATAATAATATTGGAGCCTATTATGATTCTAGAGGTTATAATGACTTAGCGATAGAAAATTGGCAAAAAGCTATTGTGGCTTTTGAGAGTTTGAATGATAAATTTGGACTGGCAGATACCTATCTTTATTTAGGCCGGTTTTATTTAAAAGGTCGTGAGGAAACAAAAGCTTTAGCGATGGCAACAAATGCATTGCGCCTTTCTAAAGAGATTACTGTTTTAGAACAACAGTTAAATGCAGAGAAACTACTAAGTGATATCTATGAAAACAATGGGAAGACTACATTAGCATTAACGCATTATAAAGCATACGCAGCTATTAAAGATAGTTTGTTAAGAGAAAATGATATTCGGAAATCTGTAGAGGCTTCTATGAGTTATGAGTTTGAAAAGAAGGAACTCATTCAGAAAGAAGAAAATAAAAAGAGAGAATTGCTTTTAAAAGAAGAGGCAAAAAGCTCGAGAATGAAATTAATCTTTGGAGTATTAATTGGCCTATTATTAGTAGGAATAGGTTTCTTGATTTATAATAGAAATCACCTTAAAAAGACATTGACACTTCAAAAAGAACTGGCTGAATATGAGCAAAAAGCATTGCATTTACAAATGAATCCTCATTTTGTGTTTAATTGTTTAGGTTCTATTTCAAGCTTTATTGTTCAGAATGGCACGGACTCGGCTATCAAATATTTATCTAAGTTTTCTAAATTGATGCGATTAACATTAGAATACTCTAAAGAATCTCTTATTCCTATTGATAAAGAAATAGAAAGTTTAGAAAATTATTTGCAATTAGAACAACTGCGCTTTAATGACAAGTTTAGTTTTTCAATAGTAAAGAGTAATGATATAGAAGATGATGTTGCATTACCTCCTTTACTGATACAGCCATTTATAGAAAATGCAATTATACATGGTGTAATTCCTAAGAAAGATAAAGGAGCCATTACGATAGATTTTTCTTTACAAGATCAATCATTGATTTGTGTTATTTTAGATGATGGTATTGGTATTAATACCTCAAAGCTTAATAAAGAAAACTCTGTGTTAGCTCATAAATCTATGGCATTGGATATTATTAGAAAACGTTTAGAGATGATTACAGCTTCTACATCAAAAAAAGCAACCATAGCGATAGAAGAGTTAGGAGATAATACAAAATCTAAAGGAACGAAGGTGACATTACAGCTTCCCTTACGATATGTAAATGAATAATATATGATAAAAGCTATTTTAATAGATGATGATAAGAACCTTCGAGAGGGGATGAAGGGATTGCTAGCTCGTTTTGCTCCTACTATTAAAATAATAGGAGAAGCAGATAGTGTAACCACAGGTATTGAAGTGATGGATACGCTGGAGCCACAAGTGGTATTCTTAGATATTCAACTTACTGATGGTACTGGTTTTGATATTTTAGAAAAATTGACAGAACGTAATAAAACAATTACATCAAATGTAGTTTTCATTACAGCGCATGAGCAATACGCAATTAAAGCGTTTCGATTCAGTGCCTTAGATTTTTTACTAAAACCCGTAGATCCTGAAGAATTACAAAAAGTCATTGAGAAAATAGAAGCAGTCTTAGAAAAGAAAAATGATTATTCACATATAGATCTATTGCTTGAGAATATTAGAAAGAACGTAGATAATTTTAAGCGAATAGCGTTATCTACGTCAGATGGAATTCATCTATTCGATATCAGTGATATTATACGTTGTGAAAGCGCTGATAATTACACAAAGTTTTACATAAGAAATAACAAGCCTATTCTTATCTCTAAGACATTAAAAGAATACGAAGAGCTACTGAAAGAACATAACTTTGAACGTATTCATCAGTCGCATCTTATAAATTTGAGTTATTTAAAATCCTATATAAAGAAAGATGGAGGATATGTAGTTATGACGGATGAAAGTCGTTTGCCTATTTCCCAAAGAAAAAGAGAAAGATTACAAGAAGTTTTAAAGTCTATGTAACGAATTCTAATTCGAATCCATCACTTACTCATTGACACCTTAAAATGTGATAAATCAATAGTAAGTTTATTTAAAATTACAACACGATGAAAAAAATTACACTCTTAGTACTGTTTATTACTAGTATGGCTAGTGCGCAAATAGTAAATATCCCTGACGCTAATTTTAGAAATAGATTAATTACTCTTGGAGTTGATATAAATTCTGATGGACAAATTCAAGTTTCTGAAGCAACAGCGGTAACAGGTACACTTGATGTGTCAGGTAATAATATTTCAGATCTAACAGGAATAGAGGCGTTTGTAAATATTACAGTACTCAATAGTAATCAAAATATGTTAACATCACTAGATGTATCTTCAAATACAGCATTACTAGAGTTGAGGTGTGTTCAGAACCAAATAACTACGTTAAATGTGTCTGCAAATTTAAACTTGCAAATACTAGAAGCTTGGGGAAATCCTCTTGATGATATAGATCTTGTTAATTGTCCTTCATTAGTAAGGCTTGGGTTGTCGGGTACAAACCTTGTAACATTGGATTGTAATAATAATACAAATCTAATAGAGTTGTTTATAGCCGGTAATCAATTCTTAGAAACTGTTTTTATAAAGAATGGTAGTGATGAAAGTAGTGGTAATATAGATGGTGGAAGTTGGCAGGAAAATTGGGATTTTGGTAATAATCCTAATTTACTATATGTATGTGCAGATGATGATCAGGTACTAGAGATCCAAGGGTTTGCAGGTACAAATTATGTAGTAAACTCGTATTGTAGCTTTGAACCGGGAGGTGATTACAATACTATAACCGGAATAGCGCAATTAGATATTAATGATGATGGATGCGATACAGGAGATGCTGTTATTCCATTCATGAGTTTTAATGTGGGATTAGATCCTGATCCTGCAGATGGTTCTGTATATACTGGGACAACTGGGGCATATAATTTATATGTAGGAGAAACGGGAACCTATTCCATAACTGCAAATTTAGAAAACCCTTCTTACTACACGGTGAGTCCATCACCTGCAAGTGTGTCAATTCCTGTAATAAATAACAGTATTATAGTGCAAGATTTTTGTGTGACTGCAAATGGAGTCGTGGCAGATGCAGAAGTGGTTATAGCACCTATCTTCCCTTCAAGGCCTGGGTTTGATGCAACCTACCAATTGGTATACAAGAATAAAGGAAACGAAACCTTATCTGGAACGGTAAACTTCGAATATGATGATACGGTACTAGATTTTATTTCTGCGTCTACTATGCCGGATACTCAAAGCACAGGAGTACTCTCATTTGATTTTGATGGTTTACTACCTTTTGAAAGTAGATTTGTAGATATTATAGTAAATGTAAATGACCCAACAGAAACACCACCTGTAAATATTGATGATGTTTTAGATTTTACAGCTGAGATTGCCATAGATCAAACAGAAGAAACTCCAGATGATAATACCTTTGATTATACTGAGATTGTAATCGGATCTTTTGACCCTAATGATATTACGTGTTTGCAAGGTGATATAGCACCTTCTACACTTATAGGAGATTACCTGCACTATGTTATAAATTTTGAAAATACTGGGAATGCACCAGCAGAAAATGTAGTAGTAACGACTCAAATTGACCCTACAGATTTTGATGTAAATACCCTGCAAATTTTAAATGCTTCGCACGAAATGTCACTTAGTGTTACTGGTGATTTTGTAGAATTTGTGTTTGAAGATGTCAATCTCTCTTCAGGCGGCCATGGAAATATCTTAATGAAAATCAGAACAAATATAGATTTAGTAACAACGGATTTTGTAGCAGCTGACGCAGCTATATATTTTGATTTTAATTTCCCAATTACAACAAATACTGCTAGTACAACTTTTGAAACCTTATCTGTAGATGAGTTTTCAACAACACAACAAGTACTATTATATCCAAATCCAAGTGATGCAGTTCTTACTATAGAGACTACATCAAATATGAAAACTATACACGTATATGATATGCAAGGACGATCTATACTCTCAACAGAAGTGAGTGGTCAGACAACAGCAATAGATATTTCTACATTTGCAAATGGAGTATATTTTGTCACCGTTAAGACTGATATTGGAGAAATTACCAAAAGAGTTTTAAAGAGATAATAATTTTTTAGTAGGTTAGGTTTACATGTAAAAAACGAGTGCTGATTTGGCACTCGTTTTTTTATTAGTGAAACACTATTTTACAAAGTCTGTAAGATGCATGAAAAATAGATAGTTAAACTAATCCCGCTTTTTCAGCGGGATCTTGGTTTAATACCTTTTTAATAAGTATGAATGTGACTTTATACGCTTTCGCGAAAGCGTACTATGCATCTATAATTGCATTAAAAGTTGTACTTGGTCTCATGGCTGCAGTTGTTTTTGCAGTGTCCACGTGATAATATCCTCCTATGTCCATAGGAGATCCCTGTGCATTATTTAATTCATCTATAATGGTTTGTTCTTGAGCAACCATTGCATCTGCAATAGGAGCAAATTCATTTTTAAGATCCTGATCTGTATTTTGAGAGGCAAGTTCTTGTGCCCAATACATCGCTAAATAAAAGTGACTTCCTCTATTGTCTAGCTCATTTACTTTACGAGATGGCGATTTTTTATTTGCTAAGAATTTGATAGTAGCTTCGTCTAATGCTTCAGCAAGAACAGCAGCACTTTTGTTATCAGTTGCCTCTGCTGTATGCTCTAAAGAAACAGCAAGTGCTAAGAATTCTCCTAGAGAGTCCCAACGTAAATGTCCTTCTTTTAAAAATTGTTGGATATGCTTTGGAGCAGATCCTCCTGCACCAGTCTCAAATAAACCACCACCATTCATAAGTGGTACAATCGAAAGCATTTTAGCACTAGTTCCTAATTCTAAAATAGGGAAGAGGTCTGTATTATAATCTCTTAATACATTTCCAGTTACAGAAATAGTGTCTTCTCCTTTTTTAATGCGTTCTAATGTATAACGAGTCGCCTCTACAGGAGACATGATCTGAATATTTAGTCCTTCTGTATTATGATCTTTAAGGTATACGTTTACTTTTTCTATTAATTGAGCATCATGAGCTCTTGTTTTGTCTAGCCAGAAGATAGCAGGTGTTTGTGTTGCTCTTGCTCTATTTACAGCAAGTTTTACCCAATCCTGAATAGGAGCATCTTTTACCTGGCACATTCTCCAGATATCTCCAGTAGCAACAGTATGTTCTATAAGTGTATTTCCTTTATCATCTATAACGGCTACAGTTCCATCACTTGTAATTTCAAACGTTTTGTCATGTGATCCGTATTCTTCTGCTTTTTGTGCCATAAGACCAACATTAGGTACAGTTCCCATAGTAGTAGGGTCAAAAGCGCCGTGTTTTTTACAAAAATCGATGGTTTCTTGGTAGATTCCAGCATAACTACTGTCAGGAATAACCGCTTTTGCATCTTGTAATTCTCCAGCAGTGTTCCACATTTTACCAGAAGTACGAATCATAGCTGGCATAGAAGCATCAATGATCACATCACTTGGTACGTGTAAATTAGTAATTCCTTTATCAGAGTTTACCATCGCTACACTTGGGCGATCAGCATAACAAGCTTCAATAGCTTCTTCTATTTCTTTGCGTTGCGCATCTGGTAATTCTTGTATTTTAGAAAGAACATTTCCAAAACCATTATTTTCTTCTACCCCTAATTCTTCAAAAACTGTTTGATATTTTTCAAATACAGGCGCAAAAAACACGCGGATAGCATGACCAAAAATGATAGGGTCAGAAACCTTCATCATGGTTGCTTTCATGTGTAACGAAAACAGAATCCCTTTATCTTTTGCATCGGCTACTTGTGCTTCTAAGAAAGTGATAAGGGCTTTCTTGTTCATTACAGAAGCATCAATAATCTCGTCTTTTAGAACAGGAACCCCTTCTTTAAGTATTGTCTTATTTCCATGAACATCTGTATGCTCAATACGCGTACTACCTGCTTGTGATATGGTTACTGACTTTTCATTATGACGAAAATCTCCTTCTTGCATTGTCGCTACATGAGAAGCAGAATCTGCGCTCCATACACCCATACTGTGCGGATTGTTCTTTGCGTATTGCTTTACAGGCTTAGGCGCACGACGATCAGAATTTCCTTCTCGTAATACAGGATTTACAGCACTTCCTAAAACTTTAGAATAACGTTTACGTATCTCTTTTTCTTCGTCTGTTTCTGGCTCTTCAGGAAAATCAGGAACCTTATACCCATGTGCTTGTAATTCTTTTATAGCGGCAGTAAGCTGAGGTATAGAAGCACTAATGTTTGGAAGCTTTATAATATTTGCTTCTGGTTTTTTTGCTAAGATCCCTAAATCTGCTAGAGAATCATCTTGTTTTTGAGCATCTGTAAGATGATCAGAAAAATTAGCAATGATTCTTCCTGCAAGAGAGATATCTTCGGTATCTATTTCTATGTTTGAAGATTGTGTAAAACGTTTTACGATAGGTAAGAAGGAATGCGTCGCTAACATCGGCGCTTCGTCTGTAAACGTATATTTAATGATAGTTTTATCGTTTGCCATATAAAAGAAATTGTTTTTGCTTTGTTATGAGTCGTAGTAGACTCAAAAGGATTGCAAATATAGCTATTACGATGCATTTATTATAATGAAGAAACAGTCGAGATTAGGTTAATTTTTTGTGAAATAGAAAGCTATATAAAATCACATAGTTCTCATAGATGCTGTATTCTATAAAAGACAAAAGCCATATCAATGCAAATAGATGCTTGATATGGCTTTTTAGGTATTTTAAATAGTAAAAAAACTTGACGTTTGTAAGGGATGTTTCATTCCTATAAAACTATTTAAAATTCCTTCAAAACATGAATCATAACCTTGAATTATGATAGGATGTTTTGATGTGGCCGTTTTTACTTAAGATTTTTCGATGTATAATTTATTGATAGTTGTACGCTATTAATTTAATACAACATCTAGCTTTTGCAGCGCTTCTTGTTAGTGTTATCACGACCGAGTTTCCTAATAACATATGTTCTTTGAAACTTTTTAGGCTAATACAATATGAACAGAATCGCTTATTTCGTATTAAGCTTACTTAAAGATAATTAATTTTATAGCTTAAAATGATATTAGGTATTAATTTAATTATCAACTGGTTATGAACTTAGGTTGTTAACAATTGTGCATAAAAAAAGCTTTTGATAATTCTCAAAAGCTTTTCTTTATATTTCGTAGTGAAAGTGTGTTCTTTATGAACGCTTTTCTTTGATACGAGCTTTCTTACCAGTAAGACCTCTAAAGTAATAGATACGAGCTCTACGTACACTACCTCTTTTATTTACTTCTATTTTTTGAATAGACGGTAAGTTTAATGGGAAAACACGTTCTACACCGATCGTTCCAGACATTTTTCTAATAGTAAATGTTTGAGTTCTTCCAGTTCCTCTTAATTGGATTACAACTCCTCTAAAGAACTGTGTACGGCTTTTTTCACCTTCTTTAATTTCGTAATAAACAGTAATGGTGTCACCAGCACTAAATTCTGGTAAATCATTCTTTGTTATAAATTCGTCTTGTACAAATTTTACTAAATCTTCCATGATAATGGATTTTTATATTTTTTAGTTAGTGCAACATTCACGATTCTCGTCAGAGGTTGTTCTAAGCGGATGCAAAAGTACAATTAAAAATTTGGTAAGCAATAATATTTTGCAATTTTTAATTGAATATTGGATCATTCCTAAAAGTTGTGTGTGAATTAAAATAGAAGTTGGATTTTTGTAAAAAAAAATGGAACTGTCCTTAG
>NZ_CANLOB010000032.1 GCF_947492815.1 uncultured Dokdonia sp.
CGTTGCAGTTACCAGTATCCAATATAAGTAAGGGTCCTTATATACTTCGACTAGAAACGGATATGGGATCATTTACAAAAAAATTAATTATTCACTAGCGCATTTTATGCATACATTGACAAAAGAAGCCTCTATAATAAGAGGCTTCTTTGTTTTCTGGCAATGTTGTTTTATATGCTTTCGCGAAAGCGTATATAGAAAGCGTACTTTTTAAACTAAAAAATAAAATAACTCCCCTCCTATTTACTTTATTTGTATCATAAAATAGTACCCGCAGAATATCAAAATTATCAAAAATAGTCTAATATTCTAAATGTCAGCAAAATTGACAGACAGTAATATATTATAAAGAATTACCTTTAGTTTAACATTTTCTGTAAGTTTGATATATGATAAGAAATACATCCCTATACTGTATTCTATTAAGTTGCTTTCTTTTCGCATGCTCAACCGATCAAAAATCTACGAATAAAAGTATAGAAGATACCGTAAAGCTTTTTCAAAAAAAAGCTTTTGAAAACGTATCAGACTCTTCATTAATATATCTAAAAGACGCAGCCAATCTTATTAAATCAACCCCTACTCTATCTGATTCTTTACAAGCAGAAAATGATTACTTAACGGGGTCTTACTACTCACAAATAGGGGAAATAGATAGTGCTGCTACCTATTTTCATAAAACAATTGATCGCATTAAAGATTCTATTAAAAATGATAGAGAAGTTGCCTATTTTTATAACTCGTGGGTAACCTACAAGAAACTACAAGAATATGGGGATTGTATTGCTGTCGCACATAAATTTGAATCATTACTCCCTATTAATAATAATGTTTATAGAGCATTTGCTTTCTATCAATTAGAAAACACATACATTGAAATAAAAGATTACAAAAAAGCACTTTCATATAGTGATAAAAGAATTGAAACATTACAAAAACAGAAAGATACATTATCGCTAATCTCTGCTGTTAGCTCTAAAACAAAAATCGAATATAAATATCTAAACAATAAAGAAAAGGCATATCAAACTTTAGAAAATATTCTTCAAAAGGAAGAACAATTAAATGATATATTTAAACAAGAATTATTCATTAATTACGGATACTATAATCATTTAGACAAAAATTATAGAGTTGCATTAAAATATTATTTGAAAGCCTCACATATTGCTAAAAAAATTTCAGAATCACCTACTAAAATTGAGAACTTAGCTAAAACGTACGCAAATTTAGGAGAAGTATATCTTGATTTAAAAATATATGATAGTTCAAAATATTATCTAGACCAAGCAACCACTCTAAAAACACTTAATATTTCAAAAACTACTATAAGCAATATTTCAAATTATAAATTAAGATATGCTTATGAGACAAAATCAAATATTAATGAAGTACTAAAATATCTAGATACGATTACAAAATATCAAAATACGAGATATGAAGAAAAGTATTCTAAAGATTTAAAATCTTTAGAATTTGCATATAAAGAAGAAAAACGCTTGCGTAATGAAAAACAGGAAGCAATTATAGAAAAACTAAGAACACAGACACAATTACTCTTAGTCTTTATAATGGCTATCTTATTAATAAGTATAGGAATATTCTTCTATAAAAAAAGACAACGTACATTTGATGAAATGAGTTTACAAATGCAACAGCGTTTATTGCGTTCACAAATGAATCCTCACTTTACATTTAATACGCTATATGCTATCCAGAATACAATCAAAAAAGATCAACAAGGTGCTATTAATTATCTGTTGAAGTTTTCAAGATTGCTACGATTGATTCTCGAAAATTCAACAAATAATTATGTATTATTAGAAAAAGAATTAGAATCCCTTCGGAAATATATGGATTTACAATTGCTTCGTTTTCCTGATAAATTTGAATATGAAATTCATTTGATAGATCTAGAAGAAGATGACCTTATATTCATCCCTCCTATGCTCCTACAACCTTATATAGAAAACAGTATTGAGCATGCTTTTAAGGGAATTGAATATAAAGGAAAAATTAGCATTACATTGTCAGAAAAAGAAGAATACTTACAATGTATCATAGAAGATAATGGTGTAGGAATACAATCTAAGATGAATTCTCATAAAGAATCTGTTTCTACAACATTGATTTCAGATTTTATAGAAAAAGCAACCAAACAGAAAATTTCCGTCTTAAATAAAGGAGATCGTGATACTTCTACGAGTGGAGTGATCACTTCTTTTTTAATTCCATATAAACAAACAGAGCATGATTAAAACAGTTATTATTGATGATGAAGCAAGCGTAAGAGCAGATATCAAAGAAAAAGTAATATCACATTTTAAAAATGAAATTTCTATTATAGGAGAAGCAGATAGCGTTACTTCAGGGATAAAAATGATTGAGCAACTTAAACCTCAACTCCTATTACTCGATATCAATCTAGGAGATGGTACTAGTTTTGATATTCTGCAACAAACCACTTTTAAAGATTTTGATGTCATATTTATTACAGGATATGATACACATGCCATCAAGGCTATTAAAGTAGGAGCCTTAGATTATATATTAAAACCTATTGAGATAGATGAATTTGTAGATGCCCTTCAAAAGGTAACGACACAAGAAAAAAAGGAAAATCATTTAGAAAAGCTTATTGAGATTTCTAGTGAATATTTTAGTGGCGTTAAAAACAAAAGAGTTATTCTTAAAACGAGTGATAATGTATATGCGATCTATGAAGATGACATCATTTACTGTAGATCTGAAGGAAATTACACTACTTTCTACACACAACAAATGGAGAAAATTATGGTGTCAAAATCTATAAAAAAAGTAGAGGAAATTCTCTCTGAAGAATCTTTTATACGATGTCACCAATCATATATTGTAAATAAGAAACATGTACTCAAATATAATAAACAAGGAATACTTGTCGTACATCTAGATTTCAAAGTACCCGTTTCTAGTAGGCGCAAAGATTATGTATTAAAAAGAATTTTTGATTAAAATCAAAAATGAAATGAATTCATACGAAAATGAAATAAACACATGCACTTATATATGGACATGATTATTTTGTATGAAAATGTAGTACTATTACCCTATAATTAAAATGTAAAAACTATGAGAACACTAAGTCCCTATTTAGTATTAATCGCATTATTATTCGTAATCACATCTTGTTCTGTAGATCAAGAGTCTGTTATCGAAAATGATCCAAGTAACTTTAGTATTGAAACTACAGATGTTGATAACATATCAACTCAAACAGGACAACGTTTCTATGATACCTCGCCTTTATCTCAAGAAAGTATTGACTTAGAGCGCGGAATGCAATGGGCATCTTATATTGCAGCATACACATTGATGCATTATCCCGAAGCAAAAGAAGATTTCATAGATAAAAAAGGTCCTCGAAGATATGTAAGCCTTTCTAATGTTATAGGATTAGATACATCAAATCCTGCAAATGAATTTCAAAACACCTATAAGGAAATCTTAATTGATTTTATAACAATAGTTTTAGAAGAAGAAGACAATCAAAAAAGTTCCAATAATAGATTTGAAGCATCAGATCTACCTGAAAATTGTCGTCCTGAAACGGCTTCTAACATACCTCCTCCTCCTTTGGGTCCTAATGGTCAAAATGGAGCACCTGAATTAGAAAACCCTATTCCTGTAGAAGAAGAAGCTGAAATAATTGCAACTAATTTCATTAATTATATTCTACAAAATAATTGTTTAGAATTCTTTTTCCCATTAAATATAAATGATAATGATTTTTCACAAATTTCCTCAACAGCACATCCTTTAACATCTAGTGACAGTAATACCGCGATTGCACGTAATAGAAGTTCCGTTTTTCCTGGTAATACCTGTCATAACCAAATGACTACTCTTGAGTATATAATCTCATCAAATTATACACCAGCTACAGATGAAATCATTATTGTTACAAGACCAAAAACATCAGTAAATCCAAATCCAGATTGTGTATATCAATATGATATTAACTTTAGCCAATTCTTAAATTAATATTCTGTAAAAAGTAAAAACCTCTTACCATTAATAAATAAAGAGGCTTTTTTATAAAATACATATTTGAAATAAAATCAAGCACTTATGAAATGATACTTGTATTTTAAAGAGGAAATATTCAATTTAGAAATTAAATCTTTTTCGCGAAAAGTAGACATATCTAGTGAATGTCTATAAATGATCACATCATTATTTAATATCTAAAATTAAAATTCATGTTAAAAAACATTTCAAATTTAGGAACAAGATTAAGTAAAAAAGTACAACAAGAAATACAAGGAGGTGATGCCTACTGCGAAGGAGGCTGTTCAGACAAAAATGAAGGAGATGCATGTTATACTTCATCAGGTGGTTGTCGTACAGTTTTACCTGGAGTATGTAAAAACTTTGGAGGTACTCTAGGATGTTTTCCTTTCTAAAATATTTTATAGTAATCTAGTAAAGCACCGACTTAAGTCGGTGTTTTACTTTTACAAATTATCCAACTGATTACTATTATTATCATCACTTATTGTCCAGAAAAAACCAACAAAAAAGAACTGATCTGCTGCAGGAGTAAGTGCTCTTCTATCAAACGTCCCGTTTATATCAGGAGTATTACTATACTGGAATCCGTTTACATTATTAAATCCTAATACATTATTTACAGAAACATATAAAATCTTTTGTTGCGATAGTAAGTACGCCCAGTTTAAACTAATACTATTAAACGATTTTGTTTCTTCCTGTAAAAAACCAGGTACATTTGGATTCGTATACCTACGACCAGAACCATACTGATAACTAAACCCAACCTGAGACTTCCAATCAGTTATAAAGTATTTTACTACTCCAGAAAAATTATGGGTATTAGCAAAAGAAGGCCTTGCTTGTTCTGGAAAATTAAGATATTTCCTTTCTGAATCTAAGAAAGAATAACTTACCCAATAATCCATGTTTTTAATACTGGTATTATCCCTCCAGAATATATCTAATCCTTGCGCATATCCATCTCCTCCATTCTCAAACACACTATCTACACCTGCAAAATCTGTATCAAACGTAACAAGATTGTCATATGTTTTTCTATAGGCCTCTGCTCTAAAAATACGTCCGTTATTATTGTATTGATAATTCAAAATATAATGCTGGGTTTTTTGAGCTTCTAACTCTTGACTAAACTTTAAAAAATCATTCGTAGGATTTTGATAAAAATCTCCATAAGCAAGTGACAACTGACTTTTCTTTCCTGTTTTATAGGCTAGCGAAACTCTAGGCGATACTGTAACTTGGTCTGTTAGATTTGTATATGAACTTCTAAGTCCTGTCTTAAGTGCTAATTTTTTAGAGAATATAACATCTGCTTCTGTAAAAGCAGCACTAATCGAACTATCATACCCATAAGCATCTGTGATCGTTTGGGTATTAAAAACGCCACTGAAATCTTCATTAAAATCTGTAATGAACTGCTCTACCCCCATTGATACCTTAAATCTACTTGAAAAACGCTTTTTTACTTTCAGTTTAAAATGGGCAGAATTCTCTGTGTCATCAATTGTATTGGTCATGATCCCTACATCAGTTTTAGCATACGTATAGCTTCCTCCTGTTTGAATACTCCATGTATCTGATAACACACCTGTGTAGGACGTATTCACATATAAATTACTATTCTTTAAACTAAAGTCAAGTCCATTCTCCAGATTAATATCCTCTTGATTCAGTTCAAAATTAGAGGTGTCAAAAGCACTATAAAGTTTAAATAAACCATTTGCTGTTCTATAGCGATAAACAGCCTCACCAGAAAGCGCTTCAGCTGGTTTGGACCAATTATTACGATCAGGAAAAGCTTCTATATAAGGCGCTAGATTGATATAGGAAGTACTTAAACTAAGCGAAGACTTCTCCCACTTTCTTGTCATCCCTAAACTTCCACCTACAGACATTACAGAAATATCCGTTTTATTTTGATCAGGCTCATTTACTGTATTTAATAAAAGAACACTAGAAAGGGCTTCTCCATACTCAGCAGAATAACCTCCAGTAGAAAACGTAATCCCATCAAATAGAAATGGACTATAGCGTCCTCGTGTAGGGATATTATTAGTGGTGGGTGTATACGGTGTAAATACACGAATACCATCTATAAAAATTTGTGTTTCTCCCGCATCACCACCACGTACAAATAAACGACCATCTTCTGCTACGGTAGTAGTCCCAGGAAGTGTTTGTAACGCCCCTACAAAATCTCCTAAAGCACTTGCTGTTGTCACTACATCCAATGGTTTTAATACAGAAATCTTACTGTTATCACTAGCTTCAAAACTCCCAGCCGAAATAACAACAGTATCTAAAGAATTAATATCTTCTTTAAGCTGTACTTTTAAATCCTTCATACTAGATAAAGGTCCAAAAAATGAGAATGTCTCATATGATAAGAAAGTTACAATAAGTACTTGATCACCCGTTTCACTAGTAGTAAAACTAAACGTTCCATCCACAGCACTAGATGCACCATCGTATGTGCCATCTAGGTATACATTGGCTCCCTCAATAGGAATACCCTTGTTATCTGTCACAGTTCCCGAAACAGTCGTTTGTCCATAGGTACTAATACATAAAAAGAAAAATAAGATATATAAATAGTTCATAGTGATTGGTTTTTGATTGATGATGAATGATGATGAATCCTTTACACAATACGGTATTCTGATGCTTGTGCTAAGTGTTTATTAGAAATAAATAATGTAATTGTAAGTATGGTTAATGCAATAGTCATTGCAAGTGGAGCAAGCATAGGTGATTGGGGAAGCACTGTAAAACTTAAAACAACAGCGCCTATAGAAATAATCCCAGCCATAATAGCATACATTGGTTGTTTATAAAACCAAGCATACGGAAAGAAATGTCCGCCAGTAATAATCATAAAAACAGGCAGAAAATAAGTAGGTATAAATTTGATAACAAGTATTAGAATAGGAAAATAAAATAACTGTGCGATATTAAGCAATAGCCCTAAAGGCTGTAAAGGATTATCTTTTATTTTCCATTGTGACTTATATACTTTTGAAAACAATAACGCCAGTGGCATCATAATCCCTCCTATAGCTAGTGTTGCTATATTTTTGGTTTCTAACGTCATTTCTGTACTCCATATAATAGTGATAAGCACCCAAATAACAGTTGCGGCAGTAATAAAATCAATACCTTGTTTTGCTCTTTGAGCTACATCTAATCGTGCTTCGTTTAATTGTGCTTTAGAGATCATAGTAATCATTTTTTTGGTTACAGGACAAAAGTGTTACTTCTTACGCTTTCGCGAAAGCATAAACTACTAAACCGTCATTTTTTGATTCCCAATTGTATTTTCTTTGCATCATCTTGAAGTAGCTATGCTCTAAACGTCTGAAAAAGTGCTCGTAATTGATTAACTTTAAAGTCTATAAAATTGCTAACTCATGAAAAAAAATTACGTTGTACTCATTGCATTATTCCTAAGTCTTACCACCTATGCGCAAGACACATTCTCTATCATTGCTGTAGATCCCGATACAGGTGAAGTGGGCTCAGCTGGAGCTTCTTGTGTAGATGGTATAGGGCAATTTGGAGGGCTTATTGATATTATTACTGATATTATTCCTGGACGCGGTGGTGTAAACTCTCAGGCTTTTGTTTGTATTCCCAATACCAACTTAGCAAATGCGATTGATCAAATGGAAGCAGGGCTTTCTCCAGATGAAATCATTGATTACCTTATTAATAATGACGATTGTAGTTCTCAAAACTTCAATCCAGAATTCAGACAATACGGTGTTGCCGATTTTGATCCAGATGGAAACCCAAGAACTGCTGGCTTTACAGGCAGCCTCGCAGACGATTTTAAAGATGATAGACAAGGCGCTACCTATAGTGTACAAGGAAATATCCTATTAAATGAAACCGTACTCATTAATATGGAAAACAATTTTAACAATACGACAGGTACTCTAGCAGATAAACTGATGGCTGCAATGCAAGGTGCTAATTTTGCCGGAGCAGATATGAGATGTTTGGATAGAGGTACCTCATCTACTTCTGCTTATCTTGTAGTATATCAAGAAACAGATACTCCAGGAAATCCATCTTTAGAATTGAATATAGAAGAAATGCCTTTTGGAGAAGAACCGATAGATTCGCTTCAGGTACTTTATGATAATGTACTCTCTATACAAGATAATACACTTGAAGATTTAGTAAAAGTATTTCCAAATCCAGTTTCAGATCAATTTCAAGTAATCTTACCTCCTACTACATTTATAAAAAGACTAGAACTATTTGATGTGAGTGGTAAGCGCGTACATCTACAAACACAGTTTTCAGGAGCTAACACTGGAGAAATTATAGACAGTAGCTCCTATCAAAAAGGAGTTTATTTCCTTCGTATTACGGGAGCAAATGAAATACATACCATAAAAATTATTAAGAATTAAGAATACCCATGACTACCGAAGAAAAACTAACACACTATTTTACAAAGTCTTCGCCTTGGAAAGAAGGTATACAGCAGTTACGCGCTGTTATTAAGGATACAGAACTTAAAGAAGAATGGAAATGGAATTTTCCTTGCTATACGATACAAGGTCGTAATGTAATAGGTGTAGGAAATTTTAAAAACCATTTTGGTGTTTGGTTTTTTCAAGGTGTTTTTCTTTCTGACACAAAAAAACTATTACGCAATGCACAAGATGGAAAAACCAAAGCAATGCGCTCATTGCATTATGAATCTCTAGAAGATATTGATACGACCATTTTAAGGGAATATCTTCTAGAGGCTATTCAAAATGCCAAAGATGGGAAAGAAGTAAAACCCGACAGATCTAAAAAAGAAGTGGTCATTCCTCTTGAGCTGGAGTCCGCTTTCGCGAAAGCGGAAACCTTACAAACTGCATTTAAGGCATTGACACCCTCAAAACAAAGAGAATATACAGAACATATAGGCGGGGCAAAACAAGAGGCAACGAGAATACGAAGACTAGAGAAATGTATTCCAATGATTCTAGAAGGAATAGGGCTAAATGATAAGTATAAGAATTGTTAAATATATAGTATACCATGAGCGACGTAAAAACCAAAGTAAATGATGCTTCAGTCGAAGAATTTCTAAATGCCGTTGCACATCCTGTAAAAAAAGCAGATAGTTTTATATTGCTAGAAATGATGACAGAAGTCACAGGTGTAGCTCCCAAAATGTGGGGAGGTAGTATTGTAGGGTTTGACTCGTATCATTATGTATATGCCAGTGGTCGTGAAGGAGATTGGCCTATCGTTGGTTTTTCTCCACGTAAACAAAACATAAGTTTATATATCATGCCAGGCTTTGTTAATTTTGATCCTTTACTTAAAAAATTAGGGAAACACAAAACCAGTAAAGCTTGTTTATATATAAACAAACTAGCCGATGTAGATCTGGACATTCTTAAAGAACTCATACAACAATCGGTTGATTATATGAGAGATAAATACCTTAAACAATAGCTATATTGCGTATTCTTTAAGAGAATATTACCTTTTTTTTATCCCTATATTATAGAAATGTAAATTCTATGATTATACACTACAAAGAGTAAAATTTTCGTAACATTAATTTCAAATGATTACATAGTTGACCTAGTATTTTTACGGGTATCAATCTTATGAAACTCATTATGAAAAAACTCTACTCTTTAATACTCTTACTGAGTATTTCTACAATTACACAAGCGCAAGACCTATTAATTACTGGTATTGTAGACGCAACACTTACAGGCGGAACTCCTAAAGCTATAGAACTATATGTGATAAATGATATTACAGATTTATCTTCTTATGCTATTGGTTCTGCAAATAATGGAGATGGTACTGATGGTGAAGAATTTTTCCTCTCTGGAAATGCAACTGCCGGTGATTTTATTTACATCGCAAGTGAGCAACCAAATTTTAATACTTTTTTTGGATTTGACCCTACGTTTGTAGATGGTACTGCCAATGTAAATGGAGATGATGCTATTGAACTATTTAATAACGGAATGGTAATAGATGTATTTGGAGATATTAATGTAGATGGAAGTGGTGAAGACTGGGAATATCAAGATGGATGGGCATATCGTAATAGTGGTACAACAGCAGATGGATCAAACTTTATGATAGACAACTGGAATTTTAGTGGTCCAAATGCATTAGATGATGAAACTGATAATGCGAGTGCTGCTACTCCTTTCCCATTAGGAACCTACACTACAGGAACGCCTACACGTATTTCTTTTGATGAGGAGCTTTCTGAAGTTACAGAAGATAATGGAACCGTTAATATACCTGTATCTATTTCTGAGTCTGCAGATGCTTCTGTAGCTGTCTCAGTAACACTCACAAATGACCTTGGTAGTTCTTTTACTTTAGATACTACGACACTAGCATTCACTGCAGGCGGAGCAACAACACAAAATGTGACTATTACCCTTGCTGATAATATGGATGAAAATCAAGATTATTATATAGCAATCGCACTAGAAAATTTTACAGAGGCTGAAGAGGGAGAACTTACCACACATACAGTATATGTAATAGACAATGAGTTACAAGCTCCTGATGCAACAAATGCTTTAGGGATGTCTTTTGCTACAAACATAGAGGTAAATGGTGCAGAAATCGTAACACACGATATGAGCTCTAATAGACTTTTTGTATCTAATGCAGGAGATAATGCTGTAGAAGTCATTGATTTTAGTGATCCGTTAAACCTCACCTCATTATCTGCTGTAGATATGAGTGCTTTTGGAGATGAAGTCACTAGTGTAAGTGCTTTTAATGGTACTGTAGCAGTAGCGGTAAGAGCTGCCGATCAAGGAAATGGGCAAATTGTATTTATAGATACAGACGGGACTGTGCTAAGCAATGTAGAAGTTGGTTCGCTGCCAGATATGGTAACCTTTACACCTGATGGAACAAAAGTATTGGTAGCTAACGAAGGAGAGCCTAGTGATGATTATACGATAGACCCAGAAGGGACGATCTCTGTTATTGACATTACTGGAGGAATTGAAACAGTAACACAAGCAGAAGTAACTTCTCTTAACTTTAATAGTTTTGATGCAAACCAAGCAACATTAGAAGCCGCAGGTGTACGTATTTTTGGCCCAGGGGCTTCCGTGTCTCAAGATCTAGAACCAGAATTTATTACCGTTTCTGAAGATAGTACCATTGCTTATGTATCCCTTCAAGAAAACAATGCTTATGCGATCGTAAATCTAGAAACGCCAAGTATTACTGCTGTTGAGGCTTGGGGTGTTAAAGACCATTCTCTTGAAGAAAACGCATTAGATGCTTCCAACAGACTAGATTTCGTATTCATGACGACATGGAATACAGTAGGAATGTATCAACCAGATGCTATCGATACTTATACCGTAGATGGAACAAATTATATTGTCATTGCAAATGAAGGAGATGCTAGAGATTATGATGGATTTAGTGAAGAAGTACGTATAGGTGATCTTGACCTAGATCCAGAAGCCTATCCAAATGCTGAGTTTCTACAAATGGATGAAACGCTAGGAAGACTACGTACTACAAATGCAACAGGAGATACAGACGGCGATGGAGATATTGATTCCATACATATTTATGGAGGACGTTCTTTCTCTATTGTAAATGCAGAAACAGGCGCAATTGTATATGATAGTCAAGACTTACTAGAAAGTATCACAAAAGAAGATCCTGTATATGGAGCGATCTTTAATGCTACCGATGATGAAAATGCTTTTAAAAACCGTTCTGATGATAAAGGACCCGAGCCAGAAGCTGTTATCGTTAGAGAAATTGCAACACAATGGTATGCCTTTGTTGCATTAGAAAGAATTGGAGGGATTGCTGTATTCAATGTAACTGACCCAACAGCGCCTACTTTTGAAACCTATGTAAACAATAGAGATACAACATTAGATATAGAAAATCCAGAAGGTGATCTTGCGCCAGAAGGCATCATTTATGTGGCACCAGAAGATAATGCCACTGGTAACGGACTTATAGTGGTTGCTAATGAAGTAAGTTCAACTATTTCAATATATACACTTGAAAATGATACTTTAAGTACAGAAGAATTCTCTGCAAATAGTGATCTTATTACAGTATATCCAAATCCAACTTCAAATGGAACACTATTCTTTAGCAAAGAAAGTGGTTTTGATATGTATGATCTCGTAGGTCGTAAAGTAGCTAGTAGTCCATTAGCATCTCAAGTAAATGTCAAAACATTAAAAACAGGAATATACCTTATCCATTTTGAAAATGGTACTACTCAAAAAGTAATTATTAAATAAAAAAAAACATTTCAATTATTAATTAGGGAGAAGAGTCCGCTGTATTCGTACAGGGGGCTTTTCGTTTTCTAATGGTCTGTATTAAAATGAAAATCAGCGTTTATACGCTTTCGCAAAAGCGTACTTATAACTATTAAAATAGGACTTCCTGTCCTACATAAAATAAAATTCTAAAGATTTCTGTAACATTACAGTAAAATCCCCTACCAATAGGTAACTAACGATCAATCATTGGAGAAAGATTTACAAGAAAAATTTGTAACACTTCTGGAAGAAAACCAGAACATTGTACACAAGGTCTGCCGATTATACACCAATAATCGAGAGCAGCATAACGACCTGTTTCAAGAAGTGACTATACAGCTATGGCGTGCATTTCCCAAATTTAGAGGAGATGCAAAATTTAGTACATGGATGTATCGTGTGGCATTGAATACAGCAATCACATTGTATAGGAAATCAAAACGTACTGTGCAAACACAGGATTTTGATGATGTGATGTTTCGTATCTCTTCAGAAGAGTATGACGATACTGTCGAGCTGCAATTAAAGGTCATGTATAATGCAATCAAAGATTTAAATGATATAGAAAAAGCCCTAGTTTTTCTTTATTTAGAAGATAAAAATTATAAAGAGATTTCCGAAACGATGGGAATTACCGAGGTAAATGCTCGTGTAAAAATGAATCGTGTAAAAGGAAAGCTTAGAAAACTAGTAAACCCATCATAGTTATGGTAGATGAATTAGAATTATTAAAAAAGCAGTGGCAAAAGCAGGATGAAACACTTCCTAAACTTAGTAAAAAAGATATATACCCCATGTTACTAAAGAAGTCCTCTTCTATTGTAAAGTGGATTTTTATTATCAGTATGCTAGAATTTGTATTTTGGATTGTACTCTCCTTTGCTTTTGGCGGAGACGATTCCAAACAATTTGAAAAAGAACATGGTCTACAAACCTTTGACACAGTGATACTGGTCTTACATTTAGGAGCATTGATTTTCTTTGTTTCTTGGTTTTATCGAAATTATAAACGTATAGAAACTACCGATTCTTCAAAAGTATTATTAGAGAATATTATCAAAACCCGAAAAACCGTAAAGTATTATATCTGGTTTAGTATGGCATTTTTAGCCGTAAGTGCTTTGATTGCTTTTATCATCTCTACTCAAAATGATACAGGGGATTTTGCAGATCGAAGTATGACAGTACTTGCATTACAATTTACAGCTATCATGACTGTAATCATGCTTCTTATGTGGGGCTTTTATAAAATGATCTATGGAATCTTAATGAGACGTTTAGACCGTAATTATAAAGAACTAAAAAAAATGGAAGTATAGTTTTTGGGGAACTATACTCACTCCCAAATGGGTTTTAAAATGAGCCTAAATCATTTTGATTTATAAGACTTGTTTACTACTCATTTGGTATAAAGCCTGAACATGTGTATGGATGTTCAGGCTTTTATGTTTATAGATTACGCTTTCGCGAAAGCGTATACTGGTTTTCAAAATATATTAATCCTCAAATAATACATTCAAATTCTTACTTTTATACATACAATCCCAAACGAAAACGAATGGAAGACATAGGAATCGTAACTTTAACACTTATAGCTATAAATGGAATAGTTACTTATAAAGGTTTAAAAGACTTCAACTTCTTAGATCGATTTGCTTTTCATATTGATCAAATTTTAATACATAAAGATTACAAAAGACTTATTACCTCTGGTTTTCTACACTTAGATTGGAAACACTTTGGGTTTAATATGATTACGCTCTATTTATTTAGTACTAGTTTAGAACCCTCTATAGGGATAATAGCTATTGTACTGTTATATGCTGCTAGCTTAATTGGTGGAAATTTACTTGCCTTATACGTTCATAGAAATCATCCTGATTATACTGCAGTAGGAGCCTCAGGAGCCGTGAGCGGATTAGTTTTTGCATCTATTGGATTGTTTCCTGGTATGGATATTGGTTTTATCATCATACCTATTCATATTCCAGCATGGTTGTATGGAATAGCGTATGTATTATATTCTATATATGGAATCAAAACACAAAGAGATAACATAGGACACGAAGCGCATTTAGGAGGCGGTATCATAGGTTTAATTGTCGCGATATTCATAGATCCTACTATCTTGACTACGAATTATTTCCCCATACTTCTTATTCTTATACCATCATTTATTTTTCTATTCTTGATGATTAAAAAACCACATATATTACTTATTTCCAATCCTTTTTCAACATCAAAAAAAGCCTACACAATAGAAGATAAATACAATGAAAATAAAGCTTCAAAACAAGTAGAACTTGATAGAATTCTTGATAAGATTCATAAAAAAGGATACGACAAACTTTCTAAGAAAGAAAAGGATACACTAAACGAACTCTCCAAGTAACATTTATTAATGTTATCAAAAACACATCATTGCTTCCTACTTATTAAACTTCTTATGGTTTTAGTATCTTAGTTTCTCTGAATTTTCACAAATAGTAGTAAACTAAAAAAATACGAACTTATGAAGAAAATAGTAGTCATATTCTTTCTCTTCATCATACCGTTTGCAAATCTAATAGCACAAGATCCAAATCGTTTTGATGAAGACATTAAAAAATTTACTGAGATAGCAATCTCAAAAGGGGAAGAATTAACGGTATTTACTGGAAGTTCTAGTATTCGTTTTTGGGAACAGTTACAAACAGATTGTAATAATACAAAAGTTATTAATACAGGCTTTGGAGGATCACATATGTCTGATCTACTTTATTTTTTAGAAGAAACTGTATTGAGATTTCAACCAGATCATGTTTACATATATGAAGGCGATAATGACATTGCTGCAGAAAAAGATTTAGAAGACATTCTAAAAACAGCAGAACAAATCACTGCAAAAATACTAGCCTCAAACCCAAAGATTAAGATTCATTTTATGAGTGCTAAACCAAGCCCCTCTCGTTGGAAATATAAAGAGAAGTACCTAGCATTTAATTCGCTACTAAAGACCTATTGTAATAGTCATAAACAACTTTCATATATAGATGTATGGCATCCAATGTTAGCTAAAAATGGCCGTCCAATACCCAATATTTTCATTTCAGATAGTTTACATATGAATAGACAAGGCTATCTATTATGGAAAGATATTATCTGTTCTGATTTTGAATAATGATGAGAACCATTTTTTGATGCTACTTATACAGAAAGTTCTTATGATGATAAATCTTACAGTCCCATACATATCATATACGCTTTCAACTAAAAAACGATAAGAAAGTCTATACTGCACACTATCAAAGAGCAAAAGCATAATTATTTTTATATATTGTATATGTAATAACATCAAACTAAAATCATGGCAACAACTCCAGAACACGATGCTCGTGTAGCCAGCATAAAATTCTTTTCTGTCTATCCCCATTACGTGAATAAAGTAGAGAAAAAAGGGAGAACTAAAGAAGAATTACATCAAGTAATAGAATGGCTTACAGGTTTTAATGAGATTGATATTCAAAAACTCATAGATGAAAAAGTAACCTTTGCGACCTTCTTTGAAAGAGCAACGTTGCATCCTAATGCATCATTAATTAAAGGAGTTATATGTGGGTATAGGATAGAAGAAATTGAAACACCTTTAACCAAACAATGTCGCTATTTAGATAAACTCATCGACGAACTTGCTAGAGGTAGAAAAATGGAAAAAATACTGCGTACAGCATAATACCTCCACTCATTCTTATCACTGAAATCATATATAAACTTTCTTTACAACTAAATAATTAGTTTAAACTAATTATTTAGTTATTTTTACAATCACAACGAATTTAGAAAGTTATGATTTCAAAAAACACTTTTAACCTATTCTTGTCTTTCCTACTTCTAGTCATAATAGTAAGCTGTAAAGAAGAGAAAAGAACAATACAAGAAATAGATTTTACATCTGAGTATAAATTAAATCAACAAATCCAAGACAAGGTTCATCAAGATACTGTCCCGTGGAAATATCAAATTTCGGCTTCAGATTATGCTACAAAAGGAGCCTATAAAAATGCCTTGAACGACTGGGATATAGCAATGGGCGGAAGAGAACAAAGCTATACCCCTATTCAGATAGATTCCATACATAAAAAACATACTCAAATCAATGCTTCTAAGTATATCATTGAGCAAGCAAAACAAACACAAGTAGTTATCATAAATGAGGCACATCATAACTCTTCGCATCGAGTATTTACCAAATCCCTTCTTAAGGATTTATATCAATTAGGCTACAGAAACTTAGGATTGGAAGCACTTGCTAGTGGAAAATTTACAGATTCTTTATTAAATGAACGAGGCTATCCTATTCAAAAATCGGGATATTATATCAAAGATCCTCAGTTTGGAGATTTAGTGAGAACAGCTTTACAAATTGGATATACTGTTTTTCCATATGAGCAAACTACTAATGTTAATGGGAAACAAAGGGAAATTGAGCAAGCAAAAAATATCCAAAAAGCAATGCAAGCTAAACCAAATGAAAAATTTCTAATTCATTGTGGTTTTGATCATGCACTTGAGGGAACACATTCATCTTGGGAGAAAGCGATGGCAGGAAGAATTACAGAATACACTGGTATAAATCCGCTTACCATTAATCAAGTGGTTTATAGTGAAAAAGGAAACCCAGCTTACAACCACCCGTTATTAAAAGCATTAACCATAAAAGAATCTTCTGTTATCATTGATACATTACAAAACCCTTTAAAATACGAACGTGGAGAAGCTTGGTCAGATATTGCTGTATTTCATCCAAATACAACGTATATAAATGGCAGACCTAATTGGTTATTTGATCGTGATCATCAACCTACGATTGTTACGCTAGATGACCTCATCATTGAATATCCAGTAATGGTATTAGCATATGCAAAAGGGGAAGACATTACTACTGCCATTCCGCTAGATATTACGGAAGTTGAAAACAACACTGACGATGCACATCTAAGTTTAAAGAAAGGGACCTATACAATAGTCGTGACTAATGGAAAAAAATCCTATACATTTTATCAGATTGTAAACTAATCAACAGGAATACTTGTCAAAATGGCGGTTTTACTCAAGCAATCGTATCATTACCTCATTATAGCTTTTTATACACATGATGTATTTCTAAGTTTGATAGAAACAAAACAGATATATTATGAAAACACTATGTATTCCAAAACAACAAAACGTATTAAAAACGGGAATTGCTTTAGGCATTTTCCTAATCATTGCATTATGTACAACGACTGTAAATGCACAAGAAACAGAACGCACAGTCACTGGGCAAGTAACCTCTACTGATGGTGTTGTCCCCTCTGCCACTGTACTCTTAAAAGGGACTTATGTGGGCGTAGTTTGTGATGATGATGGAAAATTTACATTTCCTCAAAAATTAAAAGAAAATGATGTATTGGTCGTGACTTCGCTAGGATATAAAGATAGAGAGATCAAAATTACAGGAAATACGACATATATCGAGCCGTTTTTAGATGATATTCCGTTAATTATTATAGGTTCTTTACGTACAAAAGCGACACCAACATCTTCAGATATAAAAAAGAAGTAATACACGTAGGATGAAAACGTATTTTCTTTTCATGTTCTTTACCTTTATACAATTCTTGCAAGCCCAACAAAGCGATTTTAAAACCATCGATTTTACAAAAGCAGAGTATCTTGCAGAACGCTATAAAGGTGAAGAACTTACCAATTTACCAATACTCGCACATCACCTAACGTATACCTTAGATACCGATGTAGAGCGTTTTAGAGCTATCTATTATTGGGTATGCCATAATATTAAAGGTGAATATGGCTTGATGCAAAAAAACAATCGTAAACGCCAAAAACTAAAAGACCATCCAGCAATACTACATGCTTGGAATCATCAATTTAAAAGACAGGTATTTAAAAAACTAATCAATGATAAAGAAACCCTTTGCACAGGATATGCTTATCTAATTAAAGAGTTGTCTAGACTTGCTGGTTTAGAGTGCAAAATTGTTAATGGGTATGGTCTAGATGGAAGTATGAAATCTAAAAATTTGGATATCCCTAACCATTCCTGGAACGCTATTAAACTACAAGGTAAATGGTATCTATGCGATGCCACTTGGTCTAGTGGCTTTACAGATGTAACCACTGAATTATTTGAATTTGATTATGATAATTCATTCTTCTTAATGAAGCCTTCCATATTTATAAAAACACATCAACCTGTAGATGAAACTTGGACATTACTTCCTGAAAAATGATACTGGAATGTTTCTGGGTACGCTTTCGCGAAAGCGTGTATAGCATTTTCTAGATTTAATAACGTATTCATTACAAGAAATTTGATGTGCAAAAAAAACGACTAACAACAACTACAAAAGTTACCCCCATAGAATACAAATTATTAAGTACCTTTAATTACTAGCACACTATAGATAAAAAGTAAAAGGTCATATATGAATATCGTTCTAAACAACTGGAAAAATAAAATTACTATACTTAGGTATATAGTAGTTTTAGTCGCTATTTCTATTACCGCTTGTAACGGACAAGACCATATAAAAGATCCGGAAAAAGCAACCGAAAACATACAATCGCAACAAAAACAAACAACGCCACCCGCTGTTGAGTATAGCGCTACACAACTCTTATCTCCTCCCATAAGTGACTTTGTACGTAGGATATTTCAAGACTCAAAAGGTAATGTATGGTTAGGGACTAATGGAGATGGTGTTGCGCGCTACAACGGACAGTCTTTGGAGTATTTTACGATTAAAAATGGTTTTGAAGGGGCTGCTGTACGAGGTATTTTAGAAGATCGTAATGGGGCAATTTGGTTTGGTACCAATAGAGGTATTATAAAATATAATGGAACCTCTTTTACAAATTATACAGAAAAAGAAGGTTTAGCTGATAATAATGTGTGGAGCATGACCATAGACAAAGAAGGGATCTTATGGATAGGCACCTATCAAGGAATAAGCCTATTTGATGGTACTTCATTTACTCCTTTTACACTTCCTGAAACAAAAGAAGATCACAGAAGAGGTGTGACAAGCAAAAAAATTGTGCATAGTATTATGCAGGATAGTAAAAATCGTATGTGGTTTGGCACCAATGGCGGTGCATATATCTACGACGGAAAATCGCTAACAAATCTCTCTGAGAAAGATGGTTTAAGTGATAATTCTGTCAATGATATTTTAGAAGACACTCAAGGAAATTTCTGGTTTGCTACTCATTTTAAAGGGATTAGTAAATACGATGGAACTACTTTTACAAATTATACCAAAGACGGTGTTATAGCAGGAGATGAAGTGTGGAGTGTATATGAAGATCAAAATGGGCATATTTGGTTTCCCGCAGAGAATTATGGTGTATATCGCTATGATGGTACCACATTTACAAATTTTTACAATGATCAAGGACTTACTACCAATGGAGTACAAACCGTTTATCAAGATGCTGAAGGCAGAATTTGGGCGGGAGGTTGGAAAGGGCTCTTCCTTAAAAAAGAAGAAAGTTTTGTTCCTGTAACGATACATGGTCCTTGGAAATAATACATTTCATAAACCAACGACTCATCGTATTAATCTT
Source organism: uncultured Dokdonia sp. (assembly GCF_947492815.1). Classification (GTDB taxonomy): domain Bacteria; phylum Bacteroidota; class Bacteroidia; order Flavobacteriales; family Flavobacteriaceae; genus Dokdonia. The sequence continues at coordinate 19,968 of NZ_CANLOB010000032.1, forward strand.
AAAACAGCGTACTATGTAAGTCGTTCATTGCTTCTACCATAGTAGCCCCATAACCACGTATAATTTCAAAACCAGTCAAATCAACTAAACTTACAACATGCTGATCCTCGTATTGTTCAAATTTTAAATGCTTTAACTCTCCTAATACAATATCGGCAAGATTCATTTTATCTAAAATATTCATATCACATTATTTTTTGTTTCTAATTACTACAAATGTATAGAGGTCATTAAAAAACACATGTGACATATGTCAATAAATAAACTACCCTAGTTTATAAGAGAAAGACTCCCCTATAATGAGACTTTCTTACGTATTCTACTTAGTGTTTCTCTGGTAATTCCAAGAAATGATGATAATTCTTTTTGAGGAAGTTTTTGTATAAAGTGGGGCATATTATGAAGTACATAATCATATTTTTGTGTAGCAGAAAGGGCTTGTAAAAAAAACAAACGCTCGTCAGATTGAATAAAATAGATCTCTAGCATTTCTCTAAAAAAAGTCTCTACCGCATGATATTTTGCTGCTAGACGATAACAATTTTCTCTAGAAATATGAATATACTCACAATCTTCAATAACTGCTATTTCTTCCTTGCTCGTTTTTTGAGTTACAAAACTCGTATAAGCAGTAACAAGATCATTTTCAAAATTAAACCATGTTATATGCTCTGTCCCGTCTTCTTTATATCTATATTGTTTTGCTATCCCTTTTTGTAACACATATAATTGATCGCATATACTACCATGAGATACTAAAATGTCACCCTTTTTAGCATTCCCCGATTTAAATGCTCCTTGGAACTCTAAAAAAGCCTGGTTATTTTTTGATTCAAGAGCTTCTAGTCTTTGTGACATTATATCATTCATACAATAGGTATTATAAGTACTAAGATAACGTTTGTATGGCTAAAAAATAACCTCTTATTGTTAAGTGTATCTTATGTTAGAAATATCACAAAATATAGAGTTACCCGATTTTCCCTCACAATACGTATCTTTAGCAATGAACATTCATTCTAATACACATTAATAACTACGACCATTTATGAATAAAAAAGCTACCTACACGATCATTTTGCTTTTAGGGCTTTGTCAAATAGGATTTGCACAGATCTTAAATACATCAGAGAAATATTCTTTTTCATTTGAAACCCCTGTAGAATTAGAATTATACGATACAGAATCTGTACGTGTAGTGGGTTATGAAAACGATGATCTTGCGGTAGATACAGAGATTTTTCTTGTAAATGAAGTGAGTAAAGATTACTTTGTAAATCTTGCTAGAACTACCGAAATTGTAGCTTCTCAATTAAGCCTACATGAGGTACAAACAGCTCAAAAACTAACAACTGTCGCCAAAGGGTATTATGTACGAGCAACAGATATAGATGGTGAGACTAAAAATCCCGTTTTTGTAGTTGTCATGTACCATCCAGAAAAAAAGATCATATACGAGGCAACTATCTATTGCTATGATAATGATGCTGATGCTGGCGAAAAAATAGCGCAAAGTTTTAGATTAATATACTAGTATTATAAAAAACCATCCATAGAATAGAATACAAACCATCACTCATGAAAAAACAACTACTTCTCACTTTAACCATTATTTTGAGTGTATACGCTTTCGCGAAAGCGCAAACACAACAAGGCCCATTTAATCAATTAATCATTCGTGGCGTTACGGTGATAAACGGTGATGGTGCTCCGCCTATTGGTCCTGTAGACATTGTTGTAGAAAATAATGTTATTAAAGAAATAAAAGTAGTAGGTTATCCTGGTGTACCTATCGATAATTCTAAACGACCTCAACTTAAAAGCGGAGGGAAAGAACTAGATGCTAATGGCATGTATCTCTTACCTGGCTTTGTAGACATGCATGGTCATATAGGAGGTGTTGCACAAGGCGCCGATTGGGAATATGTATTTAAATTATGGATGGCACATGGCGTAACTACAGTGCGTGAGCCTTCTGGTAGAGGCATCGATTATGCACTAGATTTAAAACGTAGATCTGCAAAAAATGAAATCATTGCACCACGTATTGTCGCTCATACAGGGTTTGGACAAGGGAGTAAAAATCCTATCACTACAGCAGAGCAAGCAAGACAATGGGTACGTGATAATGCAAAAAAAGGTGCTGATGGGATTAAGTTTTTTGGCGCAGAACCACATATCATGCAAGCTGCCCTTGAAGAAAATAAAAAACTAGGTCTTACTTCCTCTATGCATCATGCACAAATGAGTGTAGCTCGATGGAATGTATTACACTCAGCCAGAGCAGGACTTACCTCTATGGAACATTGGTATGGATTACCTGAGGCATTGTTTACAGATCGTACGGTACAAGATTATCCATTAGATTATAATTACAATAATGAGCAACACCGTTTTGGAGAGGCAGGTCGATTATGGCAACAAGCTGCTGCGCCCTACTCTGATCATTGGAATGCTGTTATGGAAGAATTATTAGCCTTAGACTTTACGCTTGATCCTACGTTTAATATTTATGAAGCAAGTCGCGATCTCATGAGAGCACGTAGAGCTGAATGGCATGAAGACTATACGTTACCTTCTTTATGGCGTTTTTATCAGCCTAGTAAAATCTCACATGGGTCCTACTGGCATTTCTGGGGAACAGAAGAAGAAGTTGCTTGGCGCGAAAACTACCGCTTGTGGATGACTTTTATTAATGAATATAAAAACCGAGGAGGACGGGTTACTGCTGGATCTGATTCTGGATTTATCTTTCAACTCTATGGATTTGCATATATACGCGAATTAGAACTTTTAAGAGAAGCAGGATTTCATCCTATGGAAGTGATTAGAGCTGCAACATTGAATGGTGCCGAAGCGTTACGTATGGATGATAAAATAGGATCTGTACAAGTAGGAAAACTAGCCGATTTTGTGATTGTAGATGAAAATCCGCTTCAAAACTTAAAAGTACTGTATGGAACGGGGGCTATTAAACTTACAGAAGATAATGAGGTGATTCGTGCTGGTGGTGTAAAATACACCATTAAAGATGGTATTATCTATGATGCTAAACAGCTATTACGTGACGTAAAAGCAATGGTAGACAAAGCCAAAGCTGAGGAAGGTGGATTTGAAATTAAACAACCCGGAGTTAAAGATTAGTCAATGGATTATATAATTATTCTTGTTTTAATAGGAGTTATGATAGTTCCTATTTTAATCGCTTACTATTATGATTATAAAAGTAATCCAAAAGAGTTTTCATCATCTTTAAAAATAGATCTAGTAGATCTAAAAAAATTATTACGTTGGGTAATTTTTTCTCTTCTAGCACTAGGAATCAATTCTCTTTACAAAGCTGTCATCCCTTTTAATAAAGAGCATGGAATAGTTTTCAACCAAGAAAGAGAAAATCTTGGATTACCTTTACTAGATGAAACTTGGTATTTAGATAAAGATCGCTCTGAACAATTTACTACGTATTGGAGGAAAAATGATGTTCAAAAAGGATTGTTTAAGAAAGAAATAACCTATAGTATTTTTGATATTAAAGCAGAAACCAGCTATTATAAAAATCCTGATTATCAAAATAAAATAGGAAATTCATCTATTTATGTGTGGTCTATTTATGATTTTAGTACTACATCTACTACCTATTTTATGAACAATCCTAAATATGGATTTCCATTTGAGCCTAAGCAAGACAAAACAATAGAAATATCTCAAGAAGCATTTAAGGAGTATCTATTAAAATAAAAGATATTAACCAGGATCCTCCTATATATTGAAACGAGTTCAGTAAACAGCGGGATGAATTCAACTATTTATTTTGTATGTGTCTTTCAGGCTTTACAAGACTGTTTCTTATGAATAAAAAACACGTTACCCAATAAAGAATAACGTGTTTTCATTTTAAAATAGAATCTTAACCCAAAGGTTGCTCTCATTGAAAAGTCTCAAAAGAAGGTACTATTGTACTTCTTTTTGATTAGAGTCTTTCTCCATCAAAGTTCCTACAACAATCACTTAAAAAGTAATGACTGTCTTCACTTACAAAGGCAAAATACATCTTTCACAAAAGTGTCTTACAAAGTAGTAGTGTTCATAGTCTATCAAAGCGATTTTTACACCACTAAGACACACATACGTTTTACCAAAACCTTTGCACTAATGCGATTATAAGTTGCCAGAGCAGGCTATACACATATCAAATCTAGTCTCATGACTGTTTTCATAAAGGTACTTCTCGTATAAAGTCATCCTACCCAGTTAAGGTTATTCTATTTATGAGCATATTGCTTAATCAAAAGCAAAATTTATAGCATCTGTTGTTTCACCACTTCCCAAAACTATTTTTAGGTCTATAGGATGTGATGTGTAATTCATATTATCTATAGTTATTTGTAATTTCATTTGAATCGGAACGTACGATTTTCCGTGTCGAGAGTATTTAAAAGATCCTGATCTACGTATACTCCCCGAAGGCCTAAAATCTCTAAAACTCGCGCCAGGTTTAAAATAATGAATAGGTCCTATGTCTACAATCATTTCCTTTGAAGTCACATCATATTCGGACTTTCTATTCCATAATGCGGCATCAAATGGTAATTCTTTATAAAAGCCTGCTGGTTTGATATACCCACTAGCTAATTTCTTTTTTTGTTTATAGCGTTCTATAATAATTTTAGGTTGATGCCTTTCAATATCAATAGTTCCTTCTATTGTACACACTAATTCTTTATATTGAATTACTCTACTTGAAAGCAATGTATAACCCGACATCTCTTCTGCAACACTTCCAAACGGAGCTTCGACTGTTTTATGGGCTTCTGCAGAAGAAGGTGAATTAGAAGCATAAAAATGATAGAACTTCGTTTGTAGAGTTCCTGAAGGTTTTAATTTTAACCCAAAGTTCAGTTCATTTAAATGCACATAAGAATCTATAAGTTGTGCAAATTGAATTTCTGTTGGTCGATCTCCATTTTCAAAATATGTCTTTAATACTTCTCTTTGTTCTCTCATAATGTTATTTTATCATTCTCCAAGTTAATCCCCTGTTCATATGTTTGTCAAAAATAGACTCCTTTTTTTAAAATTATATTACGTTTTCTCAATCAGATCAGTAGTTTCAGTAGATCTTTAAAAACTTATTTTAGTATTTTAGAATGACATAATGTTACTCTTTTATTAAATAACCTCTATATCATTTCTAGTATCAAAAGTAAATGAAGAAATCAAAAATCAAACTATTATTTCAAGATCAGATCAGTCGTTTCAGTCTTATTTATAAAAATAAAATATCAAAAAAACTTCTATAATAATACCTTACCAAGACGTAAGAAATATTAATATCCAATCTCATTTTCAAACCTCATCTTGAAGCCCTCATACATCATTTAAGTTTAAAATCTTTTGGATACTTTCTATAATTATAAGGTACCCCAAATAGTTCTTTCTGAATTACCTTGAACAACTGTGAATGTTCTTGGATTATACCCACTATTATATACAGATGCTCCTACTAGTCCTGTTTGCTCTGCAAAATTATAATATTCATTTCCTATTCGTAGGTTACGGATATATCCTATATGTGCTGATGCCTGTGCACCTTTAAAAATTTCATCTATAGTCCATGTATAATCGCTATTTCCTATCAAAGTTTCTGGATGATCATTCAATTTTATAAAGATATCATTATCAGCATCTCTACGAAGTCTTACAAAATTATCTTCTGCTACTGTAGCATCTAGATTACTATTTTCTCCAAAAGTGGTTCCATTTAATGTTAAAATAGGTCTTGTCCCATTAAAATAGAAAGTGTTATCACCTAGTGCACTACTACTATGCCCTAACATGCTTTGAACAACTCCAGATTGAATATTATTAACTCCAAATTCTACAGTAAACGCTCCTTGCAATACATGTGGTTGATCAAAAGAAGCTGTATTTTCTTGATTTAAATGTAATACGTTTAATCGTTCTTTAGACTGTCCACCTCCATTAATCCAGTAATTTCCTGTCGCTTCTAACAAGTCTATAGGAACGGTATATGTCCCCTGTCTATATATTATACAGCTAGGAACAGAATTTAATACAAGATCACTTGTTGTATTTAATCTAAATGATACACTTGTAGCATCATATGATGTTATCATTAGAGGATGACTACCAACAGAAGCTTCATTTAAGACAATAGTTGGTGCTAAGTTTCTACTCATTTTAACTTCAGGATGATTAATAGTTACTATATCTGTTGAAGTATCAAATGTATAGCTGAAATAACTATTAGGGATATTATCTGATGACGTATTAACAAATGTAAGATTACTATTATCTATATTTATTTTAATTGGAAATCCATTTGTAGCGGTAATACGCATAATACCTATTCTACCCCCTACAGAACCTCCTATAATATATCCTTTTGATCCATCACTCTCATCTGCTGTTGCTAGTAAGCTACCTACTACATTATCGGCATTAGGATAACATACTGCAAATTGAAAAGATCCTGTACCAAAAGGGTCTGTAATAATAAACCTTGCTCCTATAGGTTTATGAGTAGTATTATCTAATAAATCAAATTTACCAGTTGTATTATTTTTTCTTAGTACACATTGTACATTAAAAGGTGTTATTCTTTCCCATCCGTCACTTTTTCTAATAAAATGCACAACATCGTGAAGGTAATTATCAACCACCGCAATATCTCCTTCTTGAGAATTTTCTAATAAAATGAGTTCTCTCAAATCAACAGGGTTCGCAAGTGTTAGATATGTTGTTTTTACACCTTTTGATACTTCTAGTGTCTGTTGCAAATTTTGAATATTCTCAATAGGTATTTGGTCTTCCTTATGCCAAAAACTATCCCAAGTATTTGAAAATTGTGATTCTGTAGGTCTTAGCCCTCTTTTAAACCAGTTTTTAATTGTATTAATTGATACTGTCATTTTACTAAATTCTATTTTTAAAGTTTATATATTTTGGGTGTTTAAGTTTTCTCTAATGGGAGCACTACACTCTTATTTTAATCAAAGAATCATTCTAGAAAGAATTAACGTGACTCTCATCATTTTTACTGTTGTCAAAAGTAAATGAGGAAATCAAGAATCACACTATTATTTCAAGATCAGATCAGTCGTTTCAGTAGTTCTTATCAAACACTTTAAACATAACATCAATGATATATTCATGCCTTACTTCTTCGTATTATTGGCATTTTGTCATCTTGATTTCCTTCATTACAACGTACACTTCAAAAATAAAACATGACTTCATATATTGGGTGTGATTTTCAGTATCAGATCAGTAGTTTCAGTGTTTTACTGAGGGCTCAAATAATATGATATACTACTGAAAATTGCATAAGTCGTTGTAACTTTGATACAACGTATTCAAAAATGCACTATGCGACTAGTTATAGAAGATACTTTTACTAAAGAACTCCCTGCCGACCCTATTACAACAACTGAAAGACGACAGGTAGAAAAAGCTTGTTTTTCTTATGTAACTCCGAGAATTCCATCAGCTCCTTCATTACTACACATTTCTAAAGAAGTAACTGAAACGCTTGGTTTTTCGGAAGAAGATGTGCAATCAAAAGAGTTTCTGGATATGGTCACTGGAGCCAACGTTCAAGAGGGTACTTCTCCATATGCAATGTGTTATGGTGGTCATCAGTTTGGACATTGGGCTGGTCAATTAGGAGATGGTAGAGCCATTAATCTTACCGAGATCACACACAATAATAAACGGTGGACATTACAACTTAAAGGCGCTGGAGAAACTCCCTATTCCCGTACGGCAGATGGATTGGCAGTACTTCGTTCTTCTGTGCGAGAACATTTATGCAGTGAAGCCATGTTTCATTTAGGCGTTCCTACCACACGATCATTATCACTGTCTTTATCTGGAGATCAAGTATTAAGAGACGTTTTATACGATGGTAATGCCGCTTATGAAAAAGGAGCGATTGTATGTCGCGTGGCACCTAGTTTTATACGCTTTGGAAGTTTTGAAATTTTTGCAAGCCGACAAGATACAGAGACACTTAAAACTCTTACAGATTACACGATTAAGTATTTTTATCCGCAATATGAAAGCGGCACTAAGGAAGGGTATCTTGGATTCTTTAATGAAGTCGTGCAAAATACCCTCAATATGATTGTTCATTGGCAACGTGTCGGGTTTGTACATGGTGTAATGAATACCGATAATATGTCTATTCTCGGACTTACCATAGATTATGGTCCTTATGGCTGGCTAGAAGGCTATGAACCCGGATGGACTCCTAATACAACCGATCGTCAAAACAAACGCTATCGCTATGGAAATCAGCCTCAAATAGGCTTATGGAATCTGCTACAACTTGCCAATGCACTCGTTCCGCTTATTGGGGAGACTGCACAGTTAGAAGCCATTTTGCAAAGCTATCATACAGAATACCCTAAGAAGTATCTATCTATGATGCGTGATAAATTAGGATTGCAGTTAGCGTTAGAAACTGATAGTCAATTGGTAGCTGATCTTGAAAAAAACCTCCAAGCTTCTGAAACAGATATGACCTTATTTTTTAGAAACCTCTCTCAAGTTTCTAAAAATGATTCTACTAATGTGAAAGATGCTTTTTTTGCTTTCGCGAAAGCGGCCTTCTACAAACCTGAAGAGATTATAGGAGCGATCTATACACGTTGGGAATCATGGTTTCAAAACTATCTCCAACGACTTTCACAAGAACGCCTAACGGATGTTGAACGTACCGTACAAATGAATAAAGTAAATCCTAAATATGTGTTGCGCAATTACATCTCACAGCTTGTAATTGATGAAGCTGAAAAAGGGAATTACGAATTACTAAACGAGATCCATACGCTTCTTAAAAATCCATACGATGAGCAACCTGAACATGAACGTTGGTTTGCCAAACGTCCTGAGTGGGCACGTCATAAAGTAGGATGTTCAATGTTATCGTGTAGTTCCTAAATATCTAACCCTATTTTGATGGAAAATGCCATCCAACGTTTAAAAGATATAATTACTACTGCCAATTTATGGGAGCAAGAATTGGTACTGAAAAGAGACACCTATATTAAAGATGCAAATACGATTGATACGCATCTTTATTTTCTTGAAGAAGGAAGTGTACGTGTTTATTTTACAGAAGATGCTAAAGAACATATTGTATACTTTGGTTATAAAGGATCATTAGTATCTGCTATCGATTCATTTTTGACAGATACTACTTCTAAACTATGCATCAAAACCATCAAAAAAACAACCGTAAAAGTCATCTCTAAGAAACAATTTTTAGCATTTATTCAAAAAGAGAAAGAAATAGTAACACTTTGGCAACACGTACTTTCTCAGCTCCTAGTTATGCAAATTGATCGAGAGAAGACCTTATTACTTGACGCACCAACCTCGAGGTATCAACATGTCTTAGACACACATCCTATGTTATTTCAAAAAATACCGCATCGTTATATTGCTTCCTATTTAAGAATGACGCCTGAAACATTATCAAGAATTCAGAAATCTTGATTTCAATCAATACTTTTGGGGAGAATTCATTGTAACATTGTGTTATCAACTACCTACCCTATGTCATTTGATTTTGATACGTATCAGTTTACACGCTTAGAAGAAGGAGATAGTACGTTATTGTTCCATCTTATACAATCTAATAAGCAACGATTACAAGACTTCTTTGCTGGAACAGTTTCTAAAACCGCTACACTAGAAGCTACGCAAGCGTATTGTAAAGAAGTCATGACACGTATAGAGGATCGCTCTTATTTTCCTTATATCATTAAAGAGAAGGCATCTCAACAGCTCATAGGGTTTATAGATATAAAGAATATAGATTGGGACGTCCAGAAAGCTGAGTTAGGTGCTTTTATAGATAAGAACTTTGAAGGGAAAGGGATTATAACACATCATCTTACAATGCTTATAGATCGTATCGTAAAAGAACATGGTTTTAAAAAACTCTTATGTAGAATTGCCAAGGAGAACAAGAGAAGTATTCAAGTTGCACTAGCGTGTGGTTTTGAATATGAAGGTACTGTTAAGTGTGACTATCGTACTACAGATGGACGATTAGTCGATTTAAATTATTATAGAAAGTTGTTTCAATGAAAGCCAAATACGACAAGATAGGAATTGATTATGATCTGACTAGAAAGGCTGATCCATATCTTATGGAGCGTATGTTATATCATCTGCAACCCACTGTAGAAGGCGTATATCTAGATATTGGGTGTGGTTCAGGAAATTATACACATGAGTTCCAACAATATGGAGGACAGTACATAGGCATTGATCCATCTATGACGATGTTAGATAAAGCAAAAAAGAGAAATACGGCTATAGACTGGAGAATAGGTACTGCAGAAGAAACAGGATTAGACACTGAAAGTGTGCATGGAATGACTGCTTTTTTAACCCTACACCATTGGCCTGATATTCATAAAGGAATCGCAGCATTAGCAAATGTGCTAAAACACAAAGGCCGTATGGTTATTTTCACCTCGACCCCTAAACAAATGAAACAGTATTGGTTATGTCATTACTTTCCTAAAATGCTTGCGGGTTCTATCGCACAAATGCCTTCTTTAGCATCTATTACAAAGTCATTAAATAATGCTGATCTTGAAATCATCACAACAGCACCATATAGTATTCATCCTGATTTACAGGATCATTTTTTATATTGTGGCAAGCACAATCCAGCAATATATTTTAAGCCACAAATTCGAAATGGGATTTCATCATTTTCTGCTTTAGCGCATACAGAAGAAGTCATCCAAGGGCTTGCAAATCTTAGAAAGGATATTGATTCTGGAGGTATTCATCGAGTGATGAAATCTTATGAAAATGATCTAGGAGATTATGTTTTTATTGTTGGAGAGAAGAATTGTCTTTAATTTGTTTGTGAGAACAGTACGTATACATGAATAAAAAACAATTACTCATACTTGGATTGTCATTACTTATATTACTAGTAATAGGCATTTTAATGTCAAAAAAAGTACATCTAAATCCACTTTATGAAGTAGGTCAGAAAATAGATAGTCTAGATGGTGTCTATGTTTATTACAATGGCGGAGTTGGAAATGTTAATGGGAGAAGAGTCACCAAAGATGGATATAATCTAGGATTAAAATATCAATGTGTTGAGTTTGTAAAACGTTATTATTACGAAGAATTACATCATAAAATGCCAGACAGTTATGGTCATGCAAAAGATTTCTTTAACCCAAGAGTAAAAGACGCCAGTATAAATAAACAGCGAGATTTAATTCAATACACAAACACAAGCATCTCTAAACCAAAAATAAAAGATTTAATTATTTATTCAGGAACATTATTCAACACATATGGTCATGTTGCTATTATCTCTAAAGTAACTGAAAATAAAGTCGAAATCATCCAACAAAACCCTGGATCTTTTGGAACATCAAGAGAAACTTATACATTGAAAAAAGTTGATGGGAAGTGGCATATCGATAACCAACGAATTCTAGGTTGGTTAAGGAAACCATAGAAGTCTTGATAAATATCTTCCATTGTATTAAGAGTAAACATTCTTCTCTAGTAAAGAAGGAATACCTTTACGCTGTTAATTCTTCTTCTCTCCTACTCACACTCCCTAAATACACATAAAACTGAACCCCAAAGAGTAACGATGCTACTACCAAGTGTAACGGTTGTGTTCCAAATGGAAAATCTATATAATACATGGCAATTCCTGTCACAACTTCTAATGCGATAAGAATTAACACCCATAGCAACAGATTTGCATGTCCTAATAGATATTTTCGGTTACGCCAGAATAGGTATACATTCAATACCGTCACGAGTATAGAAAATGATCTATGTACATAAAACATCACTGTAGGCGGATTCAACCATTGGTCTTTGGCTTCATATCCTAGAGCAATAACTTGTTCATCTATATATTGACGTACTTGAGTTCCAAATGCTACCTGAACTAACGTCAATACGCCAGCTAATAACACTAAGTTCTTAAATAGAGGATCATACTTTTTAAATTTTAATGCTTCGCTCTCCCTATGATCGTGAATCTCACGAGTTCGATTTCGCGAAAGCGTACTCCCCTCCTTCTCCTGAGACTTATACCATAGATATAATAAAAGCGCTACAATAACTAAGGCTGCAATCAAGTGAATGGTAATCTTTACTGGTAATAGATTGGAATCTACGACTTGTTTTCCCAACCATGCTTCAAACCCCATAAGTGGTAGTACAAAGAAAGACCCAAAAATGAGCCATGGGCGTCGTCTCCAATACCAAAAAGCACTTATAATCATTAAGAGAATTGGTATTCCTGCAAGTACTGTTACTTGTCTATTAATATATTCTATCCATGTTTGTAAGACATTAAATTTGGCATAGTCATGCTTGTCATACGTAGACCAATTATTTTCAGCATATGTACTTCCAGAAGTAAAATCTTTGGAAGCAATACGCAATGATTCTTCTACAATAATAATGTATCCTTCTTTATATTCTTTATGAGGTTCCCATTGGATTTGTGCTTCTTCTGTAGGAGGTATATAGTATCCAAAACATTTTGGCCAATCGGGACATCCCATACCACTCCCCGTCATCCTAACAACAGCACCAGCAATGATAATAAGGTATAAGAATATGATAGATATTTTGAGGGTTGTTCTGTACATAGGTAGTTAGATTAAAGTACAATAGGGTTCAAAAAAATCCCGCGACGAGCGCGGGATATATTTAGCTATATGTTTTAAGTGCGCTACACTTGTTAAAACATCGTTTCCTTAAATATGTAAGGGTCTATCTTCTGTAGCAGCAAGAGCAGCTTCTTTTACCGCTTCTGCATAGGTTGGGTGTGCATGACTCATACGTGCAATATCTTCTGCACTTGCTCGGAATTCCATAGCGGTAACTCCTTCTGCTATAAGGTCTGCTACACGAGCGCCTACCATATGTACTCCTAGTACTTCATCGGTAGTTTTATCTGCTAAGATTTTTACAAATCCGTCTATATCTCCACTTGCACGACTACGTCCTAAAGCACGCATTGGGAATTGTCCAGACTTATAGGCTACACCAGCTTCTTTTAATTGTTCTTCTGTTTTTCCAACAGAAGCCACTTCTGGCCATGTATACACAACACCTGGAATTAAATTATAGTTGATATGTGGTTTCTGTCCTGCTAATGTCTCAGCAACAAATACACCTTCTTCTTCGGCTTTATGTGCAAGCATTGCTCCTTTAATGACATCACCTATCGCATAGATATTAGACACATTAGTTTGTAAATGCTCATTTACTTCTATTTTACCACGCTTGTCAGTAGGAATACCCACAGCTTCAAGGTTTAATCCTTCTGTATATGCATGACGCCCTACCGCAACCAATACATAATCAGCTTTAAATTCTACCTCTGTATTTTTCTTATTGTTGGTCGCTTTTACGGTAATTTCATCTCCATTACGCTCTACAGAAGTCACTCCATGAGACAATGCAAATTTCACTTTTTGCTTCTTAAGCGCTTTGAGTATTTCTTTACTTTGAGCACTATCCATTCCAGCAATCAGACGATCCATGTATTCTATCACCGTTACCTCAGCACCTAGTCTCTTGTATACTTGTCCAAGTTCTAAACCTATTACTCCACCACCTATCACAATCATGTGCTTAGGAACTTCTTTAAGTTTTAAGGCTTCTGTGGAAGTAATGATACGTTCTTTATCTAAGGTTATAAAAGGAAGTGTACTTGGTTTTGATCCTGTAGCAATAATGGTGTTTTTTGCTTCGATCGTTTCCGTTTTCTCTCCTTCTATTTGGATATGTGTTGCATCTTTAAAAGATCCCACACCTTGGTATACGTCTATTTTATTTTTCCCCATTAGGAATTCAATTCCTTTTGTGGTCATATCGACAACGCCTTGCTTACGAGCAATCATTTTTTCTAGATTAAACTTTACGTCACCTACTTCAATACCATGCTCATCAAAATGCTTGATAGCATCTTCATAATGGTGTGAAGAGTCTAGTAAGGCTTTAGAAGGGATACATCCTACATTCAAGCAGGTTCCTCCTAAGGTGTTGTACTTTTCTATAATGGCAGTTTTCATTCCTAGTTGTGCGCAACGTATCGCTGCTACATATCCTCCAGGTCCAGAGCCTATAACGGCTACATCATATGAACTCATAAGTTTTTTTTAATATAGTCGTACAAAGGTACGAACCGTTACTTGAGTTTAAAAGTTTATGTGGGATTGTTTTTACTATTAGTATACGCTTTCGCGAAAGCGTATACAATAAAAATAACGGTATTTAAAAAGTAGTTTGAAATGTTATTCTATTATATATCAATTCTATGAGAAGCTGAAACAAGTTCAGCTTGACAACAATTATTTTTTTAGAAATGTTCATTTTTAGTACGCTACTCGATCTACGATTTCGAGTCCATAGCCTATCATACCTACGCGTTTTGTCCCATCACTATTAGATAGTAATTTAATTTTGGTAACAGAAAGGTCGTGAAGTATTTGTGCGCCTATTCCAAAATCTTTGGAATCCATTATGATGTTTGGAGCTTTCATAACGCCTTCTTTTTGGTTCTTTTTAAGCTCACTGAGTCTTCCTAAAAGATTGGCAGCTGTACTATCTTGATTAATAAAGACAATAGCACCTTTTCCTGCATCATTAATCACCCTAAACATATCGTCCAGTTTCTTGTCTGCATTATTCGTAAGTGTACCTAGAATATCATTATTGATCTGTGTTGAATTTACACGTACTAATACAGTTTCTTCTTTTGTCCAACTTCCTTTGGTTAGGGCAATATGTACTTGGTCATTGGTGGTTTGTTTATAAGCACGTAATCTAAAATCACCAAAGCGTGTTTGTATATCAAAGTCGTCTTTTTTCTCAATAAGGCTATCATGCTCCATACGATAGGCAACAAGATCTTCGATAGAGACAATTTTTAAGTCAAATTTTTCGGCTACTTCTAGCAGTTGTGGTAAACGTGCCATGGTTCCGTCTTCATTCATGATTTCTACAATCACTCCGGCAGGTTCAAATCCAGCAAGCCTTGCAAAATCTATGGCTGCTTCGGTATGGCCTGTACGACGTAATACGCCTCCTTCTTTCGCTTTTAAAGGAAAGATATGTCCTGGTCTACTTAAATCGTGTGGCTTCGTGGCTGGATCAGTCAATGCGATAACGGTTTTAGCGCGATCACTTGCAGAAATTCCTGTGGTAACGCCTTGTCCTTTTAAATCTATAGAAACCGTAAATGCTGTTTCCATAGGGTCTGTATTACTAGTTACCATCATATTTAATTGCAGGTCATCACAACGATCTTCGGTAATAGGCGCACAAATCAATCCACGACCATGTGTTGCCATAAAATTGATCATCTCTGGAGTTGCAGCACCCGCTGCGGCTACAAAATCCCCTTCATTTTCACGGTCTTCATCATCTACCACAATGATCACTTTACCTTGTCTGATGTCTTCTATGGCTTCTTCTATAGTATGGAGTTGGGTAGTACGTTCTGCAGTCACTTGCATTGTTTGAAATTTTGATTACAAAGATACGAATTATGATATGTTTATTAGGTGTAGGAAATGATAGTTACTCTAAAGTATTCATATCTTCTTTAATCTTTTTCTTAAAATAAAAATAGGTTATAAGATAAAATGGTATGCCAAGTATTTCTGCTACAAGAAAGGCATTAGCTCCTTCTTTTACTTTCCCCATAGATTTATATATTTTTCTAAAAGAATTAATAGAAATATAGTAGAAAACTACATATATTAAAGATGAAAATATATTAACTAGTAAAGCAATTTCTCTTGTTAAAAAACCAGAGAATGTTTTAAATAATAATGGAGTAAACGAGATTATTAAAGAAAGTAATGCTAAACCATAAAATATAAAAGTTACTATTGAATATTTCTTATAAGCATTATAATATCTTTCAGCATCATTGTATTCTTTATTTTCATAAAACCCTTGAACCTTCAGATTTTCTTTCGTGATTCCTAGTGCATCCAATCGATCTAAAGCACCGTATCGTAGGGCTTCACTATAGTTATATTGTTTATAGTTTTTTACGATCTCTTTTAGTTGATTAATAGAACGTGCATCAAGTAGTGCTACCTCTTCTTCTGTTAAGGTATACTCAATTTTTTCTTCTATAACTTCCTTTTCTTTTTTCTTCTTTCCAAAGATTTTCTGAAGTAATAAACGCACAGGATCTAGATCTATAAGTCCTTGGTCTGTTGTGGCTCTATAGGTGAGATAGACGCCTATGGGTAGTGTAATAAATGTACTTAACCAACTTGCTGTAAAAGCAGATAGTGTTCCATCTTCTGCGCTGTTTTTTGCAAATATGCCTATAAAGTGAAATGTCAAGAAAAGAACCACTCCTACTACTATAGGTAATCCTAACCCTCCTTTACGAATAATAGCTCCTAGAGGTGCTCCTACAAAGAATAATACAATACAACTAAATCCAAGAACATACTTTTCATGAATCGCAATCTCAAATTTGTTAAGGCGCTTTACATCTACTGCATGTATTTTTTTTCTTCGTTCTATAGAGGTGATAGCATTCCCTATACTAGATTTTACAGTCTGTAAAATAGCAACCTTATCGGTGAGATTATAGTTATCTAAAAGGACTTCTTGTATGGTATCTTCTACAGGTAATTTAAAATCTTTTACAGGTTTAAAATTAGCTTTTCGTACAAAGGTCTGGCCAAAATCTTTTCTACTTTTATCATACTTTATCGCTAATCCTGTTAATGAAGAATCTAACTCTTGTACGTTAAGCATTTGATAAGAATTATCTATTCCTTTTTTATCAAGATCTACTCCTCCATTAAGTACGCCTAAATCTATATTAAGTGTATATGTCTCAAAGTAACTCTTTGCAAAAGGTTCTCTTTTTTGCTTTTTATAATCTGTTTGTTTTACTTCATTATAATAATTACCGTCCGTAAGTTTTAAAGAAAGTATAGGTGACTCTAAAGAACTTATCAATTCGCCTTCTTTTGCTTTTATAACAGTAAAATTACCAACACGCCCTGGTTCTTTTTTATGTATAATCACATCTTCAAGGTACTGATCTCGATCTCCATATTTATTAGCAACACGTATATTGATTTCCTCTCCTATCGCATTAAACTGTCCAGAACGAATAATCATAGCAGGTTTTAACTTTCCTATATTATTACGAAGATTCCTAAACTCAAATTGAGAGGCTGGAATCACATAATTTGCAAATAAGAAGGAAGTAATGCCTAAGAAAACAATAAATACGATGAGGCTTTTCATAGCTCTCTGTAATGAAATCCCTGTCGATTTCATTGCCGCAAATTCATAATTCTCAGCAAAATTACCAAAGGTCATGATACTCGTAAGTAATACAGAAAGTGGTAAAACTAGCGTAACAAGACTTGGCGTTACAAATAATAAAAACTTAAGAATTACGCTAAAGTCAAGGTCTCGACCCGCAAGTTCTTGTATATAAAGCCAGACACTTTGTAAAACAAAAATGAACATCAATATGATAAAGATGCTCAAGAATGTTTTCACGAACGTGAAAAGTATATAACGATCTAGTATTTTCATTAATTAGGAAATCGAAAACAAAAATACAATACCTTCTTCATTCCTACAGTACTGTGCTTGTTATATTTTGTTAATATAATAATCTGCGTACTTACTTTGATCAAATACAAATGCATTTGCAGACATTGTTTGATCAGGTTTAAAAGAATTTACTGTGATTGTAATTTTAGTATCGTTCTTTTGTACAATGATCAATCTATAAATGTGTTTTGTTGTAGTATCAACTCCTAATAATGTATGTTTTACCTCACTATTAGAATCCATAGGAGTTAATTTCACATATTGTATAGTACGTCCATTTACTTTTTGAGTAATATCCATTTTTTGAGTATACCCATCATTAAAAAACGATAGCATTTTTGAGGGCGTAATTGCATTTGGATCTTGATCATTTAAAGCACTTACAGTTACCTCTTCATCTTCTGGAACAATAGTATAAATATTAGATCCATCAAAAATTTGCTTTGTTCCTAATAAATTAAGCGCATATAAATCTCCTTTTAATACGACATTTCCCTTGGTTTCTTGGTTTACACCTTGCGCTTCGTTGGTCAATGCGTATTTAAAGTCGATCGCTATATTTTTATAGCTTTTGACTTTACTGTCTACTTCTTTAAGTAATGACTGTGCTGATTGCGCTTTCGCGAAAGCGTACCCACCTACAATTAACATCATACTTATTAAAAATCGCATACTAACTTTATTCATTTCCTTCATTATTTAAAAGTTGGTCTAGAGCCATTATATCTGGTACGAGTACTTGACGTGCTTTACTACCTTCAAAAGGTCCTACAATGCCTGCTGCTTCCAGCTGATCTATAAGACGTCCTGCTCTATTATATCCTAGTTTGAGTTTACGTTGTAATAAAGAGGCACTTCCTTGTTGTGCAATCACCAATACTTCGGCGGCTTCTCGGAAGAGTTTATCTCTATCACTAGCATCTATATCAAGACTCGTGCCACTTTCTTCACCTACGTATTCTGGTAAAAGGTGTGCATCTGGATAAGCTTTTTGCCCTCCAATATAATCTACAATACGTTCAACTTCAGGAGTGTCTACAAACGCACACTGAATACGTACCACTTCATTTCCTTGTGTATATAACATATCTCCTCTACCTATTAATTGATCTGCACCAGAAGTATCTAAAATAGTACGACTATCAATTTTTGAGGTTACTCTAAAAGCAATACGCGCTGGGAAGTTTGCTTTAATAATACCCGTAATTACATTTACAGAAGGTCTTTGGGTCGCAATGATCAAATGAATTCCAATAGCACGTGCTAACTGTGCTAAACGTGCAATAGGGGTTTCTACTTCTTTTCCAGAAGTCATAATTAAATCTGCAAACTCATCTACCACCAATACGATATAAGGTAGAAATTTATGTCCATTATTTGGATTGAGCTTACGGGCTTTAAACTTAGCGTTATACTCTTTAATGTTACGACACATGGCGTTTTTAAGAAGGTCATAACGTGCATCCATCTCAATACACATAGAATTAAGTGTATTAATTACCTTAGAATTATCTGTAATAATAGCTTCTTCGGTATCTGGAAGTTTTGCCAAGTAGTGACGTTCTATTTTATTAAAGAGGGTGAGTTCTACCTTTTTAGGATCTACGAGTACAAATTTTACTTCGGCTGGATGTTTCTTATATAATAAGGATGTCAATATTGCATTCAGTCCTACTGATTTTCCTTGTCCTGTGGCACCCGCCATTAATAAGTGAGGCATTTTGGCAAGATCTACCACAAAAGTTTCATTAGAAATCGTTTTACCTAAGGTTAATGGTAGTTCCATCTCTGCTTCTTGAAACTTAGGAGAAGCCACAGCAGATCGCATAGAGACAATTCTTGGCTTTTTATTTGGTACTTCAATACCTATAGTTCCTTTTCCAGGAATAGGAGCTATAATACGAATACCAAGTGCACTTAAAGATAATGCAATATCATCTTCTAAGTTTTTGATTTTAGAGATACGAATTCCTGCTTCGGGTACAATTTCATATAAGGTTACTGTAGGTCCAACTGTTGCTTTGATATTTGCAATCCCTATCTTATAGTTATTTAAGGTCTCTACAATTCGGTTTTTATTTTCTTCTAGCTCTTCTTGGTTAATGGTAATTCCTTGCCCTTTAGTATAATCTTTTAATAGATCTATAGGCGGAAATTTATAATGTCCTAATTCTAACGTAGGATCAAACTCTCCAAAATCATCTACAAGTTTATCACTCAGATTCTTTTTAACTTCTTTTTCTTCTACAGGAGCTTTTATTTCGATGTCTATTTGTTCTGTTACTTCTGGAGTAACTACTAATTCTGGTTCAGGGTCAGGAGTTGTAATTTCCATAGGCGGATTTACAACTTCTCCTTTTGTTTTCTTTTTACCAATAGTAGGTTGTAAATTTTCTACATTCATTTCAAATGTAGATTTTCCAGATGTAATTTCTTCTTCGGTATTTTTAATAACTTCTTCTACAATCGCAGGTGTTTCTTTTATTTCTGAATCTGCTATTGGTGTTTCTATTTTTTCAGGAGATTCAGTTATCTCAACAGGAGTTTCTTTAAACTCATCAGATAATTGATCTTTTGTACTTTTAAAGAAGGTTCCGACTTTATCAGGTGTCATTTTAAGTCTTATCACGGCATACGCTATTGCTAGAAACGCCAAAATAAAAGCAGCTCCTATGCTTCCTAAATAATCTTGTAAGTAATCATTAATTTCATAACCTACTTGTCCTCCAAGAATATCGTTCTGTTTATGGAAAAAACCAAAGAATACTGAGAGCCATATCATCACTAAAATACCCCAAAACCAAAACTGTCTTAATTTTGCTTTTGCATAATCAAAGAAATAATATACCCCCGATATGGTAAGGAGTGCAGCTATAATAAATGCTGCAATTCCAAATCCTTTGTAGATAAAAAAGTTACTTACTCCTGCTCCAAAATTACTTAACCAGTTCTTGGTTTGCGCATCTCGATCTGAGAGATCTGCAATGACACTTTGGTCTACTTTCCAAGTAAATAAATAAGAAATAAAGGAAAATAACAAAGCGATTCCAAGAAAGAACAAAAAACTTCCTAGTATAATCTGTTGTTGTCTAGAAAGTTTAAAGCTTATAGGTTTTCTGGGTGTCTTTGTCTTTTTAGGTTTACTTTTAGTCGTTGTTTTCTTTTTAGCCATTAAGCTAGTGATTGGATTGTGTTGTTAGGTTAAAAATACAAATATGAAACGGAAATATAGATGATTTGGTGCCCTATTACTGCTTTTTGTAAACAGAAATATCTTCAGTTATCATTAATATTATTTTTATAATCTATAAAAAAACTTCGAAACAATGAGACTACTATTGGTATTCTTTAGAACTAAAACACCTTAGGAACATAGATAATACCAGCTACTATTACAGCAATAAGTGCAGCAATACCTACAGCTCCTGCTGCAATATCTTTGATCTTTCCTATTTTATCATGAAAATCGGGATGTACGAAATCTGCAATCTCTTCTACGGCAGTATTTAACCCTTCAATACTCATCACCATACCTATACAGAGGGTTTGTATCATCCATTCTGTAGGAGAAATACGGAAATAAAAACCTGCAATAGTTATGAGTATAGCGATCCCAAATTGCACCTGAATACTTGCTTCAGATTTTAACAGGAGTATTCCTCCTTTAAATGCATATACACATCCTTTAAGACGTCCTTTTATAAAACTAGTTGGCATTTATGACAATGCATTAAGTGCTGCTTCATAATTAGGTTCATGTCCTATTTCTGAAACTTGTTCGGTATGGATTACTTTTCCCTTTTCGTCTACAACCACAATAGCTCTTGAGTGTAATCCTTCAAAACCTCCATCTATAAGTTCTACCCCGTAATCTTTACCAAATTCACCACGTTTAAAGTCAGAAAGTGTGCTTACATTTTCAATACCCTCGGCACCACAAAAACGTGCTTGAGCAAATGGTAAATCACGAGATATACAAAGTACTTCTGTATTTTCTAATGCACTTGCTTTTTCATTAAAAGTGCGTATAGATTGTGCACATACTCCTGTGTCTACACTTGGAAATATATTCAATACCAGATTTTTACCTCTATAATCGTTAAGGGTTACAGAAGAAAGATCATTTCGCGAAAGCGTAAAAGCAGGCGCTGGACTTCCAATTTCAGGAAGACTGCTAATTGTATTTACTGGGGTTCCCCCTAAGGTTACTGATGCCATAAAAAAGTGTTTTTGTAAATGTAAAAAATCTATGAGAAAATACCGTCTATATTCTAAAGAAAAAGCCCTGTGAAATCACAAGGCTTTGTTAAATTTCATAAAGAAATTATATTAGTTTAATTGCTCACTTAAATATGTTGCAACACCTTCTCTATTTGCATTCATTGCTTCTTCTCCTTCTGTCCAATTTGCAGGACATACTTCTCCATTTTGCTGTACATGTGTATATGCGTCTATCAAACGAATAAATTCTGCGACATTACGTCCTACAGGCATATGGTTTACACTTTCGTGAAAAACAACTCCTTTTTCATCAATAAGATAGGTTGCTCTATAGGTTACATTATCTCCATCTACCATTACTGCTCCAGTTTCTTCATCATAACGCTCATTAGTCACATCAAGAATCCCTAATTGATTTGCCAAATTACGATTACTATCTGCCAATATTGGGTAGCTCACCCCTTCTATACCGCCATTATTTTTTGGAGTACACAACCATGCAAAATGAACTTCTGGAGTATCACAAGAAGCACCAATAACAATAGTGTTTCTTTTTTCGAATGCTTCAACGGCTGCTTGAAAAGCATGAAGTTCTGTAGGACATACAAAAGTAAAATCTTTAGGGTACCAAAAAAGAAGTACTTTTTTACCTTGATTTTGAGCTTCTTCTACAATGTTTATTTTTTTGTTTTCGCCGCGATTATTCATTGAATCAACAGCAAGATTTGGAAAGTTTTTCCCAACTAAGGTCATACGATTATTTTTATAAATAGTTAGCTATTTTTTGAGCGCGCAAAAGTAGGTATGTACTATTTAAAAACAAAGATAGCATCACTAATATTTTTCGATTTTATGATCCTTATAATCATCATATCGTTCTACTAAGAAAGTACTAAAAAAAATGGCTTATTAATGAGATATTCTGATATCATCTTCTGTTCCAAATTGTGAATCACTTCCAGCTGATATTAATTGAAAATTTGGTATTGTAGTAAGCTGATAAGGTTTTCCCCATGCATCTTTTAACCAATCTTTTCGTAGAGGTCTACCGACAACAAGAGTCTCTAAGGATTGTATTTTTTTGCCAGTATTTTCTTCATAGGATACTATAGCATGTGTAATTGTTTTCATTTCTTTCAATGTTTGTTTAGGGTAAGCAAATAGTACTGTATATAGAAACCAAGACCCAATAAGAAAAATAACAATTACAAAAACAGATACGTATATTTTGACTGATGGAGAAAGTACATATTTTTGAATAGGTCTAGAACTACCATCTGCTTTCTCTTTTTTTCTAACTTTTTTATAATGCCTTTCATCTGCCACTAAAAGACCTAACTCTAGAAAAATTTCAAGTAACCACATTATGCTTCTTTTCCTGCATCCTTTAGTTGACGGATTTTAATATTAAAAGCAGCAAATAATAAAGTCATAAACGGACTTAACCAGTTAAAGACGGCAAATATTGCATAGTCAGCTACACTAACTCCCAGAACACCACTCTGATAAGCTCCACAAGTATTATAAGGTATCAATACTGATGTTACAGTTCCTGAATCTTCCAGTGTTCTTGATAAATTTTCAGGAGCTAGTCCTTTATCTTTAAACGCTTTACTATACATTTTACCTGGCACCACAATTGCCAAATATTGATCACTTGCTGTAGCATTAAGTCCTAAACAAGTAATTACTGTACTTGCAAATAGTCCAAAAGTACTCTCAAATAGACTAAGCATAAACTTACTTATTCGTGCCAATGCTCCAATAGCATCCATGACTCCTCCAAATACCATGGCACATATAATTAGCCATATTGTCTTTAACATACCATACATACCTCCTGCTGAAAAAAGATCATTAAGTGATTCTGCATCAGTAGCTACTGCTGTATCTACCGTTATAGCATTCATAATACCTTTATATGCATTAATAAAATTTAGAGTTTTTCCTCCTGATACAGCTAAAACAATCTCTGGTTGAAAGATTAACGCAGCAACTGCTCCTAATAATGTTCCTAATAAAAGGGCTATTAATGGTGGTGTCTTTTTTACAATAAGTATGATCACAATAATAGGTACTAAGAATAACCAAGGTGAAATATTAAAAGATTTATCAATTGAAGCTAAAATAGATGCAGTATCTGCTGTACCTACAGGTTCTAATGTAAAGCCGATAATTATAAATACAATAAGTGTAATAATGATTGTGGGTACTGTTGTTAATGTCATATACTTTATATGTGTAAACAAATCTGTTCCTGCCATAGCAGGTGCTAAATTTGTCGTATCACTCATAGGAGATAGTTTGTCCCCAAAATAAGCGCCGGAAAGTACCGCTCCTGCAGTCATTCCTAATGAAATCCCTAAAGCTTCAGCAATACCTATAAGTGCTATACCTACGGTTGCAGATGTGGTCCAAGAACTTCCTGTAGCTATTGATATAATAGCACATATAACAACACAAGATGCTAAAAATATAGTAGGATTTAATATTTGTAATCCATAATAAATCATAGTAGGGATAATTCCACTTATTAACCAGGTTCCTGCTAGCGCTCCAACCATCAATAGTATCAATATAGCACCTGTAGTAGATTTTAAATTTTGCGACACCTCCTCTATCATAGTTTTATAACTTACTTTATTGAAGTATCCTACTATAGCAGCGACGGCAGCACCTAATAGTAAAATGAATTGATTTGACCCATTTAAAGCATTATCTCCAAAAGCAAAGAACACATTAAAGAATAACATACCCACAAGAGCAAAAACAGGAATCATTGCTTCCCATATATTCAACTCTTTATTTTCTACTATTTTTTCGTTTTGTGTATCCTGCCTTTGGCTATCCATATGATCTAAATTTTAAACTCACAATGTAACCATTTTATATAAAATACGGAATACACATTGCCAAGATATCATTAGATATTTTTTACGGTTTTACCACAAACTCTGTGCGTAATTGTAGTAAAACGATGTTAAAAACAGTGTTTTTTGTGACTTTCATCGAGTTTTTGAGACATGTTAACGAAAAGTATATGTTACTACATACCAGTACCTTTTAATATCTATATGTTTGTACTCCCAAATCGTATTTAATAATGAAACAGCTACTACTTATTACCCTTCTAATGGTATCTACAATTACCATCGCTCAAGTTGGTATAAATACAACAAGCCCAAAAGCAACTTTAGATATCACAGCTTCTAATAGTTCTTCTCCAACTGCTACAGATGGAATTCTAATACCTCGCATTAGTAATTTCCCTATTACAAACCCTACTGCAGAACAGCAATCGATGCTGGTATATTTAAATACTGCTAGAACAGGTGTAAACATTAGTGGTACTCCACAGGATTACAGTGTTGGATTTTACTATTGGGATCATACCATTCCTAATTGGGTATCTGTAGTACCTGAGGTGAGTGCAGATTGGAAAACTACAGGAAATAATGATGCTATCAGTGGTACTCATTTTATAGGAACCACTAATAATCAAGAAGTAGACTTTAGAGTAAATAATAAGTTTGTAGGACGTCTTACAGAAATGGGACAATTTGAATTACAATCTGATGAATTATCATTATTCATAGGTTTTGAGGCTGGAGAAGCATATGATCCTGATAGTACTTCTGCCGAACACAATACATTTATAGGGTATCAAACAGGAAAAACAACAAGTTCTGGACGAGATAATACGGCAGTAGGAACATTAAGTCTTACTAAAAATACAACTGGAGATTTTAATACTGCTGTAGGAGATGAAACATTAGAAAATAATACTTTTGGAAGTCGTAATACTGCTGTAGGAAATGATGCTTTAAGACAAAATACATCAGGCGGTAATAACACCGCTATTGGACAAACGTCACTAGCTAGTAACCTATCAGGTATTAATAATACCGCTATAGGAATTAATGCTGGATTAACTAATCAAACAGGAAGTAATAATGTTTTTATAGGAGTAAATTCAGATGCAAATAGTACGTCAAGTAATCTTTCTATTGCCATTGGACGCAATGCAATAATAAGTGGAAGTAGTGCTACTGCTATAGGACATGAAGCGAGTGCAACTGCAAATGAAGCAATTGCTATTGGAGATAATACTATTGTAGATGGAGGTTCTAGTAGTGGTGTTGCTATTGGAGATAATACTATTGTAGATGGAGGTTCTAGTAGTGCTGTTGCTATCGGAAAAAATTCAACAGTAGACGGAGGATCTGATGAATCAGTTGTATTAGGAATTGGAAGTATTATTAATAATGGAGCTAGTTCAAGTATTGCTTTAGGAAATAACAATACTATTGCTGGTGGTGCTAAAAATGCCGTTGCTTTAGGAAGCAATATCACTATAGATAATGGATATGATAACGCTGTCGGTATAGGAAATGGCGCTGTACCTACAAAAGCTAATCAATTGAAATATGGGAGTATTACTGAAATTGATCAAGGAACTGCTACGATTGTAAATACATCTGACGGCCGATTCAAATATGACATCAAAGCAAATGTACCTGGATTAGATTTTATAAATCGATTACGACCTGTAACATACAAGTTTGATCTAGCAAAACTAGATGCATTTCATAATGCACAAACCATAAGAGAAAATCCTACAAAAATCGAAACAGGGTTTATTGCTCAAGAAATTGAAGAAGCTATGATCGCTTCAGATTATGACTTTTCAGGTTTGGTAAAACCAGAAGATTTAACAAAGGATAATTATAAAGTGTCTTATGTTACTTTTGTTGTACCGCTAGTACAGGCAGTTCAAGAACAACAAAAAGTGATCGATTCTCAAAATGAAAAAATTGATGCACTTGAAGCACATCTTAAAAAATTAGAAAGCCTTATTGAAGGCCTTAAGTAAAACAACTATTTCTATATCAATACTTGTAAAAGTCCGAAAATACTTATTTCGGACTTTTACTATTTATAGTAGTTTATACGTACTCTTACGTTTGTGTAATTTTGATAACACAAACCAGAAAAAAACAACGGTTTTTACTTAATTAATTCTTAATACTTAGTTGTTTATAGATGGAACTGGTCATTTCAACGAATACCTATTGTTAATTATTTTATATAAAGATCTACGTCCCTACTTTTGAGCGTAAATTGAGTACTATGAAAAAACTTATCTTTCTAATTGTCTTTATTTTTATCAACATAACTATGTCTTATGGACAAGTAGGTGTTGGTACCACTACACCTAGAGCAGCTTTAGAAATTTCTAATACTACAAATGGCGGTGTTCTCGTTCCTAAATACGCACTTTCAGGAAATGATGATACATCTACTGTTACCAATCCGCAAGGAACTGCTTTAGAAATTGGTACAGTTGTATTTAATACAACGCAAGTAACAGGCACTAATGGTCTGGAGGTCGGTTTTGTATATTGGGATGGTGCTGTGTGGACTAGTATTATGCCTAGAACACAAATTATGCAACGATCTTTTAGTTCTAATACTTTAACTTCTAGTACTGTTACTCCGTTTAATTATGATACAGAACTTTTTAGTAATATTGATGGGGCTTCTTTCTCTGGAACAACAGTAACATTACCAAGAGGAGTCTATGAACTCACTGCCACAATTCGTGTCAATGAACGTGTTTCTGTTGACTATCAAGTACGAGTAAACGGTGCTAATATAGGATCTATAGGAACTTCAAGTGCTGCATCATTTAACTCTGATGCAGGAAGCTATTCTCCTGTAGCCGCTGTATTTGAAATTACAGCTGCTTCTGGTACTGTAGATTTTTTGATTGTCAATGCTTTTGACCAAGGTAGTGGCGATGTAAGTAATGGAATAACTGTATTATCAGGACAATGTTATATGACTATTAAAAAATTATAAGTACAAAAAATAAGATATAATAAGAGCCTGTGTTTTTTTATACAGGCTCTTATCTTTTTATATACATATAGTATGTTATATGACAGCTGCGGTTTCAAAAACACCTACCTCATACATACATTTTTTCATTTCTTGATACGTACGTTCTATATCATTATCGAGTCCTACAGAAAAACGGATTAAACCATCGGTAAGTCCCATTTCTACTTGTTCTTCTTCTGGAATTTCTGAAGAAGTAGAGGTACCTGGTGCACTAAATAATGTTTTATAAAACCCTAAACTTACAGCTAGATATCCTAAATTACGTTCTTGCATTAATTCCATAAGCGCATTTGCTTTATCAAGACTTCCTACATCTATAGTAAGCATTCCTCCAAAACCATATTCTTCATTCATCATACGCTTAAACACTTCATGACTTGGATGTGATATTAATCCTGGATAAACAGTACGTAAACCATCAGCTTGGAATTGAGTTGCTAAATACAATGCATTATGGCTATGTTGCTTCATTCTAATATGTAACGTACGTAAGTTCTTAAGTACTGAAGAAGCACGCAAACTATCCATAGTAGATCCTAACAACATACTTGCCCCGTCATTTACATTACGTAACTGATCGATAAATTCCTGACTACCACATACAACTCCACCTACAGTATCTGAAGAACCGTTAATAAACTTTGTCAAACTATGAATGACGATATCTGCTCCGTGTTTTACAGGAGTAATAGATAAGGGTGAGAATGTATTATCTACAACAAGTTTCAGGTTATGCTTTCGCGAAAGCGCACTTAATGCCTCCAAATCGGCTATTTCTAATAAAGGATTACTTACTGACTCACAATACAACACTTTGGTTTTCGGTGTAATAGCGGCGGCTACTTTTTCTAAGTTGGTGATATCTACAAAACTGGTTGAAATTCCTAACCTAGGTGTAAAATTCTTCAAAAATGCATACGTACCTCCATAAATCGTTCTACTAGAAACGATATGATCTCCCGCTTCGCATAATTGTAATAGTACAGGAGTTATAGCTCCCATTCCACTAGCGGCAACATTAGCTGTTTCTGTATCTTCCATAGCAGCAAGCGCTTCTCCTAGGTACAAATTAGAAGGGGTACTATGACGTGAATATAAATAACATCCATCGGCATCTCCTTCAAAGGTGTCAAACATGGTTTTGGCAGATAGAAATGTATAGGTAGAACTGTCAGAAATAGAAGGGTTCACACCTCCAAATTCTCCAAAGTACTGTAAATCTTGAATCTTATTTGCGGGTTTATAGGACATAATATATGTATTTTTATAGTGTATTTTTTTTAAGATAAAATTATTTATACATCAAATCTACAGCACGCTAGATTATTTATCAATCATTATGATTATATTTAGAAAATTAAACTACAAATAATGTATTTTTGCTGTATACGCTTTCGCGAAAGCGTATAAATCACCATAACCACTAGAAATATTTTCTATCATGACTTTTGACGCTATCGATAAAAAACTCTTGGGCTATCTTCAAGAGGATTGTAAAAAAACAAATAAAGAACTTTCAGGTTTATTAAATCTCTCGGTTACTGCTGTCTATGAGCGTATAAAGAAATTAGAACGTGAAGGTATTATTGAGAACTATGTAGGACTCGTTAATAAATCAAAAGTAAATCGTGATTTTGTGGTGTTGTGTCATATCAAATTAATACAGCATCGTAAAGAATATCTCACTACTTTTGAGAAAGCAGTACTTGCTATAGAAGAAGTGGTAGAATGTTACCATGTAAGTGGAGATTACGATTATATTATCAAGGTTTTGGTGGCCGATATTAATGAGTTTAGAGAGTTTATGGTTACTAAATTAACAACGCTAGACCACATAGGAAGTACACACAGTTCGTTTGTTATTAATGAAGTAAAACATACTACAGCTATCACCTTATAATATGCAATTATCTAAATACCTCGCTATCGAATTATTTGTGCTTTTTATAGTGCTTCCGCTTAGTTTATTACTACCGTATGATTTTAGAATTAAAGCTGCCTCTATTCTAATTGCTTTTACCTACCTTATCGTAGTACTTTTTAGAAAAACACCGGTTCGGCTTAGATTAAAAAAGGGAATTAACTGGGCTTCATTCTGGAAAGCCACAGGTATTAAGTTTATAGGTATTGCTATTATCACAAGTATCTATGTATATATCATGGATGCTTCTGCCCTATTTTGTGTGCCTCGTAATAAACCAGATTTATGGGTCACCATTCTCTTTATCTATACCTTTTTATCGGTATGGCCTCAAGAAGTAATTTATCGTACTTTTTTCTTTGAGCGGTACCAATCGATCTTTACCAATAAGAAGGTGTTCATTTTTATAAATGCCATTGTATTTTCTATGGCGCATTTGTTTTTACGTAATACACTGGTGACTGTTCTTACTTTTATAGGAGGATTATTATTTGCATATACGTATACCAAAACAAAATCTACTACACTAGTTTCGATAGAGCATGCTTTATATGGCAATTGGCTCTTCACGGTAGGTATGGGTCAAATGCTTGCCTTTCCTGGTATGGATGCTTGTTAGCCTGAGATGGGTGGTTGTTTATAGAAAAGTGTATTTTTCTATACATTTTTATATAAACTTTCCGTAACACATCTACCACACCTTTCCTGGTATGGATGCTTGTTAGCCTAAGACGGGTGGTTGTTTATAGAAAAGTGTATTTTTCTATACATTTTTATATAAACTTTCCGTAACAAATCTACCACACCTTTCCTGGTATGGATGCTTGTTAAATTCATTGTCATGAAGATGAGAATTTCATTGTCTTCAGGCAAAGTCTTCTAGGCTTTACAAAATCGTGTTTCACTTATAAAAAGAAGTGTTATGCTTCCGCAAAAGCATAACACAACATAGAATACGTGTTCTTTATTTTTTTAGGAGCTGTTTTACTTCAGATATAGTATTAGAAGTGATTGTCATAAAATAGATACCTGAATCATAACTAGATATATCGATAGTTTTTTCATTGATGAGGTTTTCAAATATTCCTACGCGTTGCCCAAGTGCATTATGAATCGTTACAGAACTAATAGGCATACGACTTTCTATAGTCACAAAATCACTTGTTGGGTTAGGATATACTGCCAAATCAATAAACACATTACTGTCTGTAGCTAACTGGCAATCTTCGATAAATTCGGCTGATGTAGAGACTAGAAAATTTTCTTCTGCAAATTGAATATTATCTACACAAACACTAGCCAAGGCATTTCCCATTAGAAAAACTTCTGAAGGTGTAGAGAAAGATGTAAAACCTGCACTCACAGAGCAGTTTCCTCCATTTTCAAATGCTTCATTGGCGCCATTTTGGAGATTGACTGTTTCTAACTTATCTGATAGTGCAAAGACATTGCAAAGTGCTGTGTTGCTAGAAAAATCAATGTCTTGAATATCTGTTTGAGAAAAATCAATAAACTGTAAATCTGGTAATACAAACGGATTTAACTCTGAAAATAGTGTGTTACTAATATTCAACAAACGAAGGTTCTCATTAGCAGAAAAGTCTATAGTTGCAACAGATGTTCCTGCTACTGTCAAAATCTCTAATAACGGATTATTGGAAATATCGATCGTATTGAGCGCAAGGTTATTTGCCTGTAATGTCAACAGATTCTCATTTTGAGATAAATCGATTGTGGTTATATTAGAACCACTTATTTCTAATGTATTTAATGCACTAAGCGTGGTGATATCAAGAGTTTCAGTTGTAGCATCGGCGATACGTATGAGTTCTAGTAGTGTATTATTTTGAACATCTATCGTTTGTAATAAGGTCTCATTTAGATTAAGTACTGTTAGATTTGTATTATTTGAAATATCAAGACTTGTAAGCGGATTGTTACTTGCTATAATTGTTACGAGATTAGGGTTTTCAGAAAAATCTAAGTTTTGCAAATCATTGGATGCTATAGATACTGTTTCTAGGTTAGGAAAAAAAGAGGTATCCAACTCACTTATACTATTAAAAGAAGCTTGAAGGAATTCTAAACTTATAAAAGCTGCTATACCTGTTAGATCAGAAATATTACTATCAAATACCACAATCATTGTTGTTGCCTCGGCTTCTGTTACTTGAATTTCTCCATCATTATTACTATCAATAACTGGCGTTTGATTAAGTAATGCATTTTTAAAATTTTCATCAGGGATGTCTACAGTTTGTGCAACACTTAATATGGTTTGAAATAGGATGGTGAGGAGTGTTATTTTTTTCATAATATGTGATTGTTTATACATACTATATCTAGTTATCCTCAAAAAGGTTGCGTTAGAAAAACTGATTCTTTCTTTCTTTTATCAATTTTGTTTTTAAATAAATAGTTGCAAGAGTACGCTTTCGCGAAAGCGTAAGAAGCAAAAAAACCGAAGCAAATTTGCTTCGGTTTAAAAAGAATCATTCCTATTTTAGGGTCTTATAACTGGTATAATCTTTTAATGTTTTTAGATCATAAATCTTTTCTTTGATTTCATTAATTATTTTGATGTTACTTAGTGGCACATTTTGGCAGTGAATAAAACTAATAAACTGTCCTGGATTAAATTCACCTTCTACAACAATATCAAAACCATTCTCTACTTCAAGAGAACTGTACCATTTCCAATCTTTAATTGTTTGTAAATTATAAATTGTTATGTCTATATAGTCTAATAACTCATCATATTTATAATCAGTATCATCTAATTGTTTTAATTTATTTATAATTCCAACTGGTAATATCTTTTCCCATCTAAGATCTTCATCATTAATAGTTTTATTTTGTAAAAAAATTAATATTGCATTTTTAAAGTTTTCTAAAACTATATTAGCATTAGGTGTATTCCTAATTCTAATTATCTCATAATTACTTGATGGCTTTTCACCTTTTATTTTGTTTTTTATATTATAGACTTCTGTCATCTTTTTATTTCTTTATAATTACTGCTCTATTTTTAAATATTTTAATAAAATCTTCTATAGTTATAGTAATATGAAGCTGTTATTGTAATAAGGTATTCTCGAGAAAAAGAGTAAGAATCATTTCTACAACTTGTTTATTCCTAGATTCTTTTAAAGAAACAAAAAAACCGAAGCAATTTTGCTTCGGTTTCTTCTATATAAACTTTAAATAATGTGCATAAAAAAAGGCAAGCTACCTACATCACACCGCTACGACCGTCTACCCTTGCTGTGTTCCCACCCTGGGGGATTCAACAGGAGCTAGTTGTGTAGGACTTGCCGATGCAAAGATACATCATTTAGATACCTATGCAAGGTTTTTTTGCCCGATTTTTTGTTATAAATTGCCATTCAAATTTGATACCCATGACATCGCTATATAAGACCCTCTGTTTCCTGAGTTTATCTCTTCTAATGTACGCTTGCGGAGACACCAAAAGTTTAGTTGGAAACTACTCCATTAAAACATCATCTACTAAAAATGCTGTTACCAATGGTGAAGACATTTCGTTTTCTCTTACTGCAAAAGAAACATATGCAATAGATTCTATTATATATGTAGTAGATGGCAAAAAATTACCTAAGACTACAGCAGTGACAAATTATACGACCAATATAAAAACGGCTACACTAGGTCGTAAAACAGTTGCGGCAACAATATATACCTCAGAAGGTACTGCAAATGCTACAACTCAGATTTCAGTTCTTCATACCAAAGCACCAAAAATATACGGTTATAAAATTATAAATCGTTTTCCTCATAAAACCGATGCGTATACACAAGGATTGGAATTTGTAGGAGACACCTTATATGAAAGTGCAGGAAAGTATGCTGAATCAAAACTACGTAAAGTAGATTATAAGACGGGAGATATATTACAAGAAGTCAAATTAGATAACGCCTATTTCGCAGAAGGGCTTACGATATATAATGATAAGATATACCAACTCACTTGGAGAGAAAACACAGGATTTATTTATAATTTATCTGATTTTAAAAAGACAGGTACATTTACATACAATAGAAGTAAAGAAGGTTGGGGATTATGTAATGATGGTACTACAGTATATAAATCTGATGGATCTAGTAAAATATGGAAGTTAGATCCTACTACCCTAGCAGAGCAAAGTTATATAGAACCTACTAATCACAAAAGTGTATCTAAAGCTTTTAATGAACTTGAATATATAGACGGTAAGATATATGCCAATACCTATCAAGTAGCCAGTATTGCTATTATTGACCCAACTACAGGCGCTATAGAAGGTCTTATTGACCTCACATCTTTACCAAAAGAAGTACAAAGTGGTCTTGATCCTCAGAATGAGGTATTAAATGGTATTGCGTATAAAGTAAATGAAGGACGCCTTTTTGTTACTGGAAAACACTGGAATACCTTGTTTGAAATTGAAATTTTTGAGAAGTAGGTTTTTAATTTTCGTAATCAA
The DNA here is from genome assembly GCF_947492815.1 of uncultured Dokdonia sp. GTDB lineage: Bacteria > Bacteroidota > Bacteroidia > Flavobacteriales > Flavobacteriaceae > Dokdonia. Next base: position 54,150 of record NZ_CANLOB010000032.1, read on the forward strand.
GTATAACGTATTCTTACTTCAACAATAAATTTATCTAAGTGCTTATTACAGGATGCTTAGATAGAAAACTAATATGATATTAAGGGACGTTTTCTAAGTACGTTTTACCTTTTGATCATGAATCTCGCAAGTTTGCTTTCGCGAAAGCGTATATAAGCTATCTCAAAATATAATTTTGAATATATAAGTTCTCGACTGCGCTCGAAATTGTAAAGGTTACCTAATTCGTTGACAAAAATGTATATTTTGTTATGCGAATAAATACCAATGATTTAACC
>NZ_CANLOB010000033.1 GCF_947492815.1 uncultured Dokdonia sp.
GTCAGGAGTCAGGAGTCAGGAGTCAGGAGTCAGGAGTCAGGAGTCAGGAGTCAGGAGTCAGGAGTCAGGAGTCAGGATATTAAAATAAAAAACAAAACAAAGGACATTGAGTGATTTTGATAGGGAACGATAGTAAACTATCAAAATCGTACCGAAATGACCGACTCAGTTTCTTGTGCGATCTCTCCAAATATTGATGGAAGATGTTACAACTAGAAATAGAGTACTACTCTAATTTAGAGTGTTACTCTATTTTGAATATCCAATCTCAAAAAATGACACCCACTTTACCAACCGTATATATAAGGTGGGGAAACTCATTCCTATAGAAGTGGTAGACCACCTCATTAGTACCGAAGAAGGCTAGACGAGTTTTGGCAATGAAGGGATCATGACCCAACTCAAAACCTCTGGACTGTTTGAAATTGTAGGTCCTGAAAAAAAGGCATTACAAAAATGGAACATCGAAACGGAGATGAAACGTGCTCGTAAAGAAGAACGTATAGTTGTTGCTAAGAGAATGAAAAAGAAAGGCTATGATACTGCTACCATAAAAGAACTTACTAGATTGAGTGTTACTGCTATTGGGAAGTTGTAGGTTTTTAATCTAAATAAGACAATAATAATTTATGATAAAAATAAAATACCTTGTCTATTAATATGTCTAGAAAGTTTTGATTGTATTTCTGATAAAAGCTGTTGTCTTGCTCTAAACAGAGGTTTTATGTATTTAATATTATTTAAGTTTATTGATGTAAAAAAGTATCTAAAATTTAATATGATTATATATTTTTCTCCGTTCAAATCAAAAATAGGAGAAATAAATATTGCTTCAGATTTATCATCAATATAATCTAAAAATTCAGATTTAATCAACATCCCTTTTACACATCTATTATATTCATTTTTACCTTGTACATAATCGCATAATGGAGTAACTGTACAATAAATCCTTTTCCAGTTTTTTCTAATATCACCCCGAATATTTTTAGCTTTCCTATCTATTAGTTTAGAAATTTCTCGATTTGTTTTATCACTAATTTCTGCCTCGGAAAGTTCATTTTTTATATGTTTTCTATCTATCGAATTATTTAATAAATCTTTGAAAATACTTTCTGTTTTGGGATTAACATCTTCAATTATTGCTCCTGAATATTCTATAGGCTCTGATGTTCCGTTCAATAATAATTTACTATTAATTGTATATATATTATCAGAAAGAATTTTTTCACTTATGGGTAGATCTTTCGGTTCTCTAATTTCAGTTGTGTTTATAGTATGTTCTATCGTATCATTTAAAACAATATTCAAAGCATTAAAACTACTTTTAAGTTTACTTTCAGGTACTTGTTTTTTATAAGATTTACCTGAATAACTACTTCCCAATTTATTTACTATAAAATTTGCATTATCTGTCCAATCTTCAAATTCATGATAAGAGCTAAAAACCTCCTGTAAAGTCAAATCTGTAGAAAGATGAATTTGATTTTCCCATTGTAATAAATAACTATGAACAGGATCTTCATCTATTAAATGTGTTACTTTTTCAAAAAGTTTTTCAAGATTTTCTTCGGAATTTTCAGTTTCTGAACCATCATAATTAAAAAAATCTGATTTATTAGCTGAAGTAAAACCTATTGGTTTTCTATCCTTTAAATCATTATTAAAAATATCTTTTATTAAATCATCATATTCATCATCATTTCTACTCCAATAAATTATAACATAAGGGAAGTTTTTTGGTGAAATAACTCTTCGTAATACTGGTATTAATCTTGATTTTAAAACTTTATCTTGGTGTTTTGAATCATCTATTAAATTAATATCTAAAAAGAGTATTCTTATATCATTATAATTTTCACCTTCAATTGGCAAATATTTAGGATCACCAGAAAAATATGTGTGTGGTTTTTGATTTTTTGATAAAATATTGATTAATGGTTGAGCTTGATGAATCTGATCATCTATTATTGCTATTCTTCCATTTACTGGTATACTCATAAATTTTATTTTTTAAATGAAAGCACAACTGTTGCTCCATTTATATATTCTTCAGGGATAATAAAATCATTCATTTCGGGAAATAATAATTTACCTTTTTGAGCTTCCATTATTTCACTTGTTATATGGAGTCCCAATCCCATTCCTCCAGATTTTGCTGAAACAAATGGTTCTGTAATATCATCTGTTGGAATTAAAAAACCAGTTCCATTATCAGATATTAATAGATTAATAAATTTATCATCTTCTATAACATTAATATAGATTTTCTTATTAAAATCAACATCATTATCAATTGCTTTGATACATTTCTGTTCTAACCAATGAATAGAATTATCAATTAAATTCATTAGACTTCCTATTAAAAGGTTTTTTGCAATCTTAATATTCTTATTTCCGTTATAATTTTTAAATTCTTTTATTATTTCAATATTGTGTGAACTTAATCTATATTCGACATTAAATAAAGCTTGTTCAATTACTTCTATTATATTCTCTTCCGTTTTACTTGATTTCCTTATTATTTCAGCATATCCATCTATCAATGATGATAAATGCATTACTAATTTTAAAGCTCTATCAGAACCTTTTTCTTTTATAAGAACTTTTTTTACCTCATATAATATTTTCTCAACTTCATGAACAACAACAGACATGCTTAGACCTGCTCCTGCAGCTTTCAATAAGTTATCACTTACTTTTTTAAAATCAGATTCAATCTTTACTAAATATTTAACTATTCGTGTTTTTACAACTGAATCTTTTACTTTATCTTCTACATATGATTTAGCTTCACCTAAAGTACTCATTAAAGGAGCTGATTTAGGTGTAGGTCCATAAAATTCTTTTAACCTCTTTTTATCATTATATCTTAATGTCTCTATTATATCTAATGAATGAAGTATAGAATTTTTAAAAGCTCTATATGCATTATTTTCTACGAAACCTTCACGATTAGTTTTTTCTTTTAAATCATTACTATCTTTTCTATCTATATATACAGCTCCCAATATTAGATTATTACTAACCGCTTTTGTAGGTTGTTGAAATCTTCTAAAATCCAATCCTAACCAATCATTTTCTGGTTCTCCATAGTCATACACTCGTAATCCATCCCTAAACACTTTCACACCACCATTCGATTTCAAATAACTTTTAAATCCTCTCTTATCTGAAACACCAAGTTTTAAAACAAATGAATCTAAATCAAAAATATACCCTTCAAAAACGACTTTCCCAATTTCAAAATCGGATAGTGAAAAGTATTCTTCCTTATTTTTTTCATTTTTAAATCTCAATTTTTTAAGGGTTTGTACAATTTTTTCATTTTCATTAATCTCTCTGGGAAATAATTTTGTCATGGTTTCCCAAGGGGTGAAATTGTATTCAAAATTAGAAATAGCACTACCTTCAATAATTATCTTAAACTTAAAAAGTGAATAATCTTTAATATCTTTCCATTTCAATAATCCATCAAACCATCTTGGTTTGTCTAAAATATCAAATGTTGGATTAAATGAATCATCAGTTTTAAAAGGGGAAGATAAAGCTGTTATTGATCTTTTTACTTCTCTAGCAATTCCCCTTCCCCAAGTTTTTCTTAAATTACTTATTGTAATACTTGTACCTGTTTTACCATTTTTAAAAATATTAGGTTTATCCCTTTCAATAATCTTAATTGGAACATCTTCTAAATATTTATAATTATTAAAATCTGTCCAGTCTATTCTAACATAGACTTCCTGAGAATTTTCTGCCTTAGTAGTCAGTTCAATTTTATTTCCTAATTTATGTACACCAAATCTTCCAATTCCTTTTTCTCCAATAGGCAATCGATTATATTTTGGCGATGCTATTAAGTTTTCTATTTGCTTAGTTTTAAAATCACTTCCTGGTTCTAACCAAACATTTTCTACAGTATCTGCTGACATTCCAAAACCATCATCTTCTATAATAATGATTCCCTGTTCTGGATCGTCAACATTCTCCATATAAATATTTACTTTGTTTGCATCTGCATCATAAGAGTTTTTAACCAATTCAACTAAAGCTATACTCTCATTTTTTATCAATTGATCACCAAGCTGAATTAAAAGTCTAGCGCGAGGTTTAAAACTAGCAACTATTTCTGTTTTATCTGAATAATTAAATAATTCTATTTGATTTCCTTTTGTTGTCAAATTTATAGGGTTAAAAAGAATACCCTTTTGAAGAACATCTTCACTCTTTTCACCAATACTATTAAGAAAAAAATCTACCGCATCAGTATTGATTAAGCAGCCCTTATAATTTTCCTCATCGATTCTAATTAATACAAAAAGACTACTTACAATCAAATTCTTTCCTAATCTTGTAATTCGGTATTCGTTTCTACTACCCCTGCCATAGTATATCACTCTACTTTCAGAAATAGTATTATCAAACCATTCAATATTTATAAATCGCTCTTTATTATTACCTTTTACTCCGGGTGTATCAAAAAAAAACGAAATAGTGTTTTTAGGTAAATATATTCCTCCTTGATGTCCACCTGTCTCTCCAGCATCATTAGGTGAAACTATTTTTAAAAATATTTCATTAGAACTTTTAACTAAATCTATAATCTCTTGAATATTGTCCATTTTAAATTTCGTTGAGAATAACGTTATTATTGTTTTGTAACAATTGTCTATCTTCAACTAAGTTAGTTATTTTTATTGCTATTTCATTTAAAACAGGAACAGCTACAGAATTCCCAAACTGCTTATATATTTGACTATTTGAAACCGGTTGTTCTACTTCTCCGTTAAAAAACTTATAACATTCTTCAGGAAAACCTTGAATTTTACACGCTTCTAAAGGTGTGATTTTTCTTGGAATATCCCCTTCCTGTTCTATTAATATTTCTGCCCCATCTTTATGGTATCTAGCAGACATTGTTCTTGTTATTTTATTTCTGAACGGTCGTGATATCATATTAAATCCAAAACCATTACCTTTTTTCTTATGATTTTCTTTATGTCTCTTTAGGGCATTCCATGTTCCTAGTCCTAAAGTATACTTATCTCCATAAAGATCTCTTAATTCATTTTCTGGAGTAATAATATCTTCTAAATCATAAATTCGTTGTTCTGGCAATTCAGGGAATAAATCATTTATTTCTTCTCGAGTTATATTTAAATCGTTTCTAAAACCTATAATATAAATTCTTTCACGATGTTGAGGAACCCAATGAGCCGCATCTATAATCTTAGATGCAAAAGTATATCCAATCTCAGTTAAGGATTCACAAATAGTTTTAAATGTTCTCCCTTTATCATGACCTTTTAGATTTTTAACATTTTCAAGTAAAAAAGTAGCTGGTTGTTTTATCCGTAAAATCTCTTTCACTTTAAAAAACTCAGTCCCTTGTGTAGGATCATCAAAACCATGAAGTCTTCCTAAACTATTTTTTTTAGAAACTCCTGCTAATGAAAATGGTTGACAGGGAAATCCAGCTGTCAACAAATCATGATTTGGTATTTCATTCTCAATATCATTAATTTCATGAATATTACCAAAAGGAATATCACCATGAAAAGCATTATAAGTTATTTTAGAATAATTATTCCATTCGGAAGAAAAAACACAAATATTATCATCACTAGCTGCTTCAAAAGCAAACCTTATTCCTCCAATTCCAGCGTATAAATCTATAAAGTCCATATACTACGAATTTAATAATTTTAAATAATGAATAAAGAAGAATCATAGATAGTTTCTCGATAGTTATTAATAATTCTATCATAAGTTTCTCTTCTACATAACATTTCAAAGAACATTTCATTTTCAATCCAAAAGTAAACTACTTGCAATCAACATCGCTACGGAAACCCGTAAAACAAAAAAACAAATAACCATTATACCCTTTCGCGAAAGCGAACCCATAAATGTTAATCCCTCTTAAAAATTCCTTAATGCTTCTTAAAAATTTCCCATTAAATAGTACTTTGAGCAACATAAAGGAATTTAGAAACAGATCCCGCTGAAAAAGCGGGATTAGTTCAACGTACAATGTTGAATTCACCCTTCGGGCTTTTCAATATTGAGTTTCACTAATAAACCAACATTAATGAATTACAAATCACTATTCTCACTATTTGTAGTAGTTTCGATGTGCTTTACTACCCTAGCGCAAACCGACTATCGCAATGAACAGCAAGTCACCGCCACGCTGCAACGTCTTGCTTCTCAAAACTCACAAGCCAAACTCACCTCACTTACCAAAACTAACGGCGGAAAAGACATTTGGATGCTTACCCTTTCTGACGGAAATCCAGAGAGTCATCCCGGAATTGCCGTTATGGGCGGTGTACAAGGAGATCATCTATTAGGTACTGAGCTTGCACTAAACATGGCAGAAAGTATCCTTACCAACCATCCTGAGGTACTTACAAAGACAACCTTTTATATTTTTCCGAATCTAAGTCCAGATGCAACAGCGCAGTATTTTGCAGCGACCAAGTTTGCGAGACAAGGCAATGCCACAAAAACCGATGATGACCGTGATGGAAAAGTAGATGAAGATGCCTTTGAAGATCTCAATCGCGACGGCTTGATTACGATGATGCGTGTAGAAGATCCAACAGGAGATTATCGCCTACTGGAAGAAGATAATCGTATTCTGGTGAAAGCAGATCCTAATAAAGGCGAGCGCGGGAATTACAAACTATATACCGAAGGGATTGATAACGATAAGGACGGTGTTTTTAATGAAGACGGACTCGGTGGTGTGTATTTCAATAAAAACTTCACCTTTAATTTTCCGTATTTCACCAAAGGGTCTGGAGAACATCCTATCTCTCAAGTAGAGCATCGTGCCCTACTCGACTTCTTATATACGCAATGGAATCTGTATGCGATTCTTACGTTTAGTGATGCCAATAATCTTTCAAAACCTTTAAAATATAATAAAGGAGGCGCTTCTAAAAGAGTCGTGACAAGTATTCTAAAAAACGACGAAGCCATTAATCAAATGCTTTCAGAAGCGTATAATGAGTTCGTTCCTAACGAAAATGCACCCAGTGGTGCTGCACAAGGCGGCAGTGCTTTTGAGTGGAGTTATTTCCACTTTGGAAGATTGGCGATGAGTACACCGGGATGGTGGCCTAAAAAGTTTGAAGGCGATTCTATAAACAAAGCACCTGAAAATGAGAAAGCCAACTTCCTTGCGTATGCAAAAGCCGAAGGAATCAACAATGCATTTATTCCGTGGCAAGAAGTGCAACACCCTGACTTCCCAAATCACAAAGTAGAAGTCGGCGGGATCCATCCATTTGTGATGAAAAATCCGCCGTATGCTATGGTCGATAGTATTTCTAATACCCATACTGACTTTATCTTGAAAGTAGCGTCTATGCAACCTGAGTTGCAATTGGTGAACTTGCAACAAGAAAGTGTTGGTAACAATCTCACTAGAATCACGGTAGATTTACACAATAATGGGCTCTTACCTACACATACAGAAATGGGTGATAAATCCCGATGGCTTCGTAAGATTAATGTGTATCTGAAAACTTCTGGTAAGCAACAGCTTATTTCTGGAAAGTCACGACAGGTTATCGAAAAACTGGACGGTGATGGCACGCTCACCATGAGTTGGCTCATTCAAGGGTCCGGCAGTGTGACGATAGAAGCGACGGTTCCGCAAGCAGGAACGGCAACAAAAACGATCAACTTATAAACCAATCAGATGAAAAAATATATACTTACAATCGCATGTGTTCTGATGGTATACGCTTTCGCGAAAGCGCAATCAGCACAAGACATATTTCAAGCCGTAGGAACCCCTTCTAATCCAAAAGTGTCTATCGCTTTTAACCAATATTACACCGCTGAAGGATTGGCTGCCTTAGGCAAAAAAATAACCGATGCGCATCCAAATTTGGTCAAACGTATGTCTATTGGAAAATCGACACAGGGAAGAGATATTTGGCTACTAGCCATTACCGATTACAGTACAGGAGACGCCGATCGCAAACCTGGGTTTTACTTAGATGGTAATATTCACTCCAACGAGATTCAAGGAGGTGAAATCAGTACATATACCGCTTGGTATTTGACGGAAAGCTTCGGGAAAGTACCGTATATCACAGAGATGCTCAAGGATCGTGTGTTTTATATTGTTGCTACCATCAATCCTGATGCCCGTAATAACTATATGAAAGAAGCCAACACTCGAAATACACCAAGAGCTGGAATGATTCCGCTGGATGATGATAGTGATGGACTTTTTGACGAAGATGGGTTTGATGATCTGGATGGTGATGGATCTATTACACAAATGCGTCGTAAAAGTGCTACAGGTGATTTTATTTTAGATCCTAGAGATCCTAGAAAGATGATTCGTATCAGTCCTGATGATGTAATCACGGGACAACGTTATGAAATACTAGGTGCTGAAGGAATTGATAATGATAATGACGGACGTATTAATGAAGATATTCCAGGGTATTATGATCCGAATCGTGATTGGGGATGGAAATGGCAACCGGATTATGTACAGCGTGGGGCGTATAAATATCCGTTCTCTGCTCCAGAAACTAGAGCCGTAGCCGATTTTGTAAAAAACCATCCAAACATTGCTGGTGCGCAGAGTTTTCATAATAGCGGTGGTATGATTTTAAGAGGTCCTGGTGCCGAAGAAGATCTTGCTACGTATAATCGTGCAGATATTGCTATTTATGATGCGATTGGTAAAAAAGGAGAAGAGTTATTGCCAGGCTATGATTATCTAACAGTGTATAAAGATTTGTATTCTGTATTTGGTGGAGAACTAGATTGGTTTTATGGCGGTCGCGGAATTTATACGTTTACCAATGAAATCTTTACGGGTTTTGCGTATTATAAGAATAAAGAGGGAGGAGGATTAGATCAACTCTACACTGCCGATAAAGATTTATTATTAGGTGATGGATTTACACCGTATAAAGAATACAATCACCCAACGTATGGACTCGTAGAAATAGGCGGTTTTAAAAAGAATACAGGACGTGCAACGCCTGGATTTATGTTAGAGGAAGAAGCACATCGTAATATGGTATTTGTGTTTTATCATGCGTTCCATATGCCGCATTTGTCTGTAGGGGATGTGTCGGTAAAGTCTTTACCAAATGGTTTAAAAGAGGTAACGGCTACGATTGTAAATGATCGCTTAATGCCAACGCATGCGAGCCAGGATTTAAAATATAACATTGAACGTCCTGATTACATCACCCTTTCAGGAGCAAAAGTATTGGCGGGTATGATTGTAGAAGATGCCGATTTTAATGTAACCACAGAGCAAAAAAATACACCAGAAACGATTCGTGTAGCGAATATTCCTGGAAATAGCACCGTAATGGTTCGTTGGATTATAAAAGGTGGAAATAACCTCACTATCAAAGTCGATAGCGCCAAAGGCGGGGTTGTGGAGCAGCGCGTGAAGTAGCTTACTATGTCAAACTGAGCACTTCGATGAACTCAGTGTAACACCTGTCGAAGTTTTTAATCTTTTGATGATTTATAGCTCTTCGACAGGCTCAGGGTGGCAATCTAATTATTAACTTGATGTGATTCTGAAACAAGTTCAGAATGAAGTATCGCATTGTCCGTTCGAGCGCAGTCGAGAACCCTCATTAAGAGCTGGTTTCTTAGCAAACCTCTCGACTGCGCTTGAGGAGACATATGATCAATTATTTTAGAAGATTCAAAGCAAGTTGACCTAAGAAAATATTACGTAAAAAATGAATTGAAGCGAAGGAATAAGCAAAAATCGTCGCAAGGAGAAAGCATATAAGCAACTAAAAACATAATATTTATATACTAATTCTTAAAAACTCATACCCTCATTTTTGTGCCGTAGTGAAAGAAAATTTTAGTAAAAGTTTCTCAAGTCTTGATTTTTTTGATTCGTTTTTTCATCAAGGAAAAATGAATACTCTACAATAAAAACAGGTTATTAATTTGATGAGACCCTGAAACAAGTTCAGGGTGACGTATCTATTTTATCTTCCGAAACGTCATACTAATACGCCCATCAGTTACATCAGATTTTGGAATTGCATGTTTCCAGAGGTCTTGTACCTCATTGGTCATATAGATAAAAGAACCTGGCGGAAGTGCAAAATCTTTTGTGATGCTTTTGTCTTCTATGTTTCGAAATCGTAAAATTCGAGTCGCGCCTAACGAAATAATACCCACACCCGTTCCCGCTTCTAAGATGTCTGTTTGATCAGAATGAAACCCCATCGTAGACTTCCCATCTACATAATGGTTCAGTAAGCAGTTATTAGGTTTAAAATGCAATACTTCTTCAATGTCTAATGCAATACTATTTAAAATAGGTGTAAACGCTTGATGTACATAGTCCATTTGCGAGTAGTTATAGGCCTTTCCAAAACTAGCGGTTTTCCGAGCAGACATGCGTTCATCCCAAATCACTGTAGATTGCAATAGATTAAATAACCCCGAAGGATTTTCTATAAAATTTTCTATGTAGGTAATTCCATTCATAGTACTATCAATACGTAATTGCAGCTTTAATTATTTTTCCTTCTAGTTTCTCTTTTCCAGATAAGAAACTCAGTTCGATTAAGAAGTTACATTGTACTACTTCGCCTCCTAAACTTTCTATTAATTGCACAACAGCCGCCGCAGTACCTCCTGTGGCTAATACATCGTCATGTAATAAGACCTTATCACCGGGTTGTATGGCATCTTCATGAATTTCTAAGGTATCAGTTCCATATTCTAAAGCATAGCTCTGAGAAGCTGTTGTATACGGTAACTTCCCAGGTTTGCGTACGGGAACAAAACCTGCATTCAATTCTTTGGCGAGAACTCCTCCAAAAAAGAAGCCTCTAGACTCTACGCCTACTACTTTATCTATGGACTGATCGCCTACTAATGCTAGTAATTCTTGACTCGCTTTCGCGAAAGCGGACGCATCCCCAAGCAATGGAGTGATATCTTTAAAAATAATTCCTTCGGTTGGAAAATCCTGTATATCACGTATGTAATTATTTAGTTTCATTTTTTTTTAAAAAGTATTTGTTGGCAAGATAAAAAGAAATATATTTGCACCCCGAAACAAACAAACATTATTTGTTATTTCGGAAAATAAAGGCCTCGTGGCGCAACTGAATAGCGCACTTGATTACGGCTCAAGAGGTTACAGGTTTGAATCCTGTCGAGGTCACTTAAAGCGAAAAGTCTGCATGAGAATGCAGGCTTTTTTGTTTTTCAGGCTGTCAAAAGCCTATGCTTTTGTAAAGAATGAGAAACAAAAAAGTACAACGCTTTTTAACGTTGTAGACTTTTCATTTTCAGAAAGGAACTCAAAAGGATATCTAATCCTGTTAATCAAAAAAGGAGCTTTGTCAGGATCACCGCAGGTACTCCTGTTCGACAGGATGCCACCGCACCTCCTCGCTCCTCATTATATAAGATCCTCGGGATCTTATATAGTCATTCGGTCGTTGTCGAGGTCACTTAAAGCGAAAAGTCTGCATGAGAATGCAGGCTTTTTTGTTTTTCAGGCTGTCAAAAGCCTATGCTTTTGTAAAGAATGAGAAACAAAAAAGTACAACGCTTTTTAACGTTGTAGACTTTTCATTTTCAGAAAGGAACTCAAAAGGATATCTAATCCTGTTAATCAAAAAAGGAGCTTTGTCAGGATCACCGCAGGTATTCCTGTTCGACAGGATGCCACCGCACCTCCTCGCTCCTCATTATATAAGATCCTCGGGATCTTATATAGTCATTCGGTCGTTGTCAAGATCACCGAGCGTAGCGAGATCATCCTGACATAAAGAAGCATCAAACTCGCTTGATCATTTTTTAATTGAAACTATTTTCAAAGCGATGTTTTGCGGGGTATGTGATCTCTTTAAGGGTCACGAATAAAAGAAACCCTTTAAACATATTATGCTCAAAGGGTTATAATTTAATTTATCTGTTGAAGATATTACAGCTTGGCTCTAGAAGCACTGAACCCTCCTTTAGAAACATTTCCTTGTGTCCCTACAGAATTGTTTCCTCGTCCCGCTAAAATTCCTGCTACGTGTGGAGAAGCCATAGATGTTCCTGAAATTCTATTAAATCCTCCATTCAACCAAGTAGACCATACATCTCTACCAGGAGCCCAGCGATCTACACTTGATCCAAAATTAGAGAAACTAGATGGTTGCTTATTTGATCTGTCTATAGATCCTACCATCCAAGTACGTGATGTATTAATCCTTTGTGGTGAATAGAACTGTGTATTGTCATTCGAGTTTCCAGCTGCTAATGCTCCATATATTCTATCATCTAATCTTCTAAAAGCATTATCAATAGCATTTGAAGTAAAGCGGTTGCGGAAACCAACACTATAATTGAAAACGTCACCAGCAATAGCACTATTATATACATAATCCACACCAGAAAGAATACCATCGGTACTTCCTGAACCTGATGCTCCTAATACTTTTACAGCCACTAAACTAGTGCCATAAGCAACTCCAATAACACCACTACCATTATTTCTAGCGCCTAAAGTACCAGCTACATGCGTTCCGTGTCCATTAGCGTCTTGCCAAGATGGTTCTCCGTTTACAAAACTTCTTGATAAGCCAGTTACAATAGCTAAATCAGGATGTGGTGCAATTCCAGAATCAATAACCCATCCATATCTATTTGTATTTGCATTGTTAGTTCTTCCTACATATTGTACACCCCATGGAAGAAATTCTCCATTAGGAAGTTGAACATCTCTAGAATTAGGAGCAGCTGCTAAATCTAGAATATCCTTTTCTGAAACTCCTTCAGGTGTTGCTGGAATAGGAAAATCTGCAGTTAATGCTAGATTAGGTTCAATAAAAGCAATACGATTATCTGATTTTAAATTTTCTATATCGCTTTCAGTTAAGTTTTTAGCATAAAATCCTTGAAAAACTCCTGTATAAACCGTCGATAAGTTTTTAGTGTCAATACTGTTTTCACTTAATACTCGTGTAGATTTCTGTGTGTAGAATTCTTTAATACGTGATAGTTCCTGAGTTCTCCCTCTTTCTGAAGCTTGATAGTTATTAAAACTACGTTCATTACTGTCCTCTTTAAAAACAATGATGTATTCTCCAGATATAGCATCGGCTGCTGGAATCACAGTAACTTCATCTAGTGATCTACTATCTTCAACTGTTAAATTTGATTCATCTGTTAAATCGATGTTTTCTTCTGTAGAACAGGAACTTAACAATCCGAATGTAGCTATAAAAACTACGGCAATTTTAAAATTTCTCATAATTGATTAATTTTTGGTTAATGTTTGACCTAAAACTACTAAAAAATCAAAATAATTACGAATAATTTAAAACTTTAACATAAATTAACTTAAAAATTACGGTTTTCGCGTAATTTTTATTATTTTTATGATAATTCCATTTTATAAATATTTATTATTTATACAGTTGTACAGCAATTATCATTAGCACATTGACAATATTTTCTATTGTAAACATGTAATGCTATCAAAGCTAATGAAGGAATATATATCACCTCTTCTATAAGAAGTATCATCTCTAATTTTTCATTAATAATAACAAAAGAGAGTGATGCCCATCCCATCCATAGTGTGTAGCGCACCCAATTTTTGGAAGTATTTCTGGCTGACCAATACACAGCAATTAGAGAAATTAGAATAAATAAAATATCTAATAGTCCCCACCAAAATGGATGTGAGTGATGCCCTTGTACGTGCCCAGCATGTGTTACAAATAAAAACGGAGTAGCTAAACAGTGTGCTAAACATAGTATGCTAGCTGTTGAGCCGATAATATCTGATTTAGGAGTTATATTAAGTGTTTGGAACATTTATATGAATATTTAAGTTTTAAATTTCTAATAGGCTCATGTTTAATAGTAGCTTAGTTTTTATTCTTTTAATGTAATAGTGCGTGTCACTTCATTAAACATTCCAGGAATAAGATTACCTTTGGCATCTATTAGCGCTAATTGTATCGTAACTTCACCTTTGGGTAGTCCTTTGATGATCTGTGGTGCCCATTCAGTAATTATAAATTCTTTATCATTAATTGTTGCACGTACTTTATTTCCATTTTCTGATAAGGTGGTGTTTAATACAAAAAAGTCCAATAGCAAGTTTTCAGTGTCTTTGCCAGTGTATGTTCCTTTAGGACGACTATAAATGAGTGTAGGCGCTTCCATATCTAACTCATATGTGTCTCTTGCATCTGCTCCTACTTCTAGCTTTTGTACAACTACAGAGTTTTCATTTTTAACTGATTCGTGATAAGAACGACTTAAAAAAGCAACTAAGTGATGTACTCCGTCTGGAATTCCCTTTTCAAATGTTGGTTCATAATGCGCGGAGTAAGGTTCATTATTCAATATAAAATGAATGTGTTGCCCCTTATCAGAGTTTGCTAATAGTTGTGAATTAGAGCTTCCCGTTTGCGCTTTTAAGTCATAATTATGTACCGTGAAGGCAAAATTAACTTCACCACTTTCTGAAATCTTACTCGTTTTAGGAGTGTCCATCTGTAATACTGCATTTTCGTATGCTGGTGATCCTTGAAGTTTTTCAAGAGTAATCGATTCTAGAGTACTTTTGTCTACGACCTGTTTATTAGTTTCAACTTTTTCCTTTGAATTGCTCTGCTGTTGTTTGCAAGATACCATTGTAAAAGCAGTAAATACAAGTAGCATAATTAATCTAGTGGTTATCTTTTTCATTGTTGGCTATTTTAAGTTTTAAAAATTTAATGGGTATTACGTATATGTAGTTGGTTAAAATCCCAGGTCGATATCTTTCCTTTATTTGTGATGGTCAGATTTCCTAAATGGCTCACACTATCATCTGCGTTATTTAAATGACAGATTATTTGAGTTATTCTGCTATATTTTATTTCGTTAGATGGCTCAATGACGATGTTGATGTCTCCACTTTTAATGGTATATCTATCTCCATCCTGTGCTATTAATCGGCACTGTAAGTATCCAAGTTCTTGAGCAATCCGTTTAAAATCATTTGGCGTGCAAGTGAGTAGTAAGGTTTTAATACCTTGAAACAGTTTATCATCTGCATAGGAAGAGGCAAGAAAAGCCTCACGAGAATACTCTATATGTTCTTCTTCACTCAGTTCTTCTAGAAAATCAGGATTATAAAAAGCATACCAGGTGTGTAGTGCTGTACCACGACTGGGAGTATAAAATGCTTTGAACCATGTGTGTTCTTGACCATCAAGTGGCATTTTTATCGTTTCTGTAGCATATAGTAACGAATCTTTAGATTCTCTTAATTTAGGCTCAACACCCAAATGAAAATGCTCATCTTTATTTTTTAAAGAAAATCCAATACCACTTTTACCAACAGGCTCATTGTATACATTATCAGGGCCTAAAATCTCAATAGAGTGCTGATGTCCTCTCAAATAACAGGTAGAAGAGTTTTTTACTACAGGTGTAAAATCAGGTAGCCCTGTATCTAAAGCTGCATAAGTACTTTTCCAATGACTGTCTTTAGTCAAATGACTGTATGTAGCACTATCAACTACTACATATAAATGGTCTAATAGGACGTTGGAAACTTCTTTTCCAAAGGTAATATCTAGTTTTTCATGATCAATAAGGGAAGAATCATATTGTTTATGAATCTGTTCTTCACAAGAGATAAAACATATACTTATGATAATGATGGAAATGATAATGTATAATCTCATACTAAATCTGTTTTAAAATAAATTTGATATACCTGAAATGCTTAATTTTAAAATACATAAAATGGTTTCAGTGTATATTTCTATCTGCCGTGTAATTCCATATTTGGAAGTTCATTCAGATCTCTCACGTAATCGTCAAAAAAACGTTTCATCTGTCTAAATACTTCCTTTCGATACTTTCGTATACCGTGATCAGCTCCTTCAAATAATAGGTAACGTACGGGATGTTTTTCTTCATAGAGCTTACTCACTAGTTTTAGTGATTGAGATGCTGGGGTTCTCCAATCTGAACTTCCTTGTAGTATTAGTAAAGGTGTTGTTTTACACATTTCATCTGCCCAAAAAACAGCAGATCTCGCTTTAAGTTCCTTCTCTTTATTTTCTTTATAATAAGGAATGTACTCTTCAAAGACTTCTTCAAACTCTGGTCGATCTTTTAAGTGCTCGAAGGCATCTGCAAAACCAGCAATACTCACCGCGGCTTTAAACTGACAGCTTTCTTGGAGCGCTCGGTAGGTCATGAGCCCACCACGACTTGCGCCTTCCATTCCTATTCTAGTTGTATCTGCAGTATCAAATTCATTTAGGGTATGTACAAGCCCAAGTACATCATTCACGTCCTTACCACCCCAATCTTCTTTTCCTTCACCTCCGTCATTACCACGATATTGACTAGCAGCAACCACATATCCCCAACTTGCTAATCTACCTAGCCAAAAGGCAATGCCCACTTCATTCCAGCTACCAAATTCTGCAGTACCTCCACGATTTGATATAATACAAGGAAAACGACCTTCACCAACAGGCTTTACGATAAATCCTTTGACTTTTAATGAATCAGATAAGTAGGTGATGTTGAAGAATTCAACATTTTTAATAGCTTTCATTAAGTCAGGATCGGCTTTCTGAATGATTACCATTGTTGAATCGCTTATAACAAGTTGCTCTTTTTTAATAATTTTTCCATTCTGAGCTTGAGTAGAGAAAACACTAGAAAGCATTAAAAATAAAAATATAGTTATTGGATATCTCATTAGTTAGACTATTATTTGATGGTCATATTCAATTTGTTAGTTAGTTTCATATCGTGTAGATTTTACATGATTTTAAACTTGCAAATCCTATTACAAAAAATCTCACAGATAAGAAGTAAGACAAACGATGCGATTGATGACCGTTGGATTTTTTGATAGTTAAATGTTGGGAGTTTTCTACATCCGCTTTCGCGAAAGCGGTATAGTCGCCGTATTTTTTTTTGAGGTTTTCAGTTTTAATCATTGTAGTCATTTTAGTGATTTGTAGGGTCCATAGTTGGTATGGGCCAATGGTCTATTAATGGCAATTCTCCCTTTTTCCAGAGTTCTTGCTCTGATGGTGTTAAAAGGCAATCATTAAGAAGTTCATTCATTTTTTTTCTATCCAAATGTTGCGCGATAAATACTAACTCATTCTTACGATCACCAAAATCATGATGCCAATCTTTCTCAATAAAATGTTGATTATCTACAAATGCTATGTAATTGATACGTTCTGAAAAAGGCATAGAGGCCCACCACACGCCTGCGGGATCTGTTTTTAATGAGCCTCCAGCCGAACTCCATATCAAGGCTTGTGAAGAACGTGATGCTAGCCAAAATAGACCTTTACTCCGAATGATATTTGCAGGAAATCCTGATCTAGCAAATTCCCAAAAACGTTCTGTATGAAATGGTATTTTACTTCTAAAAACCATAGAGCCAATTCCATATTCTTCTGTTTCTGGGGTATGCTCGTTTTCTAATTCTTGAATCCAACCTGCTGAATTTTCGGCTTCTTCAAAATCAAACCGGTGAGTTCCAACAATTTCAGTTAATGGCACTACAGAATTTGTAGTTGGGATAATTTTTGCCTTTGGATTTAATTTTTGAAGTATACCGTACAACTGCTTGAGCTGGTCTTCTGTAATCAAGTCAGTTTTATTAAGAAGAATAACATTTGCAAACTCTACTTGATCCGTGAGTAAATTCACAATCGTACGGGTATCACCTTCTATCTCGGTTAAACTACGAGAGGTTAAGTAATCTGGACTTGAAAAATCTTTTAAGAAGTTAAATCCATCAACGACAGTTACCATGGTGTCTACATAACTAAAACGACTCAAATCTATGCTACCGTCTTCACTTTCAAAACTAAAAGTTTGTGCAACAGGAATAGGTTCAGAAATACCCGTGCTTTCTATAAGTAGATAATCAAAACGCTTTTCCTTGGCTAATTTTTCAACTTCGACCATTAGATCTTCTCGAAGTGTGCAGCAGATACAGCCGTTAGACATTTCAACAAGCCTTTCTTCTGTACGGGATAGTGTGTTTTCGTTTTGTACGAGTTGTGCGTCAATATTTACCTCGCTCATATCGTTTACGATGACAGCAACTTTTAACCCTTTTTTATTGTGTAATATATGATTGAGCAACGTAGTCTTACCCGCGCCCAAGAAACCGCTAAGTACGGTTACTGGTAATTTGTTCATTATCTATGATATTAAAATTGAATAAGTAGAATTGGAGGAAAAGTAGATTTTCCAATCCATCAATAAGAGATAATCACAAAAGAACCACTAAGCTTAAGAGCAAATGAATAATTGTATATACAAAGTATAACCTTCATTACTTGGGTTGCTATAATGTATAAAAAATGATAGTTCTTAACGGAGAGTTGCAATTACCCCAAAAGAAATATAGGTGGTGGTTTGTTATAAACAGTAGTAGGAGTGGCTATTTTTGCAAGTGGACTATGATAGATACTATATGGCACATATGCATTTGGTATATTTAAAGGGGCTTCAGTAGTGTATGAGAGAGTTCCTAAAAATAAATCTAATTCTTGAGTGTGGGATATACTATCACAGAGTTCACAAGCAATAAGATCATCATCTCCAGACAAATGATCAAATGCATGTATATCTACAATCCTTGGAATAAGGAAAGCAACCAAAAACAAAAAAGTAGTTATATGTTTTAAAAAAGGTTGTTTCATAATAGCTTTTACGCACACTATAAAATTAATCATTTTTCGTCAATCCAAAGCGAATGATGATTATAATTCTTTTTTTAAGCTACACTCTTAAAATTGAATACCTTTGTATTCTTAATCTAAAAATACTTTTACTTATGAAATACGCACTAATTTTCGCATTGCTTTTTTCTGTAATTTCCTGTAAACAAAACCCTGCTGATACTGTTGAGCATAAAGAACTTGTTGCCATGCATACAACCATGGAAACAGCTCACGAAGCGATGACTATTGAGCACGACGCTATGAAAGGAAATCATGAGAAAATGATTGAGGCTCACGAAATAATTAAAGATGATACGTTGCACCTAGCAGTAGAAAAGCAGCACAGTAATTTGCTAGCAAATCATCAAGAATTAATAAATGCGCATACAGCACTTTTAGAAAAACATTCAGAATTAGAAACAAAGCATGCAGCCGGTGAGATGACTTTAGCCGAAATGAAAGAAGAGCATGAGGCAATGAAATCTGAGCACGATAAAATGGAACAAGAACATCAAAAATTAAAAAAAGAACATGACCGTATTGCCAAAGAGGATAAGAAAATGATGATAGAGCATACAGAAACAGCTACTGAAGAATAATAAAATTTTTAATTTTAAATAAATCTTGTATCAAAAAGTCTGAACTCTCGATGCTCGGAGTCACGAATCAATTAAAATCTATCTAAAATAAATAGCTTGACCTTTTATTTTAGATAGATTTTAATTTTCAAAGCAGAGCTTTGTCAAAATCAACGAGGTACTCCTGTTCGACAGGATGCCACCGCACCTCCTCGCTCCTCATTATATAACATTCTCAAAATCTTATATAGTCATTCGGTCGTTGTCGAGGTCACTTAAATACTGTAAACCTTTTTTAACATTAGTATTTAAAAAGGTTTTTTCGTTTTAATCTCTAAATCGATTTTTTGCGATAAGTTTCTTGCAACTAATTACTTAAAAATTTACACTTTTAAGTAAAATTCATTTATACTGATCAAAATATAATGTAACTGCTGTTCTATCTTCTTTATCTAAATATTCTAAAGTATCGTACCAGAATATCCATAAAACATTTTTGAATTTGTGAGGTTCAAGGTTTTGAATTTTTTCTATAGCTTTCTCAGTGATGTAATAATGTTTGCTTATTTCTTGTTGATTTTTGTTTCTACTATCCTTTTTGCTTAGAAAATAAGTTAGATCTTCAATACTTAGATCTACTCCTATTTCTTCATAGATTTCTCTTACTAAAGAATTAATAGTGGTTTCTTTTTTCTTCTTAATTCCTCCAGCAAGAGAATACTTCTTTTTTGAACCAACTTTTTCAAGAACAAGTATTTTGTCTCCTTGAATAGCAATAAGTCTGGATTTATCGATTTTTTTCATGAATCTTCAATATTCATATCTGTTAATGTATCATTATCTGTGTCAAATTCTTTGATTGCAGAGACTAAACGTTTACTCACTTTTACCAAATATTTTGTATCCTCAGTAGTAATTTCAATGGCTTCTATTAGTTCATAGTTTGCATTCCTAAATTGAATGACATCAGAATCGCTATAACCGTCAGGGTATTTTTGTACAACTAGGGCTAAAATTTCAGGAGTTAATTTTTTAAAATCGACAATAACTCTTTTTAAGTTTGGATTATATTTTTTTTTCATAGGTTACATATTTAATAAGTAGGCAAAAATTAAGGGTGCTACAATTGTAGCATCAGATTCTATGATAAATTTTGGAGTATCTATATCTAGTTTTCCCCACGTAATTTTTTCATTAGGTACAGCGCCACTGTAAGATCCATAACTAGTGGTTGAATCACTTATTTGGCAGAAGTAACTCCAAAAAGGAGTATCTGTAAGTTCCATATCTTGATAGAGCATCGGAACTACACAAATAGGAAAATCTCCTGCGATACCTCCTCCAATTTGAAAGAAACCAATTCCCATTTTAGAATTATTCGTATACCAATCTGCGAGATATGTCATATACTCTATTCCCGATTTTACAGTACTAGCTTTCAATTCTCCCTTCATTACGTAACTAGCAAAGATGTTCCCCATGGTACTATCTTCCCAACCAGGTACTATAATGGGTAAGTTTGCTTTTGCGGCAGCGTACATCCATGAGTTTTTTATATCAATTTCATAATACTGCTCAAGCACACCAGAAAGTAATAGTTGGTACATGAACTCGTGTGGAAAATATCGTTTTCCTTGAGCTTCAGCGTCTTTCCATATTTTTACTATATGTTTCTGAATTCTTCTGAATGCTTCTTCTTCAGGAATACAAGTATCTGTAACACGATTTAAACCGCGTTCTAATAAGTCCCATTCATCTTGTGGTGTCAAATCGCGATAATTAGGAACACGTTTATAATGGCTATGTGCGACAAGATTCATAATATCTTCTTCTAGGTTTGCACCTGTACACGAGATAATATGCACTTTATTTTGTCTGATTATTTCAGCAAATATTTTACCTAACTCTGCAGTACTCATTGCTCCAGCTAAGGAAACTAACATCTTAGATCCTTTTGTAAGTTGGCTTTCATACCCTTTGGCAGCATCAACTACAGAAGCAGCATTAAAATGTAAATAATAGGTCTCTATAAACTGGGAGATGGCTCCTTTAGTCTTCATCTTGATCGTACTTTAGTTTACTAATATTCGTTTCTTTTTGGTAATCATATAGATTATCATTTTCATCATTTTCGTTTTGCTCTTGAAATTTGTAACTCAACATTTTATAATAAAGTTTTGCTGCTAAAAAATCTGAAGAAGGATCGGTTTCGTTGGGACATAATTCAACCAAATCAAATCCTACTACATTTTTTTGTTCAAAGACTTTTTTAAGAAATTCTAATGTTTCATACCAGAAAAGACCTCCAGGTTCTGGAGTGCCTGTGCTAGGCATGATAGATGGATCTAATGCATCTAAATCAAAAGTGATATACACAGTATCTCCTAATAGTTCTATAACATTATCCATCCAATAACTATCTACCGCCATTTCATGCGCAAAAAATACATTGTCTATATTCATTACTGATTTTTCAGAACTATCCATGCTACGAATGCCTACTTGCACAAGGTGTGTCATTTCGTTTGCTTCATATAAGGCGCATGCATGATTGTAGGCTGTGCCTTCATATTCTTTCCTTAGATCTGCATGTGCATCAATTTGCAATACAGTAAGGTTTTGATAACATTCATTAAAAGCTCGAATAGCTCCAATAGATACAGAGTGTTCTCCCCCAAACATCGTGACAAACTTATTTCGCTTGATGTTAGATTTAATCACTTCGTGTACAGCATTAACCATAGCTTCAGGTGAGCTTTTTTCTGTAACAGCATTTGCTAAATATATCCCTTGTTTATATACTTCTGTATCTGTTTCTATGTCGTATAACTCCATGTTTTCAGAGGCCTGTAAAAAAGCGTCAGGACCTTTGTCAGCTCCTTTTCCCCAAGTGCTGGTTTCATCATAAGTAACAGGTACTAATACTATTTTTGAAGATTCAATGCCTGCATATTTTTCTGGAATTCCAGCATACGTATTTATAGTTTTCATGATCTTTTTATAAGAGGTTATTGAATGTGGTTAATAGGAAGTCCTTATAGCTTCCTTCACTTCTTTAATGGTTGTATTTGCTTTCGCGAAAGCGGTATTAACTTTATAATCATATCCTAAGATAGATAAGAGGTCTTCAGAAGTTTGTTGATTTGAGAAGATGGAAGAGATGCTATTTCCTTCTTCATCGCGATCAATTATAATATGTTTGGGTGTCGGGATTAAGCAATGTTGTAATCCTCCAAAACCTCCTATGGTTTCTTGATAAGCTCCCGTATTAAAAAAGCCAATGTAAAGCGGTTTCTCTTCACCAAATTTTGGCAAATAAATGGCATTCATGTGTTGTTCACTATTATAGTAGTCATCACTATCGCAGGTAAGACCTCCTAATAAAACACGTTCATATTCTTTATCCCAACCAGAAATAGGGAGCATAATAAAGCGTTTATTGATAGCCCATGTATCTGGTAATGTGGTGATAAAAGAAGAATTAATCATATTCCATTTTTCTCGGTCATTTTGTTTTTTTTGATAGAGCACTTCATAAATAGCTCCTCCCGATTCTCCGACAGTAAAACTTCCAAATTCAGTAAAAATATTTGGTACGTCTACGCCTGCTTCTTCACAGTTTTGTTTGATTTGACGAACAATCTCATCTATCATATACGCATAGTCGTATTCAAATGCCAATGAGTTTTTAATTGGAAAACCACCTCCTATATTAAGACTATCTAAACTGGGGTTTTCTTTTTTCAGACTTACGTAAACTTTCATGCATTTTGATAGTTCATTCCAGTAGTATGCTGTATCACGTATACCTGTATTGATGAAAAAATGTAACATCTTAAGAGACACCTTTGGGTTATTCTTGATCTCTTGATGATAAAAAGGCAAAATATTCTTGTAACCAATA
The DNA here is from genome assembly GCF_947492815.1 of uncultured Dokdonia sp. Classification (GTDB taxonomy): domain Bacteria; phylum Bacteroidota; class Bacteroidia; order Flavobacteriales; family Flavobacteriaceae; genus Dokdonia. The sequence continues at coordinate 23,235 of NZ_CANLOB010000033.1, forward strand.
CCAAGTCTAGACGTGTAAAATTCAAACTTTGGTTCTTCTTCTGATGCAATACGTATTCCGATGTTGTATGTATCTTCTATAACTTCATTAAGAAGGCGTATTTCTTCGTAATTATCTATAATAGGAATGCAATTTTTATGACCGTTATTAATAAGTCTTGCAATATTTTGGATGTATTGATCACGTTTAAAACCGTTACATATAATAAAAGTGTTGTCTTTGATTTTACCTTGTGCTTTGATATTTTCAACAATATCAATATCAAAAGCAGATGATGTTTCTATATGAACATCGTTTTTAAGTACCTCATCAAGTATGTGTTTAAAATGAGAACTCTTAGTACAATAACAATAGTTATAATTGCCAGCATACTGGTTTTCTTTTATTGCTTTATTAAACCAGTTTTTAGCCCTTCTGATATTTTCAGAAATTTTAGGTAAATAGGTAAATTTTAAGGGAGCTCCATATGTGCTTATAAGCTCCATTAAGTTAATCCCGTGGAAGTTGAGTGTATTATTTTCTAGATAAAACTCTTCTTGTGGGAAATCAAAAGTTTGATCTATAAGATCTATATATTTTGTTTTCATGATGCATATGAGAAATTAGAAAAATAGGAATGACTCAAATGAGTATTTTGATCAAGTTTTTCTATTGACTCAAATACGAAAAATAAAAACGGTAGCTGGGTCAAAGGTTCGTTGCTTTGACAAGAGGTAAATACTTTTAATTTCAGAAGTCAGCCAGAGAATTCGGTTCCTTATCCCTAAGGCAGCTTTTGGAGTAGACTTCTTTATGCTCCTAAGCCCGAATCTGAAAAAAGATTCCATTTAATAAAGGCAATGCGTTCTTTAGAGTGAACTCATTATTAAAACAAACATACTAAAAAAAATGATATAGAAAATATATTTTGATAAAGTAAATACATGAGTTTTTAGCTTTCAAAATATTGATCTAGAAAATTTTTATTTTTGTAAATCATTCATCAAAAAATTTGAACTCTAGATACTCGAGGTCACTTAAAGCAAAAAAAACTGTATGAAAATACTGCCTTTTTTGTTTTTCAGGCTATCAAAAGCGTATGCTTTTATAAAGAATGAGAAAACCAAAATTTACTATATAGTTGTAGGTTTATAAATATCCAAGAATTTTAATCATTAGAATTCCCAAGTGCTGTATACAGGGTGTTTTATAAGAAAATTTGAATACGAATGGTTTTCATGAAATGTTAAAACTTTCTTCCACTTGATACATTTACGGTCTTACTTTGGGGTAATATATTCACTTATCTAATTATTTACTAGTAAGTTATTATCTTAATTTACTTCTGTTCTACTTTTTTTTGTATAACTTTAGTTTCGTTAATATTTGATATTATCATTTAAATTATTACTAATCTTTAAATTTTATTACGATGAAAAAAAAGAAGTTGAAAAATCTAAATTTCAAAAAAGAAGTAATTTCTAAATTATCTAGTAGTTCTATTATAGGAGGTCTTGGCGTTGCTTCACAGCATAATGGTCATACTGAATGTCCTAATACAGTTATTTTTGATGAGTGTCTAACTTCGTTTGATTACGAGTGTCCTTGGTCTAATCAGACTGTAGATCCTAATGACAGTCCTAGAATACTATAATAAAACAAACCCTGTGCTAGCTAGTGCAGGGTTATTTAGTTTTTTCCAATTAAATATAATAGATTACTAAAGAGTTCTAATTTGAGTATAAAAATAATTTCTAAAGACGGATTTGATCATCAAATAGGGATTTTAATTTCTGAAATGGAATATGTCAGAAATAAGACCTATAGCTTACTAAATTCAAAAAATCTCACAGTCCATTATTTAGACTATAATTTTGATGAATATAGTAATAGTATCGGAACTTTATTACTGCATATTGTTGTTCATGAATTTAAATTTCAGTTAAATCATTTTTACAAGAGAAATATAACTAAAGATGAGTTTAAATTATATGGCAATGCTATGCCATCAACAATGGGCAAACGACTAGTTTATGGGAATGATTTAAATTTCTATATCAATGAAATGAAGAGCGTTAGAGAAAATACCTTGTCATATTTAAAAGACTTGAAAGATGAATGGTTATTTAAAGACGTACTTATGTCTAACGGTGAAAGTATAGGAAATTACTATTATCAATTGAGACATGTGATTGATGACGAAATTAACCATCAAGGTCAAATAAAAATGATTCTAAAAAGGTTGAAGGAATAAAAATATATGAGCAAAAGAAGAATAAGATAAGATACTAAGTTTATAGATTATCATTTTTTATAGAATGATGAAGTTTTGACTATAAAACATTTTCCTATAAATTTCTTAATTTCAGGTAAATCATTAATTTAAAAGTTAAAACTTTGGATACTCAGAGTCGCTTAATACAAAAAATGCTGGCCTTTATATTTTTACTTAAGAACTCATTCAGAATATATAATTCTATTAATCAACAACAGCATTTTTTTAGAAACATCTTAGGTATTCCTGTTCAATAAGATGCCACTCCAACTCCTCACATCTAATTATTTAAAGTCTTCAGGATTTTAATATAGTCATTCGGTCGTTATCGAGATTATGAACAATTCAATTTTGTATAATCCCTGGAGTACTGGAACTCGTATTTGTAAATTGATTTATGAGTCCATCTCCCAACTTATCAAAATCTTTATTAGCTACCATTTTCCTAATTTGCACAGGGTTAAAATTTCCGTTGAAATATAAAAAGGAACCATTTGTTGCATCATTTTTGTACACGAGAATTTCTTTTACCACATCACCTCGTTCTCTTATAGAGATTACATTACGTTTATTGTCATCATTATTGCGGTATACTTCTATAAAAGAACTACCCGTTATTTTTGTCATTTGCTCATTCAAATAGTTAGTACGCTCTGATGTCTTACTTGGAAATTGCATATAACGTATATCCTTAGTATTACCGATAAGTGTATTCGTTTCTGGTGAGATACTACTTAACAATGTAAACATAAATCTAGGCACACGAACTGCTTTTACTTGATTTTCATTTTTATGAGCATTATAAAAAGCGTCTATAGAATTATAGCTCCCGCAAGAAGTAAGTAAGGTAATACTAATCAATAACAGTAGTCTTTTAAACATAAAGTAATTTTTAAAATTGTTCTAAATATAAGTAAGTAAATAGACAATTTTAAAATTACCCCCTAAGTGTATTAAAATGCTTCAGCAATAGTAAAGTAGAAATAATTAGAACTTTCTCCGAACCCATAGTCAAATCGTAGGTTTAGGTTTTCAGTTTTATCCAATTTAAAACGTATCCCAGCACCATAATTGGGTCTAAAATTAGAGAGTTTAAAATCTGGTACTCTATTTGCTACATCTCCAGCCCCTACAAAGGCTACAGCACCCCATCGAGAATCTCCAAAAGACTTACGGTATTCCATTTGTCCAGCAACTAAATGTCTATCTACATATCTACCTTCTCGATACCCACGCATGATTTCGTTTCCTCCTAGTAATGCCAATTCATTAAACGGAACATCGCCGCTTGAAAAACTTCCTAACAACTGAAAACCTAAAATATCTTGTCCGTTTTCTGATAGTCCAAGGAAATGACGAACGTCAAAACGTGTTAATCCAAAAGAATGTGTTCCTCCTAACACTTTTCCATATACACCATGAGTTGCTTCTATATACCAGCCATTTTCTGCATTGAGGATGTTATTTCTACTATCATATAAGACCGCTGCTTCAACACCTGATGAAGTACTTCCATTAAACCCTGTAATAGTATCAGGTCCCACTGCGATGGCATCTTCTTGTTCAAATGCTACATTCGAAATGGTATTGTAGCGTATACCCGCTCCAATAAAAAGATATTTTGTAAACATCTGCTTTAAAAAAATAGGCTCAAATAAAAATTGATAGTAGTTATATTCAAGTTCATTTTCTTTTGGACTATCACGTCCTATCCCATAAAATAAACGGGGATAATTTTGAAATAGTAAATTCCCTTCTATTACCCATTTTTCTTGATTTGTAAATACCTCGAAACCAGAGTAAAATATAAATTGATTATTCAGTGTATATCGAATAGACATAGGAATATTTGAAGCTCTTGTCTCTTCTCCACTCCCATTGAATTTAAAAAGATATTTAGCACCAGTTCCTATAGCTAGGTTTGTTTCTGGACTATACGTCATCACTGGCGCTGCAATAAACTTCTGCAAATAGAGCGTCGAATCTTTTTGATGTTGCTTTTTGTTAGGGTAAAAAGTGAAGAACTCAGCTAATTTTTCCAAGTTTTGCGCTTGTATTAACTGACTACTAAAAATAATTAGGACGAATAAAATAGTGCTTCTTATACTGATAAACTTCATTATACATTATGATATTGGTACTGCAAGTTTAACATCTTTTCCTTTAGAATAAGACTAAATGATAAATTTTAACGTATCTCAAAGCCTTTTTAAGCTTTATTAAAACACTACTAAAATCCTTTGTAGCGCAGTAAGTCTATTTTTTTTATTAAATTGATAAAAATTTAAAATCAAACTATTATGGGTGTAGGTGGAATTCTTTTTGGAAGTCTTGCAGTTTGCTTAGTATTAGGCATCATAGCAATGATTCAAGGCGAATAATTTTTTATCAATACGTTGATATCATTTTTTAGCTTAAAATATCAAGCAATTGCTTATTGGAGCTATTTATTGATAGTTAGTGAGTGTTTACATAATACAGTAATTGGTTAGTTGTATACAATACATCTACATAATATTCACGTTACATGAGCGTACTCAAAAACTAACGTATTACAAAAAATAACAGCCTATTTTACTTGTTTTTTTCTATCGTTCGCATTCCTTTTTTAAGAATGTAAAGCGTTTCTTTAGTGGGCATTTCTTGCTGCCATTTCTTATGTATAGAATGTACCCAATCAGGTTGTGACTTACTAGCATCATTTAACCAGTTTCCAACAGAATCACGCACATATTTAGAAACATCTGATTTTAATACCTCTAAAATGGGAAGTGCGCGCGCTGGATCTTCTTGAAATTGTGGAATTTTCTTAGTCCACACGCCTACAGGTCTTAATACCTCAGCAGCATATCTACGCACATTTTCATCCGTATTTTTTGCCCATGTAGTTAATATAGTAATTGCAGTGTCTATGTCCTCTATTAAACGCTCTTTGGTTGCAAAAATAACAACCTCACGTAACCCAAAATGAGAATCGGCGGCATAGGATTGCATGGCATTAAGTAAAGTCTCTGTAGTGTCATAAAAAAGACTCTCTGTCCAACATGCCCAACATCTTACTATATCACTTGGGTGTGTGGCTAAATACGCTTTCGCGAAAGCGGAATTAGAAAGCTGCGCAAAGGTCTCCCCTATTACTTTGGTAGTACTATTTGCTGTAGGTTTCTTTTGTGCATGTACAGCTGTTGTAAACGACGGAAACCAATTCATTTTATCGAGAGGTTCCAGTACTGTTTTTAATAACACTAGTTGATCTACAGCTAGCCATTCCATTAAATTCTTGGTTTCGACTTTTCCAGCATTTAAGTATGTTAATACTTCTGGATCTAAATCTTTTAGACTTCTAGGACCTTTTCTATCTGTAATATGTGCTGGTATCATTTTTACTTACTTCCTGTTTTAAATTATAACACAATTAAAAAGTATACTTGTAACCTACACCAGCTCCAAAAAATGTATCACTATCTTCATTAAAATCTGCTCCAATTTCGGCACTAAAAATGCCTATTTTATCGATAGGTAAGATAGTCTTAAAGTAACTATATACAAAGGTATCTTTAGGGGTTCTAGGTACTGCAAAAGTTCCTAAATTTTCTACGTAAGTTAGCTTTAAAAGATAATCTAACTTCCAGAAACTTCCTGCAACTCCTAAGTGATGCGCATTACTTCTATTATTTGTATTTGGATCTACACCGTCTATATTAGGAAAAACACTTATAAACGGTAATCCTATGGTACGTCCTTCATAGGTCCATCCAGATCTATATGTTCCATTTACAAAATAATTATCTCCTCCACTTTGCTGTCCGCCAGGGTTCTCTATAGCCGTTGGACTTCCGCTTTGTGAGGTTGTCTGTATATATTCATATAAAAAAGTTTTAAAAAGCTTAGAAGATTTAGGAGAAACCGAAATCCCCCATACACCATCAGGAAAATTATTGAGTTCTAATCCTGAACGATCTTCAAATAATGATTGATAGTATATATCAAAATCAACAGCATCTGTATTTCTCTTTTTATAGGTAACACTGTAAGAACCTATATGATTTCCTAAGGTATTTGCTTGATCTACAAAATCGGCATTTTCTCCTCCTCCCTTTCCAAAAAATATTTTTGTAAAATCAGAAAAACCATCAGGTTGTTCTCCACGTAACGGTGAAGTTCCTCCCCATTGTGCGACGTGTTGTAATCCAAAACGAACACTACTACTCTCATTGAAATCCCAATTAAAATATAGGTTTTTGTAATGCACGTTTACATTATCTACAAAACGATCATCATTCAATATAAAATGTGCAATAGTTCCATCTACCGAAAAATTCTTAAACAAGGTAATTGGAGCTGCATTTTGAATACTAATACCCGGTAATGCGCGAGTATTGGAAGAAAATAAAATATTACGTCTCACCGTTGATAATTCATATGTATTATCTGTAAAGTCTTTAGATCCTATGGTAATATCGATCCATGAGTTTCTAAAACTGGCATATAACTCAGCACGTTGTACACTTGGGTCTATTCCATCACGGGCAACTCCAGATGCTTTTATCACTATAGAACTATTTGGTGATAAGGCGTAGTCCGCTTTCGCGAAAGCGTATACCAAGCCATTAGTTTCAGGCCCTAATCGTCCATATGTATTTGTGAATGTCCAAAATGGGAGTTGTTCATTCGCTACATATCCGAATGTCTCTATACCTCCACTAACGTTTATATCATCTTGCTCTTGGGACCATGTCAAGATGCTAATTCCTATAGTAAAAAGTATGGAAAGGAGCAGTTTTTGCATAAGTAGAAAATTTTTCTAAATATAGTAATACAAACTTTCAAAACAGGTTTTTTTCTCTATATTTCAAGATACCGCTTTAAAATATTACAGCGATTTTACATAAAAAATCACATAACAAATATGTATTTTTATAGTGAGATATGACTCGGGATTTTATACATATTAATGACTTTATTGTTTTGGTTGAAGAAGCCAAAGCAACCACTATAGAGGTAGATGCATGTCACTTTGAAGAGTCACTTATTGCCGTAGCCTTTTATGGCTCTGGAAATGTAGATCTTGCTGTTCAATATGGTGAAAAGAAAAAACAATTTAAACATACAAAAGGACTAGCGCTCTCTTTTTATGCAGATGATCAAGTGACATTTGAACACACTATTTCTCCTGATAAAAATTTAGAGTGTATTGTCGTGGCTACCGCTTTACGTCATCTAGATCAACTCCCTAATCAAGAAGGTGAGATTTTTAAAGAGTTATTACAAGAGTTAGTACATCCCAAAGATCATTATGTAGAAGGACCTAGTTTTTTGATGACTCCTGACATGCAACGTATTGTAGATAACATCTTTGCAAATCAATATTCAGGGAAAACAAAAATGATGTTTTTTAGAAGTCAGATGACAGCACTTCTCTCCCATTTCTTTGGTCAACTTGCTATAATACCTGAAACTTCCACGGCATCATCAAATTATTGTGATCAACTAAATAAGGTGAAAGAGATTCTTATCAATAACATAGAAAATCCTCCTTCTCTTACAGAACTTTCGCAACAAATAGGATTCAATACTACCAAACTCAAAAAGGAATTTAAAGCTGTTTTTGGAGTTCCTGTATTTAAATACCTTCAAAATGAACGTCTTTCTTTAGCGCATACACTTATCAGTAAAAAAGAAGCAACTGTACAAGAAGCTGCTTGGCAAGTTGGTTATGACAGTTTGAGTTCTTTCTCAAATGCTTTCGCTAAAAAGTTTGGCTACAGACCCAGTCAAATCAAGTAACGCACTTTTCGAACAAATCAAACTTCCGCTCGAATAAATGATTCGAGCTACATGCCTGCATCTTTGTATCATCAAAATATTAAAAATATAAGATGATGACAACACTTATAAAACTCATAATTGGACTCACCTTTTCATTAGTCCCGAGCACCACTACATCCAATACAACATCAGAAGGGATCACACCTATTATTGTTGAAAATAGTGTTCGCTCTGAAAAAACAACTGCCTACGAAATACTCAATAAGAAATGTAATGTCTGTCATGCTAGACGTAATAAGAGACGTGTCTTTACACTAGAAAACATGACTCCATGGGTAGATGATATATACACCCAAGTTTTTATCAAAAAGAGAATGCCTAAAGGGAAAAAAATCAAATTGACAACTACAGAATATCAGCAATTATTAACGTGGATCACTTCCACACAAAATCAATAGCAATGGAACTTTCTATCAAAACGTGGGTGCTTTTAGTAAGTATCCTATGTACAGGACTTACCGCAGGATTATGCTTTACGTGGTCTAATGCCATAACACCTGGTATAGGCAGGCTAGATGATCTCTCGTTTTTACAGTCATTTCAAGGCATGAATAGAGCTATCATCAATCCTAGTTTTTTAATCGTGTTCTTTAGTCCTGTAGTATTACTTTTTCTAAATGTATATTTTTTTAAAGAAGCGCATCGTGCTACATTTTGGTCATTTCTTATTGCCGCTATTCTCTTTTTTGTAGGCGTAGGATTAATTACAGTTTTCAAGAATATACCACTTAACGAAATGCTGGACAAAGCTTCTTTAGAAACCATGTCTGCTATTGAACTAAAAGAACTACGAGAAGTCTTTGAAAAACCTTGGAATCGCTGGCATATACAACGCACTATCGCCTCATTTACAGCCTTTGCATTAGTACTTTTAGGAATGATATATACAAAATAATAATACTGTATACGCTCTTGCCTGCCGGCTAGGCAGGTTTGCGAAATCGAGCTTGTGAGACCTGCTTGCCGGCAGGCAGGTTCACGACCAGAGGGAGAGCAAAGCGATAAAGCGTACTATAGGAGAATTCATCATTCACATCAAAAAACAAATAACATCAATTAATACTCATAAAAACGAACAAACAATGAAATCAGAAAACATCTTAGTCATCGGAGGAACCGGAAAAACAGGAAAAAGAATTGTACAACAACTTCAAGAACTTGGACATCACATACGTGTAGGATCAAGATCGAATCAACCGTCATTTGACTGGCATCAACCAGAAGGTTGGGCAAAAGCATTAGAAGGAATGGATAAAGTATATATCACATACCAACCAGATCTAGCAGTACCTGGTGCTTTAGCAGCCATAGAGCAATTGGTAAAAGAAGCGCAAAAAGCTCGTATTAAAAAACTTGTCCTATTATCTGGCAAAGGAGAACGTGAAGCCCAATTGTGTGAACAAGTAGTGATACATTCAGGAATTGCCTATACGATTGTACGCGCCAGTTGGTTTCACCAAAATTTTAGCGAAAGCTTCTTATTAGATCCTATTTTAGAAGGTGTCGTAGCACTTCCACAAGCAGCAGCAAAAATTCCATTTGTAGATGTACGTGATATAGCTGCCGTAGCTGTCCAAGCATTATTAGATGAAAAACATCATGGACACATTTACCAGCTCACAGGACCACGAACATTAACATTTAAAGATGCCATTAATGAAATTGCAAAAGCGAGTAATAGAACCATTACATTTATCCCCATAAGTGTATCTGAGTATAGAGAAGGGATGTATAAAGCAAACCTTCCTAAAGACTTTATATGGCTTATTGAATACCTATTTACTGAAGTGTTAGGAAATCCGAGCAACTCAGAAATCACAGGTGATATAGAAAAGATACTAGGTAGCAAACCCATCGACTTTAGCGAATATGCACAACAAACAGCAGCTACAGGTATTTGGAATAAGAAGTAATATAGTAGATGTCCCCCAAGTCTTTAATAATTTAAAATTATTAAAGACTTTTATTACTATAAGATAATATTCATTTTTTTTACGACTAATCTAAAAATCATATTTGAATATTAATACCTTTAGTGTATGCCAAAATCTTTACTTTTTATTCCTGACATTTCAGGATTTACAAAATTTGTTCAAACTACGGAGGCAGAACATAGTCAGCATGTAATTGCAGAGCTACTAGAGGTACTCATAGAAGCAAATACACAACAATTACGTCTTGCTGAAGTAGAAGGCGATGCCTTGTTTTTTTATAAAGAAGGACAAATACTTTCTCAGGAAAAACTTTTGGCACAAATTGAAACGATGTATACCGCTTTTTATAGCCACTTAAAACTACTAGAGAAAAATAGAATTTGTCCCTGTATGGCGTGTGCAAGTGCTATACATCTTGAACTTAAAATTGTAGCACACGTAGCAGATTTACAATTTATAGAAGTACAAAACAATAGAAAGCCCTTTGGAGAAGCAGTAATCAAAGCCCATCGATTACTCAAAAATTCGGTGGAGAGTGATAATTATGTACTGTTAAGTAAAGAACTGGCTACAGAAATCAAAATGCCATTAGACTATAAAAGTTCCTTATTCCGCTTTCGCGAAAGCGTAAACACTTATGATAATATTCCTGTTCATTATATTTTTTCAGAAATTGCCGTAGATAATTTAAAATTACAACCCTTTCAACAAGGACAAACCATCACACTTTTACGTCCTCCAAATTTACAAATTGAGCGTACCATTCCTGCAAATGCAGAAAAATTACTAGAGCTCATCACCAATTATAAACACAGACATTTATGGGCTGTAGGTGTCGATGAAATACACTATGATGAGCATGAAGTCACTCGGTTAAATTCTGAGCATATGTGTGTGATTGGAGGGAAACATTTTAATTTTAAAGTGGTCAGTAAAGTTCCGAAAGCAAATGAGATTGTATATGGAGAATATACCACAAGCCCTCCACCAGTAGATACATTATATCATTTTTTTAACATCAAACCTATTTCAGATACGAGTTCGCAACTTACTGTCGAGTTATTTTGGGAAGCTCGCTCTGTAATTAAAAAGTTGATGCTTGCCTTATTTGTTAAAAAAGGGTTTAAAAAGAATATCAATACATCATTAAATAAATTACAAGAAGTACTTGCAAACGATCGTATTTAGATTAAAGGTCATCATTAGATTCGCAATCATCCCATAATCTTTACGAGCAATTCTTTGAGTATATATGGTGTCGCAAAAGTACTCGCTCCTACTCCTTTGCTCTTTACATCTGCTTCTCGTAAAAGAGCAATAGCCGCACTCACGCGCTTCATAGGGTAATGACGAGCTGCTGTTGTATACTCACCTACAAAATAAGGATTAACACCTAATGCTTTGGCGACAGTACCTTTGTCTTTTTGAGGAAGTCCGTGGTATTTAAGGAGATTAGAGAAAAAACCATATAAGGATGATATCGTAAGTACTAATGGATTGTCTTTAGGGTTTTGTGTAAAATATAAACTAATGCGTTGTGCTTTTACAATATCTCGCTCTCCAACCGCTTTACGAAGTTCAAAATTATTGAAATCTTTACTGATTCCTATATTCTCTTCAATAGCTTCTGGTGTAATCTCACTTCCTTGCGGAAGGATGAGCATTAATTTTTTAATCTCATTATTTACTTTACTTAGATCAGTACCTAAATATTCTACTAAAATATGTGCTGCTTTAGGGTTGATTTGATAGCCTTTTTGAGTCACGATACCACGTAACCAATCTCCTACTTGATTTTCGTATAATTTTTTACTTTCAAAATGAACGCCCTTTTTTTTAAGGACTTTGGCTAGTGGTTTTCTACCATCTAATTTTTTGTATTTATAGCAGATCACCAATACCGTTGTGGGCTGAGGATTTTCTACATAGGAAGCAAGTTTATCTATGGTACGAGAAAGGTCTTGTGCTTCTTTTACAATGACCACTTGACGCTCTGCCATCATAGGGTATCGTTTGGCATTACTAACAATATCGTCTACGGTAACATCACGACCGTACAAAACCATTTGATTAAATCCTTTTTCGGATTCATCTAGAATATTTGCTTCTATATAACTTGCTATTTCATCAATAAAATAGGACTCTTCCCCACTTAAAAAATAGATAGGGTGTATCATTCCGTTCTGGAGATCTGATAATATTTTTTTTGCGTTTTGCACTATTGAGGTTTCCTATAAAAAAAGTAATTTGCAGTCATGCAAGCTCTCGATTTTCCAGCGTATGACTTTCGACTCAAAAATAGCGAAAACAAATCGTATATTTTTGACCCTATACGTAAAAAATTTATACTCCTTACTCCAGAAGAATGGGTACGACAACACGTATTACAATTCCTTATGAAGACCAAAGGATATCCTGCAAGTCTTATTAATGTTGAAAAGGAAATCAAAATTTACGATACTAAAAAACGATATGATATTGTCATTTTTAATTCTGATGGGAGTATTTTCTTAATTGTAGAGTGTAAAAGACCTAAAGTGGCTATTACACAAACTGCATTTGATCAGATTGCGAGGTATAACTTAAAATTACAAGCCTCTTTACTGATGGTCACAAATGGATTGCATCATTACTACTGCGCCATGAATTTTAAGCAGGAACGATATCAGTTTTTAAAAGAAATCCCTAATTATATTATAAAATGATGTTTGGTATGCTTTCGCGAAAGCAAAAACCCTTTTATTTGCAACGTGAAAACAGCAATTGTTATACTTAATTGGAATGGACGTTCATTACTAGAACGTTTTTTAGAAAGTGTAGTCACACACAGTGCACATTTGGCTACTATTTATCTAGCAGATAATGCTTCTACAGATAGTTCTGTAGCTTATTGTAAAGAACACTTTCCTGAAGATGTAAAAATCATTCAAAATAAAGAAAATGGCGGTTATGCTAAAGGATATAATGATGCTTTACGTCACGTAGATGCAGATCTTTATGTATTGCTTAATAGTGATGTAAAAGTTGAGAAAGGTTGGTTAGAACCTATGGTATCTGTTTTTGTAACTTCGGCATCTATTGCTGTAGCACAACCTAAGATTAAAGATTTAAAACGTCCTACGCTATTTGAATATGCAGGAGCCGCTGGGGGATATATAGATGCATTAGGATATCCTTATTGCAGAGGACGTATTTTTGATCATTGTGAAGAAGATACGGGACAATATAATGATACTGTTGATGTGCAATGGGCTAGCGGAGCTTGCCTATTTATAAGAGCAAAGTTATATTGGGATGCAAACGGCCTAGATGAAGATTTCTTTGCACATCAGGAAGAAATAGATCTTTGCTGGCGTATTAAAAACAAAGGATATCGTATTGTTGCTGTAGGAGATAGTGAAGTATTCCATTTAGGAGGAGCCACACTTTCTTCTGCAAACCCTCAAAAAACATTTTATAATTTTAGAAACACCTTATTTGCTGTTGTAAAAAATAGTACTGGAGTACCCTATTTATTGCTTGTCTTAATTCGACTTATCCTAGATGGAATTGCAGGGTTTAAATTTTTATTAGAAGGAAAACCAAAACATGTCTTGGCGATTATAAAGGCACATGTTAGTTTTTATAGACACTTCCCTAATTTACTCAAAAAGCGAAAGGCTCTAAAACAAAGTCATCAGTATTATCAGGTATGGTCTATTGTTTTTAAATATTTCATAAAAAATAAAAAGACATATCGCGATCTTTTATAAAAACGATAAAAAACTGTTAATCGCTATTTTAACATTTCCATTTTTGGTACTTTTGAGTATAACTTGAAATACCCAGAATATGAAACGTATCCTATTAGCAAGTTGTGCAAGTTTACTATTACTTGCCTCTTGTGTATCAAAGAAAGAATATGCTGCCCTTGAAGCAAGACAACAAGAAACTCAGGATTTATTAAATTCTGCAACAGTAAAACTAAATTCTTGTTTGGAAGAAAAAGCGAGTGCTACTACACGAGTTGCTTCTCTAGAAGAACGTATTGCTGAATTACGAAAAGATAAGAATGAATTAATTCAGAGTTCTAAAGACTTAACGGTTCTTACACAACAAGGAGCGACAAATTTAGAAAAGTCTCTTGAGAGTCTTAAAGAAAAGGACTTAAAGATAAATCGTTTACAAGACGCACTTACTAAAAAAGATAGTGTTACACTGGCATTAGTTACGAGTCTTAAAAAAGAAGTAGGCCTAGACGATCAGGACATTGAAATAAATGTAGAAAAAGGTGTCGTATTTATATCGCTTTCTGATAAAGTATTATTTAAAAGTGGAAGCTACAACATTACCAATAGAGCCAAAGAGATTCTTGGTAAAGTAGCAACGGTTATTAACGGAAAACCAGATTTTGAAGCTCTTGTAGAAGGTCATACAGATAATGTACCTTATAAGAAAGGTGTTTTATTAGATAACTGGGATTTAAGTGCAAAACGTGCTACAGCTATTGTAAGAGCTCTTGTAGATCTAGGGGCAAATCCTTCACAACTAATTGCAGCGGGTAGAAGTGAATATGTACCATTAGTACCAAATGATACTGCTGAAAACAAATCGACAAATAGACGTACCAAAATATATGTACTTCCAAAAATTGATCAATTCTATACGATGATAGAAGAAGAAATGAAAAACTTAGAAACTGGAGAAGACGGAGGAGAATAAAAGGTTTCTCAAAAAACAGTGTTAATTAAAAGACGGTTACCAAATGGTGACCGTCTTTTGTTTTATAAGCATATACCCTATTATATATTGTGAGTGATTTTATTGATTTTTTTTACTCCTAAAGAAAATATCAATAGAAAATTTAGAGTAATGAACATCTACATGCACAATGGGTTAACAGCTACTGCGTTTGAATGTTAATACAATTAGTAAACTCTTAGAAAAACACGTTATTTTATCGTTGAAATACACAAAAGCCAAGTTGAAATACAAATTTTAACACTTTTCACACGTATAATTTCTAAATTTTATCTAGATTAGCACCACCCAAATCATATATATTATATATAGTAACCCCAAATTACTTTGACTAACAACAAGTACCTACTTAAAACAACTATGAAAAAAACTACCCTTAAGCGCACTGTTCTCGCATGTGCGCTATCGCTATGTACTATTACTGGGCTTTTTGCTCAAGATGGACATGATCATGATAACCATGACAATTTATCTGGTAAGCGTATTCTATTAAAGAGTCCAACGAAAGACCAATTAGTTAATGTTGCTGAACTTGGTTTAGACTTACACTGTGGAGCAAAACCAATTGGAGATGATTTAAGACTTGACATATATGGAGATGCTTTACAAGAAATAAGTGCATTAGGACTTGATTATGAAATTATAGAAGAAGATCTTTCTACTTTCTATGCTAGAAGAGGTCAAGAAAGACTTCCATTAGCTATACAACAACTAGAAGCATTAAAAGTAAACTCACAAGGACAGAATAGATCTTTTAGTGAATTAGAAGCAGCTATAGACAACCCTATTCAATATGATGAATGTGCTGAATTTAATTGGGTACCTCAAAATTTCCAATTAGGATCAATGGGAGGATGTCTTACAGTAGATGAAGCTTTAGCAGAATTAGACAGAATGAAATTATTATTTCCAGATCTAATTTCTACAAAGGCCTCTGCATCTGCTTTAGGAATGCAAACCAATGGAAATACAACAGGAAGTGGTACGACCGCTTCTGGGATCCCTATTGATTTTGATCCTCAAGATATTTTTTATGTGCGTATTTCTGATAATCCAGAAACAGATGAAGCAAACGAGCCAGAATCTTTAATTACTGGAATGATCCATTCGCGTGAGGCGAGTAGTTTGATGAATATCATCTATTATATGTGGTATATATTAGAAAATTATGATCAAGATCCTGTCATTAAAAACATGATTGATAATCAAGAACTTTACTTTGTTCCTATTATTAATCCTGATGGTTTAAGATGGAATGAAATTGTTCAGGATGGAAATTCTGGAGGTTTTCAACGTAAAAATTTACGCCCTAATGTAAATGACAATGGAAACGTAAATAATGGAAATGTATTAAGAGGTATAGATTTAAATAGAAATTCTGACTATTACTGGGGCTTTGATAATGTAGGGTCTAGTGGTCTAACAAATCAAGATACCTATAGAGGAGATTCTCCAGGTTCTGAAAATGAAATTATGATCATGCAAGAATTTGTAGGTGATCATGAATTTGAGACAGCTATTAATCATCATGCAGGATTAAACTCGATTGTAACAACTTCGTATAATGGAGATCCAAGTGCTTCATCTGGAAGAGAAGATGAGTTTCAAAACCTTATGCAAAATGTAACTCGTTATAATAGATATGTACATGGTTCTGCCCCAAATACATTGACAAATGCCAATGGTGACATTAACGATTGGATGTTTGGAGGCCCCGTAGTAAATTATGATCCTATTGGACCACTTACAAGTAATCCATCTATAGGTTCAGGGCAAGGAATTATTACATTTTCACCTGAAAATGGAGATGAATTTTGGCCAGATCCTACCGAGTTTGTAACAATAGCTCAAAGAGCAATGCGTATAAATTTAATTACATCTCTGGCTGCTGGTAGATTTGCAAAATTATATGATCATACTGAAACGAATATTGATCAAATGAATGGTCAATTAGACTTTGCGGTTGAAAACATAGGACAAACCTATGATGATGTTCCTAACACAACAACTAACTTCACATTGCTTGTTGAAGCAGTTTCAGATAATATTATAATTACAACACCTAGTGCTACCGCATTAGATGCTATGAATGTATTAGAACAACGTTTAGTAACTGCTGCATATACATTAGACCCAAGTATTCAAGCTAATGACCCTATAGAATATAAAGTAACTCTAAGCAATGATATTCATACTATTTATGAAGCTACTTTCATAAAATATTATAACCCATCAGTACTTATAACTGCAGATGGTATTTCAAACTGGAGTACAACTAGTTGGTCAGAAGTAACGACTGGTTTTAATGGAAGTACAAATGCGATTGCATCTACAACAACGTCATATGGAAATAGTAATGAAACATTTGTAACCCTTACAAACCCTGTTGATCTAAGTGGTGTTGGTTCTGCAGTCATTCATTACAATGCTACTTGGGATATAGAGCGTAACTTTGACCTTGCTCAATTAGAAGCTAGTACAGATGGAGGTACTACATGGGTAGGACTTTGTGGAAGACATACAAGACCTGCTGCTACTAGAGCAACAAGTTTTCACTTAACAAAAAGTCAAACTGAAGAAAATTTTCAATCACTAAATGGAACTTACATCTATGATGGAGATATGTATGTAGATACTACAGATGATGCTACAAATAATCCTACTGCAAAATGGGTATTAGAAGAAGTATATCTAGATCCTACTAATAACCCTGGTATTATTGGTAATAGTAACGTACAATTTAGATTTAAATTTGCTTCTGATACTTCTAACAGAGCCGATGGATATAATGTAGAGTTTAGAGGATTTAAATTTGATAATTTCAAAATTATCAATACAAGTATAGATGATAGAACGTGTATAAATGGAGTTATTGATCAATTCCCATATAGAGAGAGTTTTGAAAATGGAACAGGTACTTTCTTTCAGGCAGGTGGTGACGATGGTGATTGGACATTGAATCTAGCTAGTCAAGGAACACCTTCAAACGGTACTGGGCCAGCCGGAGGTAATGGTGTTAAATCTATACACGAACAAAATTATGTGTATACAGAAGCATCTACAAGTGGTTTAGGGTTTAATGCTACTGTGATATTACAAAGTAATTGTATCGATTTTACTAGTGAGTATAATGATATAGACTTAGCCTTCCATTATCATAGATTTGGAACTAATTTTGGAAATAATAATGGAACACTAGATGTGCAAATAAGTGATGATGAAGGATTAACTTGGACGAATATAGTCCCTCAGATATCTGGAGCATCGGTAAATGCATGGCAAGAAGTCACTGAAGATCTAACAGCTTACTCTGGTAAAGTAGTTCTTATCCGATTTGTAGCAGAAACTGGCGATGGTTTCAGTAGTGACTTAGCGTTAGATAACATTCGTATTACAGCTTCTAAACAAGACTACATACATAGATTAGTAGGAGGTGTACCTACATGGGATCCTGCTGATCCTAGTGGAGTGGCCGGTCCTAATGATGATATTTTGGTATTATCAGGTAGCCCTACACTTACAGCTAACACCACAGCAAATGATATTTTAATTAATGATGGTGCGACACTAAACTTAGGGGCAAATACATTAAATACTACAGGAAATATTACCAATAATGGAACTTTAACAGCAAACAATGCTACAATTGTTGCTCAGGGATCATTCTCTCATTCCTTTTCTGGAAATGCATTTGAAGTAGCACAATTAACAATGAATGCTGCTAGTACATCACTTACTTTAGATACTGGAGTTACAGTGAATCAACTCTTAACATTATCTAATGGAGAATTAGTTACAAATAACAATCTTACACTATCAAGCAATGCCACACAATCAGCAATGATAGACCAGGTAACATCTGGAACGATAACGGGTAATGTAACTATAGAACGTTTTGTTCCTGCAAGAAGAGCTTTCCGATTTGTATCTAGTCCAGTGACCACAACAACAAGTATATTGGAAAACTGGCAAGAAAATGGAGCTTCTGCTGCTGGCTTTGGAACTCATATTACGGGATCTACTACTGGTGCAAACGGATTTGATGCAACACCATCTGGAAATCCGTCATTATTTACATATGATAACAGTGCTGCAACTCCAGCTTTAACTCCTATTTCAGATACCAATATAAATACCCTTACTGCTGGTGAGGCTTACCTCCTATTTGTTAGAGGAGATCGTACTATAGATGTTACTTCTAATAGTGCCACTCCAACTGATACGAGAATAAGAGCCGAAGGAACTATCGTCACAGGTAGCACTACATTAACTGGGGCTGCTATGAATCATAATGCCGATGGTTTCAATCTTATTGGTAACCCATACCAAGCAACGGTAGAGATGAATGGTATTGTTACTGCTGCAACCAATGTTAATACCAACCAGTATTATGTTTGGGATGCAACATTAGGAGCACGTGGAGCTTATGTAACCGTACTTCTTACAGGAACAGGTTCATCAAATGGTGCTGGATCTGATGCAAATCATTTCTTACAACCATGGCAATCTGCTTTTGTAACTACAGCCACAACGGTTGGTGACAATTCAACGTCTATAAGTTTTAACGAAAGTGACAAAATGGTAGGCGAAGACACTACTATCTTTCTACTAGAAGATGATCCTATTGCAAATAATGCACACATTATTGGTCAATTATATAGAACAGAAGCCTTCAATGCAGGAGAAAAATTACAAGATAATTTTGTAGTATTATTCGCTCCAGAATTTAGTAATCAAATCACATTAGAAGATGCAGCAAAATTCTTTAACATTGATGAAAATATGGCAATCTCTAATGGAGACAACACACTAAGTGTAGAACGTAGAGCACTTCCTACATTAGATGAAGAAATTCAATTATTTAATAATGCCTACAGAACAGATGCATATACACTTCGTGTAGAACAGAATGGACTTGAAGATGTAACAGCTTTCTTAGAAGACATATATACAGGAGAATTATATGAACTAGAAGACGAAGAAAACTTTATTGAATTTACTGTAGACGCTTCGATAGAGGAAAGCATTGCTACAGATAGATTTAGAATCATCTTTGAAGAAAATTCTTTAGGTACTGAAGATAATTTTATAGACGATATCGTTATGTTCCCTAATCCACTTGAAGGAGATCAATTATTGATTACTTCTACGTTATTACAAGGGCAAGAAGTAACAGTAAAAATCAATAACATATTAGGACAAGTTGTGTATGACAGAACACGTAGTTTTAATGGTAATAACTTAGAAATATCTTCATTAGCAACACTTACAGACGGTATGTATTTTGTAACTATTACAACAACAACAGGTAGTATCACTAAGCGTCTCATTAAAAAATAAAAAGCAATTATAATCATGAAAAATAAATATAGTATCAAATATCTTTGCTTTCTTGTACTTTTAGTAAGCACACTTAGCATCACCACAGCTAACGCTCAGATTGTATTTCCTGACGATGTAGATGATGAAACTCCTGCAGCTCCTATAGATGGATTTGTTGGATTAGGAATAGCGGCTGGAATTTATTTTGGCATTCGAAAAAGAACGAGCCATAAAGAGTAGCATATTTAACATTTAACGTATTTAAAAAGAGGGAGTTCAAATAGAGTTCCCTCTTTTTTTGCTTTCGCGAAAGCGTATACAGTCAAAATAGGCGTAAGATGTTAACTTTCCATTGTTAATAACTTCAAAAACATCGATGAAATACACAAATCATAGTCAAAAAACACAATTTTAACATTTTTTCTATTGTAGGGTTAAGAATTTTAGTAATTTAGTAATCCCAAATCACTATAGAGTCCCCAAAACTTTATAGCAACAAAACCTACAAAATGAAAAAAATTACTTCTTGCAGTACTTTATGTGCTTTTATTTTAGTTGTTTTATTTTCAATTCAACCCTTATTTTCAAATAATACGAACCCAAATGTATCTACAGATACTTCTGAAGATGAAATTTTCACTTGTTTTGCAGGTGTTTCTATTGCTACCTTCCCATATACAGAAAGTTTTGAGGGTGGTTTAGGTAATTGGACTCAGCCTGGCGGTGATGATGGAGACTGGACTAGAAGATCTGGTACAACTCCATCTAATAATACAGGACCATTCCAAGCAAGTGAAGGTTCTTTTTACTATTTTACAGAAGCTTCTAGTAGTGGGAGTCCTGGACCTAACGCTACAGTTTACCTAAGAAGTCCTTGTATTGATCTTAGTGCTGAATCTAGTGCTTACTTCTCATTTGACTACCATATGTATGGAAGTAGAATGGGAACACTTAGTTTAGAAGTAAGTGATGATGCTGGTGGTTCTTGGACGTCCGTATTTTCTAGAACAGGACAACAACAAGATGATGAGACAAGGCCTTGGAGAAAAGAAATTGTTGATCTTTCTGCATATGCTGGTTCCACTATTAACGTAAGATTTGTAGGTGATACTGGAATTAATTTTGATAGTGATATGGCTGTAGATAATATTGTAGTCACTACAGATCCCCAGTATTGTGGATCTATGTCAATTGTTGGTTTTAACTCAGGTATTACAAGAGTAAATTTAAACACTATAGATAATAGTACTGGAACTGCGACAACTGGTTATTCTGATTTTACTTCTCTATCTACAGATTTAACAATTGGCGACAATTATGCTATAACTACTGAGGTAAGCACAGCAGGTAACAATGCATTTGTTACTAATGTATGGATCGATTGGAACGGAGATTACGATTTTGATGACGCAGGAGAATCATATGATATGGGGACATCTGTTAATCTTGCAGGTGCAGCTACTTCAAATTCTCCATTAAATTTTATTGTACCTGCTGGAGCAACTACAGGAATTACAAGAATGCGTGTATCACATAGATTTGGAACAACTACACCAGGTTCTTGTGATGAAGACAATAATTTCTTTGGAGAAGTAGAAGATTATTCAATAAACATAATTTCAAATATTCCTCAACCTGAAATGAATATTACTGGGATAGGAAATAATATATTAAATGGTGATACAACTCCTACTATAACAGATGATACTGACTTTGGAAGTGTGGTGGCTGGAAGTAGTAACCCAAACACATTCACGATTGAAAACTTAGGAAATTTAGACCTAAATCTTACTGGAGCGTCTCCTTATGTAACTATCACTGGTGCTGGAGCTACTTATTATTCTGTAACAACAATTCCTAGTAATACTATAGGAGCAGGTGCTTCTACTACATTTGCAATTACCTATAGTCCTACTGTAGGAGGAACTCATAATGCTACTGTTTCTATTGCCAATGATGATGCAGATGAAAACCCTTATACATTTAATATCAGAGGTACTGGTGTAGGCCCCGAACCTGAGATGGCAATTACAGGTATGAGTAATAATATTCTAGATGGTGATGTAACACCTAGTACAGTAGATGGAACTGATTTTGGGTTTTTACTTCCTGGAAGTTCAACGTTTAGTGACTTTATTATTAGTAATTCAGGAACTGCAGATTTATTATTAACAGATCCTTCTCCATATGTAACTATTACAGGAGCTGGAGCTGGTGAATTTACACTTACAACCATCCCAAATCCAACCATAACTACCAGTGGTGGATCAACTACCTTTAGAATAACATACAACCCAGCTGCAGTAGGGACACATACAGCAACAGTATCTATAGTAAATAACGATAGTGATGAAAATCCATATAATTTTGATATTTTAGGTGAGGCATCTGCCTCTTTAATTCCAGAAATAGATATTACAGGATTAACTAATCCAATTGCTGATGGGGATACAACACCTGATCTTACAGATGGTACTGATTACGGAACTATAGATGTAGGTACTATTAATACTAATGATTTTGTAATTGAAAATAATGGTTCTGGATTATTGACACTTACTGGACCTTCTCCATATTTTACGATTACAGGTCCTGATGCTGCTCAATTTTCTGTAGCCTCAATTCCAAACAATACGATTAATACATCAGATAATACGACTTTTCAAATAAGCTATTCACCTTCTGTTGCTGGAACGCATAATGCGACAATTACTGTACTAAGTGATGATAGTAATGAAGGGACATATACTTTTGACATCCAAGGAACTGCTGTGATAAATACAGACCCATTGACTACTATTTATTATGAAAACTTTGATGTAAATGATGGAGGATGGACTGCTACAAATCCTGGAGGAAACAGTGTTTGGACCTATGGTACAAATACAACAGAGACAGGTACAGAAGGTAACTACTGGTATACTAGTAATTACAACAACTATGCTCCAAACTCAAATACCATAGTCACAAGTCCATCAATAAGTACATCTGGGTATAATAACCTTAGAATACAATTAGATATACGCCATATCACTGAGTTTGATACACAGGATGGATTTCATATGGAATACTCTTTTAATAATGGTGCTACTTGGACACTTTTAGGAGCATACTCTGCAACACCTGTAGATAATTGGTATAATGTAGATGATGTTACAGCTCTAGGCTCTGGGGCAGATGGATGGGCTGGTCGTAATAATGATACAGGATCTTCTGCAACACAATCTTCATTTGTAGAGGCAGCCATTGCGCTTCCATCACTATTAAACAATAGACCTAATATAAGGTTTAGATTGACCTTTGCTTCTGATAGTGATTTTACGACTGATGTTGGAGCAGGTTTTGATAACATATTCATTTTTGGAGATCCTACTAGTGCTCCAGGTGACCCAGCGATTGGTCCTGGTGATGTAACTTCAAATCTTAAACTTTGGTTGAAATCTAATGTAGGTATAGGAGAAACAGATGGGAATACGGTAAGTGCTTGGACAGACGAAGCTTTTGATAATGATGCTAGAGTTGCGAATCAAACAGCACCAACCTATTATGATAATAATACAGAAAACATTAATCATAATCCTGTATTAGATTTTAATACCACAAATGATACAGAATTAAAAGGAAAAGGAGGGCTTTATACAGATGAGTACTGGATTGTAATGCAAGCAGACGGAAACATCAATAGTACCTCTACACTAGAAGGTGTGATATCAGGACGAGTTACTCCTCAAGATTTTGCCGAAGATGGAACAGGTTTTTGGATTAATCCAGGTTCTATACGATTTAATGGTGTTGATAATATTGTAAGTCACATGATTGGATCTACTCCTTCGGATCTTGCTAATGTTGATGGATTTAATTATGGACGAGCACATACCAGTAGTACTGATAATTACAATAATGAAGTCATCATTTTTAATGTAAAGTATGATCCTATTCTAGATCAATCTGAAATTTATAAAAATGGAATTAGGATAGATGATTATACTGGACGTACGTTTAATCAAACAACGGGTATTTCTGATGGAGAACTTCCATATGGAACTGTAAGAAATAATCCTTATACCATAGGTGTAGGTCGTATAACAGTAGCTGGTACACCATTTGATTCTCACTATAATGGAAAGATAACAGAGATTATTAGTTATGCAGCTCCAAATTCTATTACAGATCAATTAAAAATACAATCGTATTTAGCTATTAAAAATGGTATTACGTTACACGATATTAATAGTACCACTGCAAATGACCTTGGAGATGAAAATTATATAGATTCTGATAATAATGTCATTTGGGATGTGGTAACACATACAGGTTTTAATTATGATATTGCTGGGATAGGTAGAGATGATGATTCAGGATTGAATCAAAAACAATCTACGTCGGTAAATCCAGATGCTTTAGTAACCATGGGACTGACAGATATCTATACTACTAATAATGAAAATATTACTGCAAATACAAATGCATTTACAAATCAGAACTTCTTACTATGGGGGAATGATAATGCACCGCTAGCAGCTGCTACTCCAATTACAGTAGACATGAGTGCTGGTGTATCTGGATTGAACTCTGTGGTAGACTTTGTATCCATAGAACGTATTTGGAAAGTAGTAGAAACAGGTTCTGTGGGTAGTGTAAAAGTAACTATACCAGAGGTTTCTTTATCTTCTACTCTAAATCCACCAGGAGATTACTTAATGTTTGTCTCTGACACACCAACATTTAGTCCTACTTCAGAATATCGTATCATGAGTCTTAATGGTATAAATCTAGAAGCAGAATATGATTTTAATGGGGTAAAGTATATCACGTTTGGATATGCTCCTGAATATGTATTCCAACGTTCTATTAGTTTTGATGGAACACAAGATTACTTGGACGCTGGTGATGAAGATGATCTTGAACTTGCAGGCGCTTTTACAGTATCTGCATGGATTAAAAGAATCAATAGTGATTACACGATTATTTCTAAGCGCGACGCTGCTTTCTCTGAAGGATATGACATTAGCGTAATTCCATCTGGAGAAGTAGAAATGTCTTGGTTTAATGGTTCAGGAACTGAAGAAAACATACGTTCAACTACTCAAGTTACAGAAAATGAATGGCACCAATTTGCCTTTACTTATGACGGTTCTGATACGGCTAGAGTATATATAGATGGTGTATTAGATACTACAGAAACTGGATTAGCTGTTCCTGCAGGAACAACACAATCATTCCTAATTGCCGCAGCAGATGGAACAAACCCTGCAGATTTCTTTGAAGGAACAATAGATGAAGTTCGTGTATGGGATATGGAATTAACTGTAGATCAGATTCGTTTTATCATGAATCAAGAGATAGAAGAAAATACAAGTCTTAATACGGTGACAGGTAGAATTATACCATCTGGTATTTCTAAAGATCCATTTACGACTACAGATTGGTCACAGGTAGCGGCGTATTTTCCGATGAACATCTATACATTTACCAATGTAAAAGATGAATCTAACAATAACCTTATTGCTGCAATACGTAATCTAGATACTGTAGATTTCCAAACGGCTCCTCTTCCTTATGTATCTGATGCAGACGGAGACTGGACTGACCAAGCTGCTTGGGAAAATGGAACAGGATTCCAAGTTCCATTTAGCACATCTATAGCTGATAATACAGTTGATGTTGCTTGGAACATTGTACAAATAGGCCATAATGTTACTACAGCTAGAAATAATACTGTACTTGCATTAGATATACAATCTGATGAGCTTTCTATAGAGAATGATAGTAAGATCGAAGTGTCACATTATCTGAAATTAGATGGTGTTCTGGATCTTGTAGGAGAATCTCAATTGATACAGACAGAAAATAGTGATCTTGATGTAACCAGTTCTGGATCTTTAGAAAAAGACCAGCAAGGAACAGCAGATACCTATTCTTATAATATCTGGTCATCTCCAGTAAGTACGATCAATAGTACTCAAAATAATACGGCCTATAGCTTAAGTAGTATGATGAGAGATGGTACCGATCCAGATAATCCACTTTCAATCAGTTTTAGTGGAGGATTAAATGGAGCACCTACAAGTCCTATTACCATCAGTGCATACTGGATGTTCAAGTATGGAAACGGTATGGAACAATTTCAATATGTAGGACCATCTGGTAGTATAAGTGTAGGTGAAGGGTATACGATGAAAGGACCGGGATCGGGAGCAATTACAGACCCTCAGAACTATGTGTTTGTTGGTAAACCTAACAATAGTACTGATGCGCAAGAAATTGTGATTCCTGCTCTTGCAGATAGAGATTATATGGTAGGAAACCCATTCCCATCTGCTTTAGATGCTAATGATTTTATTAATGATAATCCACATTTAGATGGTACATTATACCTGTGGGAGCATTATGGAGGTGGAAATCATATTCAGGCAGATTATCAAGCTGGATATGCTTTATATACCCTTTCTGGAGGAACTCCTGCAGTAAGTCATCCAGATGTATCTAATATAGGTAGTGGTACCAAAACACCAGAACGTTATATCGCAGTAGGACAAGGATTCTTTGTGGCTGCCGATAGTGATGGTGATATCGTATTTAATAACTCACAACGTAATTTCGTAAGAGAGACGGGAGCTTC
>NZ_CANLOB010000034.1 GCF_947492815.1 uncultured Dokdonia sp.
ATTTCGGAGAAAAAATATTTGATAGGCTAGTAATAGCTAGTATTACAGCTAATGGACATTAAGCGGATATACAATTATCTAATTAAAAATACCATAAACAAACATCTTTTATTAATCCAATGTTACTATCTAAAACATCTCATCATATAAAAGAAAAAAACAAAAAGAATTATCCTTTAGAAGGAAAACTATTGCTACTCTAACGATATCTATAATGACCAAAATCTTAGGCGGAGATAGTGATTTAAATCTATCAGCAAATTCTTTTCATTCTGAAGAAATTGATACACACTATATAATTTAAAATAAGCTATGAAAAACATTAAAAAACAATCAACATTAAAAGAAATAAGCAAAAAGAACTTATGCCGTATACAAGGAGGTAATGCGGGTTCTGATGGGAGGTATTTACAGAATGGCTCATATGGCAGAATTAAAACATTAACCCTTGGTAATTATTAATTATTTCAAAAAACAAACAGTACTCTAAATGTCTTAAAATAGTTAGAGAAATTAATTAAAAAAAATATTATAAAACAACATTCAATTTTTATTTCACGTACAAATGATAGTGATGAAAATATAGAATTAACTGTCGAAGGACAGAATACTATTATTGAAGAAACGTCGCTATGACTTTGCAAAGCACACAATAATACCACTTAACAAATTAGCACCACAGTTAATTTCAGAAATAAGTCCAGTGATTTTTTTCATTGGGCTTATTCTATAGTAAGAGATTATGTACCTAAATACGATACTTTTTATGCTTTCGCAAAAGCATATTCAAATTGCTATCATGATATATTAGGTGTTTATTTGAAATGAAGTTGTATAAAAACTGGTAAATGAACCCGTCTTAGTTGTTCAAATCAATCTAATATGGTAGGTAATCAATATCATCATTACGTTGATTTACGCATTCTTGCGTCTCTCCTATGCATTTTCCACAGATATATAAATCTGTAGATACATTTCTTCCAAAAACGTTTTTCTATTCATGACTTGTTAAGTTTTTGATAGATACAATAGTTTGAATTGTTTTAACATGTTATAATATATTTAATTTTTCCTACTCTATTTATATACGGTTTTCGGAATCGCCGTTAAATTATTTACCCTAACCATCCATCTCTATCCAAACTACGATACTGTATGGCTTCGCTGATATGTGTTCCGGTGACAGTTTTGCTTCCTGCTAAATCAGCAATCGTGCGAGATACTTTTAAAATACGATCATAGGCTCTTGCAGAAAGATTTAATCGCTCCATAGCAGTTTTTAATAAGGTTTTGGAGGCTTCATCCAATGCGCAATACGTTCGGATTTGCTTGACATTCATCTGAGCGTTATAGTTGGTGGACTCGCTTTCGCGAAAGCGGATTACTTGTAATTCCCGAGCTGCCGTCACCCGCTTCCGAATATCGACGCTGGATTCTGCTTTTTGTTCACTACTTAACTTATCAAAAGGAACGGGTGTAACTTCAATATGAATATCAATACGATCTAATAACGGCCCACTCACCTTTCCTAAATAGCGTTGCATTTCGGCAGGACTACTTGTCACTGGTGCATCAGGATCATTAAAATACCCTCCTGGACTAGGATTCATACTCGCGACTAGCATAAAACTACTCGGATATGTTACGGTAAATCGAGCTCTAGAAATCGTGACTTCCCGATCTTCCAACGGCTGACGCATGACTTCTAATACTTCACGTTTAAATTCTGGTAATTCATCTAGAAACAACACCCCATTATGAGATAGCGAAATTTCACCTGGTTGCGGATAACTGCCACCTCCTACCAGAGCAACATTTGATATAGTATGGTGTGGCGAACGAAAAGGTCGTTCACTCATCAAGCCTTGATTATTTTTTACACGCCCAGCGACACTATGGATTTTGGTCGTCTCCAATGCCTCTCTCAAACTCATTGGCGGCAGGATGCTTGGCAATCTTTTAGAAATCATCGTTTTTCCAGAACCTGGAGGTCCTATCAAAATAATATTATGACCACCTGCTGCAGCGATCTCCATACAGCGTTTTATAGATTCCTGTCCTTTGACATCAGCAAAATCAAATTCTGGATGTTCCAAGCTTTTATAAAACTCGGCACGAGTATCTATGACGGTTTGTTCTAAAGGCGTTCCCTTATCAAAAAAAGCAATGACTTCACTTATATTTTCGACACCATATACTTCTAAACCATCTACAATCGCGGCTTCTTTTGCATTTTGTTTAGGCAGAATAAAGCCTTTAAAACCTTCTTCTCTGGCTTTAATCGCAATAGGCAAGGCTCCTTTTATGGGCTGTAATCCTCCATCTAAGGAGAGTTCGCCCATAATAATATACTCTTCTAAGTAATCTCCTTTAATTTGTTGTGTAGCGACTAATATACCAGTTGCCAAGGTAAGGTCATAGGCAGAGCCTTCCTTTCGCATATCGGCAGGAGACATATTAATAATAATCTTTTTTCCAGGGATTTTATAGCCATTATTCTGAAGTGCTGCTGCAATTCTATAATTACTTTCTTTAATGGCATTGTCGGGTAATCCTACAAGGTGATATCCGATTCCTTTATCTACATTGACTTCAACGGTAATGGTGGTGGCATCTACACCAAACACTGCGCTACCAAAAACTTTGGTTAACATATATTTCTAGTTAGTGTAAGATAGAAATATGCGCAGCTCTATACCTCACTTGTTATAAGGCTATAAATATAAATGCTTTTTATGGGTTTACAAATCAATATTTTAGGAATTTCTATTTTATAAAAAAACCTGTGAAGTGAACTTCACAGGTTTCCTAGTTAATCTTCACTTTGTATAAAACTATTTTACAAGGATCTTCCCAACTTTAATTTCAGACCCGTAAACTACTTTATAAAAATAAAGACCCGAAGTAGTAAGTTGATAATCTATTACTACTGTACCTACATCAACATCTTGAGGCGCATATTCTTTTACCATACGTCCATAACTATCATAGATAACAACCGTAACTCTAGTTCGTTCTGTCAATGGGATAGCAATCACTCCATTTCCATTCGAAGGATTTGGATAGGTTGTAATACTATTTTTTGAATTTAAAACGGATTCTTTCGTTACTTCAGTTAAAATATCTTTTGGAATATTGCTACGGGTAGGACAATCAAACGGACAGGTATCATTCCAATTTCCATTACGAACAGCACCTCCAGAAGTAAAATTAAACCAACCTTCACGGTCTCTAAATAGATCTACAGATTGGCTTCCATTATTCCCATTATTAAATACAAGACCTATTTCAGAATCACTTACGCCTGCTGGTAATGTGATATCATAAAAATACCAATTGGCAGTATCAGGAAGTGCTGTCATTTGTAAACCGGGCCAATTGGGAGTACCTGATAAAACCCCATTTTGAGTCGTATTAAATGTATATGCAAAAATCGTATTCCAATCATTAGGTTGGTGCGCATAAATACGATAGGTATTTGTAGAAGTACCAGGGCAATCTGAAGGACATACATCTGACCAAGTACCATTTCGTAAGGCTCCACCAGACGTAAATTCAAACCAACCATCTCGGTCTCTAAAAAGATCTACAGACTGACTGCCATTATTACCATTATTAAACACAATTCCAATTTGATTGGCACTTACCCCTGATGGTACATTGATTTCATATTCATACCAAAGTGTACTTCCTGAGACGGGTGTCATAGATTGCCCAGGCCATCCATTGGTGCCAGAGAGCACACTATTCGTTGCTGTATTATAAACATAAATATCAAGTTCATTCCAATCTAATGGTTTTTTAGCACGTACTGTAAATGATGTAGGCGGTGTTATAATATCTTCTTCAAATGCTTCTCCTATTAAAACAAGACCAAACGGACTATTGAAATCTGCCGTATTATTAGTCACTGTTGATGTATTTCCTGAAAAATAGTCTGTAAGTACCGTTCCATCTGGCCATAGATTAAACATATTTAATGCATTCTGGAAGTCACCATCATTTCCTGTATATACCAAACTTTTATCAGATAATACACCATTATCAAATTCTCTTTTAAACGTATAAGGAGTATCTTGAAGTTTGGTATGCACACCTGCGCCTACCGAAATATGTTCTCTTCTAAAACGTCCAATTTTTTGATGATGTAATAAAGTAAGTGACTGTAAAGAATTTGGATTAGCAAGATCTCCAAAGTTCATAAATGATCGTAAGGTCGCATCACCTGTTGCACCACCTCCAGGGGTTAAGGTACGAGCCGTTTCATCACCATAATAAATTTGGGCAGTAGAGGGTGATAATAAGAGTTTTGTACCTGCTTCGAAGGTTCTTGTTCTATTAATATCAAATACCTCAGCAGTATCGTGGTTTGCTAAGAAATTCATTACTGAAGCACCTCCTAATTGATTTTGCAATAAATTATTATAACTAGAAAATATGCTTTCTAATCCTTGATTTGCAACAAAACGAAAATCAAAATTGATTAGGTTTTCATACCCATTATTATAATAGTCAACATTAAAACCATCGCCATTAAAAACACGTTGCATTCCTAGTGCAAAATAATTAAATACTTCACCTGTCATCCAGAAAGGTTGATCATCTACCTTCTTCTGAGGGTTTGCCCCTTTCCAATCTTGTAATGCAATAAGACCTTCTGTTTTTAATTCTGTCCATACAGATTCTTCTACATGTTTTACAGTATCTACTCTAAAACCATCTACGCCATAATCTCTCACATAATCGGTCAACCATTTTATAATATAAAAACGAGGCGCTCTTGGATATCCTGTTCTATTAAAGAATATATCAAGTTCTGCTAATTCTTGATCCTTTCTCCCTTCATTTTCCCATTTATCTAATAACCATTGAGGAAGACTTACAGGAGTATTACTTTCTGTTAAAATATCTGGAAGATTCGCTACTAATTCACAAGGTATTGTCCCTTGAGGACCATTAAAATTACAATCAGGATCTCTTCGTACCCAATCGCTAGGCCAAGATTCATCATCAGGGTTGTCTGGTCCTACATGATTTAATACAACATCCATCACAATACGAATACCATGGTCGTGTGCTGTATCTACTAATGTTTGAAATGTAGTCTCTGTACCTAAATTCCGATCTATTGCTGTCCAATCTTTAGCCCAATAGCCATGAAAGGCATAATTTTTTCCTGGACCCTCATCGGTGGCACCATGAATATTTTCATAAGGCGGCGTTAGCCAGATGGCACTAACACCTAAATCATCAAAATAACCTTCATTAATTTTATTAATGAGTCCTTGTAAATCGCCACCTAAATAACTCCGTAAAGGAGCTCCATCTTGTTGTCGTCCATAAGAAAAATCATTGGAGGGATCGCCATTTTCAAAACGATCGGTAAGTACAAAATAAACAGTAGCGTTTTCCCATACAAATGGAATATCTCTGCTCTGTGATAAACTAGAAGCATAACTTAATACTAAAAATAGAAATGGTAAAAACTTAATTGTTTTCATAATTCTTGGGGGATTAAATGGTTAATGATTTTTATATAGGTATATGTCAACAGAAAATCACTTAAACAACTAATAATCTGACGAATAAACCTATTTAAAAGTACTCTAAAGTTCTTTATTATTCTATAAATAATTAGAATAATACTTCATTCCATATAAATTTTAACAGGCTGAAATTCAATGTTTTTAATAGTGCACTAGGAGCGAAAACGTTATCGTAAAAATTATCAAATTCGCAATAATTTACAAACCTCAAGCAAGAAAGATTTCAGAATAAAAAAAAAACACAACGATACCCTTACACATTATACATAACAACTACTAAAACACACATAATTTCTAACTACATTTTTTCCTCAAAAAAATAGTATGAGCCTTCAGTATAACTTCCATTTTATGACTGAAATAATTTAAATCGTATTTTCATTAAAACAGACAAAGAGATTAAAAAACACGATGAAAAGATTTAATTTCTTAATAAAATGTTAATTTAAATAAAAATACCCCCAATTTTTCAAAGAAAAAAAGGATAAAAAAGATAAAAAAGGGGTATTTCCCCCTTTCCTATCGCGTAAGTATACTATACTTTTAAACTATAAATAAATGAAGGTTTGTTTAGATTTAACAAATGGGGGAAGTGTCGTTTCTATTTGAGTGTTTAAAGACAATTTTAACGCACAATACCATTTAATTTAGGGGTGAAAGGCATCCCGCAGTTAGCGGGATGTTTTTCAAATAACTTAAAATCTAAACTCAATATAAAATAGTTTGTATGTACTACCAACAACATACAAAGATAGCATAGGGGGTGAAAGGCATCTCGCAGACTTGCGGGGTGTTTTTCCGTTTTAGGACATATCCAAAACAAAAAAGCGCACTTTTAAAGTGCGCTTTTTATATTTCAAAATAGATGTATTGTTATCGTAAAATGCTAAATGAAATTCGAGAATTATGAAACACTGTATGTGTCTCTTTTGTAAAATCAGACTTCTTAGCTTCAAAGATATTATCTACATAGGTTTGCGGATTTAAATCAATAAGCGGAAACCATGTACTCTGTACTTGAATCTGTATTTTATGTCCTTTTTTAAAAGTGTGTAAAACATCTTGTAACTTAATAAATACTTCTTCTTTCTTATCTGGCACAAATGCTTCCGGACGTTCCATACTTCTTCTAAAACGACCTCTCATTACCTCACTACGAACCATCTGATGGTATCCAGCCATTTGTACACCTTCTTCTGTTTCTTCTGTATTAGGAACGTCATCAGGGTATACATCAATAATTTTTACAATCCAATCGGCAGAAGTACCTGTAGTAGCCACTTCTAGTTTTGCCATGATTTCTCCAGCGAGTGTTACTTCATCATCTAGCACGGGGGTTTCATATACGAGTACATCATCTCTTTTTGCAGCAAAACGTTGATCATCACTCATGTATTTTCGAGGTGTAAATACCATTTTCTTCCCTTCTGCATAAGGAACTGGATTTGCAGGATCACTTACAAAAGTTTCTGCGCCATTCTTTGTAGATGGACTTCCTGATAAACGATTATTGGCATCTAAATAAAATGTAGCACCCATAGTTGCTTTAGGAGGCCACACATCAAATGATTTCCATTCTTTCGTTCCTGTATCAAAAATATGGGCTTCTGGTAATTTGGTCTCATTTCCTCCCATTCCTTTAAGGAAGTGATTAAAGAATTTTGTTTCCAATTCTTTTTGAAAATAATCTGAAATATCATCCCCAAAATATACATTCCCGACGGCTTGTCTCTTTTTAGTTCGTGCCCAATCACCATGACTCCAAGGTCCAAAAACAACAGTATTATAGTTATTGCTTCGCTTCTCTATATTCTTATAGGTTTCCCAAGGACCATATAAATCTTCAGCATCAAATAAGCCACCTACCGTCATTACCGCAGGTTTGATATCTTGCAAATGCTGTATAAGTCCACGTGATTTCCAGAATTCATCATAGTTAGGGTGCTCTTTTAATTGTGTCCAAAATTCATTGGTTTCATCATAATATGCATCAAGGTTTGATAAAGGTCCTGTCTTCAAAAAGAAATCAAACTGATCATCACTATCTAATTTTGGGAATTGATACCACGCTTCTGTAGTTGGTCCTTCTTTTTGATATCCAAATAAAGCTGTAGCTCTCCAGTAGCTTAATAAATAAGCGCCATTATGGTGAAAATCATCAAAAAAGAAATCTCCAATACACGCTTGTGGCGAACTTGCTTTTAATGCTGGGTGTTCACTTAATAATGAATAGGTCGCATAAAACCCTGGATATGATATTCCCCAAGTTCCTACATTTCCATTGTTATTTTCTACATTCTTCACCAGCCAATCTATCGTGTCATAGGTATCACTCGCTTCATCTACTTGGTTACCTGTCTTATTCGGAATATAGGCACGCATATTATCATACTTCCCTTCACTCATCCATCGTCCACGTACATCTTGATATACAACAATATACCCTTCTTCCATCATATATTTATTCGGCCCTATTTTAGAACGGAATTGTCCTTCACCATAAGGTTTGCTACTATACGGCGTACGTTGCATAATGATAGGATAACTCTTTGACGTATCCTTAGGAGAATAAATAGTAGTATGCAGTTTGATACCATCACGCATCACAATATCAACTTCTTGTTTATTGTAATGTGCTTTTACATCATAGGTTTCTTGTGTATACGCTTTCGCGAAAGCGAAAACAAATAACAATACAAATAATTTTTTCATCATATATTAATTATTATTAAATCGTGTTATTCCTTCTTTTAGCCATGCTTTATATTCTTCGGCATCTGGTGTATATCCTACTGGAGTATTTAAATTGGATTCATCATGATCGATTAATACGTAATAAGGCTGAGCATTTGCTTTATAACGTATGGTTTGGAATTCACTCCATTTATCTCCAATTGTTTGTACGCGTTTACCTGTAATTTCTGAAACATAACGGTCTTTTACTGGAAGTTTACGACGATCATCTACATAGAGAGAAATAAGTACGACATCATTTTTAAGAATATCAAGTATCGAAGGTTCTATCCAAACACGTTCTTCCATTTTTCTACAGTTCACACAGGCATGTCCGGTAAAATCAATAAGGACTGTTTTATTTACTGTTTTAGCATATGCAAGTCCTTGTTCATAATCATTAAATGCTAAAATACCATTAGGTAATACATGTCCTCCTTCTGGTAAGCCATCTTTAAATTGAGCATCTACTACTCCAGAACTTCCTATCCCGTGAGGAGATTCACTATACTCCATTGGTGGAGGAAAACCGCTTATAATCTTTAAAGGAGCGCCCCATAATCCTGGAATAAGATATAATGTAAACCACATAGAAGCAATAGCTAATAACAACCTTCCTACAGAAAGTTTGGATCCTTCATCATCATGGGGAGTTTTGATTTTCCCTAATAAATATAAAGTGAGTATTGCTGATATGGCAATCCAAATAGCTAAAAATGTTTCTCTTTCTAATAAATGAAGTTGTAAAACTAAATCTGCGTTTGATAAGAATTTAAATGCTAAAGCTAATTCTATAAGACCAAAAACTACTTTTACTGTATTAAGCCATCCTCCTGATTTTGGAAGGTTTGTTAACCAACTAGGGAATAATGCAAATAATACAAAAGGAAATGCTAATCCTAATCCAAATCCTAACATAGCTATCGTTAAGATAGTGGCACCTCCATCTGTAGATAAGACACTTCCCAACACTAATCCCAATGCCGGACCTGTACAAGAAAATGAAACAATAATAAGTGTTAATGCCATAAAGAAAACTCCTAAAAGCCCTCCCCCACTCGAAGCCTTATCTGCCTTGGTAGCCCAACTGTTTGGAATATTTATTTCAAAAGCTCCCAAAAAAGAAATAGCAAAAACAACAAATATTAAAAAGAAGAAAATATTCAGGTATACATTTGTTGATATAGCATTAAAAATGTTAGGGTTTAATGATTCAAAGAGATGAAATGGCAAACTAATCAATACATAGATAGCAACGATACAGAAACCATAAAATAACGCATTAAACTTTCCTTTTGATTTATTTTCGTTTTGCTTTATAAAAAAGCTAATTGTCATAGGAATCATAGGGAATACACACGGAGTAAACGTCACTAAAAGACCCGCTAGTAATGTCCCTAAAAAAATCAACCAATGACTTTTCTTTTCTTCATTATTCTGTATCGTATCTGCTTCATTATCTCCTCCGACTACTGGTGGTCCCTTATTCTCATCTTCATCATTTTCTACAACTTCACTATATTCATCGTCTTCTAATACAATTCTGCCATCTTCACCTATTGATCTACTGTCTCCTATAGTGTTTTTGATATCAACTCCATATTTTTCAAACGCATTATAATTGGTAAAAGCCAATACTTTTTGCTTTCCAAGATCATGAACGATATAAAACTCTTGGTTGATACAAACTCCGTTCTCAATACAACTTTGATGTTTTACTATAGATTTGATTATGGTCGTAGAAGCATCGGTAAGTTGTATTTTTTGAGAGAGACGTGCCGTATCTTCCCAAAAAACCTCATCTACTTCAAAAATATCACTGTACTCTCTATGGGTAGGACTTTCTGTTGCTTTTCCGTCTAATGTATACGTAGCTCCTGTCTCTGGTAAAAATTCAAAGTGTAATGGAATAGGTCCATCTTCAGGAGTAAACTGGCTATATACATGCCATTTGTCTTGAATTTTAGCATCATAATGCAGTATATATGTTGTCTCAGAAATTTTCTCAACTTCTCCAGACCATTGAACAGGGTCATATTTTTTACCACTTCCAAATTCTTGCCCTCCACCAAAGCCTTGAGCGATTGCAAATGTTGTGGTAAGCATAAATACTCCGAGGAGTGTAAGCGTTTTACGCATCATATTGAATATGTTATTTTAAGTAGTTTGGTATCCTCTTGCGCACTATATCTTCTATCCGAACGATATCCTAGTATCCAAATAATTCCGTTTTGATCACATAGTAACCAAGTATTCTCTTTGGCTACCAAAGATAGCTTTTCATCTTTAAAAAATTTACTCAATTTCTTTTTCCCTTGCATTCCTGAAGGATAAAAAAAATCTCCTTCTTTCCAACGACGTACTACCATTGGAAATTGTACTTTGGAAGGATCTATATATATCTCAGTTTCTAAGACAGTTGCCATGGTTGCTACCCTAGCAAATGATAACGTTCCGTAATCACCTTGATGTTCTTGTATTCCTTCTTCAATTAGGAAAGAAGTCGTATTCGTTTCTTTTTCTTTACTATATGAATATAATTGTAATGTGGTTCGATCTTTTAGTAAACGATGTGTTTGTGAAAAAAGCTGTTTTCCTGATTGTGCTTCTAATAAATGATAGACATCTTCCCAAGCAGTAAATCCAAAATCTTTATACAATACATAAAGTACAGCTTTAGGAGTTGGATGTTCCAACAATTTTGGAATAGATACACACATAGCTCTAGGTCCTATGAGACTATCTAACGGATAGAAATACCTAGTTTTAAGTTCCTGAATATATACTTCCAATAAACTAGCAGATTGTTGTACATGCGTTAGTGTCTTTTCTACCGTTTGTAAAATATCAGGGCGTATTTTTTCCAACTCAGGAATCACATGATGGCGCATCGCATTACGCACATACGCATCAGATGCATTACTACTATCTTCTCGCCAAACAATTTCATTTACTTGTGCATACTCATAAATACGCTTTCGCGAAAACGGTAACAGTAACCGCAACACATTTCCAGAAATAGCAGGGATACCAGTGAGACCATCAAGACCTGTACCTCGAGATACATTAATCAAAAACGTTTCTAAGTTATCATTGCTATGATGTGCTGTTAGTATATAATCATATCCTTCGGCGGTAGTTAATTCTTTAAACCAAGTATACCTCAAATCACGTGCTGCCATTTGAGTGGAGACGGTATGTTTTTTCGCGTAAGCGGATGTATCAAAACTCTTTTCGTAATATGGAAGTGTATGTTCTGTAGCAAGTTTTTTTACAAAATGTGCATCTCCATCACTTTCGTTTCCTCGTAAATTAAAATTACAATGTGCAATGCTTATATCTAATCCAGAAGACATGCAAAGATGTACTAAAACAGTACTATCCAACCCTCCACTTACGGCAACTAATAATTTTGTGTGTGCTGTTAGAAAAGGAAACTGTTGTTTTAGATGTGATTGAAACGCATCAAGAAGCATATACAGGTATCTTAAACTCTTCCTTTTAGGGCATTAAACACCCAAGCAATGGCAAAAAAGCCAATTCCAACTGCGGCAAAGCCCCAGCCAGCAACATCTTTATAACGTACAGCACCAAGTAATATAAGAGACAATCCTACGATTATCATAATAAAAGTAGCCCAAGCGAGCACTGTATTCTTATTCATTCCCATAGATTCAATTTAAGTTGTTCAGCAATTATAAGAATAATTACAATAACAAGGGATTTTACACCTATTCTTATTTAAATTTAAATAAAACGAAAATTATAACAGGTATAAGTACAAATATCGACTAAATTTCATAAACGTGAGGAAGAGAAACTATACGATTTTCGTAAATTCGAACATTATTTAAGAACACCTTCTTTTTAACAAAATAATAAGGTGTTTTTAAAAACTTTATTTTTAATATACCACGATATAAAAAGCGTATTTCAGCACTATGGATATAAAATTCAATAAAAACGAAGATCATAACAAACTCTTACTTTCTGATTTAAAAAGAAAACTAGCAAAAGTAAAATTGGGAGGTGGTGAAAAACGTATCGAAAAACACCATTCAAAAGGAAAACTCACCGCGAGAGAACGAATAGAGTATCTTGTAGACGATCCAAAAAAATGTATTGAAATAGCTGCTTTTGCAGGAGAAGGCATGTATGAAGAGCATGGTGGTTGCCCAAGTGGTGGGGTCGTTATAAAAATAGGGCATGTATCTGGTAAGCAATGTATTGT
This sequence comes from uncultured Dokdonia sp., assembly GCF_947492815.1. Lineage (GTDB taxonomy): Bacteria > Bacteroidota > Bacteroidia > Flavobacteriales > Flavobacteriaceae > Dokdonia. Next base: position 12,511 of record NZ_CANLOB010000034.1, read on the forward strand.
TGTTGCAAATGATGCAACAGTAAAAGCTGGCGCTTGGTTTCCTATTACAGGAAAAAAGAATTTACGCGCACAAGAAATTGCCATGGAAAATAAATTACCCATCATTTACCTTGTAGATAGTGCAGGAGTATATCTTCCTATGCAAGATGAAATTTTCCCAGACAAAGAGCACTTTGGACGTATTTTTAGAAATAATGCGGTGATGAGTAGTATGGGAATTACCCAAATATCTGCTGTTATGGGTAGTTGTGTTGCTGGTGGAGCCTACCTTCCTATCATGAGTGATGAAGCACTTATTGTAGATAAAACAGGAAGTATCTTTCTTGCTGGAAGTTATTTAGTAAAAGCTGCCATAGGAGAAACGATAGATAATGAAACATTAGGTGGTGCCACTACACACTGCGAAATAAGTGGCGTGACAGATTACAAAGCAAAAGATGATAAGGATGCCTTAGATACCATTAAGAAATTAATGGATAAAATAGGAGATTATACAAAAGCAGGATACAATCGTAAAGAAGCAGCACTTCCAAAAGAAAACCCTGAAGAGATTTTTGGAATTCTTCCAGCCTCAAGAGCTGATCAATATGATATGCGCGAAATCATAAAACGTTTGGTAGATCATTCTGAATTTGATGAATATAAAGAAGGATACGGACAAAGTATTCTTACAGGATACGCCCGTATAGATGGTTGGGCGGTAGGTATCGTTGCCAATCAGCGTAAGTTGGTAAAGACAAAAAAAGGAGAAATGCAATTTGGAGGCGTGATTTACTCAGATAGTGCCGATAAAGCAACGCGTTTTATAGCTAATTGTAATCAAAAGAAAATTCCGTTGGTATTCTTACAAGATGTAACTGGATTTATGGTAGGTAGTAAAAGTGAGCATGGCGGTATTATTAAAGATGGGGCAAAAATGGTAAATGCTGTATCTAATAGTGTTGTCCCTAAATTTACTATCGTGATTGGAAATTCATATGGAGCAGGTAATTATGCAATGTGCGGTAAGGCTTATGATCCGAGACTTATTGCTGCTTGGCCAAGTGCAAATCTGGCTGTTATGAGTGGAAATTCTGCTGCCAAGGTATTATTGCAAATAGAAACAGCTTCTCTTAAGAAACAAGGAAAAGAAATTACACCTGAAGTAGAAAAAGAATTATATGATAGGATTAAAGCGCGTTATGACGAGCAAATCTCACCGTATTATGCAGCTTCACGTATTTGGACAGATGGCGTTATAGACCCTAGAGATACTAGAAAATGGATTTCTATGGGAATCGAAGCAGCAGATCATGCTCCTATCGAAAAACCTTTCAACTTAGGCGTTATTCAGGTTTAAATTCAGATTAACTTGACAACATTACAAAAAGCCGCCTAATTAGAAATTAATAAGACGGCTTCTATAACTAAAAAGTAGTGGTTAATATATTAAAGTGGTGTTTTATGATCTTTCAAATTGTTGACCATCCAGAGTAAGAATATTCCCCGAAATTGACCAAGTACTTGAAAATGCTGAGGGTGGATCGTTTTGCTCTCCAGCGCAACTACTTACATCTGTTGGTGTTATGGTTATACTACTACCCGAAATCGTATAATTAAAATCTGTAATGATCCCTCCATTCATACAGATATCGTTACAATCTGCTTGAAAAACAGATCCAGAAGAACTTGAAGTGAAATTAAAGAAATTTCCATCTCCATTAGCATTGGTACACTCTGTAGGTATTTGATTCCATCGACCTAAAATTTCATCTGCTCCTGTATTAGAGCTTGATCCCGATACAGTTGCAAAACTATTTATCGTATCCCAGCTTACAGTATCACCATCGTTTACTATACCGTTTGTAAGAACTCTAGTCAGTTCAAGATCAATAAAACTAGAAAGTTCAAGTGTAGTCCCTCCTCGGTCCAAAACAACTTCTACACTTCTTGTTTCCCCTCTTTCTAAATCAAATAAGTTTGCTGTTTCTTCTCCGCCTATATCATTGCCATCACTATCGCGAATTAAAGGAAACGAAACATCTTCATGTACAGAGTTCCATGTAAATATCAAGTCGATTGTTATTGGACCTGAATCGTCATCTGAACAAGAATTAAACAAATTTGTACATATAAGTAGCACAAAAAATAAACCGGTTTTTTTCATCATAATTAATTTTGAAGATTTAAAAGCGTAAAAATCGTAGTTGTAAAGAGTTCTCAAAATACCCATTACTAGGCATTTTTATACATTAGAATTTATGGTCTATATTGTAACATCTTGACAGTTAGAAAAAGTATCAGTACCCCAATAAAGTTCAAAGTATTTTAAAAGACTCTTTATAATATTTCGCGAAAGCGGACAACATCATACTAAAACATATATTTCTGAGTTTTAATTTAGAAAAGGTTTGTATACATTAGCAGTCTATGATTAAAAGGGGATTTCTAACTTATATTTTATATTTATTTTCTACATTTTTTTGTTTTGCACAAACAGATATACCTACTGATTATTTTACAAATCCGTTAGACATACCGCTAGTTATGGCGGGTACTTTTGGGGAATTACGTAGTAATCATTTCCATAGCGGATTAGATATCAAAACCCAACGTAAAGAAGGTTTGAAAGTGCATGCTTCTGCAACAGGATATGTAAGCCGAATCAAAATCTCTCATTATGGATATGGGAAAGCACTTTATATACAACACCCTAATGGGTACTCTACCGTATATGCGCATCTTAAGAAATTTAGTCCTGAAATAGAAGCATATATCAAGGAGAAACAATACAAGAAAGAACGTTATGAAATTGAAGTGTTTCCTACTTCTGGAGCATTAGCGGTTACTCAAGGTGATTTAATTGCGTATAGTGGCAATACAGGGGATAGTGGCGGCCCTCATCTTCATTATGAAATTAGAGATGCGAACTCCAGACCTATGAATCCCTTTTTATTTGGAATTCAAGTAGCCGACCACAGGGCTCCTAAAATCACAAAAGCATTTGCGTATCCTCTGGACGAAAACTCTTATATCAATCGAGCTCAAAAACCTGTTGAACTTAGATTGAAAATGCAAAAAGACAGTACCTATATTACTGAAAAAATAAAAGCTCAAGGAAATATAGGCTTTGGTATAAGTACCATAGATCAGCAAGATGGTGCTAATAATAAAAATGGTATTTATCAAATACAAACTACGATAAATGGAGAAGAAAACTTCTTACTCACCATGGATAAGTTTTCTTTTGCTGAGACACGTTACCTCAATAGAATGATTGATTATGGACGTTATATTAAGAAGAGAAATAGAGTTCAGAAATTATTTATAGAAAAAAATAATCCGCTTAGTATTTATAAAAATCAAGTAGATAATGGTGTTCTGACTATTAATGACAGTCTTTCATATCAATATGGTATTAAAATAAAAGACTACGCTGGTAATGTAACAAGTATTAATGTTCCTATTATTGGAAAAGCAGATACACTTACAAAACCAAGTACACCTGTAGTTACTGAAAATCATGCATATGCAGATCAACCTTTTTCATTTTCAGAGGGTAAGTTTTCAGTCTATATTCCTAAAGGCGCTTTATATGATCATACATTTCTAGATTTAGCATCACGTTCTGACACACTTCATTTTCATACTGAAGAAACACCTTTACATAAAAATGCTGTTATCAGTTACGATCTTTCTGCTTATAATGGAGAAGATAGAGAAAAACTATATTTAGGTCGATTAAACCGTAAAGGGAATGATATTTATTATACACGCACAAGAATTAAAGATAATGCCCTAACAACGGCTACTAAAACTTTCGGAACATATACAATTGGGATGGATAAGACACCGCCTGTTATTACAGCAAAAAATGTAGCTAAAGGAAGGTGGATGTCTAAATATCGTTATCTCAAATTTAAGATTGAAGATGCCGAAAGCGGTATAAAAAGTTATCGTGCAACTGTAAATGGAAAATTCATTTTGATGGAGTATGATTATAAAACAAATACTCTTGTACACGATTTTAATGATAATATCGTTACTGATACTGAAAATAACTTAAAACTAATCGTCACCGATAATGTAGGAAATAGTGCTACATTTGAGACAACATTTTTTAGAAAAAAATAATCTCTTGAAAAAAAGATACTTCCTACCTGTACTCGCTTTCCTTTTTTGTTTTTCGGCTTATAGCCAAACAGCTACTATAAGAGGAATTTTATTAGATGAAAATCAAGTTCCTGTCCCAGGAGCTAATATTACCTTTGGAAATGATGGAAATACTACTAATGGAAATGGTTTCTATCAAATTGAAATTCCCGCAAATCAAGAGGTAACTGTTGTATTCTCTTTTGTAGGGTTTAAGAATATTACACAAACATTTAATCTGCCCGCTAATGCAGACATAGAGTATAACCCTGTCATAAAAACAGATATTGCACAAATAGCAACAGTAACGATTGTTTCAAATAGAAGAAGAGAACGTGAGCAAGGAGTTGTGACACTTTCATCAGAAACAATTCGTAAAGTTCCAGGCGCCCAAGCGGGAGTAGAAAATTTAATAAAATCCTTACCTGGGGTTAATAACAATAATGAATTAAGTACCAATTATAATGTACGTGGTGGAAATTTTGATGATAACCTCGTGTATGTAAATGAAATTGAAGTATACCGTCCATTTCTAATACGTTCTGGACAACAGGAAGGATTTAGTTTTGTAAATAGTGACTTGACACAGAGTGTTTCTTTTAGTGCAGGAGGATTTCAAGCAAAGTATGGAGATAAATTAGCCTCTGTATTAGATATCGCTTATAGAAGACCTACTGGGTTTGGTGCTAGTGTCAATGCAAGTCTTTTAGGAGCTACTGCTTCTGTGGAAGGGGTTTCTAAAGATGGAAGACTTACTGCTATTGCAGGACTCAGATATCGTAATAATGGATTATTAGTTTCTTCCAGACAAACAGAAAGTAATATCAATCCTATTTTTGCCGATGCGCAAACTTTTATAACCTATAAATTTTCAAATAAATTTCAATTAGACTTCTTAGGAAATATTGCTATTAACGATTATGACTTTGAGCCTTTAAATCGGCAGACTAATTTTGGTACATTGGCAGACCCTGTAAGTCTATTAATTTTATTTGATGGACAGGAAGAAGATAAATACGAAACGTATTTTGGAGCACTAAAGGCTACTCAATTAGTCAATGAGAATTTAACTTTAAAACTTATAGGATCTATTTACCAGAGTCAAGAACAAGAGTTTTTTGATATTTTAGCGCAGTATCGTTTAGGTACTCCTGATAATAATATTGGAAGTGAAGATTTAGGAGAAGTTGAGTTTACGCAAGCAGCGGGAGGTCAATTCAGGAGTGCTCGTAACCTATTAGATGCTTTATTTGTAAACTTCGAGCATAAAGGAGAATATGTAAAAGGGGAAGATCAAATAGATTGGGGAGTTAAATACACACATGAAGACATACGTGATCAATTACGAGAGTATGAAATTATAGACTCAGCTGGTTTTGCAGTACGTCCTCCTATTCCTGATTTTGCAAATGACCAACCATTTACTCCTTTTGAGGGTCCTATCGAACCGTTTACAAGTGTACGTGCAAGAAATGATGTTCAGATAGATCGTTTTTCTGGGTATGCGCAATATACTAAGCGTACCGACTGGGGAGATAATGAAGTATCTTTTAATGTAGGTGTAAGAGCGCATCAATGGACCGTGAGTGGACAAGATATAGAGAGTTCATCGCAAGCTGTTTTTAGTCCAAGAGCGCAGTTTAGCATCAAACCTGACTGGAATCAAGATATGGTTTTCAGACTTTCTGGAGGGGTATATCAACAACCTCCTTTATATCGTGAGTTACGTAATGCTATAGGAGAAGTGGTACCTGATGTAAAAGCTCAGAAATCTATTCATGCTGTTGTAGGTCATGATTGGAGTTTTAATATGTGGGGAGGACAATTTAAATTAGTAAATGAAGCCTTTTATAAAGATCTCACCGATGTAAATACATTTACATTAGAGAATGTACGTTTACGCTATCGTGCAAATAACAATGCTACAGCGCGTATTTACGGTTTTGAATCTAGACTTAATGGAGAGTTTGTTCCAGGAACAGATAGTTGGATTAGTATAGGATTACTTCGCGCCGAAGAAAATCAAGATAATAGAGGTTTTATAGCAAGACCTACAGATCAACGATTTAAAGCAGCATTTTTATTTCAGGATTATATTCCTACCATACCAAGTGCAAGATTATATCTTAATATGGTATATCAAACAGGATTACCAGGAGGTACCCCTAGTAATGTAGATCCTTATGATTTTGAAGACTTACCAAGACTACGTGATTTCTTTAGAGCAGATTTAGGAATCTCTTACGTGTTTACAGATGAAGAGAAAAGAAAGAAAAAGAACTTTCCTAAAGGACATTGGCTACATCCATTTAAAGAATTAAGTGCTGGTTTTGAAATCTATAATATCTTTGATAGATTAAACTCAATCACTAATACCTTTGTACGTGATGCGAATTCCGGACAACAGTTTGCCGTACCAAATTTTCTAACGCCAAGAGTCTTTAATGTACGAGTGAATATGAGGTTGTAAGCAATTGAATACCTACATTAATTTTTTACCCATAGCAAAGAAATCAAAGTGTTCCTTCCCTATGGTAAAGTCGTGATTTCCTATAATATCAAACCCATTCTTTTTATAAAATCGAATAGCTCTCTCATTACTATTTAGCACAGACAGCCAGATATAGTTATAGTGCAATTCTGTTGCTTTTAAAAGTAGCTGATCTTGTAATTTATGCCCTATTTTAAAAGATAAAAAATCTTTTTTTACATAGATTTTTTGAAGTTGACAGACAGCTTTAAAATGTGTAAAAGAAGTCGTTGAATTTAATTTTAGTTTTGCATAACCTACTGGCTGTCCATTGGCAAATGCTAGCCAAAAAATAGCAGTCATTTTACGCAAACCTGCATCTATTTTGGTTACAGAAAATGTAGTTTCTAAATAGTGTTGAAGATCACTAGGATCTTTAAAGAGATGTCCAAAAGTTTCTGTAAATGTAATTTTTCCTAAAATAGAAATATGTATAGCATCATCTTGGGTAGCAGTACGTATTTCTATGTTTTTCATGAGCATTTATTAATTTTCGCGAAAGCGTAAAAACACAAACCTATACCAAAAAAATATCCTAGCTAGGCTAGGATATTTTCACTTTTAATATATTCTTTTAAGACGCCCACTACATAGTCGACTTCTTCTTTGGTATTATAGATAGAGAATGAAAAGCGTAAGCTAGGTTTCTTAAAGTCTTCATCATTTAAAACTTCTCTAAGCACATGAGAACCTCCTGTGCTTCCACTTTGACAGGCACTTCCTTTAGAGCAAGCAATTCCTTTCATATCCAATTGAAAAAGAAGTAATACTGCTTTTTCTTCGGCAATAGGAAGACATACATTAAGGAGGGTATAGGTGCTCTTTTCTGGATTACTACAATTCCCATTTAATTTTACATCAGGAATTTCTTTTTGTAGCTCTTCAGCAAAATATGCTTTTAGTCCTTTTACATATGCTCTTTCTTCGTCTAAGTTTTTATAAGACATATGAAGCGCCTCTTCTAGCCCTACGATATTATGTACTGCTTCTGTACCTGCTCGTAAACCACGCTCTTGAGAACCTCCAAAAATAAGAGGCTTCAGACCGCTATTTTTACGTACAAATGCAAAACCAACTCCTTTAGGTCCATGAAATTTATGAGCAGCAGCTGCAATAAAATCTACGGGGATTTCCTGTAAATCTAGCTCATAGTGTCCTACACTCTGTACCATATCAGAATGTACTAATGCACCATGTGACTTACATAATGTAGCAATTGCTTTAATGTCGATCATATTACCGATCTCATTATTCACATGCATTAAACTCACTAATGTTTTTGCGTCACTAGCTTTTAGTAATTCTTCTAAATGTTTTTCATCAGGAGTTCCACATTCTTTAAGATTTACAAATTGCAAATCTATTTTATGGCATGTAGAGACTTCTTCGGCAGCATGAAGCACGGCGTGATGTTCTATTCGAGAAGTAATGATGCGTGTGACACCTAAATCACGCACAGCACTATTAATGACTAGGTTATCGGCTTCTGTACCTCCAGATGTAAATACAATTTCTCCAGCTGTAACATTAAAAAGTTGGGCAATACGCTTTCGTGCGGTTTCTATTTGGCTCTTAGCCGTTCGGCCAAAAGCATGTGTAGAAGAAGGATTACCAGGCACGTCTCGCATAACTTCTGTCATGCGATCTACTACTTCCTTACGCATTTGGGTAGTAGCAGCGTTATCAAAATAAATAGAATTCATCAAACGTTGTAGTTTTGTTAAAAAACAAATGTAAAGGAAATAAAATAATTTTTGTCATTACTTTGCTGGTTCCTTTCTACTATTTTTGTTTAAAAATTCATTTTAATGAAAAAGTTTTTAATTGCGATCATAGCAATCTCTTGTTTAGCCTCATGTGATGATGGCGATATTATAGTGACTTCGTTTGATTTTGAAGAGCAAACTTTAGAACAATGTACAAATTTTGAATCTCAATTTGTGTTCTTTAAAATCAATCCTGATAATAATGAAAGTATTGCTTTATCGTTTAGTACTACACAAGATATTTTTGGTGCTGGTGATGGAGAAAACGCTAGAAGAGAAACTCCCATACCATTAAGCACTGGTGATAATGTAATTTACAGAAGATTTGATAGCAGTGTTACAAGTGATTATTTTTGTAATGCAATTCCTCCCGCAACACCTATTGTAGTAGAAGAATTTATAAGCGCCGATGGGGACATTACTGTAATTACAGATGGCACCTATGCAGATAGTGATGGGATTCCATCTGATATAGAAGATCCTACCGGAGAAGTAGATACTGATGGAGATGGCATTCCAAATATCTTAGATTTTGATGATGATGGCGATAATGTTCCTACTGCGCAGGAAGGGGTGGTTATTACCGATGGTGCGATTAATGAAGAACTTACAAGAGATACTGATGGAGATGGTACTTTTGACTACTTAGATAATGACGATGATAATGATGGTGTTTTAACCATCAACGAAGATCCCAATATGGACTTAGATCCTAGTAATGACAATTCAGATCCAGACAATGAATCTTTGGATGATTATTTGAATCCTGCAGTTACAGGTACGGTAAATACTGAATTATTCAGAGAGCATGTTTATTTCTTAAATGATATTGAAATCATCATCAATACTCAAAATTTAGATTTCAGAAATCAGAATGGAGAAGAAGTGATACGTGATATTCGTTCCTTATTATTTGGAGTTCTTACGGGAGTACCAGATGCCGAATTTACAACAACACCAACGTTTTAATTACTTACGCTGCGCATTTTGGTAAATATATACCTCAGTTGCGCCTGCTCCATATTTCTGATAATCGGCACTATAAAACTTAATACCATCGTATCTATTAAAGAGGTAATATAGTTCTTCTTTAAGTACACCCTCCCCTACACCATGTATAAAAACAATTTTAGAGATTTTTTTTGAAATTGCAAAATGTAACTGCCGTTCTGCGGTATCTACTTGTAGCGACAAAATCTCATGATTAGACATATGTCTATAAGATTTTACTAATTTTTCAATGTGCAAATCTACTTCCATGGGTGGAAGGTTACGTTCTTTAGGTTTGACACGAACAGACCCGGGTTTAACTTTAGGTTCTTTTTCAAGACCTTTCTGACGAGACACATTCACCAGTTGTTTCTTGATAGTACTACTTATAGCTGGTATAATTTCGCTTTCGCGAAAGCGTATAATGAAACCATCTGTAGTTTCTATTGTAATGTATGGCATATCTATAGCGACTATAACGCCATCTAGATCATCATCTAGTACCTGAATTGACTGTCCTATTTCGAATTTTTTACTCAAAACTGTGTTTTTGAACGGTAAAAATATACAAACTATCGAAAAGCTTAGCCCTAACAGAGAATTTGGGAAAAAAAAGTTAAATTTGTTTTTGAGTTTTTAAAGTAAATATTATGAAAAACCTACTTATTGTAGCACTAACTGCCCTAAGTGTTACAGCAAATGCTCAGTTATACGTAGAACCTACACTAACTGACGCTTCGTACATTTATGTGAATGACACATTTATTTATGTTGAAAAAGACGTAGAATTAGAAACGAATGATGTCACTGGTATCAACAACGTTGGTATTCCAAGTATATTATTACGTAATCAATCTCAATTATTACAAGGTACTTCTTCAGGTTCTGACGAACTAAACAAAGGAAATGGAATCTTATCCTTATTCCAAGAAGGAACTACCAATCAATACGATTATAACTTATGGGCTTCGCCTGTAGGAGTGCAATTAAATAATGATGGTACCACTCGAAGTGAAGGAAATGGTTTCTTCGCATTTAGAGATCCTGGTACTGTTTCTGGTTTATCTGTGCCACAAAGAGTATTCTTTGTACCGGTAGATCCAGATGGTTCAGGACCATTAACTGCAGAAACAAATAGTAATCCTGCGCTTCAAGCGATAGGCCTTAATGGTTCTGCTGGAGTAAATCAATTAAATATTGCTTCTTTCTGGTTATATGGATATGAAGCAGGAAACGCAACTGCAGATTTTATTCCTATTCAAAGTACAGGAACTTTAGAAGCTGGTTTAGGATTTACAATGAAAGGTGTTTCTGGTAGTGATGCTACTGCTGCTAGTGATGGCGTAGCAAATAACTTAGGAATACAAGGAGATGGACTAGGGCAACGTATTGACTTTAGAGGAAGACCAAATAGTGGTACCATTACAGCCACAGTACTTCCTGACACACAAACAATCACTGGAAATCCTTATCCATCTGCACTAGATTTAAATTATTTCTTATTACTAAATTCTGATTCTGGTACATTTAATACAACATTACCTAATGGAAATACTGCTAGCTTTACAGGAACAGATGTAACAGAAGGAGTTGCATATTTCTGGGATAGTGATCCTACAGCACAAACACACTTTATTGAAGAGTATCAAGCTGGTTATGGAATGTATTCTCCAATGGGACTATTAGCAAGTGACGGTATGTATGTCGCAGCTCAGTTTCTAATGTATAACGAAGCAGGTGAACCTATTGTAGGGTCTGAAACGGGTGTAGTTGGATTAGATTATGATAGACGTTTTTCTCCTATTGGACAAGGATTTATGGTCACAGGATCTGATTCACAGACGACAGACACCTTTACATTTACAAATGACATGAGAATCTTTGTAAAAGAAGGAAATAACTCTGACTTTAGAAATAATGAAGATAATGTAAATAACGAAGTTGTAGAAGCTGTAGGAGTAGGAACATACTATGAAAACATTAATAATTTCCCAACTTTTACTCAGTTTAAAGTAGGTGTTAATATTAATGATACATATGGTCGCGAACTTGGTGTAGGAATTCTTAACCATGCGACTAGAGGATACGATGTTGCGATGGATGGGAAAGCTGCAGGAACATTAGCATCTGATGTTACATTTTCTATAAACGAACAAGATAAATATATCATTAATGCGGTTCCAGAAGATGAGTACCAAGCGTTGATATTATCTATCAATGCTGAAACAACATCTGAATTTAGATTTAGAGCGAGAGATGTAAGAGACTTTAATTATGAAGGTATCTTCTTATTTGATACTGTTTCAGAAACTTATTATGATATCCAAAACGAGAGTGTTCTTTTACAGTTACCTGCTGGAAACTATCCAAAAAGATTTGAGATTCGTTTTACTAGAGAAGTTGAAGTAGATACTGATACTACAGAAGAAGAGGAAGAAGAAGAAACTACAGAAGAAGAGGAAACAACAGAAGAGGATTCTGATTGGGAAGAAGATTCTGATTGGGAGGAAGAAGAAGAGACTACTACCGAAACTGAAGAAGAAACCGAAGCTGAAGACACCAGTAACGACGAAGAAACTGAAGAAGAAGAGGAAAGCACAGAAAACGAAGAAACTGAAGAAGAGACTACTAATGACGAAACAGAGTCTGAAGAAGATGACACATTAAGTGTCGAAGAGGTTGTAATTTCAGAGAGTATCTTAGAATCGTTTACTATCTTTCAAAATAATACGACAAATCAATTAGAGATTAGAAACCCTAATAACATTACATTAACAAATGTTACGTTATTTGACATGACAGGAAAACAAATTTTCTTAGGTCAAGATTTAGGCAATAGTAACATATTTACATTCCCTACTAGTAGTTTAAGTACTGGAATATATATTGTAACTTTTGCTACTGAAAATGGGCTTACTAAAGCTCGTAAAATTAACGTAACAAACAGATAATATTATTCCCTTATGGAGGAATACATGCTACCTTGCGTAAACAAAAAGTATTTTGGATATGAATGTATGGGTTGTGGAATACAACGCTCAGTAGCACTCCTTCTAAGAGGTGAATTTATAGACGCATTTTATATGTACCCAGGAATCTATCCTTTGATAGCGCTCTTGGGTTTTTTAATAGTAAATCATTTTTTTACTATACGATATGCTAATAAAACTATTATTATTTTAGCTATATTAACAATCTCAACGATCATTATAAGTTATTTGATCAAAATTATGCACTAAAATTAACTAACTAAAAAAACACAAATTATGGAACAACAAAAATTACCTAATGTAACTATATCACTCGTATTAGGAATCATTTCATTTATAGCTTGTTGCTGTTCTTCTGGAATTGGTGGTATTATCTTTTCAGGAATAGCATTTTTCTTAGCTAATAAAGACAAAAAGACATTAGATTCAAGTGAAGATCCATCAATTTATACAAATGCAGGTCAATTAAACACAGCAAGAATTATTGCTATTGTAGGACTTGTTTTAGGAGTTATTTCTCTATTAATAGGAATCTACCAAATTATTGCTGCTGGTGGATGGGATGCTTATATGGAGCAACAAAGAGATGTAATGGAACAACTTGGATTATAGTCCAATATACTTTTCATATATCAAAAAGACGAACCCTAGGGTTCGTCTTTTTATTTGTATTATTTTGATCTCAGCTTTAATAACTTATGTGATAAAGTAATTCCATATAGAATGCTAAATAATTACTCTTATAATAACGTTTTGGAATCATCATGTAACTATACAAAACTATCTCTTGGCTAGCTTCAGAATATGAAATCCTTTTGCGAAGTCAATAATTCTCAGCAAGATACCTTATGAGCACTTTTCTCATTTGGTTTTATAACTAATACTACATTCTTAAATGCTTCTATTATACGCTTTCGCGAAAGCGTAAAAAAACCGCCTACATATCTAATGCAGACGGTTATTACAATTCAAGTTATCTTGACTTTATTAACTGAAAAGTATTTACTTCTCAAATGCTTTTAATGTTTTTGTAATGATCGCAACACAATCTAGTAATTGTTCTTCATTCATTACTAATGGTGGTGCAAAACGGATAATATTTCCATGTGTAGGTTTTGCTAATAATCCGTTATCACGTAATGACATACATATATCCCAAGCAGTAGAGCTATCTTCTGTATCATTTATAAGTATAGCATTGAGTAATCCTCTTCCTCTTACGAGGTTTACGATAGTACTTGTTTTTATATACTCATTCATTTTTTCTCTAAAAAGATTTCCAAGAACTCTAGCATTTTGAGCAAGATGTTCGTCTTTTACGACTTCCAATGCTTCTGTTGCTACTGCGCCAGCGATAGGGTTTCCACCAAAAGTACTTCCGTGTTGTCCTGGCTTAATCACTTCCATGATCGTATCATTTGCTAGTACTGCAGATACTGGATATGCACCTCCTGAAAGAGCTTTTCCTAAAATCAAAATATCTGGTCTTGCATAGGTTTCTTGTTGCTCACAATGTCCTGCGCAGGTACAATTTCCACAAACAGCAAGTAAGGCTCCTGTACGTGCAATACCTGTTTGAATCTCATCGGCAATAAATAATACATTATGCTCATTACATAATGCTTTTGCCTTACGCATATAATCATCTTCAGGAGTGTAAACACCAGCTTCTCCTTGAATAGGTTCTACTAAAAATCCAGCAATTGTTTTACTAGAAGTTAATGCTTCTTCTAATGCATTTACATCATTATATTCAATTTTAATAAACCCAGGAGTATAAGGGCCAAAGTTTTTACGTGCATCTTCATCGTTAGAAAAAGATATAATTGTTGTGGTACGCCCGTGAAAATTATTAGAACATACAATGATTTGAGCTTCATGTTCTGCCACTCCTTTCTTTTCATATGCCCATTTTCTTGCAAGCTTAATAGCTGTTTCTACAGCCTCTGCTCCTGTATTCATAGGAAGTACCTTATCGAAACCGAAATATTCAGTTACATACTTTTCATAAGGACCTAATGTATCATTATAAAATGCACGTGATGTAAGGGTAAGTGTTTTTGCTTGTGCTGTCATTGCATCTACAATACGAGGGTGACAATGCCCTTGATTTACTGCAGAATAAGCAGATAAAAAGTCATAATACTTTTTTCCTTCTGCGTCCCATACGTGTACCCCTTCTCCTCTACTTAATACGACTGGAAGTGGGTGGTAGTTGTGTGCTCCATATTTGTCTTCTAATGCAATTGCCTCTTGTGACGATAGTTGATTAACTGTTGCCATAATCTAAAAAATTTAAAATTAAAAAAACGCAATTCCTGCTGTACCTTTATCCTTTCGAAAGCTCGAAAATTCAGCGTAGGAGAGAAATCATCCTTAGAGTTTGCAATTTAATAAAATTAAGTGCTTAAAAAAATCATTCGTGTAATTTTGAAGAGAGTGTTGAAACTTGCAATTCTAATCGTTTTAACTCCCTTATAATACTATTCTTATCCATTTGCATCCAGATAAACACTTTAAGCATAGATACTATTAGCATACAAAATGTACCGCCAACTGCCCATTTAATTAATTCATTAGTTACATCTGTATTAAAAAACTGAACGGTACAATACACAAAAAAAACCATGGCAATAAAGCTCACAATATTCATCATAATAATGATCCATTTGTTTTTTCCATCAAAGACACCTCCTAGCATTTGGAAAACATTCTGTTCATCTAAGCTGTCATAAAATTTTGTTTCTTCTTCTGTCAACGCTTCTTTTATTAATACGTCTATTTCTTCATATTCTTTTCTCATGATTTCTGCTCTTTTAATAGTGTTTTTAATTTTTCTCTTGCGTAATAAAGTCTTGATTTTACGGTCCCTTTTGATAGTTGTAGAATCTCGCTTATTTCAACTAAACCATAAGATTCTATATAAAATAACCTTAACACATGTTGTTGCTCTTTAGAAAGTGATGTGATAGCCCGTTTAAGTTTTTCTTTAACGAGTAGATTTTCTGCAATATCTGTTTCTTCTACTGTAGATGTATTTTCTTTTGAGGCAATCCCCTGCTTCTTATCTTGAATTCTTTTACTTTTTCGATACCAATCAATCGATTTTTTAGTAACGATCGCTAATCCCCAACTTCCAAATTTATCAGGACATTCTAGAGTATCGATATTTTTTAATATTGTTATCCATGCATCTTGTGTGATATCTTTGGCTATATCAAAATCATTCGAATAATTATAAGCTTGTATGCAGAATTTTCTGTGCCATCTCTTTACAAGTACAGCCATCGCGCTTTTATGTCCTTTACAATATTGGACTACAAACCAAGCATCGTCTATTTTTTTAAATGGTTTCATATCACTTTCTATACTATAGACGACTCGTTTTGAAAAAGGTTCATTTTTAAAAAACGTTATATATACAGTTAAGGTAAGAATATTAAAATATACGCTTTAACGCTATGCTCTCCATTTTGGTCGTGAATCTCGCAAGTTTGCTTTCGCGAAAGCGTATAGACACAATACTATCATAAGTTATAGAATAGAAAAACCTTCCTAATTACTTAGGAAGGTTTTTTTTTAATACTATACGAGATCTTATTTACGATCTATAATAACTCGTTTCGTTATGATACCTTCATTTGTTTTAAAGCTAAATAGATATAAACCAGAAGGCAGATCTACTTCTAAACCAAAGTTTAAAATTCCTTTATTAGTTTTTCCATTTTTAATAGTCTTTACTAAGGTGCCATTCATCCTATAAATATCTAATTCAATAACAGAATCATTATGTATAGCAACCTCAACATCCATCATTCCTTGATTTGGATTTGGTGTAATAGATACTCTATCTTTAGGACGATCACTTTCATTTGAACACTTAGGAGCAAAAATAGTAGTCTCATACCTTCTACAATTCGGATCAGTCAACCCAGTTGGAGAAATGTACATCACCCAAGAAGGATCGTTTGCATTAATTGGACCAAGTTGTATGTTAGTTACATTACCTGTACCTGAATATGATATTTGCTGACTTCCTGCATATCCAACTAAATCCCAAGAAACCCCATTAGTTCCTAGAACATCTACGGTCATAAAATAATAATCATCACTAGGATCAAGAGGTGTGCCATTATCATTACAATCACCAGTAGCAACTTGTGCACTTATATTACAAGAAAAATTACAAGATGTTGGGGCTACTACTCCAAAATCAAAAAAGCAATTATCTCCATATCGTATTTGAAATCCTTCTGATCCATTAAGTACGAAGTAATTACCAAGATCTACATTATTTTCATCTCCATATCCGAAATAGATAGTTAATCCGTTACTATTAACGACTGTCCAAGGTTGTCCTTGTGTATTAAACACATCTAATGTGATATTATAAAAATCGTCTGTTGGATCTAGGGGTGTACCATTGTCACTACAAGAACTTATAGAGGTGAGCGCGTCTAATGCACACTCTTCAGCAGGTAAACATAAAATATAATCTTCTACTTCTCCACATGTAGGTATATCATTAAGGTCTGTGATTGGATTTTCACTTACTATGATTCTAATCACTTCGCCTCCTACTATATTTACTCCTTGAAGATTTATTAGAGTTCCTCCATTATTAGTAAATGTGTTGAATAAAAAAACAGAATCTACATATACTGACATAAATAAATCTGCAGCAGTAGTCGTCACATTGATCAACCCTGTACTGGAATCAAAATAAGGAATACACGTATTTGTATAATCTCCATAATTCCCTGGTGAACTTCCAGTTGGGTTTGAATATCCTCCATTAAGCAATTCAACATTTGTAATGTATGATGCACTTGCTCCTGTCTGAATTTCTATTTTCTCCTCAAAAAAATCACCGCAAGTATCTACACCTGTGATGTATACTAGAAATGTATCTAAGTTACTATCTGCAGGTATGATATAATTACCTGTATTTGAATCCCCCAATTCTGGACTAGAATAGAATACATTCGTTAGATGAGTAGTAGATAGATCTACTGTATCTTCATTACAAGCTAGAGTATAGACCAATGAATCAGTAATATCATCACCGTTTGCCGTTATCACTGTAGGTATAAGAGATTCTACTGTAACTATTACAGTTTCTAAATAATCATCACCACAACTATCTTTTCCAGTAATTTCAATTGAAAAACTCTGTAAGATGTTATTACTAGGCAACGTATAAATACCTGTACTTGAACTTCCCAATTCTGGACTAAAATAAGACACATTTGTTAGATTGGTTGTAGTTATTGCTACGGTATTTTGGTAGCAAGGTAATGTATACGTTAATGAATTTGTAATATCATCATTATTAGCTGTTATTACTTCAGGTGTCGGAATACAATCTGTACAGACTTTACCAGTATTGGTATAATCTACATTTTCTATCTCATTTACAGTAGTATCAACAAACTCTACAACGGTAACATCATCATTAATACTTATATCTGTACACCCTTCTTCCAATACCTCAACTTCAATTTCAAAAAGTGTAGTGTTAGTATCTATTATCATCAAAAAAGATGGGTCATTAATAGAAAAAGTTATTACACCATTAGATATCTCACTAAAAAAACCAGACATCATTGTATACTCACTTGATGTTAAATTCAAAAATGAAAGACCTGTAGTATTTGAAAATTTAATGGTCCCTTGCATAGTTAACAAATTCGTAATCCCTGGACTGCTACTCGCTGTCACAGGAACTAAGACAACATCTCCTACGTCTCCTTGAACACAACCAATATCAAGAGTAATTGTTTGTGCTTGCATTGTAAAAATCCCCCACAAAAGGACGATTATATATAAATAATATTTTTTCATAATTATAATTGTTATTTGCTCCTACTCTATTTGTAATGAGGCTTTTCGGATTCCACCTATCCATATCTGAACTTAATAATCTTACCTATTAAACCCCTATAGCGTCCTCTTCTACAATATTAGATACAACAGCTACTGGACTACAATTAATAGGCCGTCCACTCTCACTAGCGTTTCCAGTATCATCAGTGTCTGAATAATATGTAAAATCTCCAGACGTCCAGCAATAATACTCGTTTGCACCGCCAGCGATTAATTTACACTGCGATTCGCTTAAAATAAATTTTTCTAATTTTTTTAATTTTTTCATGTTAAAGTAATTTTAGATTAATAATTATAGATTGCCAAAGACCATTTATAAAGCCTTTATATCATCTATAAAGAGAAGGGTATCTCCTCTTTAACTTTTTAATTATTTTTGATTATGAATTTCACATCACGCTATCAATAACTATCTGAAATAAAATGATTACGATAAGGAAAGAAAGTCGACTTTTCTATCTCTAAGAACTATTTTAAAATAGTATTGATGTACTCGCATTTTAGTAATAGCGAGTTTTATTGAATATCAAAACACAATGATCTTGAAGCTTAAAAAAAAGATCTATTGCTTTGAACATTACAAAGATTTAATATTCTTACTGAACTGACAAAACAAGTGTCTCTCCATTACGTAATATAGAGTCTAGATTTTGTAAATTAAGAGCAGTATTTTAATGGTGTGTTTATAACAAAGTAGCGCTAAAACAAATTGTATAATAGTATTACTAACTATTAAAAAAACTAACTAACAAGGCATTAGAGATACCATCTATATAAAATTAAATCCTAGCTATATGATCAAAAGAATAGTTCTTACTGTTATCTGTACATTAATTTTTGGTTTCTCAGTAAAAGCGCAGCAAGAATATTATGAGCAATTAGATAAACTTGATTATAACACACTATACTCAAGGTTTGAACAATATTATAAGGAATTAGACTCTTTCCAAGCTACACGATATGCAAATGCATATTTTAATAAAGCACAGAAACAAAAAGATACAAGTCAAATAGCAAAAGGGTATTATTATAGAGCTATTCTCGATAAAAAAAATGAAAGAGTAGATTTATATGACTCTATTATAGCTTTAGCACCTACTCTTAAAAAGGATAACTTTCCAGCGAAAGCCCATCTTCAAAAAGGGTACTATTATTTTTATATGAATCAATATGACAAAGCGCTTGACAGTTATATAAGTTCAAGTAATTATAATATAGGTCCAAATAAAAAAAACCTCTCTTTTGATATAAATCTAGCTATTTCAGAGTTAAAAATTAGAATAGAAGAAAATCAAGAAGCGCTTGATTCATTAAAAAAGTACTGGAAAAAAGCAGAAGCTCTAAATTATAAAAATAAAAAACCTATCATCTATAATAGGATACTTTTCAATTTAGCTAATGCATATAGAAAATCACATCAAATAGACTCCTCAAACACCTATATAGAATTAGGGATTCAGGCAAACAATAGCTTAAGTAGAGACAAAAATAATTATTATTATTACTTTTTATTATTACAAGCCATTAATGAGTTAAATAGTAATTATACTAAAGAAATAACTCCTAAAATGGATACGGTTTTAGACTATATGAACCATATTGATTATAAACAATATAAATCTTTAGCATATTATTATATTGGAAAGTCACACTTAGAGCATAACAATAAAGAATTAGCGACATCTTATTTTCTAAAAGTAGATTCTCTTGTAAGGAATCCTGCTTCTATTCTACCAGAGACTTTAGAGGGATATAAATATTTAAAGAAACACTATAAAGAAAAAGACAGTTATAAAAACGAATTAAAATATTTAAAAAAAATCTATGTTTTTGATAGTATTCTTGATATTAATTACAAGTCAATAAATAGTACTATAAGAAATAAATATGAACTTCCTATTTTATTAGATAATCATAAAAAAACGATAGAAACTCTTGATAGTCAGAATCAAAAAACAAAAATCACACTTATTCTTTTATCTATTCTAATGGGTGTCACCCTTCTTTTTTTAACATACTCTCTTGTTCAAAAAAACAAATACAAAAAGCGTTTTAAACTTCTTCAAGAACAAGGTATCCCTAAAACACCTAAAATTAAGAACTCCAAAGAAAAGCCAGCCATTCCAGATAAAATTATTACAAAAACCAAAGAATACCTAGAACTGTTTGAAAAGGGTGAAGATTATTTAGATCACACTATAAATGCTGAGAAAATGGCAGAACTCATAGGAACAAATAGACCTTATTTTTCAAAAGCATTTAATTATTTAAATAACGAAAGTTTTAATGTTTACTTAAGAAACCTTCGTCTTACATATGCATTAGAGAGGCTAAGAGTTGATAAAACTTTCCGAAAATATACTATTAGAACCATTGCAGATGAGTCTGGTTTTAGTAATCCTGAATCTTTTTCTAAGTTTTTTTACAAGAAATATGGAATTTATCCTTCTTATTTTATCAAATCACTAGAAAAACAAAAATAATTAAGTCTGTATTACGAAATAACGAGAAGCAAGTGCTTTTAAGTAGCTGTAAATCAGAAAATATACTTTAAGTTTATGATATAATTTATAAACTAAAAGTAATATGAAACAAAAGAAAAAAAAATTAGCGCTTGAAAAATTTAACATCGCTAGATTAACAATTAACAAACATCTTATTTTCGGAGGAGGAACTACAGAACCTACAGATCTATGCGGAACAAATCGTTGTGACACTGAGACTTGTTCGCCTCAAAGTAATTCATCTCTAGAATGTGGTCTAGTAGGTATATCTGACGAATGCCAAACTCAAGGATTAGGATGTGGTAGTCATTAAAAATCAAATAATTTATAAGTATTTAATAACTTCAATGGGGAAGAGATTAAAAATAACACATACGCTTTCGCGAAAGCGTATATAGAAAATTTAAATTTTTAAGGTTACATGAACCCCTTCCTAAAAACTAGGAAGGGGTTTCATATACATACTAAAATACTATTCATATGGAGAATAGAATTTGTTCTAAAGTTGATCCTAAATTATATTTTAATGATTTTTAAGACTTCCGTTTTATCTTTCGAATCAACTCTCAAAAAATAAACTCCTTTATCATAGGTTGACATATCAACATCAAACTGATTATTCGCTACTCGTGACGAGTACATTACTTTTCCAAGCGCACTGAAAATGCTTATATCAACCACCTCTTGAAGAGTATTAGTGGTTATAGTAAGTACATCTTTTGTAGGATTGGGATATGCTTTTACTGAAAATGATTCAGGTATATCAATCACATTTAGTATTTCATCAGTAGTATTGAACACTTGTTTTTGAACTAGCTCCTCTCCTTTATTATTTTCTGTAAATTTTAATTCATTTGAACTTAATTCGTGACGTATAAAAAAGGCATTGGAAACAAAAGCGCTTGATCCTGTAGCGCCTAAATCACCACTTGCAGGAGAACCATATAAGTAAGACAACCTTCCAATATAATCCCCTGTAATGTATCCATATCCGTTTTCACCAACACTTATTCGCGTGGGTCTATGATGTCCATCATTTTGATTCAATGTTGTATTGACTAAATTAGGAGCATACCAATTTCCATTTGTAATATCTATTCGACCAATAAATACCTGATTACTGGTTGTTGTAGGATTATTACCTATAGTCCCTAATGAAGTTTCAACATTTCCATTTCCATAGGATCCTATAAGTGCTACATTTGTATCATATGCATCAATTCCTGTAATAGCAACTCTGGAATTTGTATTCCATATATTCTCAAATTTAACGATACCACCAGCCCATTTATAAGAAAAAATAAATCCATTCGTAAAAGAAGAATTAGCATAAGAAGTAGCTGATCCTGATCCAAATGAAAATGGCGAAGCTGTTTCTCCTTGATAATTCCCTCCAATATAAAAATAATCAGCATTACGAGTTATTGTGGTCCCTTCTGCTTGTTGTCCTTGTCCTATTCCAAATTTTCTTACCCCAAATCCACTTACATAACCATCTGAATTTACGGTTGTAAAAAAACCATCTTTAAGTGCTGGAGTAGAAAAACCGACAGTCGTTCCTGAAGGACTTAATAAACTAAAGTCACTAGAAAAACTACCCGTAATCATTAATAATCCATTACTTGGATGAAGTACAATATCATTTGCAACATGATGCTCACTTTCATTTAAAGACTGGCGACTCCAAAGTGAAAAAAACTGATCCATACTTGGGGAGTACTTTGTTTTTGAGAAAAAGACTTCAGGCCTAAAATTATTGTTCAAATCTGAACGACCACAAACGTATACCTCTTTATCTCCCGAAGGTGACGAATACAAAGCTCTTCCTTCTCTCCTTATTAATGTATTATCAATTGCATTCACATGACCAAAAGTACCAGTGTTAGGTCCATCAATTGCTAAAAGACAAACATTGCCTATTGCGGTAGCAAAACCATTAGCATTTGTTCCAAAGGTAAAAGATGTCAAATTTGGATATACTGTTTTAAACCTAGCTTCTGGTGTATAGTTTACTCCAACAAATAATTCATCATCATTCTTCACAATTCCAAATCCTTTGCTATTATGATTTATCCCCTGAAATTCGTCATAAATCACCCATTGTAATTCACCACATTCATTATAACAGACTGCATAGAATTTCTCATCTTGTGGAGTTGTTGTCACTAAACCTATTGAATTTCCAAAAGCGTCTCTGAATGTTGTTTCTTTAAAGAATGACCCCGTTGAATATACATAACCGTATTTATCTGTATAAATATCATTTCCAGTATCTCCCTGATCACCAGATGCAACTGCATTTGATGTTGTGTTATGCCACCCATCATTCTGCTGAACTGTAATTGTTCTGGTAATGGTCGTTGAACAACCCGCTTGATTTTCGCAAGTGATTTCTATCGTATGTATACCTACACCGGCATTCAATGCATCAAATTGATTTTGTGGATTAACATAAGGACTTATTATTTGACAATTTGCGCCAATAGTAGTCCCTACATTAATTGGAACAGGTCCAGAATAGTCACACAAATCAATCACGAGATTAGAAGCAATAATAGCTGGAGACGCTTCGACAATAATTTCCATTTGTGCAGTACTAACTATTCCTGTTAATGGATCGGTATAGGAATATTCAACAATATGACTTCCTGTACCGGCTGCACTTGGGTCAAAATTATACCCTGTAAATGTCCCAACACTATTTGTAAAAGTATTTGTTATAACTCCATTGGGTAGTGCCGTAAAAGATCCATTTGTACTTATTCCTCCTGAGACATATGAATCTATAGGTGTAAAGTAGTTATTTGTCCAAAAAACATTATTTACTGGTAAACTTTGTGTTGTTGTTCCATAAGTTGTCCCTAAATTAAATGGCGCATCTGTTGTGCAAAGATGTATTATTGGCTGGGTGGCCACTACTGGTTCTATGGAAGCGGATAGTTTATGGACAAATATGTCCTGCCCTCCAAATTCTGTTTCGATAGCAAATGTTGCACCATGATCAAAGTCAACGGTTCCTGAAAAAGAACCTGTTGTGTAAATACCTCCTGTATTATCCGTAGTACTTCCTCTAACATAAGGAGTATCTATTATATTATTCACCCATAAAAAATCACCTATGCTGTCTAACTTTAGAGTAAAAAGTGCATTTGCTGTTATTATATGTGTTGCTCCTGGATTAGGGTCTGGATTAAAATCCACAGTACCTGCAGTTGGGCCAACAATATAAACCCCTCCTAAGTGACAGGATATTCTCCAACTCTCATCACCTAACGCATATGCGCCAAAATCTATTTGCTTAACCCATATCAGATTACCAAATGAGTCTAATTTTTGTATAAAAATATTAGTAGCTCCTATGCCATCTATAATACTTTGAGTTACATTTGGGTCGAAATCAATTTCGCCTGTAAAATGTCCAACAATGTATATGTTATCCATATCATCAATACTAAGATCAATTCCACCACTAGTTCCTATTATTCCCGTTGAAGATGTATGTGATTCCATCTGTTTTGCTGAAATAAAACTTCCTGTCGAACTTAACACTTGTACAAATGCAATAGGCGCATATGATATAGTTCCTGGTAATCCTGATTGTAAAATAGGAGAGTTAAAAATAGCAGTATTCACTATATGGGGATCAAGATCAACTTCTCCATGAAATCTACCTGTGGCAACAATATTACCTAAACTATTTATTTCTATATCATTTGTCGTTTGTCCACCAGTCCCTTGACTACTAACTGCCCAAAGATAATTACCATTAGTGTCTAATTTCTGTATAAATTGACTAAAAAAAGGTGAAAAAGGGATTGTAGAAGAATCAGAGAAATTATCGACTGCCATTGGATTAGTATCTGGATTGAGATCTACAGTACCTTTAAAATCACCTAACGTATAAATATTTCCAGAAGAATCTGTAGTAACATCTTTTCCACGAACACTAGTCATTGTCTTTACCCAAAGAAAATCACCATTTGTATCTAACTTTAATACAAATGTATTAGTTAGAGTATTACTATTATCATAAAAAACGGTTTGAAAAGTTTCGTAATGAACTCCGATACCAGGATCAAAATCAACTGTACCTCTAAATGATCCAACTACAATCACATTTCCAAAAGGATCTATGGTTATTCCGAAACCTTCATCATCTCCTTCTGCTCCAATACTTTTTGCCCAAATTAAATCTCCTGAAGAATTCATTTTTTGAATAAACACGTCCTTTCTAATAGTTCCATTAGCCGTCAAATTCGTTGTACCAGCCCCTGTATCAAAATCAGCTGTGCCAGAAAAAAAGCCTGTTGTATAAACATTCCCATTTGAATCAGTCGCAATAGCATTTGCTTGATCATGACCAAGCCATCCATTTCCAGAAGTTACACTCCCCATTGTTTTAACCCATTCAAAATTTTGAGCTTTAGAACTCCTGCTAAAAGCAATTAATATCAGTAATAATATTATTTTTTTCATTTTATATATTTATGAATTAACTTATTAAATACTTACTCATTCGCTTTTCGGTAACCGCGACTTTATTTCATAAGTTTAAGTAACACTGCACTTTTCGAAATTTCAAAAAAGAATTATGTTGTTCAGAACAGCTCAAATATTTACTTTTTACAGAAGGCTTACAAGACAAGTATCTCGATATTTGAAAATAAAGACTCTAGATTTGAAAACATAGAGTGCTGTTCTCTTTGAGAATAAAAGAGTATTAGCAAGCTCAAAATCGTCTCAATCAGAGAGATTTATAGGAGTTAGTAGTCTTAGGGTAATTATTTATGTTAATCCTAGAATGAGATTCTAAGAGTTATTTTATATTTATAGCATTAAGTCCTACTCACATGAATAAAAGAATAGCCTATTCTATTATAAGTATCCTCATTTTTACTTTTTCCATAAAAGCGCAACAAGAATTTCAAGAAGATCTGATAAAATTAAGTTTTGAAGAATTAAAGGTTCGTATCAATGAGCATGCGCAAGATTCTATAAAAGTTGTAAACTATACAGATGCCTTTTTTTTGAAAGCAAAAAAATTAAAAGACACAAATAATTTAGCTAGAGGTTATTATTATAGAAAAATATCAGGAGGTAAGTACAAAAATAGAATTGATTTATATGATTCCATTTTAGCATTAGAAAAAAGCCTTTTAGATAAGAATTTTATAGCTATAGCATATCATGATAAAGGAAATTTTTATTACAATCAATTTCATTATGATAAAGCACTTACTAATTACTTAAAATCATTAAGTTATCTCAAAAATAAAAAAAAGGAGTACCTTAAATTTTCATTAAACTTACAAATAGCCAATATAAAATTACGCATAGAACAGAATGAAGAGGCATTAGATATTTTAAAGAAATCTTATAAAATAGCGCAAGAAAAAAATTACAAAGAAAAATATCTATATAACTATAATCGGACACTGTTAGTACTATCTAATGCACACAGAAAACTAAATCATATAGACTCAGCACTAACGTATACTAAAATAGGAATTCAAGAAAATAAAGAAAAAAACGATGATTTTTATTACCGCTTCTTGTTATTAGAAGGGATATTAGAATTAAATAAAGTATATACTCCATCTACAATATCAAAAATACAAAAGGCTATTACTTACTTACACAATGTAAATGCAACAACAAGCATTGATCAAAAAGTAATTATTTCACTGGCTTACTATCATATTGGACTGGCGCACTTAAATAATAACAATTACACAAAAGCCATAGAGAGTTTTCATCAAGTAGATACGACAATAGGTAATTCAGTAGCTATACTACCTGAAACTATACAAGGATTCCATTATCTAAAAGAATATTATAAGAAAAATGAAAATTCTGAAAAGGCATTAGAATATGCTAATAAAATTATATCATTCGATAGCATATTTAATACCCATTATAAAAATATTGATAAAGACATCAAAAAAGATTTTGATATTCCTTTTGCTGTGGAAAATGCAAATCAGAAAATCAGTAAAGGGTATATGATAATAATTAGAATAAGTGTTCTATTAGTCCTTATAGTTACTATTATTCTAATCTTACAATTAGTCCAAAAGAATAAATACAAAAAACGTTTCAAACAATTAGTAGTAGAAACCACACCTCAAACCACACAAATTCAGTCTACCACGAATAATGAAAAACCTGCTATTCCTGAAGAGGTTTTTACAAAAGTTAAAGATTGTCTTGAACTATTCGAGAAAGAAAAACAATTTCTTGACAAAACTATAAATTCTACAAAATTAGCAAAGACCATAGGTACGAATGGTCCTTATTTCTCAAAAGCTTTTAAGTATTTAAAAAACGAAAGTTTTAATGTGTATTTACGTAATATTCGCTTGGATTATGCATTGGAAAGATTAAGAAACGATAAAATGTTCAGAAAGTATACTATCAAAAGTATTGCCCATGAATCAGGTTTTAATAATCCAGAATCTTTTTCTAAATATTTTTATAAGAAATACAAAATATACCCTTCATTCTTCATAAAGCAACTAGATAAAGTAAAAGAAAACAAGTAGCTAATTATCAATACATTAATAGTCTTTGTTTTAAAATATCGACAACTACCCTTCAATATTTCCCTTTATGTTTAAGATTAAAATGTATGTTTACTATATAAATAATAACAATAGATACTTATGAAAAAACAAAGAAAAAAATTAGCCTTGGATACATTTAAGATTGCAAAATTAACAACAAGTTATTCATTGATCATAGGTGGAAGTAGATCAGGTCATAATACTATTAATCATTACTCACTCGGGTGTCAACCACAATCTCAAACTGAGCCACAATCTGACCCTCCTACTACGAAAGATCCACAAGATTCTACTTTTATATGTACCAATGAAGAAGTTACAACGTATGGAACTTGTTAATCTTGATACCTATATAAGATTGACTAAAATATGAGGTAATCTTTTTCATATAGATAACAGAGAAAAATTTTAAAAATCTAAAACTTATTATCAAATTTAAAAGAACGCTTTTTTTAAGATATTACATTAAGAAATGAATAACATCAAACAATGAAAAAAGAAAAAACAAAATTACCGTTAGAAAAGTTTACAGTAGCTAATTTAGCTCAGGATAAAGTTTTTGGAGGAAATGCAAATCAGTCTGTAGTTGACACAAAGAATTCTTCCATTCCATGTGCCGATGAATTTTAACTTTTTTAAAACAGCATACTAAAATCATATAGCCTATTTCATAAAAACAGGCTATTTTTGTGTGATGTCTAGAAGAAAACAAAACCGCAAAGTTTTTACCGAACTTGAAGTAACCGATGCAGGAGCAAAAGGCAAAGCTATCGCACATGCACCCGACGGAAAAGTCGTTTTTATTAATAATGCTGTACCTGGCGATGTCGTAGATGTGCAGACTACAAAAAAACGTAAATCTTACTATGAAGGAACGGCTACGCATATTCATACGCTTTCGCGAAAGCGTACCCAACCACAGTGCCAACATTTTGAGGTATGTGGCGGTTGCAAGTGGCAACACATGGACTATACATACCAATTAGAATATAAACAACAAGAAGTTGTAAATAATCTGACGCGTTTAGGCAAAATAGAACTTCCAGAAGTAACCCCTATAGCAGGTAGTGCTACTCAATACTTTTATCGTAATAAGATGGAATTTGGTTTTTCTGATAGTAAATGGCTTACGCTAGAACAAATCAAAAGCGACGAAGTTATAGAAGATCGAAATGCATTAGGGTTTCATATTGCTGGGATGTGGGATAAAATTCTAGATATTGAAAAATGTCATTTACAACAAGATCCTAGTAATGCCATACGTAATGGCATAAAAGTATTTGCATCTCAACACAACATGCCGTTCTACAATGCTCGTAATCAAGAAGGCTTATTACGTACCTTAATGATACGTACCTCCTCTACTGGAGAACTCATGGTACTAGTTCAATTTTATAAAGAAGATGTAAAAAACCGTATCCTCCTACTCGATTATTTAAAAAATGAATTCCCAGAAATCACATCACTTCTGTATGTTATAAATTCGAAAGGGAATGATACTATTTATGATCAAGAAGTAATTTGTTACCACGGAAGAGATCATATTTTTGAAGAAATGGAAGGCTTACAATTTAAAATAAACGCTAAGTCTTTTTATCAAACTAATTCTGCTCAAGCCTACGAACTTTATAAAATTACAAGAGATTTTGCCGGATTGACTGGAAATGAGCTTGTATATGATTTATATACTGGTACAGGTACTATTGCACAATTTGTTGCAAAAAAGGCAAAGAAAGTAATTGGTGTAGAAGCAGTACCAGATGCGATTGAAGCTGCCAAAGAAAATGCAGAACGTAATAATATTACAAATGCTGAGTTTTTTGTAGGCGACATGAAAAAAGTCTTTAATGAACAATTTATAGCCACTCACGGAATACCAGACATAATTATTACAGACCCTCCAAGAGATGGTATGCATGCAGATGTGGTTAAACAAATCTTAAACATTGCGCCACAAAAAGTAGTTTACGTAAGTTGCAATAGTGCAACACAAGCACGTGATCTTGCGTTACTAGATGAAACATACAAAGTAACCAAAGTGCAACCTGTAGATATGTTTCCGCAGACACATCACGTAGAAAACGTTGTATTACTAGAAAAAAGATAATACATGAAATTTAAAGTATCCATAGGACTACTAATAAGTGCGTTATTAATATCCTCTTGCGAAAGAGATGACATATGCGCAGAAGTGACACCTGTCACTCCATTATTAGTCATCGATTTTTTTGATATAGAAAATCCAACAGAACCTAAAACACCTGTAGATTTATCTATTATAGAAGTAAATGGTGATACCCTAGATGGCTCTCCATTTAATAGCGCTACAATTTCTATTCCTTTGAGAACTAATGTAGATGTAACTGATTTGCTTTTTGTATTAAATACAGGTGATGAAAGTGAAGAAACTGCTGAAAATATAGATGGCGTAAACTTAAATTATGTACGTATTGAAGAGTATATAAGTAAAGCATGTGGATTTAGAATTACCTATGATGCATTAGATGCAACCCCTAGCTCGCAAGAGGATAATTTTTGGATAGAAGAAGTACGAATAATTAACACAACTGTAGAAGATGAGACTTCAGCACATATTCAAATTTTTCATTAGTCTATCTATCATTTTTATGAGTACAATACTTAGTGCTCAAGAGAATGAAGAAACTACAGAAACAGACAGTAAAGAGACCACATCACAAAATGTTCAGTATTATGGATTGCGCGTAGGAATTGACCTTTCAAAACCTGTACGCAGCTTTCTAGATGATCAGTATACTGGTCTTGAAATTGTAGGAGACTTTAGAGTGAGCAATCGTTATTATATAGCTGTAGAATTAGGAAATGAAACATTTACAGTAGATGAGTTTTCTAATATAGATGTAACCTCTTCTGGTTCTTATATAAAAGCTGGATTTAACTATAATGCTTATAATAATTGGTTTGGCATGAACAACCTTATTTATGCAGGAGTTCGTGCTGGTTTTTCAACATTTACTCAAGATTTAAATACGTATATAATTTCTACATCCAATACTTTCTTTGAAGAAGATATACGCACAGAAACTAGAGAGTTTGATGGCTTAAATGCTACTTGGTTAGAATTTCAATTAGGTATTCAAACAGAATTATTCAGTAATTTCTATTTAGGAATCAATCTTCAGGTTAAAAATAGAATTACTGAGACAGAGCCTGATGGATTTGAAAATGTATACATTCCTGGATTTGGAAAAACTACAGACGCCAGTAAGTTTGGTGTTGGTTATGGATATACACTATCTTATCTTATTCCTATTTTCAAAAAATAAGAATGTGTTTTGGGTCCGCTTTCGCGAAATCTAGCTTGCGAGACCTGCCTTCCGACAGATAGGCTCACAACCAAAAGGGAGAACGCAGGGTTAAAACCTATGACTTATTTTTCTTTCGTAAATAATAGGTCGTCTGCTGTTTCACTAGTATATAATGAATCGAGAAAAGAAAGAAACGCTTCTTTAGAAGTGTGTAAGTCTATTTCCTTTTTCTGTCCCACAAATCGAACCTTATCAAAATGAGGAAGAATAAGGTCTACAAATTCTTTATTAGTCGCTCCTGATACATTTTTAAGATGATGTGGTACATATTCAATGTATAGCATCTTAACGTCTGTCAAAATATCTTGCATTCCTTGCAATGCAAAGTATTCAGCTCCTTCTATATCAACAATAATATGATCTGGTTTCGGTAAGTTTTCTTTTTGAATATGATCATCTAAACGAATCATAGCTACCTCTACCGTATCTGGATTATCATGAGAATACAAATAACTATCCTTTAAAGGTTTTATCTTACTCCCCCCACTATTCAATGTATTCTTATAGAAAGAAATTTTCTTTTCGGCATCTCCTACGGCAAAATTAAAAAGCGTTGCATTCTCTAAATCATTTATCAATACATTTTTAGAGACATATCCAAAGGTATCTGGGTTTGCCTCATATCCAACAATCGTTTTACACTGTTTTCCTATAGGAACCAAGAGTGTTCCAATATGAGTTCCTAATACATATACTGTATCATCCTTATGAATATAGGTTAATAGTTCTTTAATCTCTGAAATATTCCATCCTCCTTTAAAACCAAGATAACGCCCTATTGTATAATCATCTATAGGTGCTAGTATCATTCCATTTTCAGTATCATAAATAACACCTTTTGCATGATCTCCTAATACTTTTTTTCGAAGTTTTATTTTAAACTGACGCTTCTTAACCTTTATTTTTCTCATATCTAAGTACAGATAAAATCGTATTTATGATTGTTGGTGTTTTGCTTTTCGGCTTCCTTCGTACATTTCATATTTTACAAATCTACTCTCTAAGCTACCATTATATAACTTAATTTTTCGACTTGGCCGTAATCCCACATGCTTTAAAGCTTCCATATTAGAGGTAATAAACCATGCATGTGATCCTGGATAACTAGATTTGAGTGTATCTCCAATTTCTGCATAAAAAGCTTCCATGGCAATAGGTAATCGTTCTCCATAAGGAGGATTAAACACCAATTGCAAAAAGTCATTTCCTTCTTTTTTAGAATCAAAGAAGTTTTGCTCTTTAATGGTTATAAAATCTTGTAGCTGTGCATTTTTAACATTATCTCTTGCTTTACTTATCACTGAAGGCGCTTTATCGTACCCTATAATTTTATATTTAAAATCTTTTACTTTTTTAAGTGCAGATTCTTCAATAAGATCATATAAATCTGGATCCCAATCGTCCCATTTTTCAAAGGCAAATTCTTTTCTATTCAAGTTAGCAGGTACATTTGCTGCAATCATTGCTGCTTCTATAAGCATTGTTCCACTACCACACATAGGGTCTAGTAAATCACTCTGTCCTTCCCATCCACTCATCAATATTAATCCTGCAGCAAGTGCTTCATTAATAGGAGCAATATTAGTTGACGTTCTATACCCTCTATGATGCAAAGAAGCACCACTACTATCTAGAGAGATGGTACACCAATATCCTTGTATATGTACATTAAGACGCACATCTGGATGTTTTGTATCTACATCTGGTCGTACATCTTCTTCTTTTCTAAATTTATCTACAATGGCATCTTTTACCTTAAAAGACACATATTGTGAGTGTGTAAATATATCACCACTCACGGTCGCATTAATAGCAAACGTAGTTTTGACATTCATAAAAGAACGCAGATTCATTTTTTGAACGCGACGGTATAGTTCATCTTCGTTCATAGCTCGGAATTCTGCTATAGGTTTCAAAATTTTAATAGCTGTACGACAACAAAGATTTGCCTTATACATAAAACCCTTATCCCCTTCAAAAGAAACATTACGCACACCTACTTCTACATTTCCAGCACCTAGATTGCGTAATTCATTTGCCAAGATTTTTTCGAAGCCATAAAATGTTTTGGCTACCATCCTAAAGTTTTGGTTTCGTCCACTCATATACCACAAAAATACATTAATTTTACCCACACAACCTTACAAAACAAATAACCTTTGACTGCAATCTTATTACCTCTTTTTGCTGTTATAGCTGGATTTTTAATTGCGCTAGTGCTGAAACCGTCTATTGGCAGTAAAATCAGCATATTACTATCCTTTAGTGGTGCCTTTTTATTATCTACAATTATTTTTGAATCGTTGCCTGAAGTTTATAGTAATCAAGATAATGAAATAGGGATTTTTATAGTCGCGGGATTACTCATGCAAATCCTATTAGAGTTTAGCTCCAAAGGAGCTGAACATGGACATACTCATCAAACGAATAGGGATAATTTTCCTTGGTTACTCTTTATAAGTTTATCCATACATGCCCTTATAGAAGGGTTCCCTGTTTCTGAAAATGACCATATGTTATATGGAATTGTAGTTCATAAATTACCTATTGCTATTATTATTTCTTCATTCCTACTTGCTTCTAAAATAAAGTTATGGAAATCTATTATGTTCATAATAGTTTTTGCTTTAATGACCCCTTTAGGTAGCTATATTAACCAACAAGCTTTTATTTTAGAATCTTATAAAACATCTATCAATGCTTTTGTTATAGGAGTACTTCTTCATGTCTCAACTACAATACTTTTTGAAAGCTCCAAAAACCATCAATTTAACGCCTCAAAACTAGCAGTTATCATTTTAGGGTTTATTATTGCGTATTATCTATAAACAGGATTTTCTTACTAATAAGCGCTGTAATAACGAAGCTAAAATTTTGTTAAGTATAATTTATCATCTAATTTTAGACCCTCACTAAAAAAACAATTACAATGGGGAAAAAATTATTTATAGCAGTATTTGCTATCCTACTTATTATAAGTTGTAGTACTGACAACGAAGACAATCAAACAGTAACCATAGACGAAAGTATTCCAGAGATCGCAAACTTAGTAACGCATGTTGCTGCAACAGAATTTGACGATTCAGCGCAAGGAAAATATGTAGGTGTATTTGGTCATTATCAAAATTCAGATTTACACGGTAAAATATACATTAACGCTGGCATGGATACTAGGTATTCAGCACTTATTGAGCTTGTAAACGGAGAGACTTTAAAATTTAAAGGAGTTCCTCAATCTAGAAGTGCCGAAATTATTTATTTTGAAGGAGAAGCAGGAAGTTTCGATATCAATTTTGAAGATTATACAAATCCACAAGCATCTAACGTGTTTATCAATAGTGTAAATACAGAAGCATATATTACACTTGTTAAAAGTACACAAGGGTCAGATCCTTTAGTTTTTATGGGAACATACGTAGATGACATGGATGCTACATTTTTTGGAAATTGGGATTTAATTGCAAATCCTGCCACAATTACAAGTACTCCTTTTACAACAACGATATCAGGTTTTTCTGTTAGTGGAAATGCAGTGTCTCAAGAGGTTGTAACCATGTCTATAAGTCATGCAGGTTCTACAGATCCTTTTGTGATAAATGAAGCAGATGATTTTGATACAAATGCTGCTGCAGGTTGCACACCAGTAGGTGTAGATATACCAACTACAGAACCTGTGATCGCAGATATTATTGTAACTGCACCTTTTCCTTTAGGTGATGTTGCAGATGTTCTAAGCGCAGGAGGGCAAACTTCTATGATCAATGGTATAGAAGCTACTTGGAACTTTAACTATACTTCATCAGTAACCAATCCTCTAGGTGCAGATCTACCTGAAACATACATAAATAATGATTGTAGTGCTGCTACATCAGGAACTTGGTCTTGGAATGGAAGAACTGGTACTACTACAGCTTTATAAATTAGAGTATAGTTCATAATAATACAAATGAGGATTCATAAGTTGTGAATCCTCATTATTTTTATACCATGTTTAGTAAAGAGCAATCAAAAGAAATACGACAACAGTTTTGGATATTTTTTGATAAACGATATCCTAGAAAATGGCTTTTGTATCATACAGGTATTAAAGATGTGAGCCTAAAGTTTGATTTTGACACAAAAAAAGCAATCGTAGCCATAGATTGCACCTCTAACGATGAAATTTACAGAACATATTATTTTGACAAACTCTTAAGTCTCAAAAACATTCTTAAAGAAGAAGTATCTTCAGACCTTAAATTTGAAGAACATTATTTACTTCCTAGCGGCAAATCCATTTCTCGTTGTTATCTTCAATTAGAAGGAGTTAATATTCACAATAAAAATACATGGCCAGTAGTATTTGATTTTTTTAATACTTACATGGATAAACTGGAGCATTTTTATATCGAATACAAAGATTATATTACTTCTTAAATAAAAAATTCTCTAACACTTATTCTTTATTTTTTGCTTACGCGAAAAGCAAATTAGGTTCTTTCAATAAAAAAATCATATATCGTACTACATAAAAGGTAGGAGTTTTTACTCTTATCTTGTTTATATACTATACATTCTTATTTTAATGAAACATAAAGTAAGTAGGTAATTAGACAATCTGCCCCTAAAAAGAAACATTAAAAGACATGTAACCTCAAAATCCTGGCTATAAATAGTCAGGATTTTTTAGTTAAGTTATTTATACTATATCTCTAATAAGTTATAGAGATATTCTTCCTTTTCTCGCTTTCGCGAAAAAACAATTAGCATGTATCTCTTGTAAAATGAAATGAGATGTTAAGACCAAGATGATCTTTATCGTTTTGCTTTAAGTTTACAGTATAAAAAAAGATCTAACACATAATTGTATTAGACCTTAAAAAAGCGATGTCTCTACGCTCCACTCGATGTAGCACTCTCCTTCATAAA
>NZ_CANLOB010000035.1 GCF_947492815.1 uncultured Dokdonia sp.
CGTTCATCCTGAGCCAGGATCAAACTCTTCATCGTGTGTCTTTAATATATTTCAACTCACAATAAATAAGAAATTAATCGTCTCAAAATTCTTCTAGTCTTCAATTCTTTTATAGTTCCTATAAACTCATAGAAACTTGTATAATTTAAAAATTATACGCGCTGTCAATTCAATATGTCAATGAACTTAGAATCCTAAATCTTAAAACCTAAAATTCTAATCAAATAATTACTCTTAATAAGTAATCAATTTTCTTGGTTAGTGTAGAGGAATCGAACCTCCTATTTTAATGCTTTAACACACCTGTTAAAACCAATTACCAAATCACTACAATATACTTATGAACTCTTGCGAAATAACCTCCCTCGCAAAGCGGGTGCAAATATACAACTATTATTTTCTTTCCAGCAAAGAAAAAAAGAAAAAAATTAATCTTTTTTTAATCCTTAAAAAACAACACTAAAACTATATAAATGAACAAACGCTTTCTACTTATCTCTCCTACATAAATCCCTCTCTCAAAGCGGGTGCAAATGTACAATTATTATTCCTTCTAAAACAAATTAAAAAAATATTTTTTTTCAACCTATTCCTACAAACAAACAACAACTTTATAAAGAACTCTTTTCGCGAAAGCGGACCGCAAAGATAACACCTCTTTTTTAACTGAAAAGAAAAATAACAGCCTTTTTTGAAAAAATATGTAAATGACTGAAAAACAAATAACTCTAACCAATAGAAAACTCACCAGCACTCCTTCTTATATGTACACTAAATTTGTAAAGAAAGACGCTTTATTGTTCGATACTTTCGGCTTGAAAAGATTGTAACTCTCCTTGATCAAAAGCAACTGATATCTGAATAGGGTTACAGCAAATCTCACAGTCTTCTATATATGATGTATTTACAGAAGGATCTATTAACATAGACACTTCTTCCCAACAGTGCGGACATTGAAAAAAATGTTCAAACATACTCGTATTCTTAAAGTATAATATCTCTATACTTAAAAAGCAACATTAAGAAGTTGTCCTGTAAGTTGTAATAATTGTAGCTCTGCTAATTTTGCAGTATACTTTGCTGTATTCTTAGTGACTTGTGCATTTAACAGGTTTAATTGCGCTTGTCTAAACTCAACACTTGTGATTTGCCCAAGCTTTAAACGTTCTTGTGAACGTTTAAAATTATCTTCATTAGTTTTTACATTTTGAGTTTGAAGATCATAAATTGTCAGTGCATTTCTATAATCTCCTTTGGCATTGGCAATATCTCGTTGCACCTGCTGTTTTAGTTGTTCTTTTACCAATTCTTGACTTTCTCTAAATATCTTAGCGTTTTTAAGCGCAATTATTGATCTACCACCATCAAAAATATTCCAACGCAAGCTTGCTCCTGCCGCAAGTGAATTAGAAGTAGACGTTGTACTAGGAAAAAAGGCTGAAGCTGGATTATTGGATTGGTTCCATCCGTAACTTCCTGTCAAACCTACTGTGGGCAAGAATAATGCTCTGGCACTTTTAATCTGATAATCACTAATCACTATATCTTGTTCAGATTGAAGTAGGGTTACATTATTTTGTATTGATTGTTCTATATGACTATCAATAACTAATGCATTTACAAAAGTAATAGTAGTATCTGCCTGAAAAGTCTTTTCTAAATCTCTATTAAGCACTACATTCAAATCGCGTTGTGCATTTCTGAAATTTTGACATGCATTCAACACATTAATACTATCTGTCGTAATATCTACTTTTGCATTCAGGACTTGAAGTTTATTTACCTGTCCATAATCAAACTGATATTGTGCCCGAACAGCTCTATCTTTACTTACACGAAGCGCTTCTTCTAGTATAAGAACATTTTCTTTCAGCCTCGCCACTTCATAATATACAGAGAATAATTGCAACATGGTATTCTCTATCGTTTCTCTCGCTTGTAATTGTGTAAGATTGTATTGCTCTTTAAGTTGTTTGTAATTATAATAGCGTCCTAATCCATCAAACAGCGTATAATCTAGATTGATAGATGCATTATATCGAGTGGTCTCAGCTCCTACAATTTCGATATCTGGTCTTGGATTACCATCTTGATCTGTTGCTCCACCAAAATCTGTATTACTCGTTGTCCTATCAAAATTTGCTCCTGCATTTCCCGTAAGACTAGGCAAAAACCCAGCATTCAAGATGCTTGTATTATTTTCAGAGATAGCTACTTGATTATTTGCTAACTGAATTCCAAAGTTATTTTCAAGCATTATCGCTACTGCTTCTTCTTTAGAAAGTATTTCAGACGGGATTTCTTGTGCATACGCTTTCGCGAAAGCGGATAAAAAAATAAGCGCGCTATAAAACCATTTTATCATATAAAAACTATGCTTCTTCTTGTTCATCTTCCTGTACCTCTTCATTATTTTTAATTCTTAAAGCCAATTCTTCTATCGTCATACGCTGAATTAAATTATCAGAGCTTCCCGTGATTACAGGTACATTGCCTAGCGATAGTACAATTTCACCTCCGTTTATTTCAATAGCGACCTCTTCAGGTTTAAACTCCTTAGTTTCTAAGGTGAGATCAAAACGTTTTTTTAATCTTACAAATCCTTTTTCTGACAATAGCTCAAATCCCATATGATCTATGAGTCTTTTAAAACCTGATAGCATATTAAATCCAATGTACCCAATCACCACAACAGCTCCATCTGACAAAAAAGCCATCAAATCAAAAGGAGCATCACCTACAAAACCGAATATAATTTTAATGAACCTAACAAGTCCGAAATAACTTAGTACAACACCTAAAACAATTGCTACAATATCAAGAATAGAGGCTTTTGTCATTCTTATGATCCTTACAGTATCTTCTAATCCTGTAGACTTATATCCTAGATCTTTAAGGTATTCTAAATTTTTAATAGCTTCTGATTTTTCAGCTATTGTATTATTTAAGTCTTTTACATCTAATGCAAGCTTTCTATAAAGAATTTCATCTTTAAGTTGAATTTGCGCTTCATACGTCAATGCTTGTCTTTCTTCAAAGACGCTTAACAATTCTCGATTAGTATGTTCTTTATATAAATTCATACTAGTTATTTACTATTGTTACAAGCTCATCAGGATCTTCTTTGTGATGTTCTTCTTCTTTTAATTCTTTAACAGAACGTTCTTCTTGTTCTTTCTCTACTTTTCTACCAATACTTAATACCCCTATATTAATTTTAACCCAATTACTAAATGACAAGAATATAGGCAACATTATTAGGGTAAGAAGTGTTGCAAAACCAATACCATATGCAATAGAAATTGCCATAGGTTTCAGAAACTGTGCCTGCCTACTTGCTTCAAAAATAAGAGGCGCTAGTCCTGCTATTGTTGTAATAGATGTTAGGAATATAGCTCTAAATCTAGAACGACCTGCTTCAAAGATTGCATTATCAAATGTCATTCCTGACCTTAAATTGGTATTAAACTTTCCTATAAGTACTAAACCATCATTCACCATAATTCCAATAAGCGCTATAATGCCTAACATAGATAGAATATTAATTGGAAATCCATGAATCCAATGTCCCCAAGCTACCGCAGGTAAACTAAACGGGATCAACAACAACAGCATTAATGGTTGACTATAGCTTCTAAAAGTAAATGCTATCGTTATATATATGAGTAATAATACAGCTAAGCCAACAGGTCTTGCAGATCTTATTAATTTTCCAGCCTCTCTATTTTGACCTTCATACGATGGAGTTACTGTTGGGTATTTAGATAAGATTTCTGGCATCACTATATTCTGAATATCTGCCATTACATCTGTAGAACTTGTATTTTTAGGGTCTTTAATATCTGCAGACACTTGAATTTCTCTACGTCCATCCAAGTGATTTACGGCTACATCTCCTCGTTCTATAGTATAGGTTGCTACTTCAGATAAGGGAATACGTTCTCCTGAAGGTGCCACAATACGCATATCATCTAAATCATTGATAGAGGATCTATTGTCTCTATCATAACGTACCCAAACTCTTATCTCGTCTTGACCTCTTTGAAAACGTTGTGGTTGCACCCCAAAAAAGGCAGATCGAACTTGAGACATCACATCTCTGAGGTTTAGTCCTAATGAGTACGCATAATCATTAAGTTCTAAACGTACTTCTTTTATACCAGCAGGATCATTATCTGTTACATCTTTTAGCAACTGATTGCTTTCTAGATTTTGTTTTAGTTCTGCTTTAACTGCTTTTAATTCTGAAATATTATTCCCTAATAAAGAAACAGACACAGGGCGACCCCCAAAATTTCCTCCCGTACCATACACCAAGCTCTCTACTCCTATCACCGGGCCTACTTTTTCGCGTAAGCGATTTGTGACCAGGTCTGAAGTAATCTCATCGGGTCTTTCTTCTCCGGGAAGTAAATTGATTGTTAATGATGCAGCTGAAGCTCCTGGTCCTAGATTTTTAATAAAGTTTTCTACAAGGATTCTATCATCATCCCCAGTAAAATATTCTTTAGACAATTCATCATTAACTTCCATCGCTTTACTTTCGATTAAAGAAATAATACTATCTGTAACCTTCTCATTGGTACCATTAGGCATTGCTAATGTAATTCTAATCTGATCACTGGCTATTTGCGGAAAAAATGCCCCTCGTATAATACCAGCATCAAAACTTCCTTTTGTCAACAAAATAAATACACAGAAAAGAGCGAACATAAAGAATTTATATCTTAAGGAAAATCGAAGTATAGGACTGTATAATGTATCTCGGAGCCAACGCATAATTGCATCTCCAACTTTATTGATATAACGTAATTTTGAGAATAATCTTCCTAATCCTGATTTAGGCTTTTCTTGTTTACGTAATGCTTTAGAGTGCGCAAGGTGTGCAGGAAGAATAATCAAAGCTTCTACTAACGAGACTACCAGCGTTAAAATAACAACCACAGAAACTTCTCCAAAGAAATCACCTATTCGTCCATCTAGAAACAAGAATATTCCAAAGGCAAGTATGGTTGTAATAATTGCAGATACGATAGGTGGAATTACTTCCATGGTTCCATCTACTGCTGCTTGAATAGGAGTTTTTCCGCGCTCATAATGCTGATAGATATTTTCTGCAATTACAATACCATCGTCTACCAAAATCCCGATAACAATAATCATCCCAAATAATGATAATACATTAATGGTTACATTAAAATAGCTTGCAAACATAAACATTCCTAAAAATGCTACTGGCAATCCAAAGGCTACCCAGAAAGCAAGTCTCGTATTCAAGAAAAGGGAAAGAAAAATAAGCACCAGAATCATTCCTACTATTGCATTTTCTGTAAGTAATGCTGTACGCTGCACTAGCGTAATAGAAAGGTCTGTTACTACATTTAGCTGTACGTTATTATATTTTTGATTGAATTCTTCTACATATTCTTTTGTCTTTTCTGCAGAAGAGATAAGATCTTCTGTATTTGTACTAGTGATGGTAACATTTACCGCTAGCTCTCCATCATAGAAATTTGCATTTGGCGTTTCTGCAAAACGATCTCTTACAGTTGCCACATCTTTGAGACGTATAGTTCTTCCTGTAGCTTCTGAACGCACCACAAGGTTTGACAATTCGTTACCATAATACGAACGACTATTTGCTCTAATCAAATATTCTTCTTCCTCAGTCTTAATTGTTCCTCCAGTAGTAATAATATTTGCTCTAGCGACTGCTTGTGATATTTCATTAAATGATAAATCATAGGCTAATAGGCTATTCTCATCTACTGCTATCTCAATTTCTTCTGCGGGGTATCCAGTAACATTAATTTGAGAAATTCCATCAATACCTCTTAAATCATTTTCGACTTGCCGTCCTATCTGTTTTAATGTAGCTAAAGGAATATCTGTACCGCTTATCGCAAATGATATTGTTTGTCTGATGGCTTCTTGTTTTGCTACAACTAGCGGCTCCATACCTACAGGAAATGAAGGGACACGGTCTACTGCATTTTTAACTTCCAGCAACATAAAGTCAATGTCCTTTCCTTTCTCTATTTCTACATTAATATTACCGCTATTTTCCCTTGATGTAGAAGTTACACGCTCTACACCGTCCAATCCTTTTAGGTTATCTTCAATTTTAAGAACAATTCCCTCTTCTACCTCTAGAGGAGAAGCACCGGGGTATGTAACATTGATATTGATATTTTTTGAGCCCACTAAAGGAAAAAAAGAAGATTTCAGTGCTAATGCACCTACTACACCAAACACAAAAAAAGCAAGTACAACTATATTTACAGCTACGTGGTACTTAATAAAATACGTAATAAGTTTGCGCATAATTACTGAGGTGTTTCGGTAGTGCTTTCAGATTCTGTTTCTTTTACTGAATCTCTTTTATTATCGCCTTGGTACACCTTGACTAACATGCCAGCGTATGCTCCTGGGACAGGTTTACTCACAATCGTAGTTCCATTAGGAATACCCTTAACAACCATTGATTTTTCAGAAAAATACACAGGATTTACATCTATAAGATCCAGTATAGAATCCCTTACTACAAATAACTTATCATTAGGCTGCAAGAGCGTTCTATTTAGATTTACGGCATCTGTTTCTTCTTTTGCATTTAAGCTTGCCTCAAGATACATTCCTTCTCGTAGGTTTTTATCCCTTACTTCTATGTATGCATTAATTGTCTGAGAGGCCACATCTATATTACCATTAACTCTAGACACCGTTCCTTCATATTCTTTTTCTCCATCTAACGTAGTTAATGTTACTTTTTTTCCTATTTCCAGTAGGTCTGCGTATCGTTTACTAATGGCTACTTCAAGCTCATAAACATCGGCTTCAATGAATGTTCCTAACTTCTGCCCTTGTCTTACAAGTGTTCCTTCTGTAACGAGTGCTTCTGTTAAAATTCCAGAAAATGGTGCTGTAATTTTATATTTACCTAAACGTTGTTCTAGATTTTTTATATTGTAATATGTAGTCGTAATATTCCTACCAGTTATAAAATAGCTTTCTTTTTCTGAAGTTGCTTCAGGTAGTAGCGGTACTGATTTATTGATATCAAAATTATCGAGATAGGTTTGCCATTTTTTATAAGCATCAGGGTAATCCAAACGTAAATCTGGCATAATTGCCGTAACTTGATTATAAAAGTTACTTTTTTGCGATTGTACCGTAGCGTAATATTCTGAACTATTCAGTCTTAAAAGTGTTTGACCTTTTGAATACAACTGGCCTGGTTTAAATAACTTCCCTCCTTTTTGAAAAACTCCTTGCACTTCTGAAAAAAGTTCTAATCTCCTTTGAGCAACAAGGTTTCCATTAGCAGCTACCCGTATAGGAACAACATCGTTTTGAATTGTATCTACAAAAACTGTTTTTATTACTTTTTTGGGCTTTGGCCGTTCTTTTTGGTTACTTTCTACAATTTTTTGCGCTCCAAAATAGGCAGCAGTAATAAGGATTACTCCTAGCATTGTCATGATAACTTTTCGCATATAAAATTTGAGTTAAGTTTATTAGAGAACAGACCGTTTATCTAATTATGCAAAGCTAAAAACAGCAATATGGAGAAACGTTAAAAAACTGCTAAATTTAAATACACGATAAAAAGCTACATTACAATGTTATAGCGTCTATTTGTTCTGAGGTTTTTTCCCAATCTTCCATTAGCTGATCTAATGTTTTCTTTTTAGCTTGATAATTATCAAAAAAGTTAGGTTGCGCAACAGTAGCATCATAATTGACCTCCATCTCAACATCTATTGCTTTGATTTCGCGTTCTAATTTATTGATTTGAGATTCTATTTTACTTAACTTATTATTTAACCCTTTGAGTTTTTTCTGATCTTCGTATGATTGCTTATTGTCTTTTTTGATTTCTGTCTTTACAGGTTGATCGTCTCTTTTTTCTATTTCGCGTAAGCTTTCAACTGCACGAGCATCCAGATAATAATCTATATCTCCTAGATATTCTTTGATACGATGATCTTTAAATTCGTATACTCGATCTGTAAGGCCTTGTAAAAAATCTCTATCGTGAGATACAACAATAAGTGTCCCTTCAAAGTTTCTCAGGGCATCTTTTAATACATTCTTAGATTTTATATCAAGATGATTGGTAGGCTCATCCATTACCAATACATTAAAAGGTTGCAACATCATTTTAGCAAGTGCTAATCTGTTACGTTCTCCTCCTGAAAGCACGCGTACATATTTATCTACTTCTTCTCCTCTAAAA
This sequence comes from uncultured Dokdonia sp., assembly GCF_947492815.1. GTDB lineage: Bacteria > Bacteroidota > Bacteroidia > Flavobacteriales > Flavobacteriaceae > Dokdonia. The sequence goes on from NZ_CANLOB010000035.1 coordinate 8,240, forward strand.
AGGAAAGATCCTAAAATATCACGAACTCTTGGTCTTGTTTTTTCATCGGCAGCATCTATCATAGTATCTTCCACTGTTTTGCTACCGTCTAGATATTCTGCTTGATTTTGAGCAAAATACCCTATCTGTACATTATGTCCTAATTTAAGAGTTCCATTGTGCTCTAATTCTCCTACAATAATTTTTGCTAATGTAGATTTTCCTTGACCATTCTGTCCAACAAAAGCAGTTTTAGTATCTCGCTCCACCAATAAATCAATGTTTTGCAACACCTTTTTATCCCCATAACTCTTTGCCACATGTTCTGCTTCAACAACTACTTTCCCTGGTGTCACAGACACTGGAAATTTAAGTGTCATCACACTATTATCATCTTCATCTACTTCAATGCGATCAATTTTATCGAGCTTTTTAATAAGTGATTGTGCCATTGTAGCTTTAGAAGCTTTTGCTCTAAATTTCTCAATAAGCTTTTCTGTTTGCTCAATATGTTTTTGTTGATTTTTTTGAGCTGCCAACTGTTGTTCTCTTAACTCTTTACGTAATACAAGATACTTTGAGTAGGCTTTAGGGTAATCGTATATACGACCTAATGATATCTCAATAGTGCGATTTGTCACATTATCCAAAAACATTTTGTCGTGAGATACAATAACAACAGCTCCCGTATAATTTTTAAGAAATCCTTCTAACCAGATAATAGATTCTATATCTAAATGGTTAGTAGGCTCATCCAACAGGAGAATATCATTACTTTGTAATAATAGTTTTGCCAATTCAATACGCATACGCCATCCTCCAGAAAATGTATCTGTAAGTTTATCAAAATCTTCTCTCTGAAATCCTAATCCTTGTAAAATACGTTCGGTATCTCCTTGATAATTGTACCCTCCATGTATTTCATATTGATGTTGGATCTCATTAAGGTCAATCATCAATTGATTATAACTATCACTTTCATAATCTGTACGTTCAGAAAGTTGCGTATTTATTTCTTCAAGCTGTTTTTCTAATTTTTTAATATCAGAAAATGCTTCATAAGATTCTTCTAGTACTGTACGCCCTTCTATAAAGTCAATATCTTGCTTTAGAAATCCAATCTGTATTTCTTTTTCAATAGCAATAGAGCCGGTATCATATTCTTGCTCTCCAGATATAATGCGTAACATCGTAGATTTACCAGCTCCATTTTTTCCAACAAGTCCTACACGGTCTCCGCCGTTAAGTCTATAAGTTATTTCTTCAAAAAGATATTCTCCTTGAAATGATACTGAAAGGTTATGAATATTAAGCATTTCTCAATAGATAAAAATTATGGTCTTCTCTAAAAGAAGAATGCAAAGATGCTTAAATTTGTACTGTAAATCAACATCATTATGGCATTTTTAAAAGGAACAAAAATCAATAGTATACTATTTGGCAAATGTCCTGTTTGCCAGAATGAATCTATGTATACTCAATCTAATCCCTATGTACTATCACAAACATTAGATATGAAAGAGCGTTGTTCTCACTGCAATACTAAATATAAAATTGAACCATCATTTTTTTATGGAGCCATGTATGTAAGTTATCCTGTAGGAATTATTTTTGCAGGTATCGCATTTGCTATTACCTATTTCTTTATTGGAGCCACGTTATTAAATACTTTTTTTGCAATTGTAGGCACTATGGTACTATTCCTACCTATTATTATGAGGCTTTCACGAAATATCTGGATTAACTTTTTCATGAAATATGATAGCACTAAAGATCAATTAGTCAAAGCTTAATCTGACTTCCTCTTTCCGAAGCGACTTATATTCACCTCTTTAAATAGATCTTTTCCGTTTTCTAAATGATCAAAAAGATGCATCGCTAGCATAGCAGACATCATAATACCACGTGTTCCTAAGCCATTAAAAACAACCAACTCAGAATACTCTGGATGGATTCCAAGTAAAGCTCTACGATCACCTACTGTAGGGCGGATTCCTACTTCTTGGTCTACAATTTCGTACTCACAAGAAACTAAAGAAGCTAATTTTTCAATAAGTTCTTCTCTCGCCTCTTTTGACGGCTCTGTATCTTTATCTTTCCAATTAAATGTAGCGCCTACTTTATACAAATCCCCTCCAAGAGGCACCACAAAGAAAGATGTTTTAATAGCTGCTGTTAGCTTCAAGTCTTTTGCCTTTATAATGATATATTCCCCTTTATTTCCTACTAAAGGTAATTGCTTGAAATAAGGATTCTTCTTTACACCATAACCCTCAGCAAATACAATACGTTTTGCTCTGACTTCCTTATACACTACTCCATTAGATGTAAATTCAATTGCTGAGTGTTCAAATTCCGCTTTCGCGAAAGCGTTTTTAGACTCCAAATATGCTTGATACTTTTGTTGAAGTAATTTTATATCAATCCTTCCAGTTTCTAACACTTTTCCATATGCGTATGGCGCTTCAATATACTGGTTACTATCTGGGATTAACTCCGTAGCAATAAAACGTTCCAATTCTGGTTTATCTGAAGCTGCAAACCAATTATTTTGATCTTCTATAGATGAAAAGACTTTTTGAACTGGCAATTCTTGCATACATTGCGCTTGAATCTTTTTTTCAATCTTTTTAAAATAAGGTACTGCAATATCTAATTGTTCTGTCGCCTTCCAAGGCAAAGTATATCGTTTTAAGATCACAGGATTATACAACCCTGCTGCTACGCGACTTGCACCATCTACACCACTATCAAAAACTAAGAACTCTTTATGGGCGTTTTCTAGCTGTTCACAGAAAGCTATACCTGCCAATCCTAAACCCACAATAATATAATCTACATCTCGCATAAAGCAAAGATAACATCTATACACTGAGATTACATATTTAAAAAAGGCAATAAAAAAAGCCACTTAGAATACTTCTAAATGGCTTTTGAATTTTATATTAAAATTACATTAGTAATTCCAAAGATCTTGTTCGAGATTTCGAATTGTTTCTTTAATACGAGTAGATTCTAGTAATTGCATCATCGCATTATTGTTAATATACTCCTTGACCTCTCGATCACCTTGCACATTATCTTCTTGATAAATAACACCACTAAAACGCCTACTATTCAATAAGTGATCAAAGGAAATAGGCATGGAAGTGTTCTTACGATTAAATGCTTTTGCTTTATGTAAAACTTCTCTAGCTCCTGGAAACCATACCCAAAACAATTCCAAAGGTTCTTGACCAAATTGATCTTCCGATCCAATAAAATTAATATCAGTTGATACAGGTGCAATACCCAACAAACGATATTTCAACTCACCTTGACGCTTATCAACATACCAATACCCTCTAATGTGATATGCATTGATATCTTGAGCAGTTATTGTTTTTGTTTCGATATTATAATCAGAAATAGGCAATCCTTCATTAAGCTCTCTAAATCCATCATCTGCAGTATCTGTTACTTTAAGTGCAGCAGAAATATCATCTAAGGTAATTTTATTAGTAAAATATGAATCATCATAGATTGCATCTATAGTTCCGTTCTTAATGTTTTTCATTAAGACTTGGTATAATGAACGTCTATCAGAACCTATCCCTATTGTATCAACAGGGTAATATAAAGGAAAGTTCACACGTTCATCTAGATCTACTACTTCCCATGTATTTTTAGACCAAAGAACATCTCTTTTTTCTACATATCCATATGGAAGTGGTTCGTCATTATCGTTTGCTTTCTGCTCTTCTGTTATTTCAAACATTTCGTCTGGAGTCTTTGCATTAAGGATATTTCCCTGTGCAAATACAGAAGATGTCATTATAAATGCAAACGCTATAAGAATTAAGTTCTTAAGATTCATAATTATTAATTATTAATTTGTTAACTCGATAATCACAGGAGAAACTTTTCTCAGATTATATGATGAGTTTCCTTGTATTTTAGCTTTTATGTCAAATATTTGCACAGTCGAGCCTCTTTTTGCTTTCTTAAGTGCATTTTTAGCAGCAGGGTTTAACTTATTCCCTTGTACTAATACAGTAGCAGATCCTGGCGCTTTAAACTTAAAACTATTCACTCTAAGATTAAGATCAAAATCAAAGTCTACTAATGTTGCTCCAACAGGTGCTCCACCTACTGCTTCTCTAGTCATCTTTAATGCACCACCGTCATCATTACGCATCGTTCCTGTAGGTCTCGGTATATCTTTAATACGGAATTCCTTAGAGTCTCTTGCATCAGCAGCTCCGTCTGGTAATTTTCCAACTACATTAATAGTAACCGTCTTACCTTTTCCAGGACTCATTAGATATGAACTACCTTTAACTCTTCGTAATCCATTTCCACTAGCTGAAACACTATTATCATCAACACCAGCAAAAGAGATAGTCATTGGATTTTCTACACCACGATATACTACATTCATCTTATCTGCAGCAATTGTAGCAGAATTAGGTCTGTTAATTACTGTATATTCTGAAGCAATTGGAATACTTTTTTGCTCTCCTCCTTCTGTATAAAACAATTCACCTTGAATCTTTTTTGTACCTACGTTACCTGTAGGAAGACTCAATTGAACTTGACCTGCTTTTAGATCATTCACTTCTGATCCATTTACAACAACTTTATCAAAGTTTAATGTATTATCAAAACGTCCAAGAACTACTTTTCCTGTAAATTTCTCTCCAGAAAAGAAAGCTGTTTTGTCTGGAATAACAATAGCTTGATAATTTTTAAGAGAAATCTCTTCACTTAATTGTCCTTGTAACATTGCTGAAAGCACCTCAGATTGTGTTGTCTTCACATCATTCTGGAGTCCTGACATTTTAGCAATAGATGCTATTTCTGGGAATCCAAAATAATGATAGTTTAAATAGTCAACTGTAGGACCGTCATTTGTTTTAACTCCATCTGTGTTAAACTTTTGGTTAACAGCATCAACAATATCTTTAAATTGATCTGAATCACCTAAAATTCCAACAACTCCAGTTCTAAATGCATCGATTTTATCTATAAATGCCTGTCCTTCTGGCTTCAACTTATCACCTATGAATAAAAGACCATCAAAATAATCTCCTTTATCCATTAACTCAGCATTTAACTGACCGCTTTCTAAACGTTCTTCTTCAGAAATTGCGCCTTTCTTTAAATCTTCTATGTAATTAGAAAGATCGTCAGCTAATACATTAATCTGATCTGCTTTTGCTTTTAAAGCTTGAAACTTCTCAGGTTGTTCACTTGCTTTTTCGCCAAGATTATTAAGGAACGCCATGTTTCTAGTTGAAGCAGCGCTGTTATTCTCTTCTAATCTATCGTTCATTAAGCCAAATGCTTGAAGTACTTCTTTAGACATATTCAAAGCTAGCATCGCAATGAATATTAAATACATCAAGTTAATCATTTTCTGCCTTGCAGATAATTTTCCTCCTGCCATGTCTTTATATTTTTAAAGGTTAGTTATTAGTTATGGTAACTAACTTAAATTATTTAGACATTGCAGATAACATACCTCCATACACTCCATTAAGAGAAGAAAGGTTTGTTGCTAAGCTTTCCATTTGCTCTTTAAGTTTTCCTGCATTTTGAGTTACTTGCTCGTTAATCTCAGCTTGACGGCTAGAAGACTCAACTTGCACTTTGTAAAGACTATTTAATGACTCCATTTGAGCAGCAGCTAACGCCATCTCTTCACTATATTTCTTAGTAGAAGACATTGCATCTGCTGTAGGAGCAATTCCTTTAGCAGCTCCTTCAAAGTTACGGATGCTATTTCCTAAGCTTGCCATTAACTCTCCATCAATTTTAGCTTCTTTAAGCATACTGTCTAATTTTTGAGAAAGTAATGCTTCAGCATCTTTTGGTGCTTCTTTCTTTTTTCCTTTAGTTTGACCTCCTGCTAATTCAGGATATACTAAAGACCAGTCTAGATCGCTATCTACTGGTTCAAATGCTGAAATTGCAAAAACGATTGCTTCAGTTACTAATCCAATAGTAAGCATTACGTTTCCAGTTAATGGTCCTATCTCAAAATGTATAATTTTAAATAGAGCTCCAATAATTACGATTGCTGCTCCTAGTCCGTAGACCATATTCATTAATTTCTTACTAGCTTTTGACTGTGCCATGATAATTTAGTTTTTTTGTTAAGGTTTAGATTTAGTTAAATATAATTTGGGGTAATTAATTACAATTTTATTTTGGTGCCTTACGAAGGTTCACCTTTTCATCAAGTCCTAAGAAGTCTTGTACCGTTCTGAATCCAATATAGCTACGCGCTGAATCTTGGTATTCATAATCACGAGAACTTACTTGAAGAAAATAAGCTACATCTTTCCATGAACCTCCACGTATTACTTTTCTTCTATTAGAAATATCGTTTACATTAGGATTCATTGTAGACATATATTCATATGAGTTAGGGTCGTAGGATGACGCTACCCATTCTGAAACGTTACCAGCCATGTTGTATAAGTTGTAATCGTTAGGCTCGTATGCATCTGCCTCTACAGTATATAATGCTTGATCTGCACCATAATCACCACGTAAAGGCTTAAAGTTTGCTAAGAAACATCCTCTATCGTTTTTAGCATAAGGACCTCCCCAAGGGAAATCTCCTCCTTCTAGTCCACCACGAGCAGCATATTCCCACTCAGCTTCTCCAGGAAGTCTAAAACGATTAACAAATTGTCTCTTCTTTGTTTTTTGATATTCATTTTTATGAAGTGTTCTCCACTCACAAAATGCTTTTGCTTGCATCCAATCTACACCTACTACAGGGTAATCTCCATAAGCATCATGCCAGAAGTAATCATTATGCATAGGCTCATTATAAGAGTATGCAAAATCTTTAATCCAAACAGTAGTGTCAGGATACACCTTTACTCTTTCTGTCTTGATATAATCTTTACGCTTACCACCTTTAACTCTTGCAGCAGCTTCAATATCTAGATATGTATATCTAAACTCAAGTTTATCTACATCAATAGTACGCTGACCATTGTATGCTTCTTCAACAGGGATATACATTGTATCCATTACTTCTGAGTAATACTCATCTGGATATTCATTTGTATCCCATATAATATCTATATCTTTATTAAGCTTACGGCCTTCAAAACCAGTTTCGCCTAATCCATAATAGTTATCATACATATACTGTTGATATGGATTTAGATTTTCAGTATCTCCATCAGCAAATGCAAAGTCACCGATACCTCCACTACCTGGGGTCTCTCCTAAGTCATCTGCCATAATAGCAAGCTTAGTTCGTACTGTTGAGTCTCTAACCCAATTTACGAATTGTCTATACTCTGAATTTGTAATTTCTGTTTCATCCATGTAGAATGAACGAACTGTCACTGTTTTCGTAGGGGCGTCTTCTACAGCAGCGATGTCGTCGTCACTTTTACCCATTATGAATGCACCTCCTGATATAAGGGTCATTCCGTAAGGTTTTTCTGGATGCCAGCTCTTGCCTTTAACACCGACAAGTTCTCCTCGATCGTTTCCTTTGCCACAACTGTATAACAAAGTCATTATCGCAATAAATGCAACACACTTTTTCATAGGATATAGGTTAAGTATTCTAGATTTTAGGGCGTAAACCTATTTATTTATTTTCAAATAAACAATTTATTTACCTAAAACCTTTCATTCTATTTTTAGTTAGTACTGGTTATACCTCATTCTTTTTACGCGCCTTAAACCATCTTTCAGGAATATTCTGATGAATAGCGTCTAGATAGTCTTGATGCGTGCAAGGTAATAACGTATGCCTTTTCAATTTATTATTCAAACCTGAAATAAATGGTATTTCTATCCACCATCTTTCAGTTTTTTCACTCTTATAAAATGTAAGAACCTCATCATCAACAGGTACTTGATAGGTAATAAAATTACCTTTTTCCACATCTAAATCTTCATTTGTTCTATAATTGACTCCTTCTATAAAATACCAAAGCATTTGAGCTACAAGCATTGCAGCTGTTTCCTCTTGTGAATCATTTTTATATTCAAAAATCCCAAATGAACTTACTTTATCACTTATACCTGCATACCTGCATATGGCGCAAATTTCTTTTCCTTCAAAGCCATTTGGTATTTTATTGTGTCTATAGCTCAACTCACTACTTTTTATAGATCCCATATCAACTGCAACAATATCTGCATCTCTCATTACAGGTTCTACACTTTTTATATTTGCAGTGACATTCCCTAAACGATATGCATCAAAATACAATCGTTTCATCAGATCAATCTCTTCTTGCGGATTAAAATATGTCTGAAACCCTATATTGCTATAATTAAAAAGATTATAAGGCTTATCAACTATAATTCTGCCTACATACGAATGACTTTCTAAAGGCTTACTTGTATCTCCTAGATCAAAACGACTATCTACATTTACGAGATTCACCATTTGATCTAACTTATCATAAGATCTATAAATAGGATATACTAAATCTTGACTACCTCCTAAGAATACAGGAACGATATTTTTTTTAACTAGGGATTCGGTAATGCTTCTCACTGCAAAATAAGTATCTTCCACACTAGCTCCTTTGTCTACATCTCCAAGATCTGCTATAACTGCATGCCAATTTCCAGGAAACAATTCATAAAATGCTCTTCGTATCTCTGTAAATGACAGTGTCTCTCCTAAGTGATTTTGATCTCTTCTATTTTCGCGCAAGCCTATAAGCGCTATTTTAACACCCTCTAAATCAGGATAGCCTTCACGCTCACTATGTACTCTAATTGTATTACCTACGCATTGATGGTGCAACAACTGTATATGCGCAATAGCAACATCTGTTACGGGCAACAAAAAATCAAATATCATCTTTTATTTCTTTTTTGTAGTTGCCTTTTTACGTGTTGTTTTCTTTTTTGGCGCTTGTTTTTCTATGATATCTTGCACTTCAGCTAGCGTCAGCTTTGCTGCATCTACCGTTTTAGGCAATTCAATCTTGATTTTTCCTTTAATAATATTAGATCTCCCCCAACGTGCTTTTTCTACTCGTATTCCTTCAGCTTCAAAATTATGAATCACTTTATCTATTTCTTTCTGCTTCTTATCTTCAATAAGTTGAATGATATCTGCATCTGATAAATTATCAAAGTCATATTTTTTATTAACGTTGATAAACATTCCATTCCATTTTATAAATGGTCCAAAACGCCCTGTTCCTTTTTGAACCGGCAAATCTTCATAGGTGTATATAGGAGCATCTGCAGCTTGTTTTTCTTTAATATACACAATAGCTTCATCAAGATCTACATCCATAGGATCTCTCCCTTTTGGAAGCGACACAAACATTTTACCAAAACGCACATAGGGTCCAAAACGACCATTATTAACCTGCACATCTTCACCTTCATATACTCCTAAATCTTTAGGCAATTTAAAGAGATCCATTGCCTCTTCAAATGTAATACTACCTAATTGCTGATCAGGGCCTAAACTTGCAAATTTTGGCTTTTCTTCATCTTCTACAGTTCCTATCTGAACCATAGGCCCAAATTTCCCTAAACGCACGCTCACAGGTTTTCCGCTTGTAGGATCTGTACCTAATACACGCTCTCCTACTTCTCTCTCAGCATTTTGCTCAACATCTTTTACATGTGGATGAAATTTTTGATAAAAATCCTTCATCATTGTAGTCCACTCTTGCTTCCCTTCTGCTATATCATCAAAATCCTGCTCAACTTTTGCTGTAAAGTTATAATCAAGAATATTTTCAAAATGATTTACTAAAAAATCATTTACAACCATACCCACATCAGTAGGCACTAATTTTCCTTTATCTGAACCTACTGTTTCTGTAAGCTTCTTTGCAGACACTTCTCCATTAGAAAGCGTAAGTACATCATAAGATCGTTCTTTTCCATCTACAGTTCCTTTCTCAACGTATTTACGATTTTGAATGGTCGTAATTGTAGGTGCATACGTAGAAGGTCTTCCTATACCTAGTTCTTCTAATTTCTTAACAAGAGATGCTTCTGTATATCTATATGGAGGTCTTGTAAATCTTTCTGTTGCTGTTATAACTGTATTAGAAAGGACCTCTCCTTCTTTAAGAGCTGGAAGTAATCCTGTCTCTTCTGCATCTTCATCATCATGACCTTCTAAATATACTTTTAAGAAACCTTCAAATTTCAACACCTCACCATTTGCAGTAAAGTTATCTGTTCCTGCAGAAGAAGCAATTTGCACATTTGTACGCTCTAATTTTGCCTCACTCATTTGAGAAGCAATTGCTCGTTTCCAAATAAGTTCATAGAGTCTTGCTTGATCTCTATCTATATTTACTGTATGACGTGAAAAATCTGTAGGACGAATCGCTTCGTGAGCCTCTTGAGCTCCTTTTGATTTCCCTTTATAATTACGCTCTTTACTAAAAGACTCACCATAAGCAGATATTATTTCTGCTTTCGCTGCATTTTTAGCATCTACAGACAAGTTAACACTATCTGTACGCATATATGTAATAAGTCCTGCTTCATATAAACGTTGTGCAAGTGTCATGGTCTTGCTCACTGAAAAATAAAGTTTACGACTTGCTTCTTGTTGTAATGTTGATGTCGTAAAAGGTGGTGCTGGTGATTTTGAAGCTGGTTTTGTTGTAAGAGATGCTACTTTAAATTGAGCATTCGCATTTTTAGCTAAAAAATCTTCTGCTAGATTTTTACTTTTAATATTTTTAGGAAGTTTTCCTTTAAAGGATTTTCCATTTTCGTTCACAAAAGTTCCATCAACGCGATAAGATGCTTGCGCAGAAAACTTCTGAATTTCTCGTTCTCTCTCTACAATAAGACGTACAGAAACTGATTGCACTCTTCCTGCAGACAATCCTCCTTTGACTTTACGCCATAATACGGGAGACAACTCATACCCTACTAAACGATCTAACACACGACGTGCTTGCTGAGCGTTTACAAGGTGGTAATCTATTTTTCTTGGATTTTCTATAGCACGCTTGATAGCCGTTTTTGTAATCTCATGAAAAACAATACGCTTGGTGCGTTCTGGAATCAACCCAAGCTCTTGCTCTAAGTGCCACGCAATAGCCTCTCCCTCGCGATCCTCATCACTTGCTAACCAAACCATCTCTGCTTTCTTAGCGAGATCTTTCAGTTTTTTGACTACCTTTTTCTTATCGTCTGAGACAATATAATTTGCCTTAAAATCACCATCTACATTTACACCTAATTCTTTAGATGGTAAATCTGCAATGTGACCAAAACTACTTTCTACTTTATAGTCTTCTCCTAAAAATTTCTCAATAGTTTTTGCCTTTGCTGGTGACTCCACAATGACGAGATTCTTTGCCATACTTTCCTTTTTTGGGAATACAAAAGTAGATTAAATATTTAATTAAAAAATCTAACCCGCATAATTCTATTTAAAAAAGTTTAAAAAAACGTGTTAAAAATAGCTGTTTCCCAAAAGGTTACGCTTTCGCGAAAGCGTATAAAAAAGAAATTACTTATCGTCCAATTTGAGCAATTGCCTCATCATCTTCGTAAAAACCAACAACTTCTTTATAGATTAAATAGGCAGGAAGGTATACAATTGAAAGCGTAAAATAGACTCCGATAAAACAAGCGATAAGTCCAATGATTACCGCCAATAATCCTAAAACAAATACAAGTCCAAAAGTAACACCCCACTTAGCATTTCCTAATTTAAATGCGGCAGTATAAATATCATTAATTGTCAAGTCTGGATTAAATGCAAAAATGATAATTGCAAATTGCAACGGAACAAAAACATAAAAAATAGGAATCACACAAAGCATCAACGCTACAATTGTGATCCCCATTTGTGCCATAGAAAGCACAAATAGCTTTTTAATATGTTCCTTTTTTAAAAACATTCCAAAATTAACTCCTTGTTCTGTTTGTTTATTTCTATCTCTTACTCTAACTATTCTATAGAAAGCAGCTTGAAGTCCAAAATTAAATGTCGTCACAGCAATTAACACAGCCAAATAAAGTACAAAAAATAAGACCCCTAATACAATAGCCATTACATTAAAATCCCCATCTAAAGATTGTTCATCAACCATAAATTCCATACCAAGCGCTGGTATGTACATAATTAAGGACAAACCATACTGGATAAGAATACCTAACAGTAATAGCAAAAATCCTTGTAACCATACCATTTTAAATAATTCAAAGGCTTTCCCGAATATATCTCCAAAATCTACGGGTGGATTTTTAATTATCTTTTCTTGGATTTCTGAAAGTGTCATTTTGCAAATTTTTGAACAAAAATAACAGAATATATCACATAAAAAAGAGTGCTGTTTACAACAGCACTCTTTTTTATTCTTGCAGCAATTTCTATGTGTTAATTAATTACATACTCACTAAGCAATGAAAGTCCATCTTCTTCATATGTATATTGATACAATACATTATCTGCAATAGCAAGCAATTTATCTTCAAGCGGAATCACATCAAACACATTAATATCTTCTATAACTTCTATAAGCACGAGTTCTTCAGGATTACTTTTATCATAGATATGAAATCCATTAGGACCATCACTTACAAATAACAAATCTTCCTTTATACCTAACCCATAAGGTTCTTGCATTTCATATTGATCTATAGAATATGGATTGCTTTTATCTTCAATGTTAATTACCTCCAGAATACTTAAATCCTGACCGCAGGTATTTCCACCTCTTAATGTAAGATAGGCATAATCACCATCTACTACTACAGGATCACACCCTTCCCAATGACTAATTTCCGAAGTGTATAGAGGTTGTGTTCTATTCTCTATATTATAGATAAGCATTCCGTTTTGACTTCCGATATATAAATAGTCATCTCTATTAAATATGGTTTCTATTTGCCAACCTACACCTTGCTGCCCCACTTGATTTGCAGTTCCAGCAACACTGATATCAAATATATAGAGATCAGCGATATCTATAATATACAAATATGAATCTACAATCTTAAATCTTGCAAAAGACCCACCTTGTCCAGTTACATCGCCAGAAGCACTGTCAGTAGTTTCTAGATCAAAATTCTGAATCTCTACTTGAATTTCTGAATAGGTCCAATCTACAATAAAGGATTCTGAGGAATTATAATTTCCATAATCTATTTGATCGAAAGGCTCTGTGATAGCAGCTTGTGCAAAACCAAAATCATTAAACACATCTTCATATCTATCAACAAGAGTAATATTATCTATATCAGCAATATTGAATAATACTAAGTCAGTATAACTATCTGCATATAATATGTCATTTCGAACTTCGATATCAAAGTTTCCAGGGATTTTCAAAAACGAAATCTTTTGAGGATTTTCTGGATTACGATTATCAATAACGTGTACTCCAAGGTTTCGATCATTTACAAAAACATAATTTGTATACGTAAATATTTTTCCTGATTCGTTAATAGGACGTTCTGATTCAACCGCTATAGAAGCTCGAATTGCGTCTTTACTTTCAAGTACTGCATTAGCAACAATTCTGGTTTCAAACCTAGTATCGTCATCATTACAAGAAAAAAATAAGGTAAAAACACTCAGAAATGATAAAAAGATGATTTTTTTCATAATAGTCTTGTTAATTTGATTGATTGTATACTACTAAGATGTCAAAAATGAGTAAAAGTTGCGTTCCCGACAGATTGGTAACAATTACTTAACTTAGAATAACCTAGCGACTGTGATAGCCGCATATTGTAAACGCCCTTCTCTTAAGGTTTCTTTTGTGTTGTAGTGATATACCACACTATATGTAGTTCTTCTTTTTCTATATACAATACCAGACTCAAACCTCCCAACAGAAGCTATAGCATCTAAGGTAAAAGGAGAATCATCTCCAAAAGGATGTCCTTCAATAACAGCATTATTTATAACATATCGATATGCGACTCCTACATACCCATAAAATTCACGTTCACCTCCTATACGGTTAAAAGTTGAACGTGTTGCCAAAGAAGATTGCTTTCCTATATATGCATTGACACCTTGTTCTACATAAGATAATCTTGTACCTAAAGACACTGTAGAGAGCAATGAAATATTTTTAAAGAAATATGATGTATCCAAATCAATAGCAGCAATATAAGCGCCTTTAAAATTTACATGTGCACCATTAGCTATTTGACCTTCCCACACAGGAATAAAAGTATCTATGAGTTCGTGATATGCCACTTGAATATCTCCTGCAAGAGATTGTGGACCTGTTAAGCCAAATTCTCCTTGAAGTGTCCAAATATGATTCTTTTTAACCTTAGATAACTGACCAGATACAAATAAGTAGCCAGCATAAGGTCGTTCTAAAAGATCAAAGTTTCTTTCAAAGAGTTCTCTTGGTGTATACGTCTCTTGCCCCAAACGTAGGTCTAACTGTATAGGCGCATCTTTTTCTCTTTTAAATATAAAATCCCCTTCTAATAAACGACTATACCCTATAAAAGTACCTGCCGAATAATATCGATCTATTGCAAAAAGAAAATCATTATCATGCTGTAATGACACCTGTTGTTTATATGACTCTTGAGAAAAAGTAGCCACGCTAAAAAGAAGAAGAGTATATTGTAAAACCATATTCCTTAGAACAGACCTACAGTTAAAAAATATATTCATACAACAAATGGTGTTTTTAATAGCATTATAAAATCAATAATTCGTTAGTCGAAAAAAAAGTGAAATTATTTATCCTTTAACGATTTTAATGAAGCTTCTTGATTCTTAAGAAGAGAATCTATTGGAATAAACTCATACGATAGATCAGTATCTTTTGCTTTTGAAAACAGTAACACCTTATTCCAATCTTTTTTAAACCAAAATCCATTTCCCAGAAACACAATACCTTGATCATCTACATACTCAAATTCTGAGGTTTTATACCCCAAATCACCTCCTACCCATAGCACTTGTATACCTCTTTTTTTAACTTCCAACAATTTAGGATACACAGTTGTATAAAAATTATTAGGATTATGACAATGAAAGCAATCTCCTTTATTAGCATTACACACTTTACTTATTTTCTTATCAAGCACAGGGTGATCATTCATAAAAATTAGTTTATGAGTCATTATCAACACAGAACGTGTTTGTATAGTATCTAACACAGAAAACAAAAAGTTTTTTTGATTCCCCACAATAGAACTTAAACTATCTTGAGAGTTTAAGGTGATAAATGTCACATCATCTCTTTGATATAAATGAAATTTATTTTTTAAAGTGGTCTCATAAAATCTTTTATTTGACACATTATCATGATTTCCAACACTCCAAAGAGTATTAGGGCTTTTAAAATCAAAGACACTATCTAAATGAGGAAGTATCACTTTTTTTCTAGAGAAAGAACTCATACTTAAATCTCCTCCCAACAAAGTCATATCATAGCTAGAAAAATCAATACCATAGACCTTATCATATAAACCATCATTAGAATTTATTCTTGTATGAGCTACATATATATACGAACTCGGAGGATCTATAGTAGATTGCTTACAAGAAAAAAGTGTTATCACAACAGCAATCAAAAAAAGTCTTTTACACATACAGATAGCTATATTTAAATAAGTAGGTCTCAATAATTCTCTAAAGTAGTAAAACTAGGTTCAAAAATAAAACTGACACTTTGTCACAATGCGTTCTAAACTGTATCTTTGCACGATCATTGACAATTAATAGTGAGTCAATCAATAGAATGGAGAAAATAATAGACGAAAATAAACAAGGAGAAGCCTTAGTTATAGAAGGGAATGCAAGCAATAGCAAAAAGCTGTTTATAGAAAGCTATGGTTGCCAAATGAATTTTTCCGATAGCGAAGTGGTGGCTTCTATACTTGCCAAAGAAGGATATAATACAACGCAAGATCTTGAAGAAGCAGATCTTGTTCTTGTAAACACGTGTTCTATACGTGAAAAAGCAGAAATTACTGTTCGTAAACGTCTAGAAAAATACCAAGCCGTTAAAAGAAAGAAAAATTCTAAAATGAAAGTAGGCGTTTTAGGCTGCATGGCTGAACGCTTAAAAAGTAAATTTTTAGAAGAAGAAAAGATTGTAGATCTCGTGGTAGGCCCAGATGCCTATAAAGATATTCCAAATCTTTTAAGTGAAGTAGAAGAAGGACGAGATGCCATTAATGTCATCTTGTCTAAAGAAGAAACCTATGGCGATATTTCCCCTGTTCGATTACAAACCAATGGTGTAACTGCATTTGTATCTATTACCAGAGGATGTGATAATATGTGCACATTTTGTGTGGTTCCATTCACAAGAGGACGTGAGCGTAGTCGTGATCCGCAGTCTATTTTAGAAGAAGTACAAGACCTTGTTTCAAAAGGATATAAAGAAGTGACATTATTAGGTCAGAATGTAGATTCTTACTTATGGTATGGAGGCGGACTCAAAAAAGACTTTGAGAAAGCTAGTGAAATGGCAAAAGCTACTGCCGTAGACTTTGCTCAACTCATGGATATGGTAGCGACAGCACATCCAAAATTACGTATTCGTTTTTCTACCAGTAACCCTCAAGATATGACACTAGATGTCATAAAGGTTATGGCAAAGCATAAAAACATTTGCAATTACATACACCTACCTGTACAAAGCGGAAGCGATCGTATTTTAAAGTTGATGAATCGTCAACACACAGCTGCCGAATACAGAACACTTATAGATAATATCAAACGTTTAATTCCAGATATTGGAATTAGTCAAGACATGATTACAGGATTCCCAACAGAAACCGAAGAAGATCATCAAGATACATTAGCACTCATGGACTATGTAAAGTATGATTATGGATTTATGTTCTATTATTCAGAACGTCCAGGCACATTGGCCGAGCGTAAGATGGAAGATGATATCCCTCTAGAAGTTAAAAAACGTCGCTTGCAAGAAGTAATTGATTTACAACGAGACATGTCTCGTGATAATTTAAAGAAGTATTTACACCAAACCGTAGAAGTTCTTATAGAAAAACAATCTAAAAAGAACGAAAACGAATGGAGCGGACGTAACGATCAGAATATTGTAGCAGTTTTCCCTAAAGGAAATTATAAAATTGGGGATTATGTAGATGTAAAAATCACAGAATGCACTACGGGAACACTTATAGGTGAGCCTGTAGGATATGCCGCATACTGGCAAGAATAACTAATACTTTATACGCTTTCGCGAAAGCGTGTAAAAGAATACACCCGTTGAAGACATACACATGGAAGGAATACAAACTACAAAACAACGATTTGGAATTATAGGAGATGATCCTAAATTAAATCGTGCTATTGAAAAAGCAATTCAAGTAGCACCTACAGATATTTCAGTATTAGTAACTGGAGAATCTGGTGTAGGAAAAGAAAGTATTCCAAAAATTATCCATTCATTATCACATAGAAAACACAATAAATACATTGCCGTAAACTGTGGAGCTATTCCCGAAGGAACGATAGATAGTGAACTTTTTGGCCATGAAAAAGGAGCTTTTACAGGAGCTACTCAAACCAGAAGTGGATACTTTGAAGTAGCCGATGGCGGTACGATCTTTTTAGATGAAGTAGGCGAACTTCCATTACCTACACAGGTACGTTTACTCCGTGTTTTAGAAAATGGAGAGTTCTTAAAGGTAGGATCTTCCAAAACGCAAAAAACAGACGTACGTATTGTCGCAGCTACCAACGTACACATGTTTGAAGCGATTAAAGA
This sequence comes from uncultured Dokdonia sp., assembly GCF_947492815.1. Lineage (GTDB taxonomy): Bacteria > Bacteroidota > Bacteroidia > Flavobacteriales > Flavobacteriaceae > Dokdonia. The sequence goes on from NZ_CANLOB010000035.1 coordinate 25,918, forward strand.
AGGGAAATTCCGAGAAGACCTTTACTATAGATTAAGTACTGTTGAGATTAATTTGCCTCCATTAAGAGAACGCAAAAATGATATTCACTTATTGTTTAGAAAGTTTGCATCAGATTTTGCAATGAAATACAAGATGCCAACCATTCGTCTTGATGAGCTAGCCACACAATTATTGGTTCAATACAGGTGGTCTGGTAATATTAGGCAATTACGAAATGTGGCAGAACAGATTTCTGTTTTAGAACAAAATCGTTCTATCACTGCAGATACCATTCGCAATTACCTCCCTGACACTGGCAGCAAGCTTCCAGCCGTCATAGAGAAAAAAGAATCTTCAGATTTTTCTAATGAACGTGAGATCTTGTATAAGGTCTTATTTGATATGAAAGCAGATCTTAATGACCTTAAGAAGCTTACATTAGAACTCATGAAAAATGGGAATACCGCAGATGTAAGAGAAGAAAACGAGTCTCTTATCAATAAGATCTATAATAAGGAAGACAGCTACGATACTGCGAATGAGGTTATGGAAGTATTGCACATTCCAGAACAAGCCACTCCTGCGACTCCCGTTACTCCTATCACTTCTCCTCTTCCTACTCAAGAAATTAAAGAAGACCCATATCATTTTGCAGAAGAGATAGAAGAAGAAGAAACACTTTCTTTACACGATAAAGAATTAGAGCTTATTAAAAAATCACTAGAACGTCACAATGGCAAACGTAAAGCTGCTGCAGATGAGCTTGGAATAAGTGAACGCACATTGTACAGAAAGATTAAACAATTTGACTTATAATTTTATAAGATCATTGTATATTGCTTAAGGAATTTTAACAGACATTAGCCGTTATATTGGAATGAAAAAAACAATTACCATACTATGTGCCTTTTTATGCATGCTCACCTTTCAAGGGTGCGGGATTTATTCATTTAATGGCATCTCTATTGACGAAAATATAAAAACCTTTCAAGTCAATTTTTTCCAAAACCAAGCGCCTATTGTAGAGCCTGGTATTGACCGTACCTTTACATTCGCATTGCAAGATTTAATTCAGGATCAAACAAATTTAAGTCTTGTTTCTAATAATGGCGAACTCCTTTTTGAAGGAGAAATTGTAGAATATTATATCGCGCCACAAGCATCTACATCAGAAAATACAGCCGCTCAAAATAGGCTGACCATCAGTGTAAACGTACGCTATTATAATAATACCAAAACTGATGGAGAAGATGATTTTGAAAGACGCTTTTCTTTCTTCTCTGATGTTCCTGCTACCACACAATTAGTAGGAAGTGAATTAGATACTGCTCTAGAAGAGATTTTTGAACGTATCACTCAAGACATTGTTAATGAATCACTCGCTAAGTGGTAATGAATAAACAAGCACTTACATACCTATTAGAAAACCCTGAGAATATTTCAAGTTCTCAAACTACAGAGATTAGAGGACTAATAGATGAGTTTCCGTATTTTCAAAGTGCCCATGCCTTATACATTAAAGGTCTTAAAAATCAAGAAAGTTTTGCTTATAACAAAGCACTTAAAATAACAGCAGCACATACAACAGACAGATCTGTTCTATTTGAATACATCACCTCAGATATATTTATTCAAAATGAAATAAGTACTCAAATAAAAGAACAAGAAACACATCTTAGAGCATTACACGTAGACGGCTTACAAGATATCTCATTACAACTTCAAGAAGAAAAGCAAGAAAAAGCTACAAAAATTTTAGATCCTAATTTATTTGTAGAAAAAGAAAACTCAGAAATCACAAAGCGTTCTCCCAAAGAAATACTCTCAGTAGGAAAACCGTTAGACTTTAATCAAAATGAAGTACATTCATTTCAGGAGTGGCTACAACTCTCTAGATTTTCTCCTATAAAAAGAGAAACTCCTTTAGAAAAAACAGCTTCAAAAGAAACAACTCTAACACATGAGAGTACAGAAAAAACATCTCCTTCTCAACAAGCAGCAATTCAAGATACTGACCTCATTGTAAAGAAGCGTAAACAAGATATTATAGACTTTTTTATAGAATCTAATCCTAAAATTGAGTTTTCACCAACAACAGCACCGCCTAAAAAAAATCTTTCAAAAGAATCTCTCATACCTTCTGAGTCCTTAATGACAGAGACTTTAGCACGTGTTTATGTAGAGCAAAAAAACTTTAAAAAGGCAAAGCAAGCATATCGAATTTTAAGTTTGAAATATCCAGAAAAAAGTGGTTTCTTTGCAGACCAAATTCGAGCAGTAGAGCAATTAGAAGAAAAATAAAGAATTATGAGTACATTTTATATATTTTTAGTACTAATCGTTATCGTAGCATTTTTACTAGTCGTAGTAATCATGGTACAAAACCCTAAAGGTGGAGGATTATCTTCTTCTTTTGGAGGAGGAGGAACACAGCAATTAGGTGGTGTTCAAAAAACAACCGACTTCTTAGACAAAGCAACTTGGGGATTAGCGACCTTATTATTGGTACTTATACTATTAAGTAACATTCCTATTTTTGGAGGAAATGGAAACGAGTCTCAAGTATTTGATGAAAATGCAGCACAAACTACAGCTCCAGCTCCATTAAACACACCAGCAACAAACGATGATACATCGCAAGAATAATATATCGCATGTAAATGCCTCTAAAATGCCAGCTTAAAAAGCTGGCATTTTTTGTTTGACATCATCGTGTCATTTGCGCTGTAAATTTGTCAGCCCAGTAGTGTTGGCATAATTTCTGACTATCTGACTACTAGAGATTATAAAATTTAACTTATTTAACCTTAATAAATACGAATCAAAAAATGGCTTTAAACATTAAACCACTTGCTGATCGTGTAGTGATAGAACCACTACCAGCAGAGACACAAACCGCATCTGGACTTTATATTCCTGATTCGGCGCAAGAGAAACAACAAAAAGGAAAAGTTGTTGCTGTAGGCTCTGGTAAAAAAGACCACGATATGACTGTAAAGACAGGGGATATTGTTATTTACGGAAAGTATGCTGGTACAGAACTTAAATTAGACGGCAATGATTATATGATTATGAAGGAAGAAGATATTCTTGCTATCGTATAATATATGATGGCTTTAGGCAATATGCTTTAAGCACCATGTGGTATACCTTAAATAATAAAACGAAGTAAATGAGAGATTTTAGAAAATATAATATCTGGAAGTTAAGTCATTCACTTACGCTAGATATATATACAGTTTCTAAAAACTTTCCAAAAGCTGAAGTTTATGGTCTTACCTCACAAATACGAAGAGCTGCTTCTTCTATTCCAACAAATATAGCTGAAGGTTGTGGTAGAGATAGTGATGCAGAATTCAATCGCTTTTTAACAATAGCAATGGGTTCCGCAAGTGAAACAGAATACTTACTTATCCTATCTAAAGATCTTCAATATATAGATAACACTTCATACGAAGATTTAAACTCAAAAGTAAACATCTGTAAACAAAAGATGTATTCTTTAAAACAAAAATTAAAATAACTTAGCATATAGCTTAACGCTTATTGCTTAAAGCTTTTTTTAAAAATTTAAAAATATGGCAAAAGATATAAAATTTGACATCGAAGCACGTGACGGTATTAAACGTGGTGTAGATGCACTTGCAAATGCAGTAAAAGTAACATTAGGACCTAAAGGACGTAATGTAATTATAAGTAAATCATTTGGTGCTCCTCACGTAACAAAGGATGGGGTTACTGTTGCAAAAGAAATCGAACTAGAAGATGCTCTTGAAAATATGGGAGCTCAAATGGTGAAAGAAGTAGCTTCAAAAACAAATGATCTTGCAGGAGACGGTACTACTACAGCTACTGTTCTTGCACAGTCTATCGTAAAAGAAGGACTTAAAAACGTAGCCGCTGGTGCGAATCCAATGGATTTAAAACGCGGTATCGACAAAGCAGTAAACGCAATTACTGAAAATTTAGAAAAGCAAACAACAAAAGTAGGTAACTCTTCAAAAAAGATAGAGCAAGTAGCATCTATCTCTGCAAATAACGACAGTGTTATTGGAGAGCTTATTGCTGAAGCTTTTGGAAAAGTAGGAAAAGAAGGTGTCATTACTGTAGAAGAAGCTAAAGGAACAGAAACGTATGTTGATGTTGTAGAAGGAATGCAGTTTGATCGCGGATATTTATCTCCATACTTTGTAACAAATAGTGAGAAAATGCAGGCAGAATTAGATAGTCCATACATCTTGCTTTTTGATAAGAAAATCTCTTCTATGAAAGATTTACTTCCTGTATTGGAGCCTGTAGCTCAAACAGGAAAACCACTTCTTATTATTGCAGAAGATGTAGATGGTGAAGCACTTGCTACATTGGTTGTAAATAAACTACGTGGTGCATTAAAAATTGCTGCTGTAAAAGCACCAGGATTTGGAGATCGTCGTAAAGCAATGCTAGAAGATATCGCTATCTTAACAGGTGGTACTGTAATCTCTGAAGAGCGTGGATTTACATTAGAAAACGCAACAATCGATATGTTAGGAACTGCAGAGACCGTAACTATAGATAAAGATAATACGACTGTAGTAAACGGGGCTGGTCAAAAGAAAATGATCAAAGCACGTGTAGGAGAGATCAAATCTCAAATAGAAACTACTACTAGTGATTACGATAAAGAAAAATTACAAGAACGTCTTGCTAAATTAGCAGGAGGGGTTGCTGTACTTTACGTAGGTGCTGCTTCAGAAATTGAAATGAAAGAAAAGAAAGACCGTGTAGATGATGCACTTCATGCAACACGTGCTGCCGTAGAAGAAGGTATTGTTGCTGGTGGAGGTGTTGCACTAGTACGTGCAAAAAGCGTTCTTGCAAAAGTAAAAACTGAAAATGCAGACGAAGCTACAGGTGTACAAATCGTAAATCGTGCTATAGAAGAGCCATTACGTACTATTGTTTCAAATGCAGGTGGTGAAGGATCTGTTGTTATTGCAAAAGTAATGGAAGGTAAAAAAGACTTCGGATACAATGCAAAAAATGGAGAATATACAGATATGATCAAAGCTGGGATCATCGATCCTAAAAAAGTAACGCGTGTTGCTTTAGAAAATGCAGCTTCTGTATCTGGAATGATCCTTACGACTGAGTGTGCTCTTACAGATATTAAAGAAGATGCTGCTCCTGCAATGCCACCAATGGGTGGAGGCGGAATGCCAGGCATGATGTAGCCACAGCATGGCAGGCAATTATTTAGCTATTCCTGAATAGACAACTAATTGTTCAGTTATATATAGAATATAAAAAGGTCTTTGTTTCGCAACAAAGACCTTTTTATATTTCTAAAGAATCGAAAACAATCATTATATCGTTTAATGTTCTTTTTACGCTTTCGCGAAATGAAATGAAGCTGAAGTTTATACTGAGCTTGACGAAGTATGAAAGCATATACAACCACACACCAATGCTTATTCAAAAATCCGTACATTACAAATTCTAAACAATACCATATGCTTACAAAACTGATTGTCTTAGGATTATATTTTGCTATTCTTGTTATTATAGGTGTTGTTGCCTCTAGAAGAGTAAAAGGAGTTAGTGATTTTTATGTAGGTGGTAAAAAACTAGGCTATTGGGCAGTTGCATTTTCTGCAAGGGCCACTGGGGAATCTGGATGGCTCCTTTTAGGACTCACAGGAATGGGAGCTATAGCAGGGTTTTCGGCATATTGGGTAGTTTTAGGAGAAGTATTAGGCGTAGGCATTTCATGGTTTTTTATGGCCAAACGTTTTAAACGCGCTACAGATACATACGACTCTATTACTGTGCCTGATTATTTAGAAAGTCATTTTGATACAGGCAGAAAAACCATTCGTAAAGTAGCCGCTACTGCACTTTCATTATTTGTGGTTATCTATGTGAGTTCGCAAATAGATGCTACTGGAAAAGCTTTTGAATCATTATTAGGTATTAACTACTTTACCGGAGCTATTTTAGGCTTTGTTATTGTAATGGCCTATGTATACATCGGGGGATTTCTAGCGGCTGTTTGGTCAGATTTCTTTCAAGGTGTTCTCATGTTTTTCGGACTTGTTTGTTTGCCGTTTATTGCATGGTTATCTATTGATGATGGAGGGAGTATTGTAGAAGGGCTTACACAAATAGATCCAAATCTTACCAGTATTTGGGGAGATACTTCTTCTCCACTACTTACGGTATTTAGCATTTTAGGTTTTGCCATGATTGGACTTGGGTTTTTAGGTTCTCCACAGATTTACGTACGATTTATGTCTGTAAAAAATGAGGCAGAAATAGACAAAGGAAAATGGGTTGCTATCTTATTTACACTCCTCACCGATTTTGCCGCAGTAACCATTGGTTTATTAGGTCGCTATTTATTCACATCAGTTGGGCAAGACCCAGAAACTGTACTTGGTACAGCAGGAGAAGGTGTTTTAATTACTATGATAGAAAACTTATTACCTCTTGCCATTGTAGCTATTTATATTGCCATTGTATTATCGGCAATCATGTCTACGATAGACTCTCTTATAGTAGTAGCTTCAAGTGCATTATCCCGAGATTTTTATCAAAAAATCATCAATCCTGCAGTAGAACAAAAAAAACTAACTCGAATTTCAAGAGTCATCACATTGGCACTTGCTGTTGTTGCTTTAATCATAGCAATGACTGTTGCCGTACTATCACCAGATAGAACTATTTTCTGGTTTGTGATTTTTGGATGGTCAGGGATTGCAGCTACTTTCTGCCCTGTTATTATTTTATCCTTATTCTGGAAATCTTATTCAGAAAAAGGAGCATTAGCTTCTATGATTACTGGATTTTTAAGTGTCCCCATATTCAAGTTTGTTGTTCAAGAAATTGATGGTATTGGAATTTATTTCGAAAAACTGGATGTGCTCGCGCCTTCTTTTTTATTATCAATTATTGCAGGAGTTATTTTCACAAAACTGTATCCTAGGAAGAACAAAAGCATATTGCCATTTTAACAACAATAATCCGTACGATTTATCTATTTTTGTGTCCTAATGAAAAAGATATTTATATACCTGTTTTTATGCTTATTGTGCCTATCTGCATGTAAAGAAATTCCTGTAGCAATTCCTGACGCCAGAATAAATGATTATGCACTGTATGATGAGACAGGTGATTTTCACAGACTATCTACCTATAATGACAGTAAGGCTATTGTATTATTTGTTCAGGGAAATGGTTGTCCTATTGTACGCAATGCACTATCAGATTTCCATGAAATAGTAAATGACTATCAATCGGAAGGGTTTACCTTTTTTATGATCAACAGTAATATGCAAGATCATAGAGATGCTATCGCAAACGAGGTTAGTGATTTTAAATTTGAAGTTCCTGTATTACACGACGATGTACAATTAATAGCAGATAAATTAGATATTACGATTACTGCAGAAGCTATCATATTAGATCCTACATCTAGGAATATTATTTTTAGAGGACCTCTCAATAACAGGTTGGACTATGAAACCCAAAAAACAAAACCTACTGAAACTTACTTGAGAAATGCGCTTGATGCTATTCTAGAAAACAAGGCACCTATCAGTAAGCAAGAAGTTGCTAGAGGCTGTAGAGTTACTAGAAGAAACACCATAGAAAAAGATACACTCACCTTCACAAAAGACATTGCCCCTATTCTAACAAATCATTGTGTTCGGTGTCATATAGACGGTGGTGTTGCTCCATGGTCTATGACCGATTATGATAAAATTGTTGGCTGGTCTGCGATGATAGAGCAAGTAATGCTCAGTAAACGTATGCCCCCTTGGAAAGCAGATCCTACGATTGGTTCATTTAGTAATACCTTTGGACTTGCTGAAAAAGATCGTAGAAAATTAGTCCGTTGGATTAATGATGGAATGAATTATGGAGAAGGAAACGACCCTTTAAAAGCATTAAAACCTCAAGAAGCGCTTATTCCTGAAACTACTTTAGTACCAGATACTACTATTGTTCTTAAAAAAGAAATCATACCTGCCACAGGACTAATCGATTATCGTCATCAAAGAATTAAACTAAATCTTCCTGAAGGAAAATGGCTTGCTGGGGTAACGATTGTACCTGGTAATCCTAAGGTGGTCCATCACGCTACATTAGCAAGTTCTTCAAAACCTCAACTTGTCGTAGACCGACCAGAAAGACAATGGATTGATAATCTTATTGCAGTAGTTGCAAGCGGAACTTCCAAGTCTACTATCTTTCCAAATAAATCTGGAATTTATATCGATAAGGATATAGAATTAATATTACAAACACATTACACAACTACTGGAAGGCAAGAAGAAGACATCACTAAAATTCATTTGTATTTTCATGATGAAAAACCTGAAAAGCAATACTATTCTTTAGGGGTATTCTCTGAAAATTTTGAAATACAACCGTATGAAAAAAGTACACCAGCTGTAGCGCAAGACAAGATAACAGAAGATGTATATGTACATAGTATTTTCCCACATATGCATTTTCGTGGTAAGCAAATGAAAATTACAGCTCAAAAACCTGATGGCGAAATAATTGATTTAATTTCCGTACCTGATTTTGACTTTAACTGGCAACTAGTATATACTTATACAGAGCCTATATTATTACCTAAAGGAACTGTCATTACTGCTAAAGGTATTTTTAATAATTCTTTTCAAAACCCTCTAAATCCTGACCCTTCTAAAGAAGTAACTTTTGGATATCAGAGTAGTGACGAAATGTTTATGGGACTTGTAAATTATACAATTGTAGGAGAATAAGTAGTGTATCTTTAGTTTCTGAACGTAAGTATTTAAAAAATACGTGTACTAATCATTTTAATACTCGTCAAACACTATTTATATGAAGTTGCAACGTTACCTTATACTATTAAGCTTTCTCTTTCTTTTAAATTCGTGCCACGTAGGTAGGTTTTTCTATTGGAATTTTGCTGACACAGGTGATTTAGAAAAGTTTGAAAGTGTTCCTATTAAAAAAGGAGGGGCTCCCTTTTTATTTAAAGAAGTCAAAGACGACATCAACTTTGTATTTCCAGAAATAGATGAATTTGAGAAAGTACTTGAAAAAAGTAAGACCACCGCTTTTTTAGTGATTAAAGATGATCAAATCTTATATGAAAAATACTTTAATGAGTACACCAAGGCGACTGACCACCCATCATTTTCTGTATCAAAATCGTTTATCTCTGCGCTTATTGGAATTGCTATCCAAGAAGGACATATTACATCCCTAGAAGATCCTATAAGAAAATATCTTCCTGAGCTTGACGCTTCTTTTGATCCGGTTACTTTAGGTGATGTTATCAATATGCAATCAGGCATTAAATTTAGCGAAGGCTATTTCAATCCTTTTGGAGAGGTTGCAAAATTCTATTATGGAACCAACTTAAAAAAGTATGTCAAGAAATTAAAAGTAAACGAAACCCCTGGTCTTGTCTGGAAATATAAAAGCGGAAATACACAATTATTGAGTCTCGCTTTAGAAAGCGCTACTCAAAGACCTCTACATGAGTATTTTCAAGAAAAAATATGGCAACCATTAGGAATGGAGTATGATGCATCGTGGAGCATAGACAGTAAAAAACATCAAACTGCAAAAGCATTTTGCTGTTTAAATGCCAAGGCTAGAGATTATGCAAAGTTTGCTCGGTTATACCTTAAAGAAGGCACTTGGAATAACACACAAATTGTTCCTAAAGAGTGGATATCTAAAACCACCTCATTTACAGATAAAAGAAGTAAGTATATATACTCACATCATTGGTGGCGAAATATCACAAGAGAAGACTATGTCAAATCTCAAAAAGATACCACAAAACTAATACTTAAAGAAGCTAAAGCGCCTTATACAGATTATCAAGCTAGAGGTATTTTAGGTCAGTTTATGTATATCAATCCTGAAAAAGATATTGTTATTATACGACTAGGAGATCGGTTTAAGGGTGTGAATTGGTCGTCACTCTTTAGAGATATTGCAGATCTAAATTAGTGATACCGTTTACTATTCAACTATGCTCTCTTTTTCCATTGACGGATTGAAACAACGATAAGTACTATTAGTATAGGAAGACTTACGAACAGATCTTTTCGTGTTTCCAAATTGTTCTCTAGAAGATGTTCCGTTAGATATATTTGGATATTACGTTCCCACACAAGAAAAAGTATTACAAAAGCAATGGTAATTAATTGAAGTGTACTTAATTTTCTTTTTTTCATAATTATGATAAACGAGATTCTTACTCTAAGATTAACAAACTTCCAGGTAATGGTCTAATTACTTTTTCATCAATTCTAATTTCTTTCCAGCTTTGATTTTTGTCAGATTCAAAATCTTCTACTATCCTATATTGAACACAAGCTGTTTGAGTTTGAGTTGGTGGCAATTTCACTATTGATTTATCTGGATCAATATCAAAGTCTTCTCCTTTTTTCAACCACTTAATAGCCATCTCAACCATTCTTTTTTCAGAAACTAACGCTTCTGTTTGTTGTCTTTTAAGTGCTGTAATGATATCTTTTCTTCTTTTTTCGAGTATTATTATGGGGGTTTTATAATTAGTTTTCATGTCCATAATTCTCATCTTAAATCCAAAACCATTTAAAACTACTCAAATGATCATTATATTTACTCGCTTTCAAATAAGTTAATATACAAGCAGCTTATTTAATTTCTTTTTCTACAACACCACATTTAAGCATTTGATCTCCAAAATAAGGATTACGAACCTCGTTAGAGTTTGATAACCAATAAGCACCTTTACCATTAAAAGCCATAGGACAGTATTGCTTATACACAGCTCCAGAAATAATTTTTTCGTTGGCTATTTGTACTTCTACCGCTGCAGATACTTTTTCAAAAATAGTACGTCTTTCTTTTACGGTTGTTGCCTCCGTAAAAGGTATTGTTGCAGTATGTATAGCAGCATAAGTTTCGTCACCTTTTAAAAGCATAAAAAAGGCACGTGTTGAAGCAGCACTCGCTTCGTTATCTGTATTTACTAAAGATGCTTTTACATCTAGGTATGCATTATAAATCTTTGTGAATTTTTCGTTTTCAAAAGTTACATCAACTTTAGTACTTGTTTCATTCAAATCACTAGAAACAGGCTTAGAAGAAGGTGCTTTTTGAGAAGGGGCTGTTTTTAATACATCTTCCGTTTCATTATTCTTACAAGAAAAAAAAGCGATCAATACTAGAAGATACAGGTACTTTTTCATAGTCGTATTATTTACCCACAAAGATACAACCTGATTAAGAATTACTCACCTTCCGGTAGTAATAAAATGCAGGCAATAACATAAATAATAAGATAGGTTGTATTAAAAATCTTCGCACATAAAAAATAGGTAAATATTCCCCAATTCCTTGTGTTTTAAGTAGAATTCCAAATATGACTATCAATACAATAAAGACCACTCCATAAAAAAGTGATGCAAAAGTAATTATCCCTTTTTCTTTAAACGCCATCCACAATATAATGAGTGACAATAAAGTATTAATAGTATATCGTAAAAACACATGAAAAAACAATCGCCAAGACTCCATCGTTGGTAACGTCATTTTCTGGTAATTACTCTTAAAAAAAGCAATGAGAGGGTCGTAGAAGAGTTCGCTTTCGCGAAAGCGTATAAAAGCAAATCCTACAAGGCATAAAAAAACAACAAATACACGTAAAGCTACTTTCATGACTTGGGTTGTTTTTTATACGATCGAATCCATCCTAGCCATAACAAAAATACCGTTCCGTAGATGACTGCTGGAAAAATAGTGCCATGTAATAATTCGGTATATTCTGGGTACTCATAAATTCCTATGGTAAGTAATGCAATCCGAGTGACATTCATCACATAAATAAGCGCAACACCACCAAGAATGTAAAACAAGGTACGTTTCCACCCATCAAAAAAAGCAAGCATAAAAGAAATATACAGCAACATCACACTTACTGCATTACACCCTTCTACAACACGAGCTAACACTTTATCATTAATCGTAAGATTCATAGCGGCCTCTACTTTACTTGGAACAACTTTCATATTGTATCCAAATGCATTTATAATAGATTCACTCTGTTTTGCTACCGTGTGTGTAACAATATCCGGGTAATATGTAGTACTTCCACCATAGGTTAAGTATAAATTATAAAGCATGACCAATACAAAATAACTTCCTACAAACGTAAGGATAAAACGAAGTACCGACTTATATTTGCTTATTAGTTTGAACAAATTATTGAGGTTTAGCCTCAAAAATACATTAAAAATGGCTTTTGAAGATTTAAAAAAAGAAGTTAGTGCTATTGTTTCTAAAACAACAGTATCCACAAAAGATAGATTAACTGAAATTTGTGAAGTTTTACGCTCTACAATTCCTTACTACAATTGGGTAGGTTTTTACTTTGCAAACCATGAGACACAAACATTACACTTAGAAACATATGTAGGAGAACCTACAGACCATACAGTTATCCCTTTTGGAAAAGGAATTTGTGGTCAAGTAGCTGTTTCTAATGAAAATTTTGTCGTTCCCGACGTAGCTGCACAAGATAATTACATTGCTTGTAGCATTACTGTAAAAAGTGAAATTGTAGTTCCTCTTTTCAAAGACGGAAAAAATATAGGGCAAATAGATATTGACTCTAACACACCAGACCCTTTTACAGCAGAAGACGAACGTTTTCTAGAATGGGTAAATGAGCAAGTAGTTTCTATTTTATAAGCACTCATTATCAAAAATAAAAGGCCCCAAAATGCGATTGCATTTTGGGGCCTTTTATTTTCTTTTAGATTGTTATTTACATACCTGTACGTATCGCTTCTACTGGATCTAATCGTGAAGCTCCTATTGCAGGAATAATACCTGCTAATATCCCTATAAAGAACGTAACTGTGAGCCCTAGAAAAATATTAAACAAAGACAGCACAAATGTAAAATCTCCTGTAATACCTGAAAAATTAACCAGTAACGTAATCATCCAAACTAGAAACATTCCTATAAGACCTCCAAAAATAGAGAGAAGAATAGACTCAAATAAGAACTGAAATAATATAAAACGTCGTTTTGCGCCTAATGCTTTTTGTATTCCAATAAGGTTCGTTCGTTCTTTTACACTTACAAACATAATATTTGCAATTCCAAAGCCACCTACCAATAAAGCAAAAGCACCTATTCCCCAGCCAATTCCTTTTAAGGTAAAAATAAGACCATCAATCAGATCTGTTAACCCTTTAAATTGATTTGGAAAAAACGTACTTACTTCTCCTGTTTTAAGACCTCGTTTAGATCGTAATTTCTGGTCAAGGTTTGCTAGAAAACCTGCGTTATCTATACCTGACTCTGGAAGAATTACAACTCTAGGAAATCCAGATTTAGTTTCTCCATAAATTTTTCGAGTTAAATTTACTGGAACAATGACAACCTCATCTTTAGAATCACCTAACCCAATGCCTTCTTTTTTAAGAACACCTATTACAGTAAGCTTACGGCTTAAAATGCGTATTTTCTTTCCTACTGCATTACCATCTTTTCCAAAAAGTTGATTTTTAATTTCATCTCCAATAACAATCACATTAGAACCGCCTACTGACTCGGCCTCATTAAAGAATCTCCCATCTTGAAATTGTAATGCCTCTACATCATAGTATTCATTGGTTGTCGAAATTGTTTGTATATTCTCAAGTGTTTCATCTTGATATTTTATAATTTGCTGAGGAACATTCACAAGGTAAGACATTGCCTTAGCATCTGACAGTGTTCGCTTTAAATACTGAAATTCTTCATAAGAAATCAGATCAAATTGTTCTCTTTTCCATCGAGGTACTTCTGTAGGTCCAAAAGATGCATGGCATAATATGATGGTGCTTTGATCTAAGGAAGACAGACTTCCTTTCACCTGCCTTTCTAAGGAATCTACAGCAGCCAACACGCCTATGATTGAAAAAATACCAACAGTTACTCCCATAAGTGAAAGAAATGTTCGGAGCTTATTATTTCGCAAAGCATTTACTGCAAAACGAAAGCTTTCTTTAAGTACACGTAAGTAAATAAACATCGATATATTTTGGAAAATTTAAAGATAAGACGCCTATCTTTAAATTATGTTACAAAAGTGCCAAATTTATATATATAAACCACGCGCTATAAACTGTTAAATTGCTATTTTTGCCACTTATCCAAAATCACATAAAATTTCTACAATGAGCGATGTTAAAAAAGCAAGTTCCGCTTTAGTTTCTGTTTTTAGTAAAGAAGGTCTTGCACCCCTAGTTCAAAAGCTTCACGACTTAGGAGTAACTCTATATTCTACTGGAGGAACTCAAAAATTCATTAACGATCTTGGAATCCCTGTAGTACCTGTTGAAGATGTTACATCATACCCGTCTATTTTAGGCGGACGTGTAAAAACACTACACCCAAAAGTATTTGGAGGTATTCTTAACAGACAAGATCATGAGGGAGATGTTGCGGAAATGAGCGAATATGAAATTCCACAACTAGACATTGTTATTGTAGATTTATATCCATTTGAAAAAACAGTAGCTTCAGGAGCTTCTGAACAAGATATTATAGAAAAAATAGACATCGGAGGTATTTCGCTAATCCGTGCTGCTGCCAAAAACTTTAAAGACACCCTATGTGTTTCTTCAGTAGATGATTATGCCGAAGTATTACAAATGGTAACTGATGGTAATGGTACAACTACACTAGCAGATCGTAAACGATTTGCAGCAAAGTCTTTTGGTATATCATCTCATTATGACACTGCTATTTTTAATTATTTTAATGCAGATCACGAGATTCCTGCTTTAAAAGTAAGTGAACATAAAGGACAAGTACTTCGTTATGGGGAAAACCCACACCAACGTGGATTCTTCTTTGGTGATTTTGATGCAATTTTTGATAAACTTCACGGAAAAGCACTTTCTTATAATAATTTACTAGATGTAGATGCCGCCGTAAACTTAATGAATGAGTTTGCTGGAGAGGCTCCTACATTTGCCATACTAAAACATAACAATGCTTGTGGTTTTGCGCAGCGTGACACTATGCACACAGCGTATGTAGATGCCTTAGCAGGAGATCCTACTAGTGCCTTTGGAGGGGTTCTTATTGCAAATGGAACAATAGACAAGGCAACTGCAGAAGAAATACATAAGTTATTTTGTGAAGTAGTAATAGCTCCTTCTTTTGATGATGATGCTCTTGAAATTTTGAAAGGGAAGAAAAATAGAATTATCCTTATTCAAAAAGAAGTAACGCTTCCACAAACCATGATGCGTACATGTCTTAATGGAACTCTCGTTCAAGATAGAGACAATCAAACAGATACCGCAAAAAATTTAACACACGCAACACATACTAAACCAACAGATAGCGAGTTAGAAGATTTACTATTTGCTTCAAAAATATGCAAACACACAAAGTCAAATACCATTGTACTTTGTAAGAACAAACAACTTTGTGCAAGTGGAACAGGTCAAACCTCAAGAGTAGATGCTTTACGTCAAGCCATTGAGAAAGCAACTTCTTTTAATTTTGATCTAAAAGGAGCGGTCATGGCAAGTGATGCATTTTTCCCATTTCCAGACTGTGTAGAGATTGCAGACAAAGCAGGTATTACTGCTGTAATTCAACCAGGAGGATCTATAAAAGACCAACTGACTATAGATTACTGTAACGATCATAACGTATCTATGGTGATGACAGGAATACGTCATTTCAAACATTAATTGTTTAGGATGTCATACGCTTTCGCGAAAGCGTAAAAAAACACAATATTATTTGTACATTTAGAGAATACGACAAACCGATTTAAAATTTAATACCCTATCTCGCCCTATGGGATTTTTTGATTTCCTGACTGAAGACATTGCCATTGACCTTGGTACTGCGAACACACTGATTATTCACAATGATAAAGTTGTGGTGGATAGCCCTTCTATTGTTGCCCGCGATCGTACAACAAAGAAAATTATTGCTGTTGGAAAAGAAGCGGCACAAATGCAAGGAAAAACACATGAAAACATCAAAACGATTCGTCCTCTTAAAGATGGGGTGATTGCAGATTTTGATGCCAGTGAGCAAATGATCAGTATGTTCATCAAAGAAATTCCTGCCCTTAAGAAAAAACTTTTCCCTCCTGCATTGCGTATGGTTATTTGTATTCCTTCTGGAATTACAGAAGTAGAGATGCGTGCGGTAAAAGAAAGTGCAGAGCGTGTGAATGGAAAAGAAGTACATCTTATTCACGAACCTATGGCAGCGGCTATTGGTATTGGTGTAGATATCATGCAACCTAAAGGAAACATGATTGTAGATATAGGGGGTGGTACTACAGAAATTGCGGTCATTGCTCTTGGAGGAATTGTCTGCGACAAGTCGGTAAAAATTGCAGGAGATGTATTTACAAATGATATTATTTACTACATGCGTACACAACATAACCTTTATGTAGGTGAGCGCAGTGCAGAAAAAATTAAAATACAAATAGGAGCTGCTACAGAAGATTTAGAAGTTCCACCAGAAGAAATGAGCGTGCAAGGACGTGATTTGTTAACTGGTAAACCAAAACAAGTACAAATCTCTTTTAGAGAAATAGCAAAGGCATTAGACAAATCTATTCTTCGTATTGAAGATGCCGTGATGGAGACCTTATCACAAACACCTCCAGAACTCGCTGCCGATATTTATAACACTGGAATTTATCTTGCAGGTGGTGGATCTATGCTAAGAGGCTTAGATAAACGCCTTTCTCAAAAAACAGATCTTCCTGTATATATCGCAGAAGATCCATTAAGAGCCGTTGTAAGAGGAACAGGAATTTGCCTTAAAAACATTGCAAAATACAAGAGCGTACTCATCAAATAATCCGTCGTTTACCCATGCAGCAGATCATCAATTTTTTGATAAGGAATAAAAACTTCCTACTGTTTGCCTTTTTATTTTGCCTCTCCCTTGTATTTACGATTCAATCTCATTCATACCACAAGAGTAAGTTTATCAATTCAGCCAACTTCCTCTCAGGTGGTATTTATGAATCTGCAAGTAGTATTCAAGACTATTTTCATCTTAAAACATACAATAAGCAATTATTAGAAGAAAATGCCCGCTTGCGCGAAAAGGAAGCCAGATTATATACAATTACTGGTTCATCAGATTCACTATCGATATATGATGCGATAGAAAGTCAGTTTAGATATATCCCTGCCAAAGTACTTAAAAACTCTTACTCAAAAACAGATAATATTATCACCTTAAAAGCTGGGCGTAGAGATAGTATTTTACCTGAGATGGGTGTGATTACAAGTCAAGGAATTGTAGGCTTTATTGAAAAAACATCTACAAAGTATAGCACTGTATTATCCATATTAAATACGAATTTCAAAACCAATGCGAAATTACGTGCTTCAGAACACTACGGTACTTTAGAATGGAATGGTCAAGACCCTAATATCATGACGGTAATTGACATGCAAGAACAAGCACCTGTAAAGATTGGAGATACAATTGAAACTAGCGGACAATCTGCTATTTTCCCTAAAGGAATTCCTATAGGTACTATTGAAGAATTTGAACTAGATAATAGTAAAAATTTCTATACATTATCCGTACGATTATTTAATGATATGACAAGTCTTGGCCATGTGTATATTATTGAAAACACAGATAAGAATGAAATAACAACACTACAAGAAAATAGCATTGATGAAGAATAGTATTCTTGTAAATAGTGTCCGTTTTATCAGTTTGATATTAGCACAGGTATTGATATTTAATAATATTGATTTTATGGGCTATATCAATCCATATCCATATATATTATTCGTTCTGGTATTTCCCTTTAATGCAAATCGTTCTTTATATCTAGTGATTGCATTTTTAACAGGACTTACTATAGATATGTTTGGAAATAGTGGTGGTATTCATGCCGCAGCATCTCTTGTGATAGCTTACATAAGACCAATAGTATTACGACTTACTTTTGGAGTAAGTTATGAATATAATGCTATTAAACTTCCTAACGTTACTTTTTATGAACGTTTAATATACATTTCAAGTTTAGTATTAATACACCATTTAGTACTATTTTCTTTAGAGGTTTTTAACATAACTAATATAATTTATATCCTTAAAAAAACGTTGTTTACTGGTATATTCACGAGTATTTTATGTCTTATGTTTAATATTCTTTTTAGCAGTCGTCAAGAATGAGAAAACTATTACTTTTTTCTATTGTGCTTAGTACTGGCCTATTATTTATGGGACGGCTATTCTATTTACAGATATATGACACTTCTTCAGTTATAAAATCAGAAAACAACGCTATAAAAGTAGAATACGATTATCCACAACGAGGGCATATTTATGATCGTAATAATAAATTACTCGTTTCAAATCAGCCATCGTATGACCTGATGGCAATCCCTAAAGATATAAAGCCTTTTGACACATTAGGATTATGTAAGCTTTTAGGTATTGAAAAAGAAAAATTACTTAAAGAATTAAACAGAGCTCGAAGAAGGGCTTCTTGGCTGCCTGCTGTGATTGTTCCTACCATGTCTACAGAAGATTATGCATACCTTGGAGAGCAAATGCACAAATACGAAGGGTTTTATATTCAAAAACGTTCGCTTCGAGATTATCAAATAGACTTTGGCGCTAACTTCTTAGGATATATTCAAGAAGTAAATCAAAGCATGATCAAAAAAGACCCTTATTATAAATCAGGAGATTTAATAGGTCGTCAAGGTGTTGAACAACAATATGAAGAGGTTTTACGCGGTGTCAAAGGCGTAAAAAGATATCAGAAAGATCGATTTAATAGAGTCATTGCTCCATACAAGGAAGGCAAATTAGATACATTACCCGTTCCTGGTCGCAATATCCAATTAACTATAGATGCTGAACTTCAAAAATATGGAGAAGAGCTCATGGTTAATAAGCGAGGAGGTATTGTTGCATTAGAACCTGCTACAGGAGAAATTCTTGCCTTAGTTGCGGCTCCAAATTATGACCCTGCTTTACTCGTGGGAAGAGAGCGTTCTAAAAATTACACAAAACTAGATGCAGACTCAATTGCAAAACCGTTATTTGATCGTGTTCTTTTAGGAGAATATGCTCCTGGCTCTCCATTCAAAGCCTTAACTTCTCTTATTGCCTTGCAAGAAGGCGTTGTAAATACAGAGAATAAGGTGTATTGTAATGGGGGATATCGCTATGGAGGAAAAAAACCACTAGGATGTCATCATCATAGAAGCCCTGTAAAGCTCGTAGACGGTATAGCATATTCCTGTAATAGTTATTTTGCAAGTGCATACCGAAGTACTATTGATAAGTACGATACCCCGCAAGAAGGCATCGAAAAATGGCGAGCGCACTTAGCTAGCTTTGGACTTGGGGATTTTATGGGGTATGACCTGCCTTCTGGGAGAAGAGGATTAATTCCTAATGCAAAATATTATAATAGAACGTACAATTATCCAACCTATCGTTGGGGAACTACAGCTACCATCTCTAATGCGATAGGTCAGGGAGAAGTGCTTATGACTCCTATGCAAATGGTAAATTTTACAGCGGCTATTGCCAATAGAGGTTGGTTTTATAAACCCCATATCATTAAAAACATAAAAGGAATAGATACCATCCCTTCTAAATATAAAGAAAAGCATATTACCACAATCGACCCTCAACATTTTGAACCTGTTATCGAAGGGCTTAACAACGTATATAATTATATTGGTGGTACAGCAAACTTTCTTAAAGTACCTGGTATAGAAATCTGTGGAAAAACAGGAACTGCTGAGAATAGTATTCGTATTCAGGGGAAAAAAGTAGAATTAACAGACCATTCTGTTTTTGTGGCTTTTGCTCCTAAAGACAATCCTAAAATTGCTATTGCTGTATTTGTAGAAAATGGGTATTGGGGAGCTCGCTTTGGTGGGCGCATTGCTTCTGTTATGATAGAAAAATATCTTAAAGGGGAAGTCACTCGTAAAGATCTAGAAAACTGGGTACTCACCCATAGTCTTGAAGAGGAGTATGAAAAGCCATTACTAGGTAGACCCTTCCCGATAAACGACGGAAAAAAAATAAGTGCTAAATTCTTGGCAGAAGAAGAAGTAAAATTATGAGTGCTGGATCGCGTAGTGTAGGAAGTTTTGATTGGGCACTTATTTTAATATACCTAGCACTAATTAGTATAGGATGGTTAAGTATCTATTCTGCTACTTATAATCCAGAAATTCAAAATTTCTTTGTTTTAGAAAACCTTCCTTTCAAACAATTAATTTGGATTGGCTTAGGGTTTATCATTATCACGTTTATTTTATTTCTGGATACTAAGTTCTTTGAACGGTTTTCAAGTTTAATTTATGTAGTTGCTATTATCTCGCTTCTCCTTTTATTTCCATTAGGAAAAAATATAAATGGTGCCACGAGTTGGTTTGCTTTTGGGTCTTTTACCCTACAACCTAGCGAATTTGCTAAAGTTGCCACCGCACTAGCACTCGCCAAATATCTAAGTGATATCCAAACCAATATAAAAACAATCCGAGATCAATTACGAGCATTCCTTATTATTGCGATTCCTGCCTTAGTTATTATACCGCAACCTGATCCTGGAAGCGCCTTAGTATATGCTGCTTTTTTCTTTCCACTATACAGAGAAGGTATCGCCGCAGTATATCTTATTTTAGGAGCTTCAGTTATTACATTATTTGTACTCACACTTCTTTTTGGTCCTTTATATATTGCATTGGGAGTCACTGCTATTGCCCTATTACTTTTTCTAAAAAACAGAAAAAGACGTCCTTCTAGACCATTGTATTTAGGTGTTATTCTTGCCTGTACTTTATTTTCTTTTTCTGTGAATTATATCTTCGAAAATGTATTTCAACAGCGTCACAGAGATCGTTTCAATATTGTTTTAGGGAAAGAAGCAGATACGCAAAGTATTGGATATAATACGCGTCAAAGTGAGATTGCTATCGGAAACGGAGGATGGACTGGACAAGGCTTTTTACAAGGAACACAAACCACTGGGAAATTTGTCCCTGAACAAGACACTGATTATATTTTTAGCGCAGTGGGTGAAGAATGGGGGTTTATGGGAAGTGCTTTAGTTGTGATTCTTTTTGTCCTTCTTATTTTACGGGTTATACAGCTTTCTGAAAAACAAAAAAACGAATTTAGTCGTATTTATGGTTATGGTGTCGCTGGGATTATATTTATTCATTTTGCTGTAAATGTCGGTATGGTTACAGGTTTATTACCTACTATCGGGATACCTCTCCCCTTCTTCAGCTACGGAGGCTCCGGCTTTTGGGGATTCACTATTTTACTATTCATTTTTATTAAATTGGATGGGAATCGTGTAAACGAATGGTGACTTCAATACGATGTTGCACTTATCAAAG
>NZ_CANLOB010000036.1 GCF_947492815.1 uncultured Dokdonia sp.
GCTATTTCGGAGAAAAAATATTTGATAGGCTAGTAATAGCTAGTATTACAGCTAATGGACATTAAGCGGATATACAAATATTCAATGTAAAAATTGAAAGTACTGAAAAAAAAGATAAAAAATAATTGACTTATGTTGTTTACCTTACTTTTTTTTCTACTTTTACAACATAACAAATTCATAATGTTTACAAACGTTTATTACTGGAATAACTATTTCTTTTTCTTCGGGCAGTTGAAATCGGGACGGTGATTGTAATAAATACACTCAAAAATTCTTAAAGTCCTGATTTATCATCGGGACTTTTTTTTGTTTTAAAGAGGAGTTGTTTTAAAATGTGAATTGTTATTGTGTACATCAATTAAAATAAGATTTCTACGAAAGTGGAAGTGAAATAAAAGTCGAATGTGGGATGAGATTCCCGCCTTCGCGAGAATAAAATGAGTATAGCAATTCAAGGCGTAAAAGGATCATTTCATCATAAGGTGGCTCAAACATTTTTTGAGTCTAATGTGTCTGTACTAGAGTGTATGTCTTTTCCATTACTTGTAGATCAATTGGTATCAGGAAATGCTACAGCTGCTGTTATGGCTATAGAAAACTCTATAGCAGGAGCTATTTTACCTAATTATGCTCTAATAGATCAGTATAAGCTTACCATTGAAGGCGAGTTTTACTTAGATGTACAGCACAATCTGATGGCATTGTCAGGACAGGCAATAGAAGCTATTAAAGAAGTATGGTCACATCCTATGGCATTGATACAATGTCGTGCTTTTTTTGAAAAGTATCCATCTATAAAACTCGTAGAAGCTACAGATACTGCTGCTGTAGCACATCAAATTCAAAAAGAGCAACTCAAAGGAATTGCTGCTATTGCTAGTGAAACAGCATCTCAGATTTATAAGTTGGATATCATAGCACCTCAAATACAAACGATAAAGCATAATGAAACTCGTTTTTTCATTTTAAACACAAAAGAAAAACAAATCAATACAGATTGTAATAAGGCGTCTATTTGTTTTAGAACAGATCATAAAAGAGGAAGTTTAGCAACCATTCTTAATGTAATGAGTGATTGCAAGCTTAATCTTACCAAGATACAGTCTATGCCAGTTATCGAAATGCCATGGCAATATGCTTTTTTTGTAGATGTGACTTTTGAAGCTTATAGCGATTATGAAAAAGCAAAAAAGGTATTGGAAATTATGTCTACAGATTTTAAAGTATTGGGCGAATATAAAAATCAAAAAAGATGATACAGCCAGCAAATAGATTACTAGAGACCAAGGAGTATTACTTTTCGCGAAAGCTTAAAGAGGTACGTACATTAGAGGCTGCAGGTCATCCTATCATAAATATGGGAATTGGAAGTCCTGATGTGGCTGCACCAGATACTGTCGTAACGGCATTGAATACAGCTTTAGAAAATTCAAAAGTGCATCAATATCAGAGTTATACGGGAATCCCTGAGTTGAGAGAAGCTATGGCAGCTTTTTATAAAAGACATTATCAAGTGCAGGTAGATCCAACTACAGAGGTATTGCCATTAATGGGGTCTAAAGAAGGGATTATGCATATTAGTATGGCATTCTTAAATCCTGGTGATAAGGTGTTAATTCCTAACCCTGGGTATCCAACCTATAGCGCCGTGACAAAATTAGTTGAAGCAGTTCCTGTGTTTTATGATCTGGATGCAACACAACATTGGTTACCTGATTTAGATGCTATACAGAAACAAGACCTTAGTGAAGTGAAGATTATGTGGGTGAATTACCCACATATGCCTACAGGAGCAACTGCAAAAGATGGTTTTTTTGAAAAATTAATTGCTTTTGCAAAAACAAATAATATCCTTATCGTAAATGACAATCCGTATAGCTTTATTCTTAATGAGCATCCTAGCTCTATTCTCAATGTTGAAGGTGCAAAAGAGATTGCCTTAGAGCTTAATTCTTTAAGTAAGAGCTTTAATATGGCGGGTTGGCGTGTAGGAATGGTTATGGGGAGTCAGACACATATAAATCATATTCTGAAAGTGAAATCAAATATGGATAGTGGTATGTTTTATGGCATTCAGCAAGGTGCTATTGCTGCATTACAACTTGATGCCTCTTGGTTTGAGTCTATCAATACACTATATACAAAACGTCGAGATCTTGTCTATACACTTGTAGAAAAATTGGGGTGTACATATGAGAAAAATGGAGTGGGTCTTTTTGTGTGGGCAAAGCTTCCTGAAGGAATAGATGCTGAGGTTTTTATAGATGAAGTGCTTCTTGATAAACACATATTTATAACACCGGGAACAATATTTGGAAGTCAGGGAGAGGGGTATATACGTTTTAGTTTATGTGTTACAGAAGATCAAATTAGAAAAGCTATAGAACGATTTTAAGTACGCTTTCGCGAAATCGAACTTATGAGACCTGCCTGCTTGCAGACAGGTTTACGACCACAGGGAGAGAGAAACGATAAAGCAAATAAAGAAAAACAACAGTTGGAAAAAATTTACATCATAGGAATAGGGTTGATCGGAGGTTCTTTTGCAAGAGATCTTAGAAAAATATATCCAAAAGCTACATTTTTTGGAATAGATACAACACCGCTACATATTACGGAAGCAGTGCGAATAGGGTTAATTGATGAAGAAGCGACAATTTCGACGATAGAAGATGCAGATATGGTCGTGCTTTCTATTCCTGTAGATATTGCCTTAGAAGTGCTTCCCAAAGTGTTAGATCAAATAAATGATCAAACATTAGTCATAGACATGGGCTCTACTAAGGCGTCTATATGTGAAGTGGTGGCTACTCATGAAAGAAGAAGAAATTTTTTAGCCTGTCATCCTATTGCAGGTACTGAATTTTCAGGGCCAATGGCTGCTATAGAAGGGCTTTATAAGGGAAAGACAAATATTATTTGCGAGGTGGAAAAAACAAGTTTTAAACTCCAAGAAAAGGCTTTGCAATTATTTACGTCTATAGGGATGCGTATTCGATATATGGATCCTGTTTCTCATGATAAACATATTGCATATGTATCACATTTGTCACATATAAGTGCTTTTATGTTAGGGAAAACAGTGATTGATAAAGAAAAAAATGAACGAGATATTTTTGATATGGCGGGAAGTGGTTTTGCATCTACAGTAAGGCTGGCAAAAAGTAATCCTACTACCTGGACATCCATATTTAAACAGAATAAAGACAACATTTTGGAAACATTAGACGAGTATATGTATAATCTAGCACATTTTAAGAAATTGATGCAAGAAGATAATTTTACTGGAGTATTTGAAGAAATGGAGAATACCAATCATATTAAAGAAATATTAAAAGGAATTGAATAAGCCTGAAGAGGTATAAAATTAGAATACTATGGAGAATAAGAAAGAACTTAGAAATTGGTTAGACGCTTTTGGTTTAGATCATCCACTTGTAATTGCAGGACCATGTAGCGCCGAAACAGAAGAACAGTTATTAAAAATTGCGCATCAGCTTAAGGAGACAGATGCTACTGTATTGAGAGCTGGAATATGGAAACCTCGTACACGACCTGGTAACTTTGAAGGGGTTGGTGCATTAGGGCTAAAATGGTTGCAAAAAGCAAAACAAGAAACAGGAATGCTTACCACCACAGAAGTGGCAAATCCAAACCATGTCGAACTTGCTTTAAAACATGATGTAGATATATTATGGATTGGGGCACGTACTACAGTATCTCCTTTTATTGTACAAGATATTGCCGATGCACTTAAAGGAACTGATAAAACAGTATTGATTAAAAATCCTGTGAATCCAGATTTAGCTTTATGGTTAGGAGCTGTAGAACGTTTTCATACAGCAGATATTAAAAATTTAGGAGTGATACATAGAGGGTTTTCTACGTATGAAAAAACACGTTATAGAAATAATCCAGAATGGCAAATAGCCATTGATCTTCAAAATCGTTTTCCAGATCTTCCATTAATTTTAGATCCTTCTCATATTGCAGGACGTCGTGATATTATTCATGATCTGAGCCAGACTGCATTAGATCTGAACTATGATGGTTTAATGGTAGAGACACATTATGACCCTGATAATGCATGGAGTGATGCTGCACAACAAATTACTCCAGATACATTAATCCAAATGATGATTGATCTTAAAATTAGAAAAGTAGAAGGAAGTGAAGTAGAGTATAATAATAAAATTAATACACTACGTACACAGATAGATGTGGTAGATCATCAACTTATAGAGTCTTTAGGGAAGCGTATGAAAATTGCAGATCAGATAGGGCATCTTAAAAAAGATAATAATGTAGCCATATTACAGACAAAACGTTGGAACGAAATTTTAGGAAAGATGATTCTTGAAGGAGAGCAAAATAATCTAAGTGAAGAATTTATTCTAAGAGTATTTAAAGCAGTACATCAAGAATCTATTAATCACCAACAGAAAATTGCACTTTCAAAATAAGAGATCTTATGTGTAGGCACGCCCAAAAGGTTTAATACTTTGAGATTTATCTCAAGGTAGTTTTAAATAATTATAAGGCTATATAATGCCCAATGAATGTATGGAACATTCATTGGGCATTATTGTTTTATAGTAAAATTGATAAGAATAATAGGGATAATTAGAAAGGTGATTTTTGTAAGTATTTTCTTTTTTTTAAGAAAATAACAGTTTTTAAGTCGATAAAAAACACAAAAAGTATGATAAAGTGCGTAAATAATCCTAAATTAGTAGCTTAAATCTATAACGCTTAATATTTTTTATTTTCCCTAAATGATAAAAAAGAAAAAATGTGTGTTATTTATTGACGATGATAAAGCTACAAACTTCTTCAATGAACGTGTTGCTAATAACTATGGTTTTTTTAAAAAAATAATCACAGTTCAAAGTGGCATAGAAGGATTAGACTACCTTATGTCTTGTCATTCTAATAACAATCCAAAACCTGATTTAATTTTTCTGGATATAAATATGCCAGCGATGAATGGTTGGGAATTTTTGGATAGATTTAATGCACTCTCAGAAGAATATATTAGGGGAATAAAAATAGTAATACTAACAACATCTTCTGAACCCAGTGATATAGATAAGTTTAATAAGAATAATAGTTTACTTGATTATGTAAACAAGCCAATCAATCTAGATGTATTAACTAATGTTATGCAAAAAATTTTAAACGTCACATAATCTAATTTAGGTTTCGAATGAAAAATAGAATATATAAAATCCTACTAGTAGATGATAATAAGGCAACCAATTTCTTTAATAAACAAATTTTAAAGAAATATGGTTTTGAAGGAGAAATTGTTGTGAAAACAAATGGTTTAGAAGCTATAGAGGAAATAGAAAGCTCGGATATGGCTGATATTATATTTTTAGATATCAATATGCCTATTATGAATGGTCTTGAATTTTTAGAAGAAGTACAAGATATAGAGTCTTATAAACTATATACTCCATTGATAGTGATTATGATGGGAGTACCATTACATCCTGAAGATTTAGAAAAAGTAAAAAAAATAAATAATGTACAATTAATGCATAAAAAAATGTTGTCTAATGATGCTGTAACTAAAGTGCTTTCATACTTGCCAGAAGGTATTGCACTATAGTTTTATTTAATTAAATGATTTATTTTAAATAGAATGCTTAAGAAACTATCCCTAACTGTTTTTCTTTCCTTTCTTTTTGTAAGTATCGGATATGCTCAAAATACCGTGAAGGTTTTTGGTAATATATCTGATCAATTTGGAAACCTTCCAGGTGCTCGTGTTTTTATAGAAGGAGAAAACTCCTCTACATCAACAGATATAGATGGTAATTATACCATGCAAATGCTTCCTGGAGATTATATCATCACTGCTTCTTTTACGTTATATAAGACAGTTTCTAAAACAATTACTGTAGTTGAAGGCGTAGCACTAAAAGTTGATTTCTTGCTTGAAACGGGTTTCCCTGTAAATCAATCAGTAAGTATTGATTCTAAATCTATAAATTCATCTCTTTTTAATGCAAGTTCTCCTATAGAGGTAGTAACAGCTCAAGATATAGCAAATTCTTCGCAATATGATTTAAGTCAAGTACTGCAATATTTAGTGCCTTCATTTCATTCTGCAAGACAAACAATAGCTGATGGTACAGATCATGTAGATCCTGCTGCTTTACGAGGTTTAGGACCTGACCAGATCTTAGTTTTGATTAATGGAAAAAGGCGTCATAATAGTGCTTTGCTAAATGTAAATGGGACTGTTGGGAGAGGAACTGCAGGAATAGATTTTAATGCTATTCCCGTAACTGCAATAGATAAAATAGAGATATTAAGAGATGGCGGAACAGCTCAGTATGGATCTGACGCTATTGCAGGGGTCATAAATATTATTCTTAAAGAAGATATTAATGAAACTGTAGTGTTTGCAAAAAATAGAATAAATACAGAAGGCGACGGGTACATTTATGTGTTAGGTGCTAACTCAGGATTTAAAATTGGAAAAAAAGGATTTGCAAATCTTACGGGAGAGTATAGAAATAGTGAAGCGACAAATAGAGCTGGTAATTATACAGGAACTGTATATACAAATGATGTTGAATTAGATAATCAACTCATAGAAGAAAATGACTTTTTTGGACAAACAGGATTTTCTGATAGAAGAATTATTGAAGCAGGAAATGCAGCAACAGAGAATCTTTCTATTGCTCTCAATAGTGAAATTGAAGTTTCAGATAACACTACTTTCTATCTATATGGATTAAGAAATAGTAGGATAGGAAAATCTAGAGGTTTTTATCGTTTGCCAAAAGATCAATTACGAGTAGTGACAGAATTATACCCAAATGGTTTTTCTCCTCAGATAGTCACTAATATTATTGACAATTCGCTTTATGCTGGATTTAAAAAAGAACGTAATGGTTGGAATGTAGATTTTAGCCATGGAATAGGCGTAAATCGTATTGATTTTAATATTTTTAATTCAAATAATGCATCCCTTGGAGTAGATTCTCCGCGCAATTTTTTTGCAGGGACTTATAGGTATACACAACACGCTACAAACCTAGATATAAGCAAAGAAGTTAATTGGCTAAATGGAGTGACAATTTCTTTTGGAGGGGAGCTTAGAAGAGAAAATTATACGATTTTAGCAGGTGAAGAGGCTTCTTATATAAATGGTGGAGCAACTTATATTAACAATGAGGGAGAAGAAGTGCCACGTATAGCAGGATCTCAGGTATTTCCAGGTATATCTCCTGATAATGCCATTAGTCGCTCTAGAACCTTAAATTCTATTTTTTATCAAGTAGATGCTAAAGTAACAGATAAATGGTTTGTTAAGGCAGCTGGACGATCTATGTCTGGACGAAATGTTTTTGATGGCTTGATATGGAAATTATCTTCTAGGTATAATTTTAATGAAAATTTTGGATTGAGAGTAGGATATAATACAGGTCGTAGACCTCCTTCATTACATCAATTGTTCTTTCAAAATATAGGTACACAGTTTGTGTCTACAGGGCCTGCGCAAATAGGAACTTTTAATTCAGAAAGTGAAGTAGCAAGAGCTTTTGGAACACATAATATTAAACCAGAATCTTCTACATATTTTAGCGCTGGTTTTAATGGAAAGATTGCTGACAAGCTTACCTTTTCATTTAATTATTATGATATAAGGATTAAAGATAGAATTGTTCTTTCAGGAAGAGTTTCAGAAGGTTTTGAAGATATTTTAGATCCATTGCAGGTAGATATCGCTCAATTATTTACAAACGCTTTAGATTCTCGTACAAATGGCTTTGATGCTACTTTTGGATACCAAGCTTCTATTGGTAGAGGAAGACTTAGTACAACACTTACAGGTAATATAACAGAAACAAAAATAAGAGGGGATATCAATGTGCCAGAGCCTTTTGTAGAAGTTGGTCTTGAAGATATATTCTTTAGCAGGGAAGAGATTGCTCGTGTTGTTTCTTCTCAACCAAGAAGTAAGTTTATCTCAACATTTACATATGATATAAACAAATTTAGATTCTTAGCAAGAAATACATATTTCGGAACAGTACTCTTTATTTTTCCGTTAGACGTGACTCCTGAGGATTTTGTTATTAATGATTTTACAGGATTACCACAATCAAGAGATCAGAAGTTTTCTTCAAAAATTTTAACAGATCTATCAGTGTCTTATAAGTTAAATAATAGTATTGATTTTACGATAGGAGGAAATAATATTTTTGACGTTTATCCAGATAAAATTAATCATTCAGCGTTAACGAGAGAAGGTCAATTTATATATAGCAGAAGAGTACAACAGTTTAATGTTAATGGAGCTAATTATTTTATTGGTTTTCAAGCAAAATTTTAATCATTTTGAATATAGTATTAGGTCATATAATTAGGAGGTGCATCATTTGGTGTATGTTACTTTTTTGTACTGTACATATAATGCATTCTCAAAGTACAACAGATGAGGTAGAACGGCAACAACGTGCCATCTTCATTTTTAATTTTGCACAACAAATTATCTGGCCTTCAGAAAGTCAAAAAAATGCATTCACTATTGGTGTAATGGGTGCAGATCCAACGATTGTGAATGTGAGCCAGATAGCTCAAAAAAGATTTGTTTATGGAAAACCTATTCAAGTAAAACGTATTAATAGAATTAGTGAGATAGATGATGTACATATTGTGTATGTACATAAAAAATACAACTTTAATGTTGGTTCTATTTTAAAAGCAATAAGAGGTAAAAGGATTTTGTTAATTTCAGAAGGGTATGACTATAACGCTTCTATGATTAATATGATTAGAGCGGAAGGAACTTATAAATATGAGATTAATAAAAAACTAATATCTAGAGCAAACTTAAGAATGACTTCTTCATTAGAAGAATTTGCAATAAGTTCTATTGATAAATGGCAAGAACTATATAGAAATGCTGAAGAAAAACTTTCTGCTGTTACTGAAGAAAATCAGCAACAAAAAGAAATTATAGAGCAACAGCAAGAAGAAATAGGAAATCAACAAGAAGCAATTGTCACACAATTAAAAGAGTTAGAAACAAAAGAAGAGGTGATTCTTGAAAAAGATTATTCAATTCAAAATTTATCGCTAGACAGTGAGCTTAAAAATATAGCCTTAAAAGAAAAAATAGCACTAGAAAAAGAGTTAGAGCAAAACATACAAAAACAAATTAAGCAACTCAAAGCACAAGATGAAAAAATCAAGCAAAGTGACGAACAAATAAAGCAACAACAGGAGTTTTTAGAATATCAGAATGCAGACATCTTAGAAAAAGAAGCTATTTTAAAAAAGAATACAACAACAATTCTCAACCAAAAAAGAGCAAATTTATTCCTGATACTTCTTTCAGTTTTTCTAGTGCTAGCTAGTTTATGGATATTTCTTAGTAGAAGAAAGAGTAAAAAACTTAATAGATTGCTTAAGAAGCAGCACACCGCTATAGAAAAACAATCAGAACAACTAGCTTCAAAAAACAAAGAGCTTGAACAATTTGCATATATCGCAAGTCATGATTTACAGGAGCCTCTTAATACGGTATCAAGCTTTATAGAACTTCTTGAAGTTGAGTATAAAGAAACGTTTGATAGTGATGGAAAGGAAATTCTAAACTTCATAAAAGAAGGGAGTGTTAGAATGAAAAAGCTTATTAATGCACTATTAGAATATTCGAGACTTGGTCGTGATTCAAATTTTAAGGAGGTAGACTGCACTATTATTTTACAGGAACTTAAAGCAGATTTGAAAACTGTAATAGAGGAAAATGGTGTGTTAATAGAAACTAAAAATCTTCCTTTAGTAAAGGGTAACGAAATTGAGTTAAGACTATTATTTCAAAACCTCATAAGTAATGGGATTAAATTTAGATTACCAGAGACTAACCCCCACATTTCTATTAACTGTAAACCATTAGAAAAAGTGGTGAATGATGAGGTTCAAAAATATTGGCAATTTTCTGTAAAAGACAATGGGATTGGAATACCAAAAAAATACCAAGATCGCATTTTTGGAATCTTTCAAAGACTACATACTAGAGAAGAATATAAAGGATCAGGAATTGGACTTGCTCATTGTGAGAAAATTGTAAAATCACATGGGGGGACTATATGGTTAGAGTCTCAAGAAGGACAAGGAACAACTTTTTATTTTACAATAGAAGCATAAAAAAACTTCCGATACCATAGGTATTAGAAGTTTTTGTAATAAGTTGTATGTATTAAAAATTTATTGCTTTACTCTTTTAAAGATATATCGAGTAATAAAGATACCGTTATTATCGCCTTTACCTCCTGCACTTTCGACAGCACTAGCTACAAAAGCTAAATCCCATCCTTGTGCTAACATATCGTTAATCTTTGATTCGATAAGAGCGTCGTTTGAAGCAATGTTCTGAAAACGAATACCTCCAAGGTTGAAGAAGTTTAAAAGTTTTGTTTCATCAAATCCTTTTACTCTGATTTCCTTTCTTTTTGATTTATTACGTGTATTATCTTCTTCTGTTTGTGTAGAAGTATATTCTTTATAATCTCTAGTGTCATTTGCAGAGACAATACGACTACGACCTAATCCACTAGGAACAATAGATTCTACAGAAGTGATAACTTTTACTTCATACTGCTGTGCCTGAATGTCTAGTGATAATAAAGAAACAAAAGCGAGTGCTAGTAAGATTTTTTTCATAATGCGTTGTTGTTAAATGGTTTTTACAATCACAAATTAAATGAATTCGTATGTAAAAAGTAACTATTTTTGCTATAATTAATAAGTATGACAGGAATTGTATATAAATCTACTGGAAGTTGGTATACCGTAAAAACGGAAGACAACCAATGGTATGAGTGTAGGATTAAAGGAAAGTTTCGAATTAAAGGAATTAAAAGTACAAACCCTGTTGCTGTAGGAGATATTGTAGATTTTGATCTTGATACTAAGAGTGATGTAGCCACAGGCGTCATTACTCATATTCAAGAAAGAGAGAATTATATTATTAGAAAATCTGTAAACCTATCTAAGCAAACACATATTATTGCGTCAAATATCGACCAAGTTTTTTTACTTATTACATTAAATAATCCACCTACATTCACAGCTTTTATTGATCGTTTTCTAATTACCGCAGAGGCATATGGGATAAAAGCCATATTGCTTTTTAATAAAATAGATACGTATACGGAAGATGAACTTCTTGAGATTAAGTTTCTGGCAGCAATGTATCGAGAGATAGGATATGAATGTATGGGTATTTCAGCACTTAAGGACACAAATATAGATGCTGTAAAGCAAAAAATGGAAGGTAATGTCAATATGTTTACAGGCCATAGTGGTGTTGGTAAATCTACATTGGTAAATGCCATAGAGCCTAATTTGAATCTTAAAACAAAAGCAATTAGTGAACAACATATGCAAGGACAACATACCACCACCTTTGCAGAAATGTATGACCTTAGTTTTGATGCAAAAATAATAGATACTCCTGGTATTAAAGGTTTTGGGATTGTAGATATGGAGCGAGAAGAAATCGGAAATTATTTCCCAGAATTTTTTGAATTAAAAAGCGAGTGTAAATTTAATAATTGTCTTCATTTGGAAGAACCAAAATGTGCCGTAAAAGAAGCATTAGAGAATGATGAATTACACTGGTCTCGTTATAAAAGCTACGTTCAAATTCTGGATGGAGATGAAGAACAATACCGTAAAGATCAATACGCAAATTAATAAGGTATGAAAGTTATTATTCAACGCGTATCTGAGGCATCTGTTACCATAGATAATACGATAAAGTCTAGCATTAGAAAAGGATTTCTAATATTGTTAGGAATTACCCATGATGATACACAAGAAGATATTGATTGGCTCGCTAATAAAATTGTTGGACTACGTATTTTTGGTGATGAAGATGGGGCTATGAATCTTTCTGTAAAAGATATTGACGGTGATCTATTAGTTATTAGTCAGTTTACATTATTTGCAAGTACAAAAAAAGGAAATCGCCCTTCGTTTTTGGAAGCAGCTCGACCAGAAGTAGCGATTCCGCTTTATGAGAGTTTTATAAATACGCTTTCGCGAAAGCATACCAAGAAAATTCATACTGGAGAGTTTGGAGCCGATATGAAAGTAAAGTTACTAAATGACGGTCCCGTTACTATTACTATAGATTCAAAAAATAGACAATAAATTTTTGCTATCTCTGTAACTAGCTTTATATTACCCCCAAAAAAAAGGGGGATGCGTTTATTACTTTTGTGTTGCATATTACTGCAATCCACATTTCTTGTTGCTCAAAGCGAATTTGACTTACAATCTATTATATTACCGTCTGATCTCAAAGAGAATTCAGATAGTATCATAAGAGATGAGCAAATCGTAGTGAATATTCCAGATCAACGTACATTAGAATATAATATCTACAGAGTTATAACGGTACTTAATAAAAGAGGGATGAGCGATATAGATGCCATCGCTTATTATGATAAAAATTCGAGAGTTAAGAAACTAGAAGCGACTATTTATGATAAGCTAGGAGCAGAGATTAAAAAAGTCAAGAAAAGTGAATTTAAAGATGTAAGTGCTGTAGATGGAGGGACTCTTTTTTCTGATTCAAGAGTTAAATACTTAGATTATACGCCAGTTTCCTATCCGTTTACAGTAGTTTTTAGCGCATCTACGGTTAGTAACGATACTGCTTTTATCCCTTACTGGTATCCTAATGGTACGTATGAAAGTAGTACTGCTAAAAGTAGCTATACAATAACGTATTCATCAGATCTTCAATTGAAACACAAGGTGTTAAATCCTAACGATCAGATAGTAATTAATGAATCTCCAGGTAAAATAGAAGTTTCAGTAAAAAATTATAAAGCATTCATTCCAGAATCTTATAGTTTAGGCTTTAAACAGTTAGTGCCTAAGGTGATTTTTGCATTAGATAAGTTTCATCTTTCTGGGGTTGATGGTACAGCAAAAGATTGGGCGAGTTATGGAAAATGGATGAACGATTATCTTTTAAATGGAACAAGAGAATTGCCTGATGAAACCAAAGCCGAAATAATAAACTTAGTAGCAGGAGAAACCGATAACATTGAGAAAGCACGTAAGATTTATGAATATGTGCAAGAAAAAACACGTTACATTAGTGTGCAAATAGGTATAGGTGGATGGAAACCTATGTTAGCCTCAGAAGTGGATGCCCTAGGGTATGGAGATTGTAAAGCACTTACTAATTATACAAAATCATTATTGGAAGTTGCAGATATTCCTTCTTATTATACGGTTTTATATGCAGGAGATGATAAAAGAGATATACAACCAGATTTTGTCTCTATGCAAGGGAATCACGCTATTTTGAGTATCCCCAACGGAGATGATTATGTGTGGTTAGAATGTACAAGCCAAGAAATTCCTTTTGGATTTATTGGTGATTTTACAGATGATAGAGACGTGGTTATTATTACTCCAGAAGGAGGCAAGATTGTGCATACAAATATTTATGATCACTCAAAAAACACACAAATTGTAAAAGGAACGTGTACAATTACTTCAAAGGGAGCTATAGAGGCTCAAGTAAGTATACAATCTAAAGGCATACAATATAATGATCGTTATCGTTTAGAAAATCAAACGAATAGTGATCAAAAGAAACATTATTATAATTTCTGGAAACATATCAATAATTTAAAAATAGATACTATTGATATAGAAAATGATAAGAGAGCTATTGTAATGAATGAAAAGATCGCTTTTTCTGCAGATAATTATGCCAGTTTTGCAGGTGAAGAAATACTTGTTTCTCTCAATGCAGTTAATAGATATACGAGTGTTCCTAAAAGGTATAAGAAAAGAAACCTTGATGTATATATAGATAGAGGATTTGTAGACGAAGATGAAATAATAGTAACGATTCCAGAAACGTATAAATTACCGGATGCTTTTGAAGATATTCATTTAGAAAGTGAATTTGGAAGCTATGATCTAGCCTTTGAACGTATAGATGATACTAAAATAAAATACACTAGAAAATTTTCCATGTATGATGGCACTTTTTCAAAAGAAAAATATAAAGACTTTAGATCATTTGTAAGAAAGGTTGTTCGTTATGATGGTCAAAAAATTGTACTTACTAAAATTTAAATAAACTATGATGAGAAAATACGTATTAGCACTTATAAGCTTTATCGTGTTAGGGCAATTAGCTACTGCTCAAAATTATAAATTTGGAAAAGTTTCTAAAGAAGAACTTGCAGAAACTTCTCATAAATCTGACCCAGAAGCAGATGCTGCCGTACTGTATAGAAAAACTAATACAAAGTTTAATTATAGTCAAGATGCTGGTTTTGTCGTAGTAACAGAATTTCAAGAACGAATAAAAATATATAACAAAGAAGGATACGATCTAGCTAATCAGCAAATTGGTATGTATCAAGGTACGAGTGATGAAGAATTAGTCACATCACTAAAAGCGGTGACGTATAACCTAATAGATGGCAAAATCAAAGAAAGTAAACTACAGAATAACGGCATATTTGAAGAAGAAAGAAGTAAAACATTAAAAGTCAAAAAGTTTACAATGCCAGATATTCAGGATGGCTGTATTATTGAGTTTAAATATGTATTCACATCTCCTTTCTATTCTACGATAGATGAATTTCGTTTTCAGGAAGATATTCCAGTTGATAAAGTTGAAATGCGATTTTTTGCCCCAGAATATTTAGTGTACAGAACACACGGGAAGGGAGGGATTCCTCTAGGACTAAGAAAAGAAAAAAAGTCACGTACTATAAGATATAGATATGAAGATAAGAGCCTACCTCAAGCAGGACAAGTAAACACCTTAGCTAGAGGGTCACAGGCACAAAAAAGAACTACTGCCGAAGTAGAATTTACTGAAAATGGATATTTAGTAGATCTTGAAAATATACCAGCTCTTAAAGAAGAGCCTTTTGCAGGAAATCTAGATAATTATACGTCAGCTTTACAATTGGAATTAGCTTATACAAAATTTCCTAATTCTCAAGTACGTAACTATGCAACAACTTGGGAAGATGTAGCAGAAAAAATATATAAATCAGATAATTTTGGAAAAGAATTGGGAATTACAAAGTTCTATAAGAAAGATGTAGATGCATTGTTGTCTGGAGTAGCAGATCCGAAAGAAAAAATGATGAAAGTATATGATTTTGTAAAATCAAAAATGACTTGGAATGATTACTATGGAGTATATAAAGATAAAGGTGTTAAAAAAGCATACGCTGAAGGAACAGGAAATGTAGCAGATATTAACCTAATGTTAGTATCTATGCTTAACTATGCAGGAATAGAAACAAACCCAATTCTAATAAGTACGAAAGCTAATGGGATCCCTTTTTTTCCTACAAGAACAGGGTTTAATTATGTGATAGCTGGAGCAGTTCTTGACAATCGATTATTTCTTCTTGATGGAGTTGATAAAACAGGAGCTCCTAGTATTTTAAGAACAAACCTTTTAAATTGGAAAGGAAGAATGGTTAGGAAAGATGGTAGCTCATTATTAGTAGACCTACTTCCACCTAAACCAGCAACACATATAAGTCTTATGAATCTTGAAATAAGTGAAGATCTAGTAATCACAGGGAATTCAAAAAATCGATTTACAGGACATTATGCTAAAGGTCAAAGGGCTAGATATAGAAATTTAAATGAAGATGAGCAATCTGAAAAGATGGAAGAAAATTTTGAATCTCTAGAAGTGATGGATCATTCATTTGAAAGTATGAAGGAAAATGATAAACCTTTAACATTAGAGTATAATTTTGAAAATGAGGAAGCTGTTGAGGTTATTGGTAATAAAATGTATGTGTCACCACTTCTTCATTTAGCAACCAAAGAAAATTACTTCAAAGCAGAAACCAGAACATATCCTATAGATTTTATACACCCATGGACAGATAAGTATAATGTATCTATAGAAATTCCAGAGGGATACACTGTAGAGTCTTTGCCAGATCCATTATCTATTAATCTGTCTAATAATATGGGATCATTTAGATATGGGGTTTCTCAAAATGGAGGGAAGATAATAGTGACCTTTCAAAACGCCATCAAAACATCAGTTATAGGAGCTGAATACTATCAAGATCTTCAGCAGTATTATAAAATGATTTTAGAGAAAGAAGCAGAAAAAATAGTTCTTATAAAATCATAAAATCATATATGTCAAACACAATACGGTATTTACTTCAATTAGGTCTATACAGCTTTATTTTTTTTCATAACATTTATGGTTTTGGGCAAAAAAAGGTATCGTTTGGTAACGTGACATTAGAAGATTTTAATAACAGTCATGAAGAGGTCTTTCCTGATGCAAATGCTATTGTTTTATATAGGTATGTAGAAGATGAAATAGGAGACTATATATTGGTACATGAGCGTGTTAAAATTGTAAACGAAAAAGGATATGATGTCGCTAATGTTAAGATACCTTATGGAAATGTAATTAAATTAGAAGGAGCTACATACAATATAATAGAGGGAGAAATTCAGCGCACCAAGCTTAGTAAGTTTTTACAAGGCAGCGACAGCAAAATTAAGATTGCAAATGCACGTAAATTTACAATGCCTAATGTACAAGTTGGTAGTGTAATAGAGTATAGGTATAAAGCAACGAGAGGTACCCATTGGGATATACCCATGCAATATAATATCCCAATAAGAAAGCTGAATATTACATTAGGAAATGCTACAGGGTATAATTTTAAGTTTTTACAAAACCCCAGAGCCTTATTAGATATAAATACTAAGAGTTATTCAAGTACAACAGTCATTGTTGCAAATGATATAGAACCTTTAGAGGAAGAAGTGTATGTCTCTGACATCGAATCCTACAGATCTAAAATCGAAATAGAAAATATAGGTCCAATGAGAAGACAGTCACTTAGGTCTTTTGATGACTTAGTAGAAGTATTACTTGATACAGATGATTTTACTCGTGGATATTTGCCTAGAAATAGTTACAAAAAAGAACTTGAGAGTATTATTGGTGAAGAGAAAAATGCATATAAAATAGCAGCATTATTGTATAAGTATGTGAAGAAGAATTTCACATGGAATGAATACTATGGTATTTTTCCAGACAATGAATCTTCTAGAGTAGCTTTTAACACAAAGAAAGGAGATATCGCAGATATTAATTTGCTATATGTATCTATGTTGAGGACCATGGGTATAGATTCAGATCCGATACTTGCCTCTACAAAGTGGAATGGATTTCCTGTTACTGCTAGTTGGGAATCATTTAATTATGTGTTGGCCGGAGCAAAGATTAATGGAAAGCAATATGTTTTTGATGTCGCCAATACTAAATCTAATTTTAAAATGATTCCAGAAGAAATTCTTAACTGGAAAGGGTTAATGATTCATGATAATAAAACATATTCATGGGTGGATCTGAAGAATGAATCAATATCTGGAATTAATAGAATTATTAACCTTTCAATAGATGATTCATTAGTAATAGAAGGCGATGTTAAAGAACAAGCTTCAGGCTATTATGCAATGAATTTTGAACAATATCAAAAAGAAGATGGGCGAGAGAGTTTCGATAATGCAAAAGAAGTGATAGGCTATGAAAAAGATAATTATCAAATCTCAGATTTTAAACTTCAGACATTAGATAGTATTAATGATAAAGTTTTTTGGACCTATACCTTTGAAAATGAAGAAGGGGTTGAAGAAATAGGCGATAAAGTGTATTTCTCACCACTAATTTTCCTTGCACTGACAGAATCTCCTTTTAAAAAAGAAGAAAGAAGATATCCTATAAGTTTTGGCTTTCCAAAACAGATAAAAAATATCATCACTATTCAATTTTCAGAACTATATAAAGTAGCATATCTACCTTCTCCCGTTAGAATAAATTTGCCCGATAATACAGGCTCTTTTGTATATAATCTTAATGCATCTGGTAATTCAATTACATTAACGACAAGTTTTATTGTTGGAGAAGGAGAGATCCCATCAGAAAAATACCTAGAAATAAAAGAGTTTTTTAAGTTACGGGTCGAAAAAGAAAAAGAAAAAGTAGCTTTGATAAAAAAGTAATCATTGAACACACATTGACTTTTTTGTTTGGAACCAAGAATAAATGCTTTTTTGTGATAATGTATTGATTTTTAATTCTATAGTGTAGCTGTGGAAGTTGGAATTTTCAAATAAAAGTTAAGATACGTTTATAATATATATAATTATGCTTTCGCGAAAGCAATAAAAGAACCATTTAAATAATGCGATATAGCATTTTTATTTTGATACTATTTCTTTTTATCGCTCCTGTAAATGCTCAGGAATTTAAAGCAGGTAAGATCAATAAAGAATATTTTGATATTCCTTTAAATAAGGAGGAAAAAGCTGCGCCTGCTGTTTTCTTAAATAAATATAGAAGGACGCATTTTGAATATCGCGACGAACTTGATGGTTGGCTTTCCTATACAATTGTACACGAGGTAGTAAAGATTAATAGTATCTCAGGATTTTCTTATGGTACAAAGAAAATACAACTCTATAATGAAGTAAGAGAGTCTGAGGTTGTAAAAAAAGTAGAAGCGTATACCTATAATATAGAAGATGATAAAGTGGTTAAAGTTAAAACCCCTAAAGAACGTATTATAAAGAGTGCTATTAATGATAACTTAGATGAGGTTACTATAACAATGCCAGCCATTAAACAAGGTGCTATTATTGAGTATAAATATATTGTAGAGTCTTCTTATTATGAGATAGACGATGTTATTTTTCAAGAAGATATTCCAGTTAAAAATGTATTTGCAATTATTGAAACACCTCAGTTTTTTGATTATAATAAATTTGTTAAAGGATATAGAGACATTGTTTCTAAAGATTATGTAAGGCTACGCCGAGAGAATGCCAGTTTTGAACTGAGAACCCCTTTTGGCGGGAGGACTAATAAAACACTTGTCAATAGAATAAAATACAATGATATTGTTTCAGAATATCATCTACAGGATATTCCAGCACTAAAAGAAGAGCCTTTTGTAAATAATATGGAAAATTATAGAATTGCTGTTGTTTATGAATTAGCTACCGTAGAATTTAAAAAAGGAATTAAAGAAAAAAGAGCCAAAAGTTGGGATGAAGTAGCAGCATATTTAAATAATCCCGCTCGTGTTGCTGGACAAATTGATAGGGCTAGTTTTTTAAATGATATAAGTGATACTTTAAAGTCAAAATCAGTAGCAACCTTAGATAGGATGCATCTTGCCTATCGGTATATACAAGATAGAATGGTATGGGATAAAGAAGGGAATAAATTTAGATCACAAGATTTAAAGAAAGCGTATTACCAAAAGAAAGGCACAGCCTATGAGATTAATGCATTATTGGTATCTCTTTTAAAAAGAATGGGATTGCAAGCAGCGCCAGTAATGGCAAGCACCAAAAATAGTGGAATTCCTATATTTCCAACAGTAGATGGCTTTGACTACGCTATAGCAGCTGTTTATTATGATAATAAATGGATATTAATGGATGCTTCTGGTAAAAATCTATATCCAGGATTATTGCCAGAACGTGTTATGAATTGGGAAGGTAGACTCTTAAAAGAAAATGGAACATCTCTAGCTATTCCGTTGTTTTCAAATCAACATTCTGATGATAAATCTTCCGTTATAGTCTCTATAGATAATAAAGGAAAGATCTCAGGTAAATGCCGTAAAAAATACACAAACAATGAAGCGCTTTATATTAGAAATATCCTTAAAGGAGAAGATCAAGATTATAAAGAAGATGTTGTCAAAGAAATTATAAATGAAAATAATGTCTATGATGTTGTTTTTGAATTAGACAAACTATCTGAACCAGCAATTATTTCCTATAGTTTTGAAACTTCAAATTATACAGAATTAGTAGATAATAAAATCTATCTCTCTCCTCATTTATTTCTAGAGAAACCAGAAAACCCATTTAAAGCTTCAACAAGAGAACTTCCAATAGATTTTATATACCCAAGAATTGTTGAAAATACAATTACCTACAAACTTCCTAAAGGATATGCGGTGCATAGTATGCCAGAATCATTAGTGCTAAAGCTTTCAAGCGGATTAGGATCCTATAAAATAGCCTTTAAACAAGTAAATGGTCAAAGTATACAAGTCATAAGTTCTTTTAAAAATAATAGTACATTAGTAAAAGCAGATGCGTACCAAGAAATTAAAAATTTCTACGAACAAATTGTTACTAAAGAAAAAGAAAAAGTAGTTTTGATAAAAAAATAATCATGAATATTTCAAATGCACAACAAGCTGTAGACGATTGGATCAAAAATCATGGAGTTCGTTATTTTAATGAACTTACAAATATGGCACAGCTCACAGAAGAAGTAGGGGAGGTTGCGCGTATCATTGCAAGACGATATGGAGAACAGAGCGAAAAAGAAAGTGATAAAGATAAAGATCTTGGAGAAGAATTAGCAGATGTGATGTTTGTAGTGCTTTGTTTAGCAAATCAAACGGGTGTTAACTTACAAGAAGCTTTTGATAAAAAACTAGATATCAAAACAAAGCGCGATCATGATAGACATCATAATAATGAGAAGCTTAAATAAATAATAACGATGCTTCTTAAAGTACAAAATACACAAACCCAACTCACAGGAACTGTTAAAATAACAGGTTCTAAAAGTGAAACCAATCGTTTATTGCTATTACAAGCATTGTTTAAAGGGATAACTATAAAAAACCTCTCCAATAGTGATGACGGTAAGTTAATGCAAAAAGCATTGCTAAGCGATTCAGAAACAATAGATATTCATCATGCAGGAACAGCTATGCGTTTTCTTACGGCTTATTTTGCAATTCAGAAAGGCCGTAAAACTATATTAACGGGAAGTTCGCGTATGCAAGAACGCCCTATTGGAATTCTTGTAGAT
This sequence comes from uncultured Dokdonia sp., assembly GCF_947492815.1. Taxonomy (GTDB): domain Bacteria; phylum Bacteroidota; class Bacteroidia; order Flavobacteriales; family Flavobacteriaceae; genus Dokdonia. The sequence continues at coordinate 20,927 of NZ_CANLOB010000036.1, forward strand.
GCATTACGCTCATTAGGAGCTGAGATTACGTATCAAAAAAATGAAGGCTACCCACCACTTTCTATTCAAGGAACTACTTTAGTAAAAAGTGAAGTAACACTTAAAGCAAATGTAAGTAGTCAATACATCTCTGCATTAATGCTTATTGGCGCCACATTACCAGAAGGACTTACGATAGTACTCGAAGGTAAAATAACTTCTGTGCCATATATAAATATGACTTTGCAATTGCTGCATCAATTAGGAATAGAAGCAAGTTTTAAAGACCAATCTATCAAAATTTCACCGACTCAATTGGATGACTTTAAGAAAACCATCACCGTAGAGTCAGATTGGAGTAGTGCTTCCTATTATTATAGTATAGTGGCGATGATGCACAAGTCTGATGATAATAACCCTACACAAATTACAATTTCTAGTTACAAGCAGGATAGTTTACAAGGCGATGCTGTGCTTGCAGAAATATATACAAAACTTGGAGTGATCTCTCGATTTGATGGGCATCAATTGAATTTGCAATTAGATACCTCAAAAAAACTACCGGAAGTATTAGAATTGGATTTGAGTAATAGTCCTGATATTGCGCAAACCATTGCTGTAAGTTGTTTCGGACTCGGAATCGCTTGTGATTTGACAGGATTACATACACTTAAAATCAAAGAAACTGATAGGTTAGAAGCGCTTAAAGCAGAAATCACAAAATTAGGAGGGACTATTGAAGTGACTGATAAAGCGCTGCATCTTAAAAAAAGAAACACTCCTATAAAGGAAAATTGTACTATTGCAACCTATCATGATCATAGGATGGCTATGGCATTTGCACCATTAGGGCTATGTGTGCCTATTTGTATAGAAGATGCTGGTGTTGTGTCAAAATCATACCCTGATTTTTGGGAAGATTTGAAAACTTTTGGGTTTAAACAAGAGATAATTGGTTAATTACTTGACAACCCCTATCTCGAGATTGTATATTTGCCATCTTGTAAAAACGATTGTGTTGCAATATACGCTTTCGCGAAAGCAAATAAAGACCATACATACATAACTAAAAACATTGCCAACGGATGAAATTATCACATTTCAACTTTAACTTACCAGAAGAACTTCTTGCAGAACGTCCAGCAGAAAACCGTGACGAATCAAAATTAATGGTTCTTAATAGAAAAGATCAAACTATAGAACATAAAACGTTCAAAGATTTGATTGATTATTTTGATCCAGAAGATGTAATGGTTCTTAATAATACAAAAGTGTTTCCTGCACGTTTATACGGAAACAAAGAAAAAACGGGAGCACGTATTGAAGTTTTCTTACTTAGAGAATTAAATTCAGAAACACGCCTTTGGGATGTTTTAGTAGATCCAGCTCGTAAGATTAGAATTGGTAATAAATTATATTTTGGCGATGATGAGAGCCTTGTCGCAGAAGTAATTGATAATACAACCTCTAGAGGACGTACGTTACGTTTCTTATATGATGGTTCTTATGAAGAGTTTAGAAGAAAACTAACTGACTTAGGGCAAACGCCACTTCCTAAATATATCAAGAGAGATGTAGAGCCAGAAGATCAAGAGCGTTACCAAACTATATATGCAAAAGAAGAAGGGGCTGTAGCAGCACCTACTGCAGGGTTACACTTTTCAAGACATTTATTAAAACGTCTAGAGATAAAAGGAGTTAATTTTGCAGAAGTAACATTGCATGTTGGTTTAGGTACTTTTAGCCCAGTAGAGGTAGAAGATTTATCAAAACACAAAATGGATAGTGAAGAGGCATATATCCGTGAGCCAGCTACACGTGTTATTAATAATGCAATCTCGGAAAAACGCAGAATATGTGCAGTAGGTACAACTGTAATGAGAGCACTTGAAAGCGCAGTATCTAGTGGAAATACACTTAATGAGTTTGAAGGATGGACCAATAAATTTATATTTCCTCCATATGATTTTAGTATCGCAAACTGTATGATTACAAACTTCCATACACCAAAATCTACGTTGTTAATGATGGTATCTGCATTTGCAGGGCATGATTTAGTGAAGAAAGCATACGACGAAGCTATAAAAGAAGGATATAAATTTTATTCATATGGGGATGCCATGTTAATCATCTAATTTCCGAGAAGGCAGAAATCTATCGCGAAGGCGAAAATAGTATACAAAAAACTCAAGCTAATGTGCTTGAGTTTTTTTATATCCAACTATTCCTTGTGAAAACCCTAAATTTGCATTGTGACGATACAGAAAAAAGACATACGAAAATTATCTAAAGAAGAACTTCGAGATTTTTTTGTCTCAGAAGGAGATAAAGCATTTAGAGGAAATCAGGTATATGAATGGTTATGGCAGAAAGGAGCTCATAACTTTGATGATATGACAAATATATCAAAGGCAACACGAGAGCTTTTGGATACCTATTTTGTGATTAATCATATTAGAGTAGATCAAATGCAGCGCAGCAGTGATGGTACTATTAAAAATGCGGTGCAATTACATGATGGACTTGTTGTAGAGTCTGTATTAATTCCAACACATACAAGAACTACAGCATGTGTGTCTTCCCAAGTAGGATGTAGTCTTAATTGTAAATTCTGCGCCACGGCACGTTTAAAGCGTATGCGTAACTTAAACCCTGATGAGATTGTAGATCAGGTGATGGTGATAGATCGTCAAAGTAAATTATACCATGATAGACCGTTGTCTAATATTGTGTTTATGGGCATGGGAGAACCATTAATGAACTACAATAATGTACTAAAAGCTATAGATAAAATTACCTCACCAGAAGGGCTGGGAATGTCTCCAAAACGTATTACGGTATCTACCTCAGGAGTTCCTAAAATCATTAAGAAAATGGCAGATGAGCAAGTAAAATTCAATCTTGCAGTATCCTTACATTCTGCGCTAGATGATGTACGTACAGAAATTATGCCTTTTAATGAACAAATGCCATTGCAAGAACTAAAAGAAGCTTTGCAATATTGGTATGTAAAAACAAAAAAACGTATTACTTATGAATACGTAGTTTGGGACGGGATTAATGATCGTAAAATAGATATACAAGCATTATTATCTTTTTGTAAAGCCGTACCAAGTAAAGTCAATCTTATAGAATATAATCCTATAGACGATGGGCAGTTTCAACAAGCAGCTCCAGAAGCAATAGATAATTATGTAAATACATTAGAAGCAAATGGAGTTACAGTAACCGTAAGACGTTCTAGAGGAAAAGATATAGATGCTGCATGCGGACAATTAGCAAATAAACAATAAAGAGCATACACAGAAGAAACATGCATTTCCTTATCTTTGATGCTCTATGAAAGTTGTAGCGCAAATCAAAGAACCTATTTCCTATGAGATGGAACTTTTTGAAGAAAAGTTTGCACTCTCTATGCGCTCAAAAGTAGCATTGCTTAACCGTATCACACATTACATTGTGAATAGAAAAGGGAAGCAAATGCGCCCTATGTTTGTCTTTCTCGTTGCTAAAATGTTGGGTAAAGGACAAGTAAATGATCGTACCTATCGAGGAGCTTCCGTTATTGAACTAATTCATACAGCAAGTCTTGTACATGACGATGTGGTAGATGATAGTAATACACGAAGAGGTTTCTTTTCTTTGAATGCGCTTTGGAAAAATAAAATAGCTGTATTAGTTGGTGATTTTTTATTCTCAAAAGGATTACTACTTTCTATAGATAATGGTGATTTTGATTTACTACAAATTATATCTGTAGCGGTTAGAGAAATTAGTGAAGGAGAACTATTACAATTAGAAAAGTCAAGGAAGCTAGATATCACAGAAGATGTCTATTATGAAATCATAAGACAGAAAACGGCAACCCTTATAGCTGCCTGCTGTGCACTTGGTGCTTGTGCCGTGCATGCCTCAAAAGAAGAAGTGGAAAAAATGAGATACTTTGGAGAGCTTATAGGAATTGCTTTTCAAATAAAAGATGATCTTTTTGATTATGGGGATGATAAAATAGGAAAACCTACTGGAATTGATATCAAAGAACAGAAGATGACCTTGCCACTTATTTATGTGTTAAATAATGTGACTGTTAAAGAAAAAAACTGGCTTATTAATAGTATTAAAAACCATAATACTAGTAAAAAAAGAGTTAAAGAAGTGATTACCTTTGTAAAGGATCAAGGAGGCCTTGAGTATGCAACTTCTCAAATGAAAAAAAGACAACAACAAGCCTTAGATGTACTATATACCTATCCAAAATCTCAATATCGAGATTCTTTAGAACTTATGGTCAATTATGTGATCAATAGGAAAAAGTAAATGCATACTTATTCCGTTTTCGAGAACTTGTTTACGGTAGGCAGGAGTACATAATAGAACACTATAATCTACAATATTAGTAATGGAATCCTATTTAAAGAAAGCAATACAGGCAGCAATTCATGCAGGAAAAGCTATTATGGAAGTATATGCAACAGACTTTGATGTCATTATTAAAGAAGACGCATCTCCATTAACCATAGCAGATAAAAATGCAAATACAATCATTCTTGAGTATTTAGAGACTACAGCTATTCCGATAATAAGCGAAGAAAATAAACAGGTATCCTATGCGCAAAGAAAAGATTGGGAACGTTGCTGGATTGTAGATCCTTTGGATGGAACAAAAGAGTTTGTAAAACGTAATGGTGAGTTTACAGTAAATATAGCACTGATACATCATGGAACTCCTTTATTAGGGGTGATTTATATTCCAGTATCTAGGACATTATATTTTACAGCTCAAGATGCTAAAAAATCTTATAAATATGTAGTTGCTATTGATGAAGAAATTTCTGTAGAAGAAATAATGACTAAGGCTATAGCGATTGCTCCTTCAGAGGAGAAAGATCCTATTAAAATATTAGGAAGCCGTTCTCATCTTAATGAAGCAACTAAAAATTTTATTTCAGAAGTAGAAAGGAAGCATACAGTAGCGATCGTTTCTAGAGGGAGTTCATTGAAGTTTTGTGTAATCGCAGAAGGAGCAGCACATATATATCCTCGTTTTGCACCTACAATGGAGTGGGATACGGCAGCAGGTCATGCTATCTGTAAGGCAGTAGGTGTTGAGGTGATTGATCAAGAAACACAACAACCTTTACGATATAATCGAGAAAATCTATTAAATCCCTATTTTTTAGTAAATTCATTAAAGGAAGGCTTATAAATAATTTTTTAAAGGCCTCTTTATTAATAATAGTAGGTTGTATATTTAAAGAAGTATAGGGTACGATGCAGGAACATATAATTCCACATAATTTTAGTTTAGATCTTGAGCAGCTTAAAGCAATAAAGAAACATAATTCTTTTCTATTATGGTTTACAGGATTGTCTGGTTCTGGAAAATCTACCATTGCAGATGCTGTTAATCAATCTTTGATAGAAAAAAAAATACATACTTGTATTCTTGATGGAGATAGCGTGCGAAAAGGATTGAGTAGTGATTTAACGTTTTCACCAGACGATCGTAGAGAAAACATTCGCCGTATTGCAGAAATCGCAAACCTGATGATTAATCATGCGGGTTTAGTTGTACTAGGAGCATTTATTTCACCTTATGAAAGAGATAGAAAACGTATCAAAGAGATTGTAGGAGAAAATAAGTATATAGAAGTATATGTCAGTACACCACTAGAGGTTTGCGAAAGACAAGATGTAAAAGGATTGTATAAAAAGGCAAGAGCTGGAGAAATAAAAGATTTTACGGGAATTGATGCTCCTTATGAAGTGCCTTCAACACCAGATATAGAAATTGATGCAACTACCTGTACCATTACAGAAGCAGCAGCTGTTGTATTGAAGTATGTTGAAAATAAACTCACAAGTAATGGGTAAGTATTATTTAAATTATTTAGATGAATTAGAGTCTGAGGCTATTTATATTTTGAGAGAAGTAGCTGCACAATTTGAAAAACCTGTCATTCTTTTTTCAGGAGGAAAAGACTCCATTCTTGTTACATACCTTGCTAAGAAAGCGTTTTATCCAGCTGCGATTCCGTTTCCATTAGTGCATATTGATACTGGACATAACTTTCCTGAAGCCCTACAGTTCAGAGATCAATTAGTAAAAGAACTAGGGGTGCAATTAATTGTAGGATCTGTTCAGGAATCTATTAATCAAGGAAGGGTTGTCGAAGAAAAAGGTAAGAATGCTACCAGAAATGCATTGCAAACTATTACCTTATTAGATACTATTGAAACGCATTGTATAGATTGTGCTATAGGAGGAGGGAGACGTGATGAAGAAAAAGCAAGAGCAAAAGAACGCTTCTTTTCGCATCGAGATGATTTTGGATCTTGGGACCCAAAAAACCAACGTCCAGAATTGTGGAATATCCTGAATGGAAAACATTTTGAAGGAGAACATTTTAGAGCTTTTCCGATAAGTAACTGGACAGAAATGGATGTGTGGAATTATATCCTCAGAGAAAATATAAAGGTGCCATCCCTGTATTTTTCACATCAGAGAGATGTGGTGTGGAGAAACGAATCTTGGATTCCAGTATCTGATTATTTGATTAAAAGAGAAGGGGAGGTAGTGCACTCTAAAAAAGTGCGTTTTAGAACACTAGGAGATATTACTATTACTGGCGGTTTAGAAAGTGATGCCGATACGCTTGATAAAATTGTAGCAGAAGTCGCTGTGATGAAACAAACCGAAAGAGGTAATCGAGCAGATGATAAACGTAGCGAATCTGCTATGGAAGACCGAAAGAAAGAAGGGTATTTTTAATTCAAATAATACAATAGATTTACGTCTGATATCTTGTAGGTATACGCTTTCGCGAAAGCGTATAATGAAGGTGTAACAATACTATATTTCTAACGATTATACGATCATACCAGCTGCAACAGTTTCATGCGTACTATCGTCTACTAAAACAAAACTTCCTGTAATACGGTTATCTCTATACTCATCTATTAATAGAGGGCGTGTTGTTCTTACTTTGATACGAGCAATATCATTCATTGTTAATTCTTTGTTTTCTACTTCTCGTTGATAGGTGTTAATATCAATTTTATAGACCACTTCTTTAATCATTGCTTTCTGCTCATTAGAAGTGTGAAGTATAGTATATTTTGTTCTTGGACGTGCAGTCTGAGTATGTAACCAACAGATCATTGCATCAAACTCTTGCGTTTGTGTAGGCGTATTATTTATTTTAACGATCATATCACCACGACTCACATCAATATCATCTTCTAAGGTAATAGCAACAGACATGGGAGTGTAAGCTTCTTGTAACGAGCCTTCACTAGTGTCTATTGTTTTGATGGTAGAGGTAAATCCAGATGGAAGTATGATTACATTGTCATTAGGTCTAAAGATGCCACTAGCGATACGCCCGGCATATCCTCTATAATCTAGAAAACCTTCGCGCTGTGGTCTCAATATTGTTTGAACAGGAAAACGTGCATCTATTTTATTTAAATCACTACTAACATGCATGTGTTCTAATGTATACAGTAGTGGTGCTTCTTGAAACCAAGGCATATGTTGCGATCTATTCACAACATTATCACCATGTAAGGCACTCATAGGAATAAATCGAATATCTTTTATATGTAGTTTTGAAGCAAATTCTTCAAATTGAGAACGAATATTTTCATATACTTCTTCAGCATAGTTTACAAGGTCCATTTTATTGATACATACAATAATATGTGGGATTTGTAATAAAGAAGCAATAAATGCGTGCCTTTTGGTTTGTTCTATAATTCCGTGACGTGCGTCTATCAAGATAAGAGCAACATTTGCAGTAGAAGCCCCTGTCACCATATTACGTGTATATTGAATATGCCCAGGTGTATCTGCAATAATAAACTTACGTTTGGGAGTGGTAAAATAACGATACGCAACATCTATCGTAATACCCTGCGCTCTTTCGTCACGAAGTCCATCTGTAAATAGAGCTAAATCTATATGATCATGACCTTTGTTCTTACTGATGGAGGTGATAGATGCCAATTGGTCTTCAAAAATAGCTTTAGCATCATATAATAATCTACCTATGAGTGTACTTTTGCCATCATCTACACTTCCAGCTGTGGTAAAACGTAGTAATTGATTCGTATCTAAATTCATGCATTAAAATTACAAAATGAATATACTAAATAAGATTCAGGCATTTGAGATTGGAGCAAAAAAAAGCGACCCTAAGGTCGCTTTTAAATTTTTATAACGATTCAAATTATCTTTTGATAATTTTGAAAGTCTCTGTAGAGTTTCCAATAGCTACTTGAGCAATGTAAATACCATTAGACATTGTAGAAAGGTTTACAGCTTCTTCTGTGTTAGAAAGATTTCTGTTTACCACTTCTTGTCCTAATGTATTAAATACTTTTACATTTTGCATAGGTACAGAAGCACTTAAACGTAACTCATTACTAGCTACATTGTAGAATTGAGAAAAGTTTGTAGTGTTAAATTCATCTGCAGATAATGTTCCGTCTACAAGAAAATCATCCATTTGTAATATAAAAGAATCATCTCCTACATAGTGTATAGCAAGATAGATGTCTTGTCCGTCATATGCTGATAAGTCATAAGAGAATTCTGCATATTCATTCCCTACATCTCCATCACCAGGAGCTGGAGCAGTAATAATACCACCACTAAGGTTCTCTGTAAAATCAGTAATATCTGTTCCTGTTGTAGACAGAAGAACTTCAAATTGTTCAAGACCAAAATCATCAGTAATAGATTTTGCCCAGAAAGAAAAAGTAGCATCTGTAAATCCTGCAAGTGATACTTGAGGAGTAATTGCATAATCATCATTTGGTGCGGTAGTAGCAGCGAAAAACCAAAGACCTTTTTCTCCTGTTCTTACTTGGAAGTTAGGATCACTTGAAGCTGGCATTCCGTCAGCATCAACGGTTGCAGTGGTGTGGTTAAAAACAATAGCAGAACCAGTATATTGTTCATTACCGAATGTAACAGCATTTGAACCAAAAGTTCCAAAACCATCGACATCAATTAATGTCCAATCTCCGATATTTTCAAAATCGAAGTCGTCATAAGTCTCGAAACTATCTTCAAAGATCTGTGCGTTAATAGAAAATGCTGCAAATAAAAATGCAACCAGTAAAGTAATTTTTTTCATAATTGTATGTAGTTTAAAATTTAATGTATAAAAGTAAGGATTATATTTTAGTTTAATGATTGTTTAACATTCGATTAATATATATAGGCTATAGACTTACATTTGTTAAACAAGTATAGTATGTACTTTTTTTGATAAATAGGTTGTTATAAATAAGAAAAGGACTGCATTTTAGCAGTCCTTTTCTTATTGTTATAGATATTTTTTTCTAATCTGAACGAATTAAGCCCGTACAGCTCTATTTAATATCAGGTCTAAGTATAAATTTATTTTATTTTTTAGCTCTTGACGAGGTGTGATAAAATCTAAAAAACCATGTTCTTGAAGGAATTCAGACGTTTGAAAACCTTCTGGTAATTCTTTACCAGTAGTATCACGTACAACACGAGGTCCAGCAAACCCGATCAATGCACCGGGCTCAGAAATATTAATATCTCCTAGCATGGCAAAAGAAGCTGTTGTTCCTCCTGTAGTAGGATCTGTACATAAAGAGATGTATGGAATACCTGCATCTGCAAGTTGTGCTAATTTAGCCGAGGTTTTTGCAAGTTGCATTAATGATAATGCTGCTTCCATCATACGAGCTCCTCCTGATTTAGAAATAATCATAAAAGGGATGTTGTTTTTCAAAGAATAATCTGCAGCGCGTGCAATTTTTTCTCCTACAACACTTCCCATAGAACCACCTATAAATCTAAAATCCATACAGGCAATGACGAGGTCTTCTCCTTTAGACTTTCCTACAGCTGTTCGAACAGCATCTTTAAGACCCGTTTTTTCTTGTGCCTCCTTAAGTCTATCAGTATATTTCTTTTTATCCTCAAATTTTAAAGGATCTTTAGAAGATAAGTTTTTATCCAACTCTTTGAATGTATTGTCATCAAAAAGTATTTCGAAATATTCTTTACTTCCGATACGTACATGATATCCATCTTCAGGACTGATATAGAAGTTTTTTTCTAATTCTTCTGTATCTACAATTTTACCCGTAGGAGACTTATACCAAAGTCCTCTGGGAGTATCTTTCTTTTCTTCTGTAGGAGTTTGAATTCCTTTATCTTTTCTCTTAAACCAAGCCATAGTGAGGGAGTATTTATGAGTTTGTGTTTATCGTTAAACGTTACTTTGATATGTTTAGCATATCATTTCGCGAAAGCGGACTATAATGTATTCACATTATTTAAATCTTCAAAAGCTTTTTCTAATCGTGTACGCATTGTACCTTCTGCTTTACGCAACCATACACGAGGATCATAATATTTCTTGTTAGGCGAATCATCTCCTGTAGGGTTTCCGATTTGTGACTTTAAGTACTCGGCATTTTCGCTGAAGTAATCACGTATACCTTCTGCAGTTGCATATTGAAGGTCTGTGTCTATATTCATTTTAATAACACCGTAGCTTATACCTTCTCGTATTTCTTCTACAGTAGAGCCACTTCCGCCATGAAAAACAAAATCAATATGATTGTGTTCTACACCATATTTTTGTGTGATATGCTCCTGAGAGTTTTTAAGAATTTTAGGAGTAAGTTTTACGTTGCCAGGTTTGTATACACCGTGTACATTTCCAAAAGCAGCAGCAATCGTAAATTGATCACTTACTTTAGAAAGTTCTTCATAAGCATAGGCAACCTCTTCTGGCTGTGTGTATAATTTAGAATCATCTACATCCGTATTATCTACACCATCTTCTTCTCCTCCTGTGATTCCTAATTCTATCTCTAACGTCATGTCCATTTTCTCCATGCGTTCAAGATATTTTTTACAGATCTCAATATTTTCTTCGATAGGCTCTTCACTTAGATCGATCATATGCGAACTAAATAAAGAGTGTCCGTGTTCTTTATAATAAGCTTCACTCGCATCTAACATACCATCTATCCACGGTAATAATTTTTTAGCACAGTGATCTGTATGAAGTATGACAGTAGCTCCGTATGCTTTTGCAAGTTCGTGCACATGTTTTGCACCAGCAACAGCCCCAGCAACAGCAGCTCTTTGATTATCATTGTTTAAACCTTTTCCAGCATTAAATTGAGCTCCTCCATTACTAAACTGTATAATTACAGGAGCATTAAGTGCTGCAGCGGTTTCTAATACTGTATTGATACTGTTTGATCCAATAACATTTACAGCTGGAAGTGCAAAACCTTTTTCTTTTGCATAATTAAAAATCTTCTGCACTTGGTAACCGGTAGCTACTCCCGGCGTGATAGAATGAGCCATATTTTTGATTTATGTTTAAGTTGGTAAAAATAAGAAATTAAATAGTAAAATAAACAGAAACAAAATCGAATTACGATAACGTTTGAATGCGCTACAATCCCTTTTAGAATGGGTAATTAATACCGATGTTATAGACGGCATTTGCAAAATTATATTCTCTAAACCATCTATTTCCAGTTTCAAAAGCAGGATCATATGTTTTAAAACCAATATCAAATCTTGCTAAGAAGAAATCAAAATCTAATCGTAATCCAAAACCAGATCCCAACGCTAGATCACTTAAACTTGAAAAGCCTCTAAATTGCGAGTTTGGATCTTCTACATTGTCAAAAATATTCCAAATGTTTCCTGCATCTACAAAGAATGCGCCCTCAAAAGGGCCTAGTAAATTAAAACGATGCTCTACATTAAAAGCAAGTTTCATATTTGCTTCATTAAACTCATTAGGAGCGCCACTACTACCAGGACCTAATTCATATGCACGCCAAGCACGATTGTCATTAGAACCTCCAGCAAAAAAACTTCGTGTAAAAGGAATACTATTAGCATTACCATATGGAATGGCTAAGCCTCCAAAAGCTCTTACAGCGAGAATATTATCATGACCTAAATCCCAATGTTTCGTATAGTCAATTTCTGTTTTTGCATATTGGGAAAATACAACACCTAATATGCGGGAATTATTAGCTGCATTTTTGGGAGCATTGACTAATCTTGAGGCAAGTGAAAGTGCATTTCCAGCTAACTCTATACGGGTTCTTAATCTAGAGAAAGCATCATCGTATAAGTTTTCCCTATTGTTATATGTATAAGTGAAATTAAGCGCAAAAATAAGGTTGTCTTCTGTAAGTCTATTTTGACGTTCTCGTATAGCATTTATTTCAGATACTTGCGCATCATTAAAACCAGCAACCAAACCATTTTCTACATCATTTATAAAGCTATCTGCTCCATTTGGTATTATAAGTGTAGGTGAGTTTGTGTTTTCTTCAAAGTAATCAGGATTGATATTAGTACTATTAGACGCTGCTAGTGTGTTTAAATCATCAAAACTATTTCTGTAAATATTAAAATAGTTATTTGCGTTTAAGTTCCGTACGTATTGTATATCTAGTAGATCAAAAGTAAAAGTGTTTGTTGCAGAAGGTGTCCAATTATAAGATAATCCACCTGCAAAACTTTGCTTATCTAATCCTATGTTCTGTTGTACACTTACTCCTAAATTAAATTGCGTATTAGGTTGCCATTCTGCAGGAATAAGTTTTGAAGTGTTAACAGGAAAGAATATTCTAGGGAAAACAAGATTAGCATTAATTCCTATTTCTGATATATTAAAAAAGCTATCATCATCATTTGCGGCATCATCAGAAGCACCGATGTTTCCTCTTGCAGAAATTTCCAAAGTCTCGGCACCTCTAAAAATATTACGTATTAATAAGGAGCCAAATCCTGCAATACCTATATCTTGAATATTTGAAGTAGAAACATCAAAATCAGCTCGGAACTTATACTTGTCTAATGGTGTCAGTCTAATATTAGCAATTAAATCAGTACCTGTACTATCAGCAGGATCTACTTGATATGAAATACTTGGATATTTGAAAGTATTTAGTCTACTCAAACGGGTGAGTGTTTGTGTCTTATCTATATCTCTATAAATAGCTCCAGGTTTTAAAGGAATAATATCAGTAATGGCATTTGTTCTATAATTTAGCTCGTCATATACATAAAAATTATAACCGTCAGCACTTATGGAATCTGCATAGGGTTTATCTTTATTTGCAAAGCTATAGTCTGTATTGATATTAATTTTGCTAACCTTATGTACCTTAAAAGGAAAATCTAGAATGCTATCATCTACCGTTTCTTTTCGATTATCTATGATGATTTCAAGATTTGTCTTGTTTCCTGTATTTACAGTATCTCCAATAGCTCTGATACGATCAGATTCAAAATGATATAGCCCATTATTTCTATAAAGCTTTTCAATTCGTAATCTTTCAGCGTCAAACTTTATTTTTTGATAGGGCTCTCCTTTTTTAAGAAACGATTCGTTTTTATGCGCTTCATAAATAGAATCAGCTACAGGAGAAGCAATAATAGTAACAATAGAATCTAATAAGTAAGGTTTGTAGCGTACTACATTATAATCTACGGTGGCTCTTTGATTGCTGTCTTTTTTTATGGTGTAATCTACTTCTGTATTAAAATACCCATTATTGATATAGAATCTAGCGAGTCTATTTGCCGATTTTTTTGTAAGAATTTCATTGACAATAGTAGGCGCTTCTCCTGTTTTTTTTACTCCTGAGTTAAAATCTTTTTTAAATTTTCTAAATGCCTCTACTTGCTTTCGCGAAAGCAAACGAGTCCAAAAATTACGCTTCACATCATTTTTTGCGCGTTGTGCATTCAATATAGAATCTATATTAGGGCGTGCCCAATTGTAGATGTATAACCTAAAAGGAGATCCAGCTAATTGTGTATTGGGTTGTTGGTATAAGAAATTATACAAACGTTGATCAGTAATCTTTTCACCATCTACAGTAATTGTATTATCTGTAAGTAAGAAATCTTCCTTCGGAACTCGTTTTGTTGCATTACAACTAACAAGGACTATCGCTAGAAGAATAAATAATGATATTTTTGTAAATGTATACTTCAAGTGGGTTATGATAATAAATCAAAAGTACATTTTATATAGTGTTAAGCAAAAGTAATAGTAAACGAATAACGGGATTACTTCAAAAAAAGTACCGACAACGGGAAGGTCTCTTTGTAGCAGAAGGGATAAAAGTAATAAATGAACTTCTTAATTCTTCATTTGAAGTAGCTGCAATTTATGGTCTAGATCGTACTTCTTTAGAAATTCCTGTAACACATAAAGATGTTTTTCAAGTGGTTACTGCGGCAGAGCTAAAGAAAGTTAGTTTTCTAAAAACACCACAAACTGCACTTGCATTGTTTAAGATTCCTGCACAAATAAAAACAACACGACAAGGAATTACGGTTGTGCTTGATGATGTGAGAGATCCTGGAAATCTAGGCACTATTATTAGATTATGTGATTGGTTTGGTGTGCCTAACCTTATATGTTCTTCCCAAACTGTAGATTGTTATAATCCTAAAGTAGTACAGGCGACGATGGGATCATTGTCTAGAATAGCTGTTTCATATACAAATATAGCAGCCTATTTAAAAGAAGAACAACGACCTATTTATGGAACCTTTATGGATGGAGCAACAATTTATAAAGCGACACTTCCAGAAGAAGCTGTTATTGTAATGGGAAATGAAGCCAATGGAATATCTGATGTCATAGAACAATTGGTTACTCATAAAATAGCAATTCCTCGTTTTGGGCAATTACAAAAAACAGAAAGCCTTAACGTAGCGACTGCAACAGCTATTTGTTTAAGCGAATTTAAAAGAGGGACTTCTATTGAAAGGTGAAATTTAAGAATACACCTCTAGAGGACAGTTTACTAATATTTCCAGTCCAAGGACTATTGGCAATATTATCTCTAACCAACTCATCAGATGTAGCAAATACCCCACGTATACTAGGTGTAAACTTGAAGAACGGAAGATATAGGTCAATTCCAAAACCTACTTCATAAAAGAATGGATTTGTAGTTGTCCTAAATTGACCTGCAAAGTTGTCATCAGGATTTTTTTCATTACTAGATAAATTTACCGTAGTAGAAACTCCTACAGTCACAAAAGGTCTTACGTTGTTAAGACGTTTTGTATTAAACTTTAAAAGTAATGGGAGGTATATATACGTAGCAGGTACTTCTCTTATTAAGTCATCTTCACTATCAAAACCTGCGGCTGGAGCATATGTTAAATCACGTCGTGTAAAACTTAACCCTGGCTCTGTGCGTAAATCTACATATTCTGATAATCGTAAATTACCTATAAGTCCCACATTAAAACCTATAGATCGTGTTACTTGAATATCTTCTTGTTCAGCGATGTAATCAAAGTTATAGTCAAATGAGTTGAATCCGAGATAGTATCCCCAAGAAATAGGGTTTTTGTCAAAGTTCTGATTATTTTGAACACGAGGTCTCGTAAGCCATTGCGCTTGCGTTATCTGTGTAAAAGTTAAGAAAAATACGATGGCAATAAATACTCTCATGAATTTATTTTGAAGCGGTATAAATGGTGGCTACACCAAATGTTTGTGGATTATCTTTCACGTTGGTAAACCCAATTTTACGTAAAATATTGTTCAAGGCTTCTCCAAAAGGAAAAACAGATGCACTTTTACTTAAATATGTATACGCTTCTTTATCCTTTGAAAACAATCTTCCCACAGTGGGTAAGATAACATTTGAATGAAATTTATATCCCTGTTTAAAAGGTGTTTTTGTAGGAACAGATGTTTCTAAAATTACAAAAATGCCATTAGGCTTTAGTACTCGGTAAATTTCTGCCAATCCTTTTTCTAGCGTTTCAAAATTACGTACACCAAAGGCTACTGTAATCGCATCAAAACTATTGTCTTCAAAAGGCATGGCTTCACTATCTGCTTGAATCATTTCTATACGATTATCAAGCCCACCTGCTTTTATCTTTTTTCGGCCTACAGATAGCATCCCTTCTGAAATATCGAGGCCTACTAATTTTGTAGCGCCACTTTTAGCAAGGTTTATAATGAGATCTCCAGTACCTGTAGCAATATCAAGAATGCTATCTGGCTTAGTGTCGGTGACAAGTTGTACTACTTTTTTACGCCATTTAACATCAATTCCAAAAGAAATGACTCTGTTTAGACCATCATATTTACCGGAAATAGTGTCAAACATTTGCTCGACTTGCTCTTTCTTAGATTGATCAGAAGAATTATATGGCGTTACCTTTTTGGACATGGCATATTTTTTGACAAATATACGGTATCAATAACGAAGATGATAACGACTTACTTAAAAAGGAAGTACAGTTTTTAGATTTTTCAATAGGGATATGAATAGGTGTTGTATTGATTTGATTACAAGCTGTTTTTGCTTTCGCGAAAGCGTATAATGTATAATTATCTACGGGATTGTATCGTAGTATCTTATCAATCGTGTATCTTTGTATCACTTTTCAGTTCATTATATTATATGAAAATTATTATTGCAGGAGCTGGCGAGGTGGGCTTCCACTTAGCTAAACTGCTATCATACGAGTCTCAGGACATTACACTTATAGACACCGACAAAGAAAGCCTGGCGTATGCAGATACGCATTTGGATATTCGGACTATTAAAGGCGATGCTACTTCTATTGCAATATTGCAAGATTCTAGAGTAGAGAATGTAGATTTAGTGATTGCCGTTACTGCGAGTGAAACTACAAATATTACCGTTTGTGTACTCGCAAAACAATTAGGAGCAGCACGTACCATTGCCAGAATTTCTAATACAGAATTTATAGAACACAAGGAGCTTGCAGGGTTTTCTAAATTTGGTATCGATGAGTTGATATCTCCAGAAAGCTTAGCAGCATCAGAAATCGAATTATTACTAAATCAAAGTGGATTTAGTGATAGTTATGAGTTTGAAGAAGGTGCGCTTACTATGGTAGGTACTACCTTATCTCGTTCGGCATCTTTTGTAGGAAAGAGTGTAAAAGAAGCAGCAACTATTTTTCCAGAATTACATTTTATGCCTATAGCCATACAACGCGTAGGTACGCAATATACCTTAATACCACGTGGAGATACCGTCTTTAAAGAAGGTGATCAGGTGTATTTTATGACGATTCAAGGAGGTGTGGAAGAACTGTATAAACTTACAGGTAAAGTGCGTCAAGATATTAAAAATGTCATGATCTTAGGGGGTAGTAATATAGGATTTAAAACTTGTAGAGATTTATGTTCCCATAAGTTTAATGTAAAGCTTGTAGAACGAGATAGAGATAAAGCTGTAGATCTAGCTGATATACTTCCCAAAGCATTAGTGATCAATGGAGATGGGCGTAATGTAGAATTGCTGGAAGAAGAAAATATTCAAGATATGGATGCATTTATCTCTGTCACTGGAGATAGCGAAACCAATATTATGTCTTGCCTTGTTGCAAAATCAAGAGGGGTTAAGAAAACAATTGCATTGGTAGAAAATATGGATTACTTCCAATTGTCTCAGAGCATAGGTATTGATACTCTGATCAATAAAAAATTACTTGCGGCTAATAATATCTTCAGATACATACGTAAAGGAGAAGTAGTAGCCATGACAAAGCTCAATAATATGAATGCTGAGTTATTGGAGTTTGTTGTAAAACCTACCTCTGAAGCTGAGGGTAAAAAAATAAAAGATATTGACTTTCCTAGATCTGCTACTATAGCAGGTGTTGTGCGTAATGGAGTAGGTGTAATTGCACTAGGTGATTTTAAAGTTACTGCTGGAGATCGCGTAGTGGTATGTTGTTTACCACGATCTATTAAGCAAGTAGAAAAAATGTTTGTTTAAACAGTTACATAAATGCCAAAACTTAATTACAAGATCATTTTTCATTTAATGGGGCTACTATTACTTTTTAATGGTGGTTTTATGATGATTTCTGCGCTTGTGAGTTTTATAACTAAGGATGGTGTTGCATTACAAATCACAGCCTCTGGGTTATTAGCATTATTTGCAGGGATGCTGTTAATGTTTGTAACTCGAGATCATAAAAAAGAAATCAAAAAGCGAGAAGGGTATATTGTAGTAACTTTTGGTTGGTTATTTATGTCACTTAGTGGAATGCTTCCTTATTTGGTTACAGATACGATTCCATCGGTAACGAATGCTTTTTTTGAAACGATAAGTGGGTATACCACCACAGGAGCGACCATACTTACAGATATAGAATCACTACCCAAGGGTATTCTTTTCTGGAGAAGTACGACCCATTGGATAGGAGGTATGGGTATTATTGTTTTAGCGATAGCAATACTTCCGCTACTAGGTATTGGAGGGATGCAATTATTTGCAGCAGAAGCCCCTGGGCCTAGTGCAGATAAACTACACCCAAGAATTACTGATACCGCAAAACGATTATGGCTTATCTATTTTGGGTTTACTGCTGCAGAAACGATAGCGTTAAAACTAGCAGGAATGTCGTTTTTTGATGCAATTAATCATGCTATGAGTACCTTGTCTACAGGAGGATTTTCTACAAAGAATGCAAGTGTAGCTTATTGGAATGATACGCCGCTCATACAGTATATTATTATCTTTTTTATGCTACTTGCAGGAATGAACTTTGTACTGAGTTATTTTGCTTTTAAAGGGAAAGTTCAGAAGATTATAAAAGATGATGAGTTTCGATTGTATATGACTTTTGTATTTGGGTTTGCGATCATTACCGCATTTGTCGTTTATTTTAAAGCTGATGTAAGTCTCTCTACCATAGATCACCCTATGGTGTTAGGGGCAGGAGAAAGTGCTTTTAGGCATGGGCTATTTCAAGTGTTGGCAGTTATTACTACTACGGGTTTTGTAACTGCAGACTTTACCATGTGGACTCCATTCTTGACTGTTATCTTTTTCGGTCTGATGTTTTTAGGAGGTTCGGCAGGATCTACATCTGGGGGAATAAAAGTAGTGAGACATCTATTAACAATTCGTAATGCATTAACAGAGTTTAAACGTACACTACATCCTAATGCAATTCTTCCTGTACGCTACAATACACGTTCTGTAGATCGAACAATTATCTTTAATATACTAGCATTTTTTATTTTGTATATGCTTTCTTGGATCATCGGAGCAAGTGTTTTAGGAGCTATGGGATTAGATTTTAAGACTGCCTTAGGAGGAGCCGCATCTGCATTAGGTAATGTTGGGCCTGCTTTTGGAGACTTAAGCCCTGTAGATAGTTATAATGGCTTACCGAGTGCTGGTAAATGGTGGTTAGCATTTTTAATGCTTATCGGTCGTTTAGAATTATTTACGGTATTAATTTTACTAACGCCTTTCTTCTGGCGTAATAGATAACTATGCAATTATTAGAAAAATATGACCTTGTCATTATAGGGGGAGGACCTATAGGACTCACTTGTGGTATTGAAGCTCAAAAAAAAGGACTTTCTTATATAATCATAGAGAAAGGAGTTCTGGTAAATTCCTTATACAATTTTCCAGAACAAATGACTTTTTTTAGCACGTCTAAATTATTAGAAATAGGAGAAGTACCGTTTATATCTCATACCGATAAACCTACTCGTAAAGAAGCGTTAGAATATTATAGAAGAGTTCAAGAAAGTTGGAGTTTAAACTTAAAACTTTATACAGAGGTATCTTCTATGATTCCAGAAAATAATGGATATCGTATTGTTACAAATAAAGGAAATACATTCGCAACACATATCGTAGTATGTACAGGTTTTTATGATACTCCAAGAACCTTAAATATTCCAGGCGAAAACCTATCTAAAGTAACTCATTTTTATAATAGTCCGCATCCTTATGTAGGTCAGAAAATAGTAGTGATTGGAGCTGCAAATTCTGCTTGTGATGTCGCATTAGAAACTTATTATAAAGGAGCTGAGGTAACCATGGTTATTCGTAAATCAGAAATCTATCCTAAGACAAAATATTGGATCAAACCTAATATAGAAAACCGAATAAAAGAAGGGGCAATAAAAGCCTACTTTGAAAGTAAAGTAATTGAAATTAAGGAAACTACTGTTGTTATTGAAACACCAGAAGGAATTGTAGAAGTAGTGAATGATTTTGTGTTAGCTATGGTAGGGTATAAGCCTAACTATTCTTTGTTTGAAAAGTTGAGATTGCCTATCTCTGATGATAGTAGTAAAAAACCTATTCATAATCCAAATACCTTAGAAACTCCTCTTAAAAATGTATATGTAGCAGGTGTTATAAATGCGGGTCTTCAAACGAGTAAATTATTTATAGAAAATACACGTGAACATGCGGCAATAATCTTGGAAGATATCGATAGTAAATTGTAGCTTTACAACTTTATTATATCTTTTAAAAAATGAAACAAACTACAGATACAATTTTAATGATTCGTCCTGTACATTTTAGGATGAATGAACAAACTGCGGTCAATAACTATTATCAAAAAGTAGTGGATAATATAACCCCAGAAAAGCTTTTGCAAAACGCACAACAAGAGTTTGATAATTTTGTAAATAAATTAGAAGCTGTAGGGATTAATGTTGTGGTGGTAGATGATTCAGAAGAAACAGATACCCCTGATGCACATTTTCCAAATAATTGGATAAGCTTTCACCAAAGTGGGAAGATAGCCATGTATCCTATGTTTGCAGAAAATAGACGCACCGAAAGACGTGAAGATGTTTTTGATACGTTAGAGTCAAAAGGATTTGCTATTACAGATATTATAGATTACTCATCTGCCGAAAAAGAAAATTTATTTCTAGAAGGAACAGGAAGTCTAATTTTAGATCGAGTGAATCGCAAAGCATATTGTGCTCTTTCGCCTAGAGCTGATGAAGAAGTCCTTATAGAATTTTGTGAAGACTTTGAATATACACCTGTTATTTTTACTGCAAATCAGACGGTGAATGGAGAGCGATTACCGATTTATCATACCAATGTGATGATGTGTATTGGAGAACATATAGCGGTGATATGTTTAGACTCTATAGATGATAAGAAGGAACGAAAAAATGTAACAAAACATCTTAAGGAAGATGGCAAAGAAATCATTACTATTACAGAAGAACAAGTAGTTCATTTTGCAGGAAATATGCTAGAACTTAAAGGAACAGGTAATGCTCCTTACCTTGTTATGAGTAATGCAGCACATCAAAGTCTTACTAAAAAGCAAATTGATCAAATAGAAAAGCATGCAACTATACTATCAAGTTCTTTAGATATCATTGAAGCTTGCGGAGGAGGTAGTGCACGTTGTATGATGGCAGAAGTATTTCTTCCGAAAAAATAACGTATTTTGTCATATGCTTTCACGAAAAACAAAATATGGCTTAAAGGCGCTGACGTATATTGCACGTCAAGAAGAAAACGCAATGGTACTTATTCAGGATATTTCTGAAGCTGAAGATATATCTAGAAAATTTTTAGAAAGTATATTGCTCTCCTTGAGAAAGGCTGGTTTTTTAGGAAGTAAAAAAGGAAAAGGAGGAGGGTATTATCTTATCAAAGAACCCAAAGAAATAAAAATGGCAGCAGTTATAAGAGTTTTGGAAGGACCTATTGCAATGTTGCCTTGTGTGAGCTTAAATTTCTACGAAAAATGTGATGATTGCCCTGATGAAGGCAAATGTACAGTACACGGATTGATGGAAGAAGTACGTGATGGTACCTTGCATGTGCTTGAAAATAAGACGCTTGCTGATATTTTATTATAAAAAATTAAATTCCTAGTAATTATGTAGGAAATTGTATATATTAGCTTATAATTAAGCACAATGATATTGTCTTAGAAAGATGTCTTTTTTTAACTGTGTTTGTAGTTTTCATAGTTATTACTTAACTCATAAACTTTGAGTTGACATTTAGGTTATATTTTTTTAGTAGGATTTAAAAAGCAACCACATATCTTTCTTCAATAGTAATTGTGCTTTTTCTTTTTTTATAAACTACGTATCAAAAAATGTATAAAATTACACTTCTGTACAGGTATCAAGTAGTATTCATATAGCTTAATTATTATATTTGCTTTTGCGAAACTATACTCGGGATGTGGCGCAGTCCGGTTAGCGTACACGGCTGGGGGCCGTGTGGTCGCAGGTTCAAATCCTGTCATCCCGACCAAGCAGAAAAGTGACATGCTTTTGCATGTTACTTTTTTATTTCTAAGAGTGTTCAAAGCATAGCTTTGAGAAGCGTTTAGAAATAAAAAAGTAAAAAGCGTAGCTTCACTTTTGTATTTGCAACAAAGGGTTTTTAAGGAT
>NZ_CANLOB010000037.1 GCF_947492815.1 uncultured Dokdonia sp.
GTCTAAGGACAGTTCCATTTTTTTTTACAAAAATCCAACTTCTATTTTAATTCACACACAACTTTTAGGAATGATCCGTTTTTATAGGTCAATTCATCAAAGCTTTTTCTTTTGTTTTTTTCTTGTCCTTTCCACTCAAACCACTCAATATATTCTTTTTCTCTACTAAAATCACCAGCTATTAACTCTGGTCATTTTGTTATAATTTCATCTCTAATTATAGGGAAATCTATTAAACAAATAGCTCTGTAATCATCTTCTGTTAGTAAATCAAACCATTCGTCTTTTGTTAAAGGATAATCTTCTTTATTATATGAATTATAAATCATAGGAATGTTTTTGAACATGTGTAAGGATATTTCATCATAAATAATTCCTGTATGCTTATTCTCTATAATATATCCCATTCTAGAATCTACATCTAGTATAAATGAAATTATCACTTTTTCATTATGCAAAATGATTTTACTATCATTTATTTTTTTAGTTTAAAACTATATTGGGTTATTATTTCCTTCCAATTATCTTAATTCTTTATCATTAATCCATTTTCTAATAATCTGTATCCTTTTTTAAGTAAATATTGATACTCGAAATAAAGATATGTTTTCTGATTTTTTGTTTTATGTGATTTTTACTTTTTTGTTCATCTAAACACCCTGTAGTTCAAATGTTATAGGCTCATTGTAAAATCCATTTGGTATAACTTGAAAAGGTAATAGATGCAAAGACTAATAGAGATTCCATTGTGTGTTTTAGTTGTATTATAAGTGAAAATAAGGACTGTATCACCATTTTTCTTAATGTAATCTCTTTGTTAATTACTAAAAACCAATACTTTTTACTTTACAACAGACGTATTAATTCCAAAACCAAGTATTTCTACGTAATTGAGATTGTGAAAGTTTTGTTAATTTTGTAATACCCTGAAAATGAAACTATAACCATTTAATTGCAAATCAATGAAATTTAAATCGATTATTTTAAAAAGTATACTAGCCCTAGGGGTTGTATTACTTTCTTTTAGTGCCTGTGATAAAAAGACACAAGAAAAAGCAATACCAGAATCAAAACTGAACACATACAGTGACTTAGCGGTCGCTACCTCAACATCGGCTCCTTGTGATTGTGAAACAGACTGGTTTCCACATTCGCAAACGCCTGCACCTGAAGAAGGGATAGGAAGCCCTTTTGACACAGAAAACACGACCAATTGTATGTTTCAACAATGGTCATTCCAAAAGTTTTTATGGTTAACGAAAACTCAAAGAAATGGAAAACCACTATTCCTAAATGAGTTGAAACAAGTGACAAACCAAATGGAAACGGTTACGATTCCTGCAGGAACTTCTGTTGCGTTATCTAGTATCAATCAAGCAGGGCTTGATGGAGTGTTACAAACAATCCCAGGCTACAGTGCCGATGGTAAAACTTCTGATACAGTTTATTATTCTATTCATGTAAATGCTATATTAGAAACTGCGATTACGAAATATGTGGATAGTATAAAGAATGGTACATTATCTAGAAATAATAATGCGACCTTCCCAATAGGATCTTTAGAGACGAAAGTTTCTTGGGTTCCAGTAACATCTTTACCAAGTGCAGATATAGCTAAAAATGATTATTACACAACCATGGCGGCTGTTACACAAAAAGACGGTTCTGTTGTTAATGAACAAGTAGCTTTATTAGGAATGCATGTTGTAGGTGTAGTTATTAATCACCCAGAATTTATATGGGCTACCTTCGAACATAATACCTTAGCACCCATATTTGATTTTGATTCTAATACCGTGAGTTCAGATGAGAATACATTAATTTTTGAAAAAGGAACAGCCTCAGATGTTAATGGAATACGATGGAAAGATGGAAAACCAGTAGCAGCAAATCAAGCCTTTGGGTTATTTAAGTATGGTGTAGCTGTTACAGGAAGTGGCCCTAATGATTATGTGAAAACTAGCCAATCAGAACCAGATAACTATCATAAGATAGATAGCCTTAATATGTGTGTTTCTGCTAATTTAAAAAGCGAAAATGACGTTTGGCAAAATTACCAATACGATGGAGCTATTTGGTTAAATATGGATGGCTTAACAACAACACAACAAGCAGATACTATTGTTAAATTATATAGACATATTAAAGATGCAACACCAGGGTCTATGGCAAGAGGATCATTAGCTTCTGCAAATGTTACAATGGAAACATATACGCAAACATATCAAACCACTCATGATAAAATTACAGATGCTTCAAACCTTATAAACTGTTTTAGTTGTCATCGTGGTGCTCCAGATACAGGAAGTGATACCATACGATCTCCGTTGTATTTAAGTCATGTGTTTAGTGGAAATGTTTCTCTTATTGTAGATGAACAAACACCTACAGAAATTGAAGCTAATAAACTGAAAGCCTTTATGAAAGTAATGTCTAAATCAAAATAAGGTTTAGAAATTAGTTTTATAAGATGTAGTAGGATTCGTTCGCATTTATAAAATAAGAAAGAGGCTGTCTAAAAAGATGTAACCATCGTCAAACTGAAATGAATTCATAATGACGTCTTAAGTTGCTTTTTAGACAGCCTTTTTTTCATATACTAGTTTCATCCATCTTCTGCTGAATCTTATCCAAACATAAATTTCCCATACTACCCATATGCGTATGTGATTTTGCAGATTCAGGACTATAGGTTCCAGCTTGTACCTGAGATCCGATTTGTTGATATGCATCCCTAAAAGAATGACCATTCATAACTAAAGTATTAATACTATCTACCGTAAATAAATGCTGATATTTTTCATCTTGAAGATCAATGTCTTTTATGATTATTTGTTGTATTGCATAATTAAAAATATCTAAAACCTCCTTCACTTCTTGAAAAGCAGTAATGCTATTTTCTTTTAGAAGCTGAAAATCTCTGTGATATCCACTTGGTAGATTGTTAGTGATTAATAACATTTCTGTATGTAAACTTTGGATTTTATTGCACTTCCCTCTAATGAGTTCAAAGACATCAGGATTTTTCTTGTGTGGCATAATACTACTGCCTGTTGTAAACTGATCAGGAAAAGATATAAAACCAAAATTTTGACTCATGTATAAGCAAATATCCATCGCAAATCTTCCTAGGGTATTACATAATCCTCCCAACGCACTGGCAATGGTACGTTCATTTTTTCCTCTGCTTAATTGTGCCGAAATAACATTGTATTTGAGTGTAGAAAAATTTAATTCCTTTGTTGTAAATTCCCTGTCAATAGGGAATGAACTCCCATAACCAGCAGCCGATCCTAATGGGTTTTGATCTACGGTTTTTAATGCAGCATTTAGCATATATACATCGTCTATCAATACCTCTGCATATCCAGAAAACCATAAACCAAAAGAAGAAGGCATTGCAACCTGTAAATGGGTATATCCAGGAATAATAACATCTTTATGAGTTTCAGCTAGCGTTAGTAACGTATCAAAAAAGGTGTTTGTTTTTGAGATTATCGCTTGCAAATAATCTTTGTAGAACAATTGTAAAGCCACTAAAACTTGATCATTTCTTGAACGTGCTGTATGGATTTTTTTACCCACATCTCCATACGCTAGTGTAAGCTCATATTCTATTTTAGAATGTACATCTTCAAACTGTGATTCTATGACAAATGTACCTTCTTCAATTTGTGTTGCTAATGCCTGCAAACCTTCTTCAAGTTGTTGTAATTCCTCCAAAGAAATAATGTCAATTGCAGCAAGCATTTTTGCATGTGCTAGTGAAGCCTTTAGATCATATATAGCAATATGGAGATCAATTTCTCTGTCATTTCCTACCGTAAATTTTTCTATTTGTTGGTCTATTGTAAATCCTTTATCCCAAAGTTTCATAGTATTATTTTTTAGTGTATTGTTACTACTCGTGTAGCGTAATTTCTTTCTAGTTTGATGTCTGTTGTATACGCTTTCGCGAAAGCGTACTCAGTAATTTAATAATCTATGTAATCGCTTTTTCTAATAAAGCAGTATATAGTTGAATAGCTTCTTCAATTTCTGAAATGTAAATAAACTCATCTGCGGTATGAGAGCGTTTACTATCTCCAGGGCCTAATTTTAAAGAAGGGCATTTCAGTACCGCCTGATCGGATAACGTAGGCGATCCATAGGTATTCCTACCCAGAGAAATACCTGCTTTTACAAGTGAATGCTCTGATGAAATAGAAGACGAGTTTAATCGTAAACCACGAGGCGTTATACGATCACAGGGTGCTTCTTTTTCTAAAAGCGTTGCAATCTCTTGGTTAGAATAGGCATCATTGACACGTACATCAATGACCAAAGCTACTTCTGCAGGAACAGCATTGTGTTGTACTCCTGCATTGATTTGCGTCACTGTCATCTTCACATCACCCAATACTTCTGAAGTTTTTTGAAAGGTGTACTTTTGAAACCAATCCAATACTTCAATGGTGTTATAAATAGCATTATTATCATTAGGGTGTGCTGCATGACTTGCAGTACCTGCTACAATAGCATCAAAAACGACCAGTCCTTTTTCGGCGATGGCAAGATGCATGCCTGTAGGTTCTCCTACGATAGCAACATCTATTTTAGGAATGATATCTAAGATGCTATGCAATCCTTTTGGACCACTATTTTCTTCTTCTCCGGAAGCAACAAAAACCAAGTTGTAATTAAGGTCTTCTCTGTGATAGTAATAGGTAAATGTAGCAAGCAAAGAAACCAATGCGCCTCCTGCATCATTACTTCCTAATCCGTATAATTTTCCATCTTCTACCATTGCCATAAAAGGATCTTTTGTATATCCTTTGTTGGGTTGCACAGTATCATGATGTGAATTAAGTAAGAGACTTGGTTTGCTTTCGCGAAAGCTTTTATTAGTAGCCCAGATATTATGATTTTCTCTTTTATATGGGATCTTGTATCTCGTAAACCATTCTATAATAAGTGCCGCAGTATGATCTTCTTTTCCAGAAAATGAAGGTGTCTCAATTAATTTTTTGAGAAGTCTGATGGCATTTGTCGTGATCTGTTCTAAAGTCATCATTGTTGTATAGATGTGTGGGTGAATGTTGGGTTAAATAGCATGTCTGTTAGACCAATGCATACTTTGTGTACTTTATGTTTAATGGCATGAAAACAATTGTCTATTTTAGGAATCATGCCTGCTGTAATAATTCCTTCGTCAATAAGAGATTTATAATTGGTCTCAGTTATAGTCTCAATGATAGTATCTTCATCTTCAATAGATCTTAAAACACCTTTCTTCTCAAAACAGTAGTATAATTCCACTTTGTATTTTTTTGAAAAAGCAATGGCTAGTTCTGAGGCAATAGTATCTGCATTTGTGTTTAATAATTGTCCTTGTGCATCATGTGTAATGGCGCAAAAAATGGGTGTAATTTTATGTGTAATTAGAAGATCTACTACTGTTGTATGTACCTTTTTTATATCGCCTACAAATCCATAATCAATTTTTTGAATAGGTCTTTTGTTGGCAATAATTGTATTGCCATCGGCACCAGAAAATCCGATAGCATTGCAATGATATGCTTGTAAACTAGCTACAATATTTTTATTGATTTTGCCGGCATACGCCATGGTAATAATCTCTAAGGTATCTGCATTAGTGATACGTCTCCCTTCATGCATATTAACTTCTATATTCATTTGGTGGGCTAGGGAAGTGGCTATTTTTCCGCCCCCATGTACTAGTATTTTTGGTTCGTTTAACGCAGCGAACTTTTCTAAAAAAGTAGCTAGCTTTTTGGAATCATTAATAATAGCGCCTCCTATTTTTACAATTTTAAGTGTTTGCATGTTATTGGTTTTCTAATAGTTTTTTTAATACGATCTGAGCAGCATACGTTCTATTGTTTGCTTGTTCAATAACAATAGCATTTTTGCTGTCTAAAACGGCACCCTCTATCACTATATTTCTACGAACAGGAAGACAATGCATACAAGAAGCATCTCCTATTTTATCTTTGGTAATCATCCAGTTTGGATCTTGGTTTAGTACTTGTCCATAGGTGTCATAACTACTCCAATTTTTTACATACACAATATCTGCGTCTTTTAAGGCTTCTTTTTGATTATAAGAAACAACAGTGTTTTTAATAATCTTAGGAGATAAATCATACCCTTCGGGATGTGTGATAGAAAAATCTACTTCTAAAGACTGCATTGTTTTTATAAAAGAATTTGCAACGGCATGCGGGAGTGCTTTAGGGTGAGGCGCCCATGATAATACAACCTTTGGTTTCTTTTTAGTTGTGATTTCAGTGATAGTAATCGCATCTGTAAGTGCTTGTAATGGATGTGCGGTTGCACTCTCCATATTGACAATAGGAACCGTTGCATACTTTTTAAAACTATGAATGACATGGTCAGCCGCATCTTCTTCTTTATTTTTTAATCCAGGAAACGCTCTTACAGCAATAATATCTGCATACTGAGAGATTACTTGAGCAGCTTCCTTTATATGTTCGGCAGTTTGTAAATTCATAATGGTACCATCTTTAAATTCTAGATTCCATGTGTTGTTTATATTTAAGATCATCACATCCATTCCTAGATTTTTCGCTGCTTTTTCAGTGCTTAATCGGGTACGTAAACTGGAATTAAAAAATAACATTACTAAGGTTTTATGTTTTCCTAGATGATCATGCTGAAACGGATCTTTTTTTAAGGAAATCGCTTCTTGAATGATTTTGGGGAGATTTTCTATGTCAGAGATATCTATATAGTTTTTCATAATTCTTTTTCTAATGCGTCTATAAATTGATCTATGTGTTCTTTCTGTACGGTTAAAGGCGGAAGAATTCGTAATAGATTTGGATTTTTGGAATTCCCAGTAAATATGTGATGTTTGTGTATAAGTGTTTTGCGTAATTCGGCAATAGGAAAATCAAACACTAATCCGAGCATGAGTCCGCGACCTTTTACCGTTTTAAGTTTTGGAAGTGTTTGCGCTTTTTCTATAAAATAATGAGCAATTTTTTGAGCATGTACTAACAAGCTTTGAATTTTTATAACTTCTAGTACAGCTAAAGAAGCTACACATGCTAAATGATTTCCTCCAAACGTCGTTCCTAACATACCAAAAGATGGTTTTAAATTCGGGTGAATTAAAATGCCTCCAATGGGAAAGCCATTCCCCATTCCTTTTGCCATAGAGATAATGTCTGGTGTGATCTTGTGTTTTTGAAAAGCAAAGAAATCGCCTGTTCTTCCAAAGCCTGATTGTACTTCATCTGCAATGAGTAAGGTGTTATGTTCTTCACAAAGTTTCGCGACAGCGGTATAAAACGCCGTAGGCATTTCATCCAGACCTCCAACACCTTGAATACATTCTATAATCACGGCACAGGTTTTCTTTTGTTTAAGAATTGTTTCAACCTGATAGATATCTCCCAGATCTACAAAATCAACTTCTTGTTGAGCATTGATAGGAGCAATAATCTTAGGGTTATCTGTAGCAGCTACTGCAGCAGAAGTTCGCCCATGAAATGAATTTTTAAATGCGAGTATTTTCTCTTTTCCAGTGTAAAAAGAAGCTAGTTTTAATGCGTTTTCATTGGCTTCAGCTCCAGAATTACAGAGAAATAATTGATATTCCTCACATTGAGAAAGAGCGCCTAGTTTGTTTGCTAATTCTTGCTGTAGCGGGTTTTGGACAGAATTACTATAAAATCCTATTTTCTGTAATTGCTCACTAATACGTTTTACATAATGTGGGTGCGAGTGACCAATAGAAATCACCGCATGGCCACCATACAGGTCTAAATATTTGATGTGATTTGAATCATACACAAATACGTCTTGTGCATGTGTAGGTGTGATATCAAATAAAGGGTATACATTAAATAAACTCATAACTGTTCTTTTTTGATCGTATTGATTTTAGTGAATGAGGCTACCATGCCTTGAATGAGTGAAGAGCTCAATCCTTTATGTTCCATTTCATTGAGACCTTCAATGGTACATCCTTTTGGTGTGGTCACTCTGTCTATTTCTTGTTCTGGATGCTGTTTATTTTGAATCAATAAACTGGCAGCTCCTTCACTTGTATACATAGCAAGTTCTTGCGCTTCTTTAGCATCAAATCCTAATTGAATAGCCGCTTGTGTTGTGGCTCTTATCAAACGCATCCAAAAGGCAATACCACTTGCACAAACTACCGTAGCGGCTTGCATTTGGGATTCAGGAATTTGAAGCGTATGTCCTAGTTCATTAAAAATAATTGCTGCTGTTTTAATGCGTTGTTCTCCTTGCGCATTCCCACATAAGCATGTCATCGATTTTCCAACAGCAATCGCTGTATTAGGCATGGCTCTAATGATGGCTTGTTGCTTGCCAATAATATCTTCTATGTTCGCTATGGAAAAACCAGTAATCGTAGAGATAATGATATGTTTCTCGGTAAGTACTGTCTTTGCGTCTATTAATAATTGCTCTATTTGAGCAGGTTGAACAGCAACGATGACTATTTCAGATTGTTGAATGGCAAAGACATTGTCTTGGGTAATGACAATATGTTTGTTGTCTTCAAATTCTTTAAGATCTTTTAGATTTCTTTTGGTGAGATATAAGGTGTCTATATCTTGATTACTTACTAATCCTTTTGCAATAGATTTCCCTAAATTCCCTGTTCCTATAATGGCTATTTTCATAAGTAATTTGTTTAAAAATTTGATCCTTTTAAGTTTAGGCCGTCTGTTTCCATAAGACCAAAGGCTAAATTCATATTTTGAATGGCTTGTCCAGAGGCGCCTTTTAATAAATTGTCAAGGACGCTTGTGATTAATAATTTGTGCTGATGTTTTTCTAAATGAAGGATGCATTTATTGGTATTTACCACTTGTTTTAAATGAATATTCTCATCAGATACTATAGTAAAAGGCGCCTCATGATAGTACGTTTTATATAAAGCGATAGCTTCTTTTAGTGTTCCTTTAAAATGGGTGTACGCTGTCGCGAAAATGCCTCTTGAAAAATTCCCTCTGTTAGGAATGAAATGAATTTCTGAAGAAAAGTCATCCTGTAATTGATGCATAGTTTGTTGTATTTCTCCTAAATGTTGATGGTTAAAAGCTTTGTAATGAGAAAAGTTATTATCCCTCCAAGTGAAATGTGTTGTTTTAGAAAGCGATACACCTGCCCCTGTTGCTCCTGTTACGGCATTGATGTGAATGTCTTTTGTCAATAGTTTATGAGCTGCAAGCGGCATTAGGGCCAGTTGAATAGCAGTCGCAAAACATCCTGGATTTGCAATATATTGAGCTTGTTGTATCGCTTTTTTGTTTACTTCTGGTAAACCATATATAAACTTTTTCTCTTTATATGTTGCTTCCTCAGAAAGCCTAAAATCATTACTTAAATCAATGATCTTCGTGTCTTTTGAAAAGGAATGCTTTTCTAAGAACTCTTTAGATTTTCCATGTCCTAAACAGAGAAATACAACAGCTACATTAGGATTGATGGTGTCTGTAAATAGCATATCTATAGTGCCTATTACGTCCTGATGTATGTGATGTATAGGGTTACCTGCATTAGAAGTACTGAAAACAAAATCAATCTGTACTTTAGGATGATGTACTAAGGTTCTTATAAGTTCTCCTGCAGTGTATCCTGCACCTCCTATGATTCCTGCTTTTATCATGATGTTGCGTGTATTTGTTGGTATATCTTATTCTGATTTCCATTAATTTTTATAAATCCTTTAGCATCTTGGGCAGTCCATTGTGTGTTCATTTCACCATAGCTTCCAAATTTTGAGCACATCAAGTCATTCTTAGAACTAATACCTTCTAAGAAAAAGTGATATGGCTGAAGGATCACCATGACATCTCCTGAAACTTTTTCTTGGCTATTTGTTAGGAAGGCTTCGATATCTCTCATCACAGGATCGAGGTATTGGCCTTCGTGTAAATGCATTCCATAGAAATTAGAGAGGTATTCTTTATGTTGTAATTGCCACTTGGTAAGGGTGTGTTTTTCTAATAAGTGATGCGCCTTGATACTAATCAAGGCTGCTGCAGCCTCAAACCCGACACGCCCTTTGATTCCAACAATAGTGTCACCTACATGGATGTCTCTTCCTATAGCGTAAGGAGCTGCTAGGTTTTGTAGGGTTTCAATGTTTTTTTCAGGAGTTTGTTGGTTTCCATTAATGGCTATGAGTTCCCCCTGATCAAAGGTGAGAACTACTTTTTCTTTTCCTTCTTTAGTAAGTTGGGAAGGAAAGGCTGATTCAGGTAAACCCAGTTCTGAGGTTAATGTTTCTTCACCTCCAACGCTTGTTCCCCAGAGACCTTTGTTAATAGAGTATTTTGCTTTCTCCCAAGGGATATCTACATCATGGCTTTTGAGGTATTCAATTTCTTCTTGTCTAGAAAGCTGCTGATCTCTTATAGGGGTTATGATTTCAATTTCTGGCGCAAGCGTTTGAAAAATCATATCAAAACGCACTTGGTCATTACCTGCACCAGTGCTTCCATGTGCTATATAAGTTGCATTAATATTTTTTGCATATTCAATAATTTCAATAGCTTGAATAATACGTTCAGCACTCACTGATAATGGATAGGTATTGTTTTTTAAGACATTTCCGAAAATCAAATATTTTATTACTTTTTGGTAGAAAGAGGTAATCGCATCTATATTTTTATAGGTTGTTACACCTAATGTATACGCAGTATTCTCTATCATATTAATTTCTTTATTTGTAAAACCACCAGTGTTTACACTTACGGCATGCACTTCAAAACCTTTTTCTTTTGATAAATGAACGGCGCAATACGATGTGTCTAAACCTCCACTATAGGCTAATACTATTTTTTTTGATGTATTCATTTCTTTTTGTTTTT
Organism: uncultured Dokdonia sp.; assembly: GCF_947492815.1. Classification (GTDB taxonomy): domain Bacteria; phylum Bacteroidota; class Bacteroidia; order Flavobacteriales; family Flavobacteriaceae; genus Dokdonia. The sequence goes on from NZ_CANLOB010000037.1 coordinate 10,878, forward strand.
TAAAAACAATGATTGTTTGATGCTTTTTAATCTGGTAAAAGCTTTCGTTGTGATTTTTTTAGGTGTTGTATTTGATTTGGTATGTGGGTCGTATAACATCCCTGTACATAGGCACATGGATTGTTGTGTACGTTTTAAAACATCGAAGTTTTTGCAGGTTTGACAACCATCCCAAAAGGTTTGATCTTTTGTGAGTTCAGAAAAAGTAACAGGCGTATATCCTAGGTTACTATTTAGTTTCATTACAGCAAGTCCTGTGGTAATACTAAATATTTTTGCATTAGGAAATTTAGTTCTTGAATGTTCAAAAACGCATTGCTTAATTTTTTTAGCAAGTCCCTGTCCTCTATAATCAGGATGAACAATTAAACCAGAGTTTGCAACAAACTTTCCATGACTCCAAGTTTCTATGTAGCAAAAACCTGCAAATTTATTTTTATCTAGAGCGATCACAGCATTTCCTTTTTCCATTTTTGAAATGATATATTCAGGCTTTCGTCTAGCGATACCTGTTCCTCGTGTTTGCGCAGCCTTTTCTATCGTGTCGCATATGACTTGCGCATATGCTGTATGTGTTTGATCAGCAATAATGATTTTCATTGTTGATGATTTAAAAAGTTAAAATGTATTGTATCGAATTTTGAAAAGAAGAACCGGACTCACCTAAGTTCTATAAATAGAAGTACACCCTTACGGGCGGCGGCGGAAAAAGGGACGTGCAACATCCTGGCTATTTTTTGGAATAGCTATTTGGTAGTTGTATGATTTGAAATTTAAATGGTACACGATAAAAAAATAAAAACAGAATAATAGTATGCGGCTGGCTATATAGAATTAGCGTCGGCGTCGCACAGGGGGGGCGATATATACTATATGTGTTTTATTTTTTGAAGTAATCATAGTACAAATGTAGAACTTTTTTTAAATAATACGGTGTTTAGGATTTTTTTTTAATGAAATAACAAGTAGAGAATATTTTTGCAATTAACTGAGTATTTAGTGAATCTGTTTGTTTTGACTTACTTGAAATAAAAAATAGCGACCAGTTTGGGATCGCTATTTTTGAATAATAAAACATATATAAAGTACGAAGTACCAGTTGTTACTTTATATACTATTTTAAACTAAACTAAATTATATATAGAATAAGGCTTGAGTGAGATTATGCTTAATTAATCTTCAAGTGTGATTTGGATAATACTTTCCATTTTTATTTTCTTTCCTTCAAGCTTTGCTTGTAAAAAGATATCTTCAGCTTTGATTTTTGCTTCTTCAAGTTCTACAATTCTATTTCTATCAGATGTGCAAGAATCACTATGATCTGTTTCATAAAGGGACATGCGCTTTACTTGGTGGAAATTTATTTTTTTTGCAATCATAGGAGTTAAAATTTCCTGTGCTTCTGATGCTGTAAAACATCCATCTATTAAATTAATTTGATGTTTGTCTTTTGCTACTTCTGGAGATGATACTAGCGTATTCATAAAATATCTATTTTATACTATGTTATTATTTTATGTTACAAATGTCTAACTAATTACGCATATATTTTTATTTATATATTTAATGATTGGTATTAATTATATTTATGATTATTGTATCAGACATAAATATAAAGGCATTCCTAAGGTAATATTAAAGGGAAATGTAATAGCTAATGCCATAGGAATATATAAACTAGGATTTGCTTTTGGTGCTGCAAGTTTCATGGCAGCAGGTACAGCAATGTAGGATGCGCTAGCTGCTAGTATTGCAAATAGAAGTCTATTACCTTCACTTTCTATAAACCAGCCACTTATTATTGCAACAGCACATCCATTTATGATTGGAATAACAATAGCAAATATGAAGGCAAACCAACCTTTCTTTATAAGATCAGATAATTTTCGTCCACTAGTAATTCCCATATCTAATAGAAATACAGCTAAAAACCCTTTAAATATATCTGTAGTGAATGGTTTTATACCCTCTGCTTGTGCTTCGCTAGTTAAGAAGCCTATAATTAAACTTCCTATAATGAGTAAAACACTTCCATTTGTTAAGGCGTGATGTAGTACTTTTTTCATGGGGACTCTATCGTCTTTTTTATTTTTTGCAAATATGGTGATGAGTAATAGTCCTACCATGATAGAAGGCGCTTCCATAAGTGCCATCACGGCAACCATGTGGCCATTAAAAGCAATTTGTTCCATTTCAAGAAAAGAAATAGTAGTGACGAAGGTAACGGCGCTTACAGATCCATATGCTGCAGCAATAGCTCCTGAGTTTTCTAAAGAAAACTTTTTTCTTAAGATAAAAAATGTATAAAAAGGAATGACTATTGCGAGAAGCATGCCGAATAGTAAAGACCATAAGATTTCACTATTAAATGTACTATGTGCTAATTCCTGGCCTCCTTTAAAACCAATACATAGAAGTAAATAAAGTGATATAAACTTTGAAGAGTTTCCGGGGATGTTTAAATCACTCTTTAGTTGCACAGCAATAATTCCTAAAAAGAAGAATAGTAATGCTGGGTTTGTTAAATTATCAAATAATAAATGTAAATCCATTCTTTTGATGTGTTGTATGTAATTAATTACTAGCTTTTTTAACTGATAGAAGCATACATATGATGCTTGTTGCGATTAAGATTTCTGTAAGAAAGAGATAGTTGTTGATCACTGAGAGTCCTATGAAGAAACTAAAAAAAAGTAGGATAGTTACTTTACTTATAGTACTATAAGAATGTCTTTTTTTAGAAGTTTCTAACGTGCTAATTTTTACTTGATGTTTTTTGTTATTTTGAAATTTCATAGTGTAATACGTTTTTGTTTTTGCAAAGATTACGTATCAATTTCATAAATTTTTATTTATATTTATTATAAAATAGATAAGCATTAGTTATGAATTATACATTACATCAATTAGAGATCTTTTATAAAATTGTAGAACTTAAGAGTGTTACAAAGGCCTCTGAAGAATTATTTTTGACACAACCTGCAGTATCTATTCAATTAAAAAAGTTTCAAGATCAATTTCAAAATCCTTTATTTGAAGTAGTTGGCAGGAAGATTTATATCACCGAGTTTGGTGAAGAGATTGCAAAAGCTACTACAAAAATTCTTGAAGAGGTGCATTCGCTCAATTATAAAGCACTTTCTTTTCAGGGAGAATTAGCGGGTAAATTAAAAATAGCTATCGTATCTACAGCAAAATATGCAATGCCTTACTTTTTGGCTGATTTCATGAAGCAGCATGTAGGTGTAGATTTAGTAATGGATGTGACTAATAAGGCGGAAGTGGTACGTTCTTTAGAGAATAATGATGTAGACTTTGCTATGGTTTCTACCATTCCTAAAAACCTTAAGATAGATCGTATTCAGCTTATGGAGAATAAATTACATCTTGTAGGTGGCAAACAATACAAACATATTGGTAAAAATTTAACTCCAAAAATATTTGAGCAATTACCACTTATCTATAGAGAACAAGGATCTGCTACCCGTAATGCCATGGAACGATTTATAGCTTCTAATAAAATATCTACCTATAAAAAAATGGAGTTAACTTCAAATGAAGCTGTTAAACAAGCAGTAGTTGCTGGGTTAGGTTTTTCTATAATGCCACTTATAGGTATTAAAAATGAACTAAATAATGGAGACTTGCAGATCATTCCTGTAAAAGATTTACCAATAGTAACCAATTGGAATCTTATATGGCTAAGTTCTAAAAATCTCTCGTCCATAGCTAAGAATTTTACAGCACATATTAATGAAAGTAAATCAATGATTATGGAAACGCATTTTAACTGGTTTAAGGAGTATTAATCTGATAAAAAGAACTGCATTGGTAGCATGAAAATGACAGTTTTCAGGTTTGAGCTAATGTTAATGTTTTGGTAAACGTAACTAAATTGTTTAGTATTTCATTAAATTAGTTAAACAAAATTAACTTTAACCACTATCATGAAATTAGTTATCCTTAAAATTAGCACATTGGCATTGCTAATAGTATTATCAGTTCTGCCAACTGAAACAACTATCACCTCCGAATTTCAAGAATTTCAGGGCCAAGCGTATTATTCTTCTAAATCTACCATGGAACTTGGTAGTTGGGGAGCAAGATTAAGTGAAGCTCAGAAAAAAGATGTCCAAGCAAGACTTAAGAACAGATTAGAGAAAACATATATACTTAGTTTCAATAAAGAAGAATCTTTATTTGTAGAAGAAGATAAGCTAGATGCTATGTCTGGGGCAACAGATTCTTGGGGACAAAATTTCACACAAGGGAGACAATATAAAAATGTCAAGGAAAACGCTTTAGTACAAAGCCAAGAGTTTTATGGAAAGCAATTCCTAGTAAAAGATAAATTACAAGCAATAGATTGGAAAATGGGCACAGAATCAAAGCAAATTGGACAATATATGTGCTTTAAAGCAACTGCTTCAATTCCAACTGCAGAGTTGACTTGGTACGATTTTTCTTGGGGTGAATTACGACAAGCAACACCCAAAGAATCAGACTTAGCAGATGCTGATGCAAACACTCCAGAAGTCAATATGACGGAAGTTGAAGCATGGTATACTCCTCAAGTTCCTGTAGGACATGGACCTGGTGAATACTGGGGACTACCAGGATTAATCTTAGAAGTGAGCGCAGGGAATACAACATTATTATGTTCTAAAATTGTGATGAATCCTAAAGAAACTGTCAAAATTGAGGCGCCTAGTAAAGGAAAAGAAATTACCAAAGGTGCTTATAAAGAGACCATCACTGGAAAGATGAAAGAAATGAGAAACAATAGAGGTCGAAGAAGAGGCTAATATTGATTTTCAAAATCACTACCAAATAAAGTAAGCAACTCATACGTATGAAATATCTTTACTATACGCTACTATTTCTTGTAGCAAGTACTTCTTATGCTCAAGTTGAATTGAAAGGCGTTGTTACAGATAGCTTAAATACTCCATTAGAATTAGCCAATGTTATTGCAATAAATCAAGCAACAACAGGATTAGAATCTTTTAGCGTGACTAATGTCAATGGAGAGTATACATTAGAATTAAGTCCTAACACTACCTATAAAATCCAAGTGAGTTATATAGGTATGAAAACTTCTGAAGAAATACTTGATATAAAAGAAAGTGGGTTGACCAGAAACTATAGCTTGGTATTTGATAATTCTTTAGATGAAGTTGAGCTTACCTATGAAATGCCAGTAACTGTAAAAGGGGATACCTTAGTATATAATGCAGATTCGTTTAAAAATGGATCTGAACGAAAACTAGAAGATGTATTAGAAAAACTTCCCGGTGTAGAAATTAATGAAGATGGTCAGATTGAGGTAGAAGGAAAGGTCGTTAGTAAATTAATGGTAAATGGAAAAGATTTCTTTGATGGAGATACCAAATTAGCTACAAAAAATATCCCATCTAAAGCTGTTGATAAGGTACAAGTGCTTCGTAATTATTCAGAAGTAAATCAATTAAGAGGTGTGACTAATAATCAAGATAATGTAGCGCTAAATATTAAACTCAAAGAAGGGAAAGAAAACTTCTGGTTTGGTAATATCACAGCAGGCGCAGGAACTTCTCCAGATAATGAACTCTATTTAGTACAACCAAAATTGTTTTATTATAGTCCGAAATATAGTCTCAATTTTATTGGTGATCTTAATAATACAGGAGAAGCAGCATTAACACGACGTGATATTCGGAATTTTGGAGGAGGCTTTCGATCGCCCAGTAGAAGTAGCGGAACAAATGTAAACCTTGGGGATAATAGTCTTAACTTCTTAACAACACAAGGAAATGCACTGGAAATAGAAAATAAATTAGCTACAGGAAACTTTAGTTATTCTCCTAATAAAGCGTTAGATCTAAGTGGATTCCTCATTTATAATAGCAGTCGTATTCTTTCCAGAGAAACCAGCTTAATACAATATACAGATCCTAGTTTGGGTATTCCAGATGAGGCTACGGAGCAATCTAGTAGAGAACGTTCTAATCAAGGATTACTGAAATTAAGCGCATCCTACCAACCTGACATTAATAATCAATTAGATTATGATGTGTTAGCTCGGGTCTCTAACGATACACAGAATCAAAACGTTTTTTCATCAGTCATTGGAACTACAAATCAGCTAGATGAAGTAACCCCTTATAGTATTAATCAAAACCTAAATTATTACTACACATTAAATGAAACAAATATCTTTTCTTTTGAAGCACAACATTTAATCAAAAATGAAGATCCGTTTTACAATGCTATTTTAACAAATGACCCTAATGGGGAAGATGCGTTTGATACTACTGCAGATGCACTTGGATTAGACACTTCTTTAAATGCTTATAACATAGGACAAGATAGACGTGTAAAATCTAATCAAGTAGATGCCAAATTAGATTATTTTAATATCCTGAATCAGAAAAGTAATCTTAATGTGACACTAGGCACGATTCTAAGTCGTCAGCAATTTGATTCTACTATTTTTCAATTCCTAGAAGATGGCTCTCAGATAACGCCAATACCAACATTTAATGACGGACGTGCAGCAAATAATACAGAGTACAATTTTAGCGATATATATGTAGGATTACATTATCGATTAAAAACTGGTAAATTTACTATTACCCCTGGTTTTTCAGTACATGCCTATGGAAATAAGAATACACAGTTTGGAGAAACCTTTGAAGATAATTTCTTTAGACTATTACCAGATTTTGAAACCCGAATTCAATTTAAGAAAAGTGAAGCGCTAACATTGCGATATGATATGCGTAATCAATTTACAGATGTCACGAGATTGGCAGAAGGACTTGTCCTAAATAACTTTAATAATATTCAATTTGGAGAATCAGATCTACAAAATGCGTTATCGCATAATCTAAGCTTGTTCTATAGTAGCTTTAACCTCTTTAATTATACTAATGTCTTTGCTAGAGCATCGTATTCAAATAATATCGATCAGATACGTAGCCTTACCAATTTTGAAAATGTAATTCGAACCAGTACCTTTTTTAACTCCAACTTTGCAGATGAGACCGCAACTATTTTTGGTAGAGTACAGCGTACATTTGGCAAGATCAGAGCGACTTTAAACACAAGCTTTAATTACAGTAAAATCAATCAATTTATTCAAGGACAGCAATCGCTTAATGAAGGCTACACACAAAGTTATACACCTGGGATTCGAACCAACTATAAAGTGGCGCCTAATGTAAGCTTGAGATATCGTTACAGTGTAACAGATAACATCCAAGGAGGACGCAAAACAACATTTGTCACAAACGCTCCATCTATTGAAGTAGATGCCTATATATGGAAGTCTGTTACCTTTCGAACCAATTATAGTTATACCAATCAAGATCTTGGAAATGGAGAATCCCAGTCATTCCAAAATTGGGACGCGACACTCTCGTATAGAAAAGATAGAGATGCAAAATGGGAATATGAAATCAAAGCAACCAATATATTAGATATAGATTCTCAAGTACGAAATAGTGCCAATAATGTATCTGTATTTTCTTCAGAAACTTTTATTCAACCAAGATTTGTAACCTTTAGGTTTGTATATACGTTATAAGACAGTAAGCATTAACTTGGTATTCTCAATGTGATCAATGTAGTGAATACTAAGAGTATTATAATGATCAGGAAATATGTTCTACAGTATGTATATCTCTTATGCATTTTGGATATATTCATTTTATGTTTTTGTAGTGACCTTTAGATTTTTTTAGTTTAATTCTTTCTTCAGCATTTAAAATCAGTATCATTTTTATAAGACTATGAACCTATAATCCAGAGCCTGCTAAACCAAAAAACAACATAAATATGGTTAGTTCTGGATTACTTACAATGCCATTCAAAGAAGTTTCTAATATAGAATGATGATTAGAAACAATAAATATTCCTATAGTGATGTGAAAGCCTAATAATAAGAGCACTCTATTTGTTAAAAACAGTTGTGTTTCTTTTTAATCGATGATTTTTGATTTTTTCATAGTGATTTATTTTAAAGAGAACTAACAAATTAGAAATATGTTATTTTTTGAAAGATGACTTTTGTCATCTTTTCTGCGCTTATCATATCATAGTTTTGACATGTAATTAAAAAACACATATCACTATGAGCGCACTATATGCAAAAATCAGTACCGATTGGAAAGAGAACTTTTTACTATATGCAGCTTCTGTAATTATTGTTTCAACTTGTTTAGGAGGAATTACCGTATTATCTATTTTTCAAAACGGTAGCGGATTATTACAAATGGCTCAGTTATTTGTCGTCGTCGTATTATGTAATGCTGTTTTAGCTTCTATACTTACCGTTCAAAAACCAGAAATTGTTTTGAAAGCATCTATCGCAAGTCTTTCTATATGTTCTTTACTAGCAGCTATTAATTTTATTTTCTAACGATCGTGTGTACACTTATTTCAAAATATAATGTAGCTGGTCCATAATATACAAGCTATCCCACAGTGCCATATTGGGATATGAACCACTTTTCTTTAAAAGCATGGAGGGAGACACTGAAGGATAGCTTTCGCGAAAGCAATACCAGCGAGGGTATAAGTGTGTATACATTTACCTTTTTGTGAAAGTATGTGTACCCTTTGATATGCATCTTCAACGAAAAAACCAGAGGCACAATTGTTTTCCATGACAGTGTAAATACGGTTTTTGATGTTTATAGTGGAAGAAAAGGAAAGCATAACACTTTCCTTTTTTTATGAAACTGACATTTTTTCAGTTTCCGCTTTCGCGAAAGCGTGTAAAATAAGAATGGCATTTTTTTTGTTTTTTGAGTAGTGTTTTACAGAATATATATTCGCTGAAACCATGGATAGTTATTGTTTAATTATTAATTATTTGTACTATGAGTATACATAATCTTAGTAAGCATCCAATCTCTCATTCAAACCAAAAGCAACCATTTAAGCTTAAAGAGATGGAAATGAAGCTTGAGAACGATGCTTTAAAAATCAGATTAAAAGCAACATTGCTAAAAGCGCATAATTATGCCATTACTCTTGAAAATAATATTCTTAATTTAAGAGTGATGACTGAAAAAAAGTATGTAAATACTGGACAAATTATAAAAGTTCCAGTGTTTGTAGAAAGTTTTTTATCTATTCCTAACCCTGACTATAGTAGACTAGTGGATAGTTATTTTTTAGACGATTGCCTACATGTTACAATTGGTAAAACAGTCAAAGAAGAGATGTTTGCAACACGTTCTGTAATAGCTTAAAAATGAGTTTATATGAAAAAGGTACAGGTAATTTTGTTGTTAGGACTTATTGCTTTTTTTTTCAATAATAACAGGAGCCTCCTTGATGATATGGAGTTATAAGATGGGAGATAGTATTTTGCTTCTTGGTTTTTAATACTTATGATTACACTATTTGTAGCTATTCCTAAAAAGAAAAGTTTTTTAGATCGCTAGAGGTAAAAAACACATATAATTTTTTGTTTAACTTAAATTTCGAATTATGGACAAATTAATGACCGTTCAAAAAAATGGAAGTTCAGCAAATCAAAATAGATTTCAAGACTTCCCAGCTTGGTCTTCATGGATTGACACTATGTTTTCCAATGAATTACCAGCTTTAATGATGTCTAATTTTAATACAGGTATGACATTACCCAAAGTAAATATTCGGGAAACCGTCGATGCTTATTTTGTAGATATGGCTGTACCAGGTATGCATAAAGATGATTTTCATATTGACTTAGATAATTCAATTTTATCTATTTCATCAGAGAAGACAAAAGAACATCAGGAAAGTAAAGATAACTTTACAAGACGTGAGTATGGATATGCTTCTTTTAAACGTACGTTTACCTTGCCAGAATCTATAGAAGAAAATAAGATCAAGGCAACATACCAGGAAGGTATATTAAGTGTACACTTACCTAAAAAAGAGGAAGTGAAACAAAAGCCTGCTCGCACAATTAAAATATCATAAAAAAATAAAGAATTAGCCATAAAGCTACACTAATCATAATCACGATTAGTGTAGCTTCTCGTTATACACAAAAAGAATTAAAAATGAAAAGAGAGTATTTATTTTCTGCCCTTATTGCATTGGTAATTAGTGCTTCAGTCATGGGTGGATATCATTATTTTGAAAAACCTGAAGTGCAATTAGAACAAGTAGCTACAACGAGTCCTACTCAGAAAGTACTATATGCGGCAAAGGCAGATGGAGAAATAACACCCTTAGATTTTACAAAAACTACAGAAAAGGTATTAGATGCCGTAGTGCATATTCAAGCCAAAAGAAAATATGCACCAGTTAATAAAAATTATCAATACAGACAATTACCAGATCCATTTAGAGATTTTTTTGGGAATAGTCCTTTTGGGCAGTTTTTTCAACAACCATATCAGGAAAAACCTCAAGAACAAAATAAAGAATCTAAAATTCCTCAGTTAGTGCCTATGGGAACAGGTTCTGGTGTTGTTATCAATAATAAAGGATATATTATTACAAATAATCATGTTATAGAAAATGCCGATGAGATTGAAGTAACATTGCATAATAATACAACGTACAAAGCAATCGTAGTAGGTACAGACCCTTCTACAGATCTGGCATTGTTACAAATAAAAGCAGACGAGCTTACTGTGATGCCTCTCGTAAATTCTGATGATGTTCATGTAGGAGAGTGGGTGCTAGCTGTAGGAAATCCATTTAGTCTTAATTCTACAGTAACAGCCGGTATTGTAAGTGCTAAGGCGAGAAATATCAATATTAATAAAGATAAATTTGCTGTAGAAAGCTTTATTCAGACAGATGCTGCTATAAATCCAGGAAATAGTGGAGGTGCGCTAGTAAATCTTAATGGTGATTTAATAGGAATCAATACAGCGATTGCTTCTAAAACAGGAACGTATAATGGATATGGATTTGCCGTTCCAAGTAATATTGTAAGTAAGGTTGTAGAAGATTTATTAAAATATGGAGTCGTACAAAGAGGAATGCTTGGTATTAATATAGCGACACTCAATACCACCCTTGCAACAGAAAAAGATATTGATTTATCGCAAGGAGTTTACATTGCCAATATTCAGGAAGATGGAGCAGCAGACAAGGCAGGATTAGAAGTAGATGATGTCATCATAGCTGTAGATGGTAAAAAAGTAAATACATCACCACAATTACAAGAACTTATTGCACGTAAACGACCTGGTGATGAAGTAATGTTAAAACTCATTAGAAAAGGAAAAGAAAAAGAGATTTCCGTAACATTAGAAAGTACTTCTGGAACTACTAAAGTAGATAAAAAAGAACATCAGGCGCTTATTAGTTTACTAGGAGCAGATTTTGAAAAAGTAGATAAGAAAACTGCAAAAGAAAATGATATTGATGGTGGTGTTAAAGTCACTTCCTTATTTGCAGGAAAGCTTAGAAAAGATACTCAAATACGAGAAGGGTTTATCATTACACATATAGACGGGAGAAAAGTGAAAGATGTAGATGAGCTTATGGATGCTTTAGAGGGTAAAAAAGGAGGTGTTATGATAGAAGGGATATATGAAGGGACACCTGGAAAACAATACTATGCATTTGGTGTAGATTCATAAGCAATAAGCTGTTTTAGAAAAAAGGAAAGCATAACACTTTCCTTTTTTTATGTTTGAGATTGAAGTATCTTGCATTAAAAACATGAGATCACTTCACCTAGCATTAGACTGGACGCCTAATATAAATCATATAGGTTTCTTCATTGCAAAAAGAAAAGGGTTTTACACAAATGAAGATATAGACCTTACAATATCGACTCCTGGACAAGATAATTATCAAGTAACTCCCGCAAAGAAAGTAGAACTTGGAGAAGCAGATCTTGCTTTATGTCCTTTGGAAAGTATCTTAAGTTATCAATCAAAAAAAGCACCATTTGATTTAAAAGCGATTGCAACTATTTTTAAAGAAGACTTAAGTGCAATTACTGTGAAAAAAGAAACAGTTATAAAACGTCCTAGACATTTAGATGGGGCTACTTATGCTTCTTACAAAGCACGATATGAAGACCATATTGTGCAAGAAATGATTAAAAATGATGGAGGAGAAGGCACTATTAAAGTCGTATATCCAGAAAAACTAGGTATTTGGAATACATTACTTACAAACACGTACGATGCTACTTGGATATTTTTAAATTGGGAAGGTGCAGATACAAGAGTCAAGGAGGCCGGTCTAACCTATTTTAAAATGAAAGACTATCAAATACCGTATTCATATTCTCCAGTAATTGCTACGAGTGCTGAACTCATACATACACAATCAGGCGCATTAACTTCCTTTTTAGAAGCTACTAAACAAGGATATTTGTATGCCGTAACCCATCCTAAAGAAGCTATTGAAATACTTAGAGAGCAACTCACTGAAGAGGATCATACGTATATTGATTTAGATAATAGTCTCTCTTTAAGTAAAGATAGTTTTGGCAATGAAGATAATTGGGGAGTTATGGAACTAGAAAATGTACAAAAGTTTCTAGATTGGATAAAAGAAAAAGGATTAGAAAACCATCATTTTACAATAGAGACCATCATGACGAATGCATTGCTATAAGTCTTTTAAAATATTTTAAAAAGTCATAATCTATGGTTCTTAATTTGTTGATGTATCATCTTCTTTCTTGTTACTATTGGAAAGATTGAATACGATCAAAGCCATGACAATACAAACAACAGCAAATACGCCTATAATGATGACATCCATTCCCCATTTTACTAAAGATATGATTAGATTTTTCATATGATTTAGATATTAGATAAACCTTGTTCCCAATCCAAACAGTTTTTCATGCATATAGCAAATTTGCTTAAAATGAGCTCGTTAAAAGATGATTTTTATCATCTAAAAATAAATAAGAAAATATAGAATAGTTTAATGATTTTTGAGTAATTTTAAACAAAATAGCTTAAAAATATACTTTTGTTTAACTTTTTTTATTAAATTGTAGACAAAATAATTTTAACTATGAAAATTTCAGCGATCCATTACTTAGGAGCGGCAACCTTTATTTTATTCACTGTTATTGTTTTCGTTGCTATGAATTTACGTTTTGACTGGGTATTTTTTCTTACTGTATTTGGTCAACTTACACTCGTTTTTACAGTCTATAAAATTTTAAATGATGACTATAAAACCGATAAAACTTTTGAAGATTTTTACGAGGATAAATCCGATTTTGGAGTGTAGGTGTTTCTACCTAATTACTTGTATCTCATTGTGACTTGCTGTATCTTTATAAGATCAATTGTATCGGTATGGATAATCACCAAGATGGTAGATGTGAGAATTGTATTATACGTCAGTTAAATTCATTAAAAGCTTTAAGCAAAGAAGAACTCAAAAAAATATCTGATAGTAAAGTTACTAAATCAATAAAGAAAGGAGATGCTCTTTTTGAAGAAGGAGAGAAGCTTAATGGTGTTTTTTGTGTACGCAATGGTGTGTCTAAGCTTTCTAAGATGAGTGATAATGGAAAAGATCAGATTGTAAAAATTGCTACTAAAGGAGAAATTCTAGGACAACGTTCTGTAATTACAGAGGAAAGTACTAATTTAAGTGCTGTTGCTCTGAATGATATGGAGGTTTGTTACATTCCTAAAAATCATCTTACTGATAATATCAGCAATAATGTTGCATTTACAAAAGCTATTTTGGTACACATGGCAAATGATCTAAAATTTGCCGATGATGTGATCGTTAACATGGCTCAAAAAACCGTAAAACAACGTATTGCAGAAACATTACGATATTTAGATAAAAACTTTGGTGTAGATCAGGATGGATATATTGCGATGACACTTACCAGAGAAGATATAGCAAATGTGGTGGGTACTGCTAAAGAAGCATGTATACGCACACTTACTTCATTTAAAAAAGAAGGCTGGATTACCACAGATGGTAAACGCATTAAAATAATAGATGATAAAGCCCTCTACCGTTTGATAGAAGGCTTATAATTTTCATTTAATTATTTTCTGGATGTTGATTAATGTATCTATATTACATTTTAAAAGTAATGACGGGAAGTTCCGAATGATTGACAATATCTTCACTGATACTCCCAGAAAAGAAATGTGCTAATCCTCTTCTACCATGTGTAGGAATTCCTATGATACCCGCTTTTACTTTCTTAGCATAATTAAAAATACCTTGCTCTACAGAGTAATCTGAATAGATTGTGACATCTTCAGGTAAGATGGTATCTTCTTTATCAAGATGCACTAAGAAGTCTACAATTTGTTGTTCTATCTGTTTTGTACTCTTATAATTTTCACCAGGAAGATTGATATACACCAACTTTGTGTGGATATCCAATAGGTTAAAAAGTTGCATTGCTTTTTTAAATACTTCTAGACTTTCTAACCTGTAGTCACATGCAAATACAGCAGTTGCACTTGTAGATTCGTAATCATTTTTTATTACGAGTACAGGAGCACTAGCTGTTCGTACTACTTTTTCTGTATTAGAACCTACAAATACCTCTTGAAGTCCGCTACTACCATGAGATCCCATTATAATAAGATCTGCTTTGTGTTCTTTGGCAATTTCATCAAGTTCGTTAAATATTTTATAATTTTTGACAGTTTGATGCACTGTAATTCCTTCTAAATAGTCTTTGTCTAAAAATTCCTCAAAACGTTTTTGGGTAAGTTGTATGTAAAACATACCTTCAATGCCGTTGTCTTCTTTGATGAGGTTTGCATCACTTAATCCCATCATATGTACTGCAATGATTTCTGCTCTTTGTTTTTTTGCAATTTTTGCAGCTACTTTTAGTGCATTTTCAGAGTATTTTGAAAAATCTACAGGTACTATAATTGTTTTCATATGGATTGTTTAAGATGTTTATAGGTCAAAAGTAGGTGTAGAAACTTCTTTAAAAGATGATAAAAGTCATCTGCCTAGGTTTTTCCATGATTTAAGTTTACATCATAAAAATGTATATATCATGAAGACAACAGTAGCCATAAAAAAATACAATGTGATCGTTGTAAAAATGCGGTTGCCATACAATTATATAAAGTAGAAGGAATATCTAATGTAGTTATGGATATAACGAGAAGGCGTGTGAGTTTTGATTATAAAACACACAATGTATTAGAGGGATTACGCATGAATGTTAAAGAGGTAGAGTTTCCGATTACGAAAGACCCTAATAGCATACTTGTAGATCATTCTTTATACGCTTTCGCGAAAGCGTACCCAGCATCTCTAAAATTGATATTCAGGATGTCCAGTTTGCTTAAAGGCAAACGCAATGATATTTGCATAACGTTCAAAAATCTTCGTTTTAGTATCGTCTATGCCATGTCCAGAATCTGAGTCAACATATAATAGTTTTGGATTATTGGAAGCATCATAGGTTTGTAATTTTGCCATAAATTTAGCTGAGAACCAAGCAGGAACTCTAGGGTCATTTAATCCAGCTGTTAGAAAAACAGCTGGATACTGTTCGTTTTTTTTGATATGATGATAAGCATCCATTTCTAATAATGCTTTAAATTCTTCCGGATCTTTTATAGTTCCAAATTCTTTAATATTATTAGCTCCATTATTACGCATTTCAGAGCGTAGCATATTTAAAGAACCAAACTCTACGATAGCAGCGGCAAACAAATCGGGTCTTTCTGTAATAGCACGACCTATTAAAATACCACCAGCACTACCACTTAGGATGGCCATTCTTTTGGGAGATGTATATTTATTTTTGATAAGATACTCTGCACATGAGATAAAGTCTTTCCAGGTATTAGGTTTAGATGATTTAAATCCTCCTTTATGCCAATTGCTTCCTTTTTCTCCACCTCCACGTACATGAGCAATAGCATATACGCCTCCTTCTAAAATCCAAAGCGTTCTATGAATTCGTTTTGCTGGTCGCATAGAGATTCCATAAGAGCCGTACCCATCCATAAGTAATTGATTTCTGCCATTTTTTACCATGTCCTTATGATAAAATATAGAAAGCGGTATTTTTTCTCCATCATGTCCTATAGCCTCTACTTCTTCAATAACAATATCGTCTAGTAAGTCTGAATATGAGGTGTGATTAAGGTTGTTAGGGATGAGCTGGTTGTTTTTATACTCAAACCTTTCGCTATTTGTTGTCCATCCTTTTGCTGTTATCCAAAGTTTTGAACTCGCTACGCCAAGGGATGATATAGAGATATCACCATATGTTTTTGGAAGTGTAATCTCATGATTTATTAAAGGAGTTTGTTTGTATAGTTTTGCTTGAACTCCGTTTTTACTTGTTACATAATACAAGCCTTGTGATGTTATTGAAAAATCTGTAATTACTTGATCTTCTTGTTCAGGAACAAGCGTCTTATACGTTTTAAAATTAGGGTTTTTGATAGGGGTAATGCCTATTTTGAAGTTAGGTGCATTATATGAAGTTTTAAAGATTATAGAATCGCCTACGATTTTATAGTCTTTAATTAATTCTTTTTTTGAGAATAAAGGAATCCAATTATTAGCCCCTATTTTATGAATAGGTAAATAATAGGTGTCATAGTATGAATCTACACCAGCTACAGCAGCTGTTATATATTTACTGTCTTGATTTTCAATAGTTGTAATAGGAAGGTCTTCTGCTTTAAGATTAAGAGTTGGGCAAAATTCTTTAGAGAATATAGGTGTATCCTTAGATTGACACTCGCCTATATAATGTAATAGTGAAGTACTATTTAATAAAAAATTTTTAGAAGTATCATTTGCATTAGGATACCTTACATAAATAAAGCCTGAATTGTCAGGTAACCATTCTACGCCTTTTGTATTTGATGGCCAAGTCTCCTTTAATATTTCCTGATACACTTTTTTAGTTTGAATATTTAGGATAATTATCTGTGAAATTTCTTTTCCTTTTTCGGTTAAGCTAATTGCAATGTTTGAATTTGTCCAATCAGGTTGAAAATAATTGATTACGAAATTTTTATTTTCTGTTGATTTGAATAAAAGCGGATCATATAATAAAGACTCTTTATCATTTAAAGATGTCCTGTAATATAATTTTGCTACATTTTCGTGGGGTAGTCTTTTTAAATAAAAGTAATACTCATTATGAGTGACTTTTAGTTTAGACACAACAAAGTCGTTTTTGGTGTCGAGTTCTATTTGTTTATCAATAAGAAATTGTCTCTTTTGGATATTATTTAAAAAAGACTGAGATGTTTTGTTTTGGGAATTAATCCATTCTTTTACTTGAGGATTAGATAAATTTTCCACATACCTAAAAGGGTCTTCAATGTTTTGGTCATGATAGGTGTCAATTACAATTTCTGGGGATAGCATTTCTATATTTTGAGCATTGATGCATGTAGAAATTATGATCTGTAATATAAGTGTGGTTAAGTAGGTATTCCTCATTTGACTCTTTTTGGAAAAGGGAGAATACATTAAAACTCTCCCTTCGATTTATAAAAACTCATTATTTCTAATTTAACCTCCAAATGTATTTCCGTCTCTAGTTATAGTTGTCCAAGTATCTGTTGTTGTTGATGGACTTTCTTCGTTTTCTTCTTCTTGTGTATTATTGGTATTATTTGCTTTTCCTCCTATAATACTTTTTAAGTTGGTTAGTTTTGCAATTTGAAATTTTTCTAATGTTAAAGTGTTTTTTGCATTTGTTTTCATTGTTATAATTTTTACGATTAATGACAGTGCTAAACTACCTCTGATCATTCACAAAAGAGGTGTCTTTTATAGGGTACTAGCATGTTTTCAGGAAAGCAGATGTCTGTTTTCAGGAATACAGTGTTTTAAGTATCTTAAAATCAAATTGTTATGATTTTTTCGGGAAATTGATTCTTAATCGTTTTACAAGTGGTAAAACCAGTATTATGTGCTATTATTTTTAAATAGAAGCCTTAGTAATCTCTTTTTAATGTATAATCTAGAAGTTTATATATTTTTAATGATTGTTTTGTGTCAATTATTTATATCGGCACAGTGTCTTTTCTAGAAGATCTTATGTATGCATAAACTATTGCGCATTTGATTCTATTTCTTTCACTTTCTCTTTCTCTTTCCTTAAAAGGATACATAACAAAAGACTTCAGTACCTCCTTTAGGATTTGTAACAGAATGAAACTTTAGTCTTCAAATACTATTCATTTTGTCTATATACATCATAGGTTAATACATCATATTAGTACACTGTTTATACTTAGTCTTCTTAAGTAAGGTCGTATGAGTGTTATTATTTGTCTTGTTTTGAAGAGTCTACTCATTTTATTAAAGCAACACTATTTTGTGAAGTCTGTAAGATGCATATAAGATAGATGAACTAATTCCTCTTTTTCAGGGAGATGGTTTAATAGCTAGGCCCTTAGATCGATTCTTTTTATACAGGCCTTGTCTTGTGCTAGGCTTTACCCTTTTATTTAAGAGAACATATTAGAATAGCTTAGTGATCTATTTTATAGGGGGTAAGAAGTGAGTTATTTTAATTTTGAAAAGATTTCCGCCCCTTCCATCCCTATATAGTTTTATGAAGGTTTTAAAACCAAATGTGGTTTCAATCGGGAAAGAAGAGGCGATGCGAAGATATAGTCGTTTTATAAAACGGCTAATTCCAAGCAAGCATACTTGATTGATCAAGGTTACTTGCTTGGAATAAAATGCATTATTTATAATATATTATCCACCAAATGTTAATGTTGTCCATGTATCTGTACTCGTTGATTCTTTTTTAGTATTATCTGTTTTAGCCCCTCCTACAATACTATTCATATTAGTAAGTTTAGCGATTTGAAATTTTTCAAGATTTAATTTAGTGTTTTTTGTATTTGTTTTCATTGTTATAATTTTTACGATTAATGACAGTGCTAAACTACTTGTCATTGGCAAAAATTATGGCCTGTTTTTGAGTGTGTCAGAGCGGTTTCAGGAAAGCAGATATCTGTTTTCAGGAAATAAAGGATTCAATTTTCTGATAATCAAGTACTTAATATGTTTTTGGATTTTCTTGCTTTTCAAGCTGTTTCATGAAAAACGAAGGATAAATACCTGTTGTTTTGAAAAATGATTTAGAAAAAGCTTCTGTAGTATTGAATCCTATCTCATTTGCGATGGCTCTTATAGTGTATTTTCTAAATTTAGTATTGATTTTTAGTTCTTCTACGACATAATTTATTCGTAATTCATTTACATAATTACTAAAACTTTTATTCTTGTGTACATTTATAACCTTAGATAGGTACTTTGAATTTGTTTTAAATCGTTTAGAAAGACTTGATACAGATATATTTGATTGAAGAAAATCATTATTCTCTTCAAATTTCACTAAATTTTTTAAAATGTCATTGACTATGATTTCAGAAATGCCAATATCTTTTGGTTTGTTTTCTTGATTCGTTTTTACTTTTTGGTCTTTAGAAACGCTAACCTCTTGAGAATTTTTATTTTCTAATAATTCTTGAAAACGCTTTTTATAAAGCTTTTGCTTTTTATTATTTCTTATTAAAACGAATATCAGGATGATCAAAGAAATAAGTAGATTAATGAGTACTATGATTTTAGTTACATTATTTTTTTCTAAGGTTTCTATAATCTGTTGTTTTTCAAGAATTAAATTAGGTTTAGAATATTGTTCATTTATATGTCTTGCTAAATATTTAATATCATCATCAAGAAGGCTATCTACTTTAAGTAATCTATTTATATAAAATAATTGCTTCTTATCATTTTTATCTTGTTTGTAATATTGAATTAAAGATTCATAATTATCTCTTAAGTAAGGAAAATAATATTCTTCTTTAAATGCAGCAGAGTCTACTTTTATGAGATACGGGAGTGCAGCTTTTAAGTTATTTTGTTTAAAATAAATTTGCCCTAAAAAAAGATTAGTCCTTATTTCTGTACCAAAACTAGCTTTCTTCTTAAGATTTAGTTTTTGTAGTTTTTGAATACTATCAAGACTCGATTGATATTCTTTTTTGTTAAAATGAACAACTGCTGAAGAAAGAAGTAATCTGTCATAAAGACTACTATCTTTGGTTGTTAAGGTTAAGCGAATGGCTTCATTGTTAACTTTTTGTACAGAATCGTATTGTTCTAAAATATTGAAAGCATTTCCATATGCGTATAGTGATGTGATATATTCATGCTTATATTTTTCGTCTTCCAGGTATTTCGTCTTGTAATAGGCAACAACACTTTTTAAAATTTCTAGGCTTTCTTCTTTTTCATCCAGGTTACTTTTTAGAAGTGCAATAAAATATTTTATTTGATATTGTTGTTCTACATTTTCATTTTCATTTGCATAGATATTTGCTTCAGCTAATTCACTCATTGAATTTTGAAAATCACCTTGAGATCCTAGAATATTTGCTTTTAATAAATGTGCCTTTGCCGGATATGAATAATCCTTAATATCTTTTGTGATCGTAATAATGGAGTCTGAGTACTGTAGTGCTTTCTCATATTCAGGTACTACTTTATATGTATCTGCAAGCATATAATACCCCTCAGCTTTTTTTATGATATCGTTTTCATTTTTAGCTTTTAATAAAAAAGCTTTTCCATAGGTTAACGATAATGAGGTATTCTTTTTAGATTGATATGTAAGAAAGGTATCAGATAAAGATTCATAGCTTTTTTCGGCAAGAAGTTGTATGGTATCATTATTCTTATTTTGTGAATACATTGATTTGAAACCAACTGTAATTAATAAAAAAGGGATAATGATTTTAAATCTTGTCATTCGATATATAAATATATGTAGCGTAGAAGCTCTGTTTTATAGTTTTATTTAATTTTTAGTACTAATACTCATATATTAAAAAGAGTAAAAGCATTTCGTTTTATAAATTATATAGTGTATTCTCTAATATAATTAGAGATATAAAAACTGTCTAAAGTTATTGTTTTTATATCAATGAGCATCATTTTTATGTAGTTTTTATATAAATTCCATAATAATAATCAGAGAGTTACATTTTTTTAAAAATCTGTTATAAATTATTTAATGTGTTGTGTTTTGATTATATATTCACTTAAGCTCTCTACAATAAAGATTACTATAATTGTTTTTTGTTACCCACTAAATTTATAACTATAGTTTTTTGTAGCTACTATAAAAATGTACTTATTATATATAGGCAAATGCCCCTTTTTTATTCTTTTAATTAACGATCTATAATATTAAATTTTTTATAAAATAATACGATGGTTTTCAATAAATAAAGATAAAAAACGTCGGAATTCTATTCGTTTTCATTAGCCTGACTTTTGATTTTTTTTTAAAACCTGTTTTTTAAGAATTAAACATAAAATACTGGTAATAAGTTTTTTGCATTGTATTTGCAATGTCTGTTTTCCGCGAAATACGGGTGATTTTTCCTGAAAACGGACAGTGTTCCCTTTTTTGAGGTGCTGTTTTGATATATGTTTGTATCAAATAATAAGTAAAGCAAAATGTTGCACACTTATTATAAACTATTGAAATTTTGAACCTGGACGGAAAGATTATTATCAAAGTAATCAGAAGTCAACTCTCAACATATTTATATAGAGAGTTTCTGTATCAAACTATATGATACACTAAAGATCAGTTTCTTTTAAACATAATTTTTCTTTTAAGAATGAACGTGATGTGAGTCAAGGAAGCGAAGCTATGGTTTTTTTTAAGATTCTTTTTCTAGTCTATTATCTAAATATCAAACATATCAATTACTACTACTCGGTTATTGTATAAATAAATTAACGGTTATGGGAAATCTTCTAAAAATTGGCTGGCATGTTCTTTATGTTAAGTCACGTCATGAACAAAAAGTAGACAACTTATTAAAAGAGATAGGGTTAGAATCTTTCTTACCATTAGTAAAGACTATACGCATATGGAGTGATCGAAAAAAAACCATAGAAGTTCCTCTTTTTCCATCATATGTCTTTGTTAAAGTTGAAAGTGCTACAGATTTTTACAAAGCACAATCTATAAATGGAGCTTGCACATTTGTGAAGTGTGGAAATTCTTATTCAACGATAAGAGATACAGAGATTCAAAAAATTAAATTCTTATTAACTACAGAAGATATTGTAGATGTAGCGCGAACTCCTGACCGATTAGAAAAAGGTGAAATCGCACTCATCCAATATGGAGCCTTTACAGGTTTAGAATGTGAAATTCTAAATGTAAATAATAATAATAAAGTTGTCGTTCGTATGGATTCTATCAATCAAAATATTACGGCAACATTACCGAATCACTATTTGTCTAAATTATCAAAAGCAGTCTGATGAAAAATAATGTCACAAATGTACAGAAGTATATCTGGCTAGATCAGATACTTGAAAGCGAGTCTCCAAAGTATAATATTGGAGGTTACGCATTTATAAAAGGAGCTATCGATGTAGATCGTTTTAAGCTTGCTCTTGATATTTTAGCAAAAGAAAATGATATTTTTTCTTTTGTTTTTGAAGAGAAAAGAGGCTTTCCATCATATCGTATTCAAGACGTAGCTCCAAATTTAGGATTAGTCTATTTAGAAGAATCTGATGAATCAAAAGTTATAAAATCGATTCGAGAAGATTTTGTAATTCCTTTTGATTTCAAAAATGAGAAACAACTTTATAAGATGTGGCTTATCAAAGTAAGTCCTACATCGTATATATGGTATTCTAAACTTCATCATATTATATCAGATGGTTTCTCTTTTCAATTGTTATACAATAAAGTAAATAGAATTTATAAGCAATTAGAAACAGATACTATTTATGATGAGATATCTATAGAAAAAAACACCTATTCATATGAAGCCTTTATCGCTTCAGAAGAGCTATATAGGACTTCGGATGATTTTTCTAAAGATAGAGACTTCTGGGTAGATCGTTATGCATCATTACCGTCATTAGTATATACGGGAACAAATAAAATAACAAATCATTGTCATATTGAAATTGCATTATCTGAAAGTGAAAATGAAGCTTTTTGGAATTTTGCAAAAACAGAGAGACTCGGAATTTTTCATTTATTACTGGGGTGCTTCTCTATAGTATTATCAAAATACTACAATACGGATGAGGTAAATTTGGGGATGCCTATTTTAAATAGGAAAAATGCAACTGAAAAACGCACTTTTGGTCCGTTTCTGAGTCTGTTACCTTTAAAACTTTCTATAGAAAATACAACATCGGTTATTGATTTTGTAAAAGAAATAAAGAGTACACTCTTTATGTGTTATAGACACCAACGTTTTCAGCAAGCTGATATATTAAGAAATATATCTCAGGAAGCATCAAAATTATATGATGTACGATTATCCTATGAACGTATGCAATATGAAGCTGAGTTTTCAGGAAAAACAACAGATATATATCCACTAGCTAATGATAGCGAAGAAGATCCTATTTCTATACATGTTTTTGAAGGCATGGATCAAAAAATTAGTTTTAGGTTTGATATTAATGAAAAATATGTTTCGAAGTTTGAAGCAAATCAACTCATAACTTCTTTTAAAAATGTATTAACACATTTAAAAGATATTAAGGATACGTCTATTGCAGATATTCAAATTGCTAGTCAGGCTCAATTACAAGAAGTACATGCTATTTCTAATGGGGAGGTGGTACAAAGACCTGAAGAAACGTTTTTAGATCTCTGGAACCTTGTCGTATCTAATCATTCTTTTAGGAAGGCAGTATCTTACCAAGCTACTTCACTTGAATATGCAACACTTGAAAAGTATGCAAATACAGTAGCCTCTTATTTACAGATGAAAGGTGTAAAGAAAGGAGCTAAAGTTGGTGTCATGCTTTCAAGATCAGAAAAAAGTATTATCGGAATTCTCGCAACCTTAAAAACAGGAGCTATTTATGTGCCTATTGATGAGGCATATCCAATAGAAAGAAAACAGTATATCATAGAAGACGCTCAATTAGACTTTATTTTAACAGACGTATCTTCTCAATCAATAATAGAAGAAATAGAGTGTAATATAGATACGATTATAGAGGCATATACGCCTTTAGAAAATTATACACCTGTATATAACAAACCTAGTGATGAGGCTTATATTATCTATACATCGGGCTCTACAGGAAAGCCTAAAGGAGTTGTGATTAATCATAAATCATTATATGATTATACATTGACATTTAGAGATTATTTTAATCTTGATGAGCAAGATGTTGTTTTACAACAAGCGTCTACGTCTTTTGACACTTCTGTAGAAGAAATTTTTCCGATCCTATCTGTAGGAGGAAATCTAGTGATTGCAAATGACACCCAAGACTTCCATAAATTACTTCAAGAATGTGAGTATTATAATGTGTCTTTACTAAGTACCAATCCTTTTGTATTACAGTATCTTAATGATCATCATACAAAATATGATTTAAATTTTAAAACGCTTATTAGTGGAGGTGATGTATTAAAGATTCATCAGGTAGATCAACTTATAGAAACGTATAATGTATATAATACATATGGTCCTACAGAAAGTACTGTTTGTGCTACGTATCATAAAGTCGAAAAAGCAGATGCTTCGCTACCTATAGGAAAACCGATCACAAATAGAGGGGTTTATCTTTTAGATGGTACAAAAATATTACCTAAAGGAGCGATAGGAGAAATAGGTTTGTCTGGTATAGGACTGGCTGTTTGTTACCTTAATAAGAAAGAGTTGACAAATCAGGCTTTTCTGAATATTGATGGAAGACGTATCTATAAAACAGGAGATCTTGGAAAATGGGATGTAGATAATAACCTTATTTTTTATGGTAGAAAAGATAACCAACTAAGTTATAAAGGATATAGAATTGAAGTAGGCGAAATAGAACAGGCTATACAACAAGCAAATGCGTATGTGATCGATAGTTATGTATGTATAAAAGAGGTAAAAGGAATGCCTATACTAATAGCATATTTAGTAGGAAATGAATCTTTTATCAACATTGCCACCTTAGTTATAGACTTAAAAGGATATTTGCCAGAATTTATGATCCCAACACATTTTGTGATTATAGAAGCGATTCCTTTATTACCGAATGGTAAGATAGATATCAAAAGTTTGCCAGAAGCTGTAACATTAAATACAAACGAAGTGGTAGCACTTCCTTCAACAGAAGAAGAGAAAGAAATTGCAGCTATTTGGAAAGAACTATTAAAACTAGATGAAGTAGATGTCAATGTGAGCTTTTTTGAGTTAGGAGGACACTCTTTATTAGCAAATCAATTTATTAGTAATTTAAGAGATCAGAAAGGAGTTGAACTCTCATTGAGAGATTTTTATAAATCTCCTACTATAAAAGAGATAGGGGAGTTAGTACCATCATTAGATAAGAAAGAGATTCAACATATTATAGCTCCTCATCAAGAACTATATCCACTGTCTTATGCACAAGATAGATTATGGTTTTTAAATCAGTTAGATACTGAAGATACCTCATATCATGTATCAAGAGCTATTAAGTTAACTGGTGAGATAGATATAACAATATTAGAAAAAACATTTTCTAAGCTTATAGAGAAACACGAGATTTTAAGAACTGTCTTTGTAAATCATGAAGGCGCTCCTTATCAAAAAATATTATCTCCATTTTTGTTTACAATTCCAATAAAGGATTGTAGAGAAGTTAGCGAAAATGCAAAAGAAAAAGTAATTTCTGATCGTCTTGATAAATTAGAAAATAGCTCTTTTGAGATAGAAGAAGGCCCATTATTTAGAGTGGAATTACTTAGATTTTCAGAAACAGAAAATGTTCTTTTATTCTGTGAGCATCACTTAATCTTAGATGGATGGACACAAGGTATTTTATTTAGAGATTTTGTAGATATTTATAATGAATTAAAAAGAAACCCAGCGTTTGAGGTTAAGAAGCCTAAAGTTACTTTTAAAGATTACGCATATTGGGAAAAAGAAAGCTTTCGCGAAAGCGTAATGAACGAAAAATTAAATTTTTGGGAACAAAAATTTGAAGGTTTTTCAAATGAGCAGTTAGTACCATTAGATTTTTCCAGAGCGTTAACTTCTAGTAAAAATGGAGGAACTATATCTCATGTGTTTTCATTAGATTTTTCAGAAAAATTAAGAAGGTTTTCAGAAAAACAGCATACCTCATTGTTTATTACAATGATGACTGCATTTAAAATTGCATTACACAAATTCAGTAATCAGACAGATATATGTGTAGGTACTGCAGTTGCTAATAGACGTTATAAAGAATTTCAGGAAGTATTAGGGATGATTGTAAATACAATCGCTTTGAGGACAACATTTACGTCTGATAGCACACTTATAGATGTACTTCAAGAAGTAAAAGAGACGTGTTTAAATGCATACACACATGATGATACTCCTTTTGGAAAAGTAGTAGAAAGAATAAATCCTGAGAGAGGATTAAACATGCACCCACTGTTTCAATATATGTTTAGCTTCGTTAATGTACCTATACAGAGTATGTCTTTGCTAGATGCCGAGATTGAAATTATAAAAGGACATAATAAGGCTTCACAGTTTGATATAAGTGTGGTTATAAATACTATTTACGAGCAAATAGATCAGGTAGTAGGTAATCAGGCAGATAGAAGAATTTCTATAGATTGGGACTACAATGCAGATATATTTATGCATACCACTATGGAGCGTATTCTAATGGCATATCTATATATTTTAGAAGCGCTTATTGTAGATCCTACGCAATCATTAACTGCTATAGATTACATCTCTGAAGAAGAAAAAGAGATGCTATTACATGATTTTAATGCTACAACAGTAGCATATCCGTCAGAAAAAACAGTTGTAGATTTATTTACAACACAAGTTAAGAATACACCTAATGCAATAGCATTAGAATTCAATGATACAAAGTTTACATACCAAGAATTAGATACAGTTTCAAATCAATTGGCCAATTATTTAGTAACGGGCTTTACGATTGAAAAAGAAGATTTAATTACGGTAAAACTAGAGCGAAGTGAGTGGCTGTATATAGCATTATTGGCCATATTAAAAACAGGAGGAGCGTATGTGCCCATAGATCCTAGTTATCCACAACAACGTATTGATTTTATAGAAAACGATACTAAAAGTAAAGTGACTATAAATGATGCACTCATTGCTGCTTTTATAACGAAGCAAGAAGCCTATAGTGACAAATTGCCTGTGGTTTCTTTAGATGCAACACATCTTGCCTATGTAATTTACACATCAGGCTCTACAGGGAACCCTAAAGGCGTAATGATTGAGCACAAGAGTTTAGTCAACTATATTATAGATCAAGGAAAAACATTTGATTTTAGTAGTTCTGAACGTGTATTACAGTTTTCAAACCCTGCGTTTGATGCTTCGATGGAGCAAATATTCTTAGCCTTATTACATGGAGCAACTTTAGTGAGTGTATCTAAAGATCGTATGATGGATCCGGTAGATTTCACGAAAGTGATAAAAGAATATGCCATTACACATATACACGCAACACCGAGTTATTTAGAACATTTGGATGATCTTACATCGTGTAAAGACTTGCGTAGAATTATTGCAGGAGGAGAAGCGTGTTCAAAAAAACTGGCTGAAAAATTATATGCCGTAGCAGATTTTTATAATGAGTACGGTCCTACAGAAACTACGATTAGTTCTACGATTTGTACTGTAGATAAGAATCAACTGGAAAAAGATAGTATTTCTATAGGAACTCCTGTAGCTAATACACAAACATATATTCTCTCGGATGATTTATCATTAAAACCTATAGGTGTTTTTGGAGAGTTATGTATTTCTGGCGATGGGCTTTCTAGAGGGTATTTGAATAGAGAAGATTTAACATCAGAAAAGTTTGTAGCACATCCATTTATTGAAGGAGAACGCTTATATAAAACAGGCGATATTGCTAGATGGTTATCTGATGGAACGATAGCGTTTTTAGGTCGTAAAGACGACCAAGTGAAGGTAAGAGGATATCGTATTGAGTTAGGAGAAATAGAACATGCTATACAATTACAAGAAAACATTAATCAATGTGTTGTTATTGTAAAGGAAGTAGAAGGAGATCAAGCAATCATAGCATATCTTGTTAGTACAACTTCAATAGATAAACAAGCATTGCGTATCGCATTAAGTCATCAATTACCTGATTATATGTTACCGAATTATTATGTGGAGTTGGATAAGATTCCGCTAACTCCTAACGGTAAAATAGCTAAGAAGGCATTACCGTCTATACAATCTAAAGACAGAATTAAAAATACATATATAGCTCCTGAAACTACTATTGAAAGACAATTAGTAGCTATATGGGAAGAAGTGTTAGGAATAGAAACCATAGGTCTTACAGATAATTTCTTTGACTTGGGAGGACACAGTCTTAAAATGACATTGGTAGTTAATAAGGTGAAAAATAGATTAGGGTATGATCTTACTATAAAAGACATGTTCTTAAACCCAACAATTGCCTCTATTATTCCTACGTTAGGAGATAAGGTATATGATACGATTCCTAAAGTAGCAATTCAGGCTGACTATCCGCTTACGTCTTCGCAACATAGGCTATGGATTTTAAGTCAATTTGAAGGAGGTAGTAAAGCGTATAATATTCCAGGTGCCTTTGAATTAGAAGGAGTTTTAGATGTAGAAAAATTAAAAGAAGCATTTGCTATTGTTATTGAGAGACATGAGACTTTAAGAACATTTTTTAAACGAAATGATAAAGGAGAAGTGCGTCAGTGTATTGTAGATGCTTTAGGTATTGATCTTCAAATGGAATGCTTTGATTATAGCGAAGTTGAAAATCAAGAAGAGGCTTTGCAGAAAAGAGTTGAGAATAGTTATAAGTATCAATTTGATTTAGGAGAAGCACCTTTAGTACGTTTACATCTGGTAAGACTATCAGAAGATAGACATGTATTATTTTTTAATATGCATCATATCATTAGTGATGGTTGGTCTATTGAAGTTTTAAGTAAAGAGCTTATTACTATTTATGATCACTTGGTGCAATCAAAAGATATCAATTTACCAGCGCTTGCTATACAATATAAAGACTATGCTTCTTGGGTAAAAAGTGAAGCTCAAATGGCGAAACTACATCTATCTAAAGAATATTGGTTAGATACCTTTAGTGGAGATGTACCCGTATTAGAGCTTCCTACAGATAAAATAAGACCAAAAATTAAATCCTATGTGGGAGATTCAATAACGTATGATTTCTCAGTAGCAACTAGTAAACGTTTACAGTTGTTTTCACAAGAAAATGATATGAGTCTTTTTATGATCTTAATGACAGGAATTAATGGACTGTTATCAAGGTATACAAATACAAGAGATCTTGTTTTAGGAACACCTGTTGCTGGAAGAGATCACACAGATTTAGAGAATCAAATAGGATTGTATTTAAATACATTGGCTATTAGAACAATCTTTGAAAAGGAAACCACTTTTGAAGAATTACTAGCCATTCAAAAAGAAACCTTATTAAATGCGTATGCTCACCAAGAATATCCTCTGGATAACCTAATAGATGAATTAGGCTTGGGAAGAGATACGAGTAGATCTGGACTGTTTGATGTACTAGTAGTCTTACAAAATCAACAAGATTTATTTAGATCAGACGGTTTAGAACTAAGTGGGTTGAATTTAAAACCTTATGAAGGATATCAAAGAAAAGTAAGTCAGTTTGACATAAGTTTTCTCTTTTCAGAGAAAGAAGGACAACTGTCATTACAGATAGAATATAATACTGATATTTATGAATCTCATTTTATAGCTCGTTTAGGACATCATTTAAATAACTTTTTACAAGAAGGAATGAATCGTCCAAGTAATCGTATAGCGACATTAAATTATTTAGGTTCTTCAGAAGAATCTCAGTTATTACATGATTTTAATGCTACTGCAGTTGATTATCCATCAACTACGATGGTAGATTTATTTGTAACGCAGGCTTCCAAAACTCCAGATGCCACAGCACTTATTCTTGGAGATCAGCGATTTACGTATAAAGAGCTTGATGAGGTTTCCAATGAACTAGCTCATTATTTATTATCTAATTATGAAATAGGTATAGAGAGTTTAGTAGGCGTAAAATTAGATAGAGATGAATGGTTATTAATTTCATTGCTAGCGGTATTAAAAGCAGGT
>NZ_CANLOB010000038.1 GCF_947492815.1 uncultured Dokdonia sp.
CTTTTCATTGTGACAGTTTGAATTTAAAGTTAGTAAATTCGAATTTTAAACTGTCCTATTTTTAGGGAAGCCTACATACCCAAAAGCAAAAAGAACAGTTTAAACAATTTGAAAAGACAGAAGAGGCATCAATGATTAGAGCGTTAAGAGACAAAAACTTACCTCCTATTGATTTTAATAATCTACCTGAAAAATTAGATGCGGAAATACTAAATAAATTAGTTTCATACTATGAATTTAATGAAGGGTATCTTTGGGATGCTTTAGATGGAATATTAACTGATTATCAAGCTGGACAGGTCATTGGAAAACATCATGATAATCTAGACAATCAAAAAGAAGAAAAAATGGCTGCATTGTCTGATGAAGAACGACAACGCTATAAAGATGCAGAAGAATATCAAAAAAACAATCCTACAAAGTTTTATGGAAATATGTTTGAGCCAGAAAATTTACACGAGTATATAAATAAATATGGAGGACCTCCATTAGGTCCTAATTATAAGAATGATAACGATGAAAATAAGTAAAGTATAAAGTATCACTTCTTATATTTTAACTCATCATCTATCAACAGAGTAACGTCTCTTCACCTAATAAAGTAATGGAATTAAAATATTTATTTAGTTATTTAGATAAAGAAATAAGTGAAGGGAAATTAGAAATTTTACTTCACGCCTATGATTTAAATATAACTGCATTTAAAGAAGTAGAAGAGCTTCTTACTGAAGAGCAAAAAGAACAGTTTAAACAATTTGAAAAGACAGAAGAGGCATCAATGATTAGAGCGTTAAGAGACAAAAACTTACCTCCTATTGATTTTAGTACCTTACCAGAAGATCTTGATTCTGATATGTTAGATACATTGGTTTTATACTCTAATTATAATCATGGACGTGTTTGGGATGTCGTTTCGGAATTCTTAACGGAATACCAAAGAGGACATGTTACTGGGAGGCAATATGATAATATGGATAAAAAGGAAGAAGAAAAAATGGCTGCATTGTCTGATAAAGAACGACAACGCTATAAAGATGCAGAAGAATATCAAAAAAATAATCCTACAAAGTTTTATGGGAATATATTTGAGCCAGAAAATTTACAAGAATATATAGACAAATATGGAAAGTCTCCTGGAGGTCCTAAATATGAGGGTAATAACAACGAAAGGAAGTAAAGTATCACTTCTTTTATTTTAACTCACCATCTATCAACAGAGTAACATCTCTTCACCTAATAAAGTAATGGAAATAAAATATTTATTTACAGACTTAGAAGAAAAGCTAGATGATCATGATCTTGAAGTTCTACTTCATGCTTATGATTTAAATATAATTGCTTTTGAAGAAGCTATAACATTGCTTACCCAAAAGCAAAAAGAACAGTTTAAACAATTTGAAAAGACAGAAGAGGCATCAACGATTAGAACGTTAAGAGACAAAAACTTGCCACCTATTGATTTTGATACACTACCAGAAGATCTTGATTCTGATATGTTAGATATATTGGTTTCATATTCTAATTATAATCATGGACGTGTTTGGGATGCTATTTCAGAATTACTAACAGAATATCAAAGAGGACATGTAACTGGGAGAAGGCATAAAAACTTAGACAAACAAAAAGAAGAAAAAATGGCTGCATTATCTCATGAAGAAAGACAACGTTATAAAGATGCAAGAGAGTATCAAAAAAATAATCCTACAGAATTTTATGGAAATATGTTTGAGCCTAAAACATTACAAGAATATATAGACAAATATGGAAGTTCTCCTGGAGGTCCTAAATATGAGAATAAAAAAGAAAAGTAAATAAACTATTTCTTACGTCTCAATACCTCATCTATCGCTCCTGTAACATCCTCAGAAACTCTCAGGAAGTAAACAACCAATAGGTACCCAACCCCTAATAGAAAAGACTTTACGACTATATTGATAAACGGATGAAACGAGAAATCCCAGAAGTAAAAACTACAAAAGAAGGCAATTAACAATAGTACTGTCTTAAGAGAGCCTTTAGTGAAAGGTTGCATTCCAAACTTCTTATGAACGATATATATCTTACATAAGGTATAGAGTACAGAAGCTACAAATGTGGCAATCGCAGCACCATTAATTCCGTATATCGGGATAAAAATAGTATTCAATACAATGGCAATAACCACTAACACCACACCTAATACCAAAATAATTCTATAATAATCACTATTATATAAGATGGCATTATTAATCCCTAAGCAGTTGTCTAATAATTTAGCTGCACCTATACATAATACCACATAGAGTCCGCTTCGATAACTAGCGGTCACCATATCATATAAACTAGATAGATTACATACAATCAACAGAAATAGCAACGAAGCAATGACAAATAATGTAAGCGAACTCTTATGATAGAGTTTACGCATATCCTCATATTGTTTTTCATTAAGCATCTTTGCAACCATAGGATAGGTAATTTGATGCATGGCTCTAGCGGGTACCGCAATTACTGTTGCAATGTATATCGCAACTGAATAAAAAGCAACATTCTCCAAATCTTCATAAAGGCCAAGCATAAACTTATCTAAATCTAACATCAAGGTCGCTACAGAACCTGCTATAATAATGAGCATCGTATACTTAACAATAGAACTAAAATTTTGAGGACGTTTAGTAGCATTACTAATACTTCGTATTGTATGCCTGATATATTTGGGTCTTTTAAGACTAAAAGCATATAAACACATAATACACATACGAATAACATACACCAATACCAATAGTATTAAGAAGGTATCTATTGTAATCATCTTAAATGCTAATAAAACTAAGAGTATCGTAATTCCTAAACGATGGAATACTTCTTTCATAAAGTTTCCAAAAATGGTTTTAAACTGCACTTTAGACCATGCAAAAAACACTTCAAAATAAGCTAAAGAAACAGCTATAATAAAGATATACCACACATACTCATAAACGACAGCATTTTTGGTAGACAAAAAAGTAGCTATCTGCTCATAAAAAAAGAAACAAATTAATGTTCCTGGAATTGCTAAAACAAGAGGTAATAATAGCATCCAGTTTAAAAAAACACTTTGTTCTCTACCTTCATATGCCGAATAAAATTTCACTAAAGTATTTTGAACACCAAAGGCCATAAATGGCATTACAATCAGTGCTGTAGAAACAATAAAACTCACCAATCCATAATACGTTTCAGACATGAAATTAATATACAGATACAACGTATTAAGCGCCCCTATTGCAAACCCTAAAT
Source organism: uncultured Dokdonia sp. (assembly GCF_947492815.1). GTDB lineage: Bacteria > Bacteroidota > Bacteroidia > Flavobacteriales > Flavobacteriaceae > Dokdonia. The sequence goes on from NZ_CANLOB010000038.1 coordinate 3,259, forward strand.
AGGTGGTAAGTAGATTATTAAAAGATTGCTTAATAACAATGCCCATATTATAAACGACGAATAAGTGTTGCTAATGTTTTGGTTAATTCTTTACGATGATATTTTGAGATATGCGCTTCCCTATCTATTCTCCATTTAGGAGCGGTATAATTCTCAAATAATTCGATGAGTACCTTTTCTAAGGTAGCTTCCTGATGATACGTTAGATAATAACCACTTTTGCTTGAGGTAATAATCTCGCCCACATCAGCATTTTTGGGACCTATTCCTAAAATAGGGCGTTTAGCAATAAGATACTCAAATACTTTACCAGGAATAATACCTTTGGTAATTTCGGCATTAATTTCAATTAATACTAATACCGCTGCCTGTCGTTGTAATGTGATAGCTTCCTGATGTGAAACATATCCAACAAGTGTAAGGTGTTTTTCTAAACCATAGCCTTTAATCGCATCTATTACTTCTTGACTTACCTTTCCTACCAGTTTTAATTCAAAGCTATTTTTAAAGTGGTTATTTTCTGATACCAATTTAGCGAGTACTTTCCAAAGTACTGTCGGATTTCTATCAGATAACAAGGAACCTATATGTGAAAGTGTAAATTTTTCACCTATTGGTATTACCTTCTCATCTGTCGTATCATATCCATTAGTGATCACCGTAATTGGCTTTTGAGTAATCGCACTAAACTCTTGCTTGGTTGTAGGGCTTGTCACAAGTACATGATCGGCAGTTTCTAAAACAGTACGTTCTAGATTCTTATGCTTCTGCTTTGTTTTAGCAGTCATCTTCAGCTTATCATGATAGCCTATCGTTGTCCAAGGGTCTCTAAAATCGGTGATCCATTGTAATTTTCTAGAGCTTGCTTCGGTAATTTTCGCTTTAAGCTGTAAACCAATTAAATGCATACTATGAGGCGGTCCTGTTGTGATAACAGTATCGATAGCGTGCTTAGTTACATAATCAGTTAGAAATGCAACTGAAGGTTTTACCCATCCAACACGTGCGTCTGGCACAAAAAAATTACCTCGTATATACAGTAACAGGCGTTGTATCAAAGATTGTTTGGTTGTCTTAGGAACGATACCTGCGCTAATGGTTTTGGTTTGCTTTCGCGAAAGCATACTCGCAAAGCGATACGGTTCTTTAATAGGTCGCTTTAATATCGTTATCGAATCTGGCACTTCTTCAAGCATCGAAGCATCTACAATGGGATAATTTGGGTTTTGCGGTGTGTAAACAATAGGTTCTATGTCAAAATCAGATAAGTACTTTACAAATTTAAGCCATCGTTGTACTCCTGGTCCTCCCGCAGGAGGCCAATAATAACAAATAATAAGTACTTTTTTTGACATGAATAGTTATGCTTCTTCTTCTGTCACCTGCGACTCCTTCTTTCTGAAACTCATAAATACGCCTCCAAAAACAATAAGCACTAATAGTATAGAACTTGAAAGTGTAATCATACTCCCTTTTTTAACCACTGGAGGATCAAATGTAAATTGAATATCATGTGTCCCTTTAGGTACTTTGAGACCTCGTAGCATATAGTTGGTTTCAATGATAGGCGCTTCTTCCCCATCTATAGTTGCAATCCATCCATTTTTATAATAAGCCTCAGAAAAAACAGCAAATCCATCCTGAGTATTGGTTGATGTATAAGACATCGCATTAGGAGAAGCTTTTATTAATTCGATACTAGATACACTATCTTTTTTTGGTGTAAAACTAGCAAACTCATCTTGGTACGCACTTCGTATAACAGCTGTTTTCTTTGTGTCTATATCATCTAGCGCGTCATATACTGCATTGTAATCAGGTACTAATTGAATCTCATCTATAAACCATGCAGGGCCATTTACATACGGATTACGTTGTGCATACATATTACCTTCATTTTCCTGAATAATATACTTCACATTAAGCATATTGAGCATACCTATTTTACCCGTAATTATTTTTTCATACATGTCTTCCATACGTTGCGGACGTACCGCCGAGTAGCCATTTAAGGAATTAAAGAAGTAAGATGTATGTGAGTTATTAAAGCCTCTAAATTGATCTAGTACTCTAAAATATCCATCATCTTTTAAAATAGATTCGTCAGCAGGAGTTGCCACAAAATTCTGTCTATATTCTCTTTCTGTAATAAAGTTTTCTTCATTCACGCTTCGTCTATCTACCCCAACTAAATCCAACACTACAAAAAGGCCAATAATAACAATGGCAATATTTTCTGATAGTTTTTTCTTAAAAGCAAGCCATAATATACCAGCAACACCAACAATAAATAGGAAAGAACGTAAACTATCACTCTTTAAGATATGTAGTCTATCTTCTTTAATTGCTTTTAAAATAGGTGCTTGTTCTCCTACTGCCATACTTGCTTCTCTGGACGAACGTAAGTCAAATAAACTCCCACCAAATAAATAAAATAATAAACACAATCCGCCTAATATTCCAGACGCGATGTATAATTTTTTGAGACGTTCTTTTTGATCTTCTTTATCATTAAAAAATCTGTAAAGTCCAAAAACAGCAGCAATTGGAACGAGTAATTCCAAAATTGCCTGAATACTAGATACTGCTCTAAACTTATTATAAAACGGAACAAAATCTATAAAGAAACGTGTAAGTCCTTCAAAGTTCTTTCCCCAGCTTAACGTTAAGGAAAGGACCATCCCGCCTAGTAACCACCATCGCAAACGCCCTTTGACTAATAACAAACCAAGTAACGCCATAAAAACGACTGTAACCCCAAGATATGGTGGTGCTTCAACAAAGGGTTGTTCTCCCCAATATAACGGAACCCCAGCATAATAATTTGCCTCTGAAGCTGATGCACCTAATTCTATATATTTAGTATATAATGCAGACTCATTTCCTAAATCGGATGCTCTACCAGCTCCAAATAATTTAGGCACTACTAAATTGAGAGATTCCATCTTTCCATAACTATACTCTGTAATATAATCATATGACAAACCATCACTTTTAGCACCTCCAAGGGTATTTTTAGGTTGTAATAACTTCTCTCCACGTATACTTGTTTTGGCATACTCAGCAGTAGAAAGCAAAGTTGTTGCGTTTGTTGCAAGCCCTAACGTAACAGCCACTATAAGAATCCCAACAGATTTAAAAAAATGAGGAATTTCTTTTTTCTTATAAGCATCTACCAAATATGCAATACCCATAATCACAACAGCAAGCCCTAGATAATAGGTCATTTGATAATGATTTGCTTGTACTTCAAGCCCCATGGCAATTGCAGTGAGTATAAAGCCCCAGAAGTACCGTTTTTGAAAGGTGAGTATAATACCCGATAAGACCAGTGGAAAATAAGCTATAGCATGTGCTTTGGAATTATGGCCAACGCCAATGATTATAATCAAATAGGTAGAAAGCCCAAAAGCCAATGCGCCAATCACTGCATACTTCCAAGGAACACGCATGACGAGCATTAGTATATAAAAACTCAATAAATACAAGAATAAATAATCAGCCGGACGTGGTAAAAACCGAATAAGCTTATCCAGCTTATCCATATAATCATGCGGGAATTTAGCTCCCATTTGATAGGTAGGCATCCCTCCATAGGCACTATTAGTCCAGTAGGTTTCTTCACCTGTTTGTTGTCTATGCTCATTTTGTTGTTTTGCCATACCTTCATACAGCTTGATATCATTCTGATAAATCATTTTACCTGATAATACAGGATTGAAATACAGTAATGAAATCACTATAAATCCTAAAACAACAAAAATATGTGGTAAGAAACGTTTGAATTGAAAATTCATATAAGTGGCTTAAAGTATACAAACAAAAATAACAGAAAAAGATGAAGATGCACTATTGATGAGTAACTACATTTCTAAATGCTATTTATAATTAGTAGTCCATTCAAAATCCAACACATCCCGTAATCGATTAAGACTGGCTCTAGATATTGCTCTAAAAGCAAATCCAATAAAAATATATCGTATCATCAAAACTTGTAAAAGAGCTACAAGAATAAAAATAGGATGATATTCTTCGGCTCCTATTAAAATGGATAATGTTATTCCAATTGGAGGAAAGCAAAGTAAAATACTAAACAGTATTTTGAATACTTTATGTATTTCAACTTTTACAAATCCTGTTCCCTCCTGTATTTCTCCCGTCATCACACATAAAGCACCTTTTCCAACAACAGAAGAAATCAATTTAAATTGATTTCCGTCTATAATTCCTCTAAAAGTTTTATCCGTATGTTGAGACGTTAAATTTTTAGATTTTTCTGTTCTGCGTTTTAGACGTTCTAAAGTTTCGGATTGTGTATCAAATAATTTAAATGTGCGTTCTTTAATAGGAAAGATATTCACTTCTTGAGTTTTAAAAACAATAAATAACTGTGAATGTTGATGGGTACGCTTTCGCGAAAGCGTGTAAAGAATTAATCAATCTCTTCAAAATCAATGTATTCTCCGACAACATTTTTAGATTTTTTCTCAACAGGCTGTGGGTCAGGTGTATGTTGCTCCTGATATCCTCCAAAACCTTTAAAAGCACTTTCCATCTTTTGTCCTGCTTTCATCGTTATATAGCGCATAAGATACGGTAATAGCAATTTTGCTAAAAAACGTAGTACTACATATACCAAGACGATGATTAAAACCGTTTTAAAAAAACCATCTAGTGCTGAAAGTAAAAGCATTGTTTGAAATTTTAGTTAAAAATCGCTCAAGGAAAGCCTATTAAGACATCTGTAAGAAACTGATTTTTTAATTTTAAGGCAAACCGTAGCGCATTAAATCTCGATTATCGAGTAAAATTAGGCATTATGATTAATAACAACTACCTAATAAAGCATAAAAAAATGATAAATTCTTATATATTTGAACGCTAACTCCAATCAACATGTACAAACCTATTCATAGACTACTGCCATTTTTATGCTTCATAGCAAGTATATCAATGTATGGTCAATATACTGAGACTATTAACTCCAATCGTCCTGGAGAATCACAAGGAGCATTTGCTGTAGGTACACAAGTCTTACAAGTAGAGTCTGGAGTTGATTTTGGAAATGATACTCATAGTCTTCTAAATACAGATATTGATATCACTGGTTTTAATATGGACTTAAGATATGGTTTCTGGAAAGAGGCCTTAGAAATCAATGCTCTTTTTAGATATCAATCCAACAATATTGCATTTACTACAGGAAGCTCCGATCCAAGAAGAGTAAGTGGTATTGAAAATTTACAACTAGGCGCAAAGTATCTTATTTATGATCCCTATAAAAAAGGAGAAGATGAGCCTAATCTATATTCCTATCACGCAAATTTTAAATTTAAGTGGAAAACATTAATCCCTGCTATTTCTGTGTATGCAGGTGGTGTTTTTGACTTTACAAATGATTTAGATACAAGAAGGAAAGATGGGATCAGTCCTAACATCGCTATTATTACACAAAATAATTGGGGCCGTTGGGTATGGGTAAATAATATTATTGCCGATCGTGTTACGAGTGAATTCCCTGGATACTCTTGGATTACAACCATGACACACTCATTTAACCCTAAAATAGCAGCCTTTGTAGAGTATCAATTAATCACAGGTGATCTGTATGCAGATAATTTAATACGAGGTGGTGGTGCTTATTTAATCACTAAAAATTTACAAGTAGATGTAAGTGGTTTAATTAACTTTAAAGACACACCCTCTCGATGGAATATCGCAACAGGGCTTTCTTGGCGATTAGATTTACATAAAAAAGATGAAAAAATAGAAGACACAAGTGGCGATGAAGACGAAGATGGAAAGAAAAAGAAAAAATCTGCATCCAAAAGACAAGCAGAAAAAATAAACAAGAAGAATAAAAAGAGAAGAGATAGCGTTGACCCTGATGGTGGAGACGATGGTGATAATTTATAAATAGACGTATTTGACTACATGATTACCCTTAAAGAAATGAAAACCTCTGCGGAACTTAAACAGTTTGTTAAGTACCCGTTTTTGTTATATAAGAATGAGCCAAACTGGGTTCCTCCTATCATTGCTGATGAATTGGATAGCATGGATCCAACAAAAAACCCTGTTTTTAAAAATGCAGAAGCTCGATATTTTATAGCGTATAAAGAAAATGCTCCTGTTGGTCGTATCTGTGCCATTATAAATCATATAGAGGTTAAAGAGCAAGGAAAACCTAAAATACGTTTTGGATGGTTTGATGTGATAGATGATATTGAGGTTACCAAAAAATTACTAGATAAAGTACGTGAAATAGGAACTGCACACAACCTTGAATTTATGGAAGGTCCCGTTGGTTTCTCAAATATGGAAAAAGCAGGACTTCTCGTAGAAGGGTATGAATACTTAAATACCATGATCACATGGTATAATTATGCTTATTATAAAGATCATTTTGAGCAATTAGGATTTGAAAAGGCTGCAGAATGGGTAGAATTTAAAATAAAGATTGACCCGCCTGATAAGCAAAATCCTAAAGTCAAAAAATTTGCTGATATCATTGCAAAACGATATAATCTTACACCCTTACAGTTTAAAACTTCCAATGAAATTAAACCGTATGTAGATGAGATGTTCGGTCTATTAAACAAAACCTATGATAAGCTCTCTACATTTGTACCAATACAACAATATCAAATAGATCATTACAAAGAAAAATACCTGAAATACGTACATCCAGATTTTATAAAATGTGTACAAGATAAAGATGGAAACTTAGTTGCTTTTGCGATTACGATGCCTTCTTTTTCTAAAGCACTCAAAAAAGCAAATGGTTCTTTATTTCCGTTTGGTTTTTACCATTTATTAAAAGCTAAAAATAAAAATAGTGTTGCTGCGTTTTATCTTATCGGTATAGATCCTGAGTATCAAAATAAAGGAGTGACTGCTGTGATTTTTCAAATGATGCAAAATCTATTTAATGATAGAGGCATTACAGATGTAGAAACCAATCCTGAACTAGAAGAAAATAAAGCGATACAACAGCTTTGGAAAAACTACGAGCACGAATTGCATAAACGTAGAAGAACTTATCGAAAGGATATATGAGACATCTTACCATCTATAGTTCTATCTTCTGTCTATTTTTTATCACATCAATAATAGCACAGGAAAAGTTTTCGTCATTTGATGGAACTATGATTTCTTATTATGATGAAGGCAAAGGAACCTCTGTTATATTAATACATGGGTTTATTAATGATGCGAGTTCATGGAATGGTACTGTCATAAAACAACAATTACTTGAACAAGGATATCGAGTAATTACCCCAGATTTACGAGGCAATGGGCTTTCAGAAAAACCTATTACTGAAAAAGGATTTAAAGACAATGCAGAAGTAAAAGATCTAAAAGCATTACTAGATCACCTGCAAATCAATAGCATTATTGCTATCGGATATTCCAGAGGTTCTATTGTGCTTGCAAAATGGCTCGCAGAAGATACCCGAATACAAAAAGCCGTTATAGGCGGTATGGGATTAGATTTTTCAAATCCAGATTGGGACCGACGTATCATTTTTGAAAGAGCCTTTCTAGGGTTAGATCCCTTAAATGAAATGACAGAAGGCGCTGTAAATTATGCAAAATCAAAAAATGCAAGTCTTAACATACTAGGATGGTCACAGCGATATCAACCTGTTACATCTATAGCTGCACTTTCAAAAATAAAAATAGCAACGCTTGTTATTGCTGGTGATCAAGACACCGATAATGGGCATCCAAAAGAATTAGCTGATATATTACCCAATGCAACGCTCTCCATTGTTTCCGGAGATCACAATACAACCTACAGAAAAGAACCCTTTGCGATTGCCGTAACTGCCTTTTTAAACAAGTAATATCTTATAACAATAGCTGTGAAGTATTATTTATTTTTCTTATTACTAGGAATATCTCATTTCATGTGGGCACAAGAAACGTATTATAGTTTTCAAGATGATATCTATAGTGAAGTACGCTTTCGCGAAAAGCTAAAAACCATAGAAACCCTCTATGGAAAACAAGGAAATTACAAATACACCACAGCCAGTTATAAAGTACGTTCTACGCAAGTACGCCAAGATTCTATTATTCAGTTTGTAGAAGTGGTACTCTCACAATCTAATACAGCTCCTTTGGATATCAATACGGGAGTTCAACGATTTATAAATAAACCACTCCCCGATTTTAAATTACAGAATCTTAAAAATCACCTCAAAACCAATACTGACTATACAGGAAAAGTAACCTTACTCAATCTTTGGTTTACTTCTTGTCCGCCATGTATTACAGAAATTCCGTATCTTAATTATCTGAAAGACACTTATCAAGACCAAGTAAATTTTGTAGCGATTACATTTGATTCGAAAGACAAAGTAGATCGGTTTTTAACACGCAAGTCATTCGAATTTGAGCACTTAGTAGATGCTACAGTGTATTTACATAAAGAACTAAATAACAATGCGTTTCCTAAGCTTATCCTCATCGATAAAAAAGGTGATGTACGTTTTGTAGAAAATGGTGTGATCTTAAGTGGGAATACACCTTCTCAACCTGAAGCAGCTGTTTCAGTACTTAGAGAACAATTGGATTTCTTATTGAAAGAGTAGCCATGGCAAAAGAAGCAGCCACATACAGTCCATTAGAAGAAAAATGGAATATCTACACCCATGGCTTTGGTTTTGTAGCAAGCCTAATTGGAGTATTCTTTTTATGCTTTCGCGAAAGCGCAACCAACACATCTACCATCAGTGTCATTGTATTTGGACTCAGTTTATGTATTCTATACTTTGCGTCTACCATCTATCATAGTGCAATACATCCTGTACGAAGGGCAAGACTACAAATTTTTGATCATGCTGCTATTTATATATTGATTGCAGGTACGTATACGCCTTTTACACTGGTTACTTTAGAAGGAGAAACGGGTCTCATTATTTTTTGTACTACCTGGGGAATTGCCATATTTGGTGTGATTCTTAAAATCTTTTTTACGGGACGTTTTGATATTTTATCTACCATCCTATATGTTGCTATGGGTTGGTTGATTGTTTTTGTATATACGCCACTAGTTACTAATTTACATCCAACGGGAGTACAATGGTTATTTGGTGGTGGTATTGCTTATACTGTAGGTGCTGTATTATACAGTATCAAAAAGATCCCTTTTAATCATGCGATCTTTCACGTTTTTGTACTTATAGGCAGCTTTTGTCACTTTATGTCTGTATACTTTTATGTTGGGCAATAAAGTAGATTAGCATCTATTATGGTAACTCTGTTAATCGCACTACCTTTGCGATATGATAAGTCATCAAAAAAATCAGCAGCAAATACTAGCTAAACTTGGTATAGATACGCTCAATGAAATGCAGGAGGCTGCACAATTGGCCATACATGCATCTAAAGAAGTGGTACTCCTCTCTCCTACTGGAACAGGAAAAACACTCGCGTTTCTACTACCTGTTATTGCTGAACTAGATCCAAGTATACAGGAAGTTCAATTACTTGTAGTAGTTCCTTCTCGCGAGCTTGCTATACAGATAGAACAAGTGGCGCGTAACATGGGTACAGGCTATAAGATACATGCAGCTTATGGTGGGCAATCGTTTAATACAGATCGACAAGCCATAAAACATAGGCCTAGCATTCTTATTGGAACTCCAGGACGTCTTGCAGATCATTTACGTAGAGATACATTCTCTACAGAATATCTTACTACACTCGTGCTAGATGAGTTTGATAAATCATTAGAGGTTGGTTTTGAAGGAGAGATGACAGAAATCATCAGTTATTTACCTAAGCTTTCTAAGAAAGTATTGACCTCAGCTACACAAGGACTTTCCATCCCTTCCTTTGTAGGGCTAGAAAAACCAGTAACTGTAGATTACCTACACCAAGGAAGTTCTAAACTGGAAATCAAAGCTATGATTTCTCCTGAAAAAGATAAGTTGGCTACTCTAGAAAAAGCATTACGTCACTTGGGTAATCAACCAGGGATTATATTCTGTAATTTCAAAGATACGATTGCCCGCATAAGTGAGTATCTCTCAGAATGTGGAATTGCTCATGGCAGCTTTTACGGAGGTATGGAACAACGTGATCGAGAATTATCTTTACTCAAATTTAGAAATGGTACGCATCAAATATTACTAGCAACAGACCTCGCTGCTCGTGGTATTGATATTTCGGCTATCAAGTTTATCATTCATTATCATTTACCTGTGCGAGAAGAAGAATTTACACATCGTAATGGACGTACGGCTAGAATGCATAATGATGGTGTTGCTTATGTCTTGCATTGGCGTAATGAGCGCTTACCAGACTTTATGCCTGATATGGAAGAAGAATACCTACTAGATAAAGAAACACCAGCACCTTCCATATGGGATACCTTACAAATCACGGGAGGTCGTAAAGACAAAATTTCTAAAGGAGATATTGCAGGACTTTTCTTTAAACAAGGCGGTATTACGAAAGAAGAGTTAGGAACTATTGAGCTGAAACAGAAAGAAGCATTTATTGCAGTACATAAAACGGTAAGTGATCAACTGATTGAAAAGTTAAATAATACTCGGCTTAAGAAAGCGAAGATTCGTATTAAAAGGACTTAAATATTAAAATGGCTTGGTACGCTTTCGCGAAAGCGTATAAAAGCAAACATTAGTTAAGTTTAGTATAATATTCCCAGATTTCTCCCTCATTTTCTAAATAGGTAACTGTAATCATTTCTTTTTGACTCAATGAAATAAGTCTTCCATGACTTTCTCCTAAATCTTTAGTGCCTAATACTTTTTCCCAATAGGCACAATGAATATCATAATGAATTACAATAGTCTTATCTTCATTAAATTTCCATTTACCATCTTGATTCCAGGTACATTGTTTCCATACATAATTTTCGTTTTTATTATATTGAATGGTATCATGACATGTCAATCCTTTATACTCTTTTCCATCTGGAGTTTTGGCACCTTTATGTACCCAAGTTCCTACTATTAATTGATTTCTATCCGTCTGCAATGAATCTTGTTGCGCGAACAAATTATTAGAAAATAAAACTATAATTATAAAAGAAGTGTATAAAAAGATGTTGCCATTCATATGAAAAACTACTCAGGCTTCTTCTTAGGCGGAGGCATAGGCCCTCGTAAATGAATGATCAATCCGTTTAAGAAATTACGCAAAAACTGATCTCCACATTCCATATACTTAGGATGGTCTTCTTTACGGAATATAGCGCCAAGTTCACTTTTGGTGACTTTGAAATCTACAAGACTACAAATCTTAACAATATCATCATCGCGTAGTTTATGAGCTACACGTAGTTTTTTAAAGATATCATTATTGGTAAGTGCCATAGTATATATTTAGAATGACAAAGTACGGGAATTTAACTCAAACTAATACCTAGAAATACTGCCTTATTGAGGTAGTCTGTATATTTTTTCGCGAAAGCGAACAGCTAACAATTAATTCTCTTAATTTTGTCATCTATGGAAGAACAGAAGACCACACGTATTAATAAGTATCTAAGCGAAGTAGGATACTGCTCTAGAAGGGCAGCCGATAAGTTGATAGATCAAGGTCGCGTCACCATAAATGGTAAGGTGCCTGAGATGGGAACTAAAATTGTAGCTGGAGATGTTGTACGTGTAGATGGTGAGTTGGTTGCTGCGCCTAAAGAAGACTTTGTATATCTGGCATTTCATAAACCCGTAGGGATTGTATGTACCACTGACACTCGTGTAGAGAAAGATAATATCATAGATTTTATTAACTATCCGAAACGTATTTTTCCTATCGGACGGTTAGACAAACCTAGCGAGGGTCTTATTTTCTTAACCAATGATGGTGATATTGTCAATAAGATATTGCGAGCACGCAACAATCATGAAAAAGAATATGAAGTTACTGTAGACAAACCTATTACGCCTTCTTTCATACAGCAAATGAGTAATGGTGTACCTATCCTAGATACCGTTACACGTAAGTGCAAAGTAGAACGTATAAGCCGTTTTAAATTTAAAATTATTCTGACTCAAGGATTGAATCGTCAAATTAGGCGTATGTGTGAATATTTAAATTATGATGTGATACGCTTAAAGCGAAATCGTATTATGAATGTATCGCTAGATCTTCCTGTTGGAAAATGGAGAGATATTACAATTTCAGAACTTGCTGAAATCAATAGGCTTGTAGAAAATTCTGAGAAAACACATAATTCAAAAGATAATTAAATAGGTAATTCTATACTTTCCAATAGTTCTGCTTTTTTCTGAAATATCAACCATATTAAGAAACCTTTATCTACAATATTCAAAATTAAATTTGTTTGATCATAATCTATAATATTTGGCTTTATATTCTTTTTAATTTGAAGAGAAGCTGCAGAATTCAAAGCTCCAGTGAGATTACCTAAATTTAATTTTTCTTTTCTAGGATGCTTTTCTCTTATTGTATCTTTTATAAATTTATAAGATAGACCATGCGTTAAATCTTCAACTTTAGCTTTCAGTATTGGATACATTAACCATTTATGCATTTCTAAATCAGTGCTTTGAAACCCATAATAAAATGCTCTCAAAAAAGCATTATATCTACCAGTCTGTTGGTTTATTATTCTTTTAGTAATTTCATAAACATCAATTTCTTTTGTGATATTTAATAAATGAAATTGTTTCTCATCAATACCATTAGAAATACAAATCTGTAAACAAATTTCTTGACATATGAAAACACTACCTAGACTCCATTTTATTATATCTAAAGTTAATTCATTAATAAAAGAAATATTTAGTAACTCTGCCCCTTTATTTATAACTCTCTTTAATTGATCACTTGACCATGAATCAGCATTAATAGCATAAATACGTCCTGCTAAATCGCCATTTAATAATGTTAATCTATTATCTTCTAGCCATACTCCAACTATTATAAATGTATAATTAGAATTTTCATGAAATGCTTTTAATTCAAATGCAAAATCAGTTTGAACTTCCTCTTTCAAATAATGAAAGTCTTCTAAAATAATATATTTATCAAAATCTATAGATTTTAACGCAGATATAATATCATTAGAATCATAAATATCTAACTCCAAAGGTTTTTGTTGTGTATTTTCAGACTCTCCTTCTTCGATTTCTCCACCAGCTTTTAAAAATGTAAAAAGATTAAAATCAGCTTTAACTTTTGCTTTTCCATCTATTGTTTTAGAACTTGAAACAGTTAACTCAAAACCTGCTCTTTTCAAGATTTGAGCGTTTAACTGTCCTATATCCCAAATATTAGAACAATGAACTGAAATATATTTTTCCTCTTCTAAATTATATTTTCTAAGACTAGTCTTACCTTGTTTGGAACTACCGTAAATTACTAAATGCTTATTGAACTTTAAAGAATTTCTAAAAACCTCATCAACTTTAGGTCTTTCTATATAATTCAAAGGTATTTTTCGTGATTGTCCAAAAACTTCATGGACTTTTAATTTTTTTGACATTTTAATAATTTATAATTTATAATTTCAGCTCAAAACTAGCAGAGATAGTCACTACAATAGACAATTCGCCTGGTGCAATAGTTTCGCCTCCTCCAGAAGAAGATTCCATAGCAAAATTAGCGCTTCGTAACTGAGGTCGAGGTACATTAGCAGATGCTTCACTTATTTGTACAGCTCTACCAATAGATTGGCCTATAGCTGTTGCATAGGTTTCTGCACGTTGTTTTGCATCAAGAATTGCTTTTACGCGCGCTTCAGATCGTAAGGATGCTGCTTTAGAGGACTTGAATTGAACCCCGTCTATTCGATTAATACCAGAGTTTAGTAAGCCAGAAATAATAGTTTCGTATTGCTTTATATCTTTAAGAAGTACCGTAAGTGATTGATTTGCTTTATAAGAATATGTCTTTGTATTATAATCGTAATTCTTATTGAGATTGATATACTCTGTTTGTACATCTTCATCTTTCAGTCCTTCCGAACGTAAAAATTTAATAACCGCATTAATAGATGCATTATTTTCATTTTTTACACCCATAGCATCTTTGCCTTCACTCTCTACCCGTACTTTGATAGCAACCTGGTCTGGTACGACTTTAATAATTCCTTTTCCAGTGACGTTAACAAGAGATTCTGTGTGTGTTTGTGCCGTAAGACTCATAGTACATAATAATATAAAAAGATATAGTAATTTCATAACTAATACATAACCGTTAAATTTTACCTAATTTAATCATTACAAACAAGATAACAATAGGAATTGCTAGTAAAATAACCATTAATGTATTTGTAAATAATAAATCCGGAACCATCATTAAGGTGATAAGATATCCACCCACAGCACCGCCAAAATGTGCATCATGTCCTATATTATCATTACGAGCTCTCATTCCATAAATAGAATATAAAAGATATCCAATACCAAAAAGATACGCGGGCACAGGAATCACAAAATAAAGCCCTAACATCATATCTGGGTTTAATAAAATAGCGGCATATAAAACGCCAGAAACAGCACCACTAGCACCTAGAGCTGAATAATGATATTCATCTTTATGAAAGAAATAAGATAGTAAGTTTCCTATAATAAGACTTCCCACATAAATAACAACAAATTGAAAAACACTTAATTGACTTATGACGGGATTTGCAAAGAAATATAGTGTAAGCATATTTACAAAAAGATGCTCAGGATTTGCATGCAGAAAAGCAGAGCTTATCATACGTACCTGTTCTCCTCGTCGTATGGCGCCTATTTGAAATAAGTATTTATTTTTAAAATTATAATCATTAAAACCCTTTATTGAAAAGAGTACATTTATAGCAACAATAGCCATTGTTACAAGATGCATATCTGCCATAATTTATTCTTATTACGTAGTAAAGATACCTATATTTGCGGTATCTTATTATATCTATATTTTATAAATGCAAGCGATCGCTTTTTGGTTAATATATCCTTTACTTTGGACCTTATCTAAATTACCATTCAAAGTATTATACTTTATTTCTGATATGGTATATATTCTTATATATCATATGATAGGATATCGTAAAAAAACAGTTCGTTACAATCTTATAACGGCATTTCCAGATAAATCATCTCAAGAATTAAAACAAATAGAAAAAAAGTTCTATCATCATTTGTGTGATTTATTCATAGAGATGATCAAAACGCTTAGTATCACAAAAGAGCAGCTTACAACTAGAATGACATATACCAATATTGACGTTATTCAAGACTATGAAGCTAAAGGTAAAAGTGGTATTGTAATGTTAGGGCATTATGCCAGTTATGAATGGTCATTTGCTATACAATTACATGTTAAAAATACTGGACACGGTATTTACAAAAAAATCAAAAACCCCTATTTTGATAATTTAGTGAAGCGTATACGTGGTAGATGGAATACCGTATTAGTTGCCAATAAATATGCTTCGAGACTTATGGCAAAAAATATAGAAGAAGGTATTGTGAGTATGTACGGTTTTGTAGCAGATCAGTCACCAAGATTAGCAAAATCACATTATTGGACACAGTTCTTAGGACATGAACTACCTTTCTTTACAGGGGTAGAACGTATTTCTAAAGAACTTGACATGCCTATCGTCTATCTTAAAGTTAGAAAGACAAAACGAGGACATTATGAAGGTACTTTTATTGAACTAGCTAAAAATCCTAAAGAAATCCCTGATTATAAAATTACAGACGCTTTCGCGAAAATATTAGATGCACAAATACGAGAAGCACCAGCATATTATTTATGGACGCATAAACGTTTTAAACTGCTCGGCAGAAAACAAGAGTCAGCAGGAAAAGACAAAACTACTTAGGGGTTTGTAGTCAATTTAAAAATAAGAGGTGGATTCTTTTTTGCACCTTTTTCTTCTGAAGTAGCATCTTTAATATCAAATACTTGAATATATGTTCCTTTTTTGGAAGCCTTTAAATGGGCTAATGCTTTTTCATTAAGCATATTCCCTTGTACCACAACGGTAGGATAGCCTGGAAATTTCACTTTAAAGTTTGTCGTTTTAGCATTTCCATTCCCTTTAATGACAAAGTTCGTTAATGCTTCTTTAGAAACTTCAATACGATGAGCTACAGACTTCTTTTTTAACGATTGTGCATATGAGTTTGAGAATATGAAACATGCAAATAAAAGAACAATTACTATTTTTTTAAGATTCATGACAGGATGGTTTTTAACTAAATCACATTGACTTACATATTAAAAACCTATAAATCAATAGAATATTGCTTACACACTACTTTTTATAAAAGAGAAACCCTTCTTAAATTATTAAGAAGGGTTTCTTATACATATAATACCAGTTTACAAACCAGCAACTTCTTTAATTTCCTGAATCATAGCATCTGCAATACGAGTGGCTTCTTCTTGAGTAGCAGCTTCTGTATAGATACGAATAATAGGTTCTGTATTTGATTTACGAAGATGTACCCAGTGATGTTCAAAATCTATCTTCACACCATCTATGGTACTAATATCTTCATGAGCGTATTTCGTTGCCATTGTAGCCAATAATCCATCAACATCTAATTCTGGAGTCAATTGGATTTTTTGTTTACTCATAAAATAAGGAGGATAACTCGCTTTAAGTTGACTTACTGTCATATTTCCTTTAGCAAGATGCGTTAAGAATAATGCTGTTCCAACCAGACTATCACGCCCATAATGAGAAGCTGGATAGATGATACCTCCATTTCCTTCTCCTCCTATAACAGCATTCGTATCTTTCATAAGTTGTACTACATTTACCTCTCCCACAGCACTTGCATTATAAGTACCACCATGTTTACGTGTAATATCTCTAAGCGCACGAGAAGAAGATAAATTGGATACCGTATTACCTTTGGTTTCGCTCAACACATAATCAGCACAAGCAACCAGCGTATACTCTTCTCCAAACATTTCTCCTGTCTCATCTATAAAAGCTAGACGATCTACATCAGGATCTACTACAATTCCGAAATCAGCTTTTTCTTTTACAACCAGCGCACAGATATCTCCTAAATGTTCTTTAAGAGGCTCTGGATTGTGAGGAAAATGACCATTAGGTTCACAATACAATTCTACAGGAATTACGCCTAATTTATCTAATAATCTAGGAATCGCTATACCACCAGTTGAGTTTACACCATCTACTACTACTTTAAAATTAGCCGCTTTAATAGCATCTACATCTACTAATTCTAAATCTAGCACCTCATCAATATGCAAATCGATATAGGCATCATTTACTGTGATTTTCCCAAGATCATCTACTTCCGCAAAAGTAAAATCTTCATTTTCAGCATATTTTAAAATCTTCTCTCCTTCTACTCCATTCAAAAACTCTCCTTTACTATTAAGAAGTTTAAGCGCATTCCATTGTTTAGGGTTATGAGAAGCTGTTAGAATAATACCGCCGTCAGCATGTTCCATAGGTACAGCAACCTCTACTGTAGGTGTGGTAGAGAGACCTAGATCAATCACATGAATTCCCATACCTATTAGAGTATTCATTACCAATTCTTGAATCATAGATCCAGAAATACGAGCATCGCGACCTACAACAACACGGTAGGTTTCTTTATTGCGATCATTTTTAAGCCACGCGCCATAAGCAGCAGCAAATTTTACAGCATCTATAGGTGTCAAGTTATCACCAGTAGTTCCGCCTATGGTACCTCGTATACCAGAAATAGATTTTATTAATGTCATAGATTAAGTTGTTTGTTACGTTCAATATCTTTATTATAGGGGACTGCAAAAATAAGAAAAGACAACCGACTTTTAGACTAGCCTACGATATGATATATTTTTATTAAAAAATTAAAGGACATATTAATGGGAAATCCTGTAATAGCTTTTAGAGGTCATTTATAAAAGGTATCTTCACAACAATGAATTTTCTAGCACATATATACCTTTCTGGAGATGATGATATGGTGACCATAGGCAACTTTATAGCCGATGGCATTAAAGGGAAGAAGTACTTAAATTATCAGGAAGGAATTCAAAAGGGAATTCTCATTCACCGTTGGATAGATAGTTATACAGACAGCCATCCTATTACAAAGCAAAGCACCAAACGATTACATGCTAAATATGGGCATTATAGCGGTGTTATTGTAGATATTTTATATGATCATTTTCTAGCAAAAAACTGGTATCAATATCATGAACAACCATTAGAAGACTATGTAAATGACTTTTATGAACTTCTCAAAACCAACCATCATTTACTGACTACTAGAATACAAAAAATGATGGTACCGATGATGAAGCAAAATTGGTTGCTTAGTTATGCGACGTTAGAAGGAATTGAAACAGTACTCTACAATATGAATATCCGTATCAAAAATAGAGTCCCTATGGATGAGGCCATTCAAGATTTAAAAGAACACTATGAAGCTTTTGAAAAAGAGTTTACAGCCTTTTTTGAGGAACTACAAGCATTTATAGCTATCAAAATGAAAGAAATATAATATGGCTTCAGCATTTGGTCACGCATTTGCCGCAATTGCATTAGGAACAAGTATACCTAAAACATACAGAAGCACAAAATTTTGGATACTAGCAGTTATTTGCTCCATACTTCCAGATGCAGATGTAATAAGTTTTTCACTTGGAATTCCCTATGACTCTTTTTGGGGACATCGAGGTTTTAGTCATTCACTACTCGCTGCATGCATTGTTGGAGTACTTATAACGATCATTTTTTATCGCACTAGCATATTCTCTAAAAAAGGAATATCCCTCATCCTATTTTTCACCCTTGCAACTGCTTCTCATGCGGTATTAGATGCAATGACCACAGGAGGTTTAGGAGTTGCTTTCTTTTCACCATGGGATGATACACGGCATTTTTTCAGTTGGAGACCTATTCAAGTTTCTCCCATAGGTATTCAAAATTTCTTTAGTAAATGGGGATTACGAGTCATCTTAAGCGAACTCATCTATATCTTCATTCCAGCAGCAGTATATATGGTGATCTCCTATCTTATCAATAAGAAAAGGAAGTAATTTTTATACGCTTTCGCGAAAGCAAACTTATGAGACAGGCAGGCAGTTTCACGGCCATAGGGAGAGTGAAACGATAAAGCCTACCAAGATTTATAAAATTTACAACAATAAATTAACACATTTAGACACAACCTTTTGGTACTTTTAGACTCTTATAGATATAAGCTACAAATATCGTAGGAGCAGTCTGAATAGTGTGGTGCTTATTCAGACTGTTTTTTTATCTAGCATCTTCAACAACGTATCCCCTTCTTATTATTAAAAGAATTAAGTAGTAAAATACGTGTTTCGCAATTCCCTTAAAAACACCCAATAAAAACACTTTATATTGATAATCAATTATTTAAATTTTAATCAACACCTTAATACTCCTGTAATTTAGTGCTCGTTAAGTAGAAGATATAGCACGTAAATTGATCAATAGTATCTTCAAAAAAAACGAGAGCGTATACTGAAAAGCTATAATAGAGTAAGTAGTATATTTAAATCACAAACATTATGAGTAAGACAATAGACATTCAAGTAACCTTGGACGAGCTGGGGAATTATGAAACAATACCCTAATCCAAGTAAGGATCAAAATAACCCAACAGGAATTGCCCACAACTTTGGGTATATGGTAGCTACTTCAAATACGATATCTGGTAGCGGTACTGGAGACCTTACATTTTCTGCAAATGTAGGAGATGTAGTACGTTTCTTTGGAATAACTGCCTCTAACAATTTTGAAAATTCAGCACTTATTTATGGAATCAATAAATTTAGTGGAACCCAAGTTTTTTCAGAATTTGAAAACAAAACTTTTACAAAATCTGGCGTTTCTCCTTCGGAAAGAGATGTATTGCCCGCAGATATAAGTGATCAAAAGTTTTGGTTTTTTGAAGCCGATGTTATGAACAAAGAAACAGAAGGTTATAAAGTTGTTTTTGCTTTATATTCAAGAGATAATTCTGGACAGCCTGTACTATTTGGATACTACCAGTGGGACCCAACAATTCTAGTAGCTGGATAAATAATTACTAAGATTCTTATCTTAAATAGCCTTTTAAGCACACCTGTATTTAAAAGGCTATTTTTTGTCTAAAAGTAAAATGACAATGAATCATTTTCTATAACAAGTATTCCAAATTCCATTCTTAGAATTTTAAAATGTGTTAGATACATTACATTTTTCAGCAAATGCTATTGAAAATAAAATAATCACAAAACACACGTTAACAGACACTTACCTACGTATTTAAAAAAAATGTAAGTAACGCTTTTTAGCGTCGACCATTTTTACAATTAAAATTACTATTGATTATTTATCGATTTGAAATAGAGAATACATACAAATGGTATCTCATTTTAAATGGAACGACAAAACCCCAAGTCATGATAAAAATAAACACACTAGTAGTTATAGTAAGTATGTTTTTGACATATACACTACAAGCTCAAGTTGGTATAAATACGATTACCCCTGATCCCAGTTCTATATTAGATATAGTTGCTGATGATAAGGGCATTTTGATTCCGAGAGTTTCTTTAAATGGAAAGGATGATAATACAACCATTAGATTACAACAAAATGAAACAAGACCAGCTACTGGATTATTAGTATATAACTTATCAGATGCAGGTACAGGTG
Organism: uncultured Dokdonia sp.; assembly: GCF_947492815.1. Taxonomy (GTDB): domain Bacteria; phylum Bacteroidota; class Bacteroidia; order Flavobacteriales; family Flavobacteriaceae; genus Dokdonia. The sequence continues at coordinate 23,909 of NZ_CANLOB010000038.1, forward strand.
ATAATACCATTGCCCCAGGTTTTTACTATTACAATAAGGGTGCATGGGTACGACTTCATGATGAAGGATTTAGCTTAGAGTTTGATCAAACGCAAGAAGTACAAGCATCAAGTAATGCTAACACGTATATTGCTATCCCTGGCTTAGATACAGGAATTATAAAATTACCCTATGCTGGTGTTTATAAAGTTTCTGGAACAGGATTTTATTCAGCTGGACCTAGAGCTGGAGGTAATGGTAATGGAAATAGTAATGGAGATGGTGTAGGTATTGCTTCTATTGCCTTAGAAATGGAAGTAAACGGAATAACATCTATTGTAAAAGAACGATTTGTAAATGGTGTTTCTATAGATTTAGGCAACAATAGAAGATTTGACAGTATCGGTCAAGAAATATCTTACTCTTTTTCGTTTGAAGCAAGTCCAGCAGAAGAATACCGTTTTATTGTAAAAGGACGTGAATGGAATTCTGTAAATACTACAGAAGAAGGCATTTTCGGAAAAGACACAGCTGGTTTTACACGCTCAAATGGGCAAGATGATGCCTATAGAGGTTCATTAATTATCACTCTAACAAGACAGTTCTAAACACAACACATATCATATAACAACATTCCCATACATTCTTTAACAAGAACATTCTAAATCCCCAAATCATGAATAAATTGTTACTATCTAGCATACTGTTATGCTTATTTTCCCAAATTTTCTATAGTCAAGTGGGTGTCAATACAACTCAAGTAGATCCAAGTGCTTTATTTGAAGTAAAAGCCACAGACAAAGGTATCTTAACTCCAAGAGTAGCATTGGTTGCTATAGATAATATAGAAACACCTATCAAAAACCCTGCTCCTGGTTTATTTATTTTCAATACTGCAACTTCTACCTCTGAAGATACGCTATCTACAGCAGTATCTCCAGGTTTCTACTATTTTGATGGTTCTATATGGCAACGTATTTTTAATAATGGGTTTGCACTAGAATTTAAACAAACCGCAGAGCTTATGGGTGTGGTTTCTTCACAAGCATTACCTATTCCAGGCTTAGACACTGGAGACTTTACAGTTCCTTTTAAAGGTACATATCAAATAAAAGTAACCGCTTATTATACAGCAGGAGATCCTATTAATGATACGGATGCTGCTTGTCAAGGAGATTTCAGACTCTACCAAGTAGACAGTGATAATACTCGAAATTTTTTAGAAATGACCTATGTCACTTCAGAATCTAAGTATATAGATAATGCCGTTGGAGAATTCAACAATTTAGGAAATCAGTATACTTTTCTTCATAACATTGATTTAGATGCAAACACCAATTATCGATTTTTAATCGCTGGAAGTCAGTGGATTTGCCACAATACTAACATCAGTTACTTTGGGAAAGAAACAGCCGATTTTAACGGATCTAATGGACTAGAAGATGGTCAATATGGAGAAATGACGATCACGCTTGTAGAACAAAAATAAGAACCTTCAAAAATGACCTCATGAAAAAATTACAATACATTTCATTTTACGCTATTATTTTTCTCTTTTGCATTCATAGTAGTGCGATAAATGCGCAAGTGGCTATAGGAACTACACAACTAGATGCAGGAGCCATTTTTCAGGCTGAAAGTGATAACAAAGGAGTTCTTATCCCAAGGATAACCCTAACATCCAATATCGATACTAATACCATTCAAAACCCTGCCGAAGGATTAACCATTTATAATACAGCTACCGTAAATAACTTATCAAACTCAGTAACCCCAGGATTATATTATTGGAATGGAGAACAATGGAGTCGCGTATTATCTAGAGGATATAGTCGTCAGTTTCTTCAAACAGATCAAAACTTTGCCAATACCATAGCCGATATTCCTATTAATGGATTGAATCAAACTATAGAAGTTCCCTTTTCAGGAATCTATAGAGTTATTGTAACCTCACACTTTGGTGTTGCTACCGTATCAAACCCAAATGTAGCCGATGATAATGCCGCAATAGCTTCTATGCGAATAGAAGTAGATGCTGAGGTGATTGGAGAAAAATTAATAACTGCTTATTCAAAATTTGTAGATGATACTGCTACTGGTGGTGATGGATCTATTAATTTCTTTGCATTATCCAGACAGATCGTTATTACTAAAGATATTGAATTACTTGCTGGACAAGCTTATAACTTTAATGTAATAGGCCGTTTATGGGACTGGACCAATGTAGCACCTGCTGTTGGTGGATTTGGATATTTTGGATTAAACACAACCCTCTACGAAAGAAACCCTAACCTCACTGACGATGCTTCAAGAACAGAAATGACTATTAATTTAGTAAGGCAATATTAACATCGTATATCTCAGTATTGAAGATATAACAGGTAACAAAAAGTAAATAAGAGGCTCTTTTTAATATAAATCATAAAAATAATAAGCTATGTTAGAAAAACTCAGAAGACAGGAAATCCAAAAACTCCAAACTATTTACGGAGGTAATGACATCATTATAGAAGATCATGTCATATTAAAAGAAGATATTGTTATAGAAGACAATGTATTATAGAAGTTATTATAGTGTACTCTACACACTAATCTCGATCCCTCTAAAGCATTATTTTAGAGGGATCTTTTTTAATCCTCTTTTCTATCTTCCTAAGAATCCCTATTTTTAAAAAGTGAAGAAACTAAACCCTTCACTTTAATTATGAAATACACCATCGTATCCCTTTGCACCCTTCTATTCCTAATCACAAGTTGTAAAACGGAAACCCCTCAAGAAAAAAGAGAAATCAAACGCGGACTTATTACTCAGAAAGCTATGGTCGTTTCTGCCCGTGAAGAGGCTTCAAAAATTGGATCTATGATAATGGAACAAGGTGGTAATGCCTTTGATGCTATGGTGGCTACAGAAATGGCACTTGCCGTTACGTATCCGTATGCTGGAAATCTTGGCGGAGGCGGTTTTATGGTATACCGTACCAATGACGGTACTGTAGGTGCACTTGATTATCGAGAAAAAGCACCCAGCGCAGCAGATAAAGATATGTATTTAGATGAAGAAGGAAATGTGATCCCAAACCTGAGTACAGAAGGTGCTATGGCTGTAGGTGTACCAGGAACCATTTCAGGTATCTTTGCCGCCCATGAGAAATTTGGCACCATGCCCATAGAAAAACTATTACAGCCCGTGGTAGATTTAGCTAGAAACGGATATGTCGTAACTGAAAAACAAGCAGGGCGTTTTGAAAAATATAGCGAAGTATTTAACCGTGTAAATGGTGATAGCACTATGCTATATAGCACCGCTTTCGCGAAAGCGGAAACCGTAAAAAATCCTGCATTAGCAGCAACTTTAGAACGTATCATCGCCAACGGTAAATCCGAATTTTACGGTGGTGAGACTGGACAGAAAATGGTCGAATACTTACAAAACAAAGGAGGCATTATGACCGTAGACGATCTAAAAGCCTACGAAGCACAATGGCGTACACCTGTCACCTTTGAATACGATAACCTTAAAATTGTTTCTATGAGTCCACCGTCTAGTGGAGGCGTTTGTTTAGCACAAATCATGGAAATGATAGAGCCCTATGATGTTTCGCAATACGGACATAATTCAGAAAAAGCTATTCAAGTCATTACAGAAGCAGAACGCCGTGCGTATGCAGATCGTAGTTTTTATTTAGGAGATCCTGACTTTGTAGATATTCCTATCGAAACCTTAATCTCAGACACATATAGTAAAAACCGAATGGATACTTTCTCTTGGGATAAAGCAACCCCATCTAGTGAAATCAATCATAGTGACTTACCGGGTTACGAAAGTATGGAAACTACCCACTACTCTATCGTAGATCAGTTTGGAAATGCCATTGCGGTAACCACAACACTTAATGGTGCTTTTGGCTCCAAGCTGTATGTAGACGAGCTTGGTTTCTTTTTAAATAATGAAATGGATGATTTCTCATCAAAACCAGGCGTGCCTAATATGTTTGGATTATTAGGAGCAAAAGCCAATGAGATTGCTCCTGGAAAACGTATGCTATCCAGTATGACGCCTACATTAGTAGAAAAAGATGGAGAATTTTGGATGACGGTAGGAACACCTGGAGGTTCTACGATTATCACATCGGTTTTACAAACTATTCTGAATGTTCACGAATTTGACATGGGAATGCAAGAAGCTGTAAATGCCCCTCGTTTCCATCACCAATGGTTACCAGATATTGTAATGTTTGAACCAAATAGCTTTGATGCTACATTACTCGAAAACTTAAAAAACAAAGGCTATAATCCCAATGAAGATGTATCTCCCGTGATTGGAAAAGTTGATGGTATTCTCGTACTACCTGATGGTACCTTAGAAGGAGGCGCCGATCGTCGTGGTGATGATACTGCTGTTGGGTTTTGATTCTAAACATGTCAGTCTGAGCTTGTCGAAGACAATGTATACCAAGAAGATAGTATTCTCAGCACTTCAACAAGCTCAGTGTGACAATAAAGTATAAGAAATCAATTTTAAGTGATTGATTGATTGATTGGTTGAAAATGAATGATCCTAAAATCATCATTGTAAGCGAATCGCAGGTGGTTGAGTGATTTTTCGCCGAAAGGCAAAATTGTACCGAAACCATCTACATCTTATACTTCCCTGTAGCATAGGAAGCCACGATACTACTATTAGGTGTTTTGCAATTCCTAGGAAAGTCAAAGAAATACATACATGTAGGTAGTCCGTTTTTAAAAGTGATTCGTACACTACCATTCCCACTTCCAAACATACTTTTATAGGAATAATTTGCTACCATCTCGCGAGGTCTAGACTGATTATCTCTTGCAGTTACGCGTACACTAGTGATACTGTTACTAACGTATCGATTCATCGCCCACGTCTTGCTTTGATTAGCCACAAGATCATTGAATAACTGTTGATAGTTTTGATTTCCTGTAGGACCACCAGAGTTCTTTACTTTTTGATATATACTTTGGCTCGTAAGTCGGGTAGATTTCGTTTGCAATGCAAATGCTTTCAAATTCTTTTCAAAGAGTTCAAGAGCTGTTCCGTTACATCCATTTAACCGAAAGAACTGCTTCATATCTGCTTTTAGACCTTTAATCTTATGAATTTTATCTACAGAATTCCCAATAGCATTTTCATCAAATAATATCCCAAATTCGGCACCAGCAACATCAAGGGCAACTTGACTTACAAATTTTTCTTTCGCATTGTACAAACCTGGTTTAGCATACAAACCGCTTTCTACTTCCGTCCAACCAACACAAGTTCTGCTCACTTCATTACCATAAAAATCTTTCTCTACCATCCATTCTTGACACCTATCTACCATAATCGGAACTTTATTTTCAGGTAAGTAAGATGCACACTGTCCACCATACGCCTTTAAATAACTATCAAAAATATTTACGAAATCAGCACTATTTCTAGCTATTTTTATATGCTCAAAATGTCCTCTATAGATATAATCATAAAACTCAGCATAATAGAGTCCTTGCGTATTGAGCTCATTGTTTTGAGCTGTAAGATGTTGAAAAGATAGACCATAAGTACATATAACCAAACCTACAACAATGATTCTTTTTTTAGTATTTTTAAAAAAATTCATAACCCCCAAATTATTTAAATTCTTAATTATAAGATAAATATACATTCAAATCTTCAAAAATTTTTGAGGTAATCCATACAATAATATATGAACTTCGTTCCAGATCTCATCTCACAACTCAAAGCAATAGCAAATCCTACACTTGCCACAGAGATGAAAATCTATATGAGGAATAGATATGTATTTTTTGGAGTTAAAGCTCCCAAACGAAAAGCTATTCTTAAGCATACAATTAATAGCTACAAACCACAACTAGATAGACCAACAGTCATTCAAATTGTAAAAGAACTTTACAAATACCCAGAACGCGAACTCCACTACTGTGCTGTCGAACTTACGACCCGGTTTCTCAAAAAGAAATTCCATACAGAAGATATTTCTTTTATCGAACACCTTATCACTACACACTCGTGGTGGGATACGGTAGATATGATTGCCAAACATCATCTAGGTGGTTATTTAAGACTATTCCCAGAAGAAGCCTCTAAAGTGATTCAAAACTTTAGTCAGGCAAATTATCTCTGGCTCAATAGAAGTGCTATTCTCTTTCAATTAGACTATAAAGAGGAAACGAATAAAGAATTACTTTTTCAATTATGCCTAAAACATAAAGATACTGGTGAGTTCTTTATCAATAAAGCCATTGGTTGGGCATTACGAGAATATGGAAAAACAAACCCGCAAGCAGTAATTGCATTTGTCTCTGCCAATTGTCTAGCCCCTTTAAGTGAACAAGAGGCAATTAGAAAGCTACAATAAGCGCCCAACATAACCTTTTGAAATTTAGATTATTACACGATTTACCTTACGAGATATAAGTCTTTCTTATATTTTCACCAATAAATCATAAGCAATTAACAGTCAATACTTTATATTAACATCAAATCATTTTAATTATAGCTCAATCTTACTATCTTAATGAGGTAATCAATTACATGTCAAATATTTAAAACTAATTATTAATCATTAAATTTTACATTATGCTAAAAAAAATTGAAAATCTAGGAAAAACACTATCAAAAGACTCACAAAGAGAAGTAAATGGAGGAATGTTAAGTGAAGTTACCTGTAACAATCCGTATATTAATCCAGGTGGTCCTTGTGACCAAGGGTATTATCCGCACCCAACATTAGGACATTGTGTATGCTGTGCCTACTAATAGATACACAAACTAATAACAAAAAGAGGCTATTCTAAATAAGGTAGCCTCTTTTTATATATAGGACTCAGATATACGCTTTCAAGGAGTATGGCGACGTAGAAGTTTATACTGAGCATAGTCGAAGTACGAAATTGAGCCTGCGAGATTCACGACCAGAGGGAGAGCAAAGTGTTAAAGCATAATTATATAGAATTTATACTAAATACAGTTTAATTACTAAAGTCCAATTATAACCAGTTGTGCATTTAGATAATCATTACGCTAATTTTCTAGCGAAATTTTTAGTTTTTACCTCAATCCTAAAGGAAGAACTAAAAATTTCGTCGATATTCCCTTTAGGGTTAGGGAAAAATCGATGAAATTACTCAAAATGCGCAAAAAGTTAATTATTATAGAATCTATACTGAGCGTGGCTGAAGTACAAAACATATACATCTTGCATCACATTCTTAACTTCCTTATATTTAAGAACCATAACTACATCCTCCGTAAAGTGTTGTATATATCTTCAAAACTGCAACTTTACATTTCACTTAAAGTGAGCATTTTATAAAAATTATAGTATTTTTACTATGCATGCATAGTATTTTTATGTATATTTACAACGATTTCGAAACCTAATCATCCCTAATGAGAGATAAAACCATAGATTTTTGTTTGCGATATACTTGGCAAGCCGTTATTAAAATGTATAACGAACAAGCTTCAAAATATGATGCTACCATGGCACATGCGTTTGCATTATTAAGTATAGACCCAGAAGAAGGTACTCCTTCTACAGCCTTAGGTCCTCGTATGGGTATGGAAGCTACTTCCCTATCCCGAACACTTAAAACTATGGAAGACAAAAACCTTATCGTTCGTAAGCCAAATCCAGCCGATGGAAGAAGTGTTTTAATCTATCTTACAGATGATGGTCAACGTAAACGTCAGTATGCTAAAGATCACGTACTTCAATTTAATGATACCGTACGTAAAAATGTATCTGAAGAAGAAATTCTAGGTTTTTATAAGGTAATCGAAACGATAAACGACTTAGTGCAGAATAAGAAAATATTTAATCAAGAAGAAACGATTCATAAATAATGGCAAAACGTATAATAAGAAAAGTCGCTGTAATTGGTAGTGGTATTATGGGAAGCGGTATCGCTTGTCATTTTGCTAATATCGGTGTAGATGTACTCCTACTAGACATCGTACCCCGCGAATTAAATGACAAAGAGAAAGCAAAAGGACTTACACTAGAAGACAATGTGGTTCGTAACCGTATGGTAAACGATGCACTAAAAGCAGCTTTAAAAAGTAAGCCCTCTCCTATTTATAATCAAGCTTTTGCAAAACGTATTACAACGGGAAACCTAGAAGATGATATAGCAAAAGTAAAAGATGTAGATTGGATCATTGAGGTAGTTGTAGAACGTCTAGATATCAAACAACAAGTATTTGAAAATCTAGAAAAGCATAGAACGCCAGGAACCCTTATTACATCAAACACATCAGGGATTCCTATTCAGTTTATGAATGAAGGACGTAGTGAAGATTTCCAAAAGCATTTCTGCGGAACTCACTTCTTCAATCCAGCACGTTACTTAAAGTTATTTGAAATCATTCCAGGTCCCAAGACAGATCAAGGTGTATTAGATTTCTTAAACAATTACGGAGAGCAGTACTTAGGAAAAACATCGGTTGTTGCAAAAGACACGCCAGCCTTTATTGGAAACCGTATCGGTATCTTCTCTATCATGAGTTTATTCCATACCGTAAAAGAAATGGGATTAACCATAGAAGAAGTAGACAAATTAACAGGACCCGTTATTGGACGTCCTAAGTCGGCTACCTTCCGTACTGTAGATGTTGTAGGATTAGATACGCTCGTACACGTAGCTAACGGAATCGCTCAAAACTGTAAAGACGATGAGCGTAAAGAACTCTTTGGCTTACCAGATTTCATCAATACCATGATGGAAAATAAATGGTTAGGATCCAAAACAGGACAAGGGTTTTATAAAAAGACAAAAAATGTCGAAGGGAAAACAGAAATCCTTTCATTAGATTTAGATACCTTAGAATACCGCGAGAAAAAACGTGCGAAATTTGCAACCTTAGAACTTACAAAAACCATCGACAATGTAGTGGATCGTTTTAAAGTATTAGCAGGAGGAAAAGACAAAGCAGGTGAATTTTACCGCAAATCATTTGCACACCTATTTGCATACGTACAAAACCGTATCCCTGAAATCACTGACGAGCTTTATAAGATAGATGATGCCATGAAAGCTGGTTTTGGATGGGAACATGGTCCTTTCCAAATTTGGGATGCCATTGGGGTAGAAAAAGGAATCGAACTCATGAAAGCCGAAGGTCTTGAGGTTGCTTTATGGGTAACAGACATGATTGCTTCAGGAAGCACTTCCTTCTATACTGTAGCTGATGGAGCCACTCATTTTTATGATATCCCATCAAAAACACAAACCAAAGTACCTGGACAAGATGCTTTTATCATTCTAGATAATATCAGAAAACAAACCGAAGTCTATAAAAACTCAGGTGTTTCTGTTCAAGATTTAGGAGATGGCATCTTAAATGTTGAGTTCCGTAGTAAGATGAATACCATTGGAGGTGATGTATTAGCAGGATTAAATAAAGCCATTGATATTGCCGAGAAAGACTTTGCTGGACTCGTTGTAGGAAACCAAGGAGCTAATTTTTCTGTTGGAGCCAATATCGGAATGATCTTTATGATGGCTGTAGAGCAAGAATATGATGAGCTCAATATGGCGATCAAATATTTCCAAGATACTATGATGCGTATGCGTTACTCAGCCATCCCAACCATTTCTGCCGCACACGGTATGACCTTGGGAGGTGGATGTGAGTTATCATTACATGCAGATAAAGTAGTTGCTGCTGCCGAAACGTATATCGGACTCGTAGAGTTTGGTGTAGGTGTGATTCCTGGTGGTGGTGGTTCTAAAGAAATGGCATTACGTGCATCAGACACCTTCAAAAAAGGAGATGTAGAATTAAACATATTACAAGAAAATTTCTTAACCATTGGAATGGCTAAAGTATCAACATCGGCGTATGAAGCCTTTGATACGGGTATCCTACAAAAAGGAAAAGATATTGTTGTTGTCAATAAAGACCGTCAGATTGCCACGGCAAAAGCCCACGCAAAATTGATGGCAGATGCAGGATATACACAACCTGTAAAACGTAATGATGTCCTAGTATTAGGAAAGCAAGCCTTAGGAATGTTCTTAGTAGGAACAGACAGTATGGAAGCAAGTCACTATATCTCAGAGCACGATAAGAAAATAGCAAACAAGCTTGCCTATGTGATGGCTGGAGGAGACCTTTCAGAACCAACGAGAGTATCAGAACAATACTTATTGGATTTAGAACGCGAAGCTTTCTTATCACTCACAACAGAACGCAAAACGTTAGAACGTATTGAGCATATGTTGAAGAGAGGGAAACCGTTGAGAAACTAGTTGTAAAAGAGTCAGGAATCAAAGGATTCAAGAATCAGGACTTGATTACTATGCAATTTGATATAAAATATAAAAAATTTCGCTTTCGCGAAAGCGTATAAAGAAACAAGACTGAGTGCCAAAATAAATGAAGAGACATAATTTTAAGAAACTACAAATTTGGTCAGACAGTATGGAACTTACAGATGCTACATACAAAATGACGAAAACGTTTCCTGATTATGAAAAATTTGGATTAGTAAGTCAAATGAATAGATGTGCTGTTTCAATTGCAAGTAATATTGCTGAAGGAACTAGTAAAAGTACCGACAAGCATTTTTTAAAATATCTAGAAAATAGTTTAGGATCTGCTTTCGAATGGGAAACACAATTAATAGTCTGTAAAAGACAAAACTATATTGAAAAAGAAATGTTCACAGATTTGGAAAAGCAAGTAACACGATTACAAAGCAAAATTTCAAATTTTATGAACAGGTTTGAATAACAAGCGTCCTGATTCTTGAATCCTTTGATTCCTGACTCATTGAACGCAGTTCAATAAACATTAGATTATGACAAAGACCGCATATATCGTAAAAGCCTACCGTACAGCCGTAGGAAAAGCACCAAAAGGAGTATTTCGCTTTAAGCGAGCAGATGAGTTGGCAGCAGAAACCATTCAATATATGATGAATGAGCTACCCAACTTTGATAAAAAACGCATTGATGACGTTATTGTTGGTAATGCTATGCCAGAAGGATCACAAGGACTTAATATGGCACGCCTCATCTCATTAATGGGATTAGACATTATTGATGTACCCGGTGTGACTGTAAACCGTTTTTGCTCTTCAGGAATTGAAACTATTGGAATGGCCGTTGCCAAAATCCAAGCAGGAATGGCTGAATGTATCATCGCTGGTGGTGCTGAGTCTATGAGTTCTGTACCGATGACAGGATTTAAACCAGAATTAAATTACGACATCGTAAAATCTGGACATGAAGATTACTATTGGGGCATGGGAAATACAGCCGAAGCCGTAGCCAATGAGTTTAATGTATCTCGTGAAGATCAAGATGAGTTTGCCTATAACTCTCATATGAAAGCCTTAAAAGCACAAGCGGAAGACCGTTTTCAAGACCAGATCGTACCGATAGATGTAGAGCAAGTATATGTAGATGCCAACGGAAAGAAAGCCACAAAAAAATATACGGTAACTAAAGACGAAGGACCACGTGCAGGAACCAACACTGCCGTATTAAATAAATTACGTCCTGTATTTGCTGCTGGAGGAAGTGTGACAGCTGGAAACTCTTCACAAATGAGTGATGGTGCTGCTTTTGTACTCGTAATGAGTGAAGAAATGGTGAAAGAATTAAACATTGAGCCTATTGCACGTATGGTCAATTATGCAGCAGCAGGTGTACCACCACGTATTATGGGAATTGGACCAGTAGCAGCCATTCCAAAAGCATTAAAGCAAGCAGGATTACAACAAAAAGATATTGAGTTGATTGAACTAAATGAAGCCTTTGCTTCACAATCACTAGCCGTAATACGTGAGTTAGACCTCAATCCAGATATCGTAAATGTAAACGGAGGAGCCATTGCCTTAGGACACCCACTAGGATGTACAGGAGGAAAACTATCTGTACAACTCTTTGATGAGATGCGTAAGCGTGATATGACTGGAAAGTACGGAATGGTGACCATGTGTGTAGGAACTGGACAAGGAGCTGCTGGAATTTATGAGTTCTTGAAATAATTTCGCTTTCGCGAAATTGACCTAAGACGAAGAATACTAGCGTACTCTTGATGTAAGACATAAGATTTTAGCTAGCGCGAAATTGACTCAGGGTGGGAACACTAACGTGTTCTTGAATCAGGAACCAAGACTTTTTCGCTTTCGCGAAATTGAAGTAACGTGTGAATACTAGTGCATTCACATTCTAAAATTAGAGTAACACTCTAATACATAATACAAATAGAGTAATACTCTATTATATATAAACAGAATAAATTTTCGCGAAAGCGGACAACATATAAGTAATACTAAATTAATAATCAGACGAAAGACCTAAGCTAGTGACACATGTCCTACGTCTTAAGTCTTAACGTCCTAAGTCAATAGAGAAGATGAGCACAGAAGCAACAGAAAAAGATATCCTACGCGGCGGACAATTCCTCGTAAAGGAGACGGCATGTGAAGATGTATTTACACTAGAAGATATCAGTGAAGAACAGAAAATGATGCGTGATAGTACCAAAGAATTTGTAGATCGTGAGATTTGGGCGCATTGGGAACGTTTTGAGCAAAAAGACTATGCCTTTACAGAAGCATGTATGCGCAAAGCAGGTGAATTAGGATTATTAGGTGTTGCTGTGCCAGAAGCTTATGAAGGTCTTGGTATGGGCTTTGTCTCTACCATGCTAGTATGTGATTATATCTCTGGAGCAACAGGATCATTTAGTACTGCCTTTGGAGCGCATACAGGAATTGGTACCATGCCAATTACTTTATATGGTAACGAAGAACAAAAGAAAAAATATGTGCCAAAATTGGCAACTGGTGAATGGTTTGGAGCCTACTGTTTAACAGAGCCAGGTGCAGGATCTGATGCCAACTCCGGAAAAACAAAAGCAGTCCTTTCTGAAGACGGGAAAACGTATAAGATTTCTGGACAGAAAATGTGGATCTCCAATGCAGGATTCTGTAACCTATTTATCGTATTTGCACGTATTGAAGATGATAAGAATATTACAGGATTTATCATAGAAAACGATCCTAGCAACGGAATTAGTCTGGGAGATGAAGAGAAGAAATTAGGAATTCACTCCTCCTCTACCCGTCAGGTATTCTTTAGTGATACTGTCGTACCGGTAGAAAATATGCTTTCTGATCGTGGTAACGGATTTAAAATTGCGATGAATGCCTTAAACGTAGGACGTATCAAATTAGCTGGAGCATGTCTAGATGCACAACGTCGTGTGATTGATGAATCAATCAAATATGCAAAAGAACGTATTCAGTTTAAGACGCCTATTATTGATTTTGGTGCAATTAAAGCAAAATTAGCACTTATGGCAACCAATGCCTATGTAGATGAATCTGCATCCTATCGTGCTGCTAAAAATATAGAAGACCGTATCGCTATGCGCGAAGCGGCTGGAAATACACATCAGGAAGCAGAATTGAAAGGAGTTGAAGAATATGCGATTGAGTGTTCGATCTTAAAAGTAGCAGTTTCTGAAGATGTACAGCAAACGACTGATGAAGGTATTCAGATTTTTGGAGGAATGGGCTTCTCTGCAGATACTCCAATGGAATCTGCTTGGCGTGATGCTCGTATTGCTCGTATTTATGAAGGTACCAATGAGATTAACCGTATGCTTTCTGTAGGAATGCTTGTGAAGAAAGCTATGAAAGGTCATGTAGATTTCTTAGGTCCTGCAACAGCTGTTGGAGAAGAATTGGTAGGAATCCCTTCGTTTGAAACACCAGACTACTCAGCAACGCTTTCAGAAGAAAAAGCACTCTTAGCAAAGCTTAAAAAGGTATTCTTAATGGTTTCTGGAGCTGCGGTACAGAAATTTGGACCACAACTGGAAGAGCACCAACAATTACTCATGAGTGCAGCCGATATCTTAATCGAGATCTATATGTCAGAAAGTGCCATCTTACGTACAGAGAAAAATGCAAAACGTTTTGGAGAAGAGAGCCAAGCTACACAAATTGCGATGACTCAACTGTATTTATTTAATGCCGTAGACATCATCCAAACCAAAGCTAAAGAAGCGATTGTTTCTTTTGCAGAAGGTGATGAACAGCGCATGATGTTAATGGGATTAAAGCGTTTTACAAAATATCAAAATCAACCGAACGTGATTGCATTACGTAATCAAATTGCTGCCGATCTTGAAGAGAACGGACAGTATCGTTTTGATGGATAATACCCAACTTAATTTCTAAACAAACTATTAGATAGTTAAAAGCCACTTCATAACGAAGTGGCTTTTTTATTGGTTGAAGTTTCTTGTAAATACTTCCTCTGTCTTACTTTTCTTATGTTCTAAGTCGTGATTTCTGATTCCCTTGAGTTATGATTCTTTTTTAAATCCGCTTTCGCGAAAGCGTATAAAACATTATTCGTCTATATATTCAAAAACGCTATTTACTATAGCGGTTCTTATAAAGCATACATAAAAAATACATTATGATTTTGCTCGGTTGATAAGAATTTGATCATCCGAAAATTGCATCCAAGAAAGATCATAAACATAGTGATACATTTTTCCTTTACTATTAATATGGTAATGGGTATGGTATTTAAATCGAAACTTTTTTTGTTCTAATACGGTTCTTGAAACTTTGATTTGAACTTTATTTTTTCCTAATATTTCTAATAAAATAGATCGATTTCTATGTAAGAAACGATCAATAGAGATAGATACGTTATTTGTTACTTTTCGCAAATTGGTATGGTAATAATTTTTACATCGCACAGAGCAAAAAAGCTTGTCTTTCCTTCCTAAAAAGAACGTACTACATATTTTACATTTTCGTTGTGACTTCATCGTATTTTTAAAAATATAGAAAAACTGTATTTAACTACCTCAAATATAAGTTTTTAAATTTATTCGTTTTTAACGGTTATAAACGTTTACTATTATTTTTAAATCAAAAATTACAATACATTTAGTCCATATGGATTTTACAAACATAGCTCATATTCTAATTCGGAAAAACTATGCACCCAATACACAAAAGGTATACCTGAGGTGTCTGTTTGATTTTGAACGTTTCTGTAAAAAAGAATTCATTCCTTTACAAGAAGGTGTAGAGGCGTATATAAAGTATCTTATTACATCAGGCTATTCAGAGAGTGCCCAAAACCAAGCCATTAATGCGATTAAATTTTATTTTGAAAAAGTATTACATCTTGGCAAACAACACTATATAATAGATAGACCTAAAAAACCAAAGACCTTACCTACGGTTTTAGCTATGAAGGAGGTTTCTAGGCTTTTTGATGTCGTTGAAAACGATAAACACAAAGCTATATTACAAACTATATATGCTTGTGGATTGCGAATTTCTGAGTTGTTACATCTTGAAATAGCTCATATTTGTGGGGATCGTAAAACCTTTCATTTAAAAGGAAGTAAGGGTAAAAAAGACAGAATTGTACCTGTGCCAGAAGAATTGTTAGTACACTTACGTATATACTATAAAAAAAATCTACCGCACAAATATCTTTTTGAAGGGCATGGAAGTACAGCACTAAATCCTAAGCCCTATACTGCTGCAAGTATAAGAAAGTTACTACACAGAGCTGCAAAAAAAGCGCATATTAGAAAGACTGTAACGCCTCATACGTTAAGACATAGTTATGCAACACACTTATATGAAAATGGCATTAATTTAAGAAGCATACAAGTGCTATTGGGTCATAATTCTAGTAAAACTACAGAGATCTATACACATGTTACTAATATGCATATCAAAAACACACCGAGTCCTCTTCAATTTTTGAAAAAAAATGTAACTTAGACAGGTAATGATATACATGTAAAATATAGTACATGTATGATATAAAGTAGTTACCTGCAAGCTAAAAATGACGACAACGATTAGAAATAGAACACTTGAATTTTCAGTAACAGGACTATCTGTCGTATTACTTGCCTTGACAATTATGACATACTTCCTTGACCAAAACAAATCCAATTGGGTTTGCGGACCAGTTTTATTTCTAATCGAATTAATTGCACTTGGACTTCAAACCATTTTGACTGTTTCAATTTGGAAAACGACAAATGAGAAGACCAAATTAGCTCTGTTGGTGTTGAGTATTCTAATAATTGGTTTTATAGCCTATGGATTTGTGAATTTCAATCTGAACTGCACCTAATGACAACCAACTCAGACCTAGAATACATACTAATTACAACGCTGACAGTATTACTTTTTATCCTGCCAGTTGTCTTAACGCTAAATCGACTGAAACACAAAATGACTTTCAGCCTGACAAAAATAAGACTGCTTTTCAACTACTCTTTGATACCACAACTTGGACTTGGTCTCTTATTGTATTTGACTTTTTTGGTTTTCGGTGGAAACATATTCGGAAACCTTACAAAGACAAATTGGTTTGAGCTAATTTCAATTGCGACTTTGTGGTTTTACATAATCGGAGTGTTCTATTACATTCCCTCAGTAGTCGTTCTGAATTTAATAGTTGGACTGATAAATTTGATAAGAAAAAATAAAAAGCCAGCAGGTAACAATGTATAAAAAACATAGGGCGATTTAGGCTAAACTTGAAAGTCTGTGTTTCTTTATGAGGTCGCCAAATATAAAATTTGGCATTTACAAAAAATCATAAAAGCAAAATATTTATATTTGGCTTAGTACCAATCCGAAACGTATTGCTTATCAACTGCCCTACGTTTCTTATACTAACCGTTGGCAATAATTTGAATGAAAAACACAATTGGAATTTTAATATTAGTATCATTTTTACAAAGTTGTTCGAAAAACAAAATTAATCCTGATCTAATTGGAAATTGGAAATCTACCAAAAGCGCAAATATTGTTGAATTAAAATTTTTCGAAGATTCTCTGATTTACAACG
>NZ_CANLOB010000039.1 GCF_947492815.1 uncultured Dokdonia sp.
GGTGTCAAAAATGTAGAATTCTTCCTCTTTAGATTAACTAGAATATTTGCATAAACACAACAATTGGTCTTGATCCGAAATAATGATTCACATAAGCGTATACTAAAAAAGGCAACTCATGATGAGTTGCCTTTTTTAGTTTTATAGGTAATCGCTACTTCGACAGGCTCGGCATGACATTTCGCGAAAGCGTATACATTAACTGTCCGAATCTAAATAATCAGGTATTCCGTCTTCATCTGTATCTGGATACGTAATTTCTCCTGTATTGAAATTAATATTTATCTCATCTACAGTATCAATACCATCATTATCATCATCATCATCTAAGTGATCATTGATACCATCATTATCTGTATCCATTAAACCTACGAAATTTCCTTCATCATCACGTATAGTTTCTAAACGTGTCGTCACACCATCATTATCATCATCTGGATCATTAAAGTTTGCTTGTACATCACCATCTGTATTATCTACATCATCAAACAAGAATCCGTTACCGTCTATATCTTCGTCTATAGTAATAATACCATCACCATCATGATCGGTTACTTTACTCTCATACATAGAAAATGTAAATACTAGGGAAGAATAAATTCCAATATCACTATTTGGTGGTTGTGCAAAGTAAGCTAATCCACTTGGAATAAATACAGCTCCAATGCCGTAATCATTATTAAATTCTGTTGTTCCGTCTGGTGCTATTGTAAATCCTGACCCTCCTCTAGCTCCTTCGATTCCATTTGCAAAACCATCAATGGTTGCAGGAAGGTTAAACCAAATAGGGTTTGAAGCACTGTCAAATACATTACTTAGAATATTTGATCCTCTATAGGTCACAAATGTAGAATCTACTTGTGATGTAGCAGCACCTACACCTTCTCTTGCTGTAAGGACATACAAAGTATTAGAAGCTTCAAAACGATCATACGTTTTTGTAACTACTTGGTTTATAAGTGGCGTTTTATCTGCATTATCACCAGCTATAGTATCAAAACGAATCTCATAATCAAACTCTGCAGGTGGATTTGCAAACTCTTCATAATTATAAAAATGCGTTTCTAGATATTCTCTAATGAAAGCATCATCTGTTATAGATTGTTCTCCTCTATCTCTAAAAGGGATTGCTTCTGGGGTGTCGTCATCATTTCCACAGGAACTAAATAAAACTAGCACTACTAGTATGCTTAGATAATTTTTAATAATCATAAAATTCTTTTTCGAGGGTGCAAGATACAATTTTGACGTATTTTTGACCGTATAATTACATAGATTAACGCACTTTTAAGCATTTTTATATGAGAGTTGATAAATATTTATGGTGTATCCGTTATTTTAAGACACGATCTATTGCTACCAACGCCTGTAAAAAAGGACATGTAAAGGTAGATGACAAGGTTGTAAAACCTTCTAGAGATATCTATCCTACTGATGTAATTAGTGTGCGTAAAAACCAAGTTATCTACACCTTAGAAGTCCTAGACTTGCCAACAAGTAGACTGGGCGCAAAGTTGGTTGACATCTATCGCAAGGATACAACGCCTAAGGAAAATCTAGAAAAATTAGATTTACTCAAGTATTCTAAAGATTATTATAGAAAGAAAGGAACGGGTCGTCCTACTAAAAAAGATCGTAGGGATATAGATGAAATCTATGAAAATGATGATTTCTTTTCAGACAACGAAGAAGAATAAGTATTTTTACATTTAAGAAAGCCTATGAAAGTAAAACTTGACAAAATACTAGATCATAAAGCCATTGAGCATAAGACACGTCGGATTGCGTATCAGATTTATGAAAGTAATGTAAATGAAGAGGAAATCATTTTAGCTGGTATTGCTGATAATGGCTATAAATTTGCCGAACGCCTTCAGACAATCCTTGAAGAAATTGCTAATTTTAAAATCGTGTTATGCAAAGTAACTATGAATAAGCAAGACCCTTTAGGTACGGTTACAACAAGCCTTACGCCTGAAGCTTATTCAAATAAATCTATTGTTCTCATAGATGATGTATTAAACTCAGGTACTACACTTATTTATGGTGTACAACATTTTCTAAATGTGCCTTTAAAGCGTTTTAAAACGGCTGTACTTGTCAATAGAAATCACAAGAAATATCCTGTAAAAGCTGACTTTAAAGGAATTTCATTAAGTACGTCTCTTAATGAATCTGTTAAGGTGACGTTTAGAAAAGGAAATGATATGGCCGTCTTAGAATAAGGTCGCTACAATTTCTTCTACAATCATTGCTTCGGTTTGTTCTTGTACTTTAAGGACTTTGCTGGCTTGATTATAATAGAATCCTCTTTCAAACAGGTGTTTCCTCACAAATTCTTCTAATTCTTCTTTAGACTGCTGTGTTGCAATTACAGGACGTTCTGATTTAGCTTCCCACAATCTGTTGGTCAGTTCTGTCACAGGCACATTGATATAGATAGATTGTACACCGCTCTCTTTGATGTCTTGCAAATTACTTCCATAACAGGGAGTTCCTCCTCCTAAAGCGACTATTTTTTTAGTATTGGTTTCTTGTAAAATTTCTTTTAGGTAGTGTGCCTCTTTTTTTCTGAAATAAATTTCGCCTTTTGTTTCAAAAATTTGGGAGATAGACATCTTTTCTTTTTCTGCAATAAATTGATCATAATCTACAAAGTCATATCCAATATGTTTTGCTAATCGCTGTCCTATAGTGGTTTTTCCTGACCCCATATACCCCATCAAATAAATATCCATGTGCTATTTTTTGTATTGAAATGCAAAGGTATTGTCAAAAGATGAAAAAAATGTAAAATTTATTTTAAAAAGGCTTTGATATATAAATTAATTGGGTGTATATTTGCACCCGCATTCAGGAAAAGACCTGGTAGCTCAGTTGGTAGAGCATCTCCCTTTTAAGGAGAGGGTCCTGGGTTCGAGCCCCAGCCAGGTCACAAAAAGTCGTCGCATAATGCACGACTTTTTTACTTTTATACACCTATCTACCCGAGTGCTGGAATTGGTAGACAGGCACGGTTGAGGGCCGTGTGCACTAGTTGCGTGTGGGTTCAAGTCCCATCTCGGGTACAACAAAAAGCTCATCATTCCTGATGAGTTTTTTACATTTTACACACAAAACAATAGCAATTAGTAGTATTATTTTACAATAAAATCGATAATAAACGATATATGAGATTTCTGTTCTGGGAACTCTATTTACTATTCACAAATCATTTACTTCATCTCGGCAATCGCTACAAACCTGCGCTATCAGAAAGCCTATAAGTTTCAACTATTCGATCATCTACTTGGGTAACAAACATCTCTTTTCTCCTCTTACAGGTATATAAATCATATAAATTTTAGAAAAATGTTAGAAGTAATCAAAAATTTAGAAAATGTAAAGATTTTAAAAAAATCACAGCTACAAACAATTAAAGGTAAAAGAGGATGTGGATGTTCTGGTAATCCAAATGGCAATGGTAATCAAAATCCTCCTTGTCATGAGTGCTAAAATTTAATGTAAACTGCTGATAAGTTTTTTAAAACCTTATCAGCAGTATTTTTACTTAATTAACTTTTAAAATTGTTTATTATGAAGAATAAGAATCTAAAATCACTGGAATTAAAAAAAGAAACTATTTCAAGTTTTCATCTTATAAAAGTAAACGGCGGGCAAAAAACAACCGACCAAACCACCGTGGAAGATATTCCTTACTTCACCCACTTAAGTTGTGACTGTATGCCGAGATCTTTTTCTTGTGTTGAAGGCATATGTATTTAGAACGTATTGATGAGACTACCAAAAAGAGCTAATTTTCATAAAACTGTACTTGTTTCAGATTCTCATGCTCCTGTTCAAGAATAGTATTTACAATTATCCTCCAAGATTATTAAAAAACATTTTAAGTTTAGAAATTATGCTAGACAAAAAGCTATTCAAGGTGGTAGAGAAGAAGAAGAATCAAATAATCAGTTTTGTTGTGAGTGGTGTCCAGATGGAGCCTGTAATAATTATGTCCCGTATGGAGAGATTTGTTCATTAGCAGGATTTTGTTAAATGATATATATAAATATATCGTAAATACACATTGATCTATAGCGAACTTCGGTTCGCTATTTTTTTCCTGTATTGCGTATCATAAAGAAATCGCACCTTAAATACTCGTTTATAGCTATTTAAATTTTAACTATGTGGTATACGCTTTCGCGAAAGCGTACCTAGTCCATTAAAAAATAAAACAACTATTTTTGTAATTCATATTTGCTGTCCCCCTAAAAAATGAATATAAAAGTTGTTTTTGCTATTTTATGTCTATGCGCATCTATTTTTAGTAATGCGCAGGTAGATGACAGTAAAATAGATTTTTCCTCACCTACTAATGGTCAAGAGGAAGCTGCTAGATATGCTAAATTACTTCAGGAATATTATAAAAACGGAGATTATGAGTTGCATAAAACATATAGTGACTCTTTGCTATTAATTTCTGAATTATACCAGATTACAGACATGAGCATTTTGGCGCTTAATAGTCAAGCAATCTACCATAAGAATAGAAGCAACAGACAGAAAGCCATTGAGATGTACCATCAAGCCTTAGAAAAATGTGATTTGGTGCCAAATAACCAAGGACCTAAAGCAATGATACTTGTCAATATGGGGAATCTATACACCGATATTGGAGCATTTAAAAAGTCTATAAAAGCAATGGATGAATTGCTGGTGATAACGGATACTGTACGAAGTTTTTCTAGGATAAAAGCCGCTGCTTTAGTAGGACAGTCTACAAATTACATGGAGTTAAAAAACTATGAGAAAGCCTTACAATATGCTGAACGTGCCTTTACTTTAGGAGAATATATGAAAGATGAAGAAGTCATTGCTACCTCTTTAAATAATATAGGTGATATTTACGTACAATTAGGCGACTATGAAAATGCGCTTAAAACTACAGAAAAAGGACTTCAATTACCTCATATACAAAAACCTACAAAAAAACGCGCTTGGCTCTTATTTAACAATGGAGTGGCAAATTACCATGTATCTAATATTGATCTCTCCTTGCAACGTCTTAAAGAGGCGTTAACACTCGCTGAAAGCAAAGAGCTCAATGAAGTCGCTATGTATAGCTATGAGTATTTGGCAAAAGTATATGAGCAGAAAGGAAATTTCAAAGCTTCTTATGAAGCCCAAAAAGAATATACACGCATTAGAGATGTAATACAAGTCGATAAAAAAGAAGCCACTATTGTAGATCTTTCTAAAGACATCACTAAAAATCAAGAGACAAGAGAAGCTGCCGAAAAAGAAGTAGTTTCTGTAACAAAAAACAAAAAACAATGGTTACAGTTTGGAAGTATTATTGTGCTCTTCCTCGCTGGTGTATTGTTCTTATACATACGAAAGAAAAAACGTATTGAAATAGAAAAAAACGACCTTCAAGAACAATATGTTGCTTTAAAAAAAGCTATAGAAAAAAAGAATACAACATCAGATATCCCTATTGAAAAAACACCTTCAAAAATAGAAGAGCAACCCTATAAAAACTCGTCATTAACAGATACGGATAGAGAACTATACAAGGAACGTATTTTAGCATTAATGAACACTGAAAAACCCTATTTAGAACCTAACTTAAGATTGGCTGAATTAGCTTCAAAATTGGAAATAAGCACCTCACATTTTTCGGAAGTATTGCATTATTCTTTTAAAGAAAACTTCTATAATTTTATTAATTTTTATCGCGTTGTAGAAGCGCAAAAATTAATGAAACAGCCACAATATAAAACCGCAAAAATCATTGCCATTGCATTTGATTCAGGTTTTAAAAGTAAAACCACATTTAATCGGGTGTTTAAAAACTATACAGGACAGACACCTTCTGAATATCGTAAAACCTCTTAAACAGTGATGTTTTTCCACAAAAAGGGGTTCCATTCCATTGAATGGAACCCCTTTTGACTATATAAGATCGGAACTTTAAGTATAAATAGTGAACTTTACTTAAATTAATTAATGCTTTCACATAAGATTTTTTAATCATATCTATTTCTATTATAAGAATTGATTAAATGTGAACTAATAGTGATGTAACTTCACTAATAACAAACCTTTTTTCAGCAACACAATCAGAAAAAAATTAGTGTAAATAGCACATCTGTGTGAGTATCAAAATGTATGTTTATATGACGGTATTGTCTAGAATGAAGTTTTTACTTCTCATAACAATTTTTCTTTGTACCTGTATAGATTCCTACAGTCAAGATTTTACGTCTGTTTGGAATACTACCTTATCCACTCCTGATAATCAAATAACCATACCCACAAACCCTGGGTTTACATACGATTATACCGTTAATTGGGGGGATGGTAATACAGACACAGGAATAACTGGCAATGTAACACATACCTACACTACTCCTGGGAGTTACACTATTAGTATTAGTGGAAATTTTCCTGCTATTTATTTTAACAATACTGGTGATAAGGATAAAATCATTGAGATTACTTCTTGGGGAAACATCCAATGGCAGTCTATGGAGAATGCTTTTTACGGGTGTAGAAATTTGAATTTTGACGCTATTTCGCCACCAGATTTAAGCCAAGTCACTAGCTTAAAAAATATGTTTAGAGAGGCAAATATTTTCAATGGAATTTTGAATTCTTGGAATGTTGATAACATTACAGATATTTCTGGTATGTTTCAAAGCTGCAACACTTTTAATAGGCCATTAGACGGATGGAACACAGGAAATATCACTGACATGTCAGACACCTTTAATGGGGCTAATAATTTTAATGAACCATTAGATAATTGGAATACTGGTGCTGCAACAACAATGGCGAGAATGTTTAGATCTGCCAATGATTTTAATCAAAATATTAATGGTTGGAATACATCGCAGGTTACAGATATGAGTGATATGTTTAGCGCATCAGATATGGCTTTCCCTTTAAACAACTGGAACGTACTTCAAGTAACCACGATGGCTAGGATGTTTAGATCTACTCCCTTTAATCAACCCCTTGACCAATGGGAGGTTAATAATGTAACTGATATGTTTGAAATGTTTAGGGATACTCCTTTCAATCAAAATATAAACAATTGGCAAGTAGGAAACGTTTTGAATATGGCAGGAATGTTTGAACGTAATTATGTGTTCAATCAACCATTGAATAATTGGGATGTAAGTAATGTCACAAATATGTCAAATATGTTTGCTGGAATTAATTCTGCAATTACCATTTTTAACCAACCTCTGGATATGTGGATTACCTCAAGTGTAGCAAATATGCGTGAGATGTTCGAATCTTCTCGTTTTAATCAACCAATTGAAGGTTGGGATGTAAGTAATGTTACTGATATGTCAGGCATGTTTCGCAGATCTCCAGATTTTAATCAACCTTTAAATGGCTGGATGCTAGATTCTTTAACCGACACAAGCGGCATGTTTTTTAATGCTACAAGTTTTAATCAATTACTCAATAATTGGAATGTAAGCAATGTAAATAGCATGAACTCAATGTTTAATGGCGCCTTTTTATTTAATCAACCTATTGATTTATGGACAACAACTAACGTAAGTGACATGCGTTCTATGTTCTCAAATGCAACTGCCTTTGATCAAAACTTGGGTGTTTGGGATATTTCAAATGTCACTTTAATGGCCAATATGCTAGATGATTCTGGACTTTCAGAAACAAACTATAACAATACCTTAATAGGATGGGAAGCGCAAACCGTTAATGATAATGTAATTCTTGGAGCTGCTAATCTATTATATTGCGATGGGCGTTTTGCTAGAGAAGATTTAATTATAAATAGTAACTGGACTATAAATGATGATATTGTAAACTGCAGCTTTGTTTTTTGTACAGACATCATTACCCCTGTTGATGGAGATATAAATGTTCCTGGTAATTTTGATTTAGTTTGGGAGGCTACTCCCAATGCTACAGGGTATAGAGTCACGGTTACCAAAAATACAGGAGGTGTAGTCACTACCATTTTAGACAATTTTGATGTAGGCAATGTCACTTCTTGGGATTTTGCTGTAGATTTTATTGCTGGTGATATTGTAACGGCACAAGTAGTCCCTTTTAATGCTGAAGGTCCAGCAGAAAATTGTATTACAGAGACGTATACTATTATTGATTCTTGGGTGAATAGTCCAGCAGCTTTTAAACTCACTTACAATACCACTTTAACAAATGGTGATAGTACTCCTGCTAATCAATTAAAAATCTCTAAAAATAATGGATTCACCTATGATTATTCCATAGACTGGGGAGATAATCAATTTGATAATAATGTATCAGGAGATATCACGCATACTTATGATACACCTGGAATTTATACTATTTCTATTATTGGAGATTATCCCGCTCATTACTTTAACTTTTCAAATACAGATTATTTCAAACTCTTGACTATTGATCAATGGGGAACCCAGCAATGGCAAAGTATGGACCAAGCATTTCTTAACTGTCAAAACATGACGTATAATGCTACAGATGTTCCAGATTTATCTCAAGTAGAAAATATGAGAAGTACGTTTTTCAGTTGTTTTTTATTTGATGCAGATATTAATAATTGGGATGTAAGTAACGTAACAAATATGTCAAATACGTTTGCTGCGGCATTTGTATTTAATAGTCCTCTAGATACATGGGATGTAAGTAATGTAACTAACATGAGTGGCTTGTTTCTTGTAGCACGAGCATTCAATCAACCTATAAACAATTGGAATGTAGGTAATGTAACAAGTATGTTTAGAATGTTTGACGCTAATGGGTCAGCATCAGCTTTCAATCAACCATTGAATAACTGGAACGTATCAAATGTTCAAGACATGGGATGGATGTTTCGATTTACCGAAAATTTCAACCAACCATTAGATATGTGGAATGTATCAAATGTTATATCTATGGAGAGAATGTTTGATAATGCAGAAGCATTCAACGGTAATATTTCAAATTGGAATGTGGAAAATGTAACCTCTATGGCTTCTATGTTCTCTAATGCAGATGTATTTAACCAAAATTTAAATAGTTGGAATGTGGAAAACGTTATTAATATGGATTCTATGTTTAGTAGTACTAACGTTTTCAATCAACCTTTGAATGATTGGGACACCCTATCTTGTATTACCATGGGATCTATGTTTTCAGGGTCTGTTGCATTTAACCAACCATTAAATAATTGGCAAGTAGAGACAGTTACCAATATGTCATTTATGTTTAATGGCACCAATGTATTTGATCAAGATATAAGCAACTGGGATGTATCTCAAGTAACTACAATGAGAGGCATGTTTAGAAGTGCTGTACTTTTTGACCAAGCCCTCGCGCCTTGGGATGTAAATTCTGTGGTAAACATGGAATCTATGTTTGAAAATGCGCAAGTATTCAATCAACCTATTGGTAGTTGGGATGTTAGTGCAGTTGCAACGATGGCTTCTATGTTTAAAAACGCACAGCTATTTGATCAACCTTTGATAACCTGGGATACGAGTTCGGTAACCAGTATGAGATCTATGTTTGAAAACGCACAGGTGTTTAATCAAAATATTAATGATTGGGATGTTGTTAATGTCACCTTTTTTACTTCCATGTTTGAAAGTGCTCAACAATTTAATACACCATTGGATGCTTGGGAAACCAATGAAGCACAAAATATGGCTGCCATGTTCAAAGAAGCTGCTGTATTTAACCAGAATATAAATACGTGGAATACTTCTTTTGTAACTACTATGGATGCCATGTTTCAAGATGCAACGATGTATAATCAACCTATGGATAGTTGGAACACCGCTTCAGTAACTACTATGAGACGTATGTTTAGCGGAGCTTCTTTATTTAATCAAAATATAGATCCTTGGAATACAAGAGATGTTACAACTATGGAAGAAATGTTTGAGGATGCTATAGCTTTTGACGCTCCTTTAAATAATTGGCGCGTGGAAGGAGTTGCTAATATGGACAGTATGTTTCAAAATGCTTCTTCTTTTAATCAACTACTAAATGAATGGGATTTAGGTCAAGTTTCAATGAATAGTATATTTAATGAGGCTACAGCGTATGATCAAGTTTTAGGAGAATGGGACATGTCCCAAGTAACCAATTTAAGTAATATGTTAGATAATTCAGGAATGTCTAGAGATAGTTACGACAGCACATTAATAGCCTGGTCACAACAACAATTACCATCTGGTTTAACCCTAGGAGCGCTTAATGTTCCGTATTGTGATGCTTTTGAAGAACGTGCTTCCATAATTTCAGATTTTGGATGGAATATAGTAGGCGATGTACTTGATTGCCCTCTTCCTGCATGTACTACATTAATTTCGCCATTAAATGGAGATATAGATGTCCCAGTAAACACAAATATTACTTGGGAACCAGCTCAGTTTGCTAGAGGATATAGACTTACTGTAACCTCAGTACCCGCTAACGCAAATAATGTAACTAATATTGACATCATTAATGATACAACTTATAATTTTACAAATGATTTTGCGGGTGGCGAAGTAGTAAGCGTAACCATTGTTCCTTATAATAACGAAGGAGATGCACCGGGATGTGGTTTAGAAACATTTATAATTATTTCAGACCCTAATCCAACTATTCCAGATTGTACATCACTTTCCAATCCATTAAATGGAGCCGTAGACATTGTCGTAAGTACAGACCTATCATGGGATCCTGTAAGTAATGCAGATAGTTATATTATTTCAGTAGGAACAACTCCTGGAGGTGTCGATATTTTAAACAATATAAATGTAGGGAATGTTACGACATACGATCTAGTAGATGACCTACCTGAAAACACCCTTATTTATGTAACTATAATACCTACAAATGATGTTGGTGATGCTATAGGATGCGTCGAAGAAAGCTTTACAACAGAATTTATCCCTGTACCACCGGGATGTACAAACCTTTCACTTCCAATAGATGGCGCTACTGATGTTGATATTACAACGAACCTCACTTGGGATGCCGTAGCTGACGCAACTGGTTATTTACTAACAGTAGGAACTACACCAGGAGGGAATGAAATTTTAAATCAGGTAGATGTGAATAACACTACAACATTTGATTTTGTAACAGACCTAGACGAAGATGAGACATATTACGTTATTATAACTCCTTATAATAACGTTGGTGATGCAACGGGTTGTATAGAAGAGTCCTTTACAACAGAAACCATTGAATTTTTCCCAGACTGTACATCTTTAATAGATCCGCTTGATGGTGCTATCGATGTTTTAGTGGGTACAGATTTGAGTTGGGAAGCTTCGTCCATGGCTACGGGTTATTTATTGAATGTGGGTACTATTTCTGGTGGAACAGATATTATAAACAATCAAGATGTAGGCAATGTCACTACATTTGATCTTCCTGCTGACTTACCTGAATTTACAGAAATCTTTGTCAATATCATTCCATACAACGATAGCGGAAATTCAACAGGATGCATAGAGGAGTCATTTACAACACAACTATTTATTCCTGATTGTGTGACACTCACCGATCCTTTAAACGGAGCTACAGATGTGCTTATTGGTACCGATTTGAGTTGGACAACAGCTACAACGGCTAGTGGATATACTCTCAGTATAGGAACCACTTCGGGAGGAACGGATATTGTAGATAATCAAGATGTAGGGAATGTTACTACGTTTGACCTTCCTGCAGACTTACCCGAACTAACAGAAATCTTTGTCACTATTATTCCTTATAACGATACAGGAAATGCAACAGGATGTACCGAGGAATCATTTACTACAGAATTACTCGTTCCAGATTGTGTTAGTCTTACAGACCCGTTAAATGGAACGATAGACGTATTAGTAGGAACTGATCTTTCTTGGAATGCTGCTACGACAGCAGATGGCTATATTCTGAATGTAGGAACTACTTCGGGAGGAACGGATATACTAAACAATCAAGATGTAGGGAATGTCACTACGTTTGACCTTCCTGCTGGCTTACCTGAATTTACAGAAATCTTTGTCAATATCATGCCATACAACGCTACTGGAAATACAACAGGATGCACCGAAGAATCGTTTACCACACAATTATTTGCTCCAGATTGTGTCATGCTTACAGATCCATTAAATGGAGCTACTGGTGTGCTTATTGGTACCGATTTGAGTTGGACAACAGCCATTACAGCTGATGGATATATCCTTAGTGTAGGAACTACTTCGGGAGGCACCGATATTGTAAACAATCAAGATGTAGGGAATGTTACTACATTTGATCTCCTAGCAGACTTACCTGAGTTTACAGAGATCTTTGTTACTATCATTCCATATAATGCTACTGGAAATGCGACAGGATGTACCGAGGAATCTTTTACTACAGAATTACTCGTTCCAGATTGTGTTAGTCTTACAGACCCGTTAAATGGAACGATAGACGTATTAGTAGGAACTGATCTTTCTTGGAATGCTGCTACGACAGCAGATGGCTATATTCTGAATGTAGGAACTACTTCGGGAGGAACGGATATACTAAACAATCAAGATGTAGGGAATGTCACTACGTTTGACCTTCCTGCAGATTTACCTCAGTTTACGGAAATCTTTGTCACTATCATTCCATACAATGCTACTGGAAATGCAACAGGATGTACCGAAGAATCATTTACCACACAATTATTTGCTCCAGATTGTGTCATGCTTACAGATCCATTAAATGGAGCTACAGGTGTGCTTATTGGTACCGATTTGAGTTGGACCACAGCCACTACAGCAGATGGATATATCCTTAGTGTAGGAACTACTTCGGGAGGCACCGATATCATAAACAATCAAGATGTAGGGAATGTTACTACATTTGATCTCCTAGCAGACTTACCTGAGTTTACAGAGATTTTTGTTACTATCATTCCATATAATGCTACTGGAAATGCGACAGGATGTACCGAAGAATCATTTACTACACAACTATTTGTGCCAGAATGTACCACACTTACCGATCCGTTAAATGGAACTATAGACGTATTAGTAGGCACTGATCTTTCTTGGAATACTGCTACGACAGCAGATGGCTATATTCTGAATGTAGGAACTACTTCGGGAGGAACTGATATTATTAATAATCAAGATGTAGGCAATGTTACGACATTTGATCTTCCTACTGACTTACCTGAGTTTTCGGAAATCTTTGTCACTATCATTCCATACAACGCTACTGGAAATGCAACAGGATGTACCGAAGAATCCTTTACCACACAATTATTTGTACCAGATTGTGTTGCCCTTACAGATCCATTAAATGGAGCTACTGGTGTGCTTATTGGCACCGATTTGAGTTGGACAACAGCCACTACAGCAGATGGATATATCCTTAGTGTTGGAACTACTTCGGGGGGCACTGATATCATAAACATTCAAGATGTAGGCAATGTTACTACATTTGATTTACCTGCAGACTTACCAGATGCGTCAGTTATTTTTGTGACGATCATTCCATATAATGCGACGGGAAATGCAACCGAATGCACTGAAGAAAGTTTTACTACGCAAACATTTCCGCCACCATGTACAACAATTATCAACCCATTGGAAGGAGCTATCGATGTTGCTATTACAGCAACTATTAATTGGGAAGAAGTTATAGAAGCTACTGGATATACTATTAGTATTGGGACTACTTCTGGAGGTACTGATATCATAAATGATCTCGATGTAGGAAATACTACATCGTACACTCCTACTAATGAGCTACCACAACAAACAACCGTATTTGTAACGGTAACACCTTATAATATTGGAGGAAGCGCCGAAAGTTGTACAGAACTGTCTTTTACAACAGTGTTACTGCCGCCTGTATGTACCTCCCTTATTAGTCCTTCTAATGGTAGTTTAAATGTTCCTGTAAATACAGGAGTTTCTTGGAACCCTATTGCAAGTGCTGATGGATACTTTATCACCATAGGAACATTTTCTGGAGGCAATGATATTATTGCTACTACAGATGTAGGAAATGTAACCGAAATATCATTAGCCGAGGAACTTCCTGACAATACAACCATCTATGTAACGATACATCCATATAATATGGGAGGAATTCGGGAGTCGTGCCAAGAAGAATCATTTACAACAGAAGATAATACTGTTGAGGTAGACAATACCCAGAAGTTTGGATTCTCACCAGATGGTGATGGCATCAATGAATTTTGGGAGATTAAAGGTATTCGAAATTACCCTGATAATGTTGTATCTATTTATAATCGCTGGGGAGATCTCGTGTTTCAAATAGAAGGATACAATAACTCAGGAAACGTTTTTCGCGGAGACGCAAATAAATCCACAGGACGTGGCGCAGGTAAATTACCAGAAGGCACTTACTTTTTTACCATTGAAATTCCAGTAGAACACAATCTAAAAACAAGAGGCTACGTAGTCTTAAAACGATAACTATGAGACAGTACCTATTTACTATCGTTGGTTTATTTTTCTGTAGTATACACATATGTGCACAACAAACACCTGTGTTTTCAGATTATAATTACAATACCATCATTATAAATCCTGCACATACAGGACTAAATCAAGAAACAGAGATTGCTTTTACCAATCGAGGTCTGGTAGATGTTTTTGATGGAACTCCAAAATACTTATCGCTCTCTGCTAGTATTCCTAAAGATTATTCAGGTTTTGGTGGGGGTATTTTAAGAGATGAAATTGGTGTGACTACCGCTACTCATTTTTTTGCTTCCTATGCCTATAAAATATTCTTATCTCAAGATTCAAATGTACCTCGATGGCATAATGGAAACCCGCATGTAATGTCATTTGGTATTTCAGCAGGTGTTTTACAATACGCAGAAGATTTATTAGACCTCAACATTACAAACGATATCAATTTTGCACAAAACATCAATACGTCTATTCCCACTATAGGCGCTGGATTTTTATACAACGAGCGTAATTTTTATGTAGGAATTGCAGCACCTAATATTGTAGGTGATTTGTTGTCTTCAGAAAAGAATATCGAACTTGTTGTACCCTATTATGCCTATGGTGCTTATAAAGTCTATTTTGGAAACCAGGAAGAATTTTTACTAAAACCCAATGCGCTTGTTATTGTATCTAATGGCGCGCCTACACAAGTAGACATGAATCTATTTTTAAATTACAAAAGCAAACTGGAGGCAGGTATTGGGTATCGTACAAACTCTCTCATGAATATGCTTGTAGGGTGCTACATCTTTAGTAATGTACGCTTAAATTACACCTACAACATTGCTTTAAACAATTCGCCATTAGGGAGTTCTCAAGGGTTTTCACTGAGCTACCGTGCAGGAAGTGGTTATGGAGGTAAACGATAGAATTTTTAAGTATACGCTTTCGCGAAAGCGTACTCAGAAACCACACCACTAGTTTCAAAATACGCCTTTAAAGATTGCTTTTATACGTTCTAGAAACTGGAATTTGAGTAGCATCCTGCATCACTACAAAAGAAACCGTGCGTTGTTTTATGTAGTTTTCATTGACGATATATGATCTATGACAACGCTTAAAATTAGGCGGAAGTTCATCACTGATTTGAGATAATTTTCCGCGTACAAAATTCTGTTTCCCATCGGCAAGAAATACTCGTAAATAATGATCTTCAGATTTGATATATGTTAAATCTGAGATGTACACTTTTGTCTTGTCCTTTAGTACAATATAATCTTTGGTGACAATGTTTTTTAATTCTTGTAATTGTTTGATAGCTTCAGATTGTTCACCTTCTAACTCAAGACTTCGTTTTTTAAATCGTTTTAAAGACAGGTAAATAATAAATACCAGAACTGCCAAAACACCTATCGCAAGTAGTGAATAGGTTACTTTTTTTGAAAGATTTTCATTTTCATCGGTGATTGAGCTAAGCTCTGCTTCTATTGTATTATAATCATACTTACTATCAATTTCTCTAATATCGGCAGCGTGTCGTAATAAACTTAATGCTTCTTTTTCTTTATATAATTTTTTAAAATAATACAGTGCGCTGTCATTCATCTGAAGTGCATCATAATTTTTATACAACCATTCGTATCCATACATACGATACACGTTGTTTTTTTCTTTTTCTTGATGAATTTTAAAATAATTTATAGATTTCCTATAATCACCAGCTTCGTGATAAATAATTGCTTTGTTAAAGGCAATGCTAGGGATTCCTTTTGAGGAATAGTACAAACTATCTTTTTTATATGTTTGCTCAGCTAGATTGTAATAGAGAAGTGCTTCTTCTGGTTGATCTAAAAAGGCCTCTAGATACAGTCCTTTAAATTGATGCATATATGCTTTTAGAAAAGGTGTTGCTGCATATTTCAAACCATTTTTAAAGAGTATCTTAAATTGTGTGGTATCAATTTCTTTTAACCCAGCTTCATTAGCTCTCATTTCATAGCCAGCTTTATAATAATAGTAATGATATAAATCGATACTATCTTGCGCATACTGCCGTGCTTTTTTTAGATATTTATCATACGTTTTAAGGGCTTTTGCATTTCTTAAAAAGTGTCTGTTTATTTTAGGAAGAAGCGTATTAATCACAAGTGTATCTTGTGCGTTAACGGCTTTATTATAAGCATTAAAATACAGTCTATAAATAACAGAATCCTTATGTATTTCTCTTCGTTTTAAGATATCTGCATAGAGATATGTCGCAATCATTTGCTCTCTAGCATCTTTAATAGCATCTAGGTCATAATCGTTTTCGACTACAAAACCAATCTTCTGGAAATACATATCTGCCAGAAAAAGATTTTTCAATTTTTGATTTTCAAGCGTTGAAATATAATGTTCCGCTTTTTTAATATCATATCTTTTTCTGGCAAGAAGAATACTATCAAGAATATCGTTAGATCGCTGTGCTTTTAGCTCTAACAAAGAGCCACACAGAAAAATACTGAAGCATATTAGTATTTGAAAACGATACCTCATATGTGATTAAAATATTACAAAACCATTACAGTGTCTTCCTTTAGGAAATACATCCTTAGGGTTTATTCCAAATATATCTTCTTGGTTTACAATATGAAAATCTATTTTGGTTTTACTAAGAATATTGAGACGTCCAGTTTTTAAATCAAAATCGGTAGCGCCTTGTTTTTTCTGCTGAGTTTTTCCTTTACAATTTAATGTAAAGCATTTAGAAATATCTTCCAATTCTACATTAATCACTACTTCATTACCATCATGGTCTTCATCTATCCATGCTTTTTTCACAATGATAGGACGTTGAAATTTAGCCGCTTCATAGAATGAAAACTCAATACGATTTAACTCAAACACATTGTCATTTATCTTTTCTCCTGTAAACCTTCCTATGATCGTAAAAGAAACTGAATCCCCCATTTCTATATGTAAAGGTTGGAATAGACAATCTTCATTTAGGTTGTACATTAATGGAGCAAACGTATTAAGATCTGTAAATTTTTCTGGCAAATCTGCTGTGTCACAGCTTATATCATCAATTTCTTTCAATTCTTGGGCATATGTAAAATGCGTCAATAAGAGAAGTGCTGTTAGTGTGTATAAAGTTTTCATAATTGTAATTGTTTAGTTATTATTTCTTTAGTGTTTTAGGAAAACGTATTAATGAATCTCATCGTTATTGCCAATGTATATTCTGTACAAGAACAATACACAACCTGCATTATCTAAGAATCCGTTTAAACTTTTTCAATTGGCTGAAAAATTATCATTTTCAGTCCTTCTTTTGTCTTTTTACCTTCCGTAGTACTATTATGTAATTCAAAAAACCTTCAACTGTGCTTTCATATGTTATTCTTAGTCACCATGTGGTCTTATTACTCCATCTACACACCTATATTTAATGGGGTCGTAACATTTTCCATTACAACTTTCATAACCATGAGGGCATATAGTGCCATTAATACATCTTTGACTCATTGGGTTATAACAACTGTTACCACATGCATATTGACCATGCTGACATACAACACCATTATCACATTTTTGACTCATTGGATCATAACATCTATTTCCACATTTTTTATAACCATCTGGACAGTCTTGATTATTGTCAATATGTAAAGGCTGGAATAAAAAATCTTCATTTAGATCGCACATTGATGGAGCAAATGAATTAAGATCTGTAAATTTTGCTGGTAAATCAGCAGTTTCAGAGTTTACCCCATCAAACTCATCTAACTCTAGCACATATACAAAACACGTTACTAAAAGGAGGCTTATTATTGTATATAAAGTTCTCATGATTTAATTATTTAGTTATTAATTTTAATGTTTTAGGCAAACCTATTCATGATTGCATCGTTATTGCCAATGTATATTCTGCACAAGACTAACACAATACATAAATGCTCTAAACGAATGATTTACTTGGGTATTTGCAACTATTGGATTGGCTTCACGAGAAGCCGATGCTGTATTTGACTCTAGCAATAGTATCATGTTGTTATATTCTGAAGTACTAATCGCAGGCACATACAGTTCTTTCATCTTAAACAAGTCCCAAATAACTGTTCCTTGATATTCTTTTGACTTTAGCTGTGTTAAAAAGAAACCGAGTTGCAATGCTTTATTTCTAATTTTTGGTTTTCCATGATGATTATCCATGTCAAAATAATAATCACCAAAAAAATCTCCATAGTCTGTATTATTAATATCGTATAGAAATCTTCCTTGTTCTTGCGCGATTCCTATATAATAACCTGTAATCATATCAGCTAAAAGTTCGTTATATGTCGTCGCATTTTCTTCATAATTTACCTTATTTGAATGTGCAATTTCATGTACCATTAATAGTTCTATAAGATCTAGACGATCTTTATACTTTTCTAAAAGATCTGCTCCTATTTCTACGATGCCATCAGAAAACTTAGCACTTTTCGAATAATAACAAGCACCATCATAATCTTTTACTACTCGTAATAAAATACTACGATCAAACCAATCTTGTACATTATTAAATAGCGCTCTTATTTCTGGGGTTGCTTCTAGATATTCTTTAGTATCATCAAGTTCCTGCCCGTCAATCGTCATACAATTTTGCGAAAGCAAATCATTTGAAAAAAAGTATAGTATACTCAAGAATGTTATTGTTGTTATATATCTCATAGGTTACCATTTAAATCCTCCAGCTCTATGTGTTGACTTCCATTTTCTTACTATTCCGAAGGAAGTATAATAGATCCCTTGAAAATCATTTTTATAAATACGTACACTATCAAAACCATACATTGCTAAATTTACTCCACTACTCAGCGCTTGTGTTCTTTCTTTAAATCGCCCATGATGACTCGCATGCGTAAATTGATAATCTGCTATGGCTTCAAATTTCCCAACAGACTTTTCTACCTGCGCATCAATATCATTTTTTTCTTGCTTGCTAGAAGCCTTGTCATAACGCCTTCTAATTTCAGAGTACAAATAAAATCCTGCGATCACATCTGCTTGCAATTCTTTATTCTTGCCTTTTAAAATTCCATTACCCCCATATAATGTACCTAAAAAACTCTCAGCATCATCTTTATACAAATATTGCAATGTGTGCCCTGCCTCATGTGCTAGGAGAATTTCTATAAACAAAGGATCATTCTTATATTTTTCTAGAAAATCTTCTCCAATGGTCACCGTGGCATTTTTTAAACCATTACGAGAATTAAACTCGTGACAAATTCCATCATAATCTTCAGCTAGTATGTAATTAACATTGATTTCAAAAAAATCTTGAATCTTGCGCATAGATTGTTGCGTCTTAGAAGGAAACCATCGTATTCCTTCTTTATATCCACTGCTTGCCTCTATATCGCCATCTATTTTATGAGCACATTCTTGTCCATAACTCGTTATGATAAGAAAACAAGAGCATAAAAGTGAAATCCAATCACATATATTTTTATTCTTTACCTTCATCGTTTTGGTTTTCATTATTTTCTACAATCTAGTTCAATATCCTCTTCATTTCTGATCTCCACGGCACCGTATAAAATTTGAGGTTCTTCAAATTCTTCAGATCTAGCACGTGTGTAAGCTTTCAATTTGCCAATGGTTGAAGCTCCTATACGATACCAGTCACAAGGTTCAATAGTATCCCTACGCAAGTAATAATGTAATCGTTCTAGAAACCAATGTGTAAAATAGCCTCCTACTTCTGTATTCCAGCCTGCGTATTGTCCATTTTTAGAGGCGGTAATAAAAAGATATCCTCTTGCTTCTTCAAAGAGTACTTTATAATTTTCTTCTACATAATTATTAATCACAAAACCACCATCTCCTTTTCCATCTTTAGTGAAATAATTACAGGTTTCATATAGATTAATGGTTAATCGTGCATTTTTACGGAGTAACATATCTTGTATATTACAACTAGAAAGTGACACATGAGGTTCATCAGAACTTATGTATAATTTATTACCATCGTCGTCTTTCTTTCTACTTACGACCATATTTGGGTATTTACAATCACTATCTCCGTATCCATGACCCGCATAATAAAACCATATTACATCATCTTCTCCTATTTGTAATGTATTAATCTCTTGTAACAAGTTTTTTTTATCAAATTGTTCTCCAATAAAATAATGTTTCTTAATACGCAGATCTGTATATATACCTATACGATTAATTTCATCTTCTATTTTTTCCATCGAGAGTTTCCATGCAGGTTTAGGATCACTAGGAAATTCTCTAGCAGTATCTTCTGTCTTTACAACAATAATTGCATGTAAGGTACTTTGTGCCGTCACATAGGAAGATATCACTAGAAAAAGAACTAAAATGAGTATGTTACGATATACTGACATGATCTATTTTGTTTTTGTGTATTTATAAATTGGAATTTGCACTTTATTTCCTGGCAATTGATTTTGTAAACGTGTCAAGCTATAATCAATTGTCATTTGTTTGGTTTCTGCCAATAGTGCACTCCATCTCGCAGGCGTATCAGAACGCAATGCTTTTACAAAAGCAAGTCTAAAGTTTAAAGATAAGAACCCTCCATCTTTAGGATTAGACCATGAGTAACCTGTATAATTTCCGCTATCATTCATTCCATCTCCGGCTTCGCTTCCACAAAGTACAATTTCGCCTTCGGCTTCAATAAATAGTCTTCTCAATTGAGCTGCAAGATTTCCTTCTCCAGAAACACCAGTAATAGGCTCTTTCATATCCAACATTGAGTTACAAGCATCTACCATAACAAGAGACAACCTAGGGTTTTTAGCAGCAATCTTTGTTCTAACCTCTTCTACAGCAACTCCCTGATCATTCTGACTAAATATATCATCTAGCACATATAGTCTTGGATATGGAGATTCTGAATTAGTAGTTCTATAACCATGCCCTGAATAATAAAAGAATACAACATCATTGGTTCCCACTTGTAAATTGTCAAGCGTGTTTAACAGTTCACTCTTTTTACTAGCCGCTGCTTTGTGATAATACGTTTTTAAATTCAAGTCACTATTATCTGCTATAAATTCGGCAAGTCCTTCCATATTATCATAATCGACAGCACAGCTTTTTCCAATACTATCATCTTCGGTATCGGCAAAAATGATCATGTGTAATGTTACTTCGCCTGGGTTTGTATTTCCCATTACTGGAATAGAAAACAGAAACAACAGACATATTTTTAAAAAAATTTTCATGAGTTTACGTTTTAAAAGTTAATAGTAGGGTAATAGGTTTTTATAATTTTTTTTAGTTCTGCAAATTCTTCCGAACTTGGATTCATTTTAATGCCTCTGTATGGTTCCCCATTTTTATAAAACATCACCGTAGGGATTCCAAAAGCAATAAGTACATCTTGTCCTTTTGAAAAACGCATTCCTACAGAAGGTGTAAACACTCCTGAAGTTCCTGAAGATCCATCTAGATTATATAACTCATTAAGTTCTGTCACATTAAGAATAAGCGCTTCCAATCGTTGTGCATCGGCATTTTTCATTCTTGGTGTATGATCATAGTCTCCTAAAAGCGGATAATTATCAATATGTACTTGTGCATCTCTTTTTTGATTTCCGCCCACCGCTACCAATGAAAATTGTTGTGTGCTTTCTATCATAGTATCAGCTTCTTCAATAGCCGCAAGAGTCTTTATATACTCCGTCACCTTATCTGTAATACCATCATATTGGCCAACTTGTTTGCTTCCGTCTTCAG
Source organism: uncultured Dokdonia sp. (assembly GCF_947492815.1). Classification (GTDB taxonomy): domain Bacteria; phylum Bacteroidota; class Bacteroidia; order Flavobacteriales; family Flavobacteriaceae; genus Dokdonia. The sequence continues at coordinate 22,146 of NZ_CANLOB010000039.1, forward strand.
AGATAATCTTATACTTCGCATTATAACTACTAATCTCAATACGTTTGCCTTCACTTACAAACTCCTGATCTTTGATAAAAGGGTTCTTCTTAAAAGGGCCTTTTGTGTTTCCTTCATCTGTTAGTAACACAAACAGCTTATCAAAATCACTTTTACGTTGTTGTTTCACCTCTTTAGTGCTTATAGGATCACTTTCTGTCTCTCGTTTTGTTCTTTCTTTTGATGGTAATGAGCAACAGCTATACATTAGAAATGATACGCTTAAGAACATAAAAACAATGTTTATTTTTGATTTCTTCATGACCTATCGAAAATTATAACATACTGAAAAATAACCTGTATTATCATCATGATCTCCGCTAGTATCATTGGTATATACATAGTATTTAAATCCCTTTTTGGTAGGTACGGTATAGGATACTCCTTCTTCGCAACCTATGGTAAAATAATTGCGTACATCAGGACCTTCTTCAAACAATACAAGTTGATACTGATATAAATTAGGATCTGGGAATGTAAAACGTTTTCCGTTGGTCCCTCTCTTATTGGCTGAAACATAATTTCCACACGTATTTCGTACGCTACTCCAATTTGCCTCATCAAATCTGACATCTAATAATCTCCCTGTTCCTTGCCCTATATAATTAGGACTTCTAGGGTTACATTTATTTATACACTTCAATTGACTATCATCCATATTATAATTTGCTACAGGTACTACAGCAGATTTTGCAAATGGAATCTCATCAAGAATGTTAGCCCTCATAAAACTACTTAAGGCATATATGCCAAAAACGAAAAGGCACACATACATAATATTTTTAATTTGTTTTTTCATAATACTACATTTTAAAAGAGTTGTTATTCACGTCAAATCATTTATTTGACTTGTTCAAACATACTACTGTCACTGGGCTTACCGAAATAAATGTCGTGAATGACATATAAAATAACGTGAGTGACATTCCTGCCATTTGTTCGTAAACAAAAAAGAATTAAAAAAATAGTACTTGTATTATTTTAACCGCAATATATTAGGAATATTGACAACAATAATAACGATCACTATATATAGTTATATGGGTTGGTTGTATACGCTTTCGCGAAAGCGTAAACCTATTGATTTTCAGTTTTGTTTAAATTTTAACTAACTTTTGTTAAACAAAAGAAACTTATTGTTTAAATTTGGTATGTTAAAAAAGGCTTATGGATAATGTAGTAAAGACTAAATTTAGCATTAAAGACCTCGAAAGTCTTAGCGGAATTAAAGCACATACGATACGTATTTGGGAAAAAAGATATAATCTTTTACAACCTGAACGTACCACTACGAATATTAGAACCTACGCTTTAAGTGACCTTCAAAAGTTACTTAATGTCGTATTTCTTACAGAGAATAGATATAAGATTTCTAAAATCGCACAATACTCATCTACAGAGATTGCAGCTATTGTAGCACAAATTGTATCAGAAAAGAGTATTGGCAATCAAAATCATGCCATCAACTCTTTTAAGATTGCAATGATGAATTTTGATCAAAATCTATTTTATAAAACCTATAATACGCTTCTTGAAGTGAAATCCTTTGAGGAGATTTTTTATGAGTCTTTCCTCCCTTTATTGCACGAAATAGGATTATTGTGGCAAACAGATACCATTAATCCATCTCATGAGCATTTTATTTTCAATCTGATTAAGCAAAAGATTTTAATCAACATTGAAAAGAAACAACGCGAGATATTGCCACGTAATGATAGAACATTTGCATTATATCTTCCAGAAAATGAAATTCATGAATTAGGGCTTTTATTCCTTAATTATGAAATTGTCTCTCATGGATTTAAAGTAATTTACTTAGGACAAAGCATCATGCTAGAGAATCTTAAATACCTCTCTATTAATCATCCTAATTTATCATTTGTCACTTACTTTACAGTGCAACCTCCTAAAGAAGAAATTCCTCAATACTTTGAGGATTTCAATAAATTATTTGGGAAACAAAATTTACATCTCTACGTACTCGGAAGTATGACCAATTTTATTGATGAAAATAAGATACCTGAGAACATACGTGTGATGATGAGCATTAGAGAATTTGTAAATCTTATTAATAAAGCTACTGCAAAATATGTCTAAACACATTGCTGTTATTGGTTCTGGTTTTTCTTCACTAGCGGCTGCCTGTTATCTTGCAAAAGAAGGCCATACGGTAGAAGTATTTGAAAAAAACAGCACATTAGGTGGTAGAGCTCGCCAATATAAAAGAGACGGTTTTACCTTTGATATGGGACCAAGTTGGTACTGGATGCCAGATATTTTTGATAAATTCTTTAAAGATTTTGGCAAAGATGTGTCAGATTTTTATGATTTAGAAAAATTAAATCCAGCCTACCAAGTATGGTTTCAGGATGAAGTAGTAACTATAGGAGATACCCTAGACAAAATAGCAATAGAGTTTGAACGTATAGAACCTGGAAGTTCTCCTGCATTAAAAAAGTTTATTAAAAAGGCTGGTGTTAATTATGATATTGCCATTAATGATGTAGTGAATAAACCTGGTATTTCTCCTTTTGAATTAGTAACCCCAGAAACAGCCGTTCGCGTAGATCAGTTTTTTAGAACTATTAGTGATGATGTTCGAAAAGCTTTTAAGAATGAAAAACTCGTTTCTATATTAGAATTTCCTGTGCTATTTCTAGGAGCAAAACCTAATAAAACTCCTGCATTTTATCGTTTTATGAATTATGCAGATTTTGGATTAGGTACTTGGCATCCTAAAGGAGGTATGCATATGGTGATTAAAGGTATGATCGATCTTGCTAAATCACTAGGCGTAACTTTTCATACCGATAGTCCTGCTACCAAAATAAATGTAGAAAATGGACACGCACAAGGTCTTGAAATTAATGGTACATTCCATAAAGCAGATATTGTAGTTTCTGGAGCTGACTATCACCATTCTGAAACATTACTTTCTGAAAAAGACAGACAATACTCTGAAGCTTACTGGGACAAAAAGACATTTGCCCCTTCTTCCTTATTATTTTATGTTGGCTTCGACACCAAATTTGATAAAGTAGCACATCACAATCTATTTTTTGATACTGATTTTGATGAACATGCACGTACCATTTATGATGATCTTGCATGGCCTAAAGAGCCTTTATTCTATGCCAATTTCCCTTCTAGAAATGATGAAACTATGGCCCCCGAAGGAAAAGAAAATGGTTTCTTTTTAATACCTATTGCTCCTGGTGTAGAAGACACTGAAGCCTTACGAAATCAATACTTTGATATCATCCTAGAACGTTTAGAACGACTTTCTGGACAAAACTTTAAAAATCACATCCTATTCAAAGAATCATTTTGTGTAAATGATTTTGTAAAAGAATACAACTCTTATAAAGGAAATGCATATGGTATGGCAAATACATTGTCACAAACTGCATTTCTTAGACCTAAACTTAAAAGTAAAAAGGTGAAAAATTTGTACTTTACAGGACAGCTTACTGTACCTGGCCCTGGAGTTCCCCCTGCATTAATCTCTGGGAAACTCACTGCACAATTAATCGCCAAAAACAACTAGACTCATGAAATCACTATTTGACATCGTATCCAGAAAGTGTGCAATGACCGTTACTAAGTCGTATAGCACGTCTTTTTCAAGTGCTACAAAAATGCTATCCCCTGTGATTAGACAGGATATTTATAACATTTACGGTTTTGTACGTTTTGCAGACGAAATTGTAGATTCTTTTCACGACTATGATAAAGCAGTCTTATTTAAAAGATTTGAACAAGACTTGGAACATGCATTAGTAGATAAGATAAGTCTAAATCCTATCTTAAATGCGTTTCAAGAAACAGTGCACAAATACAGCATAGAAAAGCATCTTATTGATGCCTTTATGAAGAGTATGCGTTTAGATCTTACAAAATCTGATTACCTCACTGACGAAGAATATAAAGAATACATTTATGGATCGGCAGATGTGGTAGGACTTATGTGTCTTACCGTTTTTGTAAAAGGAGATAAAGAGCGATACGATGCGCTCAAGCAAAGCGCAATGAGTTTAGGCTCTGCTTTTCAGAAAGTAAATTTTTTACGAGATTTGAAAGCAGATTTTGAAGGACTGAGCAGAACGTATTTCCCTAATACAAATCTTCTAGATCTAGATGAAGAATCAAAACAACGCATCATCAAAGAAATAGAACAAGATTTTGAAAAAGGATTAGCAGGTATTCATCAACTTCCTATCGAAGCAAAATTTGGAGTATATGCTGCTTATAGATATTACAAACAGTTATTAATTAAATTAAAACGTGTTCCTTCTTCGGAAATCAAAAACAGCAGAATTCGCGTGCCAGATCATGTAAAGGTGAGTCTATTAGCACGTAGTTATGTAAAATATCGTTTAAACCTTATTTAAGTTATACAATGCAAACCTTTTTTTGGATTTCAATTTTCCTCCTCACTTTTTGTATCATGGAATTTATGGCTTGGTTCACCCATAAATATGTAATGCATGGTTTTATGTGGTCAGTACACAGAGATCACCATCACAAAAAACATGATTCTTGGTGGGAACGTAATGACTTATTTTTCATCTTTTATGCTTTAATAAGTATTGGTTGCTTTTTATTATGGCGTTATGAAGGTTTTTGGGCTGGATTACCTATTGGCTTGGGAATATTTGCCTATGGGGTTGCATATTTTATGGTACACGATATCTTCATTCACCAACGTTTCAAATTATTTAGAAACGCAAATGGATGGTATGGGAAAGCCTTACGACGTGCTCATAAAATGCACCATAAACATTTAGGAAAACACGATGGAGAATCTTTTGGAATGCTCTTCCCTCCTATCAAATATTTCAGGCAAGCAAAAGCACAAGTAAAGAAGTAAACTACCTCGGGTCGGAGTAAGTCCACGAGGCATTTATGCGAAACTGAATTTCAATTTCGAGGCAAGCCTCAGAGTATGAAACCCTTTGACGGTGCCAAAAAAAATGCTTGTAACGATGACGCTACAAGCATTTTCTAATAACGCTATATACGTTATTTAACAAGTATACACTTGTGGGCAAGACATAATAAAAGAACAATAAGCAGGGCCTGTGACATTACCTGCGCAATCACATCCGCATGCCATCACCTCTCCATCTGGTCCCCCACCTTTACCTCCTAAAATATCTTTTTGCTGTTTGCTATTTAAAATAGTAACGCCAGAAATTAATGTTAGTTTTCTCATAATATAATGATTTTAAGGTTTTTATAAATTTACGTATTATTTATTCTAAATCAAATACTTCCATAAATTCATTTATTTTTTGTGTTTCAATTCACTTTGTACTCTATTGCTTATTCGTAAGTTTGCGCTATGCAATACACATCTTTAGTTACTGGAGGCGCAGGTTTTATGGGCTCGCATGTTGTCGCACACCTCATACAAGAAAATCATATCGTGATTGTCTTAGATGACCTTTCTGGCGGCTTTAAAGAAAACATACATCCAAAAGCCGTTTTTAAAGAAGGATCTATTACAAATACTCAACTAGTAAATGCGCTTTTTGAAGAACACCATTTTGATTATGTCTATCATCTCGCCGCGTATGCTGCAGAAGGCTTAAGTCATTTTATCAGAAAATTTAATTATCAGAATAATCTTATTGGAAGTATCAATTTGATTAATGCATCGGTAAATCACAAGATCAAATGTTTTGTGTTTACCTCTTCTATTGCCGTATATGGCGATCAAGAACTACCTTTAAAAGAACATCAAAAACCACAACCAGAAGACCCTTATGGTATTGCCAAATATGCCGTAGAGATGGATCTAGAAAATGCACATAAACTCTTCGGGTTAAACTATATTATTTTCAGACCTCACAATGTATATGGTCCGCATCAAAATATCGGAGATAAGTATCGTAATGTAGTAGGTATATTTATGAATCAGGTGCTGCAGAATAAGCCGTTAACTATTTTTGGAGATGGTAATCAGAGTCGTGCCTTTACTGACATAGATGATGTTGCCCCTTATATTGCAAAGGCTCCCGCTTTCGCGAAAGCGTATAATCAAACCTTCAATATAGGAAGTGACACACCAACTACCGTCAATGCCTTGGCACAAGAAATTGCAACGGTAATGAAAACACCTCTACAAATAAACCACCTTGAACAACGTGAGGAAGTCGTTCATGCCTATTCAGATCATTCCAAATTTTCATCTATTTTTAATCCATCACCAGAAATCTCATTACAAGAAGGCATCTTAAAAATGGCTGCTTGGGTTACAACCCATGGCGCAAGAGAAAGTAGCATATTTGAAAATATAGAGATTACTAAAAACTTACCAAAGTCTTGGTCATAGCATCCATTAATATGTTTTAAGATAAAATCAAAAATTTTGTTTAATCGTTTAAATAATTATATTTGTTAAACATCCAACCATTTTGAAAAAAGTCTATTTAAAAGATATTGCCAAAGAAGCCAATGTATCTACAGCATTAGTTTCCTATGTATTGAACGATCGATTGACAGATCGAATCAAACCCGAAACAGCATCTAGGATTAAAAAAATAGCAGAAAGGTTAAACTATACTCCCGATTTTTTAGGAAAAGCACTTAAATCACAAAAAACTAAAACAATAGGTTTGATTTTAGCTGATTTAGCAAATCCATTCTCTGCTCAAGTAGCGAGAATTATTGAAAATAAAGTAAGCGCATATGATAATATTGTCCTTATCGGCAGCACTGATGAAAAAAATGAAAACTTCAAAGGATTAGTAACCACTTTTACAAATAGACAAGTAGACGGTCTCATTCTTTTGCCTACTGCTCATTCAGAGAATGAAATACAGCGTATTCACAAGACAAATATTCCTTACGTCTTAATGGACAGATACTTTCCAAATAAGCCGTATAATTTTGTAGTTAATGACAATCATTACACAACGTACACTGCTGTAAAACAGTTAATAAAAAATGGTAGAAAAAAAATTGGCTTTATAACACTTGATATTGATTTGTTTCATATTTCAGAAAGAACACGAGGTTATTTAGATGCTTGTAAAGAAGCAAATATTTCTACTCAAAAAATGATCAAAAAAGTAAATGGGAACCAACTTTCTATTGAAGTAGAACAAGCAATAGAAGAATTAATGTATTCATGCCCAGATGTAGATGCATTATTATTTTCTACTAATTTACTCACTTTATACGGTTTAAAATACGCCATAAAGCATAAGTTACAAGTGCCAGAAGTTATTGAAATAATGGCTGTTGATAAAGCTGAGTACTATGATATTTTCCCAACACCAATTACGTATTACAAACAACCATTAGAAGAGATGTGCAACAAAGCTGTTCAATTTCTAATGTCAAAAATAGAAAGTAATAATTCTGAAAGTATTCAAGAAGTAATAAAAGGAACTTTAGTCATCGGAAAATAAAAGATAACCCTATGAAGAAACATACCAAAGATTTCTCTGCTATAGAAAATACGAATGAAGAGCAACTCCCTGTCGCAAAGCGTAAATTACATGACTGGACACACTTTGCTGGATTGTATGCAGCAGAGCATGTAGCAGCTACCGAGTTTGTAATTGGAGCTACTTTTGTTGCCCTAGGAGCAAAAACAATGGATATCATTATTGGTTTGCTTATAGGAAATATATTAGCAGTATTAAGTTGGTCATTAATTACAACACCCATTGCTGTTGATACTCGTTTGAGCTTGTACACCTACCTCAAAAAAATTGCAGGTAGTAATATGTCAAAACTATATGATTGGGCAAATGTCTTGATCTTTACAGTGATTTCTGCTGCGATGGTAACCGTTTCTGCAACAGCAGTTCGATTTGCATTTGATATTCCTGCACAACTCAATTGGTATCCTACAAATATTTGGTTTGTATTAATTGTATTATTAGTAGGAGCATTTGTAGTCTATATTGCCATTTATGGCTTTAAAGCTGTTTCAGATTTTTCTGGAATATGTGCACCATGGCTTTTTGCAATGTTTACGAGTGGTGCGTTAGTACTACTCCCAGAATTGTCATTGAATGTAGTAGGAACAGTGCTTCCTGAAAACTGGGCTGAATTTGTTAGTATAGGAGATCAATCTATATGGACCGGTGTAAACAGTAATGGAGAACCAGGTATAGGTCTAGTAGAAGTCATTGGTTTTGGTTGGGCAGCCAATACCATTACTCATTTTGGACTTATTGATATGGCATTACTACGATTTGCAAAAAAGAAATCTTATGGATTGGCGACCAGTACAGGAATGTTATTTGGTCATTATATCGCATGGATAGCAGCAGGTATTATGGGAGCAGGTGCAGCGGTTATTTTAGGAAAAACAATTGTTCAACTTGATCCTGGAGATGTTGCATTTTATGCTTTAGGTTGGTCTGGATTTGTCATTGTAATTGTAGCAGGGTGGACAACGGCAATTACTAATTTATACCGAGCAGGATTAGCAGCACAAGCAATTTTCACAAAGCATTCACGTAGAAACACGACTTTAGCCGTTGGCGTAGGAATGATCGTTATTGCCTGTTTTCCCTTTGTTTTTTCTCAAATATTACCTCTATTAACCTATGCAGGTTTATTAGTCACACCTGTAGGCGCCATCGTATTTGCTGAACATCAGATTTTTCCGAAAATTGGCTACACCAGATACTGGTCAAAATATCAAGATTATATGCATAGTACACCCGCCATCGCTTCATGGGGATTGGGATTAATTTTCGGGTTTGGTTTAAATGCTTTAGACATCATGTCTTTTTATTATTTATTCATCCCAACTTGGATTTTCACCATACTAATCTATACACTCTTAGCAAAAAGATATGGAGCCAAAAAGTCCTATCCTGAAGCTGAAGCTAAAGAAAAAGAGTTTAATGAATTGGTCGAAGAATATCAAGAAAAAGTAGCTGCCGAAGTACCAAAAACAATAAAAGATACCAGTCTATTCTCAAAGATTTTAAAAGTAGGATCATATACTAGTCTAGCCATTACATTAATTTTAGCGATCAATGTGATGTTTGGCAGTGATGATAAAACAACATATAACGAAAATAGAGAACTATTTTATTCTTACGGTTTCATCTGCACTATAGCATATTTTATTTTAGCGTACTGGGCGATGAAAAGAGGAAAATCAAAAGCATAAAAAATATAAAACACCCTCTATGAAATTAAATACTCCTACCCTTTCTAAGATAAACAAAGAAATTTCTATTCCTATGTACAATAGGCAGAAATTAAAGTCAGGCATTATTCATATAGGGGTTGGCGGGTTTCATCGCTCTCACCAAGCTTACTACATACATCAATTACTCACAAAACATACTGTTACTGACTGGGCTATAACAGGAATAGGCATACGAGAAGCAGATCGAAAAATGGCAGATGCCTTAAAAAAACAAAACGGTCTTTATACTTTAGTTACGCAGCATCCAAATGGAACCGTTGATAGCGAAATTATTGGTTCCATAAAAGACTATATATTAGCTATAGACACCCCACAATTGGCAATTGATAAAATGGCAGATCCCGACACCAAAATTGTATCCTTAACAATTACTGAAGGTGGCTATAATTTCAATCCAACAACAGGTCTTTTCAACTTTGAAAATCCCGATATTCAACATGAATTGGCACATCCTAATGAGCCTAAGACTATTTATGGGTATCTGACTGCTGCACTTATAAAAAGACGTAAAAAAGGACTTCCTCCTTTTACAATTATGTCTTGTGATAACATCCAACACAATGGAGATGTCGCGCGTAAAATGGTTTTAGCTTTCGCTAAAAAACAAGATCCAGAACTTTCAGATTGGATAGAAAAAGAGGTGTGTTTCCCAAACACAATGGTAGACAGGATCACTCCAGTAGCAACAGCTGAAATTACTGAGTATTTGAAAAATAAATATGATTTGGAAGACGAGTTTCCTGTTGTATGCGAACCTTTTATTCAATGGGTAGTCGAAGATAATTTTTCAAATGGAAGACCTCCTCTTGAAAAAGTAGGGGTTCAATTTGTTCCAGACGTAACTCCCTATGAAAAAATGAAAATCCGTCTATTAAATGCTGGTCATTCTGTTTTGGGTATTCCTGGAGCATTATATGGACACCGCACAATTGACGCTTGTATCGCTGATCCTATTTTTTTAAGATTAATGCGTCAATTTATGGATAAAGAAGCTACACCAATACTAGGCGATATAGAAGGCATTGATATAGAAAAATATAAAGATAGTTTAGAAGAACGTTTTTCAAATCCAAATATCAAAGATGATGTGAGTAGAATTTGCTCAGAAAGTTCTGCAAAATTACCTAAGTTTTTAATTCCTACATTGAGAGAAAACTTAGAAAATGGAGGGAGTATAAAGTATGCTACATTCGTTATAGCTGCATGGTGTTTTTACAGTGATAAAGGGCTTACTAAAAATGGCACACCTCTCGAAATTATTGATAATCAAAAAGATAAGCTATATCAAGCAGCTAAAAACACTAAGCATACCACAAAAGCATTTTTAAATGTATCTGAAATTTTTGGTGAATTACCAGAAAACGAAAGATTTATAAATGAATACACTTCAATGGTACAGGAAATTTATAAAGCAGACGATATTAGAGAATTAATTGAACATCTACTATGAATATGTCACCCAAATTCCATAAAAAATAAACGCATTCTGATGTTATGAGTTCATCATAAATAACAAGTACCTTTGTTATTCTCAATATACAAAATGTCAGACCTTACAGCATCCAATCCGTCGCCCCTCGTTTCTATTATTATGGCCGTAAAAGATACAGCTCCGTATTTACATGCCTGTATCGATTCTATCATAGCACAAACCTATCAAAACTGGGAACTCATTGCCGTAAATGATCATAGTACTGATGCTACGCCTGAGATTTTGGACGCTTTCGCGAAAGCGGACTCAAGAATACGTGTATTTCATAGTGATACGCCTAAACTTATTCCGACCTTACAATACGGGTATCGAGAAGTTAAAGGCACACTCATTAATAGAATGGACTCTGATGATAAAATGCCTGATTACAAAATTCAAGTACTCGTAGATGAGTGGAATAAATACGGAAAAGGGCATGTGATTGCAGGAGGTACCGAACATTTTGTAGACGAAGGCGAAGTAGGAGATGGTTTTTTACGCTATGAACGCTGGCTCAATGAAGTTGCGAGAACTAGTACACATTACCAACAGATTTATAAAGAATGCGTCATCCCATCGCATTGCTGGCTCATTCATAAAGAAGATTTTGATGCAGTAGGTGCTTTTGATCCCATTGTATATCCAGAAGATTATGACCTCTGTTTTAGAATGTATCGTCATGGTTTAAAAGTTATGGGAATAAATGTCATTTTACATCACTGGAGAGATCGCTCTAATAGAATATCCCGAACGTGGGAGGAATATAAAGACAATCGTTATTTTGATTTAAAAATGCGTTTTTTCTATGAGATCGATAGAGATTATAGTAGACCTTTAATACTTTGGGGAGCTGGACGTAATGGTAAGGATATGGCAAAAATTTTACAATCGTACCAAGATACATTCCATTGGGTATCTAATAATTCAAAACAGATAGGCAAAGATATTTATGATGTACGCATGCAATCTTTTGATGCTATTCCTACTATAGAAAACCCTCAAATTCTTATTGTTGTTTCTTCTCCAGATGGGAAGAAAGAAATTTTAGAACACCTCCAAAAATGGACTAAAAAACCCGTAGAAGACTATTGGTTTTTTGCATAGTCATCTTCTCGACGCTAGGAGAGATCACATAAGCTAGCTCAAAAAAGTAACTAACAAGACCACAAACAAGTCTACTCAAGACGTACTCACTGTTATGCGATTTCTCGTCACTACGTTTCCCTCGAAATGACAGATCTAGTCATCTCTGTAAAGGTTACCTAATTCGTTGACAGTTTTGATTAAATTTATTAGGTGCTAACCCGTCTAAGCTTTGATGTGGT
>NZ_CANLOB010000040.1 GCF_947492815.1 uncultured Dokdonia sp.
GACCACATCAAAGCTTAGACGGGTTAGCACCTAATAAATTTAATCAAAACTGTCAACGAATTAGGTAACCTTTACAGTCTCGATTGGTCTGAACCATATCTTCTCCTCCTACAAAGATAACTTGGAAATCAAATGGAGAAGGTGGTACAACAACTTCAGTGGCTTCCCAATTGGTCTCCACTGAGCGTTCAAAAACGCTTTGAGCAAATGTACTTGCTCCAACAACTGCAAATGCAGTAAAAAGTAATTTTTTCATGATACTGTTTTGATTAATTATGAGTTTATAAAACACCTTAAAATTATATCTAGCGTATTATGATAATTTGAAGTAGCTTTAAAGTATTTCTTTGTTTAATGTAAACAGTATTAAGCTTTTGTTAACCAAAATGCAGGATAATGGTGTTGTATGTTTACGAACTATTAACTAATCGAAACTTTATTATTTTTAAAAATGTAATGTGTTGATATTTATGTGTATAGTGTATTAGTCTTTGTCTAGTAAATAAAGTAGTAGGAATGAGTAGAGGAAGTATTACTATGAGAAAGAAGTATGATTACTTAATATAAAGTGTTCTCTAAAACAATAAATGGGATTCCTTTTTCCATCCATTGTTTTTCAATACCTGTTTTAGGAACTACTTCAAAGGCTAAAGAGCCTAGAATAAGGTCAATATCTCCATCGTTATCATAATCTGAACCGTCCATCACGACCCAACGCCCATCATTAACTTCTGAAAATGTGCTTAAAGAATAGACATTATTAGTATTTTCAAAATACACAAAACTTTCCTCTGGACTATGTACCCAATCTGGGAAAAAGGAAATGGCGGCGATATCAGTATCTCCATCTTCATCAAAATCTTCAGCAATAGCATTATAAGCACCGTTAAGATGCAGAAATACGCTTTCGCGAAAGCGGTTATGGCTATCATTTAAATAGACATAAACACCATGCCAAGGTTTCATTACAGGTTTGTAATCTGCATTATCGCCTGCGGTATAGATAATATCAAGAAATCCATCCTTATTGTAATCAATAAGATTGAAATAACTAGAACCCATAGATGGATGAAAATCTAATACACGTTCTCTTTGGAAATTGGCGGCACCGTCATTATAAAATATATCAATCCCTTCCGCGCCTTGCGCAAAAAGAGCTACAATATCTTCAAATCCGTCATTATTCATATCCTTAATATATGCCTTAATAGCTCCGGGTGTATTATGAAGTATCTCCTTAGAAAACGTGTTATCACCATTATTACGATGCAATGAAAGTGCGCCTGTCCATTTTCCAAATTCACAAATCACAATATCCATATCTCCATCATTATCCAAATCACTATAACTACTATGCACAGGACGTTGTAATTTTTTTATAGGGATACTAGCTCTTACACTTGAAGATTTGGGAAGAACCGCAATACTTCCTTTAGGCGCATCTGTAGGAGAGAAACTCCCCATAACCGTAAGCCAATAAGCTTCTGGAGAATCCTCTAACCAAACCGTACCTTCTTGTATCGTTCCACTTTGGAGCAATTCTAAGTCTTTTGAGAATAATGAAAAGCTACGGGTCATTGCATCTCCTAAATAAATCTTACCATCACTTGCAAATTTTACCATTGTACTACTGGGTATTTTTACTTTTTGGTTTGGAATACGTACTACAAATTGATTTAGATTTTTAGTAATGTTTTTAACAGGAAGGGTTTCTAATGCTTCAGGAGCATTTTCTAAGTAATATTTTTTTATCGCCAGCCAACTAGCACTATCTAGTTTCTGTGTAGCAGGGAAAAGATCTCTTTCGCGTACAATATTACCCCCAATACCTTTTTCAAATAAGGTTTCACGTTCTTCTGGATTTCCATATATCCCATACATGTATCCCATACGTGGTAACATATATTCTCTCCATGTTTCTTTATCTAATAACGCTGGCGCTGGATATTGATGACATGTGGCACAATATAATTCAGAAAGTGCTTTCCCACTAATCTCTGATGTTGTCACGGGTACTTCCTTTTGTAGGATAGGGCTTTCTTTACAAGATAATGTGAGCAACAAGATACTTATGAGGATATATGGTATTACTTTCATAGAATTGTAAAACTATGAAGCAATCATATTATAATAGTAAATGGAGTGTTACGTTTGAGTTATATCAAGATTAAGTTATCTGAATATGTGTCGTTAATTAAATATGACAAACGTATTATTTTTTACTGTTGTTGTCATGATTTTTCTTTAAGATCGTTTTTACATATGTAGCCTTAACAAATTTAATTTAGACGACATATAAGTCACTTTTATTGTTAAAGTCTGGTAATGAATAGTTGAAGATTTGTATTCAAATAGCTTCTATTTTATATAATTCATCTTTTTAACAACCACTCTTTGAATTCATAAAAATTAGTAGGGTGTACACCATGGCCTACAGGAAATTCGCTTAGGGTACTTTCAATTCCTAAATTGATGAGGTAGTTAGGAGTTTTACGAGCGGCATCAATAGGTATTACTTGATCTACCGTACCATGTGAGTTATAGATATTAAGGTGTGCATAAGAAGCTATCGACTGAAGATTTATAATCTCTTCATTAATATAGCCACTCAATCCAATGACATTCTTTACTTTTTCTGGGTAACTTAACGCTACAGCATAACTTAAAATAGTCCCTTGGCTAAAACCTAGTAATGTTACATTATAAGGATCCAAATCATATTCCTTGACAGCTTCTGTAATAAACTTAGTAATCAAATCTCTAGATACAATAGCAGCTTCATTATCTGATGTCTTTACGCCATCATGATCTATACTAATCGCATACCAAGCATTACCATAGGGTTGCATAGGAATAGGAGCTCTAGCTGAAATTATAAAATAGTGTTCTGGCAGTTCAGAAGCAAAACTGAATAAGTCGTTTTCATCACTTCCATATCCATGTAATAATAAGAGTAATGGTGCTTTTCCATCTATTTCCTTGGTAGGTTTTTGGATAATATGCTCTAAAGAAAGTGTGCTCATGGTATAGGAGTATACTAAAAAGATGTCATTACTTATGACATCTTACGGTTATAACTATAGTGTAAAAATAGGAAGAATTAGATACTTTTAAACCAATCTTGAAAAAACTTTCCAATGAAAGGAATTTCTAATTTATCTCCTTTCACAGCACCTACAAATCCTATAACCCAAAGTACAAAAGCAGCAAGCCATAATGTATTAATGATAATGCTAGGGAAATGAAATCTATGTAGTAATGAAATAGCAATCCCTATAAGTGAAAGCCCTACCATATTACGGATGTGGTAAGAAATATATTCGCTTTGTAAAGTATTGTTTTTAAAGATCCCTATAATAAGTCCAATAATGGTAAAATAGGTGATAATGGAAGTCGTTTTTTCGTCAGATGTTATTGTAGCCATACTCTTTGAGATTAAGTTGTACTTGATCTGACGTAAACTTTAAAAGAATGTTACGATAATTCTTATAGAATTACTTTCAATAACTACTTTGAAAACACTTTTTGGTAAAAGTTTCCAACAAGTGGAATAGGGCGCATATGTCCTTGAAATGCAGAGATAATACCATAAAGCCATAATACAAAGAATAAGACAAAAAAACCAGCAGAAGCGGCCCAACTATTTAACATGCTTAATGGAATCATCACCAGAAAATAACTTAATGTAAGTCCTAATGATTGTCTAATGTGAAAAGCTGCAAAAGGATTTTTTGGTGCGCTATTCATAGAATATGCAATAATTAATCCTACAAAAGTGATATAACTCCATGCTGCAGCAGGTTTTCCTTCAAAGATGGTATTTTGATCCATATTAGTTACGTACTAATTTTTGATTTGCAATAATTCCATACACGCTTCCTTTTAGTTTCGCACCTAAGAAACATGCATTTTTAGATTTTGATACGATATCTTGTTCACTAAATATAGAAGTTCCTTTTGTAGTAAATAAGGTAAGATTAGCTTCAGTACCTTCTTCTATAGTGATAGTTTCTTGTGTGAATCGCTCACGTCCATTGGTTAAAAGTTGTATCGCTTTTTTCTCACTTACTAAGGTGAGTAATGCTCCAAAGGTAGCTTCTTGTGCAATAGTACCAAAAGCAGCATTATCAAACTCAACATGTTTGCGTTCAATATCTAGTGGATTATGATCACTAGTCACCATATCGATGGTACCCTCTTTTATACCAGCGATTAAAGCATCTATATCTTCTTGTGTACGCAGTGGTGGTAGCACTTTAAAATTAGTGTTGAATTCTTCAAGGGCACTATCTGTATAAAATAAGTTGTGTATGGCAACACTACAACTTACATCTAGTCCTTTGTCTTTTGCTTCTTTAATAAGCGCTACAGAAGCAGCTGTAGAGATGGTTGGGATATGTAATTTTCCTCCAGTATACTCTAAAATATGAAGATCTCTTGCTATTTGTAAACTTTCTGCTATAGCGGGTATTCCTTTTAATCCTATACGGGTACTTACAATTCCTTCATTCATTTTACCTGGACCTGCTATTCTATTTTCTTGTGGAAAAGAAAGCACGAGTCCATTAAATCCTTGGGTATATTGTAAAGCAATTTTTAATAAATTAGGATTGACAACTGCACGTTGGTAATCTCCAAATGCGACCGCGCCCGATTGTTGCATATCATACAACTCAGCGAGATCCACACTTTCACTTTTTCGCGTAAGCGCACCTATAGGAAAAATACGTGAAGCGTATCCTTCACCCATTTTTGAAACAAAAGTTATATCGGCACTAGTATCTAAAATAGGATAGGTATTCGGATTTACAGCAATGCCCGTAAACCCACTTTTTGCAGCAACGGTAAGACCATTTTCAATAGTCTCTCGTTCTTCATATCCAGGCTGTCCTATACTCACACTACTATCAAACCATCCTTGAGATACATATAGATTTTCTTTTTCTATAAGTTGTTCTCCTTTTTCTTGTGATAAGTTCTGACCAATTAATCGAATCTTTCCATACTTAATACGAATGTCAACGGTAGTGCCGTGATGCGAACTTTTACTATCAATAATTGTGGCCGCTTTTATAAGTGCGTTCATTTAAAGAATTTTAAGATAAGCATTTCCATTAGGAGGAATAATAATGCAAAAATAACAAACCATTTCCAAAGCGATTGAATACTGTTTGCTTCTTTGAGAGTGTCAAATAAAGTGACTACAGAGGTATGATAACTTACGCCTTCTGTGGCTTGTATGTTTTGATAGCGTAATACACTTTCATCTCTATTGTAATTATAACTTATTTGCTGTAGAATACTATCCTTGTGTAATACATGATAAATTCCTGCATTTTCAGGTTGTTCTTGTGTTGTAATGCTTACCTTATTTCCAAACGTACGTTGTAGCGGAATCTGTGTTTTATCTGGAGTCTCTACATTGGCGAGTGATAAAATACCATCTTCTTGTAATAATGCCGGAATATCATAGGTATTTACAATACCATTTGTAAAATACAATGTAGGTAAAGATAAACTCTGTTTTGCCATATTGTATAACGTAGGAACAATAAGTGGCGAGTTTTGAAAATTAGAATTTGTTGTATTTAAACCACCTGAAATCGTATATACTTTATCTTTTCCTGTGATAAATGCACTGCCGTCTTCAAAGTTTAAAATTTCTTCTCCATTAGTAATGTTGAATCCATTACTTACAGAAGGGTATTGGAAGTTCTTGATACGATTATCAAAGACATTACGATACAAAGGGTGATCATAATTAATAGTAGTTACTAGACGACCATTTGTGGTGAGTTCTCCTATTTGTAAACCTCCTAATCGAGAAAGTAAAGTGGCATAATTAGCCGCTGCTGTATTCTCATTAAGAATACATAACACACTGCCTCCATTTGAAACAAAAGTTGTAAGTGCATTTACTAAAGCTAGCGAAGGTGTCTTCACTTCATTAATAATAATAAAGTTATAATCTGGGATTTTACTATAATCTAAAGATGTATGATCGGTAGCTGTATATGCAAACTCAGGAGTTGTATAGATACGAGATAAAAACTCTTGATCTCCTTCATTTATAGATAAAACTTTGATAGCTTGTACCGTATTATTATTAAAGTACAAGGTGTTATCAAAAGATAGCAACGGATCTTCTATTGTTAACTTCCCTTTAAAATCACTTTGGATATCAATGTCAAATTCCACTTGTGTTTCTGTAGCTTCATTAAAAGAAGCCGTAGCTTTAGCAATAAGCTGTTCGCCATTATAGAGTGATATAGGAACATTGGTCTCTCTGCGTTCCTGTGTAGAAAGTGTGGCTGTAAGTGATAGCCTATTCGTTTCAGATCGCGTAGGATACACAGAATCTATCACAATGTTATTTTCTATAACAGGGCGTACTTGCACATAATGTAGCGACACATCAGTGACATCAATATCATGTTGTTGCCCTTTATCTTGAAAATCTGAAATGACAATCAGTTGTTTTTCGGTAGCTGGATTTGAAGAAAATTCTTTTTGCGCTTTTAAACCAATTGCGCCAGGCGTCAATTGCTCGGCGGCATACCCAAGTTTTAATAGGGTATTCCGAGTGTTTTTTATCGAAATATCTCTATAGGTTTCTGTATTGGTCAGTAATGTAAAGGTTTCTTCTTCAGGAATATTTACGATGAGGTCTTGCAGCGCTTGTCTAAACAATTGCCCAGAAGGCCCTTTAGCTTGCATACTAAACGAATTATCTAGATACACAACCGTTTCTTTTTCTTTAGTGGCAGTGTCACTTTGCGTAAAGAAAGGTTGCGCAAAAGCCAATACCATCATAGCCATAAGGCCTAAACGCATTAATAAAACCAACCATTTTTTGATCGTATTACTCTTTCGAGTTTGAATGCTTATTTGTTTTAGAAATGCCACATTCGTAAAGTCCTCTTTCTGAAACTTACGAAGTTGAAATAAGTGAACGAGAATAGGAATAATCAGTAAAAATAGCGCGTAAAGTAATTCTGGATGTTTAAACTGCATTCCTCTAAAAAGGGTTTTGTCAAAAGTAGGAAAAAAAGAAATGTGTAGAAAAGGTTTAGGTCTATTTTAACCCGCATCATGCAATAGAAAATCTATTCCGTCTTGAAACTGCTGTAAAATATATCGTTGCACTACGTTTTTAAGCTTAACCATAGCGATGCTATGCTAAAACTCAGAAAACGTCATATTTCATTGCTGTTTCAACCCTCATCACGAAGTTCTATTGCATAATGCGGGTTTAAGAGTTGTGATTTTTTTACGCTCCTGCCTGCCGGCAAAGGCAGGTTCGCGAAAGCATACACAGGATGATTACCCAAATTAAATAGTTATGTGTATTTCTAATATTTACTTCTATCTGGTATCTGAATACCTGATAAATTAATGAGATAGTTGCAAGCATTATAAAAATCTCCCTTAATAGGAGACCAAACACTGATAGCTCTATAATCATTAGTATTAACACCTTCCATAATCCATTCAGCGCCATCAGTACCTAATGATTGTTTACGGCCTAAATCCATTTCCCAAAAATTAGCTTTTTCGATAAAAGCAACAAATGTATTCCATTCTTTTTCAGTGAATACTTTAATTCTTTGGGTTTCTATTTTGCCAGGGTCATATCCACCAGCGCCACTTAGAACTTTATAATGTAGGATATAAATGTCTCCTTTTTTTTCAAATCTAAAAGTCATAGGTTTATGAAAACTTCTTAGCCAAGTAAATCTATAAATTTCCCTATTTATTCTTTTATTAAACAGAAGCGGCTCTTTCATTGCGTGAAGGTGTGTAGAATACCAACTTATAATAAAATCATCATAACTGCCTTTTTTTATCTTAGTTTTAGTTTCACCTTCTGTATCAATCCAGTCTGCTATAACTTCAGGAAATACTTCTTTAGGAAAGTAGTATTGTCTTGAATTTATAGGCACATTTAAACTATCTACTTCAATAGAAGTATCTATAAAACTATCAATTGATTGAGAAAAACTATATTGAATAACAAAGAATAGTATAAAACAAAATCGTAATTGCTTTTTCATTTAATTATTAAAGTTAATTTCAATCTTAACCAATAATCATACCTAAAGAATTCATTTTATGTAATCAGAATGAAAAATGATTTAACAACTAACAACTAACAACTAATAGCTATTTAAAACCCTTCAAAAGTACCTAATCCAAAAATATAAAGTCATCTCGACGGTAGGAGAGATCACACAAGTAGCTCAGTTTCGATTTTGATTTCAGTTTCGATTTCAGAATGCTTACTGTTGTGCGATTTCTCGTCATTCGTACCTCATTCTTTCGAAATGACTTTTAGTCTTGACTCTTGACTCCTGTAGCGAAGCGATCCTGAGTCCTTTTCACACTTCGACTAGGCACTTCGGCAAGCTCAGTGTGATACTCAGGATAAACTCTAGCGAAAATCTCTACCGACTACCAGCTAAAGACTACCAGCTACTCAAAACCCCTCAAAAGCGCCTAATCCAAAAAGCGCAAAGTCATATTTTACAGGGTCATTTGGGTCTAATTTTCGTAGAGAAGCATCCAATTCTGCAAGGGATTTGGCATCATTTTGCTTTCGCGAAAGCAAACCTAACTTTCTCCCCACATTACCTGTATGGACATCTAACGGACAAGATAATAGGGAAGGAGAAATATGCTTCCAAATCCCAAAATCGACGCCAGCTTTGGCATCACGAACCATCCAACGTAAGAACATATTGATACGTTTTGCTGCCGATTTACGTAAAGGATCACTCACGTGTTTTTGTGTACGCTGTTGATGAGGTACTTCAAAAAACACCTTTTTAAAATGAGAAATCGCAGGTTGTAATCCTTCTTTGGTGATGCCTGAAGCAAACAGTGCTTCGAGTCCGTTGTGATGGTGATAAATGTTTTGAAGTGCTCTGATAAAAGTTTCTAGATCGGTGGCATTAAAGGTGCGATGCACGAAACCTTCAAAACGCTCTGCTTGATCTGGATGATAGTTAAGAATAAACTCATGAGGTTCGTTTCCCATAATTTCCATGAGTTTAGTGGCATTGGTAATAATGCTTTTTCGATTTCCCCAAGCAATGGTAGCCGTTAAAAAAGCAGCAATCTCGATATCTTCTTTTTTCTCAAACCGATGCGGAATCTGAATAGGATCATGTGGAATAAAATCCGGACGTTCATATTGTACTGCTTTTTCGTCTAGAAAAATCTTAAGTTCTTTTTTATTCATTTTTTTGATCAAACGTATAGGAATAGAAGCCGTCTTTTAAATGCTCGGTGCGCAATTGTGGTACCGACCTAAAATAGGCTTTAAAATCATTGAGTTGTTGTAATTGAATACAAGGGAGTTCGCAATCACCTGTTGCCCAAAAGAAGTCAATATTTGTTGGGGTGTTGATTTTTAAATTTCCTTCTTGGTGTGTTGTATAGGTAGCTTGCGTATATTTTGTTTGTGGGTGTGGTTGTAAGATATATTCAGGTGAAAAAACACTTAGGCTTAATTGAAATTCGTTTTGAGTGAGTGCATTTAAATTAAACGGAATAAACAAAGGAATGGTAATTGCTATGGTTGCTGCTGTAAGTCCTAACTTAATAATGATTTCCTTTTTAATACAAACCGCTATGATTGTAAGTATTATGATGATGAAAAATCCTAGGAAAAATCGATATTGTGGAGATGTAAGCCATAAAAAAAGAAGTTGTAATACGCTTACAATATATAGGATATATAATGGTTTTTTAAACCTACTTTTTCGTATGCACGCTGGAAAAATGAGTAGTGCTACACACATGGATACATTGAATAATCCATGCAGTTTGGGAAGTCTAAACCAATGAATAATTCGTTGTAGTAACGTACTATTCTCATACTGTTCTGGTGTTAAGAAAAAGGCATAATGTTTTGTGGTTTCTACTAAATATTCCTGAAGATTTATAGGCATAGTCCAATCTACATCTGTAAGCCTAAAACTAGCAATAGGGTATAGCGGATATCCAGAGATAATACTATTTTTAATCATAAATAGTATAAAAGTAATTCCAGATATAAGTGAGAGTTTTAGATAATCTTGCTTTAGTACTCTTTTATTTTTTACATATAATACAATAGGAAATATAAGTAAGAATACTGCTGTTACTTTTATAAAAATGGCAAAAACTCCCAAGAGGAATAAAGAACTGTAGTCAGTTTTTTTGCTAAAAGTATACTGCGATACAAACTCTCCAAAAATAAGTAGTGTAAGTATATAGATAGGTAAATCTGGAGATGGTGTGCTTATAAACTGAAATAAAAATACATTGAAAATGGGAAATAACCCGATGATTAATAAGTGTTTTTCTTTTTGTTTAAAGTAATTCCCTAATCTATCTAATGCATATAGATTTCCTAAAACAAGATAAAATCCATTGATGTCATTAAAATAAGAAGTGAACATATCTAGATTTAAGGCACTTTGTAAAACATGCCATCCAGAGTTTTGAGCTAAGAAAAAATGAAAATTTGCTAAGCCTTTTACAAAACCAAAATGATCAAGCCATTTGATGGTTTGTATGTAATAGGATTCGTTATCTAAAATATACGGAGCACTTGCGCATTGTGCTAAGGCAAATAGGCTAATGACGATCCATATGATTTTAAGATAGGAGGGGAGTGTTCTTATTTTCGCTTTAAGCGAAACCAAAAAAAGCTTGTATGCAGTATATTTCCATATGCCTAATCCTACGGTAACCAGTAGGAGGAATCCTTCAAAAGAAATATCTAAACCATTAAAAATAGCCCAACAACTAGCGATGAGTACAATGGCAAATCCTCCTAAAAAGAAGGTGATGATGGGATGGTGTTTGTCTAATCTTAAAATGTCCTGAAATGACACACCTACAATACTCGTGATCAAAAATAGATAACACCAGTATGTAAGAATAGCAATCATATTATTCGGTTACAAAAGAACCATCTACCATGGTTAATTTACGATCGGCCATATTTGCGAGTTCTTCATTGTGAGTAACAATGACTAATGTTTGCCCGAAGGTATCACGAAGCTTAAAAAATAATTCGTGAAGGTTTTCTGCGCTTTCTGTATCGAGATTGCCAGAGGGTTCATCAGCAAGAATAAGTGATGGTTTATTCATGAGTGCTCTTGCGACTGCCACACGTTGTTGCTCTCCTCCAGAGAGTTCGTTAGGTTTGTGATCGTATCGATGTGATAATCCGAGAAAATCTAATAATTCTTTGGCTCTTTTCTCTGCTTCGGCTTTTGAAGTTTTTGCGATGTAGGCAGGAATACACACATTTTCTAATGCGGAAAACTCGGGTAATAATTGGTGAAATTGAAAGATAAAGCCAATGTGTTTATTTCTAAACTGACTGAGTTCTTTTGGCGAAAGCCTAAATAAAGGTTGATTATTTATTTCTAAATGTGTGCCTTCTTTAAAATTAGGTCTGTCTAGTGTTCCTAATATTTGTAATAGCGTAGTTTTTCCAGCACCACTAGGTCCTACAATAGAAACAACTTCTCCTTTTTTTATCTCTAAGGATACGTCTTTAAGTACCTGAAGATTACCATATGATTTTGAAATATGTTTTGCTGTTACCATACTATCTATTTACGAAGTGAAAGTACTACAATATATGACAAGAAGCAATGGAGAGATCGATTAAGACGTCTTTTTAAAGATGGTTTTAATATTGTTATAATCTATAAAATACGTAACACGTAGCGACACTGTATGTTGTACTGGTTGATCAAAAAGATTACCGAGACTTTCTGTGTAACTTAATTGCGACTGCTCATCACTATTAAAAATTTGATTTCTATAAAGTAACGTTGCCTCACTTCCTGGGGCAAATCGCCATCTGAAACTTAAATCCATATTCCAAATATTGAAATTGGTATTAGGATCTCTTCGCACTGTCGTATCGTAATCGTCTATTTCTGTTCTTGAACCATCATCATTCAAAATAAAATACACATTACTACTATGGTCTGCAACACTCCAGAAATTACGTAAACGTAAATCAATGGCTTTGAATGGATCAAAGTTATAACTTGCCGTGATGGTATTTTCAAAAGAAGTAACATCTCTAAGGCCTAAAAATACTTCGGTGTCTGTATTATCTACCCAACCAAAATTCTTTTTACGGGTACTATAATCTGAAGAAAGGATTAAAAGGAATTTGTCTGAAAAACGATATCTTGGAGAGAAATTGATATTGTAATTTACTTGCTCTTGATTACCAAACCATACACGTGTATTTGCTCGTAAATCAAATGCAAATTTCTTTCTAAAGTCGGTTGAAATAAAACCACCGCCTCCCCAATTGGGTTCAAAAACAACAAATCTTCCTTCAACTCTAGGTTCGAAATAATCATTATTTCGAGAGTTATAGTCTGTATTTGCTCCAAATGCAAAACGCTTTTGTGTGAAGAAAAAAGAATTAAGGCGTATGCTATTTCTAGTTTGCACACTTGGTCTGTAAAGGCGTCTGTGTCTTGCTGTTAGGTCTATACGGTATCCATTAAACCTTCCTTTAGGTTGTATGAGCTCATAAGAACCGCCAATTGTAAAATTATTAAAGTTATTCCTGAAATTAAGCCCCAAGTCGTTGATGTCTAATGTGGTATTTGCAAAATCGTGTCCAAAACGATAACGCCATTGCCCTTTAATTTTTCTAAAATCAAATTCAGATTGAAAACCAGAGCTAAGTCCTTCTGGGGTACGTACATTACTAAAAATACCACGTCCTGAGGCTCTATAATTATTTCCTTTATCTGCTATATCAAATACAGCTCCTGTTACATTTGCGTCTCTAAAACGACTTCCACTACGTATTACACTTGTATTGATAAGTGATACAGATGAGTTTTGATTAAACTGTTGATCTAGTACAAATACATTATAGTTGGTAAGGGGTTCTATACGTTCTTCTCTTGATATTCCTGTAACGGTATCACGTATAGTTGCAAAAGTGTTTTCTCCTATAGAATTTAAAAACCCTACACCAAGTCCTTTCCGAGTACGTCCAGAGATCTTTACAGAATTAATGAGTTTTACATTACCAGGTTGATCTATAATTTCTTCATTTTCGGCAAGATCTCCAACACTTCCTGTTGGATTACCTCCGATACGCCTTGAAAAGAAAATACGCCCTTTTTGAAATAGGTCAATTCCTTCGGTGAAAAATGGTCTGTTCTCGCTAAAGGTCTGTTCAAAAGGTCCTAAGTTTAAACGTACAGCATCAAAGGCTACCTGACCAAAATCAGGAATCAATTGTGCGTCTAACGTAAAGCTATCGCTTAGTCCATATTTGATGTCTAATCCTCCTGCAAAATCTGTTTCACTCTCTCCATCTAATGTTACGGTTTGCGCTTGCGCGAAAGGAAAAAATGTCAAACGAACGGGTGGATCAATATTTTCTACTCCTTTTACAGTGCCATTATATTGTGTGTCTCTACCTACGCCACGTTCTATGCGATTCCAAGTATGTGTTTCATTTCTACGTAAAAGTCTACGGTAAAAGTTGACACTCCAATTTTGAACGTCTATTTCAGGAAAACGTAACGCATTATATGGAATACGGTATTCTGCATACCATCCTTTATCATCACGAGAGACTCTACATTGAAAAACAACATTAAAACCAAAATCACGATCATTTTGAGTAACTCGTTGATCACCTATGGTGCCTGCGCTAGTGACGTAAAAACGTGTTTCATTAATACCATCATTATAGGTGTTAAGCGCTACCACAAAATTATCTGCCTGAGCAAAGACTTCATCTCTTTGAGAAAATTGGCTAGGAATAGAGTCTGGTGCTGGGTCATACATATATGCTGCGATATAAACAGCTTTGTCATCGTATGCCATTTTAATTTCTGTACGAAAATCATTTTCAATGACTCCTTCATTGCCAGGTTCAAACATATTGAAGTCTCCATAAGTGGTGAGTTCTCCCCAGATAGCATCGTCTAATATTCCGTCTATTTTTGGAGGTGTGTTTATTCTGGTAGCGGTAAGTTCTTTAGTTTGACCTACTGCAGATTGTTGAAAGAAAATTATAAATAGCAATAAAAAAATAGACACCCCCTTGAACATACAAGTACTTTTGTTGAAGTTGCAAATCTAAAGGTGTATACAGGATCATAATACTAATTAAAAGTTAAAAAGAAACTGTGTTTAGTTAACAAAAAAAGGATATTTATATTAATGTTATTTTTGTAAAAAAATAGCTGCTTTAATTAAACAAGATAATTAAAGATAATTGCTGAATAAAGAAAGTTATGCCATATAGGAAGTTTGAAGAGTACAATATAGAAGTTACAGAAAGTGTCAAGAAGAATTTTGAATCTATTATTGATGATTTAGGGGAAGACACTTCTAGAGAAGGAATCATAAAAACTCCAGAAAGAGCTGCTAAAGCAATGCAATACCTTACTTCTGGATATGAAATGGATGCTGCTGCTATTTTAAAAGGTGCTATGTTTAAAGAAGAATATGATGATATGGTCATTGTAAAAGATATAGAGTTATATTCATTATGTGAACATCATATGTTGCCTTTTTTTGGGAAAGCACACATTGCGTATATTCCTAATGGTCATATCGTTGGATTAAGTAAATTACCTCGTATTGTAGATGTGTTTGCAAGACGCTTGCAAGTACAAGAACGACTAACACATGATATTTTAGAGTGTATAAATAACACATTAAAACCTAAAGGTGTTGCAGTAGTTATAGAAGCATCACATATGTGTATGATGATGCGAGGTGTACAAAAACAAAACTCTACAACGACTACCTCTGGTTTTAGAGGGCAATTTGAAAAAATTGAAACCCGAACAGAGTTTCTTAAATTAATAAGCTCTGACTTATCATAAATTTTTACAGTTAAAATAGTTCATATAGTTACGCTCAAATAGTAACGGTAATTTGTTTTAATTATACTTGGCATACCAATTGCTCATACAAAATTGTTATATTTAGTACAATTATGAGTAAATACAAATTATTGATTATAGGCCTAGTGATAGACGCGATAGGCATTTTAACTTCAACAGCTTTTTTTGGAGTGGGTGATTTTGCAGATATTGTATGGGCACCATTTAGCGCTTGGATCATGACCAAGATGTATAAAGGAAATGCAGGTAAAATTGCAGGAGCCGCTACTTTTATTGAAGAGTTACTGCCAGTTACAGATATTATTCCTTCGTTTACATTAATGTGGTTATACACCTATGTGTTTAGTAAAAAAGCAGTAGATACTAAGAAAGAAGAAGAAAGTGATATCATCGATATCACTTAAATAAATCCATGCCAGGTATATTAGGAATTCCTTCTTTTGCAACGGCACCCATTTCTGTATCGTGTATGTTTTGAGCTTTTTCTAATGCTTTATTAAGTGTTAAAATGAGGTAATCTTCTAGTTGTTCTTTGTCTTGTAAAAGATTTTCAGATACTTCTATCTCTTTAATACGTCCATTTGCAGTAGCAGTAATTTTAAGAAGACCATCGTTTGATTGTTCATCCACAAGTACCGTTTTAAGCCGTTCTTTAGTAGCTTCAGCTTTTGCTTTTGCTTCTTGTAATTTACCCATAAGGCCCATCATATCTCCAAACATATTTTTAAATTTTAAAATGATTGGTACAAATTTATTAAATTGACGGTTCTGAATCTATGAATAAAGTATGAAAAAAATAGTTCCCCTATTAATACTTACCCTTATTTTTGTAAGTAGTTGTAATAAAAAAAACACAAGAAATTTGGCAAAAAACAGTACTCCCCCAAAAGCAGAAAAGAAACCAGTTAATTTAGAAAAACACGGAGATATAAGAGTAGATGACTATTTCTGGATGAATGAGAGAGATCATCCTGAAGTGATAGATTATCTTGAACGCGAAAATGATTATTACAATAAACTTACCGAACATACCAAAGAATTTCAAACAGTATTGTTTGAAGAAATGAAAGGACGTATTAAGGAAGATGATGCCTCGGTTCCATACAAAAGAAACGGCTATTGGTATTACACACGTTATGAAACTGGAAAAGGGTATCCACTTTTTTGCAGAAAAAAAGATTCTTTAGATACTAAAGAGATTGTTCTTTTTGATAATAATGTAATGGCAGAAGGGCAATCCTATTTTAATCAAGCTGGCTATTCAATTTCAGAAGATAATAAAATGGCTGCTTTTGGAGTAGACCTTGTAAGTAGACGTAAATACACGATCCAATTTAAAAATCTTGAAACGGGAGAACTTCTTGATGAAAAAATAGAAAATACGACAGGGAGAGCTGTTTGGACAAATGATAATAAAACCGTGTATTATACACGAAAAGATGAGGAAACACTGCGCTCCAATCAAATATTTAAGCATGTCTTAGGAACTTCTCCTGAAGAAGATGAATTAGTGTTTCAAGAAGATGATGAGACCTTCAATACGTTTGTTTACAAAACAAAATCAAGAAAGTTTATTGTTATAGGTTCTAGTAGTACACTCACTTCTGAATATCAATTTACGACAGCCGAAAATAGCGATAGTGATTTTACGATGTTACAAAAGAGAGAAAGAGGTTTAGAGTATAGTATAGCCCATTATGGAGAAGATTTCTATATCCTTACCAATATGGACAATGCTACCAATTTTAAGCTTATGAAAACCTCAGAAACAGCTACAGAAAAAGAAAATTGGACGGAAGTAATACCACATAGGGACGACGTATTACTAGAAGATGTAGATATCTTTAAAGACTTTTTAGTGGTAAGTGAGCGTGCTAATGGTCTTAATAAAATACGTATCACACGTTGGGATGGAACAGTAGATTACTACTTGCCTTTTGATAATGAAACCTATACAGCATATACGGGTACTAATTTAGATTTTGATACAGACATACTCAGATATGGATATAACGCTTTAAGTACACCTAGCTCTGTGATTGATTTTAATATGGTCACAAAAGAGAAAGAAGTAAAAAAAGAACAGGAGGTTTTAGGCGGAAAGTTTAAAAAAGAAAATTATATCATGGAGCGTATATGGGCTACTGCCAGAGATGGTATTAAAGTTCCAGTCTCTATTATTTATCATAAAAACACAAAGAAAAACGGAAAAGCACCGCTTTTACAATATGCATATGGTAGTTATGGAAGTACGATAGATCCTTCGTTTTCAAGCATACGATTAAGTTTACTTGATCGCGGATTCATCTATGCAATTGCACATGTAAGAGGTGGTGAATACTTAGGAAGACCATGGTATGAAGATGGAAAACTACTTAAAAAGAAAAATACGTTCACAGACTTTATCGATGTTTCTAAGCATTTGATAGCAAATGACTTTACTTCCGAAGAGCATTTATATGCATCTGGAGGATCGGCAGGAGGTCTTTTAATAGGCAGTGTGATAAATATGGCACCAGAATTGTATAATGGTGTAATAGCAGCAGTTCCTTTTGTAGATGTAGTAACGACAATGTTAGATGATTCTATTCCTCTTACGACAGGTGAATATGATGAATGGGGGAATCCTAATGTAAAAGAGTATTATGAGTACATGAAAAGTTATAGTCCATATGATAACGCTTTCGCGAAAGCGTACCCAAATATATTTGTGACTACTGGCTATCATGATAGCCAAGTACAATATTGGGAACCAGCAAAATGGGTTGCGAAACTAAGAGAGTATAATACAAGTGATAACCAAATTCTATTTTACTGTGATATGGATGCAGGTCATGGAGGAGCTTCTGGGAGATTTGAAGCCTTAAAAGAAATTGCAAAAGATTATGCATTCTTATTAGATTTGGAAAATATCAATAAATAATTAAAAAAATATAGTACTTTTGTGCCGATTTGAGTATTGATTTTAACCAGAAATAAACTCAACATCTAACCTAATTTTTATGGCTGATCAACTTCATGTTTACGATAATGTATTGCAACTCATAGGTAATACACCACTTATCAAGCTGAATAGAATTACTAAAGATTTTGAAGGAGACTTTTACGCTAAAGTAGAAGCCTTTAATCCAGGTCACTCTTCAAAAGATCGTATTGCACTTCATATATTAGAAGAAGCAGAACGTAGTGGAGTATTGAAACCTGGAGATACTATTATAGAGACAACCTCGGGTAATACAGGGTTTAGTATTGCTATGGTAAGTATCATTAAAGGATACGAATGTATTTTAGCTGTAAGCTCAAAATCTTCTCCAGATAAGATAGACGCTCTTAAAGCAATGGGAGCAAAAGTATATGTATGCCCAGCAAATGTAAGTGCAGACGATCCTCGTTCTTATTATAGCGTTGCAAAACGTTTACACGAAGAGACAAAAGGTTCTGTGTATATCAATCAATATTTTAATGAGTCTAATATAGATGCTCATTTTAATACAACAGGTCCAGAAATTTGGAACCAAACAGAAGGAGAAATAACACATCTTATTGCTTGTAGTGGTACAGGTGGTACTATATCTGGTACTGCTAGATTTCTAAAATCAAAAAATCCTAATATTAAAATTATTGGTATAGATGCCTATGGATCTGTGATTCAAAAGTATCATGCAACACGTGAGTTTGATGCTAGTGAAATTTATCCTTACAGAATAGAAGGATTAGGGAAAAACTTAATTCCTACAGCTACAGATTTTGATGTTATAGACTCATTTGTGAAAGTGTCAGATGAGAGTGCAGCACATTCTGCAAGAGAAATAGCGCAAACTGAAGGTTTATTTGTAGGATATACAAGTGGAGCAGCTATTCAAGGTTTAAAACAATTGGAAGCAGAAGGAGCTTTTGATAGCAATAGTAAAGTAGTAGTCATATTTCCAGATCATGGAAGCCGATATATGAGTAAAGTTTTCAGTGATAAGTGGATGCGTGATCAAGGTTTCTTTGATAGTGAACACAATGAAGAAGTACAAACAATAGAATATATTAAGTAATATACGTGATGTATATGATATAGTAAAAACTCCTGCGTTTACGTAGGAGTTTTTTATGTTTAGCACCTAACCGATTATAATTTTTGAATTAGGTCAACATATATAATTTATGTAGTTTTGCATTTCGTTTGAAAATTTGAATATGAAGGACTTATTTGATAAGATTTATAAGGATAAAGGGCCATTAGGAAAGTGGGCATCAGTAGCTGAAGGTTACTTTGTTTTTCCTAAACTAGAAGGACCGATATCTAACCGTATGGGATTTCAAGGAAAAGAAGTAATTACTTGGAGTGTTAATGATTATTTAGGATTAGCCAATCGTCCAGAAGTACGTGAGGTTGATGCACAAGCAGCAGCAGATTATGGAAGTGCTTACCCAATGGGAGCACGTATGATGAGTGGTCACACACACCTACATGAACAATTACAAGATGAATTAGCCGCCTTTGTAAGTAAAGATGCCGCTTATTTATTAAACTTTGGATACCAAGGCATACTTTCTACAATTGACGCACTTGTCGGAAAAGATGATATTATTGTTTATGATGTAGATACACATGCGTGTATTATTGATGGTGTTCGTTTGCATATGGGTAAAAGATTTACCTATAAGCATAACGATATGGAAAGTATTGAAAAAAATCTTGAGCGTGCCACTAAAATGGCAGAACAAACTGGAGGAGGGATTTTAGTGATTTCAGAAGGAGTGTTTGGAATGCGCGGTGAGCAAGGAAGATTAAAAGAGATTGTCGCACTTAAGAAAAAATATAATTTCCGTTTATTAGTAGATGATGCCCATGGATTTGGAACATTAGGAGCTACTGGAGCAGGAGCAGGAGAGGAACAAGGTGTACAGGACGAAATAGATGTGTACTTCGCAACATTTGCAAAGTCTATGGCAAGTACTGGTGCATTTATTGCTGGTGATCAAGAAATCATAGATTACTTAAAATATAATTTAAGATCTCAAATGTTTGCAAAATCGTTGCAAATGCAATTGGTCGTAGGAGCTCTTAAACGATTAGATATGTTACGTACCATGCCAGAACTTCGCGAGAAACTTTGGGAAAACGTAAATGCATTGCAAGGAGGGCTAAAGGATAGAGGCTTTGATATAGGAACCACACAAAGTTGTGTAACTCCAGTATATCTAAAAGGAAGTATTCCAGAAGCTATGGCGCTTGTAAAGGATTTACGTGAAAATCATGGAGTTTTCTGTTCTATTGTTGTATATCCTGTAATTCCAAAAGGATTGATACTTTTACGTATGATTCCTACAGCGTCTCATACACTTACAGATGTAGAAGAAACACTAGCGGCATTTGAGGCCATTAGAACGCGTTTAGAGAATGGAACCTATAAAAGATTATCTGCAGGAGTAGAAGCTGCGTTAGGAGCTTAAACAGATACTCTTAAAATATATAAAGCCGATTCTAATAATTTAGAATCGGCTTTTTCTTTTATAATACCTGTTAGATGATTCTCTAAACTATACTCGAACTAGCGACTCAAAAGAATTGTGTATAGTAATAATTTTAGGAGGTTATTTAGCTGAATCTATAATTAAAAAAAGAAAACCCTCCATTGCTGGAGGGTTTTGCGCACTAATAACTAAGATTTATAGGTCTATCGCAATCGATCTACAGATTTTACAAGATCTTCATCACGCTTAATTGCCTTATTGGCTAAGGCTAGTAAAACGATAGAAATAAGCGGAATGATGAATCCAATACCCTTCTCAAGAACCGCCGTTCCTCCGGATAAGATTTGTGATCGGTATACCAATACACCTAATAAAACAAAGTTTAATATTATTGTTAATCGCCCTAAAACGAATTGATTTTGTCTCTTTTTGTATAAAAATATAATAACAAATGATAAAACAGCACTTAATGCAAATAATCCTAATATAACCAGATCATCTTTGGCCCAGACAGCATTTCCTTCAGAATCAGCATAAAGACTCAAAACAAATGGTAAGACTATAGAAACGATTCCAGCTAAGGCTAAATATATAGATTGTATGCGTTGTATCACTTTGTAAAAATAAATTTCAGATGCAAAAATAAGTTTCTTTTATGAGTTATTTGGAAAAGTTTAAAAATAAAATTGTATCATTGTAATGTAATAACGTAATAAGCTCTCCGCTTGTTATTTCATTACCCGTTTATTTATCGATTTCTTCTTTCGGTATATTTTCAAAATCACACAATTATTAATTCACTCTAGTTACTAGATGTTTGACATTTCAGAATTAAAAGCAAAAAAACTTCCTGAGTTGCAGGAAATCGCAAAAGGTATTAGTGTTCCTAAGTTTAGGTCATTAAAAAAATTAGATCTTATTTATAAGATTTTAGATGTGCAAGCTGCAAATCCAGCAAAAGTTTCTGCAACAGCAGTGGCAAAGCCTTCTAAACCAGCGCCACCTAAAAAGGAAACTATTGAGAATAAAGGTCAGAATAATAAAACGGCCGAAACTCAGCAGAAACCAAAACCTTCTCGCGAAAAACCACAGCGACCAAGAAGTCAAAAGCCTAAAAATACCAACAAGGCAGAAGATGTAAAGGCAGTAGTTAAAGAAACAAAAGCACCTCAAAAAGAGGAAGCTAAAAAATCTACTCCTACGCATACACACGATAAAAATAACGATAAGAACAAAGACAAGAAATCTGATACAAGCTCTAACGAGCAGAAATCTAGAGATCATCAGCGAGACAATCGTCATAATAACAACAATAATAATAAA
Organism: uncultured Dokdonia sp.; assembly: GCF_947492815.1. Classification (GTDB taxonomy): domain Bacteria; phylum Bacteroidota; class Bacteroidia; order Flavobacteriales; family Flavobacteriaceae; genus Dokdonia. The sequence continues at coordinate 21,699 of NZ_CANLOB010000040.1, forward strand.
CGTCAGCATCGCGATAATAATCGCAATCAGAACAGGAATCAGAATAACCGTAATAACGGAAATGGTAATAAGGATAGTAGAAATCGCTATCGTGAGCCTGATTTTGAATTTGAAGGAATCATCGAAAGTGAAGGTGTTCTAGATATCATGCAAGATGGATATGGGTTTTTAAGATCATCAGATTATAATTACTTAGCATCTCCAGATGATATTTATGTATCACAATCTCAAATACGTTTATTTGGTTTAAAAACAGGAGATACTGTACTAGGAGTTATACGTCCGCCTAAAGAAGGTGAAAAATATTTTCCACTGATTAAAGTGTCTAGAATCAATGGTTTAAGCCCAAATATTGTTAGAGATCGTGTTTCTTTTGAACATTTAACACCATTGTTTCCAACCGAAAAATTCAATTTGGCAGCTAGACAGTCTAGTATCTCTACCCGAGTAATGGATATGTTTGCACCTATTGGAAAAGGACAGCGTGGTATGATTGTATCACAACCTAAAACAGGTAAGACAATGTTATTAAAGGATGTGGCAAATGCTATTGCTGCAAATCATCCTGAAGTGTATCAAATGATCCTTCTTATTGATGAACGTCCTGAGGAAGTAACAGATATGCAACGTAACGTAAAAGGTGAGGTAGTTGCTTCTACTTTTGATAAAGAAGCTCATGAGCACGTTAAAGTGGCAAATATTGTTCTTGAAAAAGCAAAACGTCTTGTAGAATGTGGTCATGATGTTGTAATACTATTAGATTCTATAACACGTCTAGCACGTGCTTATAATACGGTACAGCCAGCTTCAGGAAAGATCCTTTCTGGTGGGGTAGATGCTAATGCATTACATAAACCAAAACGTTTTTTCGGAGCTGCTCGTAATATAGAAAATGGAGGTTCTCTAAGTATTATTGCAACAGCACTTACAGAAACAGGCTCTAAAATGGATGAGGTGATCTTTGAAGAATTCAAAGGAACTGGTAATATGGAATTACAATTGGATCGTAATATTTCTAATAGACGTATATTCCCAGCGATTGATCTTACATCCTCTAGTACACGTCGTGATGATCTATTACATTCTAAAGATACAAGTCAACGTTTATGGGTACTTCGTAAGTATCTTGCTGATATGAATCCTGTAGAGGCGATGGAGTTTATGAGTGATCGTATTAAGAGTACACGTAATAATGAAGAATTCTTGATTTCTATGAATCAATAATTGAATTCACATTTATAACTTATAAATCCTCTCAGTAATGGGAGGATTTTTTTATACGCTTTCGCGAAAGCGTACCCAAGATTAAAATTTGTAGATTTAAGGAATCATCAATATTTAAAAGTTATACTATGAAATATGTATCATTGCTGTTTTTAATCTTTGTTACAAGTGCTATTTTTTCTCAAACATCGCTTATCGAGAGTTCCAGATATATTGAAGTTTCTGGAAGTGCCGAAATTGAAATCACACCTAATAAGATTCTAATAGCTGCTTATTTATCCGAGCGAATGGAAGGGAAGAAAAAAGTGGATTTATCATTGATAGAAAAACAGTTTGATGACATTGTACAACGTCTTGGAATTTCAAAAGAAAATATTTCACTCGATAATGCAATTGGTCAATATACTCGAGTAAGAAGAAGGCGGTCAGATGTTTTAGCCTCTAAGGTGTTTTTGATAGAATTTAGTGATGTAGTGCTTGCAAATAATTTTCTAGATGCACTGAAAGATGTAGATATTGCTAATGATATTCGTAAAAAGACACATACTGAATTAGCTAGATATAGAAAAGAAACAAAAATTGAAGCTGTAAAAGCAGCGAAGGCAAAAGCAATATATTTAACAGATGCAGCTGGCGCAAAAATTGGAAAGGTTTTAAGAATAGTTGAATCTAATGATACTGGTTTTCCAGTAGCTATACCAACGAGTCAATCTTATAGAAGAAGTAGCAATGTATTTAATGTTTCTTCATTATCGGAAGAAACAACGAGCGATAAATTTAGTGCTATAAAGCTACGTTATGAAATGGATGTGATTTATGAAATTATAGATTAGTCTTCGTCTAGCAAGTCAGGTCTGCGTTCTTTGGTACGTTGATACGCTTGTTCTTCGCGCCAAGCTTCTATCTTAGGGAAGTTTCCGCTGGTAAGAAGTTCTGGAACTTTCCAACCTTTATATTCAGCAGGTCTAGTATAGATAGGGGGTGCTAATAATCCGTCTTGAAAGCTGTCTGTAAGTGCAGAAGTTTCGTTTCCGAGTACTCCTGGAATTAAACGAATAATAGCATCACAAAGAATTAAAGCACCTAATTCGCCTCCGCTTAATACATAATCACCAACAGAAATTTCTTTTGTTATAAAATGGTCACGCACACGCTGATCAACTCCTTTATAATGCCCACAAAGGATAATGATATTTTTTTTAAGAGACATCGTGTTTGCCATGCCTTGGTTAAGTGTTTCCCCGTCTGGAGTCATGTATATGACTTCATCATACTCTCGTTCAGACTTTAAATTTGAGATACACTTATCTATAGGCTCTATCATCATTACCATACCAGCACCACCACCAAATTGATAATCATCTATTTGTTTGTAATTATCTGTTACGTAATCTCTGAGATTATGAAAATGCACTTCTACAAGACCTTTTGCAATAGAGCGTTGCATAATAGAGGCTTCAAAAGGGCTCTTTAATAAATCGGGTACAACAGTGATGATATCTATGCGCATGCGTACTATAAATTAGTATTTTGAATATACATTAAGAGCCTTTCTAAATGACTTATTAATTTGTAGCCCAAAAGTAATGTAAATCTGGGTCTTTTGTAAATCCTAAGCGTTCATAAAGATGTTGCGCAGGATTTGTAGTTTCGGTTTGTATTACAATTCCTTTTTGATGTTCTTTATGACATAACTCTTTTACTTCATTTATAAGCGCTTGCCCTATTCCTAAGTTTCTGTGGTCAGCATGGATATACAAATCGTTGAGGATATACATGCGTTCCATACTTACGGAAGAAAAGATAGGGTAGAGTTGTGTAAAGCCTACGGCGGTTTCTGAATCTGCTTTACCGCTTCGCTCTCCCGTTGGTCGTGAATCTCCCACGTTCGATTTCGCGAAAGCGATATAAATAACGCTATCTAGATTTGTAAGTCGTTCTTTAAGAAATGAGCGTGCTTTGTCTTCATCTGAAGATTGTCTATAAAACACACGATATCCATCAAATAAAGGGACTAAAGCTTCTAAGTCTTGTAAGGTTGCTAATCGTATATACATAAAAAAAATCTGTACTCGAAAGTACAGATTTTAAATCTATTATTTTGGTTTGTTTAGCTTTTTGATTGCTTGAGTAGTTTATTACGTTCGTCTTGTAATTGTCTACCTAATTTTTGTTCTTTTTCTAAAGCTTTTCTTTTGTAATCATCAAAATCAAGTTCTAACTCATCCAATTTTCTTTTTGCTTGGCGTGTTAAGGTATTACTATTTTTAAAACGGAATATGAATAGCAATAGCCCTAAAAATAAAATCCCAATAATACTAAACATCATAGTTTGATAACTGCCTTTACTCATTTGAGATCCGAAAAAGTTCATACTGTCTTTTTCTAAATTTGTGTCTTCCAAGCTTTTTTGAGTACTCGTAAGATTTGTGTTTAGACCATTAATTTCAGAAGCCTGGTCTTTTATGCGCTTATTAAGATTGATTATTTTAGTCTTTAAAGTAGTAACACTATCTGAAAGTTGCTTCCTGTAACGATCTAGTTTTGGTCGTTCAATAACTTTATAGCGTTTTGCTCCATTGTTGTAATTACCACTTGATGTAATTACTTGGTCATATTGTTCTACTACCGTTTTTGGAGTAGTCTCTTCTATTTGTGGTTCTTGCGCATTTACATGTAAGAGCACACTAAAGCATAAGATTAGTAGGGAGAGTGTTCCTTTTGTCATGGGTTTTAGGGTATTTAGTCAGTTATACTATTTTAAATGACTAGTTCTTAGGTTTGTTTGAGGACAAAAATACTAGAAATAATCAACTTAAGTACGTTTAGAAATAAGACTTGGTTCTTTTATGTTAAAATAAAAGCTCACTTTTACAAAAAGTGAGCTTTTAAATCTTGTTTTTTTCTTATAGAACGTATAAGAAAAAGAGTCTATTAGTAATACGTAAAACGTCTTACTTTAGAAATATGTTTTGCAAGTCTTATTACTTGATGGCTATACCCATACTCGTTATCATACCATACATATAATACTACATTTTTTCCGCCTTCTCTTACAATAGTTGCATTACTATCATAAATACTAGGTGCAGATGATCCAACAATGTCACTAGACACAAGTTCATTGTCTATAGAATATTTTATTTGCTCAACTAAACTACCTTCAAGAGCATATTTTTTTAATGTGCTATTAAGATCTTCTGTACTAGTTTCTTTGTCTAGCTCTAAATTTAGAATTGCTAGTGATCCATTTGGAACAGGTACACGTATAGCATTTGAAGTTAATTTACCTTCAAATGTTGGGAGTGCTTTACTCACAGCCTTTCCTGCTCCTGTTTCTGTAATGACCATGTTAAGAGCAGCTGCCCTTCCTCTACGGTACTTACTATGCATATTATCTACTAAGTTTTGATCATTTGTATATGCATGTATCGTTTCTAAGTGTCCATACTTTACGCCAAAAGAATCATCCATTGCTTTAAGAACTGGAGTAATTGCATTGGTTGTACAAGAAGCAGCAGAGAAAATTGATATCTCATCTGGATTATGCTCTAGATGGTTTACACCGTGTACAATATTAGGAATTCCTTTACCAGGAGCAGTAAGTAATACTTTAGCAACTCCTTTTCCTGCTAAGTGTCTACTTAGTGCTTCATGATCTCTAAACGCTCCTGTATTATCAATAACAAGTGCGTCATTAATTCCATAGGTAGTGTAATCAATATCTTCTGGGGCATTTGCACTAATGACATGCACGGTTGTACCATTAATGATTAATGCTTTTTTGTCTGCATCTACTGCAATGGTACCTGCAAAATCTCCATGTACGGAATCACTTTTAAGTAAGGATGCTCTTTTTTCTAAAACAGTAGCATCTATCTTACCACGAGTAACAATCGCTCTAAGTCGCATTTGAGCTCCTTTCCCAGTACGCGTCATAAGCTCTCTAGCTAATAAACGGCCAATACGACCAAAACCATATAATACAACATCTTTAGGAGTGATGTTAGTACTTGCTTTTGCGGGTTTTAATTTTTTAGCTACAAATGAAGTAGCGCTTATATGATCTTCTTCAAGATGATATTCATAGGTAAGCTTTCCAATATCTAATTTTGCTGGCGGAAGCTCTAATGTCTTGATAGCTTCTGCAATCTCAACACTATCAAAAATAGAGATAGGCTTTTCTACAAAAGCACCTGCATACTCATGTAAATCTAAAATTTCACTTACATTTCTGTCAATGAGTTGGTTTCTAAAAAGTACTAGCTCTATAGATTTATCATACCATAGGTCGCTTGCAATTTTAATAAAGGCAACCGCCGCTTTACGACGATCTGCTTGAAAAGAAAGTTCTGTTTCGTAAGTATCTAGATGACTCATACTACTATTTTTGTTTTTGAATGTCGTTTTTGTTTAAGACATTCTTTTTTAATTTTCGGCAAAAGTATAGATTTCAAACGTTTTCGTAACAGAAAAAAACAAAAAAAAAGCGCTTTTAATTTAAAAGCGCTTTTTTATTATCATTGGATTATGTGTGTTGAACCTGGCAATGTGTAGTTTGTCCCATCGATTGCCAGACATTTTCCCAAAGATGAGCCGAATGCCAATCAGGTGCTATCCAACTTCCGCCTCCGCTACGAGTGCAGTAAACAAAACCTGCATTAACTTGTTTTTGCTCTTCTTTGCTAAGTTCATGTTTTTTTAACTTCTTAAGCATAATAATTGTTTGATTTATAGTTAATAATAATTTTCTAAATGTATTATTTTCTTTTTAGTTTTCAAAAATGTATCGATTTCTTTCTCCATTTTGATCTATAAAAACAATACTTATCGTTTCATTATTTCTTTTTCTATTGATGATATTTTTCACATCTTCTATATTCGAGACTATTTCGTCGTCAATTTCAGAAATGACAAGTCCTATAAGATTACCATAGCGTCTCATTTCTGGTGAGGTATCAGAAATTACTACTCCGTGTTTAGCCTTGAATTTCTTTAGATCTTTAGGAGAAGCATTTTTTACTTGTATGCCTAAACGATTAATATCATACGTCATAGATTTTACAAGTGTTACTGGTAGTGTGATTTCTTTATTACTGCGTAATAGTGAAACTTCTACAACATCATTAGGTCGTTTAGAGCTTATATAGCCTGATAAGTCTGAGAACTTATTGATTTTTATATTATCAATTTGCTTGATGATATCTCCTGTTTGTATTCCTGCTTTTTCTGCCCCACTTTCATATTCTACTCCATCTACATAAAAGCCTTCTGTAACAGAAATTTTTAGCGTTTTTATTTTTTGCGAAGAGAGTGATTTTATAGAGTTCCCTCTTACTCCTAAGATTCCTTTTTGTACAGAACCATATTGCATGATATCTTCTACAATCTTACGAGCATTATTAGATGGTACAGCAAATGCATACCCAACATAAGATCCAGTTTGAGATGTGATCGCTGTATTGATTCCTATAAGTTCTCCATAGGTGTTAACTAGTGCTCCTCCGCTATTACCAGGGTTTATTGCCGCATCGGTTTGTATAAATGATTGATAATTAGAATCGTATTCATCAATATCTCTAGCTTTTGCAGAAATAATTCCTGCTGTTACCGTAGAAGTAAGGTTAAATGGATTTCCCACCGCAAGGACCCATTCTCCTACTTTTGCAGCATCGCTATCGCCAAATGGGATATATGGTAATTCATTGCCTTCGGCATCTATTTTAATCAGCGCAATATCTGCTTTTTCGTCAGTTCCGATAAGTCTAGCTTTGTATTTGCGGTTATCGTTTAAGGCAACTTCTATTTCACTAGCACCTGCAATTACATGGTTATTTGTAATAATAAATCCATCTCCAGAGATAATAACACCACTTCCGGCACCTACAATACCTCCTCGTTGCCCACCTCCTCTCAGAAATTCCATCATGTTACGAGGTTGTTTGTATTCTTGTTTGTTACTAACGTGCACAACAGCATTTACAGTACGCTCAGCAGCTTCTGTAAAATCAATTCCAGAACTAGCAGCTGCTGTATATGCGGTTGGGGTATATACAGGAATGCTAGAAGGTTGATTTTGAGTGAGATCAACTTGTGGAGCTGGTTCTTCAATAAATAATTTGTATGCGCCTAGGGTTATAATACCTGCTAGGACAGCAACAGAAAGTAAACTTGCTATTTTTTTCATGGTCATTTTCATTAGGTAATTATATAATGTTAAAATTAAAATTTTAGTATACACGAAATTCATATTTAACTGCCTTTTAACAGCACAGGCAATATGCTAATTCCGTATTTTTGTCGTTCATCTAAGTAAAGCATGACGATACCATTTAAAAAATACCAAGGAACTGGCAATGATTTTGTCATTGTTGATAATCGACACTTATTTTTTCCCAAAGATGATACCAAACTTATAGCGACACTTTGTGATCGTAAATTTGGCATAGGGGCAGACGGTTTAATCCTTCTTGAAAATCATGATGAGGTAGATTTTACAATGGTGTATTATAATGCAGATGGTAAGCAAAGTAGTATGTGTGGTAATGGAGGGCGATGTATAGTAGCTTTCGCGAAAGCGTTACAAATTATAGACGCTGAAACTACTTTTATGGCAATAGATGGGTTACATGAGGCATCTGTTACAGAAAATGGAATTGTACATTTAAAAATGCAAGATGTTTCTACTATTACAACAACGTCAACGTATAGTTTTTTAGACACAGGGTCTCCTCATCATATACAGTTTGCTGAAAATTTGTCAGTGCTTAATGTGAAAGAAGAAGGTGCACGCATACGATATAGTGAATTATATGGTACTGCAGGGAGTAATATTAACTTTGTTTCTCAAGAAGAAACAAATGTATTTGCCGTAAGAACATATGAACGTGGAGTAGAAGATGAAACATTAAGCTGTGGTACAGGCGTTACAGCAGTGGCACTTGCGATGCATCATCAAGGAAAAACAAATGCAAATCAAATACAGCTCGCTGTAGAAGGAGGTGTATTAGAGGTGAGTTTTGAAAAAGAAGCAGAAGGATACCGTAATATTTTTTTAATTGGCCCTGCGACATACGTTTTTGAAGGAGAAATAGCATGGTAACACTTACAGGAAATAGTGTTTTTTTAAGAGCTTTAGAACCAGAAGATCTAATAACAATACATCGTATAGAAAATGATGAACGTCTTTGGGGTTTAAGCGAAACACTTGTACCTTTTTCTTTATATAGTATCAAAGAGTATATTGCTAATGCGCACAGGGATATTTATGATATTAAACAATTGCGTTTAGCTATTTGTAATAAAGAATCAAAAGAACTCATAGGTCTTGTTGATCTTTTTGATTATGATCCTCATAATGCAAGAGCTGGTGTGGGAATTTTAATTGAAGCAGAAACAAATAGAGGTAAGGGCTATGGGAAAGAAACGCTAGCACTGGTGCTTGATTATGGGAAAAGACATTTAAAGTTACATCAATTGTATGCAAATGTTCTTGAAGACAATACTGCTAGCATTCAGCTTTTTACAAATGCAGGTTTTGTAAAAGCAGGAATTAAAAAAGATTGGAGAAGAATAAGTGGGGAAGGGGTTCGCTTTCGCGAAAGCTATAAAAACGAGATTTTATTTCAACATCTATTATAATGTATATTAAACGAATTTTATTGATCATATCACTTTTAGGAATTGTAGTCTGCGCTATTTTTGCTTACAGTGTGTATAGTGCTATTTTTTCTCCAAATACAGCTTTTGAAAATGAAGAAGCGTATCTTTTTGTAGCTTCAGATGCTACTTTTGAAGATGTAAAAGAAGATATAGCCCCTTTATTAGAAGACCTAGAATCATTTGTTACTGTGGCTGAGCGTAAGGGTTATATGACGAATATTAAATCAGGGCATTTTGCTATAAAAAAAGGGATGAGTAATAATGATATTATCAATACCATTCGTAGTCAGAATAAACCTGTAAAGATTGCTTTTAATAATCAAGAACGTATAGAAAATCTAGCTGGACGTATTGCGATGCAATTAGAAACAGATAGTTTGTCTTTACTTCTAGCTATGAAAGAACCTAATTTCTTAAAAGCTAATGGTTTTACAGAAGAGACAGCCTTGACAATGTATATTCCAAATAGCTATGAATTGTATTGGAATATCTCTGCAAAGGGATTTAGAGATCGAATGCTTAAAGAGCATAAGCGTTTTTGGAATGATGCTCGAAAAGCAAAGGCTAAGTTATTAAAATTAACTCCGGAGCAGATATACGCACTAGCTTCTATAGTGCATAAAGAGACTGCTAAGGTTGATGAACGACCTCGTGTAGCGGGAGTGTATCTTAATAGGATTAAGAAAGGAATAAAACTTGATGCAGATCCAACAATTATATTTGCTTTAAAGAAAAAAGCAAATGATTGGGATATGGTAATAAAAAGAGTTCTTTATAGGGACTTAGACATACAATCTCCATACAATACATATAGAAATGCAGGAGTCCCTCCTGGACCTATTTTTATGCCAGATATTTCGGCTATAGATGCTGTTTTAAATGCAGAAAAACATGGTTACTATTATTTTGTTGCAGACATTGAGCGATTTGGATATCACAAGTTTGCAAAGACACTTTCACAGCATAATGCTAATAGCGCCGCCTATAAACGTTGGATTAACAACCAAGGAGTAAGACGTTAAAAGGCGCAAAAATTCTGTTAATAACCCTGTTCCTAACTTTTGCGGTATTGTTGTTACTTGAAGACGCTTAAAGAGTAATTTTGAGTATCAATATGATTGCACTTTAGTGTTGTATTTGACGTTTTTAAAGGGGGCAAAGATGTCATTTATGTTTTTTTAAGCTAATTTCTTAAAAGAATCTTAACGCTAAATCGATGAAAAGCATTGAAAATAAAGGGTTTTGTTAAATGAACAGTTATTTCATCTCCTTTGTCGATTTTTATTTGGTAGATTCAAATATAGTTGTATTTTTGCCGGCCGAAATAGACAGCGCTATATAGGGTTTTAAAAGTTAAAAAAATCTTAGCAGTCGAAAAGCGATTATATGGTAAGAAGCCTGGTAAAAATTACTGTACTTCCATTTATGGTAGGACTTTTGTCACTAGGAAATATTTCAGAAAAGAAACGGGAACTCACTAAAACGGAAGACTTTTCTCAATATTCAACTGAAGGTTTAGACCTTTATTATACGGTGCCTTTGCCTGAGGAGACTCTTCAGGAAGAAACTTCGTCTTATTTTCCACTTGCACTCACAGGTGGAATGTATACAGGGTTTAAAGAAGCGTTAGCTTTTAAAGAATCTCAAGGTAATTATTTTAGGATAAATACTTTTGGATATATGGGGAAATACCAATTTGGAGCCTCTACGCTAGATTTAATTGGAATAAAAAACACTAAAAACTTTATTAAAGATCCAGTTTTACAGGAACAGGCATTCTTATTGAATACTTCTCGTAACAAATGGGTCTTAAGACGTGATATTAAACGTTACTCTGGTAAATGGGTAGGCGGAATTAAGATTACAGAATCTGGTATTCTAGCTGCGGCACATTTAGCAGGACCTGGGAGTGTAAAACGTTTTTTACGTTCTGGAGGAGAAATAGGATTTAATGATGCTTTTGGAACTTCAATACAAAGTTATTTAAAAAAGTTTTCTGGGTTTGATGTTTCTTTTGTTCAGGCAATTAAGAGACCAAGATTAGAAGATTTAATTTAATATAAATATTTTAGTTAATCACAAAAAAAGCTCCTAGTATATCCACTAGGAGCTTTTTTATATCAATAAGTTTTATTGGTGTTTTATCTTTTCAGTGTAAAGTGCCCTACAAACTCTCTTTGTGTTCCTAGTCCATCAGGTTCTGTAAAGTTTACTCTAAACCAATAATCATCTGAGTTCAT
>NZ_CANLOB010000041.1 GCF_947492815.1 uncultured Dokdonia sp.
TATTTCGGAGAAAAAATATTTGATAGGCTAGTAATAGCTAGTATTACAGCTAATGGACATTAAGCGGATATACAAATTAATCCTTTACTTTCTAGAAGTCAGAATATAAAATTTGATTTAGTCTCGGCTAATACAGTAAGTGTTTTAAATTATAATAAGTTTTCAATGCGTATTATAGTTTATGATAATGGATCAATTATTAACGATAAAGTCGTACCTCCTTTAATAAAAAGTAATTTTCTATACTCATTTTATACTTCAGATGTAATAAAAATGAACTACATAGCTGTATATGATAATAAAGCTATAGAGTATGATTTAAATAGAATAGAAGCCGAACGAAGAAAAATAAAACAGATAAAAGCTCGAAATATAGCTTTAATTGCTATTGCAGATTTATTTACTGATGGTGGTGTTTCAGACTTAATTGAATTTGGTACATACGGAATTATTATATATAGAGGGGCTACAGTAGAAGAGTGGGCTGAAGCACTTTTTGACTCGACTATTAATTATGGTATTGATAAATCATTTGATAAGAATTATCAAAGAACAATAGCATCTTCTGCCTATTCATTATTAAAATTATTAAATTCTAATGAATATAGTGCGCTACAAAATGATGTTAGATAGGTAATGAAATTAAGAGAATCTAACTATAAAATATCTGGATTAATAACAGACACAGCAAGATTACCTAGGAAAAAGCCTGTAAAATACCCTAATTTTCTGCTAATGTTTCTTATTTATTTGAGCAAACATTTGCGGAAGATAATAATGGCGAAAATTCAATATTTTTATCAACGAAATCTGAACAACTAAATAACGAATATCCATTTGAAATAAGATTAGGATATCAAAAAAGTCCCTTACTAGGTGTCTTTGCTGAATATAGTCAATCAAACTTTTTTAGAAATATAGACAATTCAGATTTCCAGTATTTAGAAGAAAATAGTGCTTTCAAATTTACTTCATATAGTTTAGGGTTAAATCCTACATATTCATTATTTCAAATAGGTATAGGGGCAACTTATTTACAACAAGAAAACTTTTTGATTGAAAGTAATACTAACACGCTTCAAACAACAGAAGTAACTCATAAATTTGGAGCTTTTATTGAACCAAAAATAGATGTTAATTTGTCACCTTCGTTAAAAATTTCTGGCTCTTGGAAGGGTATAATTTTCAGAGAAAAGGATATAGATGATACATTTCTTCAACTGTATTATTTTAAAGTTGGGATTGCCTATCATATAAGCAAAAGAGCTTGGGATTTTACTAATTAATTTTTAATCGGATATGATTTCAATTATTCTTTTATTAATCTATATAATATTTTAATAAGTTTTTCTCTATTCATTCGGAGGTGGAAATTACTCACAACCTAAAGAAATATTCCTTTCTCGTAATGGAATGTTGTTTATTTATGAATTAAAAATAGAGCGTCATTAGCTTTCGCGAAAGCGAAATAACTATGTAATATTAGAGAATAGGAATAAGCACTTTTGTGACTTGAAGATTTGAAATTTAAATTTTTTAAATAAGGAATCATTCATTATTGGCTTTTGCGAAAGCAAAAAAATCAAACAGGTAACGTAAACGAAAATGTACTTCCGTGTCCTGGTGCACTTTCTACAGAAATACTGCCGCCATGTGCTTGTATGATCTTTTTAGTATGCGCTAGCCCAATTCCTGTACCTTCATAAGCTTCGTCTGCATGTAATCGCTGAAAAATAGTAAAGATCTTCTCTTGGTGAATTTCTGGAATGCCAATTCCATTATCTGTCACATAAAAAGTATGGTAATATTGATCAGGAAACGCCTCATCTGCGTCTTTTGAATACGTGATCTTAATAATCGGGGAGGTGTCTGCCTTCCTGAATTTCATCGCATTGGCAAGTAAATTCTGAAATACTAATCGGAGTTCTACTTTGGATGCCTTTACTGCGGGTAATTGATCAATATGAAATACTGCATTATTTTTTTTGATAACGGTAGATAAATCTTTTTGAAGGTCTTCTAAAAGTGCATTACAATCAATTGTTTCTACATCGGTCATAGCACCTAATTTAGAATGTTGTAGTAATGTTTCTATCAAAGCACGCATACGCGTACTGGAATCATCCATAAATTCCAAATTTTGTAGTATAGTAGGATCGAGTGTATCTTCAGCATCATCCTTAATAAGCATGATCAAGCTAGAGATGGTATTAAGCGGTTCTTTGAGATCATGACTTGCGATGTATGCAAATTGTTCTAGTTCATTATTCTTTAACGAGAGCGCTTTAGATTGCTTATAAATCTCTGTATTCTTGGAAGCAAGTGTTGCATTAAGGGCTCGTTTTTTTCGATAGTTGATAAAGAAGTAAACTCCCCCTAACAATAGCAATCCAGCCAGTAAGCCCAACAGCGTATTAATTTTAGTTTTACTCGTAATGATAGATTCTTGAGTATCTATAATCTTTTCTGCTGCTGTGATCTGGTTATTTTTTATAGCTAAAATAGAATCTTGTTTTTTTAGCTGTTTTTGGCTTTTTATAATTTGATTCTGTGTGCTTTTTGAGAAAGCGACCTGCTCTGTGATTTGTTTTTCAAGTGCCTTTTCTATAGCTACTTTATCTTCATATTTTTGCTCCTGTAACTGGTTGATAGACCATAAGACATCTATAGAGTCTAATTGCTTTTCAAAAGCACGTTCTTTATTTTGTAAACTCTTTTCTTGCTGACTAATCGTATCTTTTTGTGTGTTTAAGATGTCTTGCTGGTTTTTCAATAAGGTGTCTTTTTCTAATAATTCTTTGTCTTTATTGGAGACTATCGTTTTTTCTTTTTCGAGTAATGATTGGGTTTCTTTAAATAACGCTTTCCATTTTTGAGCAGAGCTTATGGCATTTTGAGATAATGATGGTGCTATGTTAAAGTTTTCTATAGAAAGTAATGATTCATTAATCTCATATTCAAAGGAGTTGCCAACAGACACCATATTAATCATAGAAGCATTATAGCTATAGTCTTCAGTAATTAAGAGAATGTTTTTTCCTTTTATAGATTGTAGGATATATGCAATGTCATAATGAAAACGATTATTTACATAAAGGATTTGAATTGCACCTATATCTTTTACTTTAGAATAGGTGATAACCTTCACAGGTTTTCCTCCAATCCTTCGCTTTTGAGCCATTCCTTGTAGATCTATAGCTGTTCTATCAGGACCTAAAACACCAATAGTTACTTCATTAAAATCATTGGCGTTTGGCCAAACTACTTGGTGTGCAATATTATAAACGAAAATAGCACGTTGTAAACGTTCTACTTGTTTGTTATCTGTACCTTGAGCGTATACGTTACTTACATTTTGTAGACTAAGTAGTAGTACAAAAAGTATGCTTATGATACTTCCTATTTTATTTTTGTTTCTCATTACAAGCGTAATAATAATTTAGCAAAGAAATTAGAACCGCTTATTCCAAACTGCTGTACACGTCTACTGTATACAAAACTTCCGTCACTGGTGTTTGCTTCATGGGTATGTCTGTCGGGAAAAACATTAAGAATATTATTCCCTCCAAGGGTGAAAATAATATTGGTATTGGCTTGATAACTTATGGATGCGTCTGTCACAATTTTTGGTGTGAATACTTGATCTCTAGATTCAATAAGACCTGAAAATTCATTAAGGACCCAATTTGCTGGATCACCATCATCAGGATGTAAAAAAGTTACTTCTCCAAAATAGGTGTTTCCTAATTGTACTTTATACTTATCCCACTCATAAGAGATGCTAGAGTTTATTTTAAAATTTGGTTGTGCCTTTTCTACACGAGCAATTTCTTCTCTATTAAATAAGACTTCTTCTTGCCCAATAAGAGATGATGAAACTTTGATAGGTCCGACAACTTCTGTTTTTGTGAAATTTCCTGCTAAAGAAACATTAAGCACCCCGTTGCCTAGTTGGTCTTTATAAAATGTAGAAAAATCAGCTCCGGCAGTTCTGGAGTCAATCGCATTTGTTAAGAATTGTGCAGCGCCCACATTAAAAGGGGCTAGAATATCTTCATATCCTTCAGAAAACCTTCCTGATAGTACAATTCGATCTTTGATATTAATAAGATAGAAATCCAGTCCAAATGTAATTTTAGAACTTAACTTTCCATTTAAACCAGCACTAAAATGTCTTGATGTTTCAGCGCTAAGTCGATCAATTCCAAAAGCTTCTCTTGCTACGGCACTTTCATTATTAAAAGTTCCTACTTGGACAATATTATTGTTAATAAATTGTGTGCTAATATTTTGAAAATATACCTGATGTAAAGACGGTGCTCTAAATCCTTTAGAATAAGCTGCTCTAAAACTTAAATTATCCTGTATACTATATCTACTTGCAATTTTATATACGGCTTGACTACCAAAATCATTTGAAGATTCATAGCGACCTCCTAATCGAACTAAAAAACGATCTGTTACATTAGCATCTATATCAATATACCCTGAAGAGTTACTTCTAAATCGATTTAATTCATTTTCAGGTTGTATCCCAGGAAATACTTGAGCTCCAGGAATACGAGGTCTTTCTTCTCCGTTAGCATCGGTAAAAGTAGCACCGCCATCTATAAAAGAAGCTTCTTCTCCAGCAATAATTTGATAATTTTCAACCCGTAACTCAGCGCCAAAAGCTAGATTCACTCCTTTGAAATAATCAAGCGGTTTTGAGATGTCTAGATTGGTGGTGTTTTGATGATACAAAAAACCACCAGAATAAAAAGTACGAGGTGATGCAATCCCTAAAGATGCATTATTAGAATTATTAATCGTATAATCTATTCTGTTATTGCCGATGGTGTGACTAAAGTCAATATTAAAACCATTTTTAATCCCTTTAATTCCTACAATAACAGCATCATCCTGAATATCGGTTAATATTTCTGGAGAAAAGCCATTTGGAAAAAGAGACAGTACAACACGATCTTCGTCTTTTGGAAATCGATAAAAACCTTTTGCTTTCCCTTCTCTATAATTCCTCCCTCCATGTAAATAAATAGTAGCATTAGGAGACATTTTAAATTCGCCATTAAAATAGAGTGCTAAGTTTTGCGTTTCTGCATTTCCTATCTCCATGACCTGTCTGCCATCATATCCTGTTTGATTGAAGAAATCATTTTGTTCAATCAATAAAGCATCCTCAATAGGATCATCACTATATACAGCACCTGTATAATCACCAGCTCTATTCGTTGCATTTCTATTGCGATATTCTGCTGTTACATTTACAAAACCATTGTCACCTAATTTTAAGCCAAAATTTCCTGAAGAGTAATTTTCAAAACCATCACCTTCGCTATTGATAAGGACTCTGTTATCTATGTCAATAACTTCGGTTTGTTTTTTTAGTATGATATTGATTACCCCAGCAATAGCATCAGATCCATACTGCGATGTTGCACCTTCTCGTAAGATCTCTATACGTTCAATAGTAGCAAGTGGAATCGCATTAAAATCAATACCGACACTACCTCTACCCACAGTTCCATTTACATTGAGAAGCGAACTACTATGTCTGCGTTTTCCGTTAATAAGAACCAATACTTGATCAGGACCTAATCCACGTAAGGTAGCTGGATCTATATGATCTGTACCATCTGCAATGGTTTGATGTGTAGAATGAAAAGAAGGTACCAAATAATGTAATACCGTGCTTAACTCTAATCCTGCCGCATTTTCTAGCATTTGAGGTGTAATAATATCAACAGGGGAAGAGGTATTTAAACTTGATAAGGGTTTCCCTCGTGTACCAATACTAATGGGTTGATCTATAGAAAACCCTGTTTGTAATAAAAAATCAAGCTGTACTGTTTCACCTACTTTTACCGATATTTCTTTGGAATCTGTGATATACATTACAAAACTTGCATTGATGATATAGGTGCCTTCATCTACTGAAAACTCATACATTCCATTTACATCTGTGGTAGTGACTAGAGTCGTACCTTCAATACTCACTGTAGCACCAGGAAGTCCTCCAAACTGATCAGAAATAGTTCCCGTAATGGTAGCTCTTGTTTGCGCATAGATTGTCGTGACAGCTAGTAGCATAAATAGCAATAGCAAACTTCTTATGTAGCGGGTAAAAAGTGGAGATTTACAAGCGTAACAATGAATAGAAAACATAGGAGTTTAATATAAAAAAGGGGGGTTGAACGTTGGGAAATATTGGTGTAAACTAGTCTATATTGTTTAAATGCTTCCTCAAAATATAATGTATCAAGTCAAATGGTGGTATATGTAGTTTCATAGTATGTTGTTGGGTATTGATCATACACATTAGATTCTTTTTGTTTCTTTCTAAAACGAATGTCGTAGTTATTTTGTAGTATAGGGAACATTATGAATCTAATTCTGCATTAATTAGCGCAAGTTAAAGATAAGTTAATTTATGTGATTTAAAGGAGAAATAAATCATCAATGTTAATTATATATACCGATAAAGTGATCAATAAAATCGATAAAGCGTTACTTTCTAGACGATTTTATATATCTAAAAATAATTTTAGTTATATTGGCAAGTCGCTCTAAATTATAAAGCTTCTGTATACGCTTTCGCGAAAGCGTACTTAGCAAAGATACCTCACCGATTTTCTATTTAATTACTCCATTGTTATGTATATGAGTAGTTTGTAAGGTTCTTGGGCCAATTTTTATAGTATAATTACTAGTTTCGTGTTCTAGAGTTAGTTCGTACTCCTCGTTATTTCTATTAAAAACAACAACAGCAATGGAACCATCTATATTTTTTGCAGCGGTGTAGATGAGACCGTTCACTTCTTCTCCTTTTAATCCAATTCTCACGGCATTAGGACGGATAAACTTACTAAAGTGACTTAGTAAATAATAGAGAGGTGTATATATCACTTCATCTGTCATTGGGTTAATAAGTACAGGAGCACTATTAAAATTATCATACGGATTAGGTTGGCCAAGATGGCTTAAGATCATACACCATTCAATATAGCCTTGAGCACCGTGATTTATATCTGTAATGATATCGTAAGCATAGGTATCAAAAGGAACAAAAGTGCCAGCATAATCTGTACTTTCTCTCCAGTATTGATCTATGGGGTTGGTTGGATCAATATCGATGCTAGATTCTGTATGAATCATTCCTTTACCAGGCCAATTTGTGCGTAACGTATCTAATGCGGTTGCATACCAATTCTTTTCATTTAGTCCAGAACTTGCATACCAATGAAAAGCAGTTCCCCATACATATTTAGAGGCCTCAGGATCTTCATACGTTGCAGTTACATAATCATTCATAGTCGATTTATTATGATCATAAATCAATACGCGCAATCCCGCATCTAGATCATTTAGTTGTAAATGACCATTTTTGACAAGCTCAGGACCTAGATGATCTCGTAAAAAGTCACGACCTTGTTCAGGACTAAAACCATTACTATCCCAACGGGCATCATGTGCGTGTAATGGTTCATTTTGAGGGGTTATTCCCCATAAGTCTATTCCTTGCTCTTTATAAGCGCTTACATACTTTGATAGATATTTTGCCCAAAGTCCATAATAATTAGGCTGTAATGAGCCATTTGTCATTTCAGCAGTTTCTCCAGATTTCATCCAAGAAGGCGGACTCCACGGGGAGGCAATAATTTTGAAATCTGCACCAGGAATATTGGAAGCTTCTAAGATCATTGGGATTATATCATATGTAGGATCTACTAACTCAATATTTCGTACTTGATCATTCTCATCTCCAGAAAATCCTTTCATGTCTTCATAAACACTAAAGCTAGAAAGATCTTCATCTCCATTTTCAACATACGTATAATGACCGTTTGAGTAATCACTACTGTTAATGTGTGTTCTAGTCAGTGAAAATCCAGCACCTTCTGTAGGACTGAATATTTTGGTTAAAACATCTTTCCTTATTTTTTTAGGAATCGTTGCCAAATTCCACGCTGACGATTCGGTAAACGAAGCCCCAAATCCGTAGTATGTTTGAAATTCCTGATCAGGTAATAATTGTAAAGTAACTTTTTTTCCTTCAGATAAAGAAGTGTTTATAGTAGCATCTGAGATGCGTTTGAGATTATCACCTGCGTGTGATGTTTGATACACAGTGATGATATGATCTTGATGCGCTTTTTTAGGAGAACAGCAAATACTCATTGTGGATGCAACAAGAATGAGGATTCTTGTCATTTTTAGGACGAAGAATCGAATAATGAGTGGGTGTATATCTATCATGAGTGCTTCAATAGTTTCAACGTCTAATGTAGTAAATACAAACTGGATAGAAAATGAGGTAGGGTTTTCAGATAATTAGCTTATTGTTTTTAGATCCTTTTGTAAAAAGGGTGTAATACGCTTTCGCGAAAGCGTACTCAGAATGGATAGTAGTCAAAATGATATATAGCATAATTTAATAATATAGTTTTTCTACTTCTATTTATAATTTATTACATTGAATAAGAAGTTATTAACAAAACCCTTATTTATATATAGATACATATGTTTTTAGATCAAATACAATTTATTTGAAAAATAATATTATTATTTGTGTATCTATCTAATACTAAGTACAATGTTCTAATTGTCTAGATCATATCATTTTTAATAAGTTCTTCTTGAACTCAAATTCAATCTTCTTAAATTGCTTGAAATCGGATAGTTAAAATGATGTCGAAGTCACTGTAAAAGCATTTTATTACTTGGATTAAGTCAAGAAAATTAAGGTTTTAAAAGGTGTACTTTACTAGGTTAAAGATGCTTTGTAGTTTGTGATTATAAATAATAATATTATGGAAGGATCAATAGATATAATTAATGGAATAGGCAGATTTTTTATTGCATTTATAAGTGGAATCTTTGGTTTTTTATTGGTAGTCCTCCTTATTCTAATTTGTCTTAAAAAGGAAAAAAGAGAATCTGTAGTCAAGGAATTTGTATTAATTATTTATGCATTAAGAGGTAAGGGTAAATTATAAAATCATGAAGACTTTTTTTAGATTTAAAGATGAGGAATAACAATAATTTTGAAATCCTCTTTGGATTATTTAATTATACTAATTTTATGGTTTAGTCTGCTTTCGCGAAAGCGTAAAAAAAAGTATAGCATTTAGATACATAATCTCATAATATAGAATAAGCCCAATGAAGAAATCACTGGACTTATTTCTGAAATTGACTCTGGTGCTAATTTGTTAAACGGATTATTGTGTGCTTTGTAAAGTCATAGCAACTTTTCTTAATCCTCTATTTTCATCATTATATTCATAGTTAATATTGAACGTTTGAATAACAGGTCCAGGTGTAAAGTTTTGATTAAAGTATAGTGTATATATTGTTCTATTAGTTACTGCACTATTATTAATCTTTGCATAACTCATATTATCATCTCTCCATTTTTTACGTCCAAACGCACCTCCTTTTTTATATTTCCTTCCTTTAATCCATGTTCCGACACTGAAGAAATTTGAAAACTGTGTATACCATGTTTGTGTATGGAAACTATAATCTCCTCCAGAACAATTAGAATAATTACTTGGGTATGGAACAAACTTGTTAAAATAATTACCTCCATAAAAACCAGTTCCAACATGATTGTTTTGAGTATATTTAGCACATAATGTTTGTCCGTTAAGATTAACTCTTTGAGCATTAGTTTCTGAAGAGCTCTTAATATCAAAAACTTGAAGACTATTTGATTTTATACTTGCGTTAGGTTCTATAACAGCACTATAATCTTCTGATATATATTCTTTGTCCTGAGTAATTCTATGATATTTTTGTGCTATTTTATAGATACCTTCTTTATTAAGAATTGCAGAAAATACAGGATCAGGGATATATAAAATAGATGCTTTATTTAGTTTATCGTGTAAAAATACATCTTCATCTGTAGGTAACTGTGCATAGTATTCTTGGACTAAAAAATGAGAGTTTGAAAAATTTAAATCTTGAATCCACCCTTTTAATTCTTCATGAGAAAGAGTTCTAAGATTTTCTAGTGTTTCTATAAATATATCTTCAGATGGAAATCTTAAAATTCCTTCTTCAATACTAATATTTTGTTCCTCAATTGTTAGTTCTAGATTTTCATCATTATCATTTGTACAGGAAATAAAAAATGATATTCCTAAAAGGAATAAAAGTGTAAAAACTGAATGTTGTTTTGTCATAATATTGTTATTTAATTGAATGATTACAGTGTTGAAAAACATAAAGTGACTGTATGCTACCTCATGTTTTTATAATAGTAGATTAGTCAAAAGGATTTCCTATAGCAGCGCAAAATGGATCTGTTCCATCAGGACAGGTTTCATTACATGGAAATACAATACGATTCCCATTTATTATACAAACACCATTAGAAACAATGATGATATCTGGAAAATCAGATCCTCCTATAATAGATTGTTGTTTTTTCTTATTTAAAATCTTTCCTATTGTCGAAATTTTTTTTAGCATAATAATTGTGATTTATAATTAATAATAACTCCCATTTTTTAGACATTTGGAATGCATGTCCTTGTGTTTTGACGCGTAAAAACAGTATTGAATTAACGTTAATTCTGATTATAAAATTAAATCTAGCAACTATAGATTATTACTCATCCCTAATTAAAAGTGTTGTATAGTAGGAGATTAAGGATGAGTTGAATCGTTTGATAATTTAGTCCTATGTAGTATTGGGACGGAATTTAGTTTTTAGGGATAAAAAATAATTATAGTATAAAAGATGCTAGGTTAGAATGATAAAAACTTAAGATTGTCACTACAGGTCTTACTTACAGGAATGGGTGTATTAAAAATTATGATTTCTTTTAAGCCATTTCTTTGACTTACTTTATCCAAGCGTATATAATAAGAACGATGTACTTTTACAAAATCTAATATGTCAGGTAATTCATGATAAAAATCATCTAATTTTTTCCTGATGAGATACATTTTTGAAGCAGTATAAATTTCTATATAGTTTCTAAACTGAAACCCGCTTCCCATTTTACCTCCTGAATCTACTGTAAGAAAATACCCTGTAACTATTGATAATGAGTATTTTAAAGTATCTTTAAAGATAATACCATTCAAAATAGCACAACAATGAAAATAAAATTTGGATTTACCTCACTCACTGTTTCTGAATTTGAACGATGGATACAACAACAAAACATTGCACGTACTGTCTTATTTATTCAAGAACATCATACATTTTCGCCTAGTTATATTCACTTTAAAGGCGACAACCATTTTGAGATGCAACGCGGTATGAAAAACCACCACGTGAATAATAATGGATGGAGTGATATTGGGCAGCATCTCACTATTTTTCCAGATGGAAAAATACTTACGGGAAGAAGTTTAGAGCGATCTCCAGCCTGTATATTTGGGAATAATAAGCATGCTATTTGTATAGAGAGTATAGGGTATTTTGATACAGGAAAAGATCAAATGACGTCAGCACAACGTCAAAGCATTATAGCCGTTACGGCAGCACTTTGTAAACGATTTAATATCCCTATTTCTACAGATAGAATTGTATATCATCATTGGTTTGATTTAAGTACCGGTGCACGTACCAATGGAAGTGGCGTGACAAAAAGTTGCCCTGGCACCAATTTTTTTGGAGGAAATACGGTCGCAGATTGTGAACAACATTTCTTGCCACTCATTGCAGCAGCAGTAGGTCAAAATATTACAGGTGAATTGTCTTCTTCTATCATCGGCTATGGATATGTTACAGCAAATTTGTTGAATATTCGTAAAGGAGCAAAGTCTTCTTTTGCAAGAGTAGGACAAACTTCTTTAGGGGCAGTAGTTCGTATTTATGAAGAGAAAAATAATTGGTACAGAATATCAGAAGATAAAAAAGAATGGGTGTCTGGTAACTATGTAAAAGAAGTAAAACGAGCTACCGTAAATGCCCATGTACTTAATGTACGTAGTGGTCCGTCAACACAATTTCATGTAGTAGGTTCTGTTGTGAAAAACCAAGAAGTCTTTGCGTATGAAGAACAAAATGGTTGGTCACAAATAAGTATAGATGAACAATGGGTATCTAATAGATTCTTAGATTTTACATCATAAACCCTTCAGAAAAAGAAATACATTTTTACAGAATATGACTACGAATATGAAAGGAGCTATAACGCTTTCATAATTACTATTGCTGTATTTGAACGTATGGTGTAGTTTAGTTTTTCTCATTATTTACTACACGTATAGTTTATTTTGTTAGTTGTATGAATAGATTGGTATAAACGGTTCTAATAACAGATACAATGCAATGATCTTATTGGAAGCGTTTAGGTAAATAAAGTTTTTGTAAGAGGGAGGCGTGGTGCACTCCCTTTTTATTAGTTCTTGACGTTACTTTCTAATTCTTGTGTTTCTATATACGCTTTCGCGAAAGCGTATACTTCTCTTTTAAAAACAAAATAAAAGCCATTTTAGATACCGAAATAAAAAGGCATCTTAAAAAGAAATAGCTGCTCTAAAATGCTATTAGATCAATAAGGGGTTTATGGCACGATTATTTGCTAAAAAAGTAATTATAGTGATGAAGAAAGATTTTACAAAAAGAAAAATGATGAATGGTTAGTATTTTTTATACATTCGTTATCGGAGGTTTCCATACGTTGTGTGAATGAAGAGAATAGTAACAGGCATACTAATAGTAATGACAAATTTGGCATCTGCTCAAACTGAAGTCAAATTAAGGGATGTAACTTTTTCTGTTCCTGCCGAATTGTATTATTTTACAGAGCAAGATAGAAAAATTGATTACGAACCTTTTTATGAAGTTGGAAAAATAGCAACCGATTCTGTTGACGTAGAGAAATTTCCCAAGATCGCCTATCAATATTTTGAAGTTCCAGATTTTGGTGTACAGACTTCAAAAAAAGTATTGACGCGACTTAATGAAATAATGACAAAGGATATTCATCCAGATACACTCATTATAAAAGAAACAGAAAATTATTCAATAGCTAAATATACGATCATGGGAAAGTCGCTATTTGAAGTAAAGAGTTTGGGGAATATAGGCTGGATAAATATTCAATTTTTTGACACCCCTGAGCATGATCAAAGAAGCTTTGTAACTATAGGAAATATCATAAACTCAATAGAGCATGAACATGCTTATGAGTCAGACTATGAATATCATATGAAAGCATCTGGTAGCTATTCTAAACGGGCTTTGGTTTTTTTAAGTATTTCTCTAGCTCTATTTTTTGGACTCAAACTACTAAAGAAAAAGAAAACATCTAGTGAGAAGCAAGTATAAAATTTCAGGCCCAGGTGTACTTATCGCAGCTGCATTTATTGGCCCAGGGACAGTAACAACATGCACCATTACAGGAGCTAATTTTGGATTTACGTTATTATGGGCAATGGTACTCTCTATTATCGCAACCATTGTATTACAAGAAATGGCTGCTCGTATAGGCTTAGTCACACAAAAAGGACTCGCTGAAGTAATACGATCTCAGATTGAGAATCCATTGATAAGATTACTTGCTATTCTTTTGATATTAAGTGCTATAGTTGTGGGAAATGCAGCCTATGAAGCAGGGAATATAAGTGGTGGTGTATTAGGTATAAAAGCATTAGGAGCTACTGGCACCGTTGAGGTAGGATCTTTAGCCCTTAATGGCTGGAGTATAGGTATAGGCATAGTAGCGGCTGTGATCCTTTATATAGGTAGTTACAAAATATTAGAACGCATATTAGTAGGATTAGTCCTATTTATGAGTATCGCATTCTTGATTACTGCCTTTGCAACAAAACCTGATATCATTGCTGTTCTTAAAGGAAGTTTTATTCCATCTTTTCCTGATGAAAGTATTCTAACGATTATTGCTTTAGTAGGAACGACAGTAGTACCTTATAATTTATTTTTACATGCTTCTCTAGTTACTGAAAAATGGAAAGGGACAGAAGATCTCCCAACCGCAAAAAAAGATACTGTAGTTGCAGTGATTTTAGGAGGACTTGTGTCTATGGCGATCATTATTTGCGCTGCAGCTATACAAGGTCAAGATATTTCTAATGCAGCCGACTTAGCCAAAAGCCTCGAACCTCTATTTGGAGAATATGCACGTTATTTTGTCGGTGTAGGACTTGCTGCAGCAGGATTAACATCTGCGATTACAGCCCCACTCGCAGCAGCATATGTAGTGCAAGGATGCTTGGGATGGGAAAAGAATATTAAATCAATTAGATTTCGCTTGGTTTGGGGTGTGATTTTGCTTTTAGGAATTTTCTTTTCATCACTTAGTTACAATCCAATAGATATTATAAAATTTGCACAAGTAGCTAATGGAATTTTATTACCAATCATTGCTGGCTACTTGATTTGGATGGCAAATAAAAAACAGCTTTTAGGTAACTATACCAATAGTAATTGGCAAAATATCCTAAGTAGTATTATTTGGGTTGTCGTTTTTGGATTAGGAGTGCGAAGCATTCTTAAAGTTTTTGGTATTTTATAAATGTGTTGAATGTATAGTATAGATCTAAATAGTGATGTAGGAGAAGGCGTGGGTAATGAAGCGCAATTGCTGCCACTGCTAAGTTCTTGCAATATTGCTTGTGGAGGTCATGCAGGAGACGATGCCATTATTCAACGTACGATTCAGATTGCAATAGCACATAATGTGAAAATTGGCGCACATCCGGGATATCCGGATAAAGAAAATTTTGGAAGAACCATACTCGATATATCAACGACTGATCTCCGAAAGAGTTTGATAGAGCAGATACAAACTGTAAAAATTTTCGCCGAAAGGCAACATCAAAAATTACATCATGTAAAAGTACACGGAGCTCTTTATAATCTAGCCGCTGTAGATATATCAATAGCAAAACTGATTATAGACGTTGTAAAAGGCATAGATGATCAATTATTTCTATATGTTCCCTATCAATCTGTCATTCAAAAAGAATCAGTAGGAGTATTGCAAACCAAAATTGAGGGCTTTGCAGATCGCCGTTATCATAATGATTATACATTGGTGAGCAGAACGTTACCCAAGGCAGTGATACAGAACTCAAATGAAGTGCTCGCGCATATCATTCCTATGATTAAAGAACAGCAACTCACTACAAT
Source organism: uncultured Dokdonia sp. (assembly GCF_947492815.1). Lineage (GTDB taxonomy): Bacteria > Bacteroidota > Bacteroidia > Flavobacteriales > Flavobacteriaceae > Dokdonia. The sequence continues at coordinate 15,122 of NZ_CANLOB010000041.1, forward strand.
TACTAATGATACATTACCATTTCATATAGAAACTTTATGTGTACATGGAGATACTCCTAAAGCATTTCAAATTCTAAAAGAGATCCATCTAGGACTAAAAGGTCATCAAATAGAGATATGCTAATACAAAATCAAGATGTGCATATTTTTAAAGTAGGAGAACGCTCTTGGAGTATCCAATGGCAAGTACCTCCTTCCCGTGAATTATTGAAATTTCTCCTTGCAGTAAAGGATCAGTTAAGAAAAGAATTTAAAGCAGAAATTATTCATACGTATACAGAGATTTTATTAAAACGAGTAGCTAATACATCGTTATCTGATGCTGTTTTAGAAGTTCGCTTTCGCGAAATCATTAAAAGAACAATACCCATAGACGATCAACAAACAAAAATCCACCGGATTCCTGTATGCTATGAAGGTTCGTTTGGAGAGGATTTGGAAACCTATTTAAAGGAAAAATCATTGACACGAGATGAATTAATAGCCATGCATACAAAACCTCTATATACGGTTTACTTTATGGGGTTTTTACCAGGGTTTCCTTATTTAGAAGGCCTTGATGAACGTTTACATATAGAACGTAAATCTGTTCCTTCTCAAAAAGTAAAAAAAGGGAGTGTTGCCATAGGAGGAAAGCAAACAGGCATATACCCTCAAGATAGCCCAGGGGGGTGGTATACCATAGGGCATAGCCCAATCTCATTGTTTGATGTTTCAAAAAAGAACCCTTCTGTATACACCGCTGGAGATTATATTACATTTTATGCTATTGATGCTAATGAACATGCTCTTTTAAAAGAACGAGCACGTACAGAAGACGTATTTCCTATAACTGAGACGTATGAAGGATAGTATTTGCATACAAAAAACAGGTTTCTATACAACGATTCAAGACGAAGGACGTTTCGGATATGCGCATTTAGGAGTTCCAGAAAGCGGTGCGATGGATAAAAAAGCAATGCAACTGGCAAATATACTCGTTAATAATGCACAAAATGAAGCTGTTCTTGAATATACCTTAGTAGGACCGACAATTCGATTTAATTGCGATAGGCATTTTGTAATGACAGGAGGAACTACAGTTGCCAGACTTAATACCAAAACACTAAAAAATAACACGGTGTATGTAGGGCGTAAAGGACAAGTATTAACACTTACTACAATTACATCGGGATGTAGAGGGTATCTCGCGATTGCAGGAGGACTTCAATCACTATCTGTATTAGAAAGTAAAAGTATGTATGTTCCAATTACCCAAACAGGAGTAGTAGGAAAAAATATGGAAATTCCCATTGGGACATCCAATTTTGGCGCTATAAAGGGAGCTAGACTTAAAACAGAAACAACACCATATTTACAAGAAGAAACCCTACGTGTATATAAAGGACCAGAATACAAGCTATTAGAGAAAGAGCTTCAAGAGTATATAAACAATACCTCTTTTACCGTTTCCAAACTTTGGAATCGTATGGCCATTCAACTTACAGAAACAATGCAGCATACAATTCCATCAATAACCACAGGTCCCGTGATTCCAGGTACAATACAATTAACTCCCTCTGGACGTATGATGGTCTTAATGAACGATTGCCAAACCACAGGAGGTTATCCTCGTATCTTACAACTCTCTGAGACCGCAATGTATATTCTTGCTCAGAAAAAACAAGGGGATAGGCTGTCTTTTTTACTTAGCCGCTAAAATATCATTGTGTTCCATTACAGTGTCACTAAGTAATTGGATCACATCTCCTTTCCCTAAAATATCTTCTGTACGCTTTGCTTCTGCCTTTAGTTCACGATGAGAAGAAATTGTTTCCCATAAATTGTGAATATAATCTGCATAATCAGATTCATTATTCCATCTAGCAATTCCTAAACGCTTACCTTTGGCATATAGTTTTCTGATGTTAAGTTTACATAATTTGATTGTAGAGGGCATAATAATAGGTCTTGGTGTGAGTAATCTTTCTGAGTGTGAGGCTCTTCCCATGATTCGTATTGTTTAAGATTCATTAGTTCTTAATTCCGTAAGAATTTTAATATAACTCCGTAAGAATTTTACCGCTAAATTATACAGGAAGACCGTAACTAAAATACGTATTTTTACCTGTTTTTATATAAATCTTCTTGGAGAACGCATTATATTTTGCTACTTTCATAACTTAACTTAAACTATTTACATTATGGCAAAGCCAAAAAAATGCATCACGCCCCAAGATGCTGAAAAATTATTTACGCATTGGAGTAAAACAAGGGGAGAAACACTAAGAGAGAGTTTAGGGGAACACGATACGTGTGAATTTAGCCTTAGTATTTCTGAAATACGAGAGTATCTGGATTATGTAGAAGATCAATCTACAAAACAAGGTATAGCAAACCCTGGTGTTCGTCTGTACTTTGGAGCATATGATGCATCAAAATCAGACAAAACTACTTTTTTCTTAGCCCCTACAAAAGGAAAAAGTACCAATAGAAGTGGAGATGATGACGATGATAATAATTATGATATAGATGCGTGGAACTTTCATGAAGGTGGATGGCCTCCAACACAATACAATCCTTAAATGATAGAAATCTTACTTACTAATATAGGATTACCTAGAATTCTTGAATTTGTGGCTGCACTAGCAGCCACATTTTCTTATATTTTTATAAAAGAATCAAAATCTAAAACCTTTAAATATTTATTAATTTTTCTTTGGACTACTGTAATCTTTGAATTTATTGGTTCATATGCAAGGTTAGTAGAGCCTTATTGTTTTGAAGATATTGAATTTTTTAAAAAATACCCTTTGCTCATAAAAAATTATTGGGTTTTTAATATTTATTCGATAATTGCATACAATTTTTATGCTTGGTATCTTTTAGAGCAAGTAGAAATTAAAAGGCATAGATTAGTTAGTTTGTACATGATAATTGTATTTAATCTGCTTACAGTATTAAATTTTTTATTAACTGATATCTTTTTTAAAGGATATTCACAACTTACAATTTTAATTGGGTTAATACTTATTGTAATAGTCCTTTGTACGTATTACTATGAAATTCTAAAATCAGATAGAATTCTAAATATATCATACAAATTGCCTTTTTATATTTCTGTAGGAGTATTATTATACTTTATATCAGTAACCCCTCTCATGTTGAGTAGTCAATATATAAATAAGGAAGAAATTGTCTTCACGACATATTATCGATTGATTTTAAGTTATGCTAACTACTTCCTGTATGGAATTATTATCTTTGGTATTGTAAAATGTTATTGGTTCAACAAATCTCAAAACAAGAAGTTCTCCTTGTCGCCTACTTTATTATAGTAGTCGTCGTTCTTGTCTTTCTATTTATTCTCTTTTTTTATACATTTCAACGTCGTAAAAACAAGCTGCTTATAGATAAAGTAGTGGCTCAAAAAGAGTATGAAAGCGCGCTTGTACAAGTAGAAAATGAGATACAAGAAGCTACCTTAAAAAATGTAGGGATGGAATTGCATGATAACGTAGGGCAACTTCTTTCTGTAGCCAAAATGCAATTGCGTTCTGGTCTTTCATTACTTCCTGAAGATAAAAAAGAAACCTTTGCAGAAGCACTAGAAACTGTGGACTTAAGTTTAACAGAAGTGCGTCAACTTTCTAAAACTGTTAACGGTGAGGTGCTTGCAAATATGGATTTGCAAGATGCTATACAAGTAGAAATAGATCGTATAAATCGCTTTTCGCATACCAATTCTACACTTGTAGTAACTGGTGAACCCATTTTTATAGAGGAACGAGAAAAAATTATTATATTTAGAATAGTACAAGAATGTTGTAGTAATGTAATTAAACATGCAGAAGCAGAACATTTAATAATTGATATATCTTATAAAGAAGATCATCTTTATATTAAAATAAAAGATGATGGTATAGGATATAACACGCAAAATAACAAATTAGGTTCTGGACTTATTAATATGCAACGTAGAGCAGAAATGATTCAAGCACAACTCGTAGCACATAGTAAACAAGGACACGGAACAGAAATAACACTAACCTACCAATCACCCCTTCATGAAACCGCTCAAAGTAGCAATAGTTGATGATCATATCCTTTTCGCGAAAGCTTTAAAGACACTAGTCTCAGGTTTTGAGGATACCTATGTCGTTTTTGTAGCTAAAAACGGAAGAGAGTTTATAGAATATTTAAAAAGTGATAATGAGCAACCTGATGTCGTATTATTAGATGTACGTATGCCTATTATGAATGGATTAAGCACGATGGCATGGATTAAAGATAACTGTCCAGATATTAATGTCATTGCCATTACAATGGAAGATGATGAAGAAACCATTTCTAATATGATTTTCTTCGGGTGTAAAGGGTATCTTCTTAAAGATGTTGAACCCACACAATTAAATGCCTCTATCATCAAAGCCAGTAAAGGAGAGTTTGTATACAATGAAATAGTAGATAGAGATCTTCATAAAAAAGCATTAAACGGTATTTCTGAAGAAAAAGAAGCAGAAGTTAGTAACCATAGAAAGTTTCAACTAAAAGAAACAGATCAAGAATTTTTAAATTATCTCTGCGGCACAGATTTAGGCTATAAAGAAATTGCAGCGAAAATGCACTTAAGCCCTAAGACTATAGAAAATAGACGCGCAGAACTATTTAGAAAGTTAGGAGTCTCATCTAGAGTAGGAGCTGTCATTTATGTTATGAAACATAATCTTATTGAACAATCATAACCATTTTAATACAAACCGGAGTAGCTTATTTTTCCCTTTATAGGGTGCGTATCTGATGGGGATATCTAACCAATTTCCTTTCTTTACTATCGCTTTTGCATGACTAAAAGTGAGGAAAGTATGCTTTCCGTGGTAACTCCCAACACCACTATGCCCAACACCGCCAAAGGGTAATGCCTCATTAACAAATTGAATAACAGTATCATTTACCGCGCCTCCTCCAAAAGAAAAACGCTCTAAAAACCAATTTGTAAAAGCCCGCTTTCGCGAAAAAATATACCCAGATAACGGCTTCTCATAACGATCTATAATACGTTCGATATCAGCTTTTGATGTATATGAGATTACAGGTAAAATAGGACCAAAAATCTCATCTGCCATTACAAGACTATCTATACTTGGATTATCAATAATTGTGGGTGCTATATATAATTGATCACGATCAGTTTGTCCTCCAAAAGAGATAGATTCACCTTCCAGCATCTTAGCAAGTCTATCAAAATTCTTTTCATTAATAATTCGGGCAAAATCAGGTGATGCTTCTACATCAGAACTATAAGCCCTTTTTATTTCTTTTTCCAGTGCCTGTAAAAAAGAAGTTTTTATAGACGATTCAATCAATATATAATCAGGGGCAATACATGTTTGTCCAGCATTTAAAAATTTTCCCCAAACAATCCGTTTCGTGACTAATGAAACATTTACAGACGCATCTACAACACAAGGGTTTTTACCACCTAGTTCAAGTGTAGTAGGCGTTAAGTGTTTTGCTGCTGCTTGCGCTACAATTTTACCCACAAAAACACTACCTGTAAAAAAGATATAATCCCATCGTTGTGAAAGTAATTCTGTAGTTTCTGGAATAGCACCTTGGACAACAGCAACATGCTCAGAAGAAAATACTTCCTGAATAATCATTTCTAAAACTTGACTCGTAGCAGAAGTCAGTTCACTAGGTTTAAGAACTACTGTATTACCAGCAGCTATTGCACCAATAAGTGGTGTTAATGCTAGTTGATATGGATAATTCCAAGGCGCAATAATAAGTGTCGTTCCATAAGGTTCATAATAGATATAATCCCTAGCAGGAAAATTAAGTAAGGAACCTTTTACTTTCTTAGGACGCGCCCAAAATTCAAGTTGCTTAATAGCGAGTTGTAATTCTCGTACTACAATACCTGTCTCACTAGAAATACTTTCATAAAGTGGCTTTTTAAAATCAGAAAATAAGGCTTCATGAATCTTGCCTTCATGTTTTTTTACACTTTTGTATAATTTTTTTAAAGCTTGTAAACGAACCTTAATAGGCATTGTTTTACCCGTAGTAAAATAGGTGCGTTGCGAATTAATAAGATGGGGGATATTCAACATATATTTTTTACAAAAATAAGTACATTTTAACTGAAGAGACTGAAAAAATAAAGCTCTATTTTAAATTTGTCGTGTTTATTTCAAAAAACTTTTAATACATTTATCCCAAGTTTATGAGAAACCAGATTATTAATAGCGTCATTATTATTATTCCTCTACAGGAATGATACGGACTGCTATACCCATATATAAAGCCTGTATCAACGTATTGATACAGGCTTTTTTTATGAAGTGACTTAAAAAGAAAATAAAAACATAAAATATTGATAATTAGTAATTTATGTTGTTTTTGAAGTTGTTGGATAACGTAAGTAAATAGAAATTAGAATTTCAACATAATAAAGAGCTATTAATTTTAACATATAAAATAATAATACATTGAAAGAACTCAATCCATATAGTAAAGCCGTTACACAAGACCCAACGCAACCAGCAGCACAAGCAATGTTACATGCCATTGGATTAACAGAAAGTGATTTTCAAAAACCTTTTGTAGGGATTGCAAGTACAGGATACGAAGGCAACCCATGTAATATGCATTTAAATACACTTGCTACAGACATTAAACAAGGCGTTCAAGATGCAGATCTTGTCGGTTTAATTTATAATACCATTGGGGTAAGTGATGGAATTTCTATGGGAACTCCAGGTATGCGATATTCATTACCCTCTCGTGACATCATAGCAGACTCTATGGAAACAGTAGTACAAGCTATGAGTTATGATGCGCTTGTAACCGTAGTAGGATGTGACAAAAATATGCCAGGAGCATTAATGGCGCAATTACGATTAGATCGTCCTTCTATATTAGTATATGGTGGAACCATCGCACCAGGATGTCATGAAGATAAAAAGTTGGATGTAGTTTCTGCTTTTGAAGCATGGGGTGAAAAAGTAGCAGGTACCATTACAGAAAAAGAGTTTAAAACAGTTGTGAAAAAAGCATGTCCAGGAGCCGGTGCTTGTGGAGGTATGTATACTGCAAACACGATGGCATCTGCAATAGAAGCATTAGGAATGAGTTTACCGTATACCTCTTCAAATCCTGCAATAAGTTCTAATAAAACAGCAGAATGTGCTAGAGTTGGAAACGCATTACGACATCTTATAGAACAAGATATCAAACCATCAGATATCGTAACGATCAAATCGCTTGAGAATGCAATTCGGCTTGTAACCGTGTTAGGTGGGTCTACAAATGCTGTTTTGCATTTCTTAGCGATCGCTAAAGCTGCTCAAATCCCTTTTACACTAGATGATATTCAAAGAATAAGTGATACGACACCATTTTTAGCAGATTTAAAACCAAGTGGAAAATACCTTATGGAAGACCTTCATAAAGTAGGAGGTGTTCCAGGAGTACTCAAATACATGCTTGCACAAGGTATGTTACATGGAGATTGCCTTACAGTTACTGGAAAAACACTTGCAGAAAATCTAGCCGATGTAGCTCATCTAAAAGCACATCAAGATGTAATTCACCCTGTAGAAAACCCAATAAAAAGTACGGGGCATATTCGCATTCTATACGGAAATCTCGCTACAGAAGGTTCTGTTGCAAAAATCACAGGAAAAGAAGGGCTTCGTTTTCGCGGAAGCGCACGTGTATTTAATTCAGAATTTGAAGCTAATGACGGAATTAGAGAAGGAAAAGTCGTAGCTGGAGATGTTGTCGTCATTAGATATGAAGGACCTAAGGGAGGACCAGGAATGCCTGAGATGCTAAAACCCACGGCTGCTATTATGGGAGCTGGACTTGGGAAAGAAGTAGCACTTATTACTGACGGACGTTTCTCTGGTGGAACCCACGGGTTTGTAGTTGGTCACATTACGCCAGAAGCGCAAGAAGGAGGAACTATTGCCCTTGTAGAAGATGGAGATATGATTACGATAGATGCTGAAGCAAACACCATTTCAGTAGACATCACCGAACAAGAATTAACCCATAGAAAAGCAGCTTGGACGCAACCTTCATTAAAGGTACAACGAGGCGCTTTATACAAATATGCAAAAACAGTAGGATCTGCTTCACAAGGCTGTGTAACAGATGAATTTTAAAGTAAAGAATTAATTAAAAATTCCTCTCCCTCTGGGAGAGGCTAGGTGAGGGTATGGAAACAAAAACAATAACGCAGACACAAACTAGCAAGCAAACTATCACTGGGAGCGAAGCAATTATACATTGTTTACTAGCAGAAGGAGTCGATTTAATCTATGGATATCCTGGAGGCGCTATTATGCCAATGTATGATGAGTTATATAAATTTCAAGACAAATTACAACATGTCCTTACAAGACACGAGCAGGGTGCAACGCATGCTGCACAAGGATATGCTAGAGCTACAGGTAAAGTAGGGGTCGCAGTAGCAACGTCTGGACCAGGAGCAACCAATCTCATTACAGGAATAGCAGATGCTCAGATTGATAGCACTCCTATGGTATGTATAACAGGCCAAGTAGCTTCTCACTTATTAGGAAGTGACGCTTTCCAAGAAACTGATATCATTGGGATTTCAACTCCCGTTACCAAGTGGAATTATCAAATAACAAAAGCCTCTGAAATTCCTGAGATACTTGCCAAAGCATTCTTTATTGCACGAAGTGGCCGCCCAGGGCCCGTACTTATTGATATCACAAAAGATGCTCAGTTTGGTGAATTAGACTACGAATACAAAAAATGTACACATATACGAAGTTATAAACCTGCACCTGAAGTAAAAGAAGAAGCACTCGATGCAGCAGCACAACTAATCAATACAGCAAAAAAACCAATGATCGTATGGGGGCAAGGCGTCATTTTAGGAGAAGCAGAAGCAGCTTTTAAATCATTTGTAGAGAAAACAGGCATTCCAGCTGCTTGGACTATTCTTGGAGTATCTGCATTAGCAACAGAGCATCCCCTCAATGTTGGAATGGTAGGAATGCATGGGAATTACGCCCCTAACGTACTTACCAATGAATGTGACCTATTAATTGCTATAGGAATGCGTTTTGATGATCGTGTTACGGGATCGCTAGATACCTATGCAACACAAGCAAAAGTTATCCATTTTGAAATAGATCCAGCCGAAGTCAATAAAAATGTACATGCTGATGTAGCTGTACTAGGTAATTGTAAAGAAAGCCTTTCTAAGATACTTCCTAAAGTAACTCCCAATGCACATACGGCATGGCACCAACAGTTTAAAGACCTGTATAAAATAGAATTTGAAAAGATCATTCAACATGATCTTTCTCCAACAAAAGAAGGTCTTACCATGGGTGAAGTACTTGATGGTATTAATAAAGAAACAAAAGGAAATGCCATTATTGTATCTGATGTAGGGCAGCATCAAATGATTACTTGTCGATATGCTAAATTCAATACCACAAAAAGTAATATAACATCAGGAGGTCTAGGCACTATGGGGTTTGCACTTCCTGCGGCCATTGGAGCAAAAATGGGAAAACCAGAACGAGAAGTAGTCGCTATTATAGGAGATGGAGGATACCAAATGACCATTCAAGAACTAGGGACTATTTTCCAATCCAAAGTACCTGTAAAGATTGTAGTTCTAAATAATGAATTTCTAGGAATGGTACGCCAGTGGCAACAATTATTTTTTGACAAACGATATGCTTCTACCGAAATGGTAAATCCTGACTTTGTAGCGATTGCAAAAGGATATCATATTCAAGCACAAAAAGTAACGAAACGAGAAGAACTAGCAGATGCCATTAAAGAAATGATTGCATGCTCAGATTCCTACTTCTTAGAAGTATGTGTAGAAAAAGAAGATAATGTATTTCCAATGATTCCTACAGGAGCGTCTGTCTCTGATATAAGACTGGAATAAAAACTAAGGAGTTAAGAATAGAGTAGTACTCTAGTGAATAAAAAAGTATAAATCACAGAATAAAGAGATATAACATATAATACGTCTATGTTCTATTCTCTATGTTCTCTTATCTATTAAGAAATGAGTGAGCAAATTAAAACATACACCGTAAGTATCTATACCGAAAATAATATAGGGTTACTCAACCGTATTTCGGCTATATTCCAACGTCGTCATATCAATGTAGAAAGCCTTTCTGCTTCAGAGAGTGAAATAGATGATGTGTTTAGATGGACACTAGTTGTAAAAGTAACAGAATCACAAATCAAAAAAATAATAGGACAGATAGAACGCCAGATAGAAGTCATTAAAGCATACTATCATACCGATGAAGAGACCATCTTTACAGAAAGTGCCTTGTTTAAAATCAAGTCAGATTTACTTTTTGAAGAACGTCAAATTCAAAATATTATTAAAGAAAGTCATGCACGTATTGTCACTGTAAATAAACAGTTTTTTGTACTTGAAAAATCTGGAATTCGTGCAGAAATAGAACTTTTATATAGAGAGTTAAAACCTTTTGGCATTATGCAATTTGTCAGATCAGGACGTATTGCTGTTACAAAATCAGAAATGCCCATTTCTCAACTTTTAAAAGAGTTGTCAAAAGAAGAGGAATACGCTTTCAGTTAAGCTGAAGTTTATACTGAGCTTGTCGAAGTATGAAAACATAAATAACATAATTAAAAAATAAAAGAGATTATTAATTCTCTCCCTTTAGGAGACCTGCCTGCCGGTAAAGGCAGAGATGTCCGAAGGACAGAAAGGGATTAGATCTCCGTCTATACGGAGATGAAAAAATAAGATAAACACATGGAAAATTATTTCAACACATTATCATTAAGAGATCAACTGGCACAATTAGGCAAATGTCGTTTTATGACTGCCGATGAATTTTCAAATGGAACCAAGGCTTTAGATGGTAAAAAAGTAGTGATTGTAGGTTGTGGAGCACAAGGGTTAAACCAAGGGTTAAATATGCGAGACAGTGGTCTTGATATTTCATACGCATTACGTCAAAGCGCTATAGATGAAAAACGAGCTTCCTATCAAAATGCAACCAAGCATAATTTTACAGTAGGTACTTATGAAGAACTGATACCTACTGCAGATGTGGTATTAAATTTAACACCAGATAAGCAACATACAGCTGTCGTAAAAGCAGTAATGCCGTTTATGAAAGAGGGGGCAACACTTTCATATTCTCACGGATTTAATATCGTAGAAGAAGGAATGCAAGTACGTAAAGATCTTACGGTAATTATGGTAGCACCCAAATGCCCAGGATCTGAAGTAAGAGAAGAGTATTTACGTGGTTTTGGAGTCCCTACACTTATTGCAGTGCATCCTAATAATGATCCGCAGGGAAAAGGATTAGAACAAGCAAAAGCCTATGCAGTTGCCACTGGAGGACATAGAGCAGGCGTATTAGAATCTTCATTTGTTGCTGAGGTAAAAAGTGATCTTATGGGTGAACAAACCATACTTTGTGGAGTATTACAAACAGGATCTATTCTTTGTTTTGATAAAATGATTCAAAAAGGAATCGAACCTTCATATGCAGCAAAACTTATTCAATACGGATGGGAGACAATTACCGAGGCATTAAAACATGGAGGTATCACCACCATGATGGATCGTTTGAGTAATCCTGCAAAGATTAAGGCATATCAATTAGCTGACGAGTTAAAAACAATTATGCGTCCGCTTTTTGAGAAGCATATGGATGATATTATTTCTGGGCATTTTTCAAAAACAATGATGGAAGATTGGGCGGCAGATGATAAAAACCTTTTAACATGGCGTGCAGCAACAGGGGATACTGCTTTTGAAAAACAAGAAATTACGGGAGATCATATTTCTGAACAAACGTATTTTGATCATGGGACGTTGCTAGTTGCTTTTGTGAAATCTGGTGTAGAACTAGCTTTTGAAACGATGACAGCTGCAGGTATTATAGAAGATTCAGCATATTATGAATCACTACATGAAACACCACTTATTGCAAATACTATTGCGCGTAAGAAACTATTTGAAATGAATCGTATCATTTCTGATACTGCAGAGTACGGTTGCTATCTATTTGATCACGCCTGTAAACCGTTATTAGAAGACTTTATGAAGACGGTTGATATTAATGTGATTGGTACCGCTTTCGCGAAAACAAATAGCGTAGATAACCAAGAACTTATTGCTGTAAATGATGCGATCCGTAATCATCCAGTAGAAATAGTGGGAGCTCGATTACGTAAAGCCATGACCGCCATGAAAAAAGTAAAAACAGAAGATACACTAGAAGCTGTATTGAATTAATAATATCTGCTCGAGCACAGTTGAGAGTTAAATGAAGTTTATCACTTAACTAGTTCTCGACTGCGCTCGAAATGACATTAGTGTCTATATTGAATTATTAAAAAATAGACATCCCCTCTTTCTAGAAGGGAAACCCACACATATTAATGAAAATAGAAACTACATATTATCCTACGATAGCGGCTGTCAAAAATGCAGCAGAGGTAATTAAAGAAGTCGTAACTCAAACACCATTAATGAAGAGTTTTACGTATTCTAAAAAGTACGATGCAACTGTATTCTTAAAACGAGAAGATTTACAGCAAGTACGCTCTTATAAAATAAGAGGAGCTTATAACAAGATGAGTTCGTTATCTCAAGAAGCAAAGTCCAAAGGAATTGTATGTGCCAGTGCAGGAAACCATGCACAAGGTGTGGCATTTGCCTGTGCAAAACTAGAGATACAGGGAACTATTTATATGCCCATGCCAACACCTTCTCAAAAAGTAGAACAGGTGAAGTTATTTGGAGGTGATTGGATTAAAGTCGTTTTAGAAGGGGATACGTTTGATGACGCTTTCGCGAAAGCGAACACATGTTGCTTAGAAGAAGGAAAAACCTTTGTACATCCTTTTGATGACGAAAAAATAATTGAAGGACAAGCTACTGTAGGTCTAGAAATTATAGAACAATCTACAACACCCTTAGATTATGTGTTTGTTCCTATAGGTGGCGGCGGACTCTCAGCAGGACTGAGTACCGTGTTTCATTTATTATCACCAGACACGAAGATCATTGGTGTAGAACCCGCAGGAGCTCCTGCTATGAAAACCTCTATAGCTAGTAATAAAAATACAACACTGTTAGATATTGATAAGTTTGTAGATGGCGCTGCTGTACAAAGGGTAGGAGAGCGTAATTTTAAGATTTGTAATCAGTTTTTAGATCAAGTAATAACGGTACCAGAAGGAGAGGTCTGTCAGACAATTTTAGATCTTTACAATCGTGATGCTATTGTAGTAGAACCAGCAGGAGCATTGACACTAGCTGTACTAGATCAATTTAAACAAGAGATCAAAGGTAAACACATTGCATGTGTAGTAAGCGGAAGTAATAATGATATTACTCGTACAGCAGAGATTAAAGAACGAGCCTTACTTCATAGAGGTTTGAAACATTATTTTATTGTTCGTTTTCCACAACGTGCGGGTGCTTTAAAGGAATTTGTGGCTGAGGTCTTAGGTCCAGATGATGATATTACCCATTTTGAATATTCAAAAAGAACGAGTAGGGAACAAGGACCTGCTGTGGTAGGGATTCAATTAAAACATGTAAAAGATTTAGAACCTCTCGTAAATCGTATGCATACACGTAAATTCTTTGGTGATTACCTTAATGATAAACCTGATTTGTTTCAGTTTTTGGTATAATTTATTTTGCTTTAGAAATACTATCTGCCTTTATAAATGCATTATAAGCATTTGCAATTTTACCAGTTTTTGATAATTGATCAAATGGTATCAAATTGGTGGAATCTCTTTTTTTAGTTTTATAAGTAGGTAAATTATAAGATATTCCTGATTCAAGGATGCAGCTTTTAACTTGAGATACTGTTAATTCAGGATAGTGAGAAAAAAGTATTGCTGCAATTTTTGCAACTAATGGAGAAGCAAAAGATGTCCCTCCAGTATATTTATAACCACTAACTGAGTTAGCAGATGTAGTGTATATATGTTCTCCAGGGGCAAATATATCTACTTGCTTTTTTCCATAATTACTAAAAGAGCTTTTTAATTTATTATCTAAGTGATAACTTGATGCACCAACAATAATTAAATTATCTGAAAAAGGGACTCCGTTTTCATCGATATCATTAGGATATATTCGATTCTCATGCTCATCTATTATCTTAGAATTATTACTAGCACTAGTTACGATGAGCACTTCATGATCTTCTGCGTATTCTATTGCTTTACGTATCCATTTACTTTCAAATGAAAACTCTTTACTGGTACTTATATTAATTACTTTAGCTCCATTATTTACTGCATACTTTATTGATAAATAATAATCCTTATCATATTCATCTCCATTGTCTCCTGGTAAAGCGATACATAGAGGTAAAATTTTAATAAATGTATTTTTGCGTTTAGGGTTCATGAGAATAGTACCAGAAACTAATGTACTATGATATAACTTTTTGTTGTTTAAATGAACAAATCTATTTCCATAGATAGTGTCTGTAAAATCATAAGGATTATCACCTACAGCTTTTCTGTCGTTATGTAGGCTTCCCCTTTTTAGGACACCTTAAAATTCGACAAATAATTATTATTTAGTTCAGGTTTGATGAAGAATTT
>NZ_CANLOB010000042.1 GCF_947492815.1 uncultured Dokdonia sp.
ATGCTATATTTTTTGGGAGTCTGATTGACTAGGTTTTGATATCATAATACCAACGTATTGTTGGTGGTTGTGTGTTGTTTTTTTGTAATATGCGAAGCACAAAAAACAACACACTTTCCGTTACTCATCACAAAATAAGTTGTTTCTAAATGCTATATTTTTTGGGAGTCTGATTGACTAGGTTTTGATATCATAATACCAACGTATTGTTGGTGGTTGTGTGTTGCTTTTTTGTAATATGCGAAGCACAAAAAACAACACACTTTCCGTTACTCATCACAAAATAAGTTGTTCCTAAATGCTATATTTTTTGGGAGTCTGATAGACTAGATTTTGATATCATAATACCAACGTATTGTTGGTGGTTGTGTGTTGCTTTTTTGTAATATGCGAAGCACAAAAAACAACACACTTTCCGTTACTCATCACAAAATAAGTTGTTCCTAAATACTATATTTTTTTGGGAATCTGATAGACTAGATTTTGATATCATAATACCAATGTATTGTTGGTGGTTGTGTGTTGCTTTTTTGTAATATACGGAGCACAAAAAACAACACACTTTCCGTTACTCATCACAAAATAAGTTATTCCTAAATGCTATATTTTTTGGGAATCTGATTGACTAGATTTCGATATCATAATACCAACGTATTGTTGGTGGTTGTGTGTTGCTTTTTTGTAATATGCGGAGCACAAAAAACAACACACTTTCCGTTACTCATCACAAAATAAGTTGTTCCTAAATGCTATATTTTTTGGGAGTCTGATTGACTAGATTTTAACATCATAATACCAACGTATTGGTACTGTAAACTCAAAATAAAATAATTAGGTTTGCATAAAAAGCCGTTAGTGGCAAACAATAGAAACTCAAATAAATGAATAAAAAGAGAATATTCAATATAATCATTATTATAATTGGACTATTCTTTATAATTAAAAAATTTTACAAATCTGCAGAATATTCTAATGTAAAACGAATTAATAAAATATATTATTCTGGAGAATACGATAAAGCTAAAAGCGAACTAGAATTACACTTACAGGAATATCCTAAATCATCTGAAATCTGGGCTTATCTTGGATTAATTAATCTAGAGCTAAATGATACAATTGGTGCAGAAAAGGCTTATCTCAAAGGACTTGAACTTGATTCTAAAAATGATAAAGCAATTGTTGGTTTAGGAGTAGTTGAGAGAATGAAAGGAAACTATAAGAAAGCTAGAAATTATTATAAGAAAGCCATCGAGTTGAATCCCAAAAATCCTGACCCTTATTCTAGTTTATTAGTATTAGAAATTAAAAATGAAAACTATCAAAAAGCTGTTGAGTTAGGGGAAAAAGCCAGAGGAATGAAATTGACCGACACTAGACCTGGAATTCTTGGAAACTTAGTTGTTGCCTATCATCTAAATAATGAAATAGACAAAAGAGATAATATCCTTGCTGAATTAGAAAAAATGAAATATAAAGATATTGAATATATAAAAATGGTAATTAGCGGATTGGTTGATATTAATGACTTTATTTGAAAAATGCCAGCTACTTACAAGGTTTATAAAACATAACTAATAATGCTTAATCGAAAGGTTTGTGTATTTTTAGAAAGCCCACCAAATAGAATATTACGCGACAGCGGAATGGCCTTTTTGGCTTTTAAAAAGAGAAAAATAAAATATAAAAATTCAACTCTGTGTTAACCTGCCGGCTGGCAGGCCCGAAAAGTTAGTGTCTTTTCATACGCTACGTTTCACACACAAACCGTTGGCAACAAGTTAAAAGAAATGAACAAACCTCTAATAATATTATTTTTATCCTTCATCTTTTTAGGTTGTAATGAAAAAAGAAAATCAGACTTGGTGAATAATTATAAAAAAAACTGAAATAAATCAGATTAAAATACAATCTGAAAAATTAATTCTTAAAACATATGGAATGAGAATATTATTCCATTCTTCAAATAATATAGATCTATCTGTTTGGAAAAAAAATGAAAATCCAACAAAAAGAGAATATCTTTTCAGTCAGAGAGAAATGAATCCCTTTAAATTTGATGAATCTAAAAATAATAAGAATGAATATTTAGCATTTGAAACTTTAAAGGAAAAATTAAATTGGACAAACGATACATTTAAGGAAATAGAAGAATTATTAGATAAGGCAAATTGTATTGGTTTTGATTTAAGATTAAATAGAAAAAATGAACAAAGGTTTGAAATAACTTATGGTTACAATTATCCAGGAGTTTATAGCTATATACTATTTGAAAATAATCTTCTCATTAATGAAATCGAGGAATATAATGATGGCTGTTATAATGTGTATGCTGAAAAAAATGTTGTTTTTCATTACACAGGCGGAGCTTTTGGAATGCAATGTTTTGAAGATTATAAACGGAAATAAAAACGTTACCAACACCGGATATAATTAATTAGTTGTTTACCTACTACTTACAAATCCTCACAGATTTTCTATTCGTTTTGTATTTGCTAAATTAGGCACTTAAAATACGCAACAAATCATATACAAACATGTTGTAACAAATTGTACAGAAAACCTACTTCGAAAACTTTTCAACCACAGAATCACCCCAATCTGCAATAGATTTAATTAACGGAATTAAGGTTTTACCAAAATCGGTTAAAGAATATTCTACTTTTAGCGGAGGTTTCGATGTATAGACTTTTCTGTTAATTAATCCATCTTCTTCCAATGCCTTGAGTTGTAAACTCAAAGTCCTTTCAGTAACTGTGGGCATAGATTTTCTCAATTCATTATATCTCAATTTATCCGTCATTAAATGGTAAAGAATAACTGTTTTCCATTTTCCGCCAATAATTCCCATTGTTAAGCTCGCACAACAAGGGTATTCACTACCTCTAAACTTGAGCGTTTTTTGTTCTGCTATTTCCATAAAATGTATACTATCATTCTTGACCGTTATTGCAAAGATAATTTACTATACTTAAGTTTGCAACTATAATTTTTATAGTAACCAAAAAACTACACCAAATGAGAGCAATGACAATCAATAAATATGGAGAAAACGCAACCTTTGAATCTAGAGAAGTAACATTGCCCGTTTTAAAAAATGGTCAAGTGCTTATTAAAATTGCCGCATCTAGTGTAAACACAGTAGATACAATGATTCGAGCTATGGGTAAAGACTTGCCTTTTTCGCCTAAAAATCCGGCAATTTTGGGAATGGACTTCGCTGGAACGATTGAAGAAGTTGGAACAAATGTTACAGGATTTGATGTAGGTGATGAAGTATATGGTTGCATTGGTGGATTGGCAGACTTACAAGGAACATTAGCCGATTATGTTGCAGCAGATAGTAAACTAATTGCTCTAAAACCTAAAAACTTGTCAATGAAAGAAACAGCGGCCCTTCCATTGGTAGGCATAACAGCTTATGAAGGTTTAATTCGTTCAAATATAAAAAGTGGGCAAAAAGTTCTAGTGCACGGCGGTACGGGTGGTGTTGGACACGTAGCAGTGCAACTGGCTAAACATTTTGGTGCAGAAGTATATGCTACCTGTGGTGGAGAAAATCAAATGGAAATTATAAAAAAATTTGGTATCGAACCTATAAACTACAAAACAGAACAGGTTGAAGATTATGTAAACAAACACACCAATTCCGCTGGTTTTGATATTGTATTTGATTCCGTAGGAGGAGCAAATATGGTTAAATCATTTGAAGCAGCTGCACTTAACGGGCATGTAGCGAGTACCGTTTCTTTGTGCGAAATTGATTTAAGTACTATGCATTTTAAGGGATTATCACTACACGTAGTTTTTATGCTTATACCAATGCTTCATGATTTTAAAAGAGAACAACACGGTAAAATTTTGAGCAACATTACCAAAATTGTTGAAGCAGGAAATTTAAAACCTTTACTTGATGAACAACAGTTTTCGTTAGAAAATGTTGGAGCAGCTTATGCAAGACTGGAAAGCAAAAAAGCTATTGGAAAAGTAGTTATTGTAAACGAGTAAACTATGTACATAAAAAAACAATACCATATCACAACCGTATTAAGTTGGACAAAACGGTACATAGTAATTTTTTTCTTTATCTCAGTAGTACCTGTAATTTTATATGACGTTGTAGGATGGAAATGGCTTCATTTACCTTGGTTACCCATTGGTCTTATTGGTACTGCGTTAGCCTTTATAAGTGGTTTTAAAAACAATGCTGCTTATGGTAGATTATGGGAAGCACGTAAAATTTATGGAGGAATAGTAAATACCTCTAGAACACTTACAACAATGGTAAATGACTTCATTACTAATGAGTTCTCTTCTAAAAAATATTCCGAAGAAGAACAATTTGCCATACGTAAAGAAATTATTTTGAGGCACGTAGCGTGGATGACAGCTTTGAGACATTCATTAAGGAACCCTAAAGAATGGGAATCTTCTTTTAATAATAAATCTGATAAAGAATTTATGAAAAATATAGAAGTCGATGAATATCAACATACATTGGAAGAACAATTAGAAGGATACTTATCTGTTAAAGAAAAAGCAGAAGTCCTATCTAAAACAAACAAACAAACGGCTTGTTTAAAATTACAATCTAATCATTTCAAAAGATTAAAACTACAAGGTCTTATTGATGATTTTAGACATATAGAATTTAAGAATAGTATTGAAGAACTCTTTACACTACAGGGAAAAGCCGAGCGAATTAAAAATTTCCCTTACCCAAGACAGTTTGCAACGTTAAATGCGATTTTTGTTTGGATTTTTATTTTTCTAATACCATTTGGGTTAATAAATGAATTTGAACATATAGGAAATACGCTTTCTGAAACTAACAGTAATTTTATTACCCAAAACTTTGTGTGGTTTTCTATACCTTTTGTAATGATAATTTCTTGGATTTTTATCCTTATTGAAAGAGTTGGAGACACCTCAGAAAATCCATTTGATGGCGGGATGAATAATGGTGTTCCTATCACAACTATGAGCAGAGGTATAGAAATAGATATTAGAGAGATGATAAACGATAATCCAAAAGACATCCCAAAAGCGTATCTAATTACTAATGATTCTCAAATGTAAATTGTTTAAAAATGAAAAAATCATTTTATGTTCCTCTAGTTGTTTTGGTATTGATTTCTTGTATCAACCCAAAGAAAAATCAAACGATGGATACACCAAAAATTGAAAACCCAACAAACAAAGTGGTATTGAGCTCAGAAATTGTTTGGGAAAAATTAAATCCAGCAAGAGGCGATCAAAGCCCGCAAGCAGGAACACTTTGGGGAGACAGAAACGGAGAAGTTGCTACTGGATTCTTAGCAAAGTTTGTTGATGGATTTTCGTCACCACCACATATCCACAATGTGACGTATAGAGCTGTAGTTATCAAAGGTACTATACATAATGATGATCCAGATGCAGTAAGTATGTGGATGCCACCTGGAAGTTTTTGGACACAACCTGAAGGAGAAACCCATATTACAGCTGCCAAAGGCGAAGAAAACATAGCGTTGGTAGAAATAGACAAAGGTCCTTATTTAGTAAAACCTATTGAGGAAGCTTTTGACAATGGAGAGCGACCAATTAACATAGATGTTTCTAATTTGGTTTGGCTAAACAGCAATAAGACAAATTGGATAGACACTAAAAGTGAAGCTGAGTTGAGTTTTCTTTGGGATGATTCAGATTCCAAAGGACTATTTATAAAGCTCCCTAAAGCGTTTCATGGAACAATAAAAACAGACGGAACCGTTTTGCATTCTGTCGTAATACAAGGGGATTTAAAGTACACTTTACCTCAAAATCAAGAAACTAAAACCCTTGATGTGGGAAGCTATTTTAGTGCAACCGACAAAGCAATTCATCAAGTTGCGATTACTGATGATGAAGTTATTTTATATATAAGAACAAACGGGACTATTAAAATATTTTGAAAATGAAAACAATACTTATAACGGGAAGTACAGACGGTATCGGGAAGTTAGCCGCTATTAAATTAGCTAAAGATGGCCACAAAATGTATTTACACGGTCGCAACCCAGAAAAATTACAGCATGTCATTAAAGAAGTACAAGATGCATCTAACAACAAATATATAGATGGTTTTGTTGCTGACTTTTCAGATATTGATGCTGTAAAACAAATGGCAAACCAAATTCTTGAGAAGGTTTCTAAAATAGATATACTTATAAATAATGCTGGAATTTTTAAAACATCTGTTACAAAGGGTTACAAAGAATTTGACATTAGGCTCGTTGTAAACTACTTTGCCCCTTACGTACTTACAAACACACTACTCCCTTTGCTGAAAAAGGGTGATCACCCGCGTATCGTTAACTTAAGTTCGGCAGCGCAAACTCACGTTACAGATGCTGCTTTGGCTGGTTTAGACATACGTGTAGCTAGTGAAGCTTATGCGCAAAGTAAACTGGCATTGACTATGTGGAGTTTTGCTTTCGCGAAAGCGAACCCAGACATAACAGCTATTGCTGTAAATCCTGGCTCTTTATTAAATACAAGAATGGCGAATGAAGCGTATGGACAATACTGGTCTCCAGCGACAAAAGGTTCTGACATATTGTATGATCTAGCCATTTCAGAAGGATATAAAAATAGCACAGGCAAATATTTTGACAACGATAAAGGAAATCCAAAAGGTGAGTTTGCAAAGGCGCATCCTGATGCTTACGATAATGAACTAATAGAAACATTATTGCAGAAAACATCAGACATCCTTAAATAAGATCATCTGTGGCACGAACCATTTTTGAAAATATCGTAATTCAGCATTTTGAAAAAGTAGAAGTACTTGCATTTTGTCAATATACACCTATTCGGTTTTTTGAAATACTACATATATCTGAAGGTACTGGTTCACTTAGTATTAATAATCAAAAAGTGCCATTTAAAGCTAACCAGATTTATATCTTAATCCCTAATGACAAATACAGCTTAGAAATTAATACCTCAACAACAATTACTGCTATAAAATTTCTAACAAGTTTTTTTAAAATTTCATTTGTAGACGAGTACCAAACACAACGCAAAGAGTGGTTTAAAAAAATAGAAACCATATTCCATAGTGTAGATAGAGCTTCTAACATAATATTTAAAACTAAAAAGGAAGAAAAAAGTATTACTGCATTGTTTAGTGTACTATGTAATGAGTATAATGATGAAAATCTAAAGAGCGAGGTCGTTTTAAAATCTACATTACATACGATACTTCATATATTATCTAGAAACTCTAATGATGTAAGTGTACAAGTAAAAGGGTCTAAAATTCAAGATATAGTAAACTATATTCATTACCAGATTCATAACCCTGAAAAAATCACAAAAAAAGCACTTGCAGAAAAGTTTAATATTTCAGAAAACTACGTAAGCCAATACTTTAAAAACAAAATGGATATTGGTCTTAAAAAGTATATTCTTACCTACAAATTAAAGCTAGCAGAAACACGTCTATTACATACTAACTTAACCGTTTCTGAGATTGCACAAGAGCTAGGATTTACAGATAGCAGTCACCTAGACAAAACATTTATAGCTTACAGAGGTATCCCAACCAGCGCTATTAAACAAGAATAAATTATGTACTCAAGGTAATTTCCTTGTTTTTTACTAAAACCTCATTTTTTCTTACAAAAAAATGGCTTAAAGCTCTCTATACATTTGCATTGTAATATTAAAACAACAGTTAATATGAAAAATGCACAAGAGGTTTTTGAGAGTCACATGAAGGCGGTTGATACCTTGAACCCAGCTAATGTGGCAATTGATTATTCTGATGATGCCATATTTATCACACCAGAAAAAACATATAATGGACTAGATGAAATATATGGATTTTACAAAGAGTTCCTGCCTAACTTCGAAGGTTTTGAGTTTAATATAATTAAACAAGAGACACACGGTAATGTAGTATACTTTGTATGGCAAGGTCAAAATGAAAAATTAAATGTACAAGTAGCAATGGACACTTACATTATTGAAAACGGAAAAATAAAGAAACACACATTTATAGCAAATAACAAATAATAAAAAAACAGAACCAATGGATTACAAAAATTTTCAAACATTTACAGCAAAGCAAAACGGAGGAATATTAACGGTAGATATTAACTTTGGACCTGTCAATGTACAGGGACAAGAAATGCTTGCAGATTTAAGCAGTTTATGCTTACGATTAGAGAGAGATAGAAGTGTTAAAGTAGTTGTATTTGAATCTTCAAATCCAGGCTATTGGGTATGTCACTACGATACCAACTTACTAAGAGATATGTCTGAAGAAGCAGTCCCAAGAAACGAGGTTAAGTTGTTGGACCTGCAATCTGTATTAGAAAGATTAAGCAACGTACCACAAGCAACTATTGCAAAAATTGAAGGTTTTGCACGTGGAGGTGGTCACGAAATGGCATTAGCCTTAGACATGCGTTTTGCAGCAAGAGGTAAAGCCAAATTTATGCAGATGGAAGTAGGTATGGGAATATTACCTTGTGGTGGTGGAGCATCTCGTATGGCAAGACAAACAGGATTGGGTAAAGCACTTGAAATTATTTTAGGCGCAAGAGATTGGGATGCTGATGAAGCAGAAAAATTTGGAACAATTAATAAAGCATTAGATGCAGATGAGATTGGACCTTATGTAGATGCTCTGGCAAAACGTATTTCTAAATTCCCAGCAGAATCTATTGAAGCCTGCAAGCGCGCTGTATATGCATCTATAGATTTACCAATTGCTGATGCATTAAAGGAAGAAGCTTATCAATTATTTCAGGCAACTAGTAAAACACCAGCAATAAAACGTTTTACGATTGCAGATGAAAATGGTGCTCAATTTGATCACGACAACCAGAAAAACTGGGAAAATATGTTAATGGATTTACAAGAAATCCAAAGAGATTAATAGGTTATTCTTAGTTAAGAATAATGACGGATGTCCAACGACATTGGACATCCGTTTAGAGAATTTTAGTATTTAAAAATAGAAAAATGACATATAATAATAATGCTCTCGCGCAAGCTCGTACCCTTGATTTACCTTCTCGTGAAGCATCTCTAAGGCGGGATCCATCTGTTTCGACTTTTTGGAACAGTAACAGAGAGTTACTAGAAGATGCTTGGGCAGCATGGGAAATAGAAAACAAAGACAACATCCTAATTCCAGACGAGACACTCTTGGATCCACATTTGCGACAAGCTATCAATGACGCTTGGGAAAACCCAGAAAAAGAAAATGCTGTTGCAGATCTATGGGAAGAAATTATTCCTGGTGTGTATGTTGCTCAGTTTTTTGATCTTGAACGTTTATCAGAATTTCGCGATTATTTAGAAGCTGTTGTAAACTCGCAAATACCAGTACGTGCACCTTACGGCATCCAGTTAAATCGCTACGGTATGATGCTAGATCCTCGCTCTGAAGGACACCTAGCAGCTCCCAATTTCCAAGCATTTTATAACGATATGATGGATCGTTACATGCGTCCTATTGCTCGTTTATTATTGGGAACTTATGGTTATGATAACCAAACATTTGGATTTTCTATACAGTACAATCCCGATAAGGATAAAGATTTGCACGCACATACAGATGCATCTGCTGCTACTTTGAATATTAATATAAACCTTCCTGATGAAGGGTTTACAGGATCGCAAGTTGATTTTCACGATAAAACCACAGGAAAAACAGTACAAACAATTTTTGAACCTGGTAAAGCTATTATTCACAGAGGAAACGTGCCACACGCAACTCATCCAATTAGTAGCGGGCAGCGTAGTAATCTGGTCGTATGGCTCTATGGAGACCGTATGCAAATTCCTAGAGGTGGCGGAAGTAGTTATGGCAATTTTGATAACTCAACATCTATAGTTAATGAATCAGAAAAAATTACAGCTCGCCAGCGTTGGAGTGTGCCAAATGAACCTAAAGATAACTTTGCACCGTTTTAAATAGACTCGAAAATAAGTTCATCAAAAAAAGAATTATCTACACATCAAAAAAGTGAACTGGATAAAGCCAATTGCCAACAATGTATATAAAAGATAGTGGGTTAGAACTAAACCACTATCTTTTTTTTTAAAATCGGAAATTAGCCACATATCAATCTAATACTTTTCATATACAAGACCTTTGGTGTAATTTAAACCCAAATAACAGATGATAGGAATTTTAGTAATTCCTGCTATTTCTTGGATACTACTCTATTTAACAGAAAAGAAATCAATTCTAGCTCTTGGAATATATCCTATTTCTGCAAGATTAAAACAGCTTGGGATCGGATTTTTAGTTATAGCTTTACTGTGTTTTAATGTTCAATTATTGGAATCTATCTTAGAATCGTCAGATTGGTCTCTAAATCAAAGAATCAATACAAATCTGATTTTAGAAACGTTCGTTTGGAATTTAAAATCTGTCATCACTGAAGAACTGATTTTTCGTGGAGCTATTCTCTATGTTTTCATTTAAAAAAAGGAGTTTTAAAAGAGATATTGATTTCAGCAATAGCGTTTGGATTTTATCATTGGTTTTCATTTGGGATATTTGGAAATATTATTCCAATGATAATCGTGTTTATTAGAACTGGCTTAATGGGTTACGCTTGGGCTTGGTCATATTCAAAGACCGCTTCTATTACTATATCAATTGGGTTTCATTTAAGTTGGAATTTTATATTTAATACTATCTTTTCAAATGGGTAGCTTTACTTAAAGAAATGCAGAAAGAATTTGAAAGTAAAAAATTACTAAATAATTTTAGTGACCAAAAATATGATGAAACACTGAGATTTAAATTAAGGAGATGACTTTAAAAGGATTATAAATGGGTATTTACCTAAACAAACTGGAATTGAAATAATAACTGGAATTCCAGTCTATTCAGAGTCTTGTCCTTGCTGCGGTTTAAAACTTTAAAGAAAAGAGGTTACTTTGAAATTTGTATGGTTTGCTGGTGGGAAAATAATGCTTCAGATAATAATATTGCTAATAAATATGGAATTGGACCGAATGATGTAACTGATTTAACTATCGCTATATTCAATTATTTAGGATTTGGAATTTATAATCCTGAAAGAAATGATCTCAAAAATTATGTGATGACTCTAAAAAAATCAAGCAGGGTAGAATATTCAAATTAAATGATGAAAATCAGATATTTGATTTGAATACAAACTGGGTTGGAGAAAAAAACGAAAATCTAACACTGTGTATAAAAACAGGAAAATCGGTAGTTTAAAGGAGTTTAGTACTAATTACCAACACCGCGTATAATTACTTATTTATATTACACTTACGAAAACCTTTACGGATTTTCTATTCAGTTTGTATTTGTTAAATTAGCAACTAAACCATACACAAAAGCATTTGGCACAAGCTAAACCAAACAATGAATAATAGAATTTCCAAAATACCGAATGATGTTCAAGATAGAAGTTCTATCGCTTGGAAAAAATTATGTGAATACATTGACCAAATTGCTGAAAGTGGAACTGACGAGTTTATTCCGAGAGAAGCTCTTGGTGACGATTTGTTTGCTCAAATTTTTACACTTCCAGAATCAATATCAAAACTTAAAAAAGTTAAGAAAATTGGGCTTTATGGGAGTAATCTAAAAAGAATTCCACCTGAAATTAGGCTTATGGAATCACTTGAATATTTCGACCCATATACTTCATACGATTTGCATTGGTTTCCATTTGAGATTTTTAAATGTAAAAAACTAAAAGACAGTCGAATTAGTACAAGAACACTTTATGGGAATTATAAAAACCGAATGGGTTTTCCAAAACTTGACCATAATCCAGTAAGGTACTTTGGAGATAATTTAAAATGTAGTATTTGCAATAAAGAAATAACTTACAAAACCACAAATCAAATGTGGATTACAGCACACGTTGGAACTGACACAATTCCAATGCTTGCAAATCTCTGCTCAAAAGAGTGCGAACAAAGTTTACCTAAACCTCCTAAAAATTATGTTCAATTCCCCCATAAAGGTGGAGCTGATTTAGTTCAACCACTTGACGAAGATGCATTATGGGAGATTGAAATGAAAGAAAGAGAAAAAGCAGAAAAAGAAAACATCCCTGAACAAACGAAAGAAATTAAAAATACTGAATTTAACATGTTGAATTTTCCAGTTCTAAAACTTGTAAGAAAAATTTGGGAGAAATAAGAAAAAGTTAGTCTGACAAGATGTTGAATAAAATAAAGCTAATAAGCAGAAGCCACTAAATTTTTAAACTTGGTTTTTAGAATAGAAAAATAAAAAACGTAAATATTTGGCTCTGTGATAATCTAAAAATAGTATCATTTTACACGATACGTTTCATACACAGGGTCGTTCGCTATTAAAACAAACGAAAATGAAAGTACATTTTAAGCTCTTTTTTTCACTCATTTTTACTCTTGTCAGTATAAAGTCTTTTTCTCAGAAAATGGTTGAATATTACGAGCCAGCAAAAAATGATAGTCTAAGAGTTGGAATAGGAAAAAACGATTTTTTACCATTTATTCAGAAAGGATATACGTTAATGCTTCCAGAAAATAAGGAAATAAAAGGCGTACTCATTTTCCTTGAAGATTCAAAGTATGATAATAAGAACAGGAGCTCAAAGCAAATGTATATGCAAGCATCTGAAAATGACTTTGCGGTTTTATCTATTTCAACTGAGATTCCACTTGATTTTTACTTTTCTAAATCATCTATGATTTCTACACATAATGTAATTAGAGAAGTCTTTGATAAACATCATTTACCAAATGACAACATTTTCTTTTTAGGAGCAAGTTTAGTTGGGCATAGAGCGATGCGATATATTAAATTTATTAAAGAGAGTGATCTCAAGTTTCAACTTAACATAAAAGGTATTGTCACTTGTAATTTCACAATGGATTTTACAAGAAAATGGTATCAACATAAACGTGATATAAGGCTTAACCGAATTGATCTTTGGGAACCAACATTCATCAACTATCTATTAGAAACGTATTTAGGAGGAACACCAAAAACTAATCCAGAGAGTTATCACAATTTCTCATCGTATAGTTACTCTGATGAAAAGAATGAAAATATTAAGATTTACAAAGATTATGGTGTTAGAGCATATATAGAACCCGCAATAAAATATAAGCTCACAAAACAACTAAGAACCCTATACGAGAATAATTCGGTAGATATTGTTGGATTTTTAGCTGAATTGAACTTAATAGGAAATGAAAATACCGAATTGATTGTACTACAACCCAAGGACAATTTATCACCCAGCAAGAATGCTCAATCAACTTGGAATGCAATACATAAAGGTGAACTTATGGATTGGATTCTAAAACAAACAGAAAAATAACTACGCATAACAATGTGTATAAGTAATAGCAGTTTTAAGTCATGGAACGAATATATAAACAAATAATAACGGCCAGTACACATTTGAAAAGATAGTGGTTAAAATATCACTATCATACATATACAAACACATTATATTCAATTTAATTCAGATGAAAAGATTTAAAAAATAGATAAAAAACTTGAAAAGTTATCAACTAAGCTTGGAGTCAAACTGACAAAAGATATACAAGGCTACTCTAAGGTACTCAGAACTTTTGAAGAACGAAGAATTGATTGGATAGAAGACGGTATTTTTAAAGCAATAATCATCTAATCAATTTTTGAAAGTAAAAGGGGTTAATCAAAAAAAAGAAATTTAATCAATGATACTTGGTGTGATTCCAATAAAAAAGGACGTAGATCACAATGGATAACCAATTTAGTGAATAAAGAGAATTTTAAAATAATTAAAAAAAATGATGTCTTATTAACTAAATCCGAAAATAACCATGTATTAATTGACAAAGACGATTTAAAATAGGAATGAAAAACTCAGGCATACTATGTATTGAATTCGAAGTTTTTGAACATGTTTAGTTGCCAAAACCATATATAATGTATTATTTATAGCCTACTTACGAAAATCATCTCGGATTTTCTATTTGATTTGTATTTGCTAAATTAGTTGCTTAACCAATGTAACTACCAATACTCGAGACCATTGGCGATAATTATAACAAATTAAGCAATGAGAAATAACATAATTAGATTCTTAGTACTAATATTTATAATATTCCTAAATGCTTGTAAAACTGAGAAATCAAATACAAATGATGATAATTCTTCTACCAATGAGTTCCTTTATTTAGGTCAAAAACCACCTAGCCTAATCCCTGAAATTTTTGCTCCTGGTGTTATTTCAATCGATGGAAGGAATGAATCAAACATTTCGTTTTCTCCTGAATTAGACGAAGTGTATTTTACGGTTAATAAAAAAGACGAAGAAATATCTATCTTTTTTTCAAAACTTAAAAATAATAAATGGACTCCAGCTATAAGAGCCAATTTTACTAAAGGAAGAAAAAAAGAGGAATTATACCCATTCGTTAGCCTTAATAACAAAAGGATTTACTTCACGGCTTTGGATTCTATTTTTTCGGATGAGAAAATTTGGTATGTAAACCGTTTAGATGATTCTTGGAGTGATGCAATACAACTTGATTCACCTCTAAATGATGATCTGGTCTTCTATATTAACCAAGCTGAAAATGGGGATCTTTATTATACAAATATTTCAAAAAGAAAAATGTATTATGCCCAGAATAAAAATGGGAGTTTTCCTAAGATTCAAGAAGTTGAAATTGAATTTGGTCATCACGGATTTATTTCCCCTTCTCAAGACTACTTACTGGTATATTCACAAAACAAAGAAAATGAAAAAAGAAAAGATTTTGATATTTATGTCTGTTTTAAAGAAAAAGAAGGGAAATGGACAAAACCAATTAGCCTTGGAAATGAAGTAAATTCTAATCTTAATGAAGGATGCCCAAGTATTACACCAGATGGGAAATATGTGTTTTTTACTAGATCCGATGACAAAGATGAATTATCCAATTTGTATTGGGTGAGTACGGAGATTATAGAAAAACTAAGACCAAATAATAAAATGACAACTACCACAAACATGGTATATAAATAATAGCGGTCTAAGTGATAAAACTAAATTCAAAATATAACAAAAATATGTACAAAAACGGAAAGTTTGTAATGAGGAATTCCCTACTACTCATGCATAAATTTTTAACCGTAATGTAAGAACTGAAAAACAATGATCTTTAAAAAGAAAATAGACGAAGACATTTTAAAGTATCATTTCAGTGATGATAAAAAACTGATTAGAAAAGAAATTAAAAGTGCTAATCTTGGAATTGGTTGGATTAATGTCCCGATCAATACTTGGCAAAAATCAAAATACTTTACAAACAGTGATTTTAAAGAGTGTATAAATACATATTTTTTGCCGCTAATTTCAAGTCAAGGATTTACTGGAAAAGACTATAAATTCTATAAGGAAGATGAAAAAAAATTCTATTTAATCAATTTCTTTCCAGAAAAAAATGGAGGAGGAACGCAAGTTGACCTATTGGTTAAAATTAAAGGAATAACATATCCACCAAAACACCTAAAATTTAAGAAAAGTAAAAGTACTAAATACTGTGAGTTCAGTAAAAGATTATCACCAATTAACACATCCGTTTGGCATTGGGCATTCAAGCCCAAAAAAGAGGATAACAAATTAGTTTTAGAAGATATTTTTCGAATCTTTTTAGAAAAAGGTATTCGATATTTCAAGCAATTTGAAGACTATAATTCAATTCTATCAAAAGTTTCTACTGAGACTTTGAAAAATCTGAATTATGGAATTCAAGACCCAAAAACTGGATTTCCTTCATTACATAGAGAGTTTTATGAAGGTATTTTACCCTCAGTTTATTTTATATTCAAATCTGCTCAATTAAAAAACGAGAACAACAAAGCTTTAACTCTTGCAGAATTTGGAATTACTAAATACCATAGACCCTACGAAAAATACCAAAAAGCTTATATAGAAGAGTTTGAAAAATTCATACATAAAAACAATTAAAATACCACAGCTACTAATGTATAAAAAAGGATGAAAAGTACTTAATCAAAAGATATATCAATTAGTCAAAATATCAAATTTGACTTTTAGAAAAAAAATAAAAAAAAATAATTATAACTAATTACAACACTATTATATGTAAGTATAACTGTTTAGATCATGAATCAAATGGTTATTGTATTTTTATAAAGCGCAATGATTGAAAAAGTAAAAAATTGTAGGTGCTATTTCGCTCTACAACGTCACATATATTAAATATTGCTTACAAGCTAAAAATAAGAACACAAATTATGAAAATGACTACGACAATACTGTTCTTAGCATTACTGACTTTCAGTTGTTCTGATATGAAACAAAGTAATGCCGAAAATGAGGAAATAAAACAATTAAGAGCTGAACTTGATAGTTTGAATCAATTAAAAGCGGAAAATTCAAATGATATAAAAGGTCAAATCGCAACAT
This sequence comes from uncultured Dokdonia sp., assembly GCF_947492815.1. Classification (GTDB taxonomy): domain Bacteria; phylum Bacteroidota; class Bacteroidia; order Flavobacteriales; family Flavobacteriaceae; genus Dokdonia. The sequence continues at coordinate 16,431 of NZ_CANLOB010000042.1, forward strand.
TCTTAACATTTCAAAAAGAAAATGCAGAACAAGCAATGAACTTCTATATAGAATTATTTGACAATTCTCAAATTGTTACTATAAAACGTTGGGGTAAGGAAGGACCGGGGAAAGAAGGTACGATAATGCACGCCACATTTAATTTGAATGGAAAACAGTTTATGTGCAGCGACAGCCCTCCAATACATAATTGGGGTTTTACTCCAGCAGTTTCAAATTATGTAGAATGTGTAAACGAAAGTGAACTTGAACAATTATTCACAAAACTATCTGAAAACGGAAAAGTGATGATGCCATTAAACAATTATGGTTTCAGTCAAAAATTTGGATTTGTTGAAGACCAATTTGGAGTTTCCTGGCAGCTAAATTTACAGTAAAAAATTAGCTAGTAACACTATATAACACATGGTTTTAAAATATTAAAACGAAAAAAAAATAACACAATGCTGTAGATCACTACAGTAAATCCTATAGAAAATGAGTCGAAAGAATTGGGCTTCTGAAAAAATATTTAATCGCCTGTTAAATAATAAAACTCAAAAAGCATATTGGGACAACATATCTGAATTAAGAAAAAGGCCAAATCCAACAGTTTTCAAAAAAGCATATGAATTTGCTCAATCAGATTTTGACAAACAAAAAATTATCGGACTTGATGTACTACAACAATTAGGTTTTAACCCAAGATATAATAAAAAACAAACGGTCGAATTGCATTTTGAACTTCTTGAAAAAAAAACAATCAAACAATGTTCTTAAGTCTATTTTTTACGGAATTGGTCATAATAATGAAGAATTAAGCGACAAACAAATTTCAAAACTTGTAACATTTCAAAACGTAGAAAATATTGACGTTAAACACGCCTTGATTTCAGCACTTTCTGGTGTAGAAAACATCAAAGCTATTGAAACATTAATTGATTTCTCAAAAAATAAAAAATCATCGATAAGAAATTGGGCTACGTTTGGTATAGGTAGCTTAATAGATCTTGATACTACTGAGATTAGAAATGCATTATGGAATAGAGTAACAGATAACGATTTTGAAACTAAATCTGAAGCTATTGTTGGATTAGCAAATAGAAAAGATAAAAGAATCAAGGACGTAATTAGTACTGAATTAGAAAATGGAGATTATGGAACTTTGTTATTTGAAGCTATTCTAACTATAAGAGATAAAGATTTTTGCCTTTATTAAATAGAAATTTAGAAATCTCAAAAACAAATGAAAATGATCTTAAAAATGGTTGGGTTTCAGCTTTAGAAGAAACGATAAATGAGTTAGAAAAATAACAAGTGCATCATACAATCTCTTATAAACAATTACCTACTCTTACCCATGCAATTACGCATAGTCGAGACCATTATTATAAACTGATATGTAAATAAGAATATGAACTTCCAGCTATAAAAAATGCAACTAATAAGACCAACCAATAATTTAAAATATTTAAAAATGTTGGAAGAGTGGAAATATTCAAAAGAAGAAATGGTACCATTCTCTTTAAAATATGCAACAAAGGATTTCAAAAAGTTTATAGAAACTAATGAAAGATATGAGACCTATTCAGAAAAAGACTTTGTATGCCACACGACATTTTGGTTAATAAATGATGCTAGTGAAATAATTGGAACATCAAACATTAGACATCAATTAAATGACAGCCTTTTAATCGAAAATGGACATATTGGATGCGGAATAAAACCTAGCTGTAGAGGGAAAGGACACGCTACAAAAATATTGGCACTATCATTAGAAAAAGCAAAAGAATTGGGACTAAATAAGGTACTATTAACCTGTGACAAAATAAATATAGCTTCCCAAAAAGTGATCCTCAAAAATGGAGGTACTTTGAGAAGAGAACAAATTGTGAATGGAAAAGTGATTATAAGCTTTTGGATTGATATTGATTAAAACCAAATTCATATATAAATAAATCAAAGGTTATAATTGGAATGGATCAACTATTTTAGCAATGAATTAGAACGCTTAAAAACAGTATTTTAACTCCCCCATGAAGCATTATAAAAGTATATTCTACAAGATTTGAAAAGAACAAAAGACATCCTTATATTAATTTTTACATTGATTGTAATCGCTGCAATTTCCTATGGCGTCTTTTTATTTTTCTTTGTACAAAAAAAGTATGCTGAAAAAGAAACTAATCATATCGAAACAAACGTTGTAGGCACATGGCTATTTCAATCTTCTACAGATGACTATATAAAAAGACATCAATTAATCATTTTAGAAGATAGTACCTATTATATATTCTCTAAAACCAATGGCGGAGGACTACTAGAGAAAGGTTACTTACCAAAAAATGATTCTTTAGTAGATGAACGAGAGTTTAAGTATGGCATAAAAAAAATTGACACCAATATACTTGAAATTGAAAACCATCATGACTTCTTTGGAGATTATACCAACACGTATAAAAAAAGACATTACTATCACTATAAAGACGAATTGAATAAACGTTTAAAAATTGATTCTGTTAGACATATAGCACTTGGATGGTGGAAAGTAACAAAATCAAAATTTCCCATAAAATTACCTAATTATTCTGGGAGATTTGGAACTTTCACTTTACAAATAAAAACAGATGGTAGCGCTACGTTTTATTTGGAAAATTATTTAGACACTATAGTTAGCTATCGTTATAGCATAAAAGAAAACGGGATTCAATTTAATCGTGGAGATGTAGTGAATAGTGGCACTAAAATGTCTTTTATAGGTGACTCGATAATGCATTTAGTCCTAGACAGAAGAAGACCTGATACGTTAGAATTAAAAAAAATATTCAAACTAAATTAAAAGTTACTTTTAGTCATAAATAATAACTAAAAAAACAAAAATGAAAAAACATCTTACTTTACTTCTACTCGTGATAAGTACAATTACATATGGACAAAGTTTATCTGAAAAAGAAATTATTGGCACATGGGAAGTAGAAAAAATCTCTGGAGACTTTCCAAAAATGTCTGGCGAACAACAAAAAAGAATGGATGCGTTAAAAGCTGCATTTTTGGGAGCTACATTTGATTTTAAAAAAGATAGAACATTCAACTTTAACATTGAATTTATGAAGGAATTAGATGAGATGATGAAAAACGTTCACTGGAAATTCAACACGAATAATACTGAAGTAATAATCCAAGAATGGAAGGATAAAGATACTGACAGCTATCAATTAATGGGAATTAATGTGTCTAAAAGAAATGGAATCGTTTATTTTATAATGGCTGAATCACCATTTGTACTTGAAATGAAAAAAAAATAGTTACAACATTAAAACTGTTATAATAAAGATTGTACTTCAAGTATAAAATAATGGATAATCTATTTACTAACTAGTTTCCATATAAACCATTAATAGAAATACGAACATCTAACATCATGATACGAGTTGCTATTTTTTCAGATATACACGGTAAAATTTTACTTCCGTTTAAAATGGTAGATGCTTACCAAAAAGAATATCATAAGAAAATTGACCTAATTATTCAATGTGGTGATGTTGGCATATATCCCAATTTAGATAATCTTGATAACGCTACCAAAAAACATGCTAAGCATGACAGAGATGAATTAGGGTTTCACGATGATTTTATACACATAGATCAAAAAATAGAAGCATTTTTAACAGCATTAAATGTAAAAATGATATGTGTAAGAGGGAATCATGAAGATCATGATTTTTTAGATGACTTAGAAAAGCAATATGCCGAAAACTCTTTATTTCCTGTTGATAGTTATCAATACGTTTGGTTATGTAAATCTGGAGAGTTACAAAATTTCCAGAAAGATCATGAGTATCTATCTTTTCTAGGGTTTGGAAGAATTGGAGATAGAAAAAACCGAACTGAGAAAAGATTCATCCAAAAATATGAATACGATAAAATTAAAAAATTAGTTAATCATAGAGATTTAATTGATTTGTTTATTACCCATGACTCGGACAATAGTGGTGATCCTGGATATGGATCCAAAGAAATAAGAGAAATCTTGGATCATATCCCTTTTCAGTATCATTTCTTTGGACATACAGGAAAACCTTATAGTTCAGAGTTAGATCTAAATGGCATCACAACATCTATAAAAGTGAAAGAACTTGAATTTAATGATTTAGGAACACTTCCAGAAAACTGTATGCTTATTCTTGAAAAAGAAAATGATAAGATACAAGTAAACCCTGTTCCCGTGTCATTTACAAATTTATTTACAAAACATACTTGGAACCATAAGTAATTTCTTTCTATACTATTAGATGTATAACATAATGTAACAAACACTATGAATCAGGTTATTCAACATATTATCCAACAGTATAAAGAAGTGCAACATGGAAAGTTATGGATAGGTAGCACATTTACTAGTAAGTTAAATCAGGTAGATACATCTATGGTTTTTAAAAGGCCCATTACAGGGTTACATAGTATTGCCGAAATAATCTCGCATCTAACATTATGGCGTAAAGAGACGATTTTAAAAATCCAAACAGGCACAGGAAGTAAGACAGATGACTGCGAAGAAAACTGGTTACCGAATGATCAGCTAGCAAAAAAAGGCTGGCTACACATCAAATCTGAATATGATAATACCCTTTCAGAATTAATTGATTTGTTAGCATCAAAAGACGATGATTTTTTAAACACAACCTATTATGACACTGATTTTAAAGATACTTATGAATACCGTTTTGTTATTAATGGCATGCTACACCACGACTTATATCATTTAGGACAACTCGGAATTATTATCAAGTATTTGAAAGAACATAATACACCTCAATAAGCTTACAAAGTAACGATCACAAAACACATTGGGAATCGTTCTTTTTACGCTTTCGCGAAAGCGGTAAAAGTAAACATCCCAACAGTAACAAATACATAATGACAACTTATAGAAACCTCATATATATCATCGTAGTACTATTTATTTCGTGTACTGAAAAAATCGTTAAAAAAGAAGTTGAAGAAACAACACCACCCTCAAGTATACTAAATTCAGAATCAAAGGAAAGCATAGATACAGATTACATTGCATCTGCAAATGCATTTGCTATGGAAGTATTAGGTGGACTTATTAGAACTGATACGTTTACTACGTTTCCAATAGAAAAACCTAACCATTTAAATATATTTCAAACAGAAGGACTTGAAAAAATTGTTGGTTACTCAAAAGTCGGATATCCCCAAAAAACAACTCCTAATCAATACCAACATTTTATCTTATTTGTTGCAACTTATAAAAACCAAGAAGCTGCACAAAATAACTTTAATCAGCTTAAAACAGATTCAAAATATGGATTTACAGATCTAAAGCATTTGGATAAAGCAATAGCAGAACGTGTAAAAAAAATAACTTTTGAAGCAAAGTATGGAGGTATGATTGTACATAAAGGGAAGTATATTTTTAGTTTGGTTGAGACTTGTAGAGAAGCTCCTATGACCGCTAATTGGGAAGAATATGAAGCTATGTTTATTCAATACATCACAGCTCAAAATGAAGAGATTGAAGTATTGAATGCTAATTGTGGAAATGACCGGTATTATCTAGAAATAAAAACCTCTGATTTTAAATAAGGCTAAAAAAGGAAGTTGTTATTTCCTATTCAAAATTAGTATCTTCCTCATTTTGCTTAAATAATCTATCACAATAAAAATGTCAGAAATAACCATTCCTATTTCAGAGCGTTTCAAAAAATATATTCCTATAGTCACAGGAATATGTGTTATTATCAGTATCGTATTATTTATAGGAATTAACACGGAACAAGATCCCGAAAACTGGGATGCTTTTGCAAAATGGGGCGTGCCAGCTACACAAGATATTTTTAAAGGAAGTTATTGGGGACTTATTACTTCAAACTTCTTGCACTTAGACATAGTACATATCATTGCAAATGTATACTGGTTCTGGATATTTGGCAAAAAAATCGAATTTGAAGAAGGTGAATTATTTTTTGGCACTTTTATAGTAAGTGCTGCTGTCATAAGCTCATTAGCTCAACTATCTTTCTCAGAAACTACTGGAATTGGTCTTTCTGGAATTGTGTATGCGTTTTTTGGATATATCTTTACAAAAAGAAAAATAACAGAAGCGTATAAAAACACCCTTACTAAAAAGATCATATACCTATTTATCCTCTGGCTTTTTCTATGCATTATTTTAACAGAAACAGGTGTATGGGAGGTTGCAAATGCTGCGCATGTTTTTGGCCTATTATTTGGAATCTTATTAGGATATATTGCTGAGTTCTCTAAGATAAAACAAGGTATTATAGGAGTACTATGTATACTTCTAGTAGGCTCATCTATCTTTTGGAATCCTTTCTCGATTTCTTGGCTTTCTTATAAAGTTTATATTGCTTATGAAAATCAAGATACCGAAGAAGCTCGTTTATTATATAATCAAATCCTTGAACGGGATTCTGATAATGAATTTGCCTTAAGTAATTTAAAAGAATTAGAAATCATTGAACTTTCTGACAAAGCATATGAGTTACACGCTAATGAAGAATACGAAAAAGCCAAAGAAGTATACATTCAAATATTAAACATTGATGAAAAGAATGAATGGGCGCTAGAAAACTTGCTTAGAATGCCTGAAGAATAAACCATAATTAATAAATTTTAAAAGATTAAAAACGCTGTTATTCATCATCATGCAACCTAAAAACCAAAGAAGACTTCTTATACTTTGTAGTGTAGGAATACTTTTACTGATTCCTCTTATTGCTATGCAATTTACAAATGAAGTCCGTTGGACATTTACAGATTTTATGATTGCAGGTATCTTATTATTAGGTCTTGGTAGTCTGATAGAATTAATCATTTTAAATGTACAAAACCGCAACTACAAAGTACTGTTCTATATCTTACTTCTAGTTGCATTTCTTCTACTATGGGTAGAGCTCTCTGTAGGTATTTTTGATTCTCCGCTAGCAGGTCGTTAAAATTCAATCAATTAACAAAACGTTTATTTTTTAATATGCATAAAAAAGTAATTTAGTTAACTGCTAAAACCAATGATGTGATTAAAAAATTACTCCTCTCCTATTTTATATGTTTGTGTACGATATCCGCAATAATTGGGCAATCTAAGAATGATTATACCGTATACCATCAAAGTGTTTTACAGATAGAACAAAAAATTGTTTCTGAAAAATACGGGGACGCTCTTTCAATGTATGAACAATTATTTAATAGCTATGACTTTGTGTTTATAAGAGATTATAAAATTGCAAGTCAATTGGCAGCTTACACAAAGAACAAAGAAAAAACACTCGCCTATATTGAATTAGCCATACAGTCAGGATGGACATTAAAAGCTATCAAAAAGAATAAACTCTTTAAAGAATATCTTACCAAAGAAGATTGGAAAACGCTCAAAAACAAATACGATTCCCTAGTAGCCATATATGAAGACACTCTAAATAAAGAAGTGCAGTCACAAGTAAAAAAGATGTTTGCTAAAGATCAGTGGAAAGCGTTCAAGGCATTATTTAGATTTAGCGAAAAAGCACAAACTCGTTATACTGAAAATAAATTTGCTCCACATAGTGAGCAGCAAATAGCCAAGCTTATGGACATCATAGCGATACAAGGCTATCCTGGAGAACAACTAGTAGGCAAGGGATATTGGACTTCTACGATTATAAGTCATCATAATTCTATCTCTACTTCCTATAACCGAAAGGATACATTATACCCACCATTAATCCCCATACTTAAAGAAGCCATTAAAAAAGGACAACTCTCTCCATATCAATTTGTGATTATAGATGATTGGTACTTGACATCACTAAACGATGATTCAAAACCAACCTATGGGATCATTAAACCGCTTCCCCCAGAACATATAGCAAAAACAAATAATCCTAGAACTACCATTGGTATACGCACTATTCCACTAAGAGACTCATTACTAACTGTTGAAGAAAAAACAGGAATACGTCTCTATATTACAGATATATGGTAAACAAAACATACAAGACCTTGTTAATAATGTTAAATCAATCTAAATAAGAACAAGGAAAAATCATTTGAGAGGTATCTTTATAGTAGATTATTAACGTATTAAAGTAATAGCTATGATGAAAACTAACTACCTATTCGCCACGTTTCTTTCACTCTCTTCCCTTTGCAGTTTTACTGGTTTTTCTCAAAATATTATACAAAGAGGACCTTATAATCCTGGAGTCCCAATGATAACGCAAGTCTCTGTAGAGGACTCACTATATGTGATGAGAGAACATGTGGTCTTACAATTGGCTAATGAAAAAATAAACAATGACCATCTCTTTTTTAAAGCATACCTCCTAACAGGACCACAACAAAATAGATATAGCAACAGTCGTGTATTGCATATTGAACTTCAAGATACGGATGGAACTACTGTAAAAAAGCAATTTCACGAAATCATAGATGGTATGGTTACTGGCAACATCATATTACCTAAACGAACCAAAGAAGGAAATTATATTGTAAAAGCATACACTCAGTGGATGAAGAACTATAATGACAATTCCTCTGCAAAAAAACAAATACAAATTGGAGATACTTTTAATACTGGTACCGTTGCAACAAATACGATTACAATGCTACCAGAAGGAGGTGTTTTTTTACAAGGATTTAAAAATAAGATAGTATTTCAAATACCGTCAGGGCTTGTAAGTACAGATGGCTCGATTGGTACCATTGTAGATAGTCAGGATAACAGTATTATTAAAGTACAAGAATATAATGCAGGCTCAGGGATTGCCTTTTTAGAACCCAAAAGTAACGAACGTTATTTTTTAAAATTAGAAAATGGAACCACCTATCCTTTACCTGATAGTGAATCACAAGGCCATCTATTACAGGTTAATAATATAGCAGCTGATGTTGCCAATATTCAGGTAGTTCGTTCTGAGAAAGCTCAAAAAACAACACTTACACTTATAGGTACTTTACGAGGAGTTCCATATTTTGAAAAGAAAATTAGTTTTACCAAAAATAAGGCTGATATCAAATTAGATAAAGAAAAAATCCCCAGAGGAATTTTAGAACTCCAATTAATAGATCAAGAAGGAAATCAGCTAGCAAAAAGACCTATTTGGATTGATGGACAATCGTTACAAATCACACTAGACCAAGTTGCTCTTTCTGATACTGAAGCAACCTATAAAGTAAAAGTCACAGATCAAAAAAATAAACCTGTACAAACAGAAGTAGCACTGAGTATCATTTCTGAAGCTACTCATACAACTGGATTTAAAGATGCAGATGTATTTGCTTCGCTACCAAATGAGCAAGAAAATACGACAGAGAGAAATAGCCGTTTTCTACAAGATATGTATGTGCTTATCGCTCAGAAATACAATATAGGGAGTCCATCAGAAACTACTGTCACTTCTAAAAACATACAGTATCCTATCCAAAAAGGACTTCACATCAAAGGCTATGCATATGACCTTAATAACAAGTTATTAGTAAACACACCTATTCAGGTCATGTTTACCAATGAAAATGGTATTTCTATCAAAGAAACAACCACAAATGCAGATGGAATGCTACGTATAGATAATATCCAAATTGATGGAGAAACAACTCTTTTATGCAGAACACAAGGAGATGATACAAAATCTAGATTGGTACAATTAGAACGTATGGAAGATTCATTTTATGTAAATCCTAAAAAAGAAAAAGAAAGAATTAAAGAAGCTAAGAAAAGTACAAAAAATGAGAACAACACCCCAAAAGATGAGAAAGCACTCACTGTAAAGCCATTTGATACAACAGGAACACTTGTATTAAATGAAGTGCCATTAACAGGTAGAAAAACAAAAGAGGCGCCAAAGAATGAAACACCATCAGTATACGGTGTAAAACCTTCTAAACATCAAATAGTATATCAAGATTATGATCGTCCCAAGGAGTTAGCACGATTACTCACTCAAGTCCCAGGTGTGATTATCTCAGGCCTTGGAGAAATAAGCCCTAGTATTTCTATTCCGAGAGCGTCAGGATCTGTTTTATTTGTTGTTGACGGGATTCCTCTTAGTAAAAGCAGTGCGCCACCTCCACCACCTGGTAGTCCGCCAACATCAGGAAATACCTTAATTAGCGCACTAAACGGCCCTGCAAGAACTTCTCTAAGTCAAGTGATGAATATTGTAAGTTTTACTGATATTCAACGTATCGAAGTCTTGATTGGTCCTGAGGCTGCTATTTTTGGTTCTAGAGGTGCTGGAGGTGTAGTTGCTATCTATACGCGCTTTGCAGAAGACACCTATATCCCTAGAAAAAAAGCACAACTTGATTTTCAAGGATATGAAACTGCCATTACTTTTGAAGAATATCAACAAAACCTCTCTAAGAAGGAACGTAAAAATGCTACAGTCTTATATTGGAATCCTGCCATAGAAACAAATGAAGATGGCGAGGCCACAATCACATTACCTATCACCGATACCACAACACCACTCAAAGTGAAGGCAACAACTATTAACCAAAAAGGAAATGTAGGCATATTACAAACATCATTAAATTAGGAAGTTTCTGGGTACGCTTTCGCGAAATCGAGCTTGCGAGATTCACAACCAAAAAAGGAGAGCGTAGCGTTAAAGCGTACCTAGGAGATTTGTAACTGGAAAAAATGAAATAGTAAAGTAAAATTACAAGATTCACGACCAAAAAGGAGGAACGTAGTGTTAAAGTGTATCTAGAGTTTATATCGTTAAACTATTATTTTTTTATTTCTAACCAATTGTTTAGTTTTGTATCGTTTTACTACCAATGGCAAGAAAAAAGAACTATAATGAAGACGAAGTCATAGAAAAAGCGATGCGCCTATTCTGGCGTAATGGTTATGAGACTACATCTATGCAAATGCTGGAAAAAGAAATGGGAATAAATAAATTCTCTATCTACTCAAGTTTTGGAAGCAAAAACGGCGTCTTTTTAGAAAGTATTAAATGCTACAAGAAAAAACTAAACGATATTTTAATTCCTCTAAAAAATACAACTAATGGCGTAGAAGGCTTAAAACAATACTTTTATGATTTCATAGCTTTTTCTAAAGATGAGCATTTTGGAAAGGGATGTTTAATTACAAATGCTGCAAATGAATTACAAGAAGATGCAGATTCAGAAATCAAAGCTGAACTCAGAAAGTTTACTGCCGAAATTAGAAATCAGTTTGCGCTAGCACTACAAAAAGAGAAAAACCAAGATCCTAACACTATTGAAAAAAAAGCAGACTATTTTATTATCTCTATGTTTGGACTTGCCTCAGCATCAAGAGTATTTCAAAAAAACCAATTAGATAACTATATCGAAAACATATTTACAAACAATTAATATTTTTTTAATCAATAACTAAACGATTGTTTAGTTATTTTACAAACATAAATTACAAATACAATAACATGAGTACATTAACAATTCATACAATTGAAACGGCTCCAGAAGAGAGCAAAGAATCTTTAAAAAATTCGGTTAAAGCATTTGGAATGCTTCCAAATTTACACGGAGTTTTATCAGAATCACCCGCATTACTAGAGGTGTATAAAACTACACATCAGTTATTTTCAAATTCTTCATTTAATGCCGAAGAACTCACTGTAGTATGGCAAACCATAAATGTAGAACACGAATGTCATTACTGTGTTCCTGCACATACAGCGATCGCACATATGATGAAAGTAGATCCTGCCTTAACAGAAGCTTTACGTAATGGAGAGGCAATGCCTACCGAAAAATTGCAGGTATTACAAAACACCGTATTGAGCATTGTTAGAAATCGCGGTCATATTAGTGATGCAGAATTAGAAACATTTTATGCACAAGGGTATGGTCAAAGACAAGTATTAGATATTATTTTAGGTGTTTCTCAGAAGGTGATTAGTAATTACACCAACCATATTGCTAATACTCCTATAGATGAGCCTTTCCAAAAGTTTGCTTGGACTAAATAATCTTCTCAAATCATAATGTCTAGTCCTAACTAATCGATACAGATTATTAATGGATTAAATTTATTAATTAAAGCTGAACAATGATATCATTGT
>NZ_CANLOB010000043.1 GCF_947492815.1 uncultured Dokdonia sp.
ACAGAACCTGATGGACTAGGAACACAAAGAGAGTTTGTAGGGCACTTTACACTGAAAAGATAAAACACCAATAAAACCTATTGATATAAAAAAGCTCCTAGTGGATATACTAGGAGCTTTTTTTATACGTAAATAATGATATGGTATGACACCAAATTGGTATAAAATAGCATAGATTAAATTTCTTTATGATGTTATATCGTTTAGATGTTAAAACAACTTTTTTAATATAGTTTAGGCGGATTACCTTTAGTTTGCACAACTTTCCTAACAAACCCTTCCCATTTCCCAATTATTTGTAACCATTCATTATTTTCGAGATATGAATTGCTTTTTGTTAAATCAAACTCAGGTAAAGTTCCAGTGACTCCTCTTTCTAATATACCATCTGCAATTACCCCGTTTTCTCTTAATATTAAAATAGGTAATCCAATTTGGAAAGCCATAGCAGGTTCTATCTAACAGTATGGACTAGTTATCCATTTACCAGATAAATCGTATTCTTCTTCTCCAATGTTGCTGTTAGGTTTTCCTTTTCCAGTAGTAACTATTCCAAAAGTATATGTTTGTTACTTATGTAATAGAGATAATACATCTAAACTATAATTTTTTAGAATCTAATAGAGATCACATGTTGTTTTTGTAGTGTTTAATGTAAAACGAAACAGACCAATTTACTAAGGAAGTAAAATTTAATGTAAGTAAATTAACCTTTTGTTTTAGTGAATGTTTTACCTGAAAAGTTCCCAGTCTAGTTTTAAAGAGAATACATTAGAATAAATAGCAGCACTCTGGTCACCTATGTCTGTAAGTGCATAGTCAACATGAATACCTTTGTATTTAAAACCAACTCCTATGTTAGGTTGAAATCCTATAGATGTAGAATTATCTAATGCCGTAATTTCTTGAAAATTTCCAACACCAGCTCGTACATAAACCAGTTCAGAGTATCCAAACTCAAATCCAAAGGCAGGAGTGACACTAACCGCCGAAGACGATACAATGTCATTTGTTTGCGCAAAACGAACATTAAGATCAATCTCTGCTTTGAAACTATAATCATAGTGATGTATCCATGTTCTCCCAAAACCAGCTTGTAATTTTGGAATTGTAATTTCAGTGCTTTCAGGTAACTCTTGGTTTTGACCTTCTACAGCATCGCTAATAGTTGCAAATTGTTCCTCGTCAATACTCCATGCATTAACTGTAGTTGTAATGTCACGAGCCATAAGTCCAAAATTCCAGTTTCCTTTTTGCCATTGTAAACCTATATCAATCCCAAATCCCCAACTACTTGCAAAATCACCAATAACACGGCGTACTACTTTTGCATTAGCGCCTATATTAAGACCATCCAATGGTAATTCACGTGCATATGAAAACGTCACAGCCCAATCCGCTGTTGAAAATAAACTTATTCTATTGAAATCAATATTCCCTTCAGCGTCTATAAGTTGTGTGGTATTTAAAATATCATCTACACCAAATCTAATCACAGAAAGACCAATGGCGCTTTTGTCATCCAAGGGTTTTGCAAACGCTACATAATCATAGTTTGCAATATTTGCAAAATAAGCGGCATGCATTATAGAAATTTGATTGTCTTCTAGATGTACAAGTCCAGCAGGGTTCCAGTAACCAGAGTTTACATCATTAGTACTTGCTACAACAGCATTACTCATTCCTAAAGCAGCAGCATCTACTCCTATGTTTAAGAACTCATTAGAGTACTTACGCACGGCTTGTGCGCTTACAGAAATCGTAAGCAGTATAAAAATTATAGTAATGTTCTTTTTCAAAAGCAGTAATTACAGAGCAAATATCCTCTTTTTATTACATATTCTAAACTTTATTTTAATCGAGATATTGTATATATAATTATATAATTCATTTTCTTTTCTATTTTTACAGAAATACTAATCATGGGAGTCAAAAAATATATACCTAATGCCCTTACAATGGGGAATCTTTTAAGCGGTTGTATCGCTATGCTATTTGCTGTACATGATCAAATGGAATATGTAGCGATTTTTGTAGCGTTAGGAATCTTTTTTGATTTTTTTGATGGCTTTTTTGCACGCCTTCTAAATGTACAAAGTGAAGTAGGGCTTCAGTTAGATTCTCTGGCAGATATGGTCACTAGTGGTGTAGTGCCAGGTGTTGTCATGTATCAGTTATTATTGGATGCAACAGATATGCCTTGGGATGCTTCTTTAGAAGATTATCATTTTAATATTGCATATGTAGGATTTATGATTACGCTAGCATCAGCATATCGTCTTGCAAAATTTAATGTAGATGATCGTCAGACAAATTCATTTATCGGATTGCCTACTCCTGCAAATACGCTTTTTATCATCAGTATCCCTTTAATTTTAATGTATGTTGAGTACGCTTTCGCGAAAGCGATATTTGAAAATCCATATGCTTTAATAGCAATTACAATAGCAAGTAGTTATATGCTTAATGCAGAAATCCATTTGTTTGCACTTAAATTTAAAACATGGGATTTTGCAAAAAACAAAGTGCGTTACCTATTTATTTTGATGAGTATCATACTTATTATTTTCTTACACTATCTAGCAATTCCGTTATTGATAGTTTTGTACGTTTTATTATCCTTGATTTTTCCAGAAAAGGATACAATAAATTATTCTACTAAAAACGAATAAGGGAGTATCTTTGCAAAAAAGATACTTTTTATGACAAGTCCAGCTATACGAGCATTAGAACCTAAAGAACTTTGGAATAAATTTGCAGACCTTAATGCGGTACCACGTCCTTCAAAAAAAGAAGAACGAGTGATACAGTTTATGAAAGATTTTGGTGCTAATCTCAATTTAGAAACCATAGAAGATGAAGTCGGAAATGTGATTATACGTAAACCTGCGACTTCTGGAATGGAAAACCGGAAGATGGTAGTGATGCAATCACATCTTGATATGGTACACCAAAAGAATGCCGATACTACATTTGATTTTGATACGCAAGGTATCGAGATGTACATAGATGGAGACTGGGTACGTGCAAACGGAACTACTTTAGGAGCAGACAATGGATTGGGTGTAGCTACTATTATGGCAATACTAGAAAGTACAACTATTGAGCACCCAGCAATTGAAGCGTTGTTTACGATAGACGAAGAAACGGGAATGACAGGAGCTATGGGATTAAAAGGAGGGATCTTACAAGGTGATATTCTTTTGAATTTAGATACAGAAGAAGATGATGAAATAGGAGTAGGGTGTGCTGGAGGTATTGATGTAACAGCTACGAGATCTTATATAGAAGAAGCCGTTGGAAAAGGTAAAACAGGATATACTATAGCAGTAAGAGGTCTTCAAGGCGGACACTCTGGTATGGATATTCATATAGGATTAGGGAATGCTAATAAATTAATGAATCGTTTACTTTACAATGGTTTTGAAAATTTTGGATTACAAATTGCACAGATAGATGGTGGTAGTTTGCGTAATGCAATTCCTAGAGAGAGTTTTGCTACTATCGTGGTAGATGTGGTACAACAAGAGGCTTTTGAGTTTGAATTTGATGTGCTGGCAAATACCATACAAAAAGAGTTTGAGACCTTAGAACCTAATTTGGAAATTGTACTTTCTAAAGCAGCACTTCCTGAAAAAGTGATGGAATTAGGTGTGCAAGAAGGGTTAACTAAAGCATTGTATGCAGCTCATAATGGTGTATATCGTATGAGTCCAGATATTAAAGATCTAGTAGAGACGTCAAATAATATAGCACGTGTTATCGTAAAAGATGGTGCCATTAAAATAGGATGTTTAACCAGATCTTCTGTAGAGAGTTCAAAAACAGATTTAGCAAATGCACTTAGAGCTACTTTTGAATTAGTAGGTTGTGAGGTAGATTTATCTGGCGACTATCCAGGATGGGCTCCAAATATGAAAAGCCCAATTCTATCAGTTCTTGTAGATAAGTACAAAAAAATTAATAATGCCGAACCACATGTGGCTGCTTGTCATGCTGGTTTAGAGTGTGGAATATTGGGTCAGAACTACCCAGATATGGATATGATTTCTTTTGGACCTACGATCAAAGGTGCACACTCACCAGATGAGAGAGCAAGCATTTCATCTGCGAAGAAATATTGGAATTTTGTGCTTGAAATATTAAAAGATGTACCTGTAAAATAGGTAAGACTATATAAAATATAAAAAAGGCTAGAGAATTTTATTCTCTAGCCTTTTTTGATAAACAGTAACTTCTGTTATTTTTTCTCTATTATGCCTACAAGTTCTAATTCAAATACTAAATCAGAATTAGGAGGAATAACGCCACGGAAACCAGAAGGACCATATCCTAAATGTGAAGGGATAAAAAGTGTTACTTTATCTCCAATACTCATTTGTTGTAATCCTTCTTTAAATCCAGAAATAAGACTAGCATCTGGACTATATAGTGTGCCTAGTGGATTGTAGCCAATAGCATCTTTACGACGTTGGTCAAATTTGTCTTGACTTTTAGCTACTTCTTCTATACTTGTATCAAATAACTCACCACTTTCAGCAAAGTATCCTGCATATTTGACATTAACAGAATCTCCAATGACTGGCTTTTGACCTTTTCCTTTTTGATCCCAGTACACTTTGAGTCCGCTTGGAAGTGCTTCTGCTTTTGCAGACTTTTCATTAAATCTATTTGTGAATTCTGAGAACCTATTTGCATATCGATCTAATTCTTTTGCAAATGTTGCAGGAGCATCAAAGTTTTTTGCAGCAGTACCAATACGAATGATATTTACCTGTTGCATAATCACATCTTCTTTTGGAGCAGTCGTACCTTTTTTCATCTCTACACCAGTAATGGCGTCAATAACTTCAAAGCCAATAACCGTTTTTCCCCATACAGAGTGACAGCTTACACGTCTTCCTCCACAATTTTTTCTACCTCCGTTTTGGTCAAAACCATCTAGGTGAGGCGTAGCTTTGTGTGTAATAAAAAACTGACTTCCATTGGTGTTTTGACCAGAGTTAGCCATAGAAAGGACTCCAACAGTGTCATGTCTTCTGGTAGGTAATAATTCATCATGGAATTTATACCCTGGACCTCCAGAACCAGTACCTAATGGATCACCTCCTTGAATCATAAAATCTTTCATGACTCTATGGAATTTTAAACCATTGTAATAAGGTTTGTTTGCATAAGCACTATCTACCATAGGATGTGTTCCTTCAGCAAGCGCAACAAAGTTTGCTACTGTAGCAGGAGCATCTTCATAATATAATTCGGCAACTAAAGTACCTTTGTCTGTTATAAATTCGGCATAGATACCATCTTTTAAGTCAGGGTATTTATCATTGCATGATAGCAATGCAAAAAGGGCAGCAATAAGTAACATGGATATTTTTTTCATGGGTTATTATATTAATTATTTTGGTTCATTATTTTCAATCTTAAGTAGGGTTACGGTAGATTGGATAGGGATATTACTTCCTATTTTATCTTCAAAACCATAATAGCCATAGGCTTTATGAGAAGGAAATAAAAAGGTTATCGTTTCTCCTTCTTTTAAAATTTTAAGACCATCTCGTATACCAGATATAAGCTCTTGATTACTTTGATCTACTTTAAGAGCTTGTATACCTATTTCTTCTTTAGTGTAAATTGTGTTGCCAGATAAGGTTTGTAAATCATAGGAGAAATTCACAATATCTCCTTTAATAGGGCTTTTTGTAGATAGTGTGTCTTGTACAACATAAGTATACCAAAATCCGCTTTCTGAACTAAGATAAACACGACTTGTATCTTTCGCTATTACCTTTTTTATAATCACCTCTTCTTCTGCAATAAGTTGTTTATTGCGTTTTACAGACTCAGATATATAAGATCCCGATTTTCTTGAAATAGGGTGTCTCGCTTCAGGTTGTTTACAAGCAAGAAGACAAAGTATGCTTATGATGAGAGTAATTCCTTTCTTCATTTCTTATAATGTGTCTTTATAACGCGGTAATATACTAATAAATTGGGCTACCGTTTTTTTCATTGAAAGATCGCTTTTTCCTCCAGCTGCATTTGTATGTCCACCTCCTTGGTAATGTGCTCTCGCAAATTCATTTACAGAAAAATCACCTTTAGATCGTAAAGACATTTTTATAATATTATCTGCTTTATTCTCAATAAAAATCACTGCAAAAATAATCCCTTTTAAAGATAATCCATAGTTTACAAAACCTTCTGTGTCTCCCTTCTGGAAATTATGATCATCTAGCTCTTTTTGAGTGAGTGTAATATAAGCAGTTTTATATTCAGGAAGAATATTGAGATTTTTAAGAGCAACTCCTAAAAGCTGTAATTTAGAATAGCTATTCGTATCATAAATGTTACGATGAATACTAGAGTTATCTGCCCCTATAGCAATTAATTTTGAAATGACTTCATGCGTAATTGCTGTTGTAGATGGAAATCTAAAAGATCCAGTATCTGTCATGATTCCTGTGTATAAACACGTAGCCATTTCAGCATCAATATGTTCAGTAACCTGTATAGCATCTAAGAAATGATATACCATTTCGCAGGTGCTACTCATATGAGTGTCACTATAGGTGACTGTTGCATAATCAGACGGTTGTTGATGATGATCTATCATAATAAAATCTGCAGTAGCGCTAGCTAGCACATGTTGCATATCTCCTGTTCTGGAAAAATCATTAAAGTCTAATGTAAAGATAAGGGCAGCGCTTTCTATTTTTTGAGTAGCTACTTTTGTATGTATATTATAGAAGAGTACATCATCATTACCTGGTAACCACTTTAAAAAGTGAGGATACTCATTAGGGGCTATCACTACAGCAGTATGCCCTTGACTATTAAGGTATTTACATAATGCAAGTGTACTCCCCATAGCATCTCCATCAGGATTTTTGTGCGGGACAATAACAATAGATTTAGGAGTGCTAAGTAGTGACTGTATAGTCTTTATATCATTAGAATTCATAGTCTGCGAAGATACAATTTATGAAAATGATGCGTAAGTAAGACGCTTATTAATTTATAAAATCAAACAAAGAAACTGAATTTGATAAAGCTTATATCAAATGAATTATAAAATGATACTAAAATAATTTGAAGTATAGGGTTAGCAGATGAATCATAAAATCTAGGCATAGTCGTAGCTATGTCTAGATTTTATGGCAAAGTATGCGAGCGATAGAAACGAATTATTAGTGTTGTTTGATGGTTTATTTAGTATTACTATTTGCATAATGTAGAAAAGCACTATTTTTGCGCAAAATTTAAAAAGCAATTATACGCTTTCGCGAAAGCATATAAAGAAATATTTATTAAATAAAAGCGATATTCACTTCTGTGGGTATTAAATTAAAACTATGGCAACAAATAGAACTTTTACAATGATTAAGCCTGATGGCGTAGAGAATGGACACATCGGAGCAATTTTAGAAAAAATTACTGCTAGCGGATTTCGTATCGTAGCAATGAAGTTAACGCAAATGACAAAAGCAGATGCTGAAACTTTTTATGCTGTACATAATGAGCGTCCATTTTTTGGAGAACTTGTTGAGTTTATGACACGTGGTCCTATTGTTGCGGCAATTCTTGAAAAAGAAAATGCAGTAGCAGATTTCCGTACACTAATCGGAGCAACAAACCCAGCTGATGCGGCAGAAGGAACTATCAGAGCTTTATATGCAACTTCTATGGGAGAAAATGCAGTACACGGAAGCGATAGCGATGAAAATGCAGCTATTGAAGGTGCTTTTCACTTTGCAGGAAGAGAGATGTTTTAATTATATAAAACATTCATTATATAAGAAAGACGCTATCTTAAAGGTAGCGTCTTTTTTAAATACTATTTTACAAAAGTATCTCTCTGTTATCTATAGACTTGATTTTTGATGAATACTAAAAAAATTACTGTCTATCGTAAAACAAGTTTCTTTACAACATCTCTTCGTAACTCTTCATTAAGACGTTCTAGAATTTTTTCTTTACCGTAGCTTAATTCTTCTCTAAAAACAGAAGAACTTAGATTGACTAATAAAGTGTCTCTTTCTAAACGAACAGAAATGGTATAGGTTTTAAAAGCAGGATTGAGAGCATACCAAGCATTCTCGACATCTAATTTGTCAATTCCTTTTTGGAGCTTGTTTTTAGAAACAAATTCTCCTAAAGCATCACTTATCGATATAGGGTCTGTATTACGTTTTGTCATTCAGAAAGGAGTATAGGTTCATATCTTCTATACGTATAGGTATTTCCATTTTCGTTAAGAAGAACGAGTTGTTCTTTAGAAGCCTTAATTACAGTTTCCTTCCAAGTGTCAAAAGCTGTAGTGTATGCCAAAATCAGCATGCCTTCAGTAAATTCTATATCAATATTTTCAGAAGACTGTGACGTTGTAAAATGGCCATTAATATCTGGTTGTACTTTCTTACGAATCCCTTTTTGATGATCTTGAATATCAAAAAAATCAATGTTCTGACTTAAGGAAAATGTCTTTGTTTCTCCATCTGGCGTCGTAACATTAGCAATTTCCCAATAACCATTGAGATGCGCTAATTGCTCTTCAGGAGATTGTGTACAAGCAGTTACACTCGTAATAATGACTAAACAGATAAGATGTACTTGTTTCATAAGATGATCACAAAGTTCGCAAAAAAGAGCGGATTATGTTGGTTACTCTAAGTGAAATAATTCATAACTCTGATGAATTTTTTGAACAACACCTTCCGTCCGATCAGGATGCGTGTCACTTATAAAAAGTTGACCAAAATTATTAGTGTTTACTAATTGAATAATATGGGTGACTCTATTTTCATCTAGTTTATCAAAAATATCATCAAGAAGTAAAATGGGAGCAACGCCACTTTCTTTCTTAATAAAATTAAATTGTGCTAGCTTTAATGCGATAAGATACGTTTTTTGCTGCCCTTGAGAGCCAAATTTTTTAACAGGATACCCATTTATCTCAAAAACTAAATCATCTTTATGTATCCCAACACTTGTATATTGTAACATACGATCTTTTGCTAGTGCATTTGTAAGTAAATGCTCTAATGGCATGTCGTGTATAGCACTTTGATAGGTAAGAGATACTTGTTCAGAAGCCCCACTTATGGCTTTATATTGTTCTTGAAAAATAGGTTCAAAATGCGTTAAAAATGCTTTTCTTTTCTCAAAAATAGGCTGTCCATAGGTGACTAATTGCTCATTATAGACACTCAAAGTGTCTTGATCGAACGTATTATTAGCTGCAAAATACTTTAATAATGCATTACGTTGGCTTAATACTTTTGAATATGCTAATAAATTTGACAAGTAATTTTTGTCACTTTGTGAGATCACTCCATCTATAAATTTACGACGCATGTCACTTCCTTCTGTGATTAAATCTCTATCGGTAGGAGAAATAATAACCAAGGGTAAAAAACCAATATGATCTGCAAAACGTTCGTACACTTTTGCATTGCGTTTAATGACTTTTTTTTGCCCTTTTTTAGCACTAATGACTACTTTTTCTTCACGATCACTTTTGTTGTAAACACCATCTATCACAAAGAATTCGGCATCATGATTGATGTTTTGACTTGTGATAGGATTGAAATAACTCTTCCCAAAAGATAAATGGTAAATGGCGTCCAGAATATTTGTTTTTCCTACACCATTATTACCCACAAAACAGTTGATTTTTGCATCAAATTCAAAGGCTTTTGAAGTGAAGTTTTTATAGTTTATTAAGGACAGAGATTTTAAAATCATAGGGTTTGTAATGAGTACGCTTTCGCGAAAGCGTATAATTTCTCAGAAATGGTTTGCAAATTATCGAAAAATAAGGAATAAATTCCCTTTCAAAATTCAATAAAAATTATATTTTTGCGCCACTAACAAAATAAGTATATGGCAACGTATAATAAAAGAGGTTATAAACCAAAAACTAAAGCCGAAAAAGTAGTAGAGGAAGAGATAGATGTAAAAGACAGTACTACAGCTGAAGTTTTTGCAAGTCTAGACGAAGGTGCCTCTAAAACGGAAGAGTGGGTAGAAAAGAACCAGAAAGGTATTTTTGGAGTAATTATAGGGATTCTTATTATTGCTTTAGGATATATGGCTTATGGTAAATTTATCAAAGAACCTAAAGTAGCAGAAGCAGCAAATAGCCTTGCAGCATCACAAGAGGACTTTACAACAGCCCTAGAAACGACTAATACAAATGTGAAAGATTCTCTATACGGAGTTGCACTTAACGGTGCAGGAGGTAATTTTGGATTATTAGACATTACAGAAAAGTATAGTGGTACACCATCTGCAAATCTTGCACATTACTATGCAGGGATGTCGTATTTAGAAATCAAACAATATAAAAATGCCATAAATCATTTACAAGAATTTTCTTCTGATGATATGATTTTAGGACCTCTTGCAAAAGGAGCTGTTGGAGATGCATTTATGCAGTTAGAGCAGCCAGAAGAAGCTTTAGGTTATTATGAGCAAGCGGCAAAATTAAATATTAACGATTTTACAACACCTCGTTTCTTATTTAAAGCAGCAGTAGCAGCAATAGACTTAGGTAAAAATGATATTGCTATAACATATCTTAACCGAATCAAAGATGAGTTCAAAGATTCGGATTATGCAAGTCAAGTTGATTTGTATCTAGGAAGGGCACAAGCTGGAAACTAGTTTTTGATACTTAGATAGAAAACTATCTACTGGATTAAAATTTAAAACATAATAAGTATGGCTACAGAAGGAAATAACCTTTCTGTTTACGATAAAGCAACAATCCCAAATGCGAAAGACTTTCGATTTGGGATTGTTGTTTCTGAATGGAATGGTCAAATTACGGAGGGGCTTTTTCAAGGAGCCTTTGATGCACTGAAAGATTGTGGAGCAATCAATGATAATATTGTGCGTTGGAATGTTCCTGGAGCTTTTGAGTTAATTTATGGTTGTAAGCGTATGACAGCATCTTATGATATGCTAGACGCTATTATAGCTATAGGGACGGTGATTCAAGGAGAAACAAAGCACTTTGATTTTGTATGTCAAGGCGTTACCGAAGGAATAAAAGAGCTGAATCTTAAAGGTGATATTCCTGTCATATTCTGCGTACTTACTGATAATACGCTACAACAATCTATTGATCGTAGCGGAGGTAAGCATGGTAATAAAGGTACAGAAGCAGCTATTGCTGCTATAAAAATGGCACAACTTAAAAAGGAGTCAAAATTCTAAAATTAATAAGGTAACCTACTTTAGGTACGATACTTTTTTCCCAATTATTAGGACTCAAACTGTTAAATAGGCATGCTTTTTGAATGGAAATAGCGTATATTTGATAGTATATAATTATGGGAATTTTAAAGAGAACAAATAAGAAATTTGAATATACACCTCGTTATTATAAGAGTGATAAAGAGGGGAGTCCATTCAAGATGGAAGGTAAATTTGATGAGTATAGATCTACATTAAATGTATCTCGTGGTCTTAAAGGAAAGCTACAAACTGCTTGGGATGAATTGCAAGAATCTCGTAAAAACGGATACAATAGAACGATTATTTTCTTAGTTCTCCTTTTCATTTTTTTATTTCTTTGGATTATAGATTTTGATCTTTCCATATTTTCGGGAACATAACGCTTCGACTTAGGCTAAATGACAGACATTATTAAGCTTTTACCAGATCATGTAGCAAATCAAATAGCTGCTGGTGAGGTTGTGCAACGACCCGCTTCTGTTGTAAAAGAACTTTTAGAGAATGCAATAGATGCAAGTGCTACGTCTATTAAATTAATTGTAAAAGATGCAGGAAAAACGCTTATCCAGATTATAGATAATGGAAAGGGAATGAGTGAGACGGATGCAAGAATGAGTTTTGAACGTCATGCCACTTCTAAAATCACCTCTGCCGATGATCTCTTTAATTTGAATACAAAAGGATTTAGAGGAGAAGCATTAGCTTCTATAGCGGCCGTTGCTCATGTAGAACTAAAAACACGTATTCACGATAATGATATAGGAACGCGTATAGAAATAGAAGGAAGCAAGGTTATTACCCAAGAACCCTGTGCAACACCTTCTGGAACATCTCTCGCTGTTAAAAATCTCTTTTTTAACATCCCTGCAAGACGTAATTTTTTAAAATCTAACAATGTAGAGCTTCGTCATATTATTGATGAGTTTCAACGTGTAGCATTAGCACATCCGAAAATTGTGTTGGCAATGTTCCATAATGATGGAGAAGTTTTTCAATTACCTGCAGGAAACTTAAAACAACGTATTGTTGGTATTTTTGGAGGGAAGACTAATGAAAAGTTAGTGCCTGTAGCAGAAGAAACAGATATTGTTACTATTCAAGGTTTTGTAGTTAAGCCTGAGTTTTCTAAAAAAACAAGAGGGGAGCAATTCTTTTTTGTAAACGATCGGTTTATAAAAAATCCTTATTTAAATCATGCGGTAAGTGCCGCTTTTGAAGGATTACTTCCTGATAGGGCTAGGGCAAGTTATTTTTTATACCTGACGGTAGATCCTAGTACGATAGATATTAATATTCATCCAACAAAAACAGAAATAAAGTTTGACGATGAACATTCTTTGTATGCGATTTTACGTAGTACGATAAAGCACAGTTTAGGGCAATTTAATATTGCACCTATATTAGATTTTGATAGAGATTCAAATCTAGACACGCCGTATGCCTATAAGGATAAGCACGCCCATACGCCTAAGGTAGAGATAGATCGTACATTTAATCCTTTTGATACCGTACCACCTCCTAAAAAAGGGGCTTCTATGCCTAGTTATACAAAACAAAACGTAGAAGGATGGGAGCAATTATATGAAGGGTTAAAAACAAAACCTTCAGAAGAAACGAGTAATATTACGTTTGAAAGTGATGAGGTAACAGGTGATTTATTTCAGAAAGAGACTGGGCACGCTTTCGCGAAAGCGGAATCATCTACCTATCAATTAAATAATAAATATATCATCAGTACCATTAAGAGTGGGATGGTAATTATAGATCAACATAGAGCACACCAACGTGTTTTATATGAAGAATTTTTGCGTAACATCACAGTGAAAGAATCTGTGAGTCAGCAATTATTGTTCCCGTTAGTATTAAGTTATAATTCTTCAGAGTTAGGATTGTTAGTACAACTTAAAGAAGGATTAGAAAATACAGGATTTGTGTTTGGTAAAGTAGCTAATGAAACTTTAGAAGTTACAGGGATTCCTACATCACTTACAGAATCTGAAGTGCCTATAGTTATAGAACAACTATTGAGTGATCTAGAAAATGAAGTGCCAGATACAGGGTTTAGTCAGACAGATACGCTCGCAAAGAGTATGGCAAAGAGTATGGCTGTTAAGGCGGGGGAGCGTTTAGATGCTAGTTCTAGAGAACATCTAGTGAATAGTTTGTTTGCTTGTAAAGAACCTAGTGTGTCTCCGAGTAATCGTACTACCTTTATTACAATGAATGCAGAAGAATTAGATAGAAAATTTAAATAGGGAAATGGGGAAAATTACAGAAACAGTTAAGGTATTATTGATTATTAATGTGATCTTTTATTTAGGTTCTCAATTTATAATCAAACCAGACCCTGCAATGCAATTATTTGCCTTGTGGTTTGTAGAGCACCCTTCTTTTCAAGTTTGGCAACCTTTAACACATATGTTTATGCACGATTTAGGAAGCCCTATGCATATTCTATTTAATATGTATGGTTTATGGATGTTTGGAAGTGCTGTAGAACAATCAATAGGTCAGAAAAAGTTTTTATTCTTTTACTTTTCAGCAGGATTAGGAGCTGCTTTAATTCATACATTGGTGAATTATTATCATTTTCAGGCTGGTTATCAAGCTTTTGTAGGAGCAGGTATTTCTGAAGGTGAAATTTTTAAATATCTAGCTGAAGCCGAAGCTCAAGCAAGGAGTACAGGTCAATTTGGAATTCCAAATGGATTTGATCCAGATGTAATAGGCGATATGGTTTCTAGTTATGCAACCTCTGCTGTAGGAGCTTCTGGAGCGCTTTATGGAATTTTAGTAGGGTTCGGAATGCTATATCCTAATGCAGCCTTAGGATTGTTGTTTATACCTGTTCCTATAAAGGCCAAGTTCTTTATCCCTGCACTTATTTTATTAGATTTATTTTCAGGGCTTACTGGGTTTTCAATCTTTGGTCAGAACATAGCTAATTGGGCGCATCTTGGAGGAGCATTATTTGGATTCATAATGATGTATTACTGGAAAAAAAATAGTTTTAATAATAAACGCTGGTATTAGATATGGCGGCAAATTCATTTTTAAATCAATATAAAACAGCAAATATTGCAATTAAACTTATTGTAATTAATGTAGTTGTTTTTTTAATTTTCAATATTTTACCTTGGTTAGTTCAAGTAGATAATGGTGTCCTAACAAAGTACTTCGTATTACCCACAGATCTCTTGCGATTAGTACAACAACCTTGGTCTGTAATAACCTATGCTTTCTTGCATAGTGGTTTTCTACATATTCTTTTTAATATGTTGTTCCTATATGTTTTTTCTAAATTCATTTTAAATCTTTTTACTGAAAAACGATTTCTTACAATTTATTTATTAGGAGGGATTTTTGGTGGTTTAGCTTTTATATTAGCATACAATCTATTGCCTGCTTTTGATGGAAGCACTTCTTTGCTTGGTGCATCTGCCGCGGTAAATGCTATTATTGTATTTATAGCTACATATAGCCCAAATACACCGATACGACTTTTTGTGTTTAACTTAAAACTTTGGCATATTGCAGCTTTTGTTGTTTTGAGGGATTTATTAACATTAAATTCTTCAGATAATGCAGGTGGACTAATAGCTCATTTAGGAGGTGCTGCTTTTGGGTATATATATGCGATGCAACTTGCTAAAGGAAATGATATAGGTCTTTGGTTTGAAAAACTAATGGATACAGTTACTAGCTGGTTTTCTTCAAAACCTAAAGATAAGAAAGCAAGAATGCGAACGGTACATCGAACTACAAAAAAGAAAACAACAAAAAGTACGAAAACTAAACAAAGTTCCGTTACTAAAAGTGATCAGCAGCAACAGATAGATGCTATTTTAGATAAGATCAGCAAGAGTGGTTATGATAGTCTTTCTAAAGCAGAAAAAGATTTTCTATTTAAGGCTGGAAAAGATAATTGATGAAAGGACTCTCCTTTTTTGGAAAAGCTATTTTCTTTTTTAATAGCATTTTTGCTATTCTCTTAGTATTGGGATATGCATTGCCGTATATTCCTCCGCATATATTTCCTAAACTTTCTGTACTAAGCCTTTTATTGCCAGTATTACTTCTCGTGAATGCTGTTTTTCTTATATACTGGGTTCTTAGAGGAAAAAGACAATTGTTTCTTTCTGCTTTTGTCCTTATTACAGGAATAGGCCATATAAGTTCCTTGTATCATTTTGGGGATAATTCAAATGCAACTAATGGAGAAGGATTGAAAATTTTGAGTTATAATGTGCGTTCTTTTAACCTTAACGGATGGTCAAAACAAAAAAATATTGGCGAACGCATTATTGAATTTGTTACAAAAAAGGATCCAGATATCGTATGTTTTCAAGAATATAACCCTGAACATACATTAACTACTCAACAATATCCATATAGGTATAGAAAGATGATAGGTAATTCTAATCTGTTTGGTCAAATTATTTATTCTAAGTTTCCTATTGTACATACTGGATCTTTAGATTTTGATGATACCGGTAACAACGCCATTTTTGCAGATGTTGTTATTGATAATGATACAATACGAATTTATAATGTGCATTTTCAGTCACTACGAGTATCTTCAAAATTTAATACACTTAAAGATGAAGATTCTAAACGGTTGTTAGGTAGGATGGGCGAAGCTTTTAAAAAACAGGAAGAGCAAGTGATGGTCTTTCTTAAAAGCGAGCAAAAATCTCCTTACCCTGTTATTGTTGCAGGAGATTTTAATAATAGCTCTACGTCGTATATGTATCGAAAAATAAGAGGTGTAAAACAGGATGCGTATGAGAAAGCAGGCACAGGCACTGGACGTTCTTTTACTTTTGATTTTATTCCTTTGCGAATAGATTTTATTCTTGCCGATCCAAAGTTTGAAATTCTCCAATTTGAAAATTATGATATCAAATTGTCAGATCATTACCCTATAGAAAGCGTGATCAATAAGAGCTTTAAATTCTAATATATATATATATATTGAGTTTGCGTTTAACTACTTTAGGGTAAGACGTTAGATAGATCTACATTTTCTAAATACGTAAGGGCATTAGGTCCTTCATTAAATAATAAGTCTAGAATAGATAAATTAGGGAGGTATCCATGCTTATCATGAAATAATTGATGGTATTCAGGAAGCATATAATCAGGCTCCTTCTTGGAAGTGATAAGATGACGCAAATTTGTAATAGGAGGGGAAGGGTTTCTAAAATATTCTTCTGTGTAGATACCTTCTTTTTCTAGTTGTAAGCACTCCATAATGCATTCATGACATGCTAAATTAAATGCAATAAGCGTATCGTATACAGTGGTAAATAAAGGTTCAAAAGTGTCTTCATAATATTCAAAAAACGGTGATGTCTGATACGCTACTTTTAGGGAGCGCCAGTGATCACGTTGCCAATGAAATTTATTTTCTAATTTAACTTCAAATGTGAGTTGATGACTTTTTGCACCTCGATTATGTTTTATAGGGATCGTTAATTGTAACATCCCGCTAGCTGTTGCAATTTTTGTACGTGATCTATATGATTGTTTTTGATAATTGTCTAAAGCTTCAAAAATAACAGTATCTGCTTGTGCAATGCATGCATAATGCACAATTGGAAGACAGTATCCAGGGTGTATAAGAATTGTTTTCAAATTTAATGTACGTTTATAGCTTTACCAATATAATTACGTTCTTCTATTAAGCCAAAATATCTTGAATCTTGAGAATTATCTCGGTTATTCCCTAAGACAAAAAGTTTATTTTCAGGAATGATTAATGGTCCAAAGTTATAATAATTCCATTCTTCAGGAAAGGATTCATGCACCTTTCCAAAATTGATGTTTCTTTGTTTAGATGCTTTTGGGGATATAGCCTCTGCTACTTTATCTTCTAAGTGTATGATTATAGAATCTTTTGAAATTTGATAGTAATCAGTGTAATACTCTGGACTATGAAGCTCTTTTAATATATCTATATGCATTTTATAAGCATGTTTTATTCTTATAGAACTATCAATATTAACATTGTTTACATAAGCAATTCCGTTACGAATACTAAAAGTATCACCTTCTTTTGCAACCAATCTAGAAACATAATATCCAAAACCGAAAGTTTTGTCAAACCGTTCAAAAACAATATGATCATTATTTTTCACGGGAATGAGATTAGAAACAATAATATAGTCTCCGGGTTCTAATGTGGGAGAAGAAGATGTAGTTGGTATAGCATACACTTTAAAATATCCTTTACTTCCTAAAACCGTATAGATAACAAATAAGCCAAAAAAAGCAATTACTATACCTAATAGTATTTTCTTTTTTCTACTCATAGTTCGTTATGCTTTTTTCTTTTTCTTTCTAAAGAAATTAAAACCAAAATACAATACTAAAAGTACTAAGAAATGATATCGATAACTCGTTAATGCTCCATCACCCCCTACAGTTGTAAAAACACGATCCCAACGGATACGATTAAAAAAGCCTTTTTTATTAGGGTCTAAACTAAACCATACAAATACAGGTTTTCCTACTACATGTGTATAAGGAGTATATCCCCACATCCTTGCATCTTGTGAGTTATGACGGTTGTCACCCATCATCCAATAATAATCTTGCTTAAATGTATATTCAGTAATAGGAGCACCATTTAAAGTGACTTGATTACCGTTTACTTGTATGTCATTAGCTATTCCCATTTCAGAACCTTCGTATACCTCAATAATACGTTCATAAAAAGGAATAGATGCTGGCGTAATGGCAACTGTTTTTCCTTGCTCAGGAATATAGATAGGGCCATAGTTTTGGACACTCCAGTCATGTCCACTTCTTGGTGGAAATAAATTCGAATTAACTACATTAGGTATTTCTATTGGGTTGATATTTATGACGCTGGCATTATTGCTGAATTTTTGATAAGCCTCATCAGTCATTTGAGCAATCTGAGTAGAAACTCTTGTATCTTTATCATATGCATCTAAATATATGTCACTAACATCGTATCGACTAGATAAGAAAGGTGTTGGAGCGGCATATTGACCGATTTCATTTTGAGTAACAAAAGGTTCTTTGGAAGTAAATTTATAACTAAATTGTAACCTAGCTCTATCTGGGAGTTTGTTTCTTACACCATTGGTATACACAAAACCATCTCTAACTTCTAAAGAATCTCCAGGTAAACCAACACAGCGTTTTACATAATTTGATTTTTTATCTACTGGCTTATAGATAGCTTCACTTGAAGGATCCGTAATCACAGTTAAAGTATCTACTGGCCAACTAAAAACAACAATATCATTCTGTTTTATATTTTGAAAACCTGGTAATCTGAAATAAGGTAATTCAGGAGAAGATACATATGACTTTTTATTAATCACTGGGATTGCATCATGTAGCATTGGAGTTGCTATGGTAGTCATCGGAGTTCTTGCTCCATAATGAAACTTACTCACAAAAAGGTAATCGCCAACTAAAAGCGTTTTTTCTAACGAGGAAGTTGGAATTGTAAAAGGCTGCATAAAATACGTATGTACAATAGTAGCAGCAACAATCGCAAAAAGAATAGAACTCACCCATTCTCCACTATTGCTTTTTGGGTTTCGATCTTTGTCTTTAATATGCGCGGCATCAGTACCGTAATTGATGTAGAATAAGTATAATCCACATGTCAAAACAACTAGCGCCGTGTCTTTATAAGTATTAAATCCATAACTTCTAGCTGTTTCTGTCCAAACGACTGGAAACATAATTAAGTTAACAATAGGTACAAAAAGCAAAATCGTCCACCACCATGGGCGATTTATTATTTTCATAAGAACTACTGCATTGTATACAGGCACTGCAGCTTCCCAAGCTTGTCTTCCAGCTCTTACATATAATTTCCAAGTCCCTAAAAAATGAATGACCTGTACGGCTAGAAAAAAAATAAACCATTGTGTAATTGTCATGATATATTGTATTTATGGGTAGTTAGTGTCTTAGTATCTGTTGATGTTACGTAATTAAGAAATATTTAATACATCTGCCATTGAAAATACTCCTTTTTTTCCAACAAGCCATAATGCAGCAACCAAAGCTCCTTGTGCAAATCCTAATCTAGAATGAGCCTCATGATAGAGCTGTATGGTATCTATTTCATTTTTATAGGTGATAATGTGTGTGCCAGGAACAGTCCCTTCTCTTTTAGAAACGATAGGGATGGTATTAGTTTCTTTTGATGCAGCAACCGAATCCGAACTTTCCCAATTCGCATAACTTCCAGATTCGATAATCCCTTCAGCAAGTGTAATTGCAGTACCACTTGGAGCATCTAGTTTTTGCGTATGATGAATTTCCTCCATAGCTGCGTTGTAACTATGATGAGGCGCCATATACTGTGCTAATTTCTTATTGATCTCAAAAAAAATATTGACACCAATACTAAAATTTGATGCATAGATAAAGCTTCCGTTTTTTTCTTTACACAATGCTATCATTTCATCATACTGTGTTAACCATCCAGTAGTTCCCGAAACAATAGGAACTCCTTCTTTTAGACAAGTACTAATATGTGATACAGCAACACTGGGTAAGCTAAAATCTATGGCAACATCTACACCTTCAAAATTAAAAGGAGTAGCATCGTTTTTTTTTATAACAATTTCATGACCTTGGGCGAGGGCTATTTTTTCAATGGCCTTTCCCATTTTTCCGTATCCTAAAAGTGCAATCTTCATTAATCTATATGATAGGTGAGTTTGAAACCATAACGAAATGCCTGTCCCAAATCATCTGGTTGAATATCGGGTGCAAAAGTTAAATCATCACTTACATTGTATTGTGATAAGTGAGCATCTACATTCGCTTCAAGAATTTGGAGTATATACATTCCAGCTGTAATAAGAATAGCTAACTCTTTTTGTCTTCTAAAAAAATCTTGAGCGTCAATAAGTCCATCATTTGTGAAAATTTCGGTGGTTGTTCCATCCTCATTAACAACCGTAAATTCATCGATTCGTCCAGCGAGTCTGTCTTTAAAAGCAGTTCTGTAACGTTTAAATTCTCGATCATTATCTATGGCGAAGAATACGCCTGTTCCTAAAGCGCCATATACAATAGGTAGTTTCCAATAATCTTTATTGTAAGCCTGTCCTAATCCTGGTAATGCTGCGGCATAAAAAGCAGCTTTAGCGGGTCGCAACGGATCAATACTTTCCGATGTCTTTATGGTATCAGGATCTGTATCTTCTGTAATAATGGTATCTCCTGTTTGCGCTTTCGCGAAAGCGTATACAAGAAGAAAACTCAAGAGTAATATGCTTTTTCTATTTAGCACCTTTAATTAATTTCTGTAAGCGGTTAAAATCTTCTTCTGAAGAAAACGGAATGGTAATTTTTCCTCTTCCATTTTTAGATACTTTAATGTCTACTTTGGCTCCAAAATAGTTTGCAAATTCTTTATTTCCTTTTTGAATAAACTCAGGTGCATCTTGTTTTTTGGGAAGTGTCTTTTCAGAAGTATTGTGGTAATTCTTAACCAATGCTTCTGTTTGTCGTACGGATAACTTATCTGCTATGATCTTTTCATAAATATCAAGTTGATCTCCAGTGTTTTCTACATTAATCAAGGTGCGACCATGACCCATAGACAGAAAACCATCTCGCATTCCTGTTTGAACAATAGGGTCTAATTTTAATAAACGTAAGTAATTGGCAATTGTAGATCTATTTTTACCGACACGTTCACTCATTTGTTCCTGCGTGAGCTGAATCTCATCAATAAGACGCTGATAAGAAAGCGCAATTTCTATAGGGTCTAAATCTTGACGCTGTATATTTTCTACAAGAGCCATCTCAAGGCTCTCTTGATCATTTGCTATACGGATGTATGCAGGAATAGTTTTATTGCCTATTAGTTTTGAGGCTCTAAAGCGACGCTCTCCCGATACAAGTTGGTACTTATTGAAACTTAATTTACGTACTGTGATAGGTTGTATAACACCTAATTCACGTATAGAAGAAGCGAGTTCTCTTAAAGCTTCTTCATTAAAGCTAGTACGAGGTTGAAAAGGGTTTACCTCAATATCTTTAAGATCTAACTCAACGATATTCCCTACAACCTTGTCTGCATTTTTATCTTCTGCACTTTTAATGTCATTTTCCGGATCTTTCAATAAAGCAGAAAGACCACGACCGAGTGCTTGTTTTTTTGTTGCTTTAGCCATATGCTTTAGCTATTGTTTTTGGTAATAAGCTCTTGTCCTAAGCTTAAATAATTTGTAGCTCCTTTACTCCCAGCATCATAATTTATAATACTCTCTCCATAACTAGGTGCTTCACTTAATCGTACATTACGTTGTATGATGGTTTTAAATACCATTTCACTAAAGTGTTTTTGAACTTCTTCTACCACTTGATTAGATAAACGTAATCTAGAATCATACATAGTTAGTAAAAGTCCTTCTATATCTAGTGATGTATTATGTATTTTTTGCACACTTTTAATAGTATTTAACAGTTTTCCAAGACCTTCTAATGCAAAATACTCACATTGTATCGGAATCATTACCGAATCTGAAGCAGTCAGTGCGTTTAGTGTAAGTAATCCTAAAGAAGGCGCACAGTCTATTAAAATATAATCATATTGATCTCTTAAATGACCTATCGCTTTCTGCATCATATATTCTCTTTTGTCTTTATCGACGAGTTCTATTTCGATAGCAACAAGGTCTATATGTGCAGGAATTAAATCTAAATTAGGTGAGCTTGTTTGTATGATAGCTTCTTCAGCAGAGTTAGTATGCTCTAAAAGCTGATAGGTTCCTATTTGAACACTATCTACATCGATGCCTAAGCCAGATGTAGCATTGGCCTGAGGATCAGCATCTATGAGTAGTACTTTTTTTTCAAGTACTCCTAGTGATGCCGCTAAGTTTACAGAAGTTGTTGTCTTTCCAACACCTCCTTTTTGATTTGCAATAGCAATTATTTTGCCCATATAGATTTGAGGAAATTTAAAAAGTAAAAATACAATTTAAAATGAGTAAATAAAATGCTTTCAAAATTAAAAAGGTCATCCGTTTAGATGACCTCTTTAATTGTAATGATTTACAGTCTGTTTTAAAAGTAATAATTAAGACTTAAAGTGAAGTTTTCGTTGTTTACAATAAGTGGTATTACGGTGTTATTTACAGGAAATGATAAGTTGTTTTCATATTCAGATAGATAAGAGAGTGTGAGTCCGATATGTTTTTGATTAGGAAGTTGTAAGCGAGCACCAATCTTAGGGGCAAAAAGTGTATTGCCTCCAGTAATATCAAAATTAAATGCATCTACACTACCCTCAAAAGAATCTGAAGTAACTCCTATACTAATACCAGCAAACGGTTTGATTTTACCAGTTTTATTAAATAAATATTCTAACCCTAAAAAGGCTCTATAACTATTTATCCTGAAACTTGTAGCTCCTGTAGTATTGGTGTCAAAATCTTTTTCTCCAGAAAAACTAGCACTTCCTTCTAGGGTAACAAAAAGGTTTCCCTGTATACGACCAAAGAAACTAGGGGAAGCTATAACACCCGCTTGTACTTGAATAGAGACTATTGATTCTGAGTTGCTGTTGTCAAAAAAACTGACATTATTTAATCCTGTTCCAATACCAGCAAAAAAACTAGCTTGATCTGTATTATAGGTAGTAGCATTTTTCACCTCCTTTTCAGTGGGAGCATAGTTGCTGTATTCGCAAGAGTTGTAAGTGTTTATAATTTTTTGGAGTGCAGGTCTATTAAAATTGTCTTCATTGTTTAGAATAGCTCTTATACTATTGCAATCATCAAATAAGACGGCAAGTATTCCTGGTGTTTTGCTAGATTTCTCATCTGTATTAATAATAGCATCTTTACCATTATTTCCTGTGATAAGATATTGAGAGTCGTTTATTTTGTATAAACTCCCCTTTCCAGAAGTAATTGTTGATGTATAATAGGAAGCTCCATTAATATTCTTTTTTTCTAATATGGTAGCGCCTAAAGTAACAATGTTAACTTGGTCAAAACTGTAAGAACTTATTTTTAAATCTTTTTTGAGAGAAACTTTTTTTGTCTCATAATCTATAAGAACACGCCCTTTAATAGTCTCATTAGAAGTGGTAGTGATAGCTCCTTTGGAGTAATTTTGAGCGATGGCAGAAGCTGATGTAAGAATCAGAGCAAAAGCGAAGAATAAAATATTTTTTTTCATAGCAATAATTTTTGAGGTTGTATTATCAAAAAATATGCCTATTAGGTCGAAATGAATGTTAATTTCTTACGTATTAAAAAAGGGAAGCATTTAAAATGCTTCCCTTTTTGTTGCTTATAAGAAAAATCGTTACTAGTTTCCTTGTAAAAGAATATTGTCAATACCAAACTCATCACGAGAACCGCCGCCAGAAACATCATTAACTTCAAAACGAAGATAAATAAATGCTCCACTTGCTACTGCTGCAGAAAAACTAGCAGACATACTATTGTTTACAAAACTATTAGCATCAGAAGCTTCTGGTGATGTGTAATCTAAAGATGATACAGGTGTGTAAGTAATATTATCAGTAGAATAAGAGAAATTTAAGCCAGTAGCTCTTCCTTGATCATTATTTACATATAAGTCATAACTTATTAAAAAACTAGATAGGTCTCCTCCAGTTGTATTTTCTATTCTAAAATCAAATTCTCCAGGTGTAAAATCACTACCTGTTGGTTGAACCCCTAGAGTAGTATTTCCAGCGCCATCTATATCAAAAGCATATACACCTCCAGCGGTAGTGCCTCCATCGTTTAGTCCTCTTGCAAAATCTCCTGATGTTTCTGTGCCTCCATAATTTAATGTGCCATCACTTAAACCATTTGCGATAATGATATTAGAATCTAACTGTCCAGCAGCTGGCATAGCGGCAAAGCCACTTCCAGTAAATGATTGGAAATCTTCGCTGTAAAGGGTGGTTAGAGAAGAAGTGCATAGGTTATCGCTTATAAATAAACCATCTACAGTACCTACTAATGGAGAAGCCCAAGACCAAGTTCCAGAAATTCCAGAACAATCATTAGGACCAGTGGGTTCATTGTTAAAAATATGAGTTCCTGTCCAAGTTACATCACCATCTCCAGCAGTATACCCTACAGTAGTCATTCCATCACCACTATTGATGTTACAAGTAGTATCTGTTCCATTTATTGCACAACTATCTTGAGTACCTATACCATTGTATACTGTCATTCCTAATGTTGTTTGAGTAGCTATTGAGCTATCACCATCGGCAGTCACAAACATAAAATTAAATGTTTGTGTCATAGAGTTGTCTACAGGGCCAGCACATGTAGTACAAATATATGTACCTGTAACAGGTGTAACGGGAGTTCTTTCTGTATTTCTAGCGGCTAAAATTGAACTTTCAGCTCCTCTAAAAGAAACCGTATCAATCTGTAAAGTTTCGCCTTCATTTCCAGTAATCATTGTAAAAGAAAGTTCATTTGATGTAAATGTAATTTCTTTAGTGTCTCCTAGATTAGCAACTTGATCTGTTACAATACTTATCACTTCTCCTGAAGCTAAAGTTAAGTTTGCAGTTGCAGAGAGTGTGTCTTCAGACAGTATTACATCTAGTGTACCTCTATTGTCTCCATTTACGGTGGTAAATATTCCTTTGTAATTTTCAACTTCAAGATTAGCAACATCTGTAGTGCTGTCTATGCCTTCTTCTGTGCTACATGCTATCGCTATGATAGCTAGTAGAAAATAGGATAAAACCTTCTTCATTATATATTAATTTGTTGTTTATTATGCGTTACAAAAATAGATGGATTTTGTTAGTTTTATATTACTTTATTATTAATTCTTTGTTGGTTAAGAATATATTAAATAAAAAAATCACAAATGATACAAGTATAATTATTGCATTATTTGTGATTTTCTTTGTTTCTGGATACGCTTTCGCGAAAGCGTATTTATTCGAAATAACTAAACGTTTCTCCGTCTTCTATCGTTAAGAGTGTTTCATATATTAATTTGATAACATTTTCTACATCTTCACGATGTACCATTTCTACGGTAGTATGCATATATCGTAATGGGAGTGATATAAGGGCAGAGGCTACACCGCTATTGCTGTATGCAAATGCATCAGTATCTGTACCTGTAGCACGGGATAAAGCAGCACGTTGAAAAGGAATTTTATTCTTTTCGGCAGTCTCCGTAATACGGTCTCTAAGTTTTTGTTGTACTGCAGGAGCATAAGCAACAACAGGACCTTTACCAATAGCAGCTTCTCCTTGTACTTTTTGATCTATCATAGGAGTTGTTGTGTCGTGAGTTACATCGGTTACAATGGCGACATTAGGTTGGATGCGCTCAGCAATCATTTGTGCTCCTCGTAAACCTATTTCTTCCTGCACTGAGTTAGTGACATACAATCCAAAAGGCAACTTCTTTTTGTTTTCATGAAGAAGCCTAGCCACTTCAGCAATCATAAATCCACCAGCTCTGTTATCTATAGCTCTACAAACAAATTTGTCATCATTTAAAATGTGAAATTCATCTGGATATGTAATTACACAACCAATATGAATTCCCATTTTATGAACTTCATCTTTGTCTTTAGCTCCTACATCTATAAAAATATTATTAGGTTTTGGAGGTTCTTCTTTAGCGCGATTACGTGTATGAATTGCGGGCCAGCCAAAAACGCCTTTAATAATTCCATTTTTAGTGTGAATGTTTACAACTTTAGAAGGGGCAATTTGATGATCACTTCCTCCGTTACGTATTACATATAGGAGTCCGTTGTCAGAAATGTAATTTACATACCAAGAAATTTCATCAGCATGACCCTCTATAACCACTTTATATTTAGCTTTTGGATTGATTACGGCAACAGCAGTTCCATAAGTGTCTGTAATAAATTCATCTACATATGGTTTTAGATAATCCATCCATATTTTTTGCCCATCCCATTCATAACCAGTAGGAGCAGCATTATTAAGATATTTTTCTAGAAAATCTAACGACTTTTTATTGAGTATACTTTTTGAAGACATTTAAAATATTTTTTCATAAAAATAAGAATATTAATAAGAAGTTAATAGTCTTATAACATTCTAATCTTTAATTTTGGAATGATTTTAGCTTAAAGCGAAATAAAAAACATGCGCATTATAATAATAGTAATAAGTATACTCTTTTCTTTTTCTGGAATAGCACAAGATACAATTGTCAAATCAGGAAAAATAGAATATTATGTCATACAAGGAGATACAATACCTAGAACTGCTATAGATCTTAATGAGGTAATTGTTTTTAAACCTCTAAAGTTTGATTCCAAAGAAGAGCGTAGGCGTTATTTAATTCTTAGAAGAAAGACGCGTAAGGTATATCCATATGCAAAACTAGCGGCAGATAGGTTAGTTGCTCTAAATGAAAGACTGGAATCTATTGAGAAGAAAAGCGCTAAAAAGAAATATACGAAGGTCATTCATAAGTATCTTGAAAATGAATTCTCTACAGAACTTAAGAAATTAACACGAACAGAAGGTCAGATTTTAATTAAGTTGATACATAGGCAAACAGGAGAAACAACTTTTGAATTGGTAAAACGATTACGAAGTGGGTGGAAGGCATTTTGGTATAATACAACAGCAAGCGCTTTTGATATTTCTTTAAAAAGAGAGTATGATCCTGTAAACATAGAAGAAGACTATTTAATCGAAGACATATTGCAGCGTTCATTTCAATCAGGAATATTGGAAAGACGAAACTCTGTTTTAGATTTTGAATACTGGGATTTATCTAATAAATGGAAGCCTACTCCTGAAAAAGAAAAGTAAGTCTATATACATTAAAGCATTTTTTGTAATATCTCGTATAGATAAAGTGTCTTTCTTTACAAATTTAGTGTACATATAATAAGGAGTGTTGTTGAGTTTTCTTTTAGTTTGAGTTATTTGTTTTTCAGTCATTTACATATTTTTTCAAAAAAGGCTGTTATTTTTCTTTTCAGTTAAAAAAGAGGTG
>NZ_CANLOB010000044.1 GCF_947492815.1 uncultured Dokdonia sp.
TGTAAAATGCGAAGCACAAAAAAGAAATAACTTTCCGTGTCACTATTATCATCAGATGACTACTGATTATCTTGGTAGTTAACATACGGTGAAAGGGTGGTTGTTATTGATTTTTTTGTAAAATGCGAAGCACAAAAAAGAAATAACTTTCCGTGTCACTATTATCATCAGATGACTACTGATTATCTTGGTAATTAACATGCGGTGAAAGGGTGGTTGTTATTGCTTTTTTGTAAAATGCGAAGCACAAAAAAGGAATAACTTTCCGTGTCACTTTTATCATCAGATGACTACTGATTATCTTGGTAAGTGTAACTAAAACCTATATTACAAGACGTATAGTTTCTCAATAACACTTGAACAGACAATGAACATACTATTTTAAAATACCATATTTCATGTTCTTAATCTAGATAAAAATACAGACACCTATAAAAAATGCACGCTGAAATAGAAAACTTACAATATAGTATTAAAAGGAAACATGTTTTTAAGTATAAACCTATGTTTTCTGAATCATTTAAAACAGATCTCACTGATAATCAAATCATACCATTGATACTTGAAGTTTTTGACAAATTAGAATGGATTGTTGTTTTTACTGATAAAAAATCTATTGAAGCCAAAAGAAAAAATAGTTTTAATAAACCCACCGAAAAAATAACTGTAACTAAAAGTAATTCAGGACAAATTAAGGTACACAGTAAAACAATTGACACTCATTTTTGGGATGTTGGAAGGAACTCATTAAGAACAGGTCTATTTATTGCTGTTTTCAAAAAACTAGCTACAGAATATAAGGCTAGTGGAAAAATTATAGAACTAACAACTGAATATGAAAACCACACTAATTGGGCTGATTATGAAATACCCCCAATATTACCTAAACCTAAACCATCAAAAAAGCCTAACCTAACACTTACACTATTAGGAGGAATTCTTATTTCAATTATAATCGGATTAACCGTTGGCTTTTTAACGCAAACATTCGTTTATTTCATAGGTGTTTATGAATTAATTATAGGCTTAGTTATAGGGTATTTATTTAGTAACATTTTAAAGGAAACTAACTATGTGGATTACTCTAGAATTCAAATAATGATAGGAGGTATCGCTATTGGTGTTTTT
Organism: uncultured Dokdonia sp.; assembly: GCF_947492815.1. GTDB lineage: Bacteria > Bacteroidota > Bacteroidia > Flavobacteriales > Flavobacteriaceae > Dokdonia. Next base: position 1,129 of record NZ_CANLOB010000044.1, read on the forward strand.
CTGATAAGTTTATATACCCAGTATTATATAATAATTACAGAAGAAAGACTGTTAGGTATTACCTTTTTTGAATTTATCAAACTACGTGTAGAAAGCGGATTAATGATCAAAACTTTAAATACAGGTCCTTTAGGACTTATTTTAAGTTGGATTCTTCAAATAACATTACCATTCTTTATAGCACAATCTAAAGTCGCAATCAATTTAATGAGCTATTCCATTGAAAAAATTCCTGAAAAAGTAATGGAATATGCTGTTTATTTATTAGAAAATAACAAATCTGAAAGTGAAATAAGAGCTGAATTATCTGCTAAGGGTTGGAATAAAAAAGAAGATCAAGACAATGTATTTGAAGCTATTGGCTCAATAAATAGTTTCCAACTAAGTAATCGCGAATGATAGTACAACTTATAAAATAGTATAGCTATTTATTTTGTAAAAAGTATAACTACATACGAATCATAATTCACTACAATAATTTAAGTTATATTTAATCATTAGAACCTGTTACTTAGTAATACCTAGATTTGATACTGAGCTTTTATATAGTGTGTATCAAAAGGCTAACCATCTTATCATCTAAAACATGACAGAAAATCAACATAAGATCAATCAGCTTTTTAAAGCTGTAGAAAGACTATTGCAAAAGCAAGAATCTATTTCTAGTGATATTACGCTTTTAAGAAATGAGATACAGAAAGTACAAGATGATGAACTAAAAAATGAAGTTAGAAATGAGTTTCTTCAGGAAGAAGAAAAACCAAGCATCCCTCCTATCCCTGAATCTACTCCTATTAAAGAATCTGTAGCTATTACACCACCTTCAAAAATCACTTCTTTTGAAGAGCAAAAAAAAGAGCAAGTTCTACAGCCAAAAACTAGAAGTCCAAAAAAGAAAACATCTAAAACTAAAAATGAATTAGAGAAATTTATAGGTGAGAACTTAATTAATAAAATTGGAATTGCTATCACCGTTATTGGTGTTGCTTTAGGTACAAAATATTCTATAGAAAATGATTTAGTGAGTCCGCTTACTAGAATCATTCTAGGATACCTAGCGGGTATAGGTCTTTTAGGCTTTGGCATTAAGCTCAAGAAAAAATATGAAAACTATAGTGCGGTACTCGTAAGTGGCGCTATTGCCATCATGTACTTCATTACCTTCTCTGCTTATAATTTCTATGATTTAATTCCTCAGACCATGGCCTTTGGCCTTATGGTGGTATTCACCATTTTTAGTGTCATTGCTGCCATAAACTATAACAAACAAGTGATAGCACATATAGGTCTCGTAGGTGCATATGCCATCCCATTTTTACTGAGTGATGGCTCAGGAAGAGTCGCTGTTTTGCTTAGCTATATGGCTATTATTAACGTAGGCATTCTTATTATTTCATTTAAGAAATACTGGAAACCATTGTATTATTCATCATTTGGACTTACATGGCTTATTTTTCTAATTTGGTATGTTACAGAATACCAATTAGAAGAACACTTCCATCTAGCCATTACGTTTTCAGTTATCTTTTTTGTCATCTTTTACCTCACATTTTTAGCCTACAAACTCATTAAAAATGAAAAATTCGGTATTGAGAATATTGTTTTACTACTCTTCAATTCTTTTATTTTTTATGGATTAGGCTACGCTATACTAAGCAGTCATGAAACGGGCAAAGAACTAGTTGGACTATTTACACTATGCAATGCAGTGATCCACTTTATAGTGAGTATTGTTATCTATCGTAAAAAGCTTGCCGATAAGAATCTATTCTATTTGGTAGCAGGTTTGGTACTTGTATTTATTACCATTACAATACCTGTACAATTAGATGGTAATTGGGTAACATTACTATGGGCTACTGAAGCAGTACTACTCTTCTGGATTGGAAGAACAAAGCAGATTCCTGTATACGAAAAGCTATCATATATTGTAATGGCAATTGCTTTCTTTAGTCTTATTCATGATTGGAGCAATGTCTATGGTACCTATAATACATCCATAAAATTTGATCCTATTGTTAATATCCATTTTTTAACATCCCTATTTGTTATTGGAGCATTTGGAAGCATCCAATACTTAAATAGTCATAAAAAGCATACTCCCCCATTTAAGGCAGAAAGTCAACTTTCAAATATCATTTCATTTATCATTCCATCCGTTGTTATTATTATAAGCTATATGGCTATACGATTAGAACTAACTGCATATTGGGATCAACTTTTTAATGACAGTACTATTTCTCAAGAGATGGATAGTAAAACTTATATAGATCGATATTTTAACTACAGCCTACGAAATTTCGAAACTATCTGGACGATTAATTACTCGTTGCTATTTTTCGCAATACTTGCATTTTTGAATCTTAAGAAAATTAAAAGCAAGTCATTAACCTATATAAGTCTTGTTTTAATGACACTCATGATCTTTGCTTTTTTATTCCGCGGACTCTATGAGTTAAGTGAATTAAGAGAAACCTATTTAGCACAAACATTATCAGAATACTATCCTAGAGGTTCCTTTTATATAGGCATACGCTATGTATCTTTTGTATTTGTAGCCATTGCACTTTTCTTATGTTATACCATCACACGACAAAAATTTATTCATAAAAAACTACACATCCCATTTGACATCCTATTGCACATATCCTTACTTTGGATTGCTAGTAGTGAGTTAATTCATTGGATGGATATGGGTGAATCTGAACAATCCTATAAACTTGGACTTAGTATTCTTTGGGGTATCTACGCATTACTACTTATCGGATTAGGTATCTGGAAAAAGAAACAATATCTGCGTATTATGGCCATTATATTATTTGCTATTACACTTATCAAACTTTTTGTATATGATATTGCCCACCTTAATACCATTTCAAAAACGATTGTTTTTGTATCCTTAGGAGTATTGTTATTGATCATTTCATTTTTATATAATAAGTACAAAAACACTATCGCTAATGAAACGACAGATTAATATTTGTATAGGAACACTACTGCTTGTATGTTCATATTCGTATGGGCAAATGCAAGAATACGCATATAAACGTGAGTTGAAAGGAATTCAGGATCAATGGCACAAGATCGTGATACCAGAAACTATGTTTGGTACGCTTTCGCGAAAGCTTACTGACATTAGATTATACGGGATCACAAAAGATAACGATACCATCGAAGCACCTTATTTCCTCCAGAAAACCACCGATCAAATAACGAGTAATGAAGTCACTTTCAACACGCTGAATACATCACATAATGATACTGGTTATTTCTATACTTTTGAGGTTCCATCAGAAACAGCAATCAATCAAATAGACTTGGATTTTGGACAACAAAATTATGATTGGCAACTTACACTAGAAGGAAGTCAAAATCAACAAGAGTGGTATACTATTACAGAAAACTACCGCATTGTTTCCATTAAAAATAATGCTACCGATTTTGAGTTTAGTAAACTTACATTTCCAGATGCAAAGTATCGCTTTTTTAAATTACGTGTGGCGACAAAGAAAGCGCCCGACTTACGAAAAGTGAGTATTTCACAACAACATACCATAGAAGGCTCTTTAAAAACATATGATATCAAGGCAATAACTACAAATGAAAACAAAGAAGCAAAACATACCGAAATAAGTATTGAACTTCAACATGCTGTTCCTGTAAGTTATTTAAAAATGAACCCTACAGCATCTTTTGATTATTATAGACCCGTCACTATCCTATATCTAGCAGATAGTCTTGAAACACAACAAGGATGGAAATACAACTACCGTACACTAACATCTGGTGTATTGAGCTCTGAAGGTAATAACGAATTTAAAGCAACAAGTACAACCGCCAAAAAACTAAAAATTCGTATTCATAATCAAGATAACCAACCTTTAACCTATGGTGATCTTTCTGTAAAAGGATATACGCACGAACTCATTGCACGCTTTACTGAACCTGCTACATATTTCATCACCTATGGAAAAAAGTATGCAAGCAATCCTACCTATGACATTACAAAGTTTAAAGAAAATATTCCTTCAGAAATAAAAACAATAACACTTGGTGACCCAATCATTATTGAAAAACCTGAAGCCACTACTACTGCTCCCTTGTTTGAAAACAAACTATGGCTTTGGGGAATTATGGGACTTATTATCCTTATTCTAGGTGGTTTTTCATTAAAAATGATCAAACAGAAATAAGTGAAAGATTCAACTATGAAAATTTCTATAAACAATACGCTTCTTAATAAAACTGAAATTCTTTCACTCATTAATAATCAGAAGAAATTATCAGCTATAAAACTGGTAAGAGAGCAATTGCAAGTGGGTTTAAAAGAAGCGAAAGACATCGTAGATTATTTAGATGAAGATCCTAATTATTATGATGGCAAAAATCATACAATTGATATGATTCCAAGAGAATTATTTAAGGATTCAAATAACATAAAAACATCTCAGACTATAAAAAGTCATCAACAGCAAAAAACACCATTTATTGAAAGATCAAAGACAGGTTCTAAAACCTATATCATTATATTTCTTGTGGTGATTATTATGATATTAATGTATTTGTATATCACTAAATAAATCAATGATTTAGTTTTTTTGATTCAAGTAGAAAACAGTTTTTTTGACTGATTGAAGTTTTTGTTGCATTCCATAGCAGCGCAACGAAATAATAAAAAGATAGAGATTGAGTGAAAAAGAACATTTTTATAACGAATAGGAAAAAATCTAAATAACTTTAACGATAGGACTCATATCGAAAAGGAATTTTAATATATAATTTGACCATTCGTAAAGACCATCGTATTTTTAAGAAAAATTACATTCATCTATGGATACTATTTTAGAATTTTTAGGAAACATTGCTTGGTGGGGTTGGCTACTTATCATTTTTGCATTTATTGCGCTACGTGATATTTTTCAACGTAAACATACCATAAGCCATAACTTCCCTATTGTAGGTCATATACGTTATATGCTAGAAAGTATTGGTCCAGAAATGCGTCAGTATTTTGTAGCTAATAACAGAGAAGAACTTCCTTTTAATCGTATTGAAAGAGGTTGGATTTACGCTTCCGCGAAAAAAGAAAATAACTACGAAGGTTTCGGAACAGATAGAGATATCTATGCGCATCACCATATATTTATCAATAATGCGATGATGCCTTATAAAATAGCCGATAATCACCCGAATAAAATTGATAAAACCTTTTTGCCTTGTGCCAAAGTAATTGGTGCGCATCGCAAACGAAGAAGACCTTATCGTCCAGCTTCTATTATTAATGTAAGTGCGATGAGTTTTGGTTCGCTTAGCGCCAAAGCCATAGATTCTCTAAATAGAGGCGTAAAGATTGCAGGTGCGTATCATAATACTGGTGAAGGTGGTCTCTCTCCATATCATAGCAATGGCGGCGATGTGGTATTTCACTTCGGAACAGGCTATTTTGGTGTTCGTGCAGCAGATGGAGGTTTCTCTATGGAGAAAATGGTGAAATTGGTAGAAGACAATCCTTTTATTCGTGCGATTGAAGTAAAACTCTCACAAGGTGCAAAACCTGGAAAAGGAGGTGTATTACCTGGTGCTAAAATCACACCAGAAATCGCTAAGATACGTGGTGTAGAAGTGGGTAAAGATGTACTCTCCCCTCCTACTCATAAAGCATTTTCTAATGTACCAGAAATGGTTGACTTTATCGAAGAAATAGCCGAAGCTACAGGATTACCTGTAGGAATAAAAGCTGCCATTGGTAAGTTAGAACAATGGGAAGAACTGGCTGATATTATGAAGAAAACAGGAAAAGGTCCTGACTTTATTACGGTAGATGGTGGTGAAGGTGGTACGGGTGCTGCTCCACCTAGTTTTGCAGATCACGTATCCTTACCATGGGTCTATGGGTTTAGTGATTTATACCGTTTATTCCAAGAGCAAGGACTCTCTGAACACATTGTTTTTATTGGTAGTGGTAAACTAGGGTTTCCTGCCAAAGCTGCTATGGCTTTTTCTATGGGAGTAGATTGTATTAATGTCGCTCGTGAAGCCATGATGAGTATTGGTTGTATTCAAGCTCAAATATGTCACACCAATCGTTGTCCCGCTGGTGTCGCGACACAAAGTAAATGGCTCCAAAACGGAATTAATGTCCCACTCAAATCTGATAGACTTGCACAATATTTTAAGACATTCAGAAAAGAATTTATCGAAATTACTCATGCCGCAGGTTATGAGCATCCATGTCAATTTAAAATGAGTGATATTGAGATCAATTTAAATGATAATAAAATCTCATCAGAGTTAGATAAAACCTATTGCTACAAAAAAACACCTGTTCCTTTTAACGGTATGCAAGAATTGTACGATTGCAAGTATTTAGGAGGGAAAAATAAAGCTGAAATGGAGAAAGCACATGCATAATTCATATATTTCTTTATACGCTCCTGCTTGCCAGCGAGGCAGGTTCGCGAAATCGAACTTGCGAGATTCACGACCAGAGGGAGAATGAAATGATAAAGCGAGTTGACGAGATTCACAACCCTAAGGAGAGTGAAGTGACAAAACATAAAAAAACCCACTCAACACAAGTGGGTTCTTCTTTTTAGAATAATATGCATTAATCCCTAAGTACATGTACCGAACCACTGATAGGTTGCACTACTGCCGAATTATCTGAATAGGTTCCTGAAAATGTAATATCAATATAATCTCCTACGGCGCCAAACGCATTTAATTGGAATGTGATATTAATAGGAGCATTATAATCTATATCAATTTGAGATAGCACTTCAAACATTTCCATTTCAAAAGAACCAGGAGGCGCTTGAATACCATTACCCCAAGTATATGTTCCTACTACAGTATCTGAACTACTCATATAGAAAAACTCGTTTCCATTATTAGCATTAAGACTGAAAGAATTTCCATTATCATAGGTGTTTATTGGAGAGGTCAAGAAATGTTGTACGCCTTCTGCTTCCCATTCTATATATTCTGTCACTGCATTACACGAAGTAATAGTACCTAACATCGTTGTAGGAGGTGTAAACGTATAGTTAATCACACCACTTGACTGCTGATTTGTAATATCAATCGCTTCTAAAGTAAACACATTACTTGCTGGGCAGCTAATTAAAAAGATATCAAAAGTTCCAGAAGTTACTGGCTCATAAAATATATTTCCTCCATATGTTAACACTACATATCCATCTGTAATTGGATTATTAGAACAATCATTAAAGTTTCCAATCACCTGTTGTGATGTTGATGATCCAGGATTTACACTAATAGGTCCATGGGTAGTGGGTCCAGCAAAAGGTCCTATCACATCTGAGAACACTGAGTTTCCACATAAATCTACTACTTCAATTGTCATGGTTAATCCAGAAGGCACTTTTCCACATACTTGTCCGTTTTGATCGGTCACCCCAGATCTTGGATACGGTGTATTTGGGCTTGTAATCGTTACCGTTGTATTTGCTAAAGGATTTCCATTATCATCTAATATTGTTGTACAAAAATCGACTACAGGAAAAGGGGCATCACAATTCCAGAAAGAGAAGTGAGATACTTGTCCTACGTACTCATTACCCTGCAATACCGCTTGACCATCTTCTATCCAGTATCCAAGTTCGTCATCAAAACTCCATAACGGAATAGTAGTAGGTGCTACACCTTGCAATGCTGGATCTAAAGGAAAACGTAATTCTGCAGGATTATTAGGATCTATATTCAATTCATTACCGCTGGCATCACGTAACTCAACAGAGATCATTCCAAAGGTTTCAAGATATACCTCATCTCCTGTAACATCCTCTGCATATAACATTCCTGGCATTACCGCATCTAAATCTTCAGATGCAGGATCTAAGTAATCTAAAATTACATCTACAGTTCCTGAATAGGCATTTCCATTTTCATCAATATAATCACCTGGTAAAGCAACCCTAGTTCCATTTCCTAATTGTACAGTTTCTGAAACACCACTGTTTACGGTAGCAGTTACATCTGCACTCAATAACATGACTTTTACACGATTGGTTCCATCGGTAGGGCGTAAAGCTCTACCACTGGTTACATACCCAGAAGCCGTTACTCGCACATATGCAAATTGCTCATTCACGGAAGCATTCTCCACAGAAAAAATTCCATTATCATCAGTTGCTACCATTTGTGCCCCTACTTTTACAAGAGCCCCTTGTATCGCATTATTATTTTCGTCTACGACTTGACCAAAAAAGTCTCGATTGACTACATTTCCAAAAAACTGATCTAGATTCCCCGTATCAGTTGGATCATTATTATCATCTATAATCACCGTATCATCTGGTGTATCTGAATTATCATCTGTAAAATTATCATCGCGTTCACAAGAAGTACATACTAAAGTGAAAGCTATCATGATCATGGTTAAAATTCTAAGCGTTTTCATAATTAAAAATTTTGTTGTTACACCCCTATATCAACCCTCTTTAAATATTGTTACCCCTAAAATTCATTTTTTTGAAAAAAAGATGAAATTTTAAATGTCCTTCACATAATAAATACAACAATCATATACTGTACACGTTGTAAAACTGTTATAAATCATTTACATTAGTCATCCCAAATTTTACATCCATGGAACAAAATTTAGTTAACCTAGCCTTTAATTTACTTCCAGCAATTGTTGTTGCAGGTATTTCCTATTACTTTTTTAGTCAGTATACCAAAAGTGAAGAAGGGAGAAGGCGTTTTCTTTTGCATAAGGCTAACCAATCTTCTGCACTACCCCAAAAATTACAAGCGTATGAACGTTTAACACTGTTCTTAGAACGTATCTCTCCTGGAAGTTTACTTATACGTGTAAAACCTTATAGCGATGATAAAAATGAGTATGAAGCACTTTTACTTCGTAGTATTGAACAAGAGTTTGAGCATAACTTAGCACAACAAATTTATGTTACTGAAGAATGTTGGAATGTTGTACGTACCGCAAAAAATGCAACAATTTCAATCATTCGTAAAACCAATATGAGTGGAAAAATAGATAATAGTGATAAGCTACGCGAGACTATTTTACAAGATCTTATGGACCAGCAAGCGCCTAGCGAAGCTGGAATTACCTATATCAAAAGAGAAGTCGCTGAGCTTATTTAATTACTAGTATCTTAGTAGTATGTCAATCTGAACTTGTTTCAAGTTCTCGTTCTAAATGTAGCATATTGAGATTTCGAAATAAATTCGGGACAATACTATGCCTATACCCTAATAAACTATAAATCAATTCGTTTTAAATACGCCAATTCCTTTTCAGACAATAAGGGCTTAACACTGGTCATAATATCTTTGATACGCTCTTCTTTGACTAATTGCTTTAAAAGCCTACGGGAGTTTTCTCTAAATCGCCAGTTATGATGCGTACAGGCTTCTACTAGATTTCTAAGGCTTGTGCGATTAAAGGATTGGATTTGAGATAAGAATTGAAATGCGTTTTCGCGTAATTGAAAAGGATGCATTGCTCCAGTATATGATACTAACTCATCATATCGTGCTCCTGCTTCATCGCTCTTATACTCTTGTGTGGCAAGACTTAATGTAAGCCATAAGGTACGGATATTCCCATCAGAAAACCCAAACTGATCTTCCATTTGCGTAAGCAATGCTTTTTGTTTTTTTAAATTCGTATTCGCACGATATAAAAGCCATAACTTCAAAAAAGCTTGCTCTCGTGTCACATAACTATCATCCCGTAAAAAACTCTCAAATTGGTATTCTAAAGGAGGGGAAATCTGTTCTACAGAGGTAGCAATGGCCTGACGCACCAAGGTATTCTTACTACTAAAAGCTTGTTTATACAAACCTATACTCTGCTGCAAATTTGTACCTACAAGTTGATATACAGCTTCCTGTCCTAAGTAATCATTAGGAAGTCTTAAGGCATTGTCCAACTGTTTATATTTCTCATTTAAAGAAAGTGGTCGTAAGGCTTGCAGTTCAAAATAAGAACGCATAAACGACGATTTCTTTAAGGATTCTAATGCTTCGGCGGCTTGAAAAGCACTCTGATAAAGCCAATTCTTTTTATAGGTTGTCAAATCTTGCCCTGAAACGGCTTCTACCTCAGCAAGAAAATCATCGGTAGTGACATTTTTAAACTGATACTTTGTAAGGTAATTTTTAACCGCTTTCGCGAAAGCGGACACCCCCACCGTCTCTTTTAAAATGTGTAAAGCCCAGGCCCCTTTTTGATAGTACGTCAGACTACTTCCGCCTGTAGCTACCAATTTTTGTCCTTTCCCATTATCGCTTAACTCACGTAATTGCTCTGCCGATTCGTATAACTTATAATAGAAATAATCATCTCCAAATATTTCACGTTCTGCTAACAAGGCATAGTACGTAGCAAAACCTTCTTGCAACCAATGATGCTTACTTTTAGTAGCAGTTACAAAATCTCCAAACCACTGATGTGCCAATTCATGCGCATTGACATTTACATAATTACGATCTGTAAACCCAATACTATCAACTACAAAATTATCTGAAAATATCGTCGCACCTGTATTTTCCATACCTGCATACAGAAAATCCTTTACAGGAATTTGCTTGTAGTTCTGCCACGGATACGGAACACCAATTTCCTTTTCAAAAAAATCAAAAATCTGTTTCGAATAGCGATAGGTAGGTTCTGCTAGAAAAGCATCTTCAGGATAGTAATAAAACTCTAACGGAACCCCAGAAGTAGATGGGAAATTTGTTTGTTGATACGTTCCTACAACTAGGGCTACTAGGTAACTAGACATAGGTTGTTGCATATCAAAACTCCAAACCGTTGATCCTCCAAGTGTTTCTTTTTTTATCATTTTCCCATTGGAAATCACCTGATAATTGGACGGAGCAACTACCGAAATATCAAACTCTATTTTATCATTTACATCATCAATACTAGGCAACCAATGTGAAGTATATTTCCCTTGTCCTTGTGTCCAGATTTGATCATTCCCTCCTTCATTGACAAAATATAAGGTTTGTTTTGGCGTAGCGTTATAGGCAAATTGTACGGTATATTTTTGGGAAGCTTTAAAATCTCCTTTAAAAACGATATGTTCTTTTTGTGCTGTTACTATCGCAATATCAGAACTATCTGTGACCGACATATGCTTAGCATCCAAACGTACTTCTGCGACATCTTCAAAAGGCTTAAAACTCACCCATACCTGTCCTGCTATACTTTTGGTTTCAAAGATAGGTGTGACTAATGCACGTATACTTTGTATATCTACAGTCGCTGTTTGCGGTGCTATGTCTTGTGTATACGCTTTCGCGAAAGCGAACACAGTAACCATAAAAGAAATTAGATATTTCATGGTTTAAAAATACAATTATCTCATGGCTTACACGATATCAAAAATGCATGTATCGTATATTTTCACAAGAATTTAGGAGTATTAAATCCAAATTATACAACCAAATCACGCTCATTTCAAAATCTTGTATATTTAATACCCAACGAATTATGATATTCTAATACTGTATGACCATTCTTGAAAATCCTGTTTTATGGAGGAAATCACGGTATTTCTGATTATAATGCTTTAAGAAAACTTCCTATTTGGAACTCGCATAACACTGGAGATCGTAGAGCAAACTATAACAATGCTGAGCGTAAAATTGCTAGATTGGAATCAGAAGGGGTTTCTTTTCATAAAACCAACAGTATCGCCAATACTGATTACAAAAAATACGATCATATTTTTACCGCTACCCATAGTGACAGCCATGATGCATGGACAGAAATGTATTCAGATCCTAGTGTATATAAATGGTTTCTGAAGTATACTAAGAATTAAATAAGACTTTAGGCTATGATCATTAAAGTTATTGTAATTTTAGATGTTACATACTATGATATTTTTCGTCATATATTGAAATTACTAATAGCAACATAGCACAATCAACTATCTTATGAAATACCACTTCTGTATACTTTTTGTTTTGGGAAGCCTATTCATTTCTTGTCAAAAGCAATCTGAACGAGTAGAATATAAATTAATAAATTGTATTTATGAGACTTACGATGATCAAGGCACTCAGTATAAAAAAGCATTTTTTGATTTTGAACAATCACTAATTACAGAAAAAATTCTAGAAGATACCTCTGGAAAAAGTTATAAGGCATTATTTGAAAAAATGGCAACTGAGAATACATTTAGCCAGTGGCCTTCCTCATCATTTATGAATAAGATAGCAGCCATTGATGTAAAACAAAATGTTGAATCATATCAAAATTGCATAGCAGCACTAGGGGATCTTTCGCAAAGTAAATTACAATCTGTCATGAATATTATCAATCAGTCAAATACAGATGAATTTACACCTGCAAAACTTGCTACTAAAATGTTGGAAGTCCTTGATGAAGAAGACTTCGAATTGGAATACTATAAGATGAATATCTTTGTCTTATTTGAAACCATCAATTATACAAATGATAGCGGATTAGTTAGAAAATTACCTGCTATAGAAGAAATGAAAACTACAACATCAGATGTAAAGAATGCTATAAAAGTAGCTCTAAATGGAGAAAATAAAGTTTTAGTAAATGGTAAAAAAGTAAGTTTAGAAGAACTAAAATCTCAAATTCATGACTATGTATCTAAAAATACGTCTGAGTCAATGATCATATATCAATCTGATAGAAAAGCAAGTTTCGCTAAGTATGTCGAGGTTCAAGAAGCTATTTCTGGGGAAATAAAAGCATTAAGAGCCACACTTGCAAAAGAAAGATATCATACCGATTTAGAAAAACTTACCAAAGAACAGCTTACTGAAATCAGAAAGGTATATCCTATGAGAATATCAGAGAAAGAACCTCAATAAGAAACATACGTAGACGTATTGTAAAGACTAGAAATAGTACCCCTATTATAATCTTGATGCATGAATAGTACTTTGACTCATTCAAAAGACCATTTTACACATTATCGTTTTTTTACCATATACTATTGAGTGATATTTGAGCAACTAACAGCCAACAATGAAATTATTTATTGCTATACTTTTAAGTCTTAATTCCTTTGCTGTAATTGGCCAAGAATTAAATGGAACTTGGTTATATGATAATCAACGTTCTTTTATTTCAAAAAATGATCGTTTTGTTACCAGTGATATTTTTGATTTTTTTGGAGATTATAGTATAACAAACGATACTTTAAAAATTAAACATCAGTATCCTGAACGAGAGTGCACAACTACAGAAAACGGTCAAACTATAGTCATCCCTTGCTATGATTCTATTCCAAATTCATGGTTTAAAATAACCCAACGAACTTCAGATAGTCTCTACTTGAATCCTATAAATCGATCTGCCATCGCAATTTCAGCAAGATTAAAGAATAGGTTTTGGGATCAATCAAAATTGATTATTTCTGATTCAAGTTATATGCCTGACTATTTCAAAACCATTAAATTATACAATTCAAACACGCTTATCGAAAAAATAAATTGGTCAAAAATTAGAGTATCATGGAAAACAAAAGGTTGGCATCAAGAATTTTACAATTATTTAGAAATAGATCACGACGGAACATTTAAAGTGTTTAAAAAGACGAGTTCCTATAAAAAAGAAGACGAGTCTGCACTTCATTATTACAAAGGTACGTTGACAGAAACGCAACGTCATCAATTAAAAAAAGATGTAAATACAAGTAGTTTTTTCCATTTTGAAATAGATGATATTGGACTTTCAACGCATGGCGCTTTGATCAAAATACAGGTAGTCACTGACACCAAAAGAAAAACACATATGGGCTATCGCTACAAATATCCAACCCTAGCATCTCCACTTCTAAAAATGTTATTATCCATTGTTCATCAAGAAACGAACAAACAACAAGTAAAGCCTTTTAAAATTCCGAGTAAATTTAAAAAGTAATATATTATTGATACGAATCCAAAAGTTATTGTAATTTTAAATAGTAATATATTGTATTCTTTTAACGATATAAAAAACTCTAAAAATGAACTTTCCCATTTTAAATATCTCACATGATAGATGGTATGATGATGATATTATGGATTACATTAGTTTTGATGAGTTCATTTATACTAGAAAAGATGCTATTTTTAATGAGCTATATAAAGATCAATTATTTTGCGATTGTGACGGTGTGATATTTAAGGCCATTAAAAAAGCAGAGATGACTCAGAAATGGCGTAATTGGTTATGGTTTATTCCTAATGTCTGGAAAACAGAAATACTCTTTGAACCAACTCATAAAAAACTAACCGTAGATGAACTACGAAGTTATCTTCTCGATAGACTTGCTGAATTGACAATGGACAAAGAACTAAAAAAATGGGAAATGAATATACGAAGAGCTACTAACCATTTTGAACTCATCTATGGATAATAAGAGGATTCTATTTGTTATCAGTCTATGTATATCGATAAACCTCTTTGCTCAAGAAGAGCGAAAAATCTTTAGTGATGAATTTAAAAAGTTTGTACTTCAATGTGAAACTATTGGAAACGTCTTAATTGATAAAAATAAAGAAGCTAAAATAAGTGACTGGTATGAAGGTGAGGAAACAGAATTAATTGCTTCTTATCTCAAGCAACTAGAAGCAGATATAGATGCTTCAACACTTGAGGTAACATATTATTTAGTAATGCTAAAAGAAAACCCATTAGTATATAGTTTTCATTTTTTTAATAAAGAAACCAAAGAAGAATTTGGGCAATTATTTATCAATTTTCAAACTGGAGACAATATATTAGTAGACGATCTACACTATGTTAGCAAAGCTAAAATAGAAATGCTAGATGTTGAATCTGATAAAAAAACGGGACTCATTACGATTCCGCCACCGCCGCCGCCGCCGCCATCTCCTTTAAAGAAAAAGAAAAAAAGTGGTTATTAAAACATATGATGAAACCAACAGAAATCACTAATAGGGATTAAAAAAGGCTACAAATACTTTCTCAATTATATACAGAGATGCTATTAGGATCTAATAGCTTATTCCTCAAAATACCGTTCCCAACTTTTTAGTATACACTTTCAAAGAACAAAGTGGTGCAGAAGTTTATACTGAGTACGTCAAAGTACAAAAGCGTACACAACAATTTTACAACACAGACAACAAAAACACTTGTAATTAACTCATTTTCAGACTATATTAGACACTATTAACCAAATCATTTAATCTATTTATAGTTATGACGGATGCTACCAAAATTAAACATGTTGTTGTGATGATGTTTGAAAATCGCTCGTTCGACAGTATGTTGGGCTATTTATATAAAGACAACAATAACGTATCTCCTTTAGGACATCCCTTTGAAGGCTTGACAGGCAAAGAAAGTAATCTTGACAATGCAGGAAATGAGATCAAGGTATTTCCTATCCAGAAAGACGATCCGTATGCGTATTTTATGCCTAAGAAAGATCCAGGAGAAGGTTTTGCTAATACCAATTTTCAACTATTTGGCGCTGGACAACCTCCGTTCCCTAAAGGTATAGAAGACAATCAAGGCTTTGTACGCGATTTTCAAAGTACTATTAACAATGGACCTCTGGAAAAGAAAGAAGAAAAAGACGATCCACTATTAATTCCCAAAAAGAAAAAAGAATCCGATACTCCATATCATAAATATCACAGTGATGCCTATAAAAAATGGTTAAAATCTTCGCCTCCATCCGACCATGTATCTGAAGTTCCAGATTTAATGAATGTGCAGCCCAAAGACATTATGGGGATCTATACACCAGATATGCTACCCGTACTTTCTGGACTAGCGAAAGGTTATGCCGTATGTGATCACTGGTATTGTTCTGCGCCAACAGAAACGCTTCCCAATAGAGCTTTTACGCATATGGGAACTTCCCAAGGGTATTTATATGACGAAGTAAAATCATACAGTGCCAAAAGTATCTTTAAGCACTTAGCAGATCATAACCACTCGTGGGGTATTTTTGGAAACAACGGAAACCCATATACGGTTGCTTTCTGTCAAGATATTAAAACACCCTATCCTCCAGGATGCATGACAGGAAGTTTTGATACTTTTAAAAATGCATTAACTGATAAAAAATTACCGACGTACACATTCCTAGAGCCGATTTGGGGACACAAAGGAAATAGCCAACACCCCAACTATAATGTTGCTTTAGGGGATGCCTATCTTCTTGAAATTTATAACGCATTAAAATCGTCTGATTATTGGAAAGATACGCTACTCATTATTACCTATGATGAACATGGAGGTTGTTACGATCATGTGCCGCCACCAACAAATGCAGTCTCGCCACCTGCTACCTCAAAAGCTTTTGGTTTTGACTTTACCCGATTTGGTGTTCGCGTTCCTACGGTTCTTATTTCTCCGTGGATCGAAGCAGGAACGGTATATCGTACTAAAAGTGATACGCCATTAGATCATACGTCTATTTTGGCGACTTTAAAAGCTTGTTTTGACTTACCTCCACTCACCGAACGTGATAAAGCCGCACCAGACGTAACCGATGTACAAACGCTTTCAACCCCCAGAATGGATGATCCTATGAAAGGCGTGATTCCTCCTGTAGCACATCCTTCGATTCAAATCCAACCCCATGCCTCTCAAATTCAAAAAATGCATGCCGCTGCCTTAGCTGAAAAAGCCTCGCGGGAAACTGGAAGTACTGTGACTCCTCCTGAGTTTCATAGTGGGGAGGATGTGAATAAGTATATTGATGAGATGCATAAGCGGTATTATAGGGAGGAGTAATATTTAGTTTTTACGCTTACGCGAAAGAGTATACAGTTTGTTTTTGATATAGATTACGGGAATCCGTAATGGAGTGTAATTTGTATAAGGTATGTTTACTTATGAGAATATAAAATCCTCCGCTAGCGCCAGTTTGTAACTGGTGCTTAAATCAAGTATCTATAAGCTATAAAAACCATTAAATCGCATCCCACAAACATCCAATAAAACAAACTCCTTCACAAAATAAAAATCAGTAGTTTCTAATATATGTTGGTAATTCACTCTACCCCACTTTTCCTTAGTTCTATATAATTTTTCCTGCATTCATCAGAAACTCATTTTTTAAATGGGGAAATGCTTGCAGTTTTGTGTCAACATTAAATCTAATTATGATGAAAAACACAAAAAAAGAACTGGTATTTTTAAGAACATTTGCAATGACTACAGCTTTAGGAATACTAACATTTGCTTCCGTCGCTTTTAAACAATCTGGTAATCAAAAATTCGGAACCATTGATGTAGAACGCATCAATATCGTAGAAAAAGACGGAACAACAAAAATGGTGATTACCAATGTGGCAGAATTCCCTAATGGACAAGACTCTATAAATAACAGAGAAGTAAATATAAAGCGTAAAAAACGTGCCGGAATGTTATTCTTTAACGAAGACGGTATTGAATGTGGAGGGTTGATTTATGATGGTAAAAAGAAAGAAAACGGACACAGCTCCGGATTATCTTTAACCTTCGATAAATACGATGGAGATCAGGCTATGCAATTGCTACATACCGATACCAAACGAAATGGAGAACAAAGCTCTAGAAGTTCATTAAGCTTTAATGATTTACCAGAAAACGCTACCCAATCTAATGTAGCAAGAGCATGGGAAGAGTTAGATGCTATAAAGGATAAAAAAATATGGAAAGAAACCTATAATAAATATGCTCAAAAAGGAATACTAGGTATTACTAAAAGACTGGAACTAGGGAATCTTGGTAAAGGTCGACCAAATGGTTTGTTCTTATATGACGATGATGGAAATATGAGAGCTATGTTTTGTATAGATTCAGGAAACAAGGTTCGATTAGAAATGTATGACCCAGAAGGGAACAAGGTAAGTTCTTGGCCTACAAATAAATAAACGACCTTGGAGCAAGTCCACGAGGAATTGATAAGAAACTGAATTTCAATTTCGAGACTAACCTCGGAGTAGTAAACCCTTTGGCGGTGCCAATAAAATTAAAAATTTACGATGGAGTTTTTTAATGAAATTTCATCGTAAATGCTATATATTTATCATTATATACTACATGAAAAAGATCATACAATATCTAAAAGAGAATCAGACCTTTATTCTTTTTCTATTTGTATTTAGTTGGGTATTAATGCTCAAAAATAAGATAGGACTTGCAAGTTCTTGGGATGATTTTGTCTTTCATCCAGATGCCCCTTTTTGGGTTTTTATAGATGGATTCCTCCTATTCATATTTACAGACTTTATTAAAAGAAAAAATGAAAAAGAGATGGTAACCCAAACGCCATCTATATGGACGTATCTCAAATTTTTCGGAATAAGTTTTGTCAGTTATTTACTTATTAAAAACCTATTTGGAATACTGGTTTCCCTTTCTTTTAATACCGTCGCTAGAAACTTTAATTCTTCGTACCAAATAACCTATCGCATTTTTAGTCAAATTATTGACTTTATCATTTTTGGTGGTTTCTCCCTAGCCTATTTATATTTTAAAGATAATAGAGCGTATAAGAAAAAAATAAACGCTTATAAAATAAGTGATTCAAAAAGTAAAATACAGCAACTGAAAGCACAATTGAATCCGCATTTTCTTTTTAATAATTTAAATGTTTTAGATCAACTTATCGAAGAAGACCAAGAGAAAGCTTCTAATTTTTTAGCACAGTTTTCAGAATTGTATCGCTATGTCCTAAAAAATGCTGATAGAGAACTTATTGCGATTCAAGAAGAAATAACCTTCACTCAAAACTACTTTAAGTTGATGGAAAAAAAATACCAAGGATATTATCAATTACACATTGATGAAACTATTAAAACATCTCATACCATTGTTCCTCCGTTTTGCTTACAAGTATTGATTGAAAATGCTATTCTACATAATCTAGGAACCACAGCAAACCCAGTGATTATAGATATCTCTATTGAAAACGGAATTAAAATAACCAATAACAAAGTAGTACACAATACAAAGAAAAAAGGAAACGGTATTGCCCTAAAGAATCTATCCGAACAATTTTCACTATTAACAAACGCTTCTGTTCGTATTGAAGATACAGAAGATCGTTTTACAGTTATTTTACCTTTTATTAAAATGAATCATAATGATTAAAGTAGTACTTATAGAAGACGAAGCGCCTGCAAGAAAAAAACTCAAAAATTATTTAGATAAACTCGGCGAGCCTATCCAAATTATAAAAGAACTTGAAACAGTTGCCGAAACACTATCATTTTTTGAAACCATTCCTGAAGTTAATCTAATTTTCTCAGATATTGAATTACGAGATGGTAATGTTTTTGAAGTCTATAATCAAATAACTGTTGATTTTCCTATTATTTTCGCTACGGCTTATGATCAGTTTTGGATGAATGCATTTGAAACGAGTGGTATTGAATACTTATTAAAACCCTATACCTATGACCGCTTTGAAAAAGCGTGGCATAAATACACTTCGCTAAAAAGCAACATGACTATCAATAACAATGATATCTTCAAAAAATTAGATGCCTATTATCAAAATAAAGTAGAAGTGAAACCTGAATATAAAGAATACATTCCAGTAAAATCTAACGGTAGCATCTACTTTTTAAAAATACATGATATTATGTGTATCCAATCCGATTACGGGGTTGTTTTTGCTTATGATTCAGCGAATAAAAAGCATGTATTAAATCAAACGTCTCTTAAAGAACTACAAGACATATTGGATCCAACCCAATTTTTCAAGATTAACCGAAGCGAGCTTGTAAGTAAAAATTATATTGAAAAAATAAGTCGTTATACGAAAAACACAGTTGCTATTCATTTAAAATCGCACATCTTAAAAACAAGTCAAAACACAACAGCTGCATTTAATTCTTGGATGGGATTAAAATGATACTAGATGAAAATCTTTGCGAATTTTCTATTCAAGTCTGTATTTGCTAATTTAGTTACGGAAACACACAACTTATCTTACACAAAACCGTTGTAACACATACGAATAAAATCCATGAAAATAATTTTCACAAGTCTAATTTGTTGCTTATTTACAACCTAATCATTTAGTTAAGGTGCTAAACTTTTTTTTTACACAAACAACTCTAAGACAATAGATTAAAAAATAGCTACTAAAAGCTCCATATAGTAAAATGAGTTCTTATAATCTTTATCCAAAATTAAAAATCACACAACAAGACTATCTTGAATACAATACTTATTTTGTGTCAAATGTTTATGATAAAGTTCCTGAAAAAGACATTAAAGACAGACTACAATATATAAATCAAATGTATCAAGAGAGACACACTATACTAAATGATACATCTATTTTAGAAATTAATAAAAAAGTAAAAAAAGGATTGAGGTTTGATAAACGCTTTTTTTTATCTGCTGCTTTTTTTGCAACGATTCTATTGTACTTTGGTATAAAATATATGAAACCAATTATAGGCATTAGTGCTTACTATAATGTTCCTAAAGTTTATAATAATCCTTGGGAAATTATTCTTGTAGTGCTTATTTTTCTATTGGCTTGGTGGTATGAGAAAAAAAATTACAAAAGAAAACTTATAACAGGAGTTAAACATAGAATGATTGCCAGTATTGAAGAATACTATACCTCTCCAGAGTTCCGAAAAAGAAACTGAACTAATATGCATTATCAATTAAAATATAGCCCCTTTAGTAATATCAGTTTATAATTGGCATTTCATAAAATTGGACCAAGAATGAAACGAAATAGTGTCTATGACAAAGAATATCAATCTACAGTTGCAATATTGATTAAGGAAAAAAATGAAGTTTTAATTACAGTAAGATATCCATACCAAGCAGGTAATAAAGATTTATATTTAATTGACTCTATAGAATCTTTTAAGAACTTACTAAACGATAGGGAATCTAGAGATTTAATAGTAATTGACAATTCGATTAAAAAAATAACTCAAGGAATTGTTACTAAAGAATTTATGAAAGAAGCACTAAACAAAATTAAGATTCAAGCAGAAGAGAGTTTGGTTGTTATTTTTCCTGAATTTAATGGCAATTTAGACTATTGGAATGATGCTATCGAAAACTTAGAAGATTTACAAGACTATTTAACCATAAATAAAGGGGGTTACGCTTATATCTATAGAGAACCCCATAAGCTAGTAGAAAGTGAAATGATATATGCTTATGTTCCTGATTCTGATGGGGAAATTCGAGCAGGAGTATATTGATTAGAAATACAACTCCCATACAAGTCATTAAATCACATTCCATTTGATAATGATATAACTCTTCTTTCTTATCACTTTAATTCTTCTTTCCTATAAGAAAACGACCTAAAATTTTATAGTAAGTATCAAATCTAACTTTTTGTATCTCTTTTTCATAGCCATTAGGGAAAACCATAATGAAGCATGATTTTAATAGGGTATTTTTACTATTAATGACACATAGTTAACAAGCCTATAGGTATTGAATAACATAAGGTTGAGTAGAAACATTATGGACGTTTTACTATGTACATTAAAATAGAAAACTACTTCTAAACAGACCTACAAGGTATTTATATAAAATTGAATTTAAATTTCAAGGCAAGCCTTAGAGTATTAAACCTTTTAACGATGCCTATAAAATTAAATATTATGAAGAAAATCTTAATTACATTTTTGATATTATTTGCTAGCATAACAACTGTAGTTTCTCAAAATTCAAATATTTTAAAACTCAGAACCACTGAACTAGCAATCAAATACCTAGAATCAAATAGTTGGGGAGATTGGAGCGATTGGAAAGATACTAACGTGCTAGTCGTTTTCGATCTTGATAAAGATAGAATCAGAATTTTTTCAAAAGAAACACAAGTTTATGATGTTATAGAAGACGAAGGTCAAAGTTATGATGATGATGGAGATGAGATTTACTCATATCTCTGTGTAAATGAAGACGGTAGTCGATGTAGAGTAGAATTATGGAAAAGGTATAGAACTAATGGATCTTCTTATAACCAATTGTATATTAAGTTTTCTGACATGCGCTGGGTATATAATCTAGATGTGATTGATTGAAAAAATAACTCAAACATATAAATAATGCTAGGTTTTTCATCTTATTCTAAAGCAAAACAATATAGAAAGTCAGAAATAGAACTCCCATAAAAATCATTAAATCGCATTCCATTGGATAATGGATAGGTATTTAACTTCTTATATTTAGGAAGACGAGACGGAAAGTTTTCTGTTTTTTGTCCTAAAATCTACAAAAAACAGAAAACAACCAC
>NZ_CANLOB010000045.1 GCF_947492815.1 uncultured Dokdonia sp.
AAAAATGAGAATATGTTCATCTTTTTAGAATTGGGGAAAAGACAGAATTGATATGAAAGCTTGCTCCTATTTTTTGTTTCCCCGTCCCTAAAGGGAGCAAAAAATGAGAATATGTTCATCTTTTTAGAATTGGGGAAAAGACAGAATTGATATGAAAGCTTGCTCCTATTTTTTGTCTCCCCGTCCCTAAAGGGAGCAAAAAATGAGAATATGTTCACCCTTTAGGGTTGGGGAAAAACATATTAGGTCAATTCTTTTCTTGTGATTCTTTAAATTCTTTGGGAGATTGTTGGGTCATTTTTTTAAAAACACGCTGAAAAGTCGCTTGGGAATTAAACCCGCAATCATAGGCAACTCCTGTAATGGTTAAGTTTTCTGAGGATGGGTCTAGAATTCGTTTTTTGAATTCGGTGATGCGATACGTATTTACGTATTCATTAAAACTCTTTCCTAAATGCTGATTCAATACGCTAGAAATAGTTTTCTGCGGAATGCCTGTGTGTTGTACCACATCTTGTAATTTAAGCGTTGGTTTGAGATACCATTGTTCTTTGTTCATCAGTGTTTCTAAAGCCGTGACCGTTTTAGTGATAACTTCTGGAGAGGCTACTGTTGAAACTGATGACTTAGTGATCGCTTTATAACCAATAATATACCCGTTGACACCCAACCAATACACCAAAATCACTAACGGAATATAGACAGGATACCAACCCACATAAGACAATAAGTAGTTTGACACATTCGGAATGGTATACGGAATCAAATGCAACGCCCAGATCCCTGCAAATATGGTAAAGCCCATTAAAAACCGTTGAGCCCATTTCGCGGAAGCGGTCTCCTTTTGCTGCACAGATTGCTGTTTCCATAACGTATATGAAAACCATAGATACACCACCAATGACAGCCATCGCGGAATATCAACATAGGTATTGTACCCATCTATCCAATCGCCTACACCTCCCATATCGGTATTGGGTAATACCCCTAAAAAACCACCTATGATACACACTAGTACGATAAGTTGCGGAATCAGATCTAGGATCACTGTATAAAAATGACGTTTATCCTTTTTAGAGAGTGTATCTTCAGGATACAATAAGGCGCGAACATAGAAATAAAGTAACGGCCCCACTGGCATAATCACTACCAAAGGTACAATCATTTGTAGCACATCTAACACTACACTAGATACTGTAACCGCATTCAGCAAGTACAAATTCAGACACGCCAAAGAGATCAATAAAAGAATCCATGCCAGTCGTCTGTTGGCATTTTTATTCACCTGCAATCGATATAACACCACTACCGTAATCAGCCCTTGTAAGGTGCCGAGTAATAATAGGATGGTCAATAAGGTATTTCCGCCTTGCATGTAGACAAAGGTATCTTTTTATACGCTTTCGCGAAAGCGCACTCAGAAGCAAAAACTAAATATGAAAACCTGAAACTTGAAATCAAGACATAGGATTTAAGACGTAGGACTCTAATTTAAAATCAATACTTATGACGTAAGATTATAGTTTATGATCTCTTCTCTATTTTCTACATACCATATTCTCAGAACCTGAAACTTGAAACCAAATAACAGATCCCCTATTTACCATCAAACGGGCAGGTCGCAAAATAGTCCTGAATACTAAACTTCCGATCTTCAAAGGTATCTGCTAAGATTTTATAGTGTTGGATACGATCTATACGGAAAGCACGCATGTCTTGACGTAAATGACACCAAGCAATCAGGATCCATTTATGATACGCAGAATACATCGCACAAGGCTCTATCTTCCGAAAGGTAATCGTAGGATCATCTGCTTTTTGATAATTGATTTCCATATACTTAAAATGCGTAATGGCCAATTGAATCTCTGACAAGGCATTACTGGAAAACTCCTCTCGCTCCCAGTTAAATACCAATATTTTATCATTTAATAATTCGCTTTTCTCTTGAATAGAAGTCCGAAATACTGATTTAATCTTTGTAAGCGCCTCATTAAATTCGGTAACGAAAGAAACATCTTTTGATTGACTCACCAGATGTTGAGCCGTAATTAAGGCATTGGCTTGTTGTTCTGTAAACTGTACAGGAGCCACCGAATAGGTATCTATTAGACTATACCCTCTACCTTCAATCGTATACACAGGAATTCCTGCCTCTTCTAGTTTACGAATATCTCTATAAATGGTACGAACACTTACCTCGTATTTATCGGCGAGTTCAGTGGCTGTTAGCAGTCGTTTGGAACGTAACAGCGTTAAAATTGATATGAGTCTAGATAGTTGTGACATAACATTACAAAGATAGCAAACGCTTGATCAGGACGTTTGCTATAGTAACATAAGTGCTATGTGTATAGAACTTATGATGCATTACTCATTACCCCATAGAATGGAGGGCGACGCGGTTTCCCTCTGTATCGGTAAACTGAGCAATAAATCCATTTTCCTGAATATCGGTTTTAGGCATTACGACCTTCCCTCCTGCACCTTCGACTCTACTTAAAGGCACACTCAAATCTTCGCCTCCATTCAAATAAATCGTAGATCCATCGGTAGACGGGTTCATACCTTCCATTTGCAGAATAGCACCGCCTACTTTATTATTTTCCATATCATATGGAAAAATACCATACTTCATATTTTTATCTTCCATATGGTGATCAATAATCTCGGCACCTATTACTGCTGAATAGAATTTTTTTGCTCTTTCGTAATTACTTACTGGAATTTCAAACCAATTAACTGCGTTTTTCATGATGTAATTGTTTTTATAAATTATTTATACTGCAAAAATATTAGCGTCATTGACAGAAGATGTCAGGGGTCGTTTTTAAATTTATGTAATGTCGATTTCCGCTTTCGCGAAAGCAAATATCAAATCTCAAAACCCAGTGACTTCGATACAATTTTTAATAATCCCGTCGTTCAGATATACAATCACTCAGTCACCTAACATAGGTAACAAAAGCAATAGCATAGGTGATTGAGTGCTTTCGCTTTTTTTACGAAAGTGTATCAGAATTACCGACTCAAGTCTTAAAAAATTGAAATCTGAAACTTTTAAACCAGATAACGAATAACAGATAACAGATAACGAATAACAGATAACAGATAACGAATAACAGATAACAGATAACAGATAACAGATAACAGATAACAGATAACAGATAACAGATAACAAAAAACAGATAACAGATAACAAATAACAGATAACAGATAACGAATAACAGATAACAGATAACGAATAACAGATAACAGATAACAAATAACAGATAACAGATAACCGTTAACAAACAGGAAACCAGTAGAAATACGTATATAAAATTGAAGGCACGGCAGTATTTTTAGAATCTCAAATTTTAAAAACCAAAAAACATGAGCCAACCTAAATTTAGAATTTATCCCTCCATTGGAATCGCTCGAATGGGAAATGGTCCAGCAACTAAAGACCAAGTTATTTTTAGTCCAGAAGTTCCTTGGGAAAATTTATACGACACCAAACAAAACTACATCACAGAAGACGGTGCTTTAAAGAAGCAGGCACAACGTTTTTATATCTATGAATGTGATGATGACGGGAAACCTATATGTGCCATTAGCGCAGAAGATTATGATATTCATTGGTCTGTTGAAGTTGCTAATAAAAAGCCATTCTGGTATGATTTTAATAATAGTTTAGATCTATCTGTAGTCGCAGATAATCAAAACTTATCGCCCAACTTTGTTGAAAAAAATATTGCGCCAGGTGTAGGAGCAAAACGTAGAAATCCAAATGTATTAGATCAAGGCATACGACAAGAAGGAGGATATGACTATCGTAAAGAGCTTGTCAATAGCCCAGATGCTGTAGCGGTAAGTGAATCACATAAACGACAAGAAATTCGAGGGAAGTTTCCGTTTACCAAAGGGAAAGCGCTAAGTATGCTTGCCAAAAGTCTACATACCAATGCAAAGCAAGTAAACCTTGGAACTGCCGAGTATGATGATGGTACACTCATCTTCTATCCTGCAGATGGGATTTCTGCTTCCTTAAACCCTTCAGATTTAAATACTGATTTTGCCGATAATTCAAATTGGTATGATGATATCTGTGATGGACGTATTACTGCTACCATCAAATCAAAAGACGGAAAGAATGAATATCATCTCACAGATGCAGAGAGTGCAGCGTGGGTAGCTTCTGCTCCACCAGATTATGCACCTCAAATTCAACCCATTTCTACCATGTTTGATTTAGTATGTGGTGCTGCAAATGATACTTATACCCCAGAATTGAGCTTGGTATTTCCTATGATGTATCGTTTGTATAGAATGCAATGGGTAAATCTAGGAGATTTCCTTTCGCCTTCTTTTAAAGAAACGATGGACAAACTAGCAAAGGATAATAAATTCAAATATATCTACGATAAAGGAAGTACTCCTGAAGAGCGCAAAGAAGCAGATGAAGTACGTGAAATGATTTTTAAGCTTTTTAGAAATCCAATCTATAATTATGATAATGAGCCTATCATTCCGAGCAAGGATATGACTAATATTGATAATAGAGGGAGTGGTACTCAAGAATTAAAATTACCGTATTATCCAGGGGATGGAATTGATTATCCGGGAAGTCCAGCGCAATGGTTTGCAATTCCTCCTATGATTTATGATGAGTTAAAGAAATGGAAAGATGGAGAATTTGAAACTCCAGATAGTTTCAAATTCAAGAACATCAATCAGATGGGAAGATTCTATCGTAAACGTTTTAAGCAAGCGGCAAAAGATGAGGCTAGAAAACCCTTATTAATGACGCGTGCAGTATTAGAAACGCTCTATGGTGGCGGTTTCCATCCAGGTGTAGAACTTACATGGCCTATGCGTCATGATCTGATGTATGCAGAAAATAAGATGATTTATCCTTGGGTATCGGAACACAAAAATTATACCTATGGTTTTTATGGCTTACGCGAAATACGTCTCAATACAGCTTCTCCTGAAGAACAAAAAAAGATCTACTATAATGACTTTGGTTTCCAAATGGATTCTAATAACATCAAGGAATCAATGAAAAAAGGAGCCGATCATTGGCTATGGAAAACAACGCCTGGTGATTTAACCAAATGGATGGGAATCCCGTGGCAATCAGATGCAGGAAGTTGTCAGGCTGTATTTGTTGAAAAACAATACCCAATTCCTTCTTGGTGGGCAGCCAATTTACCCGTTCAGGTATTACCAGAAGATGCGTATCAAAAACTGTTAGACCCAACTATTTTGTTGAAAACCAAACATAATATTTATGCTTCTCGTTTAGCATGGTTACATACCACAGATACAGGTTTTATAGGATATCACGCAGAAGGTGGGTATATGAACGGACTTATTAATATGGTCTATAAATGGAAAGATATTGGAGTGGTTACAGGAAGAAAATTGAATGTAAAAGGGCTTCCAAAAATTGTATATGTAGCCTTTAATGGCAAACAATCATAAATAGAACGCATGATTAAAACAGATGTGATTATTATAGGTAGTGGGATTTCTGGTCTCACCCTCTCGCTGCTCTTAGAAAGAAAGCAAATACCACACATTGTTTTACATCGCGTACAGAAACAAAAAGTCATGGCATTGGGAGAAACGCTTCCCCCATCGGCCATGGCTTTATTGGAAGAACTGGAGTTACTTTCATTCTTTCAAGAAAATGCACTTCGTAAAACCTATGGATATCATGCAGTATGGGGAAGCAAGGCTTTACAAACCACCAACTTCTTTACAAGCAATCCTTTTAAGTACGGACTGAAAATAGATAAGCAAGGTATTCAAACAGCATTAAAAGCAAAAGTAGCGAGCCATATCCTACCATTCGACCTATTAGATACTATAAACCATACAAAAAGCAAGGTAACAGTTACCATCACTCATAAAAAAGAAAAACAACACATTGAAGGGAACTATATTGTAGATGCTACAGGACGAAACCGTGTACTGCTTCAATCATTACAAATCCCTATCAAACAGTATGATGAGTTATTAGCTTTTAGTTGTCATCTCCCCAAAAAGAAACATAAACATATGATTCATGAGGTAGTTACAGAATCTTTTGCTGGCGGATGGGGTATTGTCTCTGGCCTAGATAAAGAGACGCAAGTAATGACCTTATATACCACTAAAAATACAGGCTTACACAAACAACTCACAGCGTATTCTCATTGGAAAACTATACTTTCTGGCACCAAATATTTACGGAAATACTTAGCAAAAGAAGTGCCCAATACGATACATGGGGGAAAGGCAGATTCGTCAGCACCTCAACAGATAGCAGGAGAAAACTGGATCGCTATAGGCGATGCTGCCATAGCATTTGATCCATTATCTTCTCATGGCATTACCAATGCCATCTATACAGCTCATCGTGCATGTGAGGCTTTTACAAGCCCTTCTTATAGCTTGCAGGAATACCATCAAGATATGCAAGCGATTCTTACTACTTATCTGGATACTAAAAACACCTTATATCTACGAGAACAACGCTGGCCAGAAAACGAGTTTTGGGAAACGTATCATTCAAATGATGCGATAGCACTAATATTATAATTCTAGGATATGATATTTGATCACTTCACGCTCTATGATTGTGAATCTCATGAGTACGCTTTCGCGAAAGCGTATACACATTACTTAAAATACTCATCAGATTTACTAAAGTCTACATCTATAGATTTATAGAAAGGACAGAAACCTGAAATGCCTGCTGCTAAAAAAAGTCCTGAGAGCAAGATTAAAAAGAATCCTAAAAGATTCCATAAAGGTCCGAAAATTACAATTCCAAGAAGTACTAGTGAAATAACAAATCGTGCTATACGATCCATTATATTCATATTTTTTTTACGTTTAATCATATGGGGCTAACATAATTATACATTACAAAAATACTATTTTTATATAAGGAAAATCAAAAAATATCTTACACGAAATTATTTTGTTTTTTACAACATCTAATAAAAATCGCTTAATAAAACTATATTTATAGAGAATTTAAAACTACAACACATGTTTAGCTATAAATATGTGTTTGTGTCATCAATCAATCATAAGAAGTACCTATGTTTTTTGGCTTTGGACCTAAGAGTTCTATTTTACTTATTTTCTTTTTTCACGGAATTGTATTCTCTTTTTTATTATTAAAAAAAGGTATACAAAGTGATATCAAATCTAGTAAATGGCTGAGCCTTTTTGTATTCTTATGTACTTTATACATTACTCCCTTTATGCTGGGGTATGCCAATTGGTACTCTGAGCCACCTTATAGGCAAATCTTGTTTTTTATACCATTTCAACAGCTTTTTCTTATAGGACCTGTACTCTATTTTTATTCGCAGAGTTTATTAAATTCGTCCTTTAAAATTTCAAAAAAAGATTATATACATCTCGTTCCTGCTTTTGTATATATGGTTTATAGTCTTATCGTTTTTATTACAGATGTTTTTATAGTAGACGAGCCTTATTTTTATGCAGATGGTAGAGATAAAGATTTTGACCTATGGTATCAAATCGCAGGATTAGCATCCATGGTGTATTACTTAGTTTTAAGTTTGCGCTTTTATATAAATTATAAAAAAATAGCTTTTGAAACCGTAAGTTTTGCCGATTCAATTTTGTTTAAATGGTTACAACATTTTTTTATTGCCTTTTTAGTTATTCTATTACTAAGAGTTTTATACTTTATCATAAATCCTGAATGGGGGCAATTTGGTCGTAAGTTTTGGTATTATCTCTGTTTTTCAGCATTATATTATTATATCGCATTAAGTGGTTATTCTAATACGGTAAAGGCAATGATTCCTATAAATACTCCGGTAGATGAATCTGATCCAGACATACCCAATCAACATACAGAAAAGAAAAGATTAGAAATCACTATTCCGAATACCGATGCATGGAAACAAAAGTTACTAGACCTTATGCTCATAGAAAAGCTGTATGAAAATTCATCTTTAACTGTTTCGGATGTGGCTGCTCAATTGAAGACTAATACGAAGTTTATCTCTTCTATTGTAAATAGTGGATTTCAGATGAATTTTAATGACTTTATAAATTATTATCGGGTAGAAGCTGTCAAAGAGCAATTAAAAAATGATGCTCAAAAAACAAAAACTTTATTAGGTATTGCCTTAGAATGTGGTTTTAATTCTAAAGCAACTTTTAATAGAGCTTTCAAAAAACACACTTCACTTTCTCCTAAAGAATTTCTTGCAACTTTATCATAAAATAGGTCTCAAATCCAGATTTGAAGCGCGTAAGACCTGTAAACAAAAGATATTTGTGTATCAGTTTAAAAGCGCATTATGAAAAAAGTAATCACCACTATTCTTATCATAGTATCTTATATAAGCATTGCACAAACAATTGCTACAGATAAAATAGACGCTATTGTTTCTTCTCAAATAGAAACCAATGATCCTAGTTTATTTGTAGGTGTTGTTAAAGATGGTATTATAGTATATGAATACTACAATGGCCTTACTAGCTTACAACATCAAGTAAAAACAACGGAAAATTCACGTTCTAATATCGCTTCAGTAGCGAAACAATTTACAGCCTTATGTATTTTGCAATTACATCTAGAAGGGTCATTAAATTTAGAAGATGATATCCGTACCTATCTTCCTAAGTTATACAAAAATATAAAGGAACCTATTAAGATAAGGCATCTCATTAATCATACCAGTGGGATTAGAGACTATTCAGATTTAATGAGCGTACAAATGGATGCTTGGTGGAGTCGTATAGGCCTAGATAATAATGATGTGATAGCATTACTAGAAAAACAAGAAGACCTCAACTTTACCCCCGGAACTGATTATACCTACAGTAATTCTAATTATACCCTCTTAACAAAAATTGTTGAGAAGGCATCTGGAATATCCTTTCATGACTATTCAAAACAATTATTTGAAGGATTAGGAATGAAAAACACTGCATTTGTAAAAAACTATATGGCAGTTATTCCTAACCAAGCACTTCCCTATTCAGATTGGGGAAATGGCGTATGGCAACAGTTTCCTATGCTTACGAATCTATATGGCGATGGTTTTTTATTTACCACACTTAAAGATCAACTACTTTTTGAGCAAGCGATTCAAAATGCTCAAAAAACAACGAATCAATTATTGATACAAAGCCAGCTACCTATTCCTAATAGTGAGATTACCACCTATGGTTTTGGGTTAGAACTCACCAAGAAACTCAATTACAAAGCCATACACCATGCAGGAGGCACAGGTTCCTATAATGCACAAATGGTTCGTTATCCAGAAGAAGGACTTTCTATTTTTGTGATGAGTTCCAATAGTACCGTTTGGAGTGGCGGTATCGCAAATCAGATAGCAAATGTGATTTTACCTAAAAAAGAAACCGTCATCACTCCTACAGATTTTGAAAGCCTCTCGTTAGGAAATCCACTTTCTTTAAAATCACTAAAAGGAACCTATATCACAGCCGATGAAAATATTATTATAAAGATTTTCCAAGAAGATGGAAATATAAAATATCAAAGAGATAACAACAATCCATTTATACTCGTAAAAGAAAGAGAAAACCTGTATGTTTTTAAAGAGTCTCCTGATGAAAAAATTGTATTTACTCAAACCAATGATCAGCCTATAAATCTTACTTTATATCTTCCAGGAGAAGATCCAAGATATCACTCAAAACTTCCCAATACAAGTGTAAACAGTTTTGAATTAGATGCCTACACAGGACATTATAAAAACACAGAACTAGATGTAGCTTTTGAAATTTTAAAAAAAGAAAATGATTTATTTATCAAACTAAAAGATGAAGATCAAACTCCTAAAATCACCCTATTAACTCCCACAAATTTATTGGTCTCTGATTATAAACTAAAAGTAAAAAGAGATCCTTTTAATAGAGTGCGCGAAATTTTACTCTCTCAAAATCGCGTTAAAAACATCAAGTTTGTAAAGAAAACATCATTAGAGTTTCAGTCTGTCATACCTACAGACAATGGTTCTATACAAGTCACTACAATAGCTTCTAAAGGAAAAGGTTCCAATATTTTATTGACTAAAAATTATGAAAATGGTAATGAAATTTGGTTTAAACAATACGGTGGCAGTAGCTACGATAAAGCCAACTCTATTATTGATACCAAAGACGGAGGCTATCTTCTGGTAGGATCTACAAGTTCCTATGGTAATGGAAATTATGATGTATACATTATTAAAGTAGCTAATGATGGAAAAGAACAATGGAGCGCTACCTATGGCGACTTTTATAATGAATATGGAAATTTTGCTGAAGAAACTGAGAATGGTTATATCATTAAAGGAACTAAACAAGCATGTATATCAAATAATCTAGCGCTAGAAAACAATTGTAAAACCAACGTCTGGATGATTACTATTGATAAAAAAGGGAATAAGCTTTCTGACACATTACAAGAAGAAATCGTAGAAAAATAAGCGTATCAAAAGGAATGGCATAAGTAAAAACACTGTGATCAGCGACTATTATAATTACTAGGTAATGTGCTAACTATCAGAACCTAGCTTCTAATAAGAAGTTAGGTTTTTTCTATTCAAAAGAATATAAAACACGTAAATAAACACCTATTTATACATGATATAATCATATTTAATACATATAAAGTATTATGGTTTAGTATATTTGTTTAACTTCCAAAATCAAAAAATAAACAAAACAACAACCAAGTAAAAGTAAAACTTCAAAAACCAAATCATTATGTTGAAAAAAATAACCTTATTAGCTTTTCTAATTTTTGGAACAGCTATACATGCTCAAGACTATTTAGATGTTGTAAAAGCGACCTATCATACTACTACATTAGGGAATGTAGACAACGATGAAGAAACCGATGTTGGTAATACAAATGTTGAGGTTTATTTCCCTTTGCCTTTAACGAGTGATATTACAATGATTTCTGGATTTACGTATGAGAACACACGATTAGGTCTAAATAATTCTATAAGTAGAACCAACTTAATCATGACACGACTCAATCTAGGTGTAAAACTTGATCATGGTAATAAATGGAGTGGTACGTATGTAGCACTTCCTAAATTTGCTTCAGATTTTAATGATCTGGGAGATAATGATTTCCAGATGGGAGGTCTTGCTTTATTAGAAAAAAGATACTCTAGTAAGTATAGCTTAAAATTTGGAACCTATGTATCATCAGAAAACTTTGGAACAGTCATCACCCCATTAATTGGGTTATGGTATAAATCAAAAAACAAAAAGTTTTATATCAATGCGACATTACCGATACGAGCCGATGCAAATTATTCTGTCGCAGATCACTTTAGCGTAGGTGCAAATCTTCTTACTTCTGTAAAATCGTATAATATAGCATCACAATTAGGTGATGGATTTTATGTGCAAGAAGAATCTATACGTTTTTCTGCATTTGCAGCCTATGGGTTGCTAGATGACACACTTATTGTACGTGCGAGAGTTGGTTTTGACACTACTGATTACGGCTTATATGCACAAGGCGATGATGTAGGTGTTCAAGTATTAACGTTTCAAGTAGGAGGCGATGACAGAAACCGACTTAATTCAGAGTTTGAAGCAGCTCCTTTTGTAGGGTTAGATCTTATTTTTAGAACAGGACTTTAGTATCCTTAATATATCAAACAAAATCACCGGTATCCATATGATATCGGTGATTTTTGGTTTTAAACTAACTGTCATTCAATCTTTTTATACATAGCATTATTTCATTAGTTGCTGTGGTATATATTCATACGACCAATTGTACATTTTGATTACTTTGATAGATTTTTTCTCTAACCCTAGGGAGTATCGACAAAATTTTTAGCGCTTCCTTTAAAATTGAAGTAAAAACTAAAAAATTCGCCAGAAAATTAGCATTATGAACATCTAAATACACAACGGATTCATATCATGTAGGATGAATATGCTGTATACGCTTTCGCGAAAGCGTACCAAAAAAAGGCTGCAAACGTAATATGAGTAGTTACTTACATACGGTTCACACCAGAGATTTGAGAGCGATATAATCGACCACCCCTCACCCATCATATGCACACATCACTGTGAGAAAAATATAAAGAAGAAGTGATTTTCAAAATAATTTTTATAAATTCGAACCATAACAGAACAGAATGGATGTAAACAAAACCTTATTACAAATCAATCATGCAAGTGATATCCCTAAATATCAGCAAATTGTAACCGCTATTGTAGATGCTGTTGCCGAAAGTTCTATAAAAAAAGGAAGTGTTTTACCATCCGTAAATGCTATTTGTAAAACACATAAACTATCTAGAGATACTGTATTTAAGGCCTATTCTATTCTAAAAGATAATGGTGTTGTAGATGCCGTACCTAACAAAGGGTATTTTGTCGCACATGACACCAAAAAAGTATTATTAGTCTTAGATACTTTTAAAGCATACAAAGAGGTTTTATACCACTCATTTATCAATAATTTACCTGATAATATTATATCTGATGTACAATTTCATCATTATAATATTGATAATTTTAAAACGATCATAAACAATAGCGCTGGTAAATACTATAAGTATATCATTATGAACTTTGATCACGAAGATGTTACAGATGTGCTCTCTAAAATTAGTAGTGATAAATTATTACAAATAGATTGGAATATTCATACAGACTCAGATAGTAACTATGTTTTTCAGGACTTCGGAGCCTCTTTTTATACAGCGATAACTGCAGCAGAGAAAGCATTAAGAAAATATAAGAGAATAGACTTTTTATATCCTTCATTTACGTATCACCCAACAGAAACTCTTGATTATTTTAAAAAATTCTGTAAAGATTTCCATTTCGATTATCAAATAATTACCGATTCTAAGAATTTTAATATAGAAAAAGGAGTTGCGTATGTAAGTGTTAGTGACCGTATGCTAGGAAGGTTTTTAGAACAGAGTAAAGACCATCATCTTGAACCCGGAACAGATGTTGGTTTCCTTTCATACAATGAAACCCCTATGAAGAAATTTATTTATAAGGGAATTTCGGTGATTTCAACAGATTTTAAGGAACTAGGAACAAAAGCTGCTGAATTTATTACATCAGATACCCCAATGCAACATTATGTTCCTACAACGTTAACCCTTAGAGAATCCTTATAAAGATGTATAGCATAGGAATAGATCTAGGGAGCTCGTCTGTAAAAGTAGCTATTATTAAAACGGCTACAGGAGAATGTATGACTACGCTTCACGAACCCGCTACAGAAATGGAAATTCATGCACCAGAAAAGGGTTGGGCTGAACAAAATCCAGCGATATGGTGGGCCTACACCTGTAAAGCTATTCAACGAGCACTAGAAGAAACACAAATAGATGCAACAGATATTCAATCTATAGGTATTGCCTACCAAATGCACGGATTAGTTCTTCTTGATGATAAAGGAAATGTTTTGCGAAATTCAATCATATGGTGTGATAGTCGTGCTGTAAGCATAGGGCATCAAGCATATGAGGATTTAGGCGCTCAAAAGTGTTCTCATCAACTTCTTAATTCCCCAGGTAATTTTACAGCCTCTAAATTAAAATGGGTGAAAGACAATGAACCTGATCTTTACAATGCTATTCATAAATACATGTTACCTGGAGATTATATCGCCTATAAGTTAAGTGGTATCATTAACACGACTAAAAACGGACTCTCCGAAGGAATTTTATGGGATTATAAAAATCATACACTTGCTGATGTATTATTAGAGCATTATGACATTGATAAACACCTCACTCCTACACTTACTGAAAATTTCACTTTACAAAGTAAGGTTAACACAAAAGCTTCCAAAGAAACAGGATTAAACGTAGGAACGGTTATAACCTATAGAGCTGGTGACCAACCTAATAATGCTTTATCCTTAGGTGTTTTTGAACCTGGACAAGCTGCCCTCACAGGAGGAACTTCTGGGGTGATGTATGCAGTTACTGCACAATCAACATTTGAAGAGATTCAACGTGTAAATCAATTTGCACATGTAAATTATACTGCTGAAACTCCAAATGTAGGAAGGTTACTCAATATTAATGGTGCTGGCATACAATACCGTTGGTTACTCAACAATACCAAAGCATCATCATATGAAGAAATGAATACAAAAGTAGCTACAGCTCCTATTGGAGCAGATGGCTTGGTATTATTTCCCTTTGGTAATGGTGCAGAACGAATGTTTCACAACCGTATCATAGGTACACACATCAAAAATCTTGATTTAAATCGTCATCAGGAGGCACATCTCTATAGAGCAGGATTAGAAGGCATCGCCTTTGCTTTTATCTATGGAATGGAATTATTAAAAGAAGATCATACCGAGATACATACGCTACGGGCAGGAAATGATAATTTATTTAGATCGGAAGTCTTTGGAACCACCATCGCTACATTAATTGAACAACCGATTGAAATATATAATACCACAGGTGCTGTAGGAGCTGCTAGAGCTGCGAGTCTTAAAGACCATGACTTTACATCATTTAGTAAACAAATAGTTTCTAATGATCATGTCATGACCTATCACCCTGCTAAAGATGCTTCTCAATATCAAGAAGCATATCTACACTGGAAAAAAGAATTAGAACATACACTAAAAAACAACTAAAACTATGGCTAGCCACGAGTATTTTAAAGGCATCCCAAAGATCATTTATGAAGGAGCTCAATCTGATAATCCTTTGGCATATAAATATTATGATCCCGAAAAAGTAATCGCAGGAAAAACAATGCGTGAGCATTTTAAATTTGCTATTGCCTATTGGCATACCTTCTGTGGTCAAGGATCAGACCCTTTTGGACCAGGCACTCAAGATTTTGCTTGGGATCAAGCTTCAGATCCTATACAAGCGGCAAAAGATAAAGCTGATGCTGCTTTTGAGTTTATTTCAAAATTAGGATTTGACTATTTCTGTTTTCACGATTTTGATCTTGTACAAGAAGCAGCGACACTCGCAGCATCTGAAAAACGTTTGGATACTATTGTAGACTATATTCAACAAAAGAAAGACGAAACAGGTATCAAACTCCTTTGGGGAACAGCCAATTGTTTTTCGAATCCACGATATATGAATGGTGCTGCTACCAATCCTCAATTTGATGTTGTAGCAAGAGCTGGTGCACAAATAAAACTAGCATTAGATGCTACCATTAAATTAAACGGTGAGAATTATGTGTTTTGGGGTGGTCGTGAAGGCTATATGTCTTTACTTAATACTGATATGCATAGAGAGCTAGATCATATGGGACAGTTCTTAACAATGGCAAGAGATTACGCGCGATCTCAAGGATTTAAAGGTACTTTCTTTATTGAACCAAAGCCAATGGAACCTATGAAACATCAATACGATTTTGATGCTGCTACGGCTATTGGTTTTCTAAAAGAATATGGACTTGACAAGGATTTTAAATTAAATATAGAAGTAAATCATGCGACACTAGCACAACATACCTTCCAACATGAACTGGAAGTAGCAGCAAAAGCTAGTATGTTGGGTAGTGTAGATGCTAATAGAGGTGATTATCAAAATGGATGGGATACAGATCAGTTTCCAAATAACATTCAAGAAACGACCGAAGCCATGTTGGTATTCTTAAAAGCAGGTGGTTTACAAGGAGGTGGTATCAATTTTGACGCTAAAATAAGACGTAATTCTACCGATATGGAAGATGTATTCTATGCGCATATTGGTGGCGCAGATACATTTGCGAGAGCACTTATCACTGCCGATAAGATCATGACATCATCATCTTATCTAAAATTACGAGAAGAACGTTATAGCTCCTTTGATACTGGAAAAGGAAAGGAATTTGAAGCTGGTAATATGAACCTACAAGACTTGTATGAAATTGCCAAAGAAAATGGTGAACTCCCATTAAAAAGTGGCAAGCAAGAACTCTTTGAAAATATCATTAACCAATACATATAAACTCTCATTTTATGGCTTCTTCTAAGAATTCTTCATATCTGATTAAACTAGCTATGGTCGCTACTTTAGGAGGACTCCTTTTTGGTTATGATACAGGTGTTATCTCAGGAACAGTGGGTTCTTTAGAAAGTTTCTTTGTCACACCCAAAAATCTAAGCGAAAATGCAGCAAGTGCTTTTAAAGGATTTATTGTTTCTAGTGCTTTAATTGGATGTATTATAGGAGGTGTATTGAGTGGTTTTGTAAGTACTGGCGTAGGTAGAAAAAAAGGACTTGTCATAGCTGGTATTTTATTTCTCATTTCTGCTTTAGGGTCGGCGATGCCTGAGATGTTACTAAAACCTATAGGAGAAGCAGATCACACATTTTCTACTATTTTTATTATTTACAGAGTTATTGGAGGTATTGGTGTAGGGCTAGCTTCTATGTTATCCCCCTTATATATTGCAGAAATAGCGCCTGCAAAAAAAAGAGGGCAATTAGTATCCTATAATCAATTAGCCATTATTGCTGGGTTTATGGTTGTTTATTTTG
The DNA here is from genome assembly GCF_947492815.1 of uncultured Dokdonia sp. GTDB lineage: Bacteria > Bacteroidota > Bacteroidia > Flavobacteriales > Flavobacteriaceae > Dokdonia. The sequence continues at coordinate 16,491 of NZ_CANLOB010000045.1, forward strand.
TCAACTATTTCATCTCTAAGTTCGGCGGTTCAGACGAATGGCTTCATACTGTAGGCTGGCGATGGATGTTTGCATCAGAAATCATACCTGCAGGACTTTTCTTATTATTCTTATTCTTTGTGCCTGACACTCCTCGATCGTTGATGCTTAAAGGTAAATCTGAACAAGCGCTGAAAGTACTCATCAAAGTGAATGGTGAGTCTGAAGCTCATAAAATACAACATGAAATTAAAACTTCTATAGATAAACCTGATTCAAAAAAACTACTTTCATTTGGTTGGGGCATCATTATCATTGGAGTGATGCTTTCTGTTTTCCAACAGTTTGTCGGGATCAATGTCGTGTTATATTATGCGCCAGAAATCTTTAAAAACATAAACCCAGATACTGATGGTGCTCTTTTGCAAACTATCATTGTAGGTGTCGTCAACTTCTTATTTACCATTATTGCTATTAAAACAGTAGACAGTTATGGAAGAAAACCTTTAATGATGATAGGTGCTTTAGGAATGGCTTTAGCCATGCTTTCACTAGGCTTTGTTTTTTATTCGGAAGCTACAGGATATCTGGCCCTGATATGTATGATGATATATGTTGCTAGCTTTGCACTTAGCTGGGGACCTGTCACTTGGGTATTATTATCAGAAATATTTCCAAATAAAATTCGTGGTCGTGCCATGGCCATTGCTGTAGCTGCACAATGGATTGCAAATTATGCGGTGTCTTTCACCTTCCCCATGATGGATGACAACCGTTATCTCACCGAACAATTTCACAACGGGTTTGCCTATTGGGTATATGGTATTATGGGGATTTTAGCCTTTCTATTTGTTAAGAAATTTATTCCTGAAACAAAAGGAAAAACCTTAGAAGAAATGGAAGAACTATGGAAGTAACACACATAAAGCGCTGTAAATAAAAAATACTATGAAAAATCAACCAAATAGACCAACATTCGGAGTAGAAGGAATCAATATGCTTTTAGTATGTGCTACCTTTATGATCCTAGTTAGTTCATGTAAAGAACGCACTACAGTAACACAAGAATATACATCCCAAGATACCGCTATATCATTTGAAGAAAGAGCTACTGATCTTGTGAGCCAGATGTCATTAGAAGAGAAAGTATCACAAATGCGATACGATGCTCCAGCAATTGATCGATTAGGGATACCCGCTTACAATTGGTGGAACGAATGTTTGCATGGTGTTGCTCGTGCTGGAGAAGCCACAGTATTTCCACAAGGAATTGGTATGGGATCTACATGGAATCCTGAATTAATACATGACATGGGTGTTGCTGTTTCTGATGAGGCTCGTGCCAAACATCATAAATTTGCCAAAGAAGGAAAACGAGGTATTTATCAAGGGTTGACTTTCTGGACACCTAACATTAATATTTTTAGAGACCCAAGATGGGGACGCGGTCAGGAAACTTATGGAGAAGATCCGTATTTAACCAGTAGAATCGGCGTTCATTATATCAAAGGATTACAAGGAGACGATCCTAAGTACTTAAAACTGGTCGCTACTGCAAAACACTTTGCTGTGCATAGCGGACCTGAAAAATCAAGACACGAAGATAATTATCAAGTTTCCAATAGAGACTTATATGAAACCTATCTCCCTGCATTTGAAGCTGCCGTTAAAGAAGCCAAAGTTCACTCTGTCATGTGTGCCTATAATAGATTTAGGGATGAAGCCTGTTGTGGCAGTAATTTATTACTTCAAAAAATCTTACGAGATGATTGGGATTTTCAAGGATATGTAGTATCCGACTGTTGGGCTATTAATGACTTTTGGGAACCCAACAGACATGGCTTAACTGAAACTGCTGCAGAAGCAGGTGCTTTAGCCGTAGACAGAGGTACCGATCTAAATTGTGGTAGTGTATATGATCCAAATTTAAAAGAAGCCGTTCTTAAAGAACTTATTGATGAGTCAAAATTAGACATCGCATTACATCGTCTATTTACTGCTCGTTTTAAACTTGGTATGTTTGATGACGTAAAATACGTAAAATGGGCGCAAATTCCATATGATGTGGTCGCTAGTGACAAACACTACCAACTTTCTGAAAAAGTAGCCAGAGAATCTATGGTATTACTCAAAAACGATAATAACATATTGCCACTGAGTAAAGACATTACATCCATTGCAGTGATAGGTCCTAATGCCAACTCAAAACAGGCCTTACTAGGAAATTATCACGGTACACCACATCAATTTATTACGCCGCTTAAAGCAATTGAAGATAAACTACCCAATGCACAAATTAATTACGCACTAGGTAGTGATGTGGCAGAAGGATGGCCTATTTTAGAAGCCATTCCCACTTCTGTACTTAAAAATGGAGATAAAAAAGGATTAAAAGGTGCCTATTACGCTAATAGATCTTGGGAAGGTGAACCAACACTGGTAAGAAATGATACTACAGTACACTTTATATGGATGCCAGAAAAACCTGTAAAAGGTATTCAAAACGATGAATTTTCAGTGAGGTGGACAGGGGAAATTGTTCCTAAAGAAAGTGGTCCATACCGAATAGGGTTAAAAGCAAGTAGCGGAGGTAGCATCTATTTTAATGACGAATTACAATTTGAATTTAGTGATGATCACGAACCAAAAACAAGGTATTTTGATGCTGAGCTTACCAAAGGAGTTGCTTACGATATCAAAATAAATTATTTCAATTATCATACAGATCCGCAAGCACATTTGGTATGGGCAAAAAAGGATCAAGATTTATTAAGTCCTGCGATTGAAACTGCTAAAAAATCAGATGTGGTGGTGCTTTGTTTAGGCTTATCTCCCAATATTGAAGGAGAAGAAATGCCTGTATTACTCGAAGGTTTTGATAAAGGAGATCGCTCAGAGATTACCCTTCCTAAAACACAAATAACATTACTAAAAGAAGTGCAAGCACTAGGAAAACCTACAGTATTAGTACTTATGAACGGAAGTGCCTTAGCCGTAAATTGGGCAGACGAAAATATTCCTGCTATTCTTGAAGCATGGTATCCTGGAGAATTTGGTGGTAAAGCCATTGCCGATGTATTATTTGGAGATTACAACCCCGCAGGTAGATTACCGGTTACTTTTTACAAATCTGTAAACGACTTACCAGATTTTAAATCATATGGGATGCAAAATAGAACCTATAAATATTTTAAAGGTGATCCGTTATATGCATTTGGACATGGATTGAGTTATACGACTTTCAACTATGATCATTTAGAAATCCCTGATGTCATAGAAACTCCAAAAGAGATCACTTTAAAAGTAGCAGTGACCAACTCAGGTAAGGTAGACGGAGACGAAGTGGTACAAGTCTATATCACCCATATCAATAGTACACATGATGCTCCCATACGATCGCTCGTTGGTTTTAAACGCATTCATCTAAAAGCAAATGAAACAAAAACGGTTGATTTTAGTATCACATCAAAATTATATGCACAACTAGACGAAGAAGGTAATAAGATACATCCAGCAGGAAAAATGTCTATAAGTATTGGTGGCAGACAGCCTACTGCTAATGAACTCAGCAATTCTTCTTCTAAAAATCTAGTATCCAAAATCGTTTCTATAAAATAGTATATTTAAAAGAATCCAAACAACTAATTATACTATAAAACAAACTGTTAATTTTAAGAACATTATCTCCATTCGTCTCCCCCAATCTTATTAAGACAGAATGGAGGTTTTGTTAATAAAACTTAGATAGAATATATTTATAAAAATGTGTCTGAGCACGCTTTCGCGAAAGCGTATACAGCAACAGTTCCCATAGTATTGAATTATAAAAACTTATTCATTGATAGGCGCTATAATAGAGGTAGATAATTGTGTTCCTTTTTTCTTATTGAAATAATGACGTAAAGCACCACCTTTTACATTATTAACGTCAAATTCAATGATAAAAGCAGTCTTATCTATTTTGGTTAATAATCGATATAATTTCCGAATATCAATACGATTTACCACCGTATGAATAATACGTATTTCTTCTTGCTGTCCTGAACTACCATATCCAGAAGCGCCTTTATAAACCGTGACTCCTACCCCTATTTCAGCCAGTAATGCGTTTTCGATTTGAATAGCATTTTTAGAAATAATGGTAAATCCAACAAAATCTTCAAAGCCTTCTATGACCAAATCGATGATTTTGGCCGTTACGATGTAGGTGAGTATTGAATACATCGCTACTTCGGTTGAGATCACAAAAGCAGTAATGATAAAGAGAATACTATTAAAAATAAGAATGCTTTTTCCGATGCTAATTCCAAACCGATCATAGATAAAGATCCCGAGTATTTCTGAGCCATCTAAGACAGAACCGTTTCTGATAGCAAGACCAATTCCTAATCCTAAGAATAAGCCTCCAAAAATGGCTATTAAGAGTTTATCATCTGTAATTGCTGGAAAGGTTTCTATATGAATCGATATAGAAAGCAAGACAATAGAAATGATTGATTTTATTAAAATACGTCTAGATATGGTAAATATTCCGATAATAATAAATGGAATACTTGCGCCTATAAGAATAAAAGAGATGTCTATCTCAAAAATTTCACTCAATAAGATGGCGATACCCGTCACACCACCATCTAGAAAACCATTAGGCAATAAAAAGGCTTTTAGGCCGATACTTGCTAACATAATCCCTAGTAGAATCTGAATGTATTCTTTTATAAAACCGATAAGCCCTCCTCTATTCATAATATTTACAATTTAATGTCGTGCAAATATCCATCTAATCTTACATATATTTTTATTTATATTTATCATATGAAGCATAAGATTTCCTTATGAACAAGAAATATATCGCTACTATTTTTATCAATGCTATACTCCGCAATACTATATAAATGTCAACCTGAACTCGTTTCAAGTTCTCATTAAATGACTCGACACACGTAGCATGAGATTCCGAAATGAATTCGGAATGACGCTACCGTTACTAATGATACGTTTACAAGCCGAAAGATGTCATTGTTTTGACAGGAATGCTGTTTTTTTTTAGAATATTTATTCTTAAAAGTTTTTTAAAAAGAAAAAGCGTCTTATATTTGCACCCGCATTCAAGGAAATACCTTGATGAGGCACTCAGGAGAAATGGCAGAGTGGTCGAATGCGGCAGTCTTGAAAACTGTTGAGGGTCACACCTCCGGGGGTTCGAATCCCTCTTTCTCCGCTTAGAGCAAAGCTCGATTTCTGAATAGAAATCGGGCTTTTTCTTTTGTTATGAACGTTAAAAGCATTGCTTTTAAAAGAGCATAGGAAAAGAAAAAGGGATCAAGACCAATTGTTGTGTTTATGCAAATATTCTAGTTAATCTAAAGAGGAAGAATTCTACATTTTTGACACCT
>NZ_CANLOB010000046.1 GCF_947492815.1 uncultured Dokdonia sp.
CTCGGAAGATGTGATTCAACGAGAATATGTGGCTCCTACCAATGAGATTGAAGAGAACTTAGCTGCCTTGTGGCAAGAAGTACTAGGTGTAGAAAAGATTGGAATTACCGATAACTTTTTTGAATTAGGCGGTAATAGTTTAAAAGCTACCGTCTTAATCAACACGATAAACAAAGCGTATAATACACGTTTTTCAATACAAGACTTATATGAGACCCAGGAGATTGTAGGGGTTTCTAAAAAATTAGAATTTATTGTTTTTCAAAATCAATTAGAACAAGAAACTGCTGATAGTTTTGAAGAAATAACCATATAAAAGAGCTCTTTTTTTTCATAGAGATTAATTGTTTTTTGTAGCATGGCTATCTACACATATAGCCATGCTTTTCAACGCTATTTTAACGTATCACCATAACATTACTTATCATTTTTAATCGTAGTTAGTGGTGATGTCGTACTGATTTAAATTATTCCTGTATTTCAAATTAACTTGAAAAAACCATATTGTGATAGAACATTTAATACATACGTTACAATCATCGAAAATTGGACTTAAGGTCGTGAATGGAAGCCTTAAAATTAATGCTCCAAAAGGGACATTAACGCCAGAGATTATAGATGAAATTAAAACGCATAAGAATGGGTTAATTGCATTACTTTCTTCTTCAGAGTCTATTCCAAGAGTAGAAGAAAAAGCATGTTACAAACTTACATCTTCTCAGAAACGACTGTGGACGTTAAGTCAATTTGATGCAGGCAATACAGCTTACAATATCTTTAATGCTTTTGAATTTACAGGAGATGTTATTATAGATAACTTATCAATAGCTTTTCGTAAGCTTATAGAAAGACATGAAAGTTTACGCACTATCTTTAAAGAAGATACCAACGGAATACTATCTCAATACATTATTCCTATTGCTCAATGTACAGAAGAATTAAGATATGTAGATTTAAGTGATCAATCTGAAGCGTATATTCAGGATACATACATACATGCCTTTAAAGAGCATCGTTTTGATTTACAATGTGGCCCTTTATTTATAGGAGAAGTTATAAAAGTATCAGACAATACACACATCTTGATGTTTAATATGCATCATATTATTGGAGATGGATGGTCTATGGGAATATTAAATAAAGAGTTTATAACACTTTATAATGCATTAGCTTTAGATCAAGAGATTGTTCTTCCAGAGTTACCTATTCAATATAAAGAATATGCAGAGTGGCAAAATACTAAGAACAGACAAGAAGCATTAAAGACTTCTAAATCATTTTGGTTAGACACTTTCTCAGGAGATTTACCAATATTAGAAGTGCCATCTGAAAACCCAAGACCCAAAGTAAAAACATATAATGGATCGGGAGTCAATTATTCATTTTCTAAGGAATTTACTTCTTCACTAAATGAGTATGCGCAACAAAAGGGTATGACGCTATTTATGATTCTAATGGCGAGTGTAAATGGATTACTTTCCAGATATGCTAATACAAGAGATATCATATTAGGAACACCAATAGCGGGTAGACAACATAGTGATTTAGAAAATCAAGTAGGGTTGTATTTAAACACGTTAGCCATCAGAACAGCCTTTGAAAAAGAAACCACTTTCGAAGAGTTACTAGCTATTCAAAAAGAAACCTTATTAAATGCATATTCTCATCAAGAGTATCCTTTTGATAGTTTGGTTGAAGATTTAAAATTACAGAGAGATTTAAGTAGATCTGCATTATTTGATGTTTTGGTTGTATTCCAGAATCAAAGAGAATTATTAGTTTCAGATACTATAAAAGTTCATGGTGTAGAAGCAGTTCCTTATAAAAACTTAGAAAAATCATTTAGTAAGTTTGATATCAGTTTTGCCTTTTTAGAGTCAGAAAATCAATTGTTATTACATATAGAATTTAATACAGATATCTATACAGTAGCATTTATAGAGCGCTTGGGAGTGCATCTTGAGAACTTTTTAGCGAAAGCGATACAAGCACCCGCACAAAAAGTAGCAGATATTAATTTCTTAACAAAATCAGAAGAATCTCAGATATTACATGATTTCAATAATACAACAGCATCTTTACCAGAAACTACGGTTGTTGACTTATTTGTGGCACAGGCATTAAAAACACCTGATGCGACTGCAATTGTCTTTGGAGATAAGAACATATCGTATAAGGAATTAGATGCAACTTCTAATGAACTTGCTCATTATTTAATAGCTTCCTATGATTTAAACAAAGAAGATTTAGTAGGTGTGAAACTAGAACGTAGCGAGTGGTTATTAATTTCGCTATTAGCCATTTTAAAAACAGGAGCGGCATATGTTCCTATTGATCCTACATATCCTGATGAGCGTATTGCTTATATACAAGAAGATAGTAAGTGTAAAGTGACTATCTGTGAAGAACTAGTGACAGCATTTTTAGATACTGAATCTATTTCAAAAGAATTACCAAAAGCATCATATCAATCAGAAAGTCTTGCCTATGTGATTTATACTTCGGGATCTACAGGGAAACCAAAAGGAGTAATGATCGAACATAGAAGTTTAGTAAACTTATGTTTATGGCATGTGGATACCTTTGAAGTACAGCGAGAGAGTCGAGGAACATTATTTGCTGGGATAGGTTTTGATGCTTCTGTTTGGGAAATATATCCTTATCTAATCTCAGGAGCTTCCTTGTATCCTATTGCTAGTCAAAATATAAGAATGAATGTCTCTTTATTAAAAGCGTTTCTTGTTGAAAATGAAATAACTCATAGTTATTTGCCTACCAAGATTTGTCAGACTCTTGTACACGAAGATATTCAGTTAAAGGGTATGAAAATCCTTACTGGAGGAGAAGCACTTCAGTTACCTCAAAAAGAAATTGATTTAACGATTTATAATAATTACGGTCCTACAGAAAATACAGTAGTTACTACGTATCATATAGTAGAAAATAATCCCGCAACAGTCATCCCAATAGGGAAGCCTGTATATAATACCCAGGTCTATATTGTGTCTGATCGTATGTCACTCCAACCCGTAGGTGTTATTGGTGAGTTATGTATTTCGGGCGATGGATTATCACGAGGATATCTGAACCAACCTACATTAACAGCAGAGAAATTTGTTGTTAACCGCTTTCGCGAAAGCGGACTCCTATACAAAACCGGTGATTTATGTAAATGGTTGCCAGATGGGACGATTGAATTTGTGGGAAGGAAAGATGATCAAATTAAGATCAGAGGACATCGTATCGAATTAGGAGAAATTCAACAAGTAATACAATGTCAAGAGCATATAGAAGAAAATGTAGTGATTGTAGACACAAGTTCAGGAGAGCCTTCTATAGCATGTTATTACGTAAGTAATGAACCTATAAATACTTCAGATTTACGTATGGAATTGAGCAATCAATTGCCTAATTATATGCTACCTAGTTATTATATAGAAATAGCACATATTCCATTAACAGCTAATGGAAAACTAGATAAAAAATCATTGCCAGAAGTTAATGCATCCTATTTAGTAAAAACTAAATATGTCGCCCCAGAAAGTGCATTAGAAGAAGAATTGGTTACGCTATGGGAAGAGATTTTAGAAATGAAAAAAATAGGAGTTACCGATAACTTCTTTGAATTAGGCGGGCATAGTTTAAAAGCAACAAAACTGCTTTCTCTAATACATCAAAAATACAATGCTAAAATAGATGTAGAGAAGATATTTGCCAATCCTACGATTAAGTTTCTAGCCGTAGAAATTGAAAATTCAACATGGCTAAGAGGGCTGCAAACAACTTCTACAGTAAATAGATTGGTCATTTAAGAACAAAGGTATTACACATTAATCCCTGTTAAAACATCACATAATAATGGAAAATATTGCTTATTTAATTAAAGATTTAAGAGAGCGCGGTGTTGGTATAGCTTTATCTGGAGATGATCTAGAAATTTCACAATTGAAAGAAGAAATTACAGAAGACACTATAGCACTTATCAAAGAGAATAAAGCGAGACTCGTAGCGTATTTACGTTCTTTTTCTTTTGAAGATACGTATTCAGAAATACCTAATATTCCTACTTCTTTAAGCTATCCTATCTCTGACGCACAACGTAGATTATGGGTGTTAAGTCAGTTTGAAGAAGAGACGATTGCATATAATATGCCTATTAATATACCATTAGATGGTAGTTATGATATTGAAAAATTTAAAGAGGCTATTTATGCAACCATAGATCGTCATGAAATTCTAAGAACTGTATTTAAAGAAAATAATACTGGGGAAGTACACCAATATATTCTTACTCAAAAAGAATTAGATTTTAGTATAAACTATATAGATTATAGAGCTTCTGGAGAGAATGCTACACAATTAGTAAATGCATATATTAAAGAAGATATGTCTACTCCATTTGATCTTGAAAATGGACCATTAGTACGAGCATCTTTAGTTCATGTAGATAATGATCATTATGTGTTTTATTTTAATATGCATCATATTATTAGTGATGGGTGGTCAATGCAAGTACTTTCTAATGATGTGTTTGCGTATTATAATCATTTTGTAAATAATACGCCTCTAACAATAGCTGATTTAAGAATACAATATAAGGAGTATGCATCTTGGCAGTTGTCGCAAGTGAAAACGGCTGCATATGAAACACATAAAAACTATTGGAAAAATCTTCTTTCAGGAGATATTCCTACCATAAACCTTCCAAGTACTAAAAAAAGACCTCAATTTAAAACAAGTAATGGTCATAGTATGTGTACATACCTCACTAAAGAAACTACGGCAGCGCTTGTAGATTACTGTAATAAAAGAGGTGGTACTCCATTTATGGGGTTATTAGCAATATTGAAGGTATTACTATATAGATATACGCATACAGATGATATCATTATTGGAACCCCTATAGCTGGTAGAGAACATGCAGAGTTAAAAAACCAAATAGGATTTTATACAAATACACTAGCATTAAGAAATACATTGAATCCGCTAGATAGTTTTAATCAACTATTTGATACGGTAAAACAAAATACATTAGATGCATATACACATCAATCCTATCCATTTGATAGGTTGGTTGAAGACTTACAGATAAAAAGGGATACAAGTCGTAATGCTTTTTTTGACATCATGATGGTTTTTCAAAACTTTAGTGATCATAAAGAAGCATTCATTTTAGACGATCAGCAAGTTCAAGAGATCATAGATCTAGGTGATGCTACACCTAAATTTGATATAGATATTACTTTTGAAATTAAAGGTGCGTATTTAAAAATAGACTTAGAGTATAATACCGATGTTTATGAATATGATGTGATCAAAAATTTCATGCGTCATTACAAGCAGTTGGTTGCAAATGTATTATCAACTCCAGATACAGAAATTGCAAAAATTGAATTTCTAACAGAGAATGAAAAGAAGAAGCTATTGTATGGATCTAATGACACGACAGTAACATATCCCAAAGGAAAAGATATTGTTAGTTTGTTTGATGCTCAGGTAGCAAAAACACCTAATGATATTGCTGTTATTTATAAAGATAGTACACTTACGTATACAGCATTACAGGCAAAATCAGAAGCCTATGCTATATACTTAACGTCTATATTTAAGGTGGCTTATGGAGATAGAATTGTAGTTTCATTACCTCATAATGAGCATCTTTTAGCGGTATTATTGGCCGTTAAAAAAATAGGTGCCATTTACATTCCTGTTGATCCAGAAACACCTCAGGATAGAATTGATTTCTTAAAAGAAGACAGTGGGAGTGCGTTCATTATCAATGAAGATTTTATGATAGAAATGAATGCGTATGATGCTAAAGGTAAGAACTTTGTAAAGCCAGAGCCTACGTATACAAATGATATAGAATTTATTATTTATACCTCAGGTTCTACAGGTATTCCTAAAGGGATACTTATAAAAACCGATAGTGTAAGCAATCGATTACATTGGATGTGGAATAATTATCCATTTCAAAAAGGAGAGGTTTGCTGCGCAAAAACATCTATAAGTTTTGTAGATCATATTTGGGAAATTTATGGTCCTTTATTACAAGGAGTTCCTTTAGTGTTTTATAAAAAATCAGCACTTTTAAATATTCCTGGTTTTATAAATAGCTTACGCGAAAATAACATTAGTCGCATTGTACTAGTACCTTCATTATTACGAGCAATGTTAGCAGAACCAGCGCTTTGTAAAAAGAATTTACAACAACTAAATTTATGGATTAGTAGTGGCGCTTCATTAAAGAAAAGTGATGTAAAACATTTTTATGCAGTACAACAACGATCTGATGTAAGATTATTAAATATTTATGGATCTACCGAGGTAACTGCAGATGCTACATATTACGATACGTATGATGCATACAATGTGTATAAAGACTTTAAACTCTTTGAATATACCTCTGAAAATAAAGTAGATGATTTGATAACCAAACATCAAGTATCATCACAAATCATTACACAAAATTTTGATGAGTTACTACAACTTAAAGATTTTAAAAATGTAAGTCTTGATGCTCAATATGAGGCAGATGCGTATTTCAAGTTTATAGAAAATGAAGTGCTTCCTAATATTGTAAACGTAAGTACTCCAGCATATATAGGGCATATGACGAGTCCTATTCCAAATATTATTAGAGAGATGAATGCTCTCATAGTGGCTTTAAATCAAAATCAAGTAAAAATAGAAACGTCTATGGTTGCTACTTTGATTGAAAAACAAGTCATTGGAATTTTTCACAATTTGGTATATGCAAATGATCCAGCGTTTTATAATACCTATACGCAAAATGCAGATCAAGCTTTAGGAGTGATAACAAATGGAGGTACTATGTCTAATATCATGGCTCTTAGTTATTCCTTAAATAATTTGTTACAACCTAAAGAAGGATTTGGAGGCATTAAAAAAGAAGGTTTATTAAAAGCATTAAAAGCATATGATTATGATCGTGTCGTATTATTAGGTTCAGATTGGTGTCATTACTCTTTTGGAAAAACATTAAAACTATTAGGACTTGGTACAGATGCTTTTATATCGATAGACTTTGAAGGAAAAGATGATGAGCATATAACAACAGAATTAACACAATTAATTACAGATTTACGTAAAGAAAAAACACTTATTCTAGGTATTGTTGGGATTGCTGGAGCAACAGAATCTGGCCATATAGATCCATTAGAAGTTTTAGGGAAAATAGCAAACAAACATAGTATTCATTATCATGTAGATGCCGCTTTTGGTGGAAGTTTTTTAACTGATGATACCATACGATTAAAAATGCAAGGGATTGCGCAGGCAAATTCTGTTTCTATATGTGCGCATAAGCAATTATACATTCCCATAGGCTTAAGTGTGTGTGTATTTAAAGATCCAAACTTTGCAAATTCATCAGAAAATAACACTCATTATCAAGCGAGAAAAGGGAGTTATGATCTCGGGAAGTTTACAATTGAAGGGTCAAAGAATTTTATGAGTTTTGCATTACACGCCATCTTTAAAATCTTTGGTAAAGAAGGTTTTGCTCAAGTAGTTAGACATAATTATGAGACAGCACAGTTTTTTGCAGCTCAAATTGATAAACACCCAGAATTTGATCTTGTATTTCAACCAGACTTAAATATTGTCCTGTATAGATACTTACCTGTAAAATATAGAGGGGTAGAAATATTGAGTGATCAAGCTGTAGAAGAAATCAATGAAATCAATCTTAAAATTCAAAAAGAACAATTTAGACAAGGAAACTCTTTTGTATCCTACACACAGATTAAAAGAAAACAAAATGAGATAAGACATCTTCTGTTTCGTACGGTATTTATGAATCCATATACGACAAGAGAAGATTTAAACCTACTCTTGGAAGAGCAAGTTAAAATAGCAGCTTCTATAGAAAACAGACCTTATAAAGCAACAACGGTTATACAAAATGAAAATATTCTTATTGGAAAACCAATAGAAAATGTAAAAGTATATATCCTTGATGAGTTCTTAAATGTTTTACCTGTAGGGGTTGTTGGAGAGATATGTATCAGCGGTGATTGTGTCTCTGCAGGATACACAAATACTTCTGAAGAATTTGCAATGCGATTTATTGATAATCCATTTCTAGATGGAGAACGTATATTCAGAACAGGAGATTTAGGGAAAAAATGGGAAGATGGTAATATCGAGTTTGTAGGAAGAAAAGATCACCAAGTTAAGATTAGAGGAAATCGCGTGGAATTGGGTGAGATTGAAAATGTCTTACACAAGAAGGATGAGATCCATCAAGTTGCCGTTACTGTTATCGAAAGTGCAATATCTCAAGAGAATGAATTGGCTGCATACTTTGTGTCTAGTCAAAAAGAACAGGTAAAAGATCTTAAAGATCTTCTTAAGAAGAGTATTCCAGATTATATGATTCCATCATATTTCGTGCAGCTAGAAAAATTTCCAGTACATACGAATGGAAAAATTGATTATAAATCATTACCAGATCCATTGGTAGCAGGTATTTCTAGTAAAGTTGCCTATGTAGAACCACGTAACCCTATAGAGCAAAAAATAGTAGCTATTTGGGAAGAAGTATTAGAAAGAGAGAAAATAGGAATACACGATGACTTTTTTGAATTAGGAGGGCATAGTATTAAAGGAACGAAAGTCCTTTCAAAAGTAAATAAGGTATTTCAGGTAGAGATAAATATTAAAAATTTATTTATGTCTCCCACTATAGAGAATCTGGCTTCTCAGATACAATTTATAGAAAAACAAAAACAGATAAAGTCTGAAAGAGAATCACTTAAAGAGATAGAGTTATGATTGATTTATTACATAAAATAACGGAGGCTGGTATAGCTCTAGATGTGGTGGATGGTCAATTAAAGCTTTTCGCGAAAGCGGAAAAAATAGACCCACAATTACTATCAGAAATTAAGGAAAATAAAGAAAGCATCACTGCATATTTAATAGAGACAGGTACATCAAATACAGACACAGCTTCACAAAGTGAGATTCTACCTGTTGCTGAAGCAGAAAGCTATGCACTATCTCCTGGACAGCAAAGATTATGGACGCTAAGTCAGTTTGAAGCAGGAGCGAGTGTTTATAATATGCCTTATGATATCGTATTAGAAGGTGCGTATGATATTGTAAGTTTTAAGAAAGCGATACAAGCCGTTATAGAACGTCATGAGATATTACGTACTGTATTTAAAAATACAGAATCAGGAGAAGTACACCAGCATGTAATACCGAGTGAGGATGTTGTTTTTGAGGTAGCGTATATAGATTACAGAACAGATTCTAATAAAGAAGAAAAAGCAAAAGCCTATATCCGAGAAGATGCTTACAAAGCATTTGATTTAGAAAATGGGCCTTTGTTAAGAGCGAGCTTATTACAACTAGAAAATGATCGTTATATATTTTATTATAACCTTCATCATATTATTAGTGATGGGTGGTCTATGAATGTTTTAGCGCAAGATGTACTTGCTTATTATGAGGCTTTTGTAAGTAAAAAAGCTGTCTCACTTGACCCTTTGTCAATACAATATAAGGACTTTGCAAGTTGGCAACTCAATCAATTGGAGAGTGAGGCGAGTAATGCTTCTCAAGCATATTGGAAGAATGAATTATCTAATGAATTACCAATATTAGATTTACCTTCAGAGATTGTTCGTCCTTTAGAAAAAACATATAAAGGTCACGGATACAGAACATACTTTTCTAAGGAATTAACGACTAGAATCAATACATTTTCTAAAGAACATAAAGGGAGTTTGTTTATAGGATTACTAGCTGTTTGGAATGTATTATTTCACAAGTATACAGCAGCACAAGATATCATAATTGGAAGTCCTACAGCAGGTAGAGATAAAGACGATTTATTGCAGCAAATAGGATTTTATGTAAATACAATAGCACTTCGTAATACCGTACACCCTGATGATAGTTTTAGGAAATTATATAATCAGATAAAAGAAAATACATTAGCATCATATACACATCAAATGTATCCTTTTGATCGTGTTGTTGAAGACCTAAATATTGAAAGAAATATTGGTAGAAATCCAATTTTTGATGTTTTAGTAGCTGTGCAGAATGCAGGCGCTCAGTTTTCAGATGATGAATTAGTTGAGAGTGCTGTAGGAAATATAGAAGATATAGGAGTAAAGGCTTCTAAATTTGATGTAGAATTAAGTTTTGCTGAAATAGGTAATTATCTAGCATTAGATGTTACCTATAATACAGCTGTATATGATAGTGCTAGTATTAAAAGAATGATAGCGCATTACCAACAATTATGGAGTGTTTTATTAGAAAATATGGATACGCCAATTTCTGAGATTTCGTACCTCTCTAAAAAAGAAGAGGATCAATTACTTATAGACTTTAATAAAACAAAGGCATCATATCCTAATGCATTATCTATACCTGAAGTATTTCAGAAGCGAGTAGAAGAAACTCCTCAAGCGATTGCTGTTTCATACGAAGATGAAGATCTTACATATGAGGAATTAGATACGTTATCAAATAAGTTTGCTTTGTATTTGCGAGATACCTATAAGGTAAAAGCTAATGATACGATTGGTCTTCAATTGGACCGAAACCAGTGGTTTATAGTGACATTATTAGGGGTTCTAAAATTAGGAGCTGTTTATGTACCTATTGATCCAACATTTCCAAACGAAAAAATAAACTTTATCAAAGAAGATGCTGCTTGTTCCTGTTGTATTACTGAAAAAGAGTTGCAAAACTTTATTGAAAATCAAGAAAGAATACATAATGTAGCCATAACCTTAGATAAGGAAGTTCATTCATTAGCATACATTATGTATACTTCTGGATCTACAGGAACACCGAAAGGAGTTGTTATAAATCACAAATCTATTTTGAGGTTGGTCATGAATACAAATTATATAGATGTGACCTCCCAAGATACAATTCTAGGGCTTTCTAATTTTTCATTTGACGGTGCAACTTTTGATATTTTTATGCCATTATTAAATGGTGCTAGACTAGTGATTTCTGAAAGAAATATTTTTCTTGATCTTCAAAAATTTAATGAATTAATCACATTAAAAAATATTAGTTGCTTTTTTATTACAACAGCACTTTTTAACACAATTGTAGAAGCAGAATTACCTGCGTTAAAACAATTAAAATATATATTATTTGGCGGAGAACAAGTGTCCGTAAAGCATGTAAAGAGATTTAAAGATGTGTATCCTTTGGTGAACTTGCATCATGTATATGGACCGACAGAGAACACTACGTTCTCAACGTTTTATGAAATCGATACGATTAATGACAATCATAAAACAATACCTATTGGAGGTTCTATTACTAACAGTACAAGCTATATCATAGATGCTAAAAATAATCTGGTTCCGATTGGAGTTCCTGGAGAGATATGCCTAAGCGGTGAAGGTATCGCAGAAGGTTATCTCAATAGACCAGATTTAACAGCAGCTAAGTTTGTGCCGCATCCATTCATCGGGGGATCACTTCTTTATAAAACAGGCGATATTGGAAAATGGCTCTCTTCAGGAGCTATAGAATTTATTGGTCGTAAAGATGATCAAATAAAAATAAGAGGACATCGTATTGAATTAGGAGAAATAGAAAATGCGATATTAAAATTAAATTGTATTGAGGATGCTGTTATCATTGCAAAGAAAAATGATGTAGGAGAAAAAGAGATTGTAGCCTATGTGATTTCTAGTGAAGCGTTACAAGCATCTGATCTAAGATCAAAACTTAGAAAAAGTTTAGCATCTTATATGCTGCCTACCTATTTTGTTCAAATGGATGGATTTCCATTAAATAGTAATGGAAAAGTAAATAAAAAACAACTTCCAAATCCCAAAACGAATCACCTTCCTAATACTTCTGAGTATATAGCTCCAAGAAATGACGTAGAGGAAAAGGTAGTGCATATCTGGGAATCTATTTTGCAAAAAATGACTATAGGTATTACAGACGACTTTTTTGAATTAGGAGGGCATAGCCTTAAAGCAGCTCGTTTAATTGAAGCGTATCGTACTGTTTTTAATGTGAAATTAAGTTTAGAAGCAATTTTTTCAAATCCAATTCTAGAAGATCATGTATTGCTTATTAATTCAAGTGCAAAATCTGACTATACAAGTATACCAGCCTTAGAAGCATCAGAAAGTTATGTTTTATCTGCTGGGCAAAAAAGACTCTGGGCATTAAGTCAGTTAGAGGAAGGGACATCAGCGTATAATATGCCATTTCAAGTTACTTTAGATGGTGATTATGAGATAGCGCTTTTTAAGAAAGCTGTGCAGGCGACCATAGCGCGTCACGAAATTTTAAGGACTGTTTTTGAAGTAGATGAAGAAGGAGATCTTCGTCAATATATTATACCTAGTGACTCTTTTGATTTAGAGATTCCTTTCTACGATTTAAAAGAAGAGGTATATAAAGAAGAAAAGATAGCTTCACAAATTAAGAAAGACGCATATCTTTCATTTGATTTGGCTAACGGTCCATTAGTAAGAGTATGCTTATTTCAAATAGAAGCATCTAAGTATATATTCTATTACAATTTACATCATATTATAAGTGATGGTTGGTCTATGGAAGTATTGTCTAAAGACATACAAGCATTTTATGAAGCATTCAAAAATGAGGAGCCTGTAGCGTTATCTCCATTAAGAATTCAATATAAAGACTATGCTAGCTGGCAAGAACAACAGCTTTCAGAACCTTCAAGTATAGCAGATAAAACGTTTTGGGAACAACAATTGAGCGGAGAATTACCTGTGCTAGATTTACCATCTCAGAAATTGAGACCGTCAGTAGATTCATCACAAGGACATCGTTTTAGAACGTATTTTTCAGAAGAAGAAACAACGATGATGAAGGCATTCTATCAAGAATATGGAGGTAGTTTGTTTATGACATTACTTGCCGCTTGGAATGTACTTTTTTATAAATATACAGGAGCAAAAGATATTATTATAGGCACTGCAGTGGCAGGAAGAAATCATACAGATTTATTAGATCAAATAGGCTTTTATGTAAATACTGTAGCACTTCGAAATAAAGTTTCCCCAGAAAAAACGTTTAGTGCTTATTATGAAGAAATAAAAAAACAAACATTAAAAGTTTTTGATCATCAGGTATATCCTTTTGATCAATTAATAAATGATTTAGAGATTCAGCATCAGATAGGTAGAAATCCAATTTTTGATGTAATGCTCTCTTTACAGAATGTAGTTTCTAATGAGCTTGCAATTCAAATACCAGATACAGCCTTTAATACCATAGAAGATTGCGGGAAAGCTGCTTCTAAATTTGATTTAGAACTAAATTTTCAAGAAGTAGGAAGGTGCTTATTGTTTGATATCACGTACAATACAGCAGTGTATGACGAAGAAATGATACAAGGGTTAATGAAGCATTACAAACAATTATGGAACGCTCTTCTAGAGCAACCTGCTACATTGATTTCTGAGGTTAAGTACCTTTCTGACTTAGAAATAAACATGTTAACCCATCAATTTAATGATTATAAAATAGCATATTCAAGAGAGGCTACTATTGTAGATCTTTTTGAACAACAAGTAACACGCACTCCAGACGCACTTGCCATTGTATATAAAGAACAACACATTACCTATGCGCAATTGGATAAAATGTCAAGTAGCATGTCTCAATACCTTAGAGAACACTATGTGGCAAAACAAGGAGATTTTATATGTGTAAAATTAGAAAGAAGCGAATGGTATATAGTATCACTTCTAGCGATTCTTAAAACAGGAGCGACTTATGTACCTATTGATCCTAACTATCCAGAAGATCGTATTGCATACATCCAAAATGATAGTGGGAGTATTGTGACTATAGATGATGCGTTTATCCAAAATTATAAAAGTGATGAGGTGACAAGTACATTTGATAAAGTGTCTATAGCATCATCAGACCTAGCATATGTAATTTATACATCAGGATCTACAGGAAAGCCTAAAGGGGTCATGATTGAGCATAAAGCACTAAGTAATTTGTGTCACTGGCATAAAGATGCGTATGATGTAACTACAAATAGTAGATGTACATTATATGCTGGAGTAGGTTTTGATGCTTCTGCGTGGGAATTATTTCCGACCTTATTAAATGGAGGTTGTCTGTATCCTATTCCTGATGAATTACGATTAAAAACAAGTGACTTAGTTGCCTTTTTTAATAAGCATCAAATCACACAATCTTTTCTGCCTACAGTATTGTATAGAGATATGATACAAGAAAGTGTAGAATTAAAACATCCGCTTAAACTTTTAGTAGGAGGAGAAGCCTTAATTGTGACAGGAGTTCATGATCAACTTGAAATTTATAATAATTATGGGCCTACAGAAAATGCAGTAGTCAGTACATATTATAAAGTACAAGAAAAAGATGAAGGCTTAGTTCCTATTGGAAAACCCATAGGAAATGTTACTATTTATATTTTAGATGCTGACGGAAATATGGCGCCTCCAGGAGTGACAGGAGAACTTTGTTTGTCTGGAGCTAGTCTTGCAAGAGGCTATTTAAACAATCCTTCATTAACAGAAGAGAAGTTTATAACACATCCTTTAGTAAAAGAAGGCAAACTCTATAAAACAGGAGATGTGGCAAAATGGCTTCCCGATGGTACGATCCAATTTATGGGACGTAAAGATAATCAGATCAAGTTACGAGGCTATCGCATAGAACTTGGCGAAATAGAAGTCGCTTTACGAGACATCCCGCAATTAAAAGAGGCTGTTGTTACGATTAAAGAGATTCAAGAAGAAAAGTACATCACGGCCTATATCGTGTGTGATACACCTATAGATCGTAAACAACTCAAAGAGGAGCTTGGTAAGACACTAGCAGACTATATGGTACCTACCTATTTTATCTATTTAGATTCCATGCCAGTTACACCAAATGGGAAAGTAGCGATCAAAGCATTACCCGATGTAAACGATCCACAATTTGAAGAGACAGTTACATATGTTGCTCCTAGAAACGATCTAGAAAAACAGCTGGTGGCTATTTGGCAAGATGTATTACAAAGAGAAAAGATAGGCATAGAAAGTAGTTTCTTTTCGCTTGGCGGGCATAGTCTTAAAGCGGTTCAAGTAATTACTAGAATTCAAAAGGATTTCAATATTAAGATTGAGCTTAAAGAGCTCTATGAAGAACCTACTATCTCAAATTTAGCCAGCTATATTACATCCATTCAGATTTTAAATGATCAGCAAATGATTCCTTCTGGTAAAGGAGAAGAACTGGTCTTTTAATCCATCTATACATACAACGAAAATGTTATCAAAATTGGATACTTGTAATGCAGGTGTTCTTTTTTGAAAACTGTTTTTATACGCTTTCGCGAAAGCGTACCCAGCACGAATACCCTAGAAATTAGCATAGTATTTTATCCTTGATTTAAGAGGATATACAGTGCTTTTTTATAAAATGAATAACTAATTTTTTGATGAAATAATATAAAATTAAGATGAAAAATATTCAACATATTATTAAAACGTTATCCGATAAAGAAGTTCAAATTTTTATTGATGACTCAGAAGAAAATTTAAGAGTAGTGGGCAATACAGCCGCTCTTACGGAAGAAGATAAAAACAATATAGCTACGCATAAAGAAGCACTTCTTACCTTACTTAAGAAAAGTGAAAATAGTAAGCAAATTACTTTTGAAACTATTCCTTCTATTCCTACATCAGAAAGTTATGAAGTGTCTGCTGGGCAAAGAAGACTTTGGACATTAAGTCAGTTTGATGGAGGGTCTGTTGTCTATAATATGCCTATGCATACAAGATTAGAAGGAACTTATGATATTTCTTGTTTCCAACAAGCAATTAAAGCAACGATTGTACGTCATGAGATTTTACGTACCACCTTTAAAATGGATGAACAAGGAGACGTAAGACAATATGTGCAACCTGCAGATTCATTTGATTTTGAATGTACGTATGTTGATTTTAGAAATGACCCTGAAAAGGAAACGAGCGTAGCAACATATATTCAAGATGATTCGTTCCTTCCATTTGATTTAGCAACAGGACCGTTATTTCGCGTAAGCTTATTACAATTAGAAGAGAATACCTATGTATTCTATTATAATATGCACCATATCATTAGTGATGGATGGTCTATGAATGTGTTGTCAAAAGATGTATTTACGTTTTATGAGGCATTTGTAAGTGGTACAGAACCTACGTTAATGCCACTTGAAATACAATATAAGGAGTATGCTGCGTGGCAATTACAGCAATTAGAGACACCGCAGGCAAGTGATCATCAGACATATTGGTTAGATCAATTATCAGGAGAATTACCTGTGTTAGATCTTCCGTCAGAAAAAAGAAGACCGTCTGTTAAAACACATCAAGGGCGTACCTTACGTACATACATTTCTAAAGAAACAACGTCAAAACTTAAAGCGTTTACTGAAGCGCAACAGAGTAGTACGTTTATTAGCTTATTAGCTACGATAAACATTCTGTTTCATAAATATACTTCTGATACAGATATTATTATTGGAAGCCCAGTTGCAGGACGTGATCACGCAGATCTTGTAGATCAAATAGGGTTTTATATCAATACATTAGCCTTACGTAATACGATCAATACTACAGATAGTTTTACTGCTATATATGAAAAAATTAAAAATCAAACACTTCAGTCGTTTGAGCATCAAATGTATCCTTTTGATTGCTTAGTAGAGCAATTAGATATAAAAAGAGATGCAGGGAGAAGTATGGTATTTGATGCCCTATTAGTGCTTCAAAACGCTAATGAGTCAGCTGCAAAATTAAGTATATCGGCTTCAAGTGCTGAGAAGATCCAAGACTTAGGAGAAATGGTGTCCAAATGTGATATCGAACTTAATTTTCAAGAAGTAGATGGATGTTTAGTTTTTGATATTATCTATAATACAGAAGTCTATGAAAAGCATATGATTGAAGGTTTGATGAACCACTATAAGCAAATCCTAGAGAAGGTTTTAACATATTCAGAAACTCCAATCAGTCAATTAACATATATAAGTGAAGCAGAAGAACAAGAACTTTTATTTGATTTTAATGCAACACAAACTGAATATCCTACAGACGTTACATTAGTAGATTTAATAGAACAGCAAGTTGTAGAACGTCCAGATGCTACTGCTTTAGTATTTGAGGGAGAGCGTATGACATATGCTACGTTAAATAAAAAAGCGAATCAAGTAGCGCATTATTTAAGAAGTATAGGTGTGTCTAATGAGTCTTTAGTAGGACTTTGTATGGAACGTTCTTTTGAAATGGTTATTGGGATGTTAGGAATTATGAAATCTGGAGGTGCGTACGTACCTATAGATCCTCATTATCCTACTGAACGCATTGATTATATATTAGAAGATACAAAAGCTGCTGTCGTACTTACACATACAAATAGTATGAATTTGGTTACTTTTCCAAATTCAGTAAAGACATTAAATTTAGATGCAGATACAACAGGTATTGAAGATCAATCTGAAGAGAATCCTCAAACACGTATAGAAGGTTCAAATATCGCTTATGTGATTTATACGTCTGGTTCTACAGGAAATCCTAAGGGAGTAATGAATGAGCAGCAAGGTGTTGTAAATCGTTTATTATGGGCTAAAGAATATTATGAGCTTACAAATGAGGATGTATTGATCCAAAAAACGACATTTTGTTTTGATGTATCTGTATGGGAGTTCTTCCTTTCCTTATTATCAGGTTGTACACTAGTAATTCCGAAACCAGAAGGGCATAAGGATAGTGATTACCTACGAACATTGATTGCAGATTATGAGGTGACAATGATTCACTTTGTACCATCTATGTTGAGTACTTTTTTACTAGATATAGATCCAACGACGTGTAGTAGTTTAAAACATGTAGTGTGTAGTGGGGAAGCATTAAAAGTAAGTCAGGTAGAAGATTTTCAAAAAGTATTACCAGAAGTGATATTAAGTAATCTCTATGGACCTACAGAAGCAGCGATAGATGTCACAAGTTGGATAGCTCCTTTTAATGCAACTGATTTAAAAAGAGTACCTATTGGAGTACCTGTAGCTAACACTCAGATTTATATTCTTGATGAAGAGATGAATGTACAGCCAAAAGGAGTTTCTGGAGAATTATATATTGGAGGTGTTCAAGTAGCAAGAGGATATATTAATCGTCCAGAGCTTAATGCGTATCGTTTTGTGGCAAATCCTTTTGGAAAAGGAATGCTTTATAGAACGGGCGATAATGCAAAATGGCTTCAAGATGGTAACATAGAATATTTAGGAAGAGAAGATAGCCAGGTGAAGATAAGAGGCTATAGAATCGAATTAGGAGGTCTAGAAACTATTTTAAATAGTTGTCCTTTTATATATCAGGGTGTTGTTATAGCACGAGAAGACGCTTTTGGTGTAAGTGAGTTAATAGCGTATGCTGTTCTTAAAGAGCACCAAACAAAAGAAGATATTATTTCATATTTGAAAGAACAAGTGCCTGGATATATGATTCCGGGAATTATCATTCCATTAGATGAAATACCATTGACTTCTAACGGTAAAGTAAATAGAAAAGCATTACCAGATCCTATTTTTGTTAGAGAACATGTCTATGTTGCACCAAGCAATGCTATAGAAGAAGCCTTGGTTGCGATATGGCAAGATTTATTGAATCAAGAACAAATAGGAGTTACAGATAATTTCTTCGAACTAGGAGGGCATTCCTTACTGGCGGTACGTTTATTATCTGCAATTAAAAATACATTGGATATGTCTGTGACTGTTACCAATGTATTTAATAACCCAACTATTTCAGAATTAACTTCTTTTATAGAAGTTCAAGATACAAGTAGTCAGTTACCATTAGTTACCAAACAAGAATTGCCTTCAGATATTCCATTATCATACGCACAAGAACGATTATGGTTTATCGATAAGCTAAAAGGTAGTGAGCATTACCATATGCCGGTACTCTTAAAATTAGAAGGTACGCTTAATGTTGCTTATTTATCTAAAGCATTAAAGAGGATTGTAGATCGTCATGAGTCTTTACGTACCGTATATGTAGAGAAAGAAGGTGTAGCGTACCAACAGGTACAACCTTCAGAAAGATGGGAATTGAATATTATAGATACTGCCGAAGACTATGAGACTATTATTTCAGAGACTATTAGTACTCCTTTTGATTTGTCAAAGGATTATATGCTGAGAGCTAGTATTATCAAGGTATCAGCTACAGAACATATTTTAGTATTAGTTCGTCATCATATTGCTACCGATGGTTGGTCAGAATCACTCATTGTAAATGAATTTAAGGAGTTATATGCTTCTTATGAATCAGGTGTAGAAGCATCTTTACCAAGTCTTAGTTTTCAATATACGGATTATGCTGTTTGGCAACGTTCACAGGTCTCAGGTGATGTTTTATCAGAGAAGTTAGATTACTGGGAAGATAAATTATCAGGTGTTGCTCCCTCTGCATTACCTACAGATTATCCACGTCCACCTGTACAGAGTAGCGAAGGTGCATCTATCAATTTCAGGTTAGATGCAGCTCGTAGTGAGCAGTTACGTGTGTATGCTAAGGAAGAAGGGGTGACATTATTTATGTT
>NZ_CANLOB010000047.1 GCF_947492815.1 uncultured Dokdonia sp.
TAAACTCCTAAACTCCTAAACTCCTAAACTCCTAAACTCCTAAACTCCTAAACTCCTAAACTCCTAAACTCCTAAACTCCTAAACCCATAAACTCAATAATAAGTTTTATATCGAAATCTAAAATTTGTAATTTAACGCTCTATGAATACAAGCAACCTTATCAACATAAGTAATTACAGTAATGGGGAGTACAAAAATCCAATATCAAATGATTGGATAGACAACTACGAACCTGCTTCTGGTAAAATATATAGTAAGATTCCTAACAGTAATGCACAAGATATTAAAGAGGCGGTAACTTTCGCGAAAGCGGCATTTAAAACATGGTCTACTACTACTATTGATGAACGCAGCCGTATTCTTTTAAAAATAGCTGATGGTATAGAAAACAAACTACAAGAACTAGTAGAAGCCGAAAGTAGAGATAATGGAAAACCTGTAAAGCTTGCCAAAGCTGTAGATATCCCAAGAGCAGCTTCTAATTTTCGGTTTTTTGGGCATGCCATTACACAATTTGCATCAGAAAGTCATGAAAGCGTAGGATTACAAGCCATGAATTTTACATTACGTAAACCTATTGGTGTTGTAGGCTGTATAAGTCCTTGGAACCTTCCATTATATTTATTTACTTGGAAAATTGCGCCTGCCATTGCTGCAGGCAATTGCGTGATTGCAAAACCATCTGAGGTAACACCCATGACAGCCTTTCTTCTGGGAGAAATTTGTACAGAAGCAGGATTACCACCAGGCGTTCTTAATATCCTTCATGGACTTGGAACTACAACAGGACAAGCTATTTTAGAGCATCCCGATATCAAAGCCATTAGTTTTACGGGAGGTACAAAAACGGGAGAACATATTGCCCGTACCTGTGCTCCCAAATTCAAAAAATTGTCTCTAGAATTAGGAGGTAAAAACCCAAATATCATCTTTTCCGATTGTGATTATAAACGTATGTTAGATACAACCATACGTTCTTCCTTTGCAAATCAAGGGCAAATCTGCTTATGTGGGAGTCGCATTTTTGTAGAACGTCCATTATATGATACGTTCAAAAAAGATTTTATAGCTCGCGTTAAAAAATTGGTGGTTGCGCATCCCGCTTCCGCAAAAGCAAACCTAGGAGCTCTCGTTTCTAAATCACATTTAGAAAAAGTACAATCATACATAGCACTCGCCCCTGAAGAAGGAGGTACTATTTTATGTGGTGGAAATCAAATACCCGTAGAAGGATACGAAGGTGGATACTATTTAGAACCAACCGTTATCGAAGTACAAAGCAACAGATGTAGACTCAATCAAGAAGAAATTTTCGGACCTGTGGTCACCATTATGCCTTTTGATACCGAAGAAGAAGTACTTGGGTATGCAAATGATGTATCATATGGTCTCTCCGCTACCCTATGGACTAAAGATATAGATAGAACCATGCGAATGAGTAATGAAATACAAGCTGGTATTGTATGGGTAAATACCTGGATGATGCGTGATTTAAGAACACCTTTTGGAGGTGTAAAAGCAAGTGGTGTAGGCAGAGAAGGAGGCTTTGAAGCACTTCGCTTTTTTACAGAACCTAAAAATGTATGTATAAAGTATAACTAACAAAGTTATATGCTTGATACAAAGAATAAAATATTTAGTTTATAAAACGCTATTATAATATATGAATCTCAATCTTACTCATAAAAATGCATTAGTATGCGGAAGCACAGCCGGTATTGGAAAAGCTACTGCTTTAGTACTTGCACAAGAAGGTGCAAATATTACACTTGTTGCTCGTAATGAAGACAAGTTAAAAAGTACACTTTCTGAACTTCCAAATAATGGATCTCAAAAACATGCTTATGTCATTGCAGATTTTACCAATCCGTTGCAGGTCGCACAAGCCGTTGCTGCAACTAAAAATCAATATCATATTTTAATAAACAATACAGGAGGCCCTCCTGGGGGTGCTATTGTAGATGCAGATGTTTCCGCTTTCGCGAAAGCGTTTACACAACATTTACAAACCAATCATCTTTTAGTACAAACAGTAATTCCTAGCATGAAAGAGCTAGGCTATGGAAGAATTATTAATGTGATTTCAACATCAGTAAAACAACCATTAGATGGCCTTGGCGTAAGTAATACCATACGAGGAGCTGTTGCCAACTGGAGCAAAACATTAGCCAATGAATTAGGCGCTTTTGGTATTACGGTAAATAATGTACTACCCGGTGCTACAGCAACTGGGCGTCTTTCTGAAATCATACAGAACAAAGCAAAAAAGACAGGAAAAACAATAGAAGAAATTGAAACCGCAATGCAAAATGCATCTCCTGCAAAACGTTTTGCGCAACCTGAAGAAGTAGCAAATACCATCACTTTTTTAGCTAGTGAAAAAGCAAGTTATATCAATGGAATTAATGTTCCTGTAGATGGAGGACGTACAAAATCATTGTAAAGTGCATCCTCACATTACATTTTGTATTTTTATAAACTAACTAACACCATTTCTGTATTTGCAGAAAACATATATGAAAAAACTACGCATTAACGGACACTCGCATCTACTTCCCTATCCTGAAGAAATCCCTCAATTTATGAAAGACAAAGGGATCTTTTGGGTGGATAAAGACCGTAAATTTATGCTTCAAAAAAATTGGAGTCGTCCTGTTACTGATTCTAGTTTTTTCTTGCATGAGAAGCTGGAATGGATGGAACGTAACAATGTAGATCATGCAGTCGTATTAAATTTATCACAACTCTATGGAAATGGGCTACGCCTCGAAGAAATGAAGCAGGCATTACGCTTTCAAAATGATTTCAATGCAAGAGTTCAGAAGGACCATCCATCAAAATTTACAACAGGTTTTGTTGTACATCCTGGATTTGTACGTGGAGCCTTATGGGAAATAGAAAGATGTGTAGAAGTATTGGGCATGGATTTATTATGTCTTCCTACACATTATATGGATACCATTGGAACGTGGCGTTGTATTTTTGATGAAGAAAACGAACCTATATTTGAACTTGCAAGCAAATATAATCTTGCAGTAGAGATTCATCCCTATGATGGAGAAAAGTTTATCAAGTTAGAAAATACAAACTGGCGTTTTCACTTAATATGGATGTTAGCGCAATGCGCAGATGCCTATCACTTCTTAACTCTCAATGGATATGCAGATAAATATCCAGGTATGCGAGTTTGCTTTGCACATGGCGGACAACTAGCACAAATAAACTTAGGAAGGCGTATTCAAGGATTTGATGGTCGTCCGGATCTCTTTGAAGGAAAATCTCATCCTAGAAAATCTGTAGGACATCCAAATATCTTTTTCGACACCTTAGTACATGATACTAATTCACTAAAACTAGTCATTGAAAATCAAGGAAGCAAACAAGTATTAATGGGATTAGATGATCCGTACCCACTCGGAGAAATGGAAAGTGATTCTCAAAGTAGTTATCCTGGTAAAATACTAGACCTCGCTTTAGATAGAAAAATTATAAATGCTACAGAATATGACCAAATATGGGATGATAATGTAGTACGATGGTTATATGGAGATGACGAAAAAAAGAAAGAAGCTTTTAAAAATAGAATTCTTGGAAAGTAAAAATCACTAAAATGACTACGTGATAAGATGGATGAGATTTCCGCTTTCGCGAAAATTAAATATATGCACTTCCTACCTGAAAATATAGATGAATATGTTGTAGCACATTCTGCGCAAGAACCTGAATATCTACACAACCTCACACGTGAAACCTATCAAAAGGTATTACAACCGCGTATGCTTTCTGGTCCTTACCAAGGACGCGTATTAAGTATGATTTCAAAATTAGTGAATCCCAAAACCATTCTAGAAATTGGGACATTTACTGGTTATAGTGCACTATGCCTAGCAGAAGGACTTCCTATAGAAGGTATATTACACACAATTGATATCAAAGAAGAATTAGTCGATTTTCAAAAAAAACACTTTGACACTTCTCCTTATGGACACCAAATACAACAACATTTAGGACAAGCATTAGATATTATTCCAACATTAGACACAACATTCGATCTTGTCTTTATAGATGCAGACAAACGTAATTACACAAATTATTTTGAAGCCATTATAGATAAGATGAATGCCGGAGGCATTATACTCTCTGACAATGTGCTTTGGAGTGGAAAAGTAGTTGAACCTTTAAAAGAAAAAGATATTGACACTAAGGTACTACTGGAATATAATAAACTCCTTAATGAAGACAAAAGACTAGAAACAGTGTTACTCCCTATTAGAGATGGATTAACGATAAGTAGAGTTCGTTAAATTAAAATAGAAAAATATGACATAAAAAAGAGCCTCACAAAAGTGAAGCTCTTTTTATTTTAGAAGCAAGCCTCAGAGCATAAAACCCTTTGGCGACATCAATAAAAATCTATACTATTGAACTGCTTGATTAGCATCTATATTTCCATACCCAAATTTATTACTTGGATTGCCATATAACTCAGAAGACTGTCGCATTCTATTTAAAACTTGTGTTCTACTCCAGTTAGGATATTTAGCCCAAACTAATGCTGCAATTCCCGCAGTAGTAGCTGTAGCCACAGAAGACCCTCCTACATAATCGTTATCTCCTCCATAAAAGCCAAGAACAGCAGCTGTTCTACTATTATCATTATCACGTTCCATTACAATCGTAAATTCAATTTGTGGTCCACTATGACAAGTATCACAACGCTTATAATTATTAGCATCTGTAACTCCTGTTACAGCAATAGTCTCAGACATACTTGCAGGAAATATTACTGGGTATGCATTTGTTATTGCTGTTGAAGTTCCGCCTGCAGCAAAAATTAACTTCCCTCTATTATGAGCATAACGCACAGCATCTCTTACATTTCCGATAGTCCATAAATATCCAATAGACATTGAAATTATTTTAACGTCATTTCTATCTCCTAAAGCACGTAATGCATTTGAAACCCCTTTACGTTCATGATAATCATTTAATAAAACATCTGCAGTACCTCTATAAGAAACTAGATTAGAATTATAAGCAACTCCTACAGGTTTATTATCATTATTACGTGGTGCTGTTGCAGCCGATATCATACTAGTACCATGACCACATTTATCATTCGGTCCATCTAAATTATTAGACCACCACCAAGGTGAGTCTATATAAGTTCCATATTTTTCTACCGTACGATTATTATTAGAATATCCATCTCCAAACCCAGAACTTCCTGGACTTAATAAAGGTTGATTAGGAGAAATCCCAGTATCAATGACTGCTATAGTAACTCCAGCACCCGTACTCTGACTCCAAGCCTGTGTTACGTTATGATTATCCAACGTCCAAGAAACCAATGATCCAGGAGCAATAGTACGATAGTCATTAGTATTTAAAGTAGATCCTGACATACCGCATCCACTTGAAGATCGATCCTGAGAAGAAACTGTAGCATCAGGTTTTGCCGTAAAATACGAATACCCATTAGGTTCTAAATATCTAACATTAGACATCGCTTTTAAACTTCTAATAGATGCTAAAGTGGTAACCTGTACATCAATAACATTAAGAACATCATCACTTATATATTTAAGATCATTTCGAGTGTGTCCTTCAGATGTTGCAATCGTGAGAAGTATATCATCATGAATAGCTTCTAGACGACTACTTTTTCCTTCTCTAAAACTTTCTCCTTTACTGCCATATCCTACGGTAAGTAATTCATTTCCATGCACAGCTGCACTCCATAATACATTTGCAGGAACTTCGTCCCAAGAGAAAGTCCCTTTCTCTTTTAATTGATGACTGATAATAGTATTAATCTCCTCTACAGTTAAAAATTCATCAGACTCTTGCTCTATGAACACGACATTTTCTTCCGTGATTGGCGAAGCAAAATCTTCCTCTTGTGTACAAGAAGCAAGAACAAGCAGTGATATGCTTGCAACAATGGCTAGTGTTTTTTTCATGGTTTTTGGTTAATTAGTTATGCTCCTAATATACTAAAATTTCATAATCATTATGCATGCATAGTATTAATTTCATAAAATAATTGCTAATTAATTATCAATTACACATAAATACTGTTTTTCAATTACGAATAGTTAGATATTTACTAAATATAGTTTACAAGTAGAATATTCCTACAAAAAAGAAAATCATGAATAAAAAAGAATAGTACTACTACTCGTTGTGTATTTTAACAAAACAACCACCATATACCTTAGTGATCTTCACTATTTCCAAAAAATCCTAAAAGAAGTAGTAAATTACCTCGGGGCAAATTCACGAGATAGTTATACGAAACTGAATTTTAATTTCGAGGCAAGCCTATGGGTATCAAACCCTTTAACGGCGTCAATGAAGGTTTCTTAGATTCACCCTTCAGAGAGAAAGAAAACCAAGGAATTTATTTAAAAATACAAAAAAGGATACTACTATATTTTAGTACGAAGAAGTCTTTTGGTTACAAGTGCTAATGAAATCCCTACTACTCCACCTACAAATAAATCACTAGGATAATGTGCTCCCACAAAAATTCTACTTAGAGCAAAAAGGAAAGGCCAAATCAAAATAAGCCAGATCCATTTAGTGCGTTCTTTTAATATAAGAATAACAAAAATAGAGACTGCAAATGAAACGGCAGAGTGGCCTGAAAAAAAGCTAAAATCAGTATTGGTTTGCAATACTCTTACCAAACCATTAAGATCTGATTCATTACTAGGTCTTATTCTAGTAACAAAATTCTTGACGAGATTAGTAAGCCCTAACATAAATCCCATTAAAACAACAGTAGAAATAGTAGCGAGCAATGCCTTTTTTCGCGAAAGCTTTTTCCAATAAAGAATAAAGAAAAGTATATAGAGTGGAATCCAATTTTCTATTTTGGTAACAACCAACCAAAAGGAATCCCAACTTCCGGTATTAAGTCCATTAAGGTATAGAAACAGCGCTTTATCCCATTCAAGAATTTGATCCATTAAAACTGACGTTTAATAGGACCTGTAATATCTTTAATATCTTCTTTTGCCTTATCTATTTCTTTCTTGATATCTTTAGTAACATCAATATCAATACCTTGCTGTTCGGCACTTTTAGTAATTTCGGTTTTGATATCATTGGTGGCATCTTTTAATGTACGCATTCCTTTTCCGAGACCTCTAGCAATTTCAGGAACTTTATCTGCACCAAAAACCATGATCACTATAAAAATAATGAAAGCAATCTCCATTCCGCTTATAAATAAAGGAAGTGTAATCATAATACAAAGATAGCAATTGTTATGTGTTGTACCCTATATATTAACAGGTGATTTTATGAGTAAAACACTATTTTGTAAAGTCTGTAAGACGGATATAAAATAGATAGTTGAACTAATTCCGCTTTTTTAACAGGATCTTGGTTTAATATCTCAATCCTTGAATCAATTTTCGATATCCAATCCTCATGTTGGGATGTAATACACAATAAAACAAAAAATAAGTGCTAACTATAATAGTTAGCACTTATTTATATAAAACTTTAAGATATAGAAAAGATTATCCTTTTACATTCTCTTTAAACTTTTCAAATTTACCCATTTTCTTAGCCTTAGGCCAGCTATTATTCCCTGTATCAATATCTGCTGTTTCAAGATCTGGATCTACAGTTACCTTTACAATCTCTTTATCTGATGCGATTGCTTTACTTACTTCACTGTCATTCTTACGCCAAATCTGAACGGGATATGTAACTTTCTCTTTTGTTCCATCTGCATATTCATACTCTACAATAATAGGCATTGGAATACCTCCTGGTTTTTCAAAAACTATTTTATAAAGATGCTTAGGTTCTTGTATTTTAGCACGCTCTTCTGGTGTAAAATTATCCATCAGATACTCTTTAAGTGTCGCTGAGTTTTCTAACAGAGACTTTCCTTTAAGAGCAGGGTCAAAATCTTCACTATCTTCATCTACAACATAAACACCATTAAAAGTACTTGGATCTGTAACACCAAAACGAGCAAGCATTGCTTTACCTTCTTTAGTAGCTTTATCTGTAACATAATATGATTTTACCTCTTTCACACCAATATCTACACTCTCTGTACTATAAAACCATCCTCTCCAGTACCAATCTAAGTCTACCGCAGATGCATCTTCCATAGTTCTAAAGAAATCTTCTGGTGTTGGGTGTTTAAACATCCATCGTTGTGCATACGTCTTAAAAGCATGATCAAATAACTCAGGTCCCATCACAGTTTCTCTTAAAATATTAAGTGCTGTTGCTGGTTTTCCATAAGCGTTATTACCTAACTGGTATACGTTTTCAGGGTTTGACATGATAGGAGATATAAAATCTTGATTCCCTTTCATGTAATTTACGATACGTGATGGAGCTCCTCTTCGAGAAGGGTATTTTTTATTATTCCCTATAGCTTCAGGATACTTATCTCCAAATTCTTGTTCTGTCAAATACTGCATAAACGTATCTAAACCTTCGTCCATCCATCCCCACTGACGCTCATCACTATTTACAATCATTGGAAAGTAGTTGTGTCCTACCTCATGAATAATCACTGAGATCATACCATATTTTGTACGATCACTATACGTACCATCTTCATTAGGACGACCATAATTCCAGCATATCATAGGATATTCCATTCCTTGCCCTTTTGCATGCACAGAAATAGCTTTAGGATATGGATAATCAAAAGTAAATTTAGAATACGTTTCTAAAGTCTGTACTACTGCTTTTGTAGAATACTCTTCCCATAATGGGTTTCCTTCTGGTGGGTAAATAGAAATAGCCATTACATCACGTTGTGGAAAACGTACTGCTTGTGCATCCATTATATATCTACGAGAAGAAGTAAATGCAAAGTCACGTACATTTTCAGCCTTGAGTTTCCACGTTTTTGTTTTTGTTGAACTTCCAGCTGCTATTTGTTCTGCTTCAGCCTGTGTGCGAATAATAACAGGAGCATTATATGATTTTTTTGCTCTTTCCCAACGCTTATATTCTTCTTTACTGTAGACATCTTTCAGATTGGTAATATCTCCTGTACCATCCAATAAATGATCTGCTGGCACTGTAATATCTACCTCATAATCTCCAAATGGTAATGCAAATTCTCCATTACCCCAGAACTGATAGTTTTGCCATCCTTCTACATCATTATAAACAGCCATTCTAGGAAAAAATTGAGCAATAATATACCCTTTATTTCCATCTTTATATGTTTCATAACCAGAACGAGCTCTATTTACAGTATGATCAGGAATATTATAATCCCACTGAATAGAAAACTCAAAAGAATCTCCAGATTTTAAAACTTCTGGCATATCTACACGCATCATTGTAAAATTAATCGTGTGCTTAAGAGCTTTTCCGTTTGCAGTTACTTTGTTTATATTAAACCCTCCATCAAATCCTTCTGTCATATATGAAGACACAAAACTTCCTGGTCTATTTACAGGATTGACTCCTCCTCCATTTTTATCTTTAGCAGGAGAATCTTGTGCTCTGATATTCTGATCTAATTGCACCCATAAGTATGCTAAATCATCTGGCGAATTATTTTTATAGGTGATTGTTTCATATCCTGTTAGACGCTGGTTAGTATCATCTAACTGAATACTCATTTTATAATCCGCTTCGTTTTGATAATATTCATGCCCTGGTGCTCCAGAAGCAGTACGATAAGAATTTGGGGTAGACATTTCATTATAGAGTTGTCTAAATTTGTTTTCATTCTCATGGCCTCCTTGACGCTCTTTTTCTTGAGCGTATCCTACAGAAACACACAGGAATAACATTGCGCATAATGCGTATTTAAAACGAATCATAGTTTTTGTAATTAAATTAAGGCTCTAAAATAGCCAAACCCCAACTTTTTTAGGAATCTATTCAGAAAAGTTTAACACAGCTTTGGCATTACCATCTACCAATAACAAACTTTTCTTTTTGCCAAGAATATCTGTATGAACCATGTTTTTTTGTTCCGTAAATGCATCCATAAGTAATGTGTTTTCTATCTCAACAGTCTGAATAGAAGATACATTTGTAATTTCTATATAGCATACTATATAATCATCTTCATATTCTTTCCCTAAAAAGGAAAGTGTTTGAGGTGCTCCATTTACAGTTATTTTCACTTTTTTACGCAAATATTTTTTTATGTAAGTATCTAGAATTTCTTGATCTGAAGTAGCATCTACAATAATAGTTTCATCATAACGCTCGCGAAGTACATCTTCCAAATCATCATAAAAAAGTCTTGTAATCATTTGCAGAGATGCTGTTTCCTGATTGTACTCAATATCTGTAACACTTAAATAATACTTATGTACTGTAAAAGAAGTACATATAAACAAACAAAAAATGGAGGCAATAACAACTATTTTTCTCATAATATGTGGATGAGTACGCTTTCGCGAAAGCGTACCATTAAAATTTTAAAACAAAGATATTGTATTATGGGTTCCAAAAAATATGCCGTTATTCTTTTTCGCTTTCTTTTAAGGCAATATAAGGTTTCGATTTTTGCATCATAAACTCTAAAAGACCAAGTGCATTATTAGCATCTACAAGCTCTTTTGCATGTGTATCTTCAAAAACATAATACACAAAGTCTTCGATAAGTTCTTTAGGTATATTTAATTCTTTCATATATACCGTATCGGAAATACGGTAACGACTCTCTTGCACCAATTTCTCAAATCGAGATACTTCAATATGTTTTTTGAGCATTTTAAGCCTTCCAGTAATAGAATTTATAAGTCCGTCTAACGGAATTCCTGACCCACTTGTTACCGCTGTATAATAACGTCGTTCTTCTATAGTACGTTTGGGTGCTGTATTCTCAGGGATACCCAACTCTTTTGCAGTAACCTCTTTTTTAAATTTTGTAGAACGAATATCTTTATTTAAATCACCAGTAAGCTCTAAATTACTAATCTCTACAGTTTCCAACTCATTTATTTTTGGAATAAGATATAAAGAGATTTTTTTACGATTATACATCGTTTGGTTAACTATAAATTGTCTGGACTCATATTGAACTGCACTTATATTAATGGTATCATTTACACGTGCTTCTATGGCAAATTTCCCATTTGCATCTGTAGTAGTGCCTTTCTTTAAAGAAATATTAACTACCGTAAGTTGCGCCTTATCAATGGTGTCATTAAGAACTTGCCCTCTTAGCTCTATCGTTCTTTGTGCATACGCACTTGACCCCATGAGAAGGAAACAGAGTATGCAAAATTTTATCATCTTATTCATGTTCTTTATTCTTAATGAGCACTCCTTCTTTTTCTTTTAAAACTAAGTATTTTTTAGATTTTGTAAGCATATAATCTAACAATTCTATCGCATTTTCTTTATTATCCTTTCCCTCTGTCTTTTTTTCTTCAAAAACAAAATACACAAAATCTGCAATCAAATCTTCTGGAATGTTCAAAGATTTCATATAAAGTGTGTCGGAAAATGTTAAACGGGCTTTCTCAACTTTGATTTGAAAACGCATCACCTCCAACTGTTTTTTATATTGTTTTGCTTGTCCATTTATAGCCATAATAAGCGCTCCAAAAGCTCCTGCACCTGCAGGACTTGCGCTATATACCCTTCGTTCTTCAGACGTAAATGGTGCATGTCTATTTAATGGAAGACCAAGATCTGCTGCTGTAAGTGTTTTTTTAAATGGCGTATTTAAAATATCTCTCCGTAAATCTCCCGTCAAATCAATAGTACTAATCTCAACTTCATCTAACTCATTAATCTTTGGAACCAAATACAAAGACATACGCTTTCTATCGTACATTTTTGGAGTTACAACAAACTGTCTAGACTCATATTGAACTGCACTTATATGAATCGTGTCATTTACGCGAACAGGGATTTCAAAAACACCTGCCTCATTTGTAATAGCACCTTTACGCAAATTCAAATTTACAACACTCAATGAAGCTTTCTCTATAGTATCATTCAGCACCTTTCCTGTAAGAACAACAGACTCTTGTCCTAACAAAACATACGTTGTAAAAAGAAAAAACAATAAAAAGTAACATCGTCTATTCATTATTCATTATTCATTCTCGTTTTCTGTAAATTGTTCTTTCTTCTTTAATAATTTATATGTAATTGACTTTTCTAATAAGTAATCTAAAAAGACCAGAGGATTATCAATAGCTATTTCTTTTAATTTCTTTTCATCTTTTAATGCATAGAAAATAAAATCTTGTAATTGGTCTTCTGGTATTTTCAAATACGTTAGCAACATCACATCAGGAAAACGATTCAAAGCATAATCAATTTGCTCTTGATACGATGCTATTTCAATATGTTTTTTTAAACGCTTAGTCTTCCCATTTATCTCGTTAATTAATAACGGAAGAGGAATTATTAACCCTGTAAAACCTACACCTCCCTTTCCATTAATTCCAGTAGTAGCAGTATGCAATCTTCGCTCTTCTTTTGTTTTTCTTTGAAGATTAGGTAATAATCCTTTATCACTCATGTCTTTTACAAGAGCTAACTGTGTATCTAGAGAAGCATCACTAGCATCCTTTTCTAAATTGCCAGACAAAACCTTATTACTTAATTGTATCTCATCCAGCTCATTAATCTTTGGAACTAGATATAAAGACATACGCTTTTGATCATGCATTTTTGGAGTTACAACAAATTGTCTAGACTCATACTGAATTGCACTTATATGAATGGTGTCATTTATGCGAACAGGGATTTCAAAAACACCAGCCTCATTTGTAATAGCACCTTTACGTAAATTTAAATTCACAACACTCAATGAAGCTTTTTCAATAGTATCATTCAATACGGTTCCTTTCAGAATAATAGTCTCCTGAGAAAAAGCAGTAATACCTGTAAATAATAGAAAAAGGAATAGTGTTTTGTACATAGATTGTTTAGCTCCTTCAAAGAAACATTTTCGTATGTCATGAAAAACTTAATACCTATATAAACTTTTGTTAATTGAAGATGAATAACTACTTTTAAAAAAATCAAAGACCTATGCCTAAAAAAATGATCATTGCAAGTACTTCTACCATACATGGAAGTGGTTATTTAGAATATCTCTTACCAGAATTAGACATACATTTTAGCAAAGCAAATACTATTATTTTTATACCCTATGCCAGACCTGGAGGAATTTCTCATGATCAATATACTGAAATAGCTTCCAAAGCTTTTAAAAAAATTGATAAGACAATAATAGGTCTACACACATTTAAAAATCCTGAAGAAGCTATAGAAAATGCAGAAGGCATATTTACTGGTGGTGGTAATACCTTTGTACTCGTAAACCAATTATATAAAACGAATATACTTCCTGTTTTACGAAAAAAAATATTTGAAGGAACCCCATATTTAGGCACAAGCGCTGGTAGTAATATTTGCGGACTCACCATGCAAACTACAAATGATATGCCTATTACATATCCACCAAGTTTTAAAACCATAGGGGCAGTTCCTTTTAATATTAATCCTCACTACTTAGACCCAATCGAAGGGAGTACCCATATGGGAGAAACTCGTGAAACTAGAATAAAAGAATTTCACGCGCACAATACAGTTCCTGTTGTAGGACTAAGAGAAGGTAGCTGGCTAGAAGTCAAAGACCAAACCATACAACTCAAAGGAAATCTAAGCGCTCGTATTTTTGAAAAAGATAAAAATCCTTACGAAACACCTAAAGATAGTTTGTTGAATTTTTAAAAATACGCTTTCGCGAAATTGTATACAGAAGCTCTTAAATTCATAAAGCTAAAAAGCTTAGTACGGTACTTTCAATCACATCTATATAAAATAAAAAATCCTCATCATTCGATGAGGATTTTTTTGGAGCGGGAGACCGGGTTCGAACCGGCGACATTCAGCTTGGAAGGCTGACGCTCTACCAACTGAGCTACTCCCGCTGGTTAAGCGGTGGCAAATATAAATATGTTTTTTAAATAGAAAAAATTTATTTTTTATAAAAAGTAACAAATTTTCTAAAACTACAAAAATGTGCATTTTATCGATATAAATGTGTATTCTGTCGATGTTTTACCGTTATAAAAAACATAAAATCCTATTTTTCAACCAATTAATTATTTTAGATCTATAAATATTACTGTAAAACCCCAATTAAACAACATAAAGTCCTCCACATGTTAAAAAAAATTACTCTATTTCTAATATTATTTAGTACAATAAATAGTATTGCTCAAATAAAAGTAGGAGATAATCCAGATACAATAGATAATAATTCTCTTTTAGAATTAGAAAACACTTCTAAAGTACTTGTCATTACCCGAGTAACCAATACTCAGATGAATACAATCACGCCATTAGCTGGTGGTATGGTATATAATACTGATGAAAATTGTGTTTTTCAATATAATGGCATCAATTGGACAAGCCTCTGTGATATTGACAACGCTCCAACATTAGTAGATAACCAAGATGGTACGTTTACATTTACAAATGTATTAGGAGAAACCGTTATTATAGATACAAATGCAACCTCGAGCCCATATAATAATACTAATTCAGGATTAGGGGCTACAAATGTTCAAGATGCTATAGATGAAATCATAGCAAACGATCTTGATACTGATCCTACCAATGAATTACAAACATTTTCTTTAGATGGTACAAATCTTACATTAAGTGATGGAGGTGGTACAATAACCTTACCAACTTCAGAAGGTCCCCAAGGACCAGCAGGTGCAGATGGCGCTGACGGAGCAGTTGGACCACAAGGACCAGCAGGTGCAGACGGAGTTGACGGAGCAGTTGGACCACAAGGACCAGCAGGTGCAGATGGAGCAACAGGACCACAAGGGCCTCAAGGAGATACAGGTCCACAAGGACCAGCAGGTAACGATGGTGCTGATGGAGCAGTCGGACCACAAGGACCGCAGGGTGATCAAGGTATACAAGGAGAAACTGGGCCGCAAGGACCAGCAGGTGCTGATGGTGTTGACGGTATCGACGGTGCAGTTGGACCGCAAGGACCGCAAGGCGACCAAGGAATACAAGGAGAAACTGGACCTCAAGGACCAGCAGGTATAGATGGTGCTGATGGAGCAGTCGGACCACAAGGACCTCAGGGTGACCAAGGAATACAAGGAGAAACTGGACCGCAAGGACCAGCAGGTGAAGATGGTGTTGACGGTATCGACGGTGCAGTCGGACCCCAAGGACCGCAAGGTGACCAAGGAATACAAGGAGAAACTGGGCCGCAAGGACCAGCAGGTGCTGATGGCGCTGACGGAGCAGTTGGACCGCAAGGACCAGCAGGTGCAGATGGCGCTGACGGAGCAATTGGACCACAAGGACCAGCAGGTGCAGATGGCGCTGACGGAGCAATTGGACCACAAGGACCAGCAGGTGCGGATGGAGCTGA
>NZ_CANLOB010000048.1 GCF_947492815.1 uncultured Dokdonia sp.
TATGTTCTTACCTTAACAACAGATGCTACAGCGCCATGTACCCCAGCAACAGATACAGTGACAATCACAGTGGAAGAAGCACCTACGGTAGATGCAGGGCCAGCTACGGCAAGCATATGTTCAGATGAGATGTACACAGTTACAGGTGGGACATCAACTAATGGAACAATCCTATGGACCACCAGTGGAAGTGGTAGTTTTGATGATGACACGGCAGAGAATCCAGTATATACACCAAGTGATTTAGACATCTCAGCAGGCGTAGTTACCTTAACTAAAACAGTAACAGCTACAGGTGCATGTGCATCGAGCCCAGCAGTAGATACAGTTACTTTAACGATTAATGCACAACCTGATGCACCAATTTCAGGAGGGGATCAAACTGAATGTGAACAAAACCCTATTCAAACACTTACAGCAACAGCTACTTTAGTTAATGGAGATACTATTGTATGGTATGATGCAGCAACTGGAGGTGCTATTGTATCAGATACAGATATTATATTAAATAGTGTGGGTACGGTGACTTATTTCGCGCAAGCGGAAAACTCAACTACGGGTTGTATAAGTGCTACGCGTACTCCAGTAACACTTACTATTTTACCAGCTCCAGCAGCACCGATTACTTCTGGTGATATTACGGAATGTGAACAATCACCAATACAAACATTGGATGCAAATACAACGATTACACCTATTGCAAATACGACGGTCACTTGGTTTGATAGTGCAGTAGCAGGTAATATTGTTGCTTCTCCTATTTTAGATACGGTTGGAACCGTAACATATTATGCTGAAGCAACAGGAGGAAACGGATGTATAAGTTTAACTAGAATTCCCGTTACATTAACCATTACAGATGGACCTAATGATATTTCTGATCAAACAAATGTAGTTTGTAGTGATGTAGCTATTAATTTTGATCTTGCATCCCTTTCATCTGGAAGTACTTTTACATATACAGTTGCTTCTTCAGATCAAGGAAATGTTTCTGCAGGTCCAGATAGGACTACAGGGAGTACAGCAAATATTACAGATACGTACACAAATACAACTCCTAATCCAGTTACTATTACATATACTGTAATTCCAACAGGACTTTCTCCAGATAATTGCGTAGGAACATCATTTGATGTTGTGATTACTGTCAATCCAGAACCAGTAGTTTCTAACGCACTTGACGTTACAGTATGTAGTGACAGTCCAATAGGAGTGCAATTAGAAACAACAGCTACAAGTATTCCTGCGGTTAGTTGGGAATTAATAAGTGTAACTGTGCCAGCCGGACTTACAGCAGATTCAGGTAATGCCATACCAGCTTCTGGTCTTGCTGCGAATGCTATTGCAAATGATAGTTATACCAATACCACTGGAAATCCACTAACAGTTGACTATGTAGTTCAGGCGACCTGTCTTGCAGGATGTATAGGTGATACAGCAACAATATCTGTAACGATAGATACAGCACCAACAGTAGATGCAGGATCTGATGAAGAAATTTGTGCAGATGGTATTTCTTTTGATCTCTCAACAGCAACAACTCCTGCAACTTCTTCAGGAGGAACTATTGAATGGACCACTAGTGGGGATGGTGTTTTTGATAACGCTTTCGCGGAAACACCTACATATACTTTAGGAACTGCTGATATGAGTGCTTCCGTTGTCCAATTAACAAAAACAGTTACTGGAAGCGATACGTGTAGTACAGCAACGGTTTCAGATACGATGAATCTTACGATTAATCCATTACCAATGCCAACTATTGCAGCGCCTGTAAATATTTGTACAGGAGAACCTGCACTAGATTTAACAACAATAGTAACTCCAGATTTTACTACAGGTGGAATGGGTACTCAAATTACTATTGATGGCGTTGTAAACACACTATTTGATCCAGCAGTACAACCTGCAGGTCCTCATATCATTGAGTATACCTACATAGATCCTGTGACAGGATGTTCAAATAGTACAACTGCTACTATTATTTCATGTGCTCCTGAATTAGAGCTAGTAAAGACGAGTTCATATGAGGATACCAATGGAGATGGTGTTGTGAGTCCTGGGGATATGATTACTTATACGTTTGTGGTGACTAATACAGGTAATGTAACGGTAACGAGCATTGATGTAACAGATACGAACCTGACACCAAACTTGGTGGGTACGATTACGAGTTTAGATCCAATGGCTAATGCTACATTGACGGCGAGTTATACAATTGATCAAGATGATGTTAATGCTGGAGAGGTTATTAATGAGGCTGTTGCTAGTGGCGATGATCCAAATGGTAATCCAGTGAGTGATGATTCTGATTCTGGGAATCCTGCAGATGATACAGGCGCAGATGATGATGATACGGTAACTCCATTACCACTGAGTCCAGAACTTACTTTAGTAAAGAGTTCAATATATGACGCTTCGACCAATACGATTGAGTATACCTATACAGTCACCAATACAGGCAATGTAACGGTATTTGACATTACAGTATCAGAGACAATCTTCACAGGAACAGGGACAACCCCTACACCGGTATATACAGGAGGTGGTTTTGATATAGATTTAGAGGGAGATGCTTTTGATGCAAATCCAGGAGATGTATTACAATTTAGTGCGAGTTATACACTTACTCAAGAAGATATTGATGCAGGAATAGTAACTAATGAGGCGCAAGCTGATGGAACAGATCCAAATGGAGATGGTGTGATGGATGCTTCTGATTCTGGTAATGCTGGTGATGACACGGGAGCGGATAATGATCCGACGAATACAACAATTCCATCGGATGGAATGATTGTATTAGTTAAGAGTAGTACGTTTGTAGACAATGCACCTGCAGGACTTAATGTAGGCGATCAGATCGACTATGTTTATACAGTAGAGAACACGGGTAATGTAACTGTTGATGATATTACAGTAACCGAGACGAATTTTACAGGAACAGGAACTCCACCAGTACCGATGTATCAAATGGGTGGTGGTGATTTAGATGGAGAGGGTGATGCCTTTGATGCAGCCCCAATGAATATATTGACTTTTACAGCGAGTTATGTATTGACTCAAGAAGATATCAATGCAGGAATGGTTACCAATGAAGCATTAGCTACAGGACAAGATCCAAGTGGCAATGATGTGATGGATGCCTCTGATTCTGGTAATTCGGCAGATGATACAGGAGCAGATAATGATCCTACCACTACAGATTTACCTGTAATGAATGAGATTATTTTAGCCAAGTCTGTATCTACACTTACTGATACGAATGCTGATGGACTATTAGGTGAAGGCGATGAAGTGACGTATACGTTTACAGTTACTAATACAGGAAATACAACAGTTGATAATCTAACCATTACAGATACGACGATAGGCTTAGATGCAGCTGTGGTAGCACCTTCTAGTTTAGATCCTATGGAAGTAGGAACAGTTACAGCCATCTACACGCTTAGCCAAGATGATGTGAATACTGGAAATGTAGAGAACTCTGCGACTGTAACTGGAACAGATCCAGAAGGAAATGAAGTAAGTGATGTATCAGATAGTACGAATCCAAATGATGATGAAGGTCAGCCAGGGAACTCAGATGCAGATACAGATGATACGAATGATCCTACGAATTTACCAATACCAGCGACTCCTGAATTAGAGTTAGTAAAG
Organism: uncultured Dokdonia sp.; assembly: GCF_947492815.1. Taxonomy (GTDB): domain Bacteria; phylum Bacteroidota; class Bacteroidia; order Flavobacteriales; family Flavobacteriaceae; genus Dokdonia. The sequence continues at coordinate 3,658 of NZ_CANLOB010000048.1, forward strand.
ACGAGTTCATATGAGGACACCAATGGAGATGGTGTTGTGAGTCCTGGGGATATGATTACTTATACGTTTGTGGTGACTAATACAGGTAATGTAACGGTAACGAGCATTGATGTAACAGATACGAACCTGACACCAAACTTGGTGGGTACGATTGCTAGTTTAGATCCAATGGCTAATGCTACATTGACGGCGAGTTATACAATTGATCAGGATGATGTGAATGCTGGAGAGGTTATTAATGAGGCAGTAGCTAGTGGCGATGATCCAAATGGTAATCCAGTAAGTGATGATTCTGATTCTGGGAATCCTGCAGATGATACAGGCGCAGATGATGATGATACGGTAACTCCATTACCACTGAGTCCAGAACTTACTTTAGTAAAGAGTTCAATATATGACGCTTCGACCAATACGATTGAGTATACCTATACAGTCACCAATACAGGCAATGTAACGGTATTTGACATTACAGTATCAGAGACAATCTTCACAGGAACAGGGACAACCCCTACACCGATGTATACTGGTGGTGGAAGTGATATAGATTTAGAGGGAGATGCTTTTGATGCAAATCCAGGAGATGTATTACAATTTAGTGCGAGTTATACACTTACTCAAGAAGATATTGATGCAGGAATAGTAACTAATGAGGCGCAAGCTGATGGAACAGATCCAAATGGAGATGGTGTGATGGATGCTTCTGATTCTGGTAATGCTGGTGATGACACGGGAGCAGGTGATGATCCGACGAATACAACAATTCCATCGGATGGAATGATTGTATTAGTTAAGAGTAGTACGTTTGTAGACAATGCACCTGCAGGACTTAATGTAGGCGATCAGATCGACTATGTTTATACAGTAGAGAACACGGGTAATGTAACTGTTGATGATATTACAGTAACCGAGACGAATTTTACAGGAACAGGAACTCCACCAGTACCGATGTATCAAATGGGTGGTGGTGATTTAGACGGAGAGGGTGATGCCTTTGATGCAGCCCCAATGGATATATTGACTTTTACAGCGAGTTATGTATTGACTCAAGAAGATATCAATGCAGGAATGGTTACCAATGAAGCATTAGCTACAGGACAAGATCCAAGTGGCAATGATGTGATGGATGCCTCTGATTCTGGTAATTCGGCAGATGATACAGGAGCAGATAATGATCCTACCACTACAGATTTACCTGTAATGAATGAGATTATTTTAGCCAAGTCTGTATCTACACTTACTGATACGAATGCTGATGGACTATTAGGTGAAGGCGATGAAGTGACGTATACGTTTACAGTTACTAATACAGGAAATACAACAGTTGATAATCTAACCATTACAGATACGACGATAGGCTTAGATGCAGCTGTAGTAGCACCTTCTAGTTTAGATCCTATGGAAGTAGGAACAGTTACAGCCATCTACACGCTTAGCCAAGATGATGTGAATACTGGAAATGTAGAGAACTCTGCGACTGTAACTGGAACAGATCCAGAAGGAAATGAAGTAAGTGATGTATCAGATAGTACGAATCCAAATGATGATGAAGGTCAGCCAGGGAACTCAGATGCAGATACAGATGATACGAATGATCCTACGAATTTACCAATACCAGCGACTCCTGAATTAGAGCTAGTAAAGACGAGTTCATATGAGGACACCAATGGAGATGGTGTTGTGAGTCCTGGGGATATGATTACTTATACGTTTGTGGTGACTAATACAGGTAATGTAACGGTAACGAGCATTGATGTAACAGATACGAACCTGACACCAAACTTGGTAGGTACGATTACGAGTTTAGATCCAATGGCTAATGCTACATTGACGGCGAGTTATACGATTGATCAGGATGATGTGAATGCTGGAGAGGTTATTAATGAGGCTGTTGCTAGTGGCGATGATCCAAATGGTAATCCAGTGAGTGATGATTCTGATTCTGGGAATCCTGCAGATGATACAGGCGCAGATGATGATGATACAGTTACACCATTACCACTGAGTCCAGAACTTACTTTAGTGAAGAGTTCAATATATGACGCTTCGACCAATACGATTGAGTATACCTATACAGTCACCAATACAGGCAATGTAACGGTATTTGACATTACAGTATCAGAGACAATCTTCACAGGAACAGGGACAACCCCTACACCGGTATATACAGGAGGTGGTTTTGATATAGATTTAGAGGGAGATGCTTTTGATGCAAATCCAGGAGATGTATTACAATTTAGTGCGAGTTATACACTTACTCAAGAAGATATTGATGCAGGAATAGTAACTAATGAGGCGCAAGCTGATGGAACAGATCCAAGTGGGAATGGTGTGATGGATGCTTCTGATTCTGGTAATGCTGGTGATGACACGGGAGCAGGTGATGATCCAACTACAACAGTGATTCCATCAGAGGCTAGTATGGAATTAGTAAAAACAAGTATGCTTATTGATGGTGGTGATGGTCTCCAAGCTGGAGATACGATTGAATATACATTTACAGTGACTAATACAGGAAATACTTCAATTAGTAATGTTGTCCTAAATGACCCGCTATTGGGAGGTGTTATCTCAGGACCTGCATCTGGTGACATCAATAATGATGATATTTTAGATACAACAGAAGTATGGACATATATGGCAACATATATGATTACACAAGATGATATTAATGTTGGAGAAGTAATAAATACGGCAACTATAGCGGGAGAAGATCCTTCTGGAGATATGATATTTGATGATTCTGATTCTGGTAATTCTGCAGATGACACAGGAGCTGATGATGATGATACAGTAACTCCATTACCAGTGATGGCTGAGATAGTTTTCGCGAAAGCGGTATCTGCATTAACTGATACGAATGGAGATGGAATCATAGGGGCAGGTGATGAAGTAACCTATACGTTTACGGTGACCAATATAGGAAGTGCAACTGTTGAAAATATAACAATTACAGACCCTGTTATAGGGCTTATGAGTGCTATTGTTAACCCAAGTACGCTTGCACCAACAGAAGTAGGTACTGTAATAGCAACATATACGCTTACGCAAGATGATGTAGATGCAGGAAATGTTGAGAACTCTGCCATCGCAAACGGTACAGATCCAGATGGTAATGATGTGAGTGATGTATCAGATAGTACAAATCCAAATGATGATGAAGGTCAGCCAGGAAATTCAGATTCAGATACAGATGATACGAATGATCCTACGAATTTACCAATACCAGCGAATCCAGCATTAGAACTTGTAAAGACAAGTGCTTATGTAGATTCAAATGGAGACGGTATAGTGAGTCCAGGAGATATTATTGTATATACGTTTGTAGTGACTAATACAGGAAATGTAACGGTAACAAGTATAGATGTTACAGATAGTAACTTAACTCCAAATTTAGTAGGTACAATAAGTAGTCTGGCTCCAGGTCAAAATGAGACACTAACGGCTAACTATTTTATTACACAAGACGATATTAATGCAGGAGAAGTAGTGAATGAGGCTGTTGCTAGTGGAGATGATCCAAATGGTAATCCAGTGAGTGATGATTCTGATTCTGGTAATCCAGCAGATGATACAGGAGCTGACGATGATGATACTGTAACGCCGCTTACAGGAGAACCGATGCTAACATTAATAAAAAGTTCTACACTTAATGTAGCTACAAATACAATTACGTATACATATGCTGTTGAAAATACAGGAAATGTAAATGTATTTGATATTACAATTACAGAAACCTTATTTACAGGGACAGGTACAATACCTACTCCGATGTATACTGGTGGTGGAAGTGATATTGATGGAGAGGGAGATGATTTTGATGCTAATCCAGGAGATATATTACTATTTACTGCAACGTATGTATTAACGCAGGATGACATTGATGCTGGTATTGTTACCAATCAAGCGGAAGCAAATGGACAAGATCCAACGGGTAGTACAGTATCTGACGAGTCAGATTCAGGAAATGATGGTGATAACACTGGAAATGATAATGATCCTACGAATACGATTATTCCACAAGATGCAAGTATGAACCTGAACAAAACAGGGCTGTTAGATGATGGAGGTGACGGAATACAACCTGGCGACACTATTGAATATACTTTTGTTCTTACAAATACTGGAACTACATCAATTAATAATCCTGTACTTAATGATCCGTTAGTTGGAGGTATTATTCCAGGTCCAGATTCTGGAGATGATAATAATGATGGTGTGTTAGATATTGATGAGACATGGATTTATACAGCTGTGTATACTCTACTTCAGTCAGATATTGATGCAGGAATGGTTGAAAACTCCGCAATCATTACTGGTGAAGCACCAAATGGAGAAACGGTAACAGATGCTTCTGATGACCCTAACGATACTACGAATACTGATCCAAACGGAGATGGAAATCCAGATGATCCTACAGTAATAGACTTTAGCTGTATGCCAGATATTTCACTATTTAAAGAAGATATTTCTTTTAGTGGTGATGCTACAAATCCAATGCCAGGAGATATTATCACTTTTGAGTTTACTGTTGTAAACACAGGTAATATAACATTATTGAATGCTGAAATCTTTGATGCATTACTTGGGGGATTTGTTGGTGAGTTTGAAGAAATTTTAGTCGGAGAGTCATTGACAACGACACAAGACTATGTAATTACACAAGCAGACATTGATAATGGAAGTGTCCTTAATACAGCTTTCGTTGAAGCTGATCCTGTTGGAGATGATTGTGATGAAGTAAGAGATGTATCTCATGATAGAGATTTTGCAACCAGTGGTGTTGATTCAGATGGTGATGGAGATCCAACAAATGATGTGTTAGTTGACTCTGATGGAGATGGAGATCCAGATAATGATACTGAAGTACTATTAGTACAGAATCCAGAAATTGTCATTACAAAAACATTTGTATACCTAGATACTAATGGAAATGGAGTAGTAGATTTGGGCGATCAGATACAATATAACTTTGTTGTTGTCAATAATGGTAATGTAACTGTAACCGATATTGTGATCAATGATCCATTGCTTGGCGGTATCGTAGGTGTGATTGATGTATTAACACCTTCTGACACAGGAAATGTTACAGCTACCTATAATCTTACGCAAGAAGATATAGATAATGGAGGTGTTACTAATACGGCAACAGCGGTAGGGAACGATCCTTTTGATAACGATGTAACTTCAAGTGATACAGTTGTATTTGACATTAATAATGAAAGTGAAATTACGTTATTAAAAGATGCTGAGCTTATAGATTCTAACAATAGTAATACGGTTGATGTTGGCGATGAGATTATATACACGTTCACAGTAACCAATACGGGGAATGTAACCGTAACTGATATTACAATTGACGATACTACTATTGGCGTAACTGGCCTTTCGATATCACCAAGTATCTTGGAACCAGGAGAAAGTGGTATCGCGATATTCAACTATGCATTAACATTAGACGATATTCAAGTAGGAATGATTATTAATACTGCTGTAGCTAATGGTATGGATATTACAGGAGAACCTATTACTGATATTTCTGATAGTACAAATCCAACAGATGATACTGGAAGTGATGATGACCCTACAGTAACCTTATTTGAAGTAGCGAGTATTTCTCTTGAAAAAGAAGGAGAATATATAGATGCTAATCAGAATAATATTGTAGATCAAGGAGATCGTATAGATTATACATTTACGGTAACTAATACAGGAAATACTCCATTATTTGATGTAACCATCTTAGATTTATTGGTAGATGTAGAAGGAGGGCCTATTAATCTTGCTATTGGAGAGGTAGATAGTTCTACATTTACAGCTAGTTATATCTTAACTAATGAAGATGTGGTTAACGGAAGTGTTGAAAACACGGCTACGGTGAGTGGTTTAACAGCAGATGGAGCAATTGTTTCAGATACTTCTGATGATCCTACAGATAGTACAAACGTAGATCTTAATAATGATAATGAACCAGACGATCCTACTATTATTATTCTAGATGTATCACAAGACCTAGAGATATTCAACGAGATTTCGCCTAATGGTGATGGCGTCAATGATACGTTTGTGATTGAAGGTCTACAAAATTTCCCTAATAATGTACTACGTATTTACAATAGATGGGGTAATGAAGTCTTTCAAGCAGCTAATTATCAAAATGACTTTGATGGAACATCAAATGGAAGAGCTACTATAGATAGAAATAAAAAATTACCAATCGGCACGTATTATTACATCCTAGATCTAGGCGACGGTAGCGAAGGACGTGCAGGATGGTTATACATAAATAGATAATTGAAATAGTATTATATAGTTAAATAAGATATACAATGAACATACATCTTAAATTATTAATAGGTTTCTGTGTAGCGGTATTGTCTATGCAAGTAACTTTTGCGCAACAAGACCCACAGTTTACGCAATATGCATATAATACGTTAGGCGTAAATGCGGCGTATGCAGGATCTCGAGGTCATGCAACAGCTTTAGGCCTAATTAGAACCCAGTGGGTTGGCCTTGATGGCGCTCCCAAAACACAAACATTTACGATTGACTCTCCGTTAAATGAGCGTGTAGGACTTGGTCTAGCGGTCATAAATGATGAACTTGGACCTTCAAGAGAAACATATATAGACTTAAACTTTTCTTATACCATACAAACATCAGAAACCAGAAGATTATCTTTTGGAATTAAAGGAGGAGGACGTTTCTTAGATATAGACTTCACAAGAGGAAATGCTCAAAATTCTAGTGATGTTTTATTTCAAAATAATGTAAGCGAAGTGCTTCCTACAATAGGAGCTGGAATTTACTGGCATAGTGATAAGAACTATATTGGTATATCAACACCAAACTTACTTACTAATCAAACGTATGATGACATTCAACAAACCGTTGCCGCAGAAAGATTACACTTATTTATTATCGGAGGAATCGTAACAGATTTAAGTTCTGATATTAAATTTAAACCTGCATTTTTGGTAAAAGCTGTATCTGGTGCTCCTCTTATTGCAGACTTATCAGCAAACTTTATGTTTTATGAAAAATTGAGATTAGGTGTTTCATATAGATGGGATGATTCTGTAAGTGGATTAGCTGGATTTCAGCTTACTCCTCAATTACTCTTAGGATATTCCTATGATTATACGACAACAGAGTTACAGCGTTTTAACACAGGAAGTCACGAAATTGTACTTCGTTTTGATCTTATTTCTAATGGTAGAAAACTAAAATCTCCACGTTTCTTTTAAATTTTATAAACACTATGAAAAAGTACATTTCGATACTACTCCTTTTCCTTTCTGTCTCAACATTTGCACAGAAATCATACGATAAAGCTGATAGGTTTTTTAGTCAAATGCGCTATGTAGAAGCTGCAAAAGTGTATGAAAAAGGCATTGACCGAGGAGATAATTCTATAGAAGTTCTTCAAAAGGCGGGAGATGCTTATTATTTTAATACAGATATGGAACAAGCTAATAAATGGTATGACATCCTTATTAGTAAATATCGGGATGAAGTACACCCAGAATATCTGTTTCGTTTTGCACATACATTAAGAGGAATAGGGAATTATAAATCTGCAAATAAATGGATGAAAGCTTTCGCGAAAGCGTCTAATAAAGAAGATAAACGGATCAATGATTATGCACAAAAAGAACAAACTTTATCGGATGTAATGGCCATACCTCCTGCTTTTGAGCTGAAAAACATTGATATTAATACGGAGTATTCTGATTTTGGACCTACCTATTACGGCAGTAAACTTATTTATTCTTCAGCTATAGATACTTCATATTATGTAAAACGCAGGTATCACTGGAATAAGCAACCTTTTTTAAATTTTTATGAAGGCCAAATTAATGCTACAGAGACAAATGTAAAACGGGAACGCCCTTTTTCTAAAGCGCTGAATACAAAGTATCATGAAGCGACACTAGCTTTTACAAAAGATCACAAACGTGTTTACTTTACTCGTAATAATTACAACGGTGATTTAAAACGTGATAAAGAAGGAGTAAATCACCTTAAATTATATACAGCTACTCGTAATGATAGTACCGATAATGATTGGGATAATATAAAGGAACTTCCTTTTAATAGTGATGCGTATTCTGTAGGGCACCCTACATTAAGTACAGATGGTAAAAAATTATACTTTGTTTCCGATATGCCAGGAAGTATTGGAGCCACAGATATATTTGTTGTAGATATAATGGATGATAATACATACTCAGAGCCTAAGAATCTAGGACCAAAAATTAATACCTCTGGTAGAGAAATGTTCCCTTTTATGACCGAGAATGTATTATATTTTGCATCAGATGGGCATTTAGGAATTGGAGGACTTGATGTTTTTGAGAGCGCTATATCAGCAGCATCTTTTACAACACCTCAAAATTTAGGGTTACCGCTTAATAGTAATTTGGATGATTTTGGTTTTATAGTAAATGACACTAATGAACAAGGATTTGTGTGCTCTAATCGAGAAGGAGGGGTAGGAGATGATGATATTTATGCATTTAGAAGGATAAAACCAGAAGAATTTGAAGATATTATAGCAGATAATTGTCAGCAGTCTGTAAAAGGATATGTTAGTAATACAAGAACAAGAGAGCGCATTTCTGATGTGACAGTTGCTCTTTACAATAAAGATGGTGTAAAGCTAACACAAACTCAAAGTAAAATAAACGGAGATTACGAGTTTAATTTTGATTTAGACTGCAGTGAGCGTTATGAAGTACGTCTAGAAAAATTAGGTTATAATTTAAATAATAAGGTTTTTGTTACTTCTAGTATCTCAGAAGAAACAATTATACCTCTAGAATTAGAAACTATAGATGAATTAATAGTTGAAGATAATGGAGTTCTAAAAATAAAAGTTGGTATTATATTCTTTGATACTAATAAGAGTTACATTAGACCTGATGCTGCTGTAGAACTTAATAAAATTGTAACGCTCATGTTACAACAACCAGATATCAATATACGGGTAGAATCACATACAGATTCAAGAGCTAAAGACAGTTATAATCTTGCACTATCACAAAGGCGAGCAAATGCCACAAGAGAGTATTTGATTAGGCAAGGAGTTACTTCATCTCGTATCATAGAGGCAAAAGGTTTTGGAGAAACAAAACTGATGAACACGTGTGCTAATGGAGTACCATGTGAAGAAGCCCAGCATCAATTAAATCGTAGATCCGAATTTATAATTGTAAAAATGTAATGTTAGATCCTCAGAAAAAAATAGAAAACTTGCAAACGGTCGAGTTAACAAATATCATAAGATCTTTATTGCATTTCATAGTAATTGACGGAAAGAATCATATAGATAAAAACATTAATAAAGAAAAGTATATAAAAAATTACTTGTATATATTATCAAAATCGATAAATGGTGATAGCTCCATAGTTAATATGAAAGTTATTCATGACCAAATCGAAGAAGACTTAAATTTAATATTTAAAAATTAACTGGCTTTTTCAAATATTAATAATTTTAAACATCACTTACTCAACTTTGATAGAATACCTTAATTAAGGTGCTTTATTTACTTACTATTCTATATAAAAAATCAAAACCCAGATTTTATTCTTAATAAAAGAAATATGAAACTGATAATAAAAATAGCTATACACATATATGCTATTATTTTATAATATTTGACAGCTAGCAGAGTAGCTTCTCTAGATAAACGGCTATTGTACAATAATTCCATTAAAATATCCGTGTCTGAGTAGCTTTTTCTGGAATTTTCAAATCTTTTTTGATTATTAGATTTTTGTTTAGAAGGGTTTTCTTGTATCACGACAAAAGCAAGTTTTAAAGTAATTTCTTACAAATCTATTGAGAAATTCTTATATTTTAATGATGAGTTATTTTTTTATTTATATTCTTAAATTAAATCGTTAAAAAGTTATAAAAGTTTGATGAAATGTAATTTTCAAACTTAAAGTTTTCCATATGATCTTTTTTTAAAACTATTTAATTGTATTTCCTGTTCTCCCTTCTTGGGCTCGAACTGTTTACTTTCTTTAGATTATCTACTAGTATTAAAGCATAAAACATTTGACATACAGTATTTTGAATTTTATTCAGAAGAAATATTATAGTATGATTTTAGTGTCATAAATAATCAATTTTAGAGATATTGAGAGAAAATCATCAAACACCTTTCTGGACGAACTCGTTTCGCTCATCCATAGTAAACACAAAAGATTCGAGCGATTAAAACAAAAAAAGCCTTGATATTTATCAAGGCTTTTTTTGTTTTACCCCTGTCTCGTCCTGAAATATCGATACACTAAAACTTTAGTGTAATGAAAACATCAGTAAACACAGGAATTGTCAAACGC
>NZ_CANLOB010000049.1 GCF_947492815.1 uncultured Dokdonia sp.
GACACCACAACAATGTATAACTGCAATTACGGCGGATTCGACTACGTCCGAATCCACTCGGAATTGCTAAAGTCTGTGCTAAACCTAAAATAATCGCTAATTTAACCCTTAACTGACGGTTATACGAAACCGTTGTGCATAATTTATCCAACCATTCGACATCAAATGAAAAGAATATACTTCGTAGCCCTACTAATTTTAATTACAAGTTGTGGAAACAATTCTAAATTGGAAAATCAGATTGGCGAATTGCAACGCCAAAATGATAGCTTGACTGAAATATTAAATGAATACCAAGCGAAATATGTTTACGAACGTGTCTTTGTAAAACACTACAAAACGAATTCTGAGCCGAACAAAATAGGAAATCTCTATCAAGGCGAATTTGTATTTGTGCCAGACGTACGAAATGATAAAGTAGAATTTAAAGCGGAAAGTATTAACGATAATACGAAACACGAATTGAAATCTGTCATACTCAAAACCGAAAGCGGAAATTATGGCGCATATCCTTTTGAATTTACAATTAAGAGTGATACAAGCAGAGTTTACTTCAAACCAATAATAAGGGACAGCTTATCATCGCGAAATCAGAACGTAGGTTACGATGGAACTACAATCACGGATATAATAATCGCGAATTAAACTATGCACAACACGGGCTATACGCAATTGCTCGGTTCCGGCTCATCCGAAAATTTCTGCGAAATTTTCTACGATTTGGGTATATTTGGAAAGACAAGGCTAAGGCACGCAACTACTCATAGCCGAGACCGTTGCCCACAATTCTGACAAAAGTCCGTAGTTTCAATAAACCGAATCGTTCACTAACCGAAAAGCATAGTTCACTCAATCTGAATTTTTAAATTGAATAAACAGAATTAGTTTCGTGCAAACGAATTAACCGATGAAAAATTTATTTTTATTACTCATACTCTTTTTACCCTTTTCGACATTTAGTCAAGATGCATATTTAGCTAACTTACCTATTAGTGGAGGAGTTTCAGAAATAGGAGTTTCACCTTCAGAAAAGATTTGGATTGCAACTAAAGCTGGTAACACATATTACACGGATAAAATAGGTGATTTATGGCATTTTGGACCTTTAGGAACAAAAGACCCATTATCAATTTCAAGTAGAGGAATTTTTGAAAGAGTGAGTTTCTTTTCAGAAGATATTTTGATGATTTCTGGCTTTATTCACGGAGAAAACTCAAATCAAGATTTTGTTCTTCGTTCAACGGATAAAGGAATAACTTGGAATAAAGTAAAATTTGGTAAAAGCAGTTGGATTGATGCTTTTTACATAAATGAGAATGGAAAAGCTTGGATGAGTGGAAATTCTCAACTTATTTACTATACTGCTAATAAAGGGGAAACTTGGAAAAGCTTTGATAAAGCGGGAAATGAAAAGGCATTAAGATTTAATACAATTCATTTTGCCAAAGACGAAAAAACAGGATTGTTCGGTTCTTTTTGGAATGTCCTTTATAAGACCACTGATAATTGTGAAACTTGGGAGAGATTACCGACACCATTAGACCAAAAAAAATATAAAAGACTTTCCAAAGAACATAGACCTGACATAAGAAAAATAAGAATTTTTGGCGATTATTATATTATTAATCAACAAGGCAACATCTTCTATACAAAAAGCGATAATATTAACTGGATAGAATTACCAAATATATCTGACTTTGAAACCACATCTGATGAATCTATTTATTTAATTGGCAAGGATTTAAAGATTGATTTAAGGGATTCAGAATTCGTTTCTATATGGAAATCGGATAAAAAATTGAGTAGCACACCTTCTGCTATCAACACAAAAAACAAAAGTCTTTTCGTTTTTACTTACGGAGAAATTTATAAAATCAACAAGACTGATTTTATAGTTTCAAAGCTTATGACAAATGAAGTACCAATCAGAGAACCTTACTTAAAAGTAAATTATGGAGGAGAAGAAATTGGATTTGATGGAACTACTGTTTTAAGATTTGATAAAAATAGAACGGGATGGTATCGATATATGGAATTACCTGTTAACGTTTCAAACGCTGTTATTTTTGATAACCAAGTTGTGATTGCAGACAATTATTTAGACAAGAGATTTGTTGTAAATATTGATGAACAAAAAATTTCTGAATACGAACTTCCAAAATCACTATTTAATCTATCGGCAAATAATATAGATAAGTTTTCTATAGAAATAGGAAGTCAAGGTTGTTTTCATAGCGACAGGCAATTCAGAGAATATAGATTAAAAAACAATTCATTTAAACTCTACAAAAAAGGTAAAGGATTTTTATCCAAAATGGATAAAGAAATAAATCCTCAATTATTAAATGATATAGTTAACGAAATTGATAATTCTCGTTTTAAAAAACTAACTATAAACGATTTAGAAATTTCAGAAATAGATTTGGACAACTTCAAAGATTTCATTGATAAAGAAGAACAGAAAATAAAGAAAAAAGGTTATGACCGTTTTGACTTCGAGAATTATTACACGTTTCCAGGTAAAAACACAGATTTTGCTTTTTACAAAAATGTGGCTGACAGATTTGATTCGATTCCAGATGTTGTGATTAACGAAGTATTTAATACTGGATATGGTAATTGGAGTACCACAACTGTTTGGAGAAAAATAACAATTGATTTTAAAAACGGAGAAGTCTTAACCATTCAAAATTCAGACGATAAACCAAATTATTTATATACACCTTGGATTATTAATTTTAACGGATTAATTATTAAAAGTAACTCTTTAAAATTAGGTAAGTTGATTAACGAACTAACTAGTGGAGATTTATATTCTGATGTTTCTAAAGAAAAAAAATATGCACTCTATAAGGTTGCTGATTTTCTTTACAAACAGTCACTGAATAAAAAATAACTGTGGGCAACAATGTGTATAATTCATTGCTAGTTATAGCCTACTTACGAAAGTCCTCGCGGACTTTCCATCTGTGATTTATTTGCTAACTTTAGTGCTTAAACACGCAACGAAATCATACAGTAGACCGTTACCTGCAAGCTGAAAACCGATGAACATAGAGACAGCAAGATATATTTCAAATTACTACCATCGATTTTTCAACGAAAAAGAAAATATCGCTCATCGACATATAAATTCATTATTTAAACTAAATGGAGAACCTGAAAGTTCATCTCGATATAAAATTTATAAACGTAAAGGTTGGATAACGACTGATAAAGAAGCTCTTGAATTAATTAAAAATGGGGAAACAGAATTCATTATAAATACAGCTAACTGAATACTAAAAGAATACAAAAGTGAAATCTTTTTAAACAATTGTCCGAATTGTACAAAATTAGCAAGAACACCCAAAGCTAGACAATGCAGACATTGCGGAAATAAATGGTTTGAATAAAAATATGAAAAGAGAACCAAGAGGACGATTATATCAAGAATCAGAATTTGTTTTTGATGAGTTTAATGGATTAAAAATTGAACAATTGATTGTATGTGAAAATCATAAATCAGAACCTATATTAATTTATATAAAAGTTAGAAACAGAAATTGGCATCAATACTTTCTTGATGCTGGAATAGGATTTTGGGAAAATTGGGATAATTTAGAAGATATCGAAGATGATGAACAGTTCAAATATGTAGACTCAACTGAAAAACTAAATTTGAACGGAAAACAGATTTCTAAAATCTATTGCACTACTGATTTTAAGAATAGTAGCATTGTTATTGAATTTAAAAATAAAGAAAAGCTGATTCTAAAATGTGTGAATCCAGAGATTTTCGATTCTGAATGTGAATTAATTAAAACAACCGAATAAAGCCAGCAGGTAACAATGTGTATAATTGATTGCTAGTTATAGCCTACTTACGAAAGTCCTCGCGGACTTTCCATCTGTGATTTATTTGCTAACTTTAGTGCTTAAACACGCAACGAAATCATACACTAGACCGTTGTAAGTAATACCGAAAAACTGAATAAACATTGAAAAACGAGTTAATAAAAAAAGCCTTTTCAGAAATAGAAAATCAAACTTTCGGAACTACTGAACAATATTTGGAAGTTCATAATGTCGAAATTGAGAATGGAAATCCTAAAGTTGAAAGAGTGGATATGGAATCTTTTAATGATGTAAACATTGTCTACTTTCCAATTCAAGATGAACCTTTTTTCTTGACTGTTCATTTCTCAAAAGAAACTAATGAATTACTTGGAATTGGAACTGAAAATGGGAATCAAGTTTATCTAACAGCGACTTCTGAAAATCTGACTTTTGAGCAACTTTCGGAATTGACAACATTAAAAGGACTTTCAGGTTGGAGTGTAAATGATGATAGAAAAAATGGAAAAGGAAAATATACTTTTAGTCGTTTATCATTTGAGCCGACTAAAAGTCGAGCTTATGATTTAGATACAAAACTAAAACTACTCTTAACTGAATTGGAAAAGGACGTAGATGGAATAAAAAAACTGACTGAAATGTCAGATGCTGGAATCTCAATTCATCATCAACAGTATATAGATGGAAATAAAGGAATCAATTTCGATATTGAAACCATTAACCGTTTGAGCAGATTAAATCTAGGAATTGATATCGACCAATACGTTTTCGGAAATGAATTAAAGTCAGTACTCTGAAAAAGTACTACTTACAACACGGTGTATAAAACATAGCTAATAAGTGCTTAACCAAAAGGTTTGTGTGTATTTAGAAAGTCCGCCAAATTTTTAATTTGGTGTTTTAAAAAGAGAAAAAATAAAAACAAAATATAAAAATTCGGCTCTGTGTTAACCCGAAGGCTATTGTCTTTTTGCACGCTACGTTACATACACAAGTCCGTTAGGCACAATAAAAACTCACTCAAATGCAGATGAATAGAATTAAAAAGACATCACTATTTACAATTATAGTTTTTGGAATTATTTGGGTACTTACTTCTTCTTTTCAAATGACTAATGAACTGACAAAAGAACAAGCAATTGAACTCGCTGAACAATATATAATTGACAACGGATATACGAATTCACCCGCAAATAAAACTAAACTGAATTATGAGTTATTCGATGGAAATGACGTGGATAAAATAATTGCTCGCCGAAAAAACACTCTTCGTAAAAAGGCATTTTGTATTTCGGAAAATGAAGAGAGATGGGATGTCGGATTTTTATCGACAAGTGTTGACTTAAATAAACTTGACTCTGAAAAACGCAAAACAGATTTATCAGGTCGAGCTGTAATTGTAATGAAAAATGGAAAAGAAATAAGAATCGCACATAAAGAACCATTGTTTTCGTATTTTGATACACTATTCTTGAATTAAGAAAACGGAAAAAATTACTGTGCCTAACAATGGCTATAATTAATACGGGTTATGGTGCTTAATCCTTAGTCTAGTGTGTTTTTATAAAGTCCGCCAAATCTTTTGATTTGGTTTTAGAACAGAAAAAAGTAAAACAAAATAAAAAGTTTTGGCTAAGTACTTAATTGAAAGTTCACTGCTTTTAATTCCCGTACTAACCATAGCCTAACCGTTAGCTGTAATTAATAAACTAACATGGAAAATTTTTTAAGACATATCAATCTTAAGAAAAAACAATTTAAGTGTTATTCTTTAACTGGAAAAAACAAAGAATCAGAATTAATTTTTGAGGTCAAAAACGAAATCCATACTGGAGCAAATGACAATGAAATTAATCTTTTAACTAAATTAATTCCTTCTTACAATGAGGAAATTATTGAGTTGTATAAACATCATAATGGAATGACACTTTATCTTAATAAGGATGAATCTGGGATTAAATTTAGTTCTATAAATTATTTAGAACAATTTAATAGAGAATGGAAAGTATGGTTTGAAAGTTGTGATGAAGATGATCTACTTGATTACCACAAATCAGGTATAGCTTTTGCAGAAATTTCTCATTCGGGAAATTACTTTGTACTTTTTAATGGAAAAGTTTTTTACTTTGATCATGGAGATTTTACAAATTCGAAACCCATTGCTCATACAGTTAAAGAATTTCTTTCTTTGATTGTTAAAGATCCTATTACATTCCTTCATGAAATGGGAAATTATACTAGATATTTTGATGGAAAGACAAATAAAGAATGGATTCCAAAAGAATTTATAGCTATTTAAATCTACAGCTAACAAGATGTAAAATGCATTAAAACGCATTTTACACTAAACGTTGGCAATAATTATGAAAAAATCAAAAACCTTCATCATTTTATCAAGCTTTTTTTTTCTGAGTTCATCTTTAGTATTTGGACAAAAAAAAACTAATCAAAAAGAAATGATACCTGATTGGTTTTCTGTTTTCTATATCCCTGAAATAGAGCAATTTAAATCTGATTCAACAAAATGGTTTATTAGCCCTGATGGAAAAAGTAAACTATTCTTTATTCTAAATTCTGATTTTAGTGTTCGTACAGAAATTTTAACAACAGATAAGGTTAAAAACCCTGAATTAATTAAAATACTTAAATCAGAGGGTATTAATTATAGCAACCCTAATATGGCGATTAAAATTGATGAACTTATATCAGAAATGGGAGCAGAAATTGGAATGTCAATTAATTATGCAAAAACGATTTTTGGCAAACCTGATTCTGAAAAAAGTGATACCAAAAGAACATTTCTAACTTGGAATTTTTTAATGCTAGAGAATGGAGGTCCCTTACCTGACAACCTACCCCCTTTAATAAGTAAGGGATTAGAATATAGAATATATATGGAATTTTATGAGGACGAACTTATTGCATTAATATATCAGTATCAAGTTCCCTAAAGAAAAACTATTGCCGACAAAGAACTGAGTTAAAAAACAAGTTTTTTTAAACTAATCTTGATACATAATTCTCATCATAAGGCATTCCTGATTTCACAATAGCAAAGGCTTGCTTTAAGAGCTTGTTTGCCACAGCTATCAAAGCTAGTTTCTTATTCTTTCCCTTAGCCACAATTCGATCATAAATAGCCACAAGCCTTGTTATGTTTACATGCTGAAAAAGCGCATAAAAATAAAAGATTTCGTAGCTTTTTATTACCCACTTTACTAATCCTACTTCTGCCTCTTACACTACTTCCAGATTCTCGAATGGTAGGTGTGATACCTACATAACTACAAAGTTGTCCAGCGTTTTCAAACTTGGAAAAACCATCGGTCGCAACGATCAGAAATAAGGCAGCCTTCATCCCCATTCCTGGAATGCTCTTGAGTAAGGTTAACTGATGCTGTTGATCCTTTTTAACCAATTTCAAAAGTCTAGTTTCTATTCCTTTTACCTCTGCATTAAGATGTTTAAGATTGCGCTGGAGTGATCGAAAAACAAAAGAAGAAGGAATCCCAAGTACGGTCTCTCCGTGAATTTTGTTCTTAGTAGCCGTACGCTTCTTAAGATAACTATCTAGCAACCTAAAAAGCTGTAAACATTCCGCTTGAATCTCTGTAAGGGCATTGTATAAAGGAACTTCATTCATTATACCATACTCACAAATCATCCTAGCATCACTCTTATCTGTCTTAACTTTTGCTAGTTTCATCTGGATAAAACGTTTTACTGATAACGGATTAACCACAGAAACTGCTATCCCTTTTTTGTCTAGAAACTGTGCTAAACGATAATGATAATAACCCGTAGCCTCCATAACTACAAGAGATCCTTTTGGTAATGATTTCGCGAAAGCGGTAAAACCTAATTCTGTATTCTTAAAATGACGATGACCTGTCAAATTACAGAACACATCAAAGACATCTTTACTGATGTCTACTCCATAAATTTCGCTATATTTAATCATAAGAACTATTTTTGGAAAGAACTAGCTACTATACTCACAACAACTTGAAATCGAGATCTAGTTCTCACAGAACTGAACGTGATTTAAGTAGTAAAAGAGAGAGGATTATCAATGTTGTCGAAGTCTAAAGCTTCACCGTGTATACTAACCATAATTCTCTCTTTTGTTCTTTCTAGTTTATACTGAAAGTTAATTAGAATAGTAAAGAGGAAAACAACCCCTTATTATAGTGTTTGAAGTCTAGACTTCAAACACTATAATAACATGAACTACTCCATTTAATATTTAGAAATATCAAACTTAAGCCGTATATAATTAATTGATTTTTACGTGCTTACTTGCGAAAATTCCTGCGGAATTTTCTCGGATTCGTATTTGTTTACTAAATTAGTTGCTTAACCACGCAACTAACCATACACAAACCGTTAGCAACAAGGCAAGACGAAAATTGAGAACATTTATAAACATACTGATTATTCTTTCGCTAATTACTTCTTGCAAATCAAAAAAAGCAGAATTAAATACTACTGAATTCCAAACTTACAAACGAATTAACAGTAAAAATACTTGGGGATTTATAAATCAAAATGGAGATACTATAATTCCTTTGAATGTTTATAAGTTCTTAAATCCTATTGACGATAAGAATATGATATTTGCTCAACTGAAGGATGGTAAATATGGATTTATTAATATTCATCAAGACACTTTGATTAGTTTTAAATACGACAATATGGGTGTTTTCGATCAAGGACAACTCGCACCAGCGAATTTTAAAGGAAAATATGGGTATATAAATCGCAAAGGAGAAGTGAAAATCCCTTTTCAGTACGAAAATAAAAGTTATTTTTATAATTCTGGTTTAGCAATCGCTAAAAAAGAAGGAAAGTTTGGTTTCATAAATATGAAAGGAGAAGAAATAGTTCCGATTGAATTTGAAAGTGTTAAACAATCAATGTACGACACAATAGTTCTTGCTTCAAAAAATTCTAAATGGGCTTTTTATTCAAAAAAAGGTACAAGGAAAACTGATTTTAAGTATGATGAAGTTGTTGAGACTTACATTGAAATTGACGGAAGAACGAAAAGCACCTTATTTGGGAATGGTTTAGTTTTAGTTAAAGCAGAAAACAAAACGGCATATATAAATAATGATTTAGAAGAGATTGTTCCATTTGGAACTTACGAAATAGCCAAACCTTTCCAAAACGATTTAGGAATTGTTTCCAATAATAGAAAGTATGGAATTATCAACACTCAAGGTGAAATTGTTATACCCATAACTAATGATTTTATCGAACATCCATCGGAATATTCAAATAACTCTGAACTTATTGCTATCCGAAAAGGAAATATTATTCAACTTTTAGACAAAACAGCAAAACCAATTACCGATTTTGACATCAAGGAATATAAATGGGATAGTTATAAAAGTAAAGAATCATACCAAAGATATTTTATTTTAACTAAAAATTCTGGAATGACAGGAACAGTTTCTGATAAAGGAATAATGGAAATACCTTTTGAATATGAAGAAATTGAACCATTTAATGGAAGGTCAGTTACATTCGCCAAACTAAATGGAAAATATGGTTTAATAGATTATTTAGGTAACGTTAAATACCCTTTCGAATTTGATGAAGTTATTTCTAGTAGTTACTCCGATTATTTCATTGTAAATAAATCAGGCAATTATGGTATGATAAATAAAAACGGTAAGCAAATTATTTCATTTGCATACGAAAATATTACGCCAACATTTTATGGAAAAAGCCAAAATTACATTATTCAAAAAAATGGCTTATACGGTATTATCGACATAGAAAAA
Source organism: uncultured Dokdonia sp. (assembly GCF_947492815.1). Classification (GTDB taxonomy): domain Bacteria; phylum Bacteroidota; class Bacteroidia; order Flavobacteriales; family Flavobacteriaceae; genus Dokdonia. The sequence goes on from NZ_CANLOB010000049.1 coordinate 9,627, forward strand.
AATATAATTATTCCTATTGAATACGAAGAAATATCTAATTGGGTAGAATATGGACCAAAAGAACATTTTGTTACCAAAAATGGAAAAAAAGGATTGATAAGTAGAGATGGAGAAATCGTAATTCCAACTCAATATGATGAAATTTTTGTAGATAACTCAAAACTAATAAAAGTGAAAAATGATGGACTTTATGGAACGGTTGATTGGGGTAATAAAACAATCCATCCTATCAAATACGAACAGATTTTGTGGGAATGGCCATATTTGACACAAAAACAATTGGATACAATTTACATCAAAGAAAATGGGAAGTACTTTTCTACAGACACAGATGGAAAAGTTATTGAATTAAATGTAAGCAAGAAACTGATTGACAAAAAATTTGGCTATTTGGTGAAAAATGAATAAAAACCCAGTTGCTAACACGGTGTATAAAACATAGCTAGTAAGTGCTAAACTTAGAGTTTTGTAATTATTTGCAGAGACCGCCAAATTTTTAATTTGGCTTTTAAAAAGAAAAAAATTAAAACAAAATATAAAATTAGGCTCTGTGTTAATCTGAAAAGTTAGTGTCTTTTTCATTCACAAGTCCGTTGGCAACAATAAGCGAAATGAAAATACCGAAACTGATTTTACTTTTTATTATCGTCTTTTCTTGTAATGAGAATAAAGAAAAACCCAAAGTTGAACTTCCTGTCGAAATACAAAAAACGGAAGTTATCGCAACTGACTCTGACTCTGACTCTATTTACGAAAGATATAAATTAGGACAAGTAGAATCTTATGATTGGAACTTGATTTCTGAACGTGCTGAAAAATACAACTCTGTTTCTGAACAATTTTCTAACAAAGACAATATACCAAAAGACTTTCTTGAGTTTTCGAAAAAGTTTATATCTGACATTTCCTTTCAAGAAAAACATATTGATTTTGACAATTTAGTAGCTGTGGAAAATGGTTGCGACGAAACCTTTGTAATGAGCAGAAAAAATTGGGTTTTTGATGATTGGGATTTTATCAACTTTATCGGAATTGATGATGAAATGGAAAATACATTTAACTTTTCTGATTCGATTTTTTATTTTGAATATGTAATCAAAGAAGTTGGAACCTTTAGAATTTTAGGTTTTGAAAAAAAAGATGGCGAATGGTATCTGACTTTATATCACGTGAACGATTGTTAAAATTACTGTTACCAACAAAGTATAAAATTAATGGCTGGTCCTAGCCTACTTGGAAAATTCCTGCAGAATTTTCCGCTGGCAAGTATTTGTTTAACTAAATTAGGTGTTTAAACGCGCCACTAATCTTATACGTAAACGTTGTGGTGCATTATTAGAGAAACATTGTGAGTTTAAAAGAAAAATTAAACAAAATA
>NZ_CANLOB010000050.1 GCF_947492815.1 uncultured Dokdonia sp.
GAAATGTAATTTTTAGTTTTTTTCTCATTTAATTTTTTTGACTATTTGTAGAATGTTTAGGATAATTGGCTGTAACGTTAAATATATGGCATTTAGGGCAGAGGACAAGCGATTATTTTCGATTAAGCACTAAAGCCAAACTTTTGCATTTTGATTTATCTTTTTCATTATAAAGCCAAATCAAAAGATTTGGCGACACGGCAAACAAACACAGCCTTTTCGAATCAACTTTAACCGCCCTATTTGCTATATATAGTGTTACCAGCTTTTTTTTAAGCTCTCTTTATTATTAGATTTTCAATATTCATTTGGTCAATTGTCTTGTCTTTATACTCCATATTGTCAAAACTTAATAAAGACTTTCCTTCGTTAAGTTTTCTTTGTAAATATTTCAACAGTTTAACTTCAGTGTCAGGAGCAAATCCGTAAAAATCAAATGCAACTCTATCATTTTGTCCAATTCCACAAATAATAGAAAGTAGTTTTTGGTCAGCTCTTCCCATTTTTCTTAAGGTATATTCGGGTTTAATATTGAAAGCTTTTAAATCATTTTTTATTTTAATACTTTTTTGTCCATACAGCTTGTCTAAATATTGACCAACTTTTATTGGTTTAATGAAATCAAATAGACTCATTTTTAATTTACCAGGACACAAGTGTATTTTTACTCCTAAATTCTGGCTGTTATAATTTTCTATTATTTCAAAAATTTTTTTCACTCCCCAATACCCGTCAGTTTGATTTTCCTTTTCAGGCACTATCTGAACCCAAAATCGTATCATTTTTCCAGAATCTAATGTAAATTCAGGAATGAGGAATTCTTTTACGTTGAAACTTGGGTATTTCATTTTAATTGCTGGTAACGGTTAGTATATGAAAAGTAGGAGATTCCGAAGCACTAAACTTTCGGTTAAGCACAAAGTTTGATAAGAGCCAAGACTCTTGATTTTACTACTATTTCGCCTATTTTTTATATACATTGTTCTCTGCTGGCTTTCTTTTCATTCGTTTCTTTCAGCGTTGGCTTACAGCTCTTTGCAACCGCAGGAACGAGGATTGCAATGTGCTGTAAATTGCGTTGGCTGTTATAATCTTGGGTCAACATCTTCACTTTCCAATGCTAATACTCCAAAAACACTTTCGTGTATTCTTCTTAAAGGTTCTTTTCTTACAAACCTTTCCAATCCTTCTACTCCTAATGCAAATTCCCTCAACGCCAAAGAACGCTTTCTTGACAGCCCTCTGTTTTTGAGTCGTTGCATATTTTCTGGTAAGTCATATTCAGGGCCATAAATTATTCTTAGATATTCACTTCCTCTGCATTTGACGGCAGGTTGTAATAAACCTTCCTTACCATATGAAATGAAACCAAAAGATTTAACGACCATTCCTTCTCCACCTTTGTCTGTCATTTCAGTCCACCAATCAATAGCTTTCTGCACACTCTCATTGTCATTCGTCTCAACAACTTTGTAAGGCGTAATTCTAAATATTTTTTCATCTGCAAGGCAAACTTCTTTGATGTTCTCCATATGCCAGTGATGGTCTTTATCAACGTGTACAGCTCCTTCTGTTGCAAGAATATGGAAAGGTGCTAATTTGTAATCTTCCACAGAATTGACATCCCAACAATAATTTCTATAAGCATCAATGAATTTAGACACCGCTTTTTTCTTGTAGCTAAATTTATCTAAAATAGTTTCAACATCTTTAATTTCTCTGTCTTTTGTCTTTTGAAGTATTAGCTCAACAGCTGTTAAAGAGTTTTTGGCGGAAGAACCAACAGAAGCATATTGGTCTTGTAATAACGACTGAGCTTTTGCAGACCAAGGCATTAATTCTGCATCTAAACAAACCCAATCAGTTTGGAATTTATCCCAAAATCCAGATTTGGTTAATGCTTTTTGAACTCTATCGAGAAATTCTTTTTCTATATTACTATCATTAAAAAAGTTACGTCCCGTTCTTGTGTAGCAAATTCCAATTCCCTCATTTTCAATTCCGAAACGATTTAAAACAGTCTCTTCATTTTTACAAACCACTAAAATGGCACGTGAACCCATATGCTTTTCTTCACAAATTATTTTTTCAATTCCTCTTTTTCTATAATAATTGATAGCTTGTTCAGGGTGTTCTAAATAGTTCGGCAATTCACTTGTAGCACACGGTGACATTGTGGGTGGTAAATAAATGAGCCATTTAGGATTGATGGCAAAACGACTCATTACTTCTAATGCTGCAATGGAGTTTTCTTCTCTGATGGTCAAGTTATTTCGAAGACGTGTTTGCACAATTCGTTTCCCTATAACGTCATCAATGTTCAATAAATCATCATATTCTTGTTGATGACTTAGGTTAGATTCTACTTCTAACTCCAATGGTTTTATAGGTTCTGAATAAACTTTAGCAGCTTTAACAGAAATTAATTCTTCTTCGGGATAGCGTAAGGCTGTAAGTTCTCCACCGAATACGCAACCTGTGTCAATATCAATAGTTTTATTAAGCCATTCTGCTTTTGGAACAGGTGTATGTCCATATATAACCTTGGCTTTACCTCTATATTCAGAAGCCCAATTGTATCTTACAGGTAAACCAAATTCATCAATTTCTCCCGTAGTTTCTCCATATAAACAAAACGACCTAACTGCACCAGAGCCTCTTCCTTGCATTTCTTCTTTAATACCAGCGTGTGCAACAGCCAACTTTCCATCATCTAATATGTAGTGACTTATTAGGCTATATAAAAACTCTTTAACATCTGCTATAAATTCAGGCGTTTCGTTTTCTAATTGTTCCATTGTCTCAGCCAAACCGTGTTTCAACTGAACATTTTTGCCGTTTAATTTCTTTTGAAGTTTTAGGTCGTGATTTCCTGGAACGCAAAGGGCTGAACCACTTCTGACCATACTCATCACTAATTTTAGAACCGCTGGCGAATTTGGACCTCTGTCCACTAAGTCACCTAAAAATATCACTTGTCTATTTTCAGGATGTTTTATGTCTAATCCGTAATTCTTTCCATCAATGTCAACATATTTAATGTTATAACCCAATTTTTCTAAGAGTGAAATTGTTTCATCATAGCAACCGTGAATATCTCCAATAATGTCAAAAGGTCCTTGAAGTTCTTTTTTATCGTTGTAGAGTTTTTCTCTAATAATTCCAGAAATGGAATCTACTTCTTCTTCACTTTTTAAAACGTATATTTTTCTGAAGCCTTCTCTTTTAAGTCCTTTTATCGACCTTTTGAGTTGCTGTTTTTGTTGTCTTATTACGTGATTTCCAAAGTTTCTATCTTCTCTACTTTCATTTCTATCTTCACAAACTCTTTGAGGTAAATCTAAAACAATGGCAACTGGTAAGGTGTGATATTGTCTTGCAAGATTAATTAAACCTTTTCGGGCTTCGGTTTGTACGTTTGTAGCATCAACAACTGTTAAATGTCCGTTTTTTAGTCTTTTGCCAATGATGAAGTTCAGTACATCAAAGGCGTCATTTGTAGCACTCTGACTGTTCTCGTCATTCGATACAATTCCTCTACACACGTCAGAAGAAACGACTTCGTGTTTACCAAAATGCGTTTTAGCAAAAGTGCTTTTCCCTGAACCAGAAGCACCAATAAGTAATACTAATGATAATTCGGGTACTTTAATTTCCATATTCAAAAATTGCCATTTGTGAAGGTGCTCCTACTTTTTTGTCTTCCTCGCCAATAGGTAAGAAGTGCACATTATAATTATTAGTTTCTGCTACTTTTTTTGCCCAAGTTTCAAATTCTGTTCTTGACCATTCAAATCTATGGTCGGTATGTCGCATTGTATCAGCTTCCATATTTTCAAAAAGTACGTTGTATTCTCCGTTCGGTGTTGTTAAAATAACTGTTTTGGGTTTAGCACACTCAAAAACGACTCTTTCAAAAGATTTTAGTCTGTTCTCGTCAAGGTGTTCAATTACCTCTACAATTGCTGCTGCATCAAATCCCTCTAATCGTTTGTCTTTATATGTTAAAGCACCTTGAAACAGATTGATTCGTTCTTTTTGTCTTGGTGCCATTTCGTCCCAATGTAACCTATCTTTACATTTCGTTAATTCTTGGTAAGAAACATCCATTCCAGTTATATTACTAAATTGTTTTTCCTTTAATAACATTCGAATGAGTTTCCCTTCGCCACAGCCTAAATCAAGTACGCTACTTGCACCTGATTCTTTTAATTTACTCAAAACCAATGACAATCGTTGTTGATGTAAAGTCTCTTTTTTCTTTACTTCCTCTGAATCTGTTTCTTCCTGCAACTCCTTTGATTCGTCATCATCATTCAATCGCTCCAATGCCTGTCTTGAAAGAGAAGTGAGGTTAAAAAGATAGCGTCTTGTAATTTGTTCTTTTTCGGGATGGTCAGATAGCCAACCCTTTCCTTTTTCTAATAGTTTTTCAATCTCATTCTGACTTACATAATAATGTTTGTCATTGTCCAATGCTGGAATCATTACGTATAAATGAGACAACAATTCTTGAAGCGTAGTGGTGTGATTTAGTTTTAATGTAAAGTATTTACTGTCTCCCCAATTCACGAATTTGTCGTCCAAAATATGTCTTTCTAATTCCACTTTATAGCCAAGAGGTTCAAACATTTTTCGAATGAGGATTTCTCCGCCTTTTGGGGCAGGCAATACTGAAATAGTAACTTCAAATGGCATTTTAATATTTACTAATTCGGGTTTTTTACTACACTTACCATTCATTGCGGTTGAAAACGCTTTAGCAATGGCGACACTCATAAATGAAGAAGCTACATAAGGTCTGTCATTAACGTATTGTCCAAGAGAAAAGCCTTTTCCAGATAAGTTTCTGCCACCTCTCACCATATCAATTGGGTCAATATCCAATAATAAAGAAGCGGTAGTTCTTTCATCTGAATTTTCAGGATAAAATATATGTGCTTTTCCAATGGACAAATCAATGGATTGCAATTTGTCGGGATGTTTATGCAGCAAATACCCTAAGTCAGTTGCTGGTTTATGTGTCGTAGTTATGTTGAGTAACATTTATTCATTTTTATTTTTAGCGTTGGCAAAAAAAGCAATGTGTGCGATAGCACTCTTTGCTTTTGTGCGGTTGGTTTTTCAGCTTGCAGAGAACGGGATTGTATATGATTAGTGGCGTGGTTAAGCACCTAATTTAGCAAATAAAAACCGAATAGAAAATCCGCGAGGATTTTCGTAAGTAAGCTCAAACTAGCCATTAATTATATACGGTGTTACCCAACGTTTTTTATTCCGATTTTATTTTCAATCCAGTCGTGAAAGTATATTATAATTCCAATTATGAAATGAAAACCAATTAATATTTGTCCTAATAATTCAGTTGAGCCTTTTGAGTACATCCCAGAAAGTCCAGAAACAATGTGATAAGCAGATAAAATAAACAAACCAACATTCGATTTCCGAGTTAAAATCAACATTATGAAAATCAGTTGAAAAGTCAGTCGTCCAATTTGGGAAGGAAGTCTTTCACTACCCACTTTATTATAAACCAATACTATTAAAATCAGTTCCACAATCAAGGTCAGAACTATTGCTGAAATCAAAATAGGTCTTTTTTTCATTTAAATAGGTTGACATATATAATTCCATTAATTATAACAACGACAAAAGACGATATTGATATTGCAACCAGTTTCCAATGTCTTTTCATATCAAGGCTTCTAAATATCATATTTTTTCGATTATAAATATAAAGACTTGTAGATAATAATATACAAGGAATTAAAACCCAAATTACCATATAGAAAAACCCAAACCCTATTAATTCTTTAATCGGTTTATTGTCAAAAATATAAAAAACAATTAGAGGCAAGAAATTCAGAATCAGCAAAATTTTATAAACTATATTTAACAGTTTCATCAATTTTAATGCATATTCCGATATTGTAATTTTATTTATCAAATGTGGTTTTTCAAATGTTGGGTAACGGCTCCGTATATGAAAAGTAGCGCTGGAAATAAGCTGTTACTTTTCGGATTAATCACAAGCCGAATTTTTAAATTTTGCTATTTATCTTTTTATTGGAAATGGTCAAATTTAAAAATTTGGCGACTTTCCAAATATACCCAAACCATAGTTTTAGCAATGACTTGCGCTATTTTTTATATACACTGTTAGCTGTAGCCTTTTTTTAATGTAACCATATTATTCCTGTATTCGAAATCCATTTTTCATTTTTTTTAGTGAATAAAATTGTTTTTCCGCCACCACATAGTCCAGGACATAAATCTCTAATCATCATAACTGCTTTAGTCTTATCTTCTGAAAAGAGTGGAACTGAAAAACTATACCAGTTATTTTTATTAGAAAGATTAAATCCAAGTTCACTATTATTCCATTTGAAAGCTTTCAACTTTTCTTTTTGCTTAATCATTTCTGAAATATCTTGTTTCGTTAACTCAGAAAGTAAATTTTCAGAGTTCAGTTCATAAGTCCAATTAAGTGAGTCCGTTATTTTATTTTTATTTTCGTATTCTAATACAGACAATAAAGATTTGAAGTTTTCTTCATCAGATTTCGCTAAGTCAAAATTTATTTCTGGTTCTATTCTAAGACCGTAATTTAGATTCAGTTCTTGTTCATCTATAATGACTTTCATTAAGTCATAAATGCCCTGATTGTTTGCTACATCTTTGTTTGAAACTTGTCCGCAACTAATCAAAATAAATAATAAGGCAAATATGTATAGGGTTCTGTTCATAGGTTACAGCTAACGGTCTCGTATAACCGTCAGTTACGGGTTAATATGCTTTAATTTTCGGTTAAGCACAGACGTTAGTAATTTCGAGTGGATTCGGAGGTACTCGAATCCGTCGTAATTGCGGTTATACATTGTTAGGGTGCGTTTTTTATTATTTCACTTCCTTTTTCTATCAGACTTCCTAAAAAATCTGAAACTCCATTCAAATACCTTTGCATTTCTAATTCAATCTCTTCCAAATTCTTATTTAGATGATTTGCAAAATAGTCAAATTGAGTTAGTCGTTCGGTAACTTTTGGATCGTGTTTAATTGCATTATTTAATGCTCTACATTCATTTGCATTAGAATAATTGTCACAGGTTGTTAAATCAATTCCTTTATCACTAAAGCCACTCAAAAAATCATTCCATCTGTACGGTGTGGAAATTGTATTTTCTTCAATATTGTCTTTTTCAGATATGTATGCTCTGTATATTTTTCCTAAAAATTGTTCGCAAATAGCCCATAATCCAACAACAGTCATATGGTCGACGAAATTGATAATTCGTTTATGCTCAAACTCTTTTCCAATTAACCAACTCATTTTGCGAGCAGTTCCTAAATTCTCGATGTCTGCTGGGTTTTCTGTAAATGGTTCAATTTCTATTTCATCTAATTTTTTGTTTGATTTATTTATCTGTTGATAAACTATCTGATGAATCCTACAAAAGTCGACCAATCTCCACCCTAATTCATTATGTATAGGTCCTAATTTTTCGGATGTGTTCCATCCATAGCTTTTTGGGATATTATCTATTTCTTCAGGCGGGAAAGATAAAATTGTATAAATCGGTTTCTTTTCCATTTATTAATATCTTTTGTAGTTGTTCAAATGCACCCTAACGTGTTTGTATATGGTTTGTTGCGTGGTTTAAGCACCTAATTTAGCAAATAAAAACCGAATAGAAAATCCGCGAGGATTTTCGTAAGTAGGCTAGAACTAGCAATAAATTATATACGGTGTTAGCAAACGTTTTTATTCTTTTTCCCAATCAAGAAATCCTCCTGTTAATTTTTTAAATTCGGTATTAAAAATTGCTTTTTCTGTTTTTGGAAATTTTTCTAATAAATAGTCTAAAGACTCTATATATCGTTCGTTAATTATATTATGTTTCACTTCTGTTATCATCGCAAGAGCTTGTTCCATTGCAATTTTTCTTCCTAACTTTTGTTGAATGTCATATTCACATAATTGGTATATAAAGATTGGTATAAAATCATCTTTTAACATATTGAAAAATTTGTCATAATACTCTCTTCCAGTCGGTGAAACTCCATTTTTAAAACTAAATCCACGACCAATTCTACATAACATTACAGAGTGAATTAAGTTTAAGGCGATTTCATTTGGTATGTCCGTTGAATCTTCAAAATAGGTTATTATTTTTCTTATAATTGGTACTTCGTGATAGTAATTATCATACGCATAATGAGCATCTCTTAATTCGTTAGAAAGATTTTCTAAATTAATTATCCTTTCGTTTTCTGTCCTGTACTTATTTCCATTTGCTATTTCAAAAAACTCACAGCCTTTTTTGTATTTTTTAGTATGAAGATTATTGTTATAACCTTCAAGCATAATTCCGATTTTGTGCTTAACATTATCAACTGAAGCACCCCAAATAATTGGAATCATTTTGGAAATATTTTTCCTTAAAATCTGGCTACTTTCCTCTGAAACGTATAAACCAAAAATTGTTCTTAATATTCTACTGCAATGTAAAGATGATAAACTTGAAATTTGTGCCTTAATTTTTTCTACTTTGTCATCTTCAATTGTTTCTTCTAGGTTTTTTAAGTTTTCAATGAAAGCTTTAACTTGAATTGCAGAATCGGAAGGCATATCTTGTAAAACATCTTGAATACAAGTTTGAAACCATCCCATTAGTTCAAATGCATTTATTGTATAGTTTGTAGGATGTGATATGCCAATATCATTACGCATATCTAGTATATGAGCAAGTTTTTTGTATGTAGTTTCACTAATTAATTCTAGTTTTTTACAAGTGTTTAAAAGTGTGTTATCCTTTATTCCTGCTAAATCTTCTTCTGTATTGTAAAGCTCTCTCATTTTTCCGCCTACGGAAGCATCAAAAAATATGTCCAGTCCATAAGTAATTGCCTTGTTCCTTAAGGCTAAAGTTACTTCATTCCAAATTGAATTCAGAGCATAATCAAAAAGTCCGAAACCAGCACCAACAACAAACTTTGATAAATATCTAGCGTCTTTTTTTAATTCTAAAGGAAGTTGATTTATGTAATTAGGTAATGTTTGATTAATTATAGCTCTTTCTTGATTTGTCGCGATAATATTATCAGAAGGCAAACCTAGATTAGCTAAAAACTCTGTTATTTTTTGAACTTGTGATTCAACTATATCAGAGTGGTTTTCTGTGATGATTACTTCTTTATTGTTGTTATCCATTTATCTTGGTTTCAAATGTTTGCTAACGGTCTCGTATAACCGTCAGTTACGGGTTAATATACACAGACTTTTCGGTTTAGCATAGGCGTTAGCAATTCCGA
>NZ_CANLOB010000051.1 GCF_947492815.1 uncultured Dokdonia sp.
TCAAAGCTTAGACGGGTTAGCACCTAATAAATTTAATCAAAACTGTCAACGAATTAGGTAACCTTTACAGAAATGACTACACATTGTCAAACTGAGCTTGTCGAAGTTTTTCTTATCAAGAGCCCTTCGACAAGAGGTTAATGACAATAGACTTATGTTAGTCATCTTTCAGGTAACTTAGTTTATGTCACTGTTTATGAGCTATCAAAAACTCATACCATAAAACTTCGTTCTCATTCTAAAGATTAAGCGTCTCATGCTATTTTCTCTCTGAACTTTAAAATCAATTTCGATATTTAGATGAAGAAAATGATTGATATATAGCTATTTATATAGCTGTAATCTCTTTATTACGAACCACTAAAACATGACCCCATGTCAACAACAAAACCTTTAAGTAGGCAATACCTACTAGCGCCAGGCGTTAAAATCAAAAGTGCAACAATAACCAATCAAGCTGCAGGTTACTTCTCTTTAACAGAAGATGGCACACACGTAAATAGTGTAGAAGCTACTGGTGGCAGCAATAGCGTCGCTCCAACAGCTGTTACGTTTTATGTGTACAATACAGAACCTTACTCTACTGCCCATGTGGAGATAGAATATTACCATGATATACCTCATCCAAAAAGTACCGAACTAAAGACAGCTTCTTTTACCATCACTTTTAAACTATCCGGAACCACCTATTGGGAACAACAAGGTTCAACTATTCTTCCTGCCTCTGGAAATAGTGGTACCTTACCTATAGTACCGCCTACAGGTAATACAGGAGCTGGTCCTGAAACATTAAATAAACAGATGGTATACTTGCTCGATGTGAGCACAACCGGTAATATGCTTTTTAGAGGAAACTCTCCTTTAGCAGGACATGATCAACCTATTGATTTTACAACCCTACATAATTATATGAAGGAGCAATATGAGTTTCAAGCCAAAGGTGTGACTACTTATAAACCGTTTCCCAATATCGGAGAATATGTTTTATGCGAAGTAGCGCTCTTAAGTGAAGCTTCAGAAACCTATGAAATAGCCTCTAGTATTGGATCCTATGGTAGTCAGAGTACTCAAGAAGCAATACAAAAACAAATTAAAGCAGGCACCAATGTAAAAGAGATCATAGATAATAATCTCCCGAATTCTACAACGTCATATCCTGCCGATCCTTTAACAACACCTACCGCCATAAAAGATGGTAGCATCTATGCACACATGTATCTCTGGCAAGTACAACCTGGTGAAGACAATTATGATCTTGCGCATGCGAAGCAATTGTATAAAATGGTACATACACAACAAAACTTTAAAGTACCATATACAGAAGTAACCTTACCTGTGGTGTATTATGTCCATTGCTGTAATGGTCATGATCGTACTGGCATTATTTCTTCTATCTATATGATAGAAAAAAGCAATAAAGCAAATCAAGCAACCAACTCTGATGTTGACCTAACTGAGCAATACATACGAGGAACTACGCTTAATGTATTGACTGCAAATCAAAACGGACCACAACTATATACAAATTGTACGTATTACAACGGTCCTAATAAAGGTAAAAATGCACCTAACAAATCGCGTTGCTTTTTAATACATGCTGCAGACAACCCAAATTTCGTGTATCGAAAAACGGTAGAAGATGCTTATAATACCATTAAAGCTAATGATACCGCTTCCGCGAAAACCATAAATAGTGATGCCGAACAAGGTAGTGCAGCAACTGCTGTATATGTCATGGATGATCCATCTGTAGTACCACCTACGAGTTAACGTTTTTAATGTATTACAGTAAAAAGACCTCTAACTATGGATAGTTAGAGGTCTTTTGGTTTGTATTCGTCATTCTGAATTCATTTCAGAATCTCATAGTATGCATCCATTTGTCAGGATGAGCTTGTCGAAGTCCGTATATAAAAACGTATAAAGTCATTTCGACAGAACGAAGCATGAGTGACGAGAAATCGCATAATAGTAAGCCGTTATGAAATCAAAATCGAAGTTGAGCTGCTTGTGCGATTTCTCGGCGCTACGCTTTGTCGAAATGACTATTCTTTTGTCATTCTGAATTCAGTTCAGAATCTCATAATGTGAGTTATCAGTGTAATGAGAAGCTGAAACAAGTTCAGCTTGACATATCAAAATATTTTTAGGACTGAGTCATTTGTTCTATCCACGGACTTACTTTTTCATACGTTTCCATTATTCCTTTTACAAGTGCCTTCCCGTTCTTTAAAAGTTTAACCGCTTGATGTAAAGTAGATTTCTCATCATTTAGATTGGTAATAGTTCGCTTTAAACGATTCCAAACGCCTTTTTTCTTAATTTGATCAGGCTCTGTTTCATTCTCAACTTTTTCTAATGCTTTAGCCGCAATTTCAAGTTCTTTGGCAACTTCATTTTGTCCATTGGCTTCTAGTTCAAAGGCTAGTTCGTTCAAATTGCCTTGCAAAGAAATATTACAATCTTTAAAATTAAACGTATTAATTTGTGTATTTGCATGATCACCTGTATTTACGGTTTGGGGATTATTTATAAAATTAATGGTTTGATTATGCGGAATACCAAAATGTTCTAAGATTTTCTTTATATCAATATTCTGATCTGAAATTGGATCATAATGATTTAGACCTCTGTCTTTATACGATAATATGAGTTGTTCTGCCAACCAATTTTCTTTAGGTTTACTAAAATGCTCTGGTAATTCAGTGTATGCTTTAAGGTGTGATTCATCTCCAAAAGGTGTCACATTATATTGCAATTCAGGTCTCTTACTTTTATACCCGTTAAAAATTTCATTTAACGTTTCTCGAAGTTGACTAATATATTCCGTCTTCGTAGGTCCTTTGACAGAGACATCAATGGCACGATCCCATTCACGTATTAAAGCTATATTACCATTACTGTCTTCTAAAATCACGCCATAACGCCATACTAAATAGATATTTCTTTGCTTTTTAATCTGATCACTATGTTTCACAATAAAACGAGAAATGGTATGTGGCGGTAGTGCCTGATCTGCTTTATACTTTAGCATTAAACTATCATCCAATTGAAAACTAGGAAGTCTATCTGGTTGATCTTCTTTTAATAAATGAGGTATAATTAAACGTTTTCCTTTGTCAGTCTGATACGCTAGTTCATAATTTAAAATTAAATCAAACAAAAATCCATACTGTGCAGCAGGATAACGTTCTTTTTCTTCTGCAAAAACTCTCTTAAAATCAGCTAATGCAATTTCATAAGTTTTTTGGTTATGTACCCAATTGATAATTTGATATACCCCATCACTAATCCATTCGGGATTTAAAATTAAAGTATTGTACTGTTCCATACCTTTATACCATAGACTTACCCCTAAAGCATGTAAATCATCTAATAGACGATCTGGATTATCTATTTGATGTTTATCCGCTATAGTATCAAAGGCTTCTTTTGTAATTTGCTCTTGTGTTTTTCCATCTTTATTGTTAGCAAAACATTTTTCTAACTCTTCTTTTACCTTATAATAACTCTTTGGAATTTGCTGATTTTCCCATGACGGATTGGTAATAATATAATCAGATACATATTTTCGAAATTTTTTAAATTTCCGTGTATCTTTTGCTACATTTAAATAAAAAACTTCTGCAATTGCATAGTGTTCTTTTAAACGATTAATCGGAATTTCATTATGATGTGTATCACGTTCATTCACTAAAATAACTGCTTCAGAATCCCCTCCATAATTCTTCATATGATCTAACCAATATTCTAAACGACTCGTATCTTCGGTACGACCATTATAGACTAAAATATAAAGACATCGTTCAGAAAGAAAAAATTGATGTACCGCATGTGTCACCGTATGTCCTGCAAAATCCCAGATATTCACATTCATATTTTCTTTTAGAAGTTTCCAAGTAGATGTATCAACCCCTGGTGTACTTTCTCCTGGAGTAGTCATAGCGGCCGCAGGTTCTATCAATTTCTTTGCCACACAGGTTTTTCCAGCACCTTTATCCCCTAAAATTAAAATTCGAGCTTCATTAAGACGTTTACCTCCTCCTTTAAGGATGTCTTCCATATAATGTCCCACAGCAGCAGCACCTTTTTGTTTTATGGAATTAGGAATGTTGATACGTTGTTTAATTTCCTCTAAATCACATTGAAAATTATTCTCAAATAACTTAGTATACCAAGTTGCCCAATAATGACAATCATTATCAAGTAAAGCCTTTATAAAATTAACCCAAATAACATCATAAAAATCTACTTCGAGAATAGGGTTCTTAGCAATTTTAATTGCACTAATATCTTCCAGAATTTGTAATTTTAATTCCATATCAATACTAATCAAAACAGCTGCTGCGCGAGCAACATCATTTCGTGCAGCATTAAAAGCTACAAGGGTAGCAATACTAGCATTTACATAGAGTGAATCATCGATATCGAGGCTAGGATTTATAGCATCAATACTCACTTCATTAGCATCCCCAAAATAAAATATACTAAGATCTAAATTATTTAAAACAATATTTAGATTCTTTTGTCGGTCTTTTTCTTTCCAATAGTTAAAATGTCCTTTACTCCCTAAGTATGGTACCGCTCTTACTGCACAACGCCACCCAAATGCTACTTGTTCTTCTCTTGAGAAATCTTCGATTTCTTCTTCAACTTTCTTTATAAAAAGTTTTATGTTCATAATACAATTTATTCTTAATATCGATATAAAGCAAATTACTAATTATCATTAAATTAACAAGTTACAATTAATTAAAAACTAAATCTTTTTAAAGATCATTATCAGTTTCTCCTTAACACCTCTTTAACACTCCTACCCTACCCAATTCCGTACCTTAGAAACTTATTAGTTCCTAATTTAAAATGAACGGTACTTAGCGTGATATTCCCTCATTTTTATTTCTTCCAGAAGGAGAAATGATATCGTAAAGTTCATTCATTTTTATATCATGAAAGTAACCATAATGACCAAAAAATTCATCATTGCCTGTATGGCATTAGCACTTGCAATTCCGGCAACGGCACAAAAGAAAAAGAAGAAAAACAAAAAAGATAAGGACAAAAAAGAAGCCAAATGGGATGTCGCCAATCCCGGAGAGGATTTTAACTACCAACCACATTCCTTTACCACAGATGAAGGAACTTGGATGAATCTAGATGTCAGTCCTGATGGAAAAACTATTGTGTTTGATCTCATGGGAGATATTTATACCATGCCTATTACAGGTGGGAAAGCCAACCCACTTCGCACAGGAATTCCCTTTGAAGTTCAACCTCGATTCTCTCCAGACGGAACGAAAATCTCTTTTACAAGTGATGCTGGCGGAGGTGATAATATCTGGGTAATGAATGCAGATGGTAGTAATGCCAAACAAGTCACTAAAGAAAACTTTCGATTGCTCAATAATGCCACTTGGACAGCCGATGGGCAATACCTCATTGCACGTAAGCACTTTACCTCTGGGCGTTCCTTAGGCGCTGGCGAAATGTGGCAGTATCATCATACGGGTGGTAGTGGTTTGCAACTCACCAAACGTAAAAACGATCAGCAAGATGTAAATGAGCCTTCGGTTTCGCCCGATGGAAAATATTTATACTATAGTGAAGATGTTTATCCAGGGGGATTCTTCCAGTACAACAAAGATCCGAACAAGCAGATTTATGTGATTCAACGCTATCATTTTGAGGATGGAAAAATCCAAACCCTCACCAATGGTCCTGGAGGTGCTGCACGCCCTACAGTGTCACCTGACGGGAAATTGTTAGCATTTATCAAGCGTGTTCGCACCAAATCAGTGTTATATATTCATGATTTAACAACCGGTGAAGAATGGCCTGTGTATGATGCCCTGAATAAAGACCAACAAGAGGCTTGGGCGATTTTTGGCGTGTATCCCAATTTTGATTGGATGCCTAATAACGAAGAACTCGTATTCTGGTCAGGTGGAAAAATCAATAAAGTCAATATCAAGAATTATAATCATAGTGTGATTCCGTTTACAGCAGATGTAACGCTTCAAATTGCAGAAACAGTACATTTTAAATCGCCTGTCGCTCCCGAGGAGTTTGATGTGAAAGTGATCAGACATGCCACTACATCTCCTGATGGAAAAACAGTAGTGTTTAGTGCGCTTGGAAAATTATACAAAAAAGCTCTACCGAATGGAACGCCACAACGTATCACGGCTCAAAACGAAGATTTTGAGTTTGAACCTTCTTTTTCGGCAGATGGACAGCGATTGATTTATGTGACTTGGAATGATGAAAACTATGGAAGCATCCGCACGATTTCTATCAACGGTGGGACCTCACAGAAGCTTACGACAGAAAAAGGGATTTATAGGACTCCTGCTTTTTCACCTGCCGGGGCAGGCGCGAGAAACACCATCATCTATCGTAAAGAGTCACGCAACACAGATCAAGGATTGGCCTTTGCAAAAAAACCAGGGATTTATACCTTGACGCAAGGGCAACAGCCAAAACTCATTACGCAAAACGGAGAGTACCCTATGTATAGCGCCGATGGGAAGCGTATCTTTTTACAAACAGGAGGTACGTATTTTGGAAACCTTACCAAGAGTTTGATTTCTGTAAATCTTGAAGGAAAAGACGAGCGTACACACGTAACTTCAAAATATGCCAACAGATTAGTGCCGAGTCCAGATAATAAATGGATTGCCTATACCAATCTTCACAAGGCTTTTGTAGCGCCTTTAGTGATGAATGGGCAGAAAATTGATTTGGATAACAATTCAAAATATGTGCCTGTATCTCAAATTGCAAAAGATGCTGGTATCAATTTACATTGGTCACCAAACAGCCAGAAAGTAATGTGGACATTGGGGGATCAGTATTTCTCCAACGAACTTAAAAACAGATTTACATTCTTACCGGGATCACCAGAGAAAGTACCCGAAATGGATGTAACAGGAATTGCTATTTCGCTTAAAGCGAAAACAGATAAACCTTCAGGCGTTACTGCATTTACCAATGCACGTATCATCACCATGGAAGGAGATGAAGTGATTGAAAACGGAACAATTGTCATTACGGATAATAAAATCACAGCCATTGGTCAAAATGTAACAATTCCTGCAGATGCCAAAACGATTGATGTTTCAGGAAAGACCATTATGCCAGGAATGGTAGATGCACATGCCCACGTAGGGGCTTTCCGCTATGGATTACCTTCTCAAAAACATTGGCCATTTTATGCCAATCTTGCTTTTGGAGTCACGACCTCACATGACCCAAGTGCCAATACAGAGACGATTTTCACGTTAAGTGAACTTTTAAAAAGCGGTAATATGGTAGGGCCTCGCCTCTACTCTACGGGTTTTATCCTCTATGGAGCTGATGGGGATTTTAAAGCGGTAATTAATAACTTAGACGATGCCCGATCAGCGATCCGTCGTACAAAAGCATTTGGTGCAAAATCAGTAAAGAGTTACAACCAACCACGACGTGAGCAACGCCAGCAAGTGATGCAAGCGGCACGCGAATTAGGAATTAATGTCGTACCAGAAGGTGGATCTACATTCTATACCAATATGACCATGATTATGGACGGACATACAGGCGTAGAACATAATATTCCTGTAGCGCCTGTGTATAAAGATGTATTGGAATTATGGAGTGCGAGTGATACAGGGTATACACCAACACTTATTGTAAATTATGGAGGTGTGAATGGAGAATTCTATTTCTATCAAAATGATCAGGTGTGGGAGAATGAAAAGCTGTTAAAGTATACACCACGCACCTTAGTAGATTCCAGAGCGCGTCACCGTACCATGATACCTGATGAAGAATATCAAAATGGTCATATCTTAACGTCTGAAACGGTAACGGCATTAGCAAATAAAGGTGTAAAAGTGAATATGGGTGCACATGGGCAGTTACAAGGCCTTGGAGCGCATTGGGAAACGTGGATGTTACAACAAGGTGGGATGACCAATTTACAAGCACTACAAGCCGCTACAATTAACGGTGCTGAGTATATAGGTGCGGGTGATGAAATTGGTTCGTTGAAAGTAGGTAAACTTGCGGATTTGATTATCATTGATGGGAATCCTCTTGAGAATATTAGAGATACTGAAAATGTTACCCATACGATGGTAAATGGTCGTTTATATGACACATCAACTATGAATGAAATTGGAAATACTGCTAAAGAGCGTGGAGAATTCTGGTGGGAAAATACCAAGCAAAGCGAAGCATTCCCTTGGCATGAACAGAGTAATAGTTTTACTATTCCAGGATGCGGATGCCATGTAGGGCATCAGTAAAAGTACGAATGACAAAGTTGGAGGTACGAAGGTTGAAATGAAAAAGTTCAAATAGCATCCCCGGTG
>NZ_CANLOB010000052.1 GCF_947492815.1 uncultured Dokdonia sp.
GGTGTCAAAAATGTAGAATTCTTCCTCTTTAGATTAACTAGAATATTTGCATAAACACAACAATTGGTCTTGATCCTGGATCACCCACATTGAGGTCGTATAGAAACATATAGAAAAAAAAAAGCTTCTCTTAATTGAGAAGCTTTTGAGAGCCGATGGAGGGACTCGAACCCACGACCTGCTGATTACAAATCAGCTGCTCTAGCCAGCTGAGCTACATCGGCATTGCGGCTGCAAATATAAAATAGAATCTCATATTTGCAACAACTTTTTTAAAAAATTTTTACAATTTATTGATACGATCTACAAGTCCTGTTGCTTTTTCCTCAAGCTCAGCACGTACCGATCCTAAATGTTTTTTTCTGTTTTCTACTTTTCTATCATTTACCTTTTCAATAAGCGTATCAAATGTTGCTATTGCATCATCAATTACTGCTTCCCCTTTTGCTGCATCACCTTCTGGATTCAATGCTTCCCAAACGTAAACAGCATCAATGATATCGCCTAATACAAAATTGATATCTTTCTTTAAATCTCTAATATTTGCCATAATCTATTATTTGGTGCAAAATTAAGATAATTTAAAGCGTTTTACAGATAAACTTCAAGAAATTTAGCACCTACACCTTCCAATGTAACAGAAGTACAATCGGCTGGGAGTAAAAGCGTTTCTCCAAGTCGTAATTTGTAGGTGTTCTCTTGATGTGAACATTCCATTTCTCCAGCTACCATCATAAGTACTGTAAAGCTATCTGTACGATCTATTATATAAGGAGTATCGTCTAATAGGGTAATATCTGTTTTAAAAAAGGGACAGTGTTTTAATTCTTGTGACCCTACAGTTGTAGGATTATGTTCTAGGATATATCCATCGGGGTTAGTGTAATTTAATGCCTTACGGGCATGCTCTATATGTAAATCACGTAATGTACCGTCTGGTTGCTTGCGATTGTAATCATACACCCGGTATGTAATATCTGATGTTTGTTGAATTTCTGCAAGTACCACTCCTTTTCCTATGGCATGAATCAAACCTGCACTAATAAAAAAAGAATCACCCGCTTTTACATCTAAATATTGAAGGTTGTCATTTACAGTTCCATTAGTAACAGAAGCATCAAATTTTTCTGGTGTCATTTCTCCCTCAAAACCAATAATGAGTTGTGCGCCTGGATCTGCTTTAAGAATATACCACATTTCAGTTTTTCCTTTGCCATTATGTAAGGCTTCAGCAAGTGTATCATCTGGATGTAATTGTACAGATAAATCGTCTGCGGCGTCAATATATTTAATAAGTAACGGGAATTTTTCACCAAAACGCTCTACGACAGATGTTCCTAAAACCGCTTTCGCGAAAGCGGACATCAACTCCCCTAATGTTTTCCCTTTAAGCGCTCCGTTAGCAACGACACTTTGACCATTAGGAAGGTCTGCGATTTCCCAGCTTTCGCCGAAAGGCAAATCTTTATCTGTTTTAGATAAAAATGTTTTGAGTTGTTGTCCTCCCCATATTTTTTCTTTTAATATAGGTGTAAATTGAATTGGATACCAGTTAGTTAAACTCATTAAGTAGTTGTTTTATAATTTGGAGTGCTTTGGGTAAAAATAAACAACTATTTGTTATTTTCCAATATGCAATTGCACGTTAACATACTGATTATCTTAGTTTTTAAGCATTAGAAGTTGTACACGTAACTTAATATTCTTAATACCTGTGTATCATTCACCTTTATATATAACAAAATTACGTGGTGTTTCATACAAGGTGATGGTAAGCTCAAATTTTGAATCGAGCATAGGTTTCATCTTATTATAAATCACTACTGCAATATTCTCAACAGTAGGATTTAAATCTTTAAATTCAGGAACTTCTACATTCAGGTTTTTATGATCAAAGGCGTCTTCTACTTCAGATTTAATAAGATCTTTTACGATTTTCAAATCTATTAAATAGCCTGTCTCCTGGTCTATTTCTCCTGTAATTCCAACAATCAATTCGTAATTATGACCATGAAAATTAGGGTTGCTACATTTTCCAAAAATTGCATCGTTCTTAGTGTCGTCCCAGTCTTTTCTGTACAATCTATGAGCTGCATTAAAATGTGCGCGTCTGTTTACAGTAATTCTCATGACTCTAAGTGAGAGTAAAATCGTTCAAAAATAATTTTAAACCAAGCAGTGTACTCTTCAGGATGCTCTTGAATGTCATCTTTTACATCTTCTAATGGCATCCATTTCCAAGAGGCAACTTCATCCTCATTGATTGCAGGTTCTCCGTTATAAGATCCTAATAAAATATGATCTAGTTCATGTTCTGTAAGACCATTATCAAAAGGAGCTTTATAAATAAAGGATGTTGTTTCTTTAAGCGGAACTACAAAGCCCATTTCTTCCTGTAATCTTCTAGTACCTGCTGCTATATTATCTTCTCCATCTCTTTGATGGCTACAACATGTATTTGTCCATAAACCCGGAGAATGATATTTATGTAAAGCTCTTTGTTGAAGCATGAGTTCGTTTTTATCATTAAATATAAAAACAGAAAAAGCGCGATGTAATACTGCTTTTTCATGAGCTTCCATTTTTGGCATTAAGCCTATTTGATTATCCTGTTCGTCTACCAGAATGACAAGTTCTTCTTTCATATACAATGTAAAAGTACAAAATAGAGAATTTATTACAGAAAAAAAGCGCTCTTAATAAGAACGCTTTTTAAAATAGACGTGAATAAGCTTTATCTATCCCCCAATATAATAAATTCACTACGCCTATTATCTTGATGTGCAGCTTCGCTACACGCAACATTATTTGTACATTCATTTACAGGACTAGATTCTCCATATCCTCTTCCTGTTAAACGTGATCTACTTATTCCTTTATCAACCAACCATTGTATCGTAGCATCGTTCCTGTTTTGTGATAAACGCTGATTGTATGAATCATTTCCTCTACTATCTGTATGTGATCTTACGTCAATACGCATGGTAGGGTATTCCTCTAGTACAACTAAAACTTTAGCTAACTCTTCGGCAGCATCTGGTCGAATATTAAACCTATCAAAATCGAAATAAATTGGATTTAAATTCAATATATCTGAGAGGTCTTTTCCTGGTTCTAAAGGTTTGTTTTTCTTTTCTAATTGTAATAATGCTTCCAATTCTGCTGAAGTAGCTGGAATTGTAATTATTCTTTCTTCAGGTATATATCCTTCTTTTTCTGCTCTTACAAGCATTTCTTTATCACAACTTGGATCAAAAGAGAAAGTGGCATTAGCATCTGTTACAGATGTTCCAAATACGTTTTTATTAGTATCATATAAGGTTACAGTCACATTGTTTATTTTTTCTCCTGTGTCTTTATCTGTAACAAGACCATTTAATAGAATAATACATGGTGGCTCAAGTGGCTTAAGGCGTTCTAATTTATAGATATCATCATTTCCAGCTTCATTATTTCTATTTGATGATAGAAAACCAATGTTTGATGTGGTATTAATTATAAAAGAGAAATCATCTTTAGAGGTATTTACAGGCTCTCCAAGATTTATAATCTCAGTTGCTTCTCCATTTTCCCCTAGAGTCGTTTTGAAAATATCTAATCCGCCTAAGCCTAAATGACCATTTGAGGCAAAATACAGGTCATTTTCTTGACTAATAAAAGGATATGATTCTCTACCTTCTGTATTAATTTCATTTCCTAGATTTACTGGCGCACTATACGTTCCATCACTTTGTATGGTTACATACCAAAGATCTGCATTCCCAAATGTACCTGGCATATCTGAAGAAAAATAAAGTCTTTTTTCATCTGGACTCAAAGATGGGTGTGCAATCGTATAATCATTACTAGAAAAAGGAAGTTCTTCTATATTACCCCATCTACCTTTATCATTCTTAACTGCTTTATATATTTTCAGTTTATTTGTTCCGTCTATATCATCTCTATATACCCCATTATTATAATTATTACGGGTAAAGTATACCGTATTACCATCTTTTGTAAATGTAGGCGTACTCTCATGAAAAGGACTATTTATACTTTTATTAAATTTCTTTGCATCTTTATATGTAACTTCATCATTAGAGACCATTTCTAGAGGCACTTCGTATAGATCTAAAAAAGGTTGACCATTCCATTTATGGATTCTTTTTACAAAATCGCCTGTGTCTTTTGCTGAAGAGAAAATGAGTTTATCGTTATAAAAAGCAGTACCAAAATCAGAGTATCCAGAATTTATTGAGGTTTCTGTAACTTGATAAGTATTCTTATTTTTTTCAATACTTCTTAGATAGTCTGGATCTTCACTAAAAAGAAGTGCTCTCTTATCATTGGATTTTAAGTCTTTAAAACGTGTCATGATTTCATCAGAACGTTTATAATTTTTTGTTCCTTTCAGAGAGATCGCATATCTAAAGTAAGTTTCTGCTTCTATATTATCGGCATACTTTTCGATAAGTTTTCCATACCAAATTTGCGCTTTTTCATAAGATGCATTTAAATAATAACTATCGCCTAATCTTTTGTATAGATCTGCAGATTCATAACCTTTGTCCGCTACTTTTTGATATACATTTTGAGCATTTACATAGTTATAGTTATCAAAGCCTTTATTTCCTTTAGAAATTTTACTTTCTTGAGCTGTTGTAATGACAGGGGTAGATAAAATAAATAAGAGAATAAAGTATTTTTTCATGGTTCTAATATATTAGAAGAATCTAGGTGTTAATAACCTATCATATTCGTTAAATAATTCAAATCGTAAGAATATTTCAAAACTTCCATCATTAAATGTCGTGTCTCCTAAATCTGTTGTCTCACGATCATATGCAAGACCTATTAACATACTGTCTGATACTTGAAAACCTGCTAGACCACTCCAAGCTGCATCCCATCGGTAAGCTGCTCCTAAATGAAGCTTTTCTAATAATAAAAAGTTGGCTGTAACGTCTACTTGTAACGGTGCCCCTGCAACTGCTTTTATCAACGTGCTTGGCTTAAACTTTACTTGATCGGAAAGATCAAAAGTATATCCTAGTATACCATAGTAGTTAATACGCTCTTCAGCTACAAAACTAGAGCCATTTGAATTATTGCTCTCATCAAAGTGATCTGTTTGTATTAAATTAGGGGCACTTAAGCCAGCATAAAAACGATCTGTATGATAATAAACTCCTGCTCCAATTATTGGAGAAATCTTATTATCTATATTTTGAGCAAAACGAGGATCTGTAGGGTCAAAAAGATTTAATCGTGTAAAGTCAACATCTAGGATATGTCCTCCTCCTTTTAATCCAAAACTAAGTTTTCCTTTATCTGAAGTGTCTATTGTGTAGCTAAAATCTACTCCAATATACGTCTCTTGAGAAGGGCCTAAGGCATCGTTTACAATAGACAATCCTAATCCTACTTTACTTTCTGAAATAGGAGAATGAATACTTAAACTTTGTGTACGAGGAGCTCCATCTAAACCAACCCACTGGCTACGATGTAAACCTACAATACTTGTAACTCCTCTGTTACCAGCATAAGCTGGATTAATAGCCACCGTATTATAAATATACTGTGAGTATTGAGGATCCTGTTGTGCTGAACTATTGAAAGTAATAAACACAAAATAGATAAGACACCCTATTGTTAAATGCTTCATTTTTTTTACAACTTTTACAAATACTTCTACTATAGTATTTATATGATTATTTTTTTTTAATTCTGAGTACGCTTTCGCGAAAGCGTACTCAGATACACTTTTATATATTATCGATTAAGATATAGATACCCAGCTTGTTGCCTAGTTTCTCCATCATCATTTACAAAACGAAGGATATAATAGTAAGTTCCAACTGGAAGTTCTTTTCCTCTATTTATGGTTGCTCTTCCTTGTGAAACTCCTCTAAATGAATCTTCATCATTATTTACATATCCTTCTCTGTAATATACTTCTACACCCCATCTATTAAAGATCTGAACTGAGTTATCTGGGAATCTGTCAATACCACGTATGATAAATGTATCGTTAGAATTATCACCATCTGGTGTTACTCCATTAAATACTTCAACATCTTCTTCATTAAGTACTCCTGTAATGATCGTTACTGTTGGATCATCTGGTTCTCCATCTTCTTCTAAATCTACATTTGCAGTTTCTGTTGGATCATCAGAAAGATCTGTCACTTCGTTTCCATTTTCATCTTCTCCAGTTACAGTTGCCTGATTAATAACAATCAATGCTTCTATATCTTGTTCTGTTAAGATATATGTGGCAGTAAAGGTTGTAGTATCCATTTCTCCTGGAAGTAAATCAATCGGTCCTCCTTCTACAGTTACTAATGGGTCATCTATTGTAATATTAAATAGAGGAACATTTCCTGTATTTGTTACTTTAAATGTATACTGAATAAGCTCTCCTTCTTGTGTGAATTCATCACCATTAAGATCTACGATTTCTCCAGTTTTTTCTAACTCAAGACTTCCTTGAGGTAGCATTGTTACTGTTTCATCATCTTCTAAGTTGGTATCATCATCAGAAATATCTGTTACTTCATCTCCATTTGGATCTTCTCCAGTAGCAATTGCTTGATTCACTACTTCTCCATCAATAAGATCTTGTTCAGTAATCGTATATGTAGCAGTACAACTTGTTGTGTCAATCTCTCCAGGTGCTAATGTTGGTATTGTACAAACTACACCTCCTAATAATGGATCATCAACCTCAATGTTAGTAACTGTTACATTACCTGTATTCTCAACAGTGAATGTATAGGTAATCGTCTCTCCTACTTGCGCAAATCCATCTCCATCTTCATCATTAAATACACCCATTTTAATTAAAGATATACTACCTCCTTGTGGGAGTATTGTAATGGTTGTATCATCTTCTACTGGACTATCATCATCAGACTCATCAGACACATCGTCTCCATTAGGATCTTGACCTGTTGCGATTGCTTGATTTACAACTTCTCCAGCATCAATATTTGCCTGTGTAATTGTATACTCTCCAGTGTACGTAGTACTATCAGTATCACCTGGTTCTAACACTGCAATTGGTCCTCCATTTAATACTAACCCTGTTAATGGATCTGTAATGATAATGTTTGTCACTGTTACGTTTCCAGTATTAGTCACTATGAATGTATAACTAATTGTCTCTCCTACTTGTGCAATACCATCACCATTCTCGTCATTAAAGATTCCAGTTTTGATTAATGCTATACCTGCATCTTGACAAACACCAATTACTGTTGGATCATCTTCTAAGATACTGTTGTCATCAGATAGATCACTTACTAGGTTTCCATTTGTATCTGTTCCCTCTGCTGTTGCTTGGTTTATAACTTCACCATCATCAATATTAGCTTGAGTAACTAAATAATCACCTGTGTAAGTCCAAGTCTCATCTATATCTAATTCTCCATCTGTATCTAAATCACCATCTACAAATGTAATTCCTGGAATAAGGATATCTGTTACTAAAATATCTGATAGAGTTATATTCCCTTCATTAGTTACAGTAAATGTATACGTAATTGTCTCATCAATATCTGTACATCCATCTCCATTTTCGTCATTTAACACACCAACCTTGATAATAGCTATCGCAGCATTTTGACAGATCTCTGTTATCGTTGGATCATCTTCTAAGATACTGTTGTCATCAGATAGATCACTTACCATTGTGCCTTCTGGTGCTACACCAGTTGCTGTTGCTTGGTTTGTAAACTGACCTGCGTCAATATCATCCTGAGTAATTGCATA
>NZ_CANLOB010000053.1 GCF_947492815.1 uncultured Dokdonia sp.
TTTTTAACTGAAAAGAAAAATAACAGCCTTTTTTGAAAAAATATGTAAATGACTGAAAAACAAATAACTCAAACTAATAGAACAGAAATACTTTGTCCTTAATATATGTACTATAAACAAAAAGAAAAACACAATATCTTTTAGTAATAGATGATTTGGATATTGTACACGATACTAGAAGACATTATCTTTGCTCTGTAAATACAATATTATGATCAATATAAGCTTGCCAGACGGCAGTGTAAAACAAATGGAAAATGGAACGACTCCTATGGATGTCGCAAAGAGTATTAGCGAAGGACTTGCTAGAAATGTTATATCAGCAACGTTCAATAATGAAACCGTTGAAACCTCTACCCCATTAACCACAGATGGATCTATAGTTTTATTCACTTGGAATGATGATCAAGGGAAAGAAGCTTTTAGACACTCATCATCTCACGTACTCGCACAAGCTTTATTAGAATTATACCCAGGAATCAAACTTACTATAGGACCTGCTATTGAAAATGGATTTTATTATGATGTAGACACAGGCGATCATGTTATTTCAGATAAAGATTTCAAGCGTATTGAAGATAAAATGCTAGAAATCGCTAGAGGAAAGCATGAATTTAAAATGAGAGCTGTTTCAAAAGCCGAAGCATTAGACAAATACAAAGCCGAAGGCAATGAGTACAAAGTTGAGCTTATTGAAAATCTAGAAGACGGAACTATCACTTTTTGCGATCACGACACCTTTACTGATTTATGCCGCGGAGGACATATCCCTAATACAGGCATTATAAAAGCTGTAAAAATCATGAGTGTTGCTGGCGCATACTGGAGAGGTGATGAAAACAAGCCTCAACTCACTCGTGTATATGGAACCTCTTTCCCAAAACAGAAAGATTTAAAGCAATATTTAGAGCTTCTAGAAGAAGCCAAGAAAAGAGATCATAGAAAATTAGGAAAAGAATTAGAGCTTTTTACATTTTCTAAAAAAGTTGGACAAGGACTTCCCTTGTGGCTACCAAAAGGCGCTGCCTTAAGAGAAAGACTTGAAAACTTCCTAAAAGATGCGCAAAAGAAGGCAGGTTATGAAATGGTAGTTTCTCCACATATTGCACAGAAAGAACTATATGTAACGTCTGGACATTATGCCAAATATGGAGAAGATAGTTTTCAACCTATTAACACTCCTGCAGATGGAGAAGAATTTTTATTGAAACCTATGAATTGTCCTCATCACTGTGAAATGTATAATGCACGTCCTTGGAGCTACAAAGAACTTCCAAAACGTTATGCAGAATTTGGAACTGTATATCGCTACGAACAATCTGGAGAACTTCACGGCCTAACCCGCGTAAGAGGATTTACACAAGATGACGCACATATTTTCTGCACACCTGATCAAATTGATTATGAATTTAAAAATGTTATCGATTTAGTTCTTTATGTTTTCGGATCATTAGGTTTTGAAAACTTTACAGCACAAGTATCTTTAAGAGACCCTGAAAAACCTGAAAAATATATTGGGAGTGATGAAAACTGGGAAAAAGCAGAAAACGCTATCCTTAATGCCGCAAAAGAGAAAGGACTGAATTATATTGTCGAAACTGGCGAAGCTGCTTTTTATGGACCGAAATTAGATTTTATGGTCAAAGACGCGCTTGGAAGAAGTTGGCAATTAGGAACTATTCAAGTAGATTACAACTTACCAGAACGCTTCGAATTAACATACAAGGGCAGTGATAATGAACTACATAGACCTGTCATGATTCACAGAGCTCCTTTCGGAAGTATGGAACGTTTTATTGCTATTTTACTTGAACACACAGGCGGTAATTTTCCTTTATGGCTCATGCCAGAGCAAGCTATTATACTTACACTGAGTGAGAAATATGAAAAATACGCTAAAAAAGTTTTAAATTTGCTAGAAAATCACGAAATTCGCGCCCTTGCAGATAATAGAAGTGAGACTATGGGTAAAAAAATTAGGGATGCAGAAATGCAAAAAATCCCTTTTATGATTATCGTAGGCGAACAAGAGGAAAAAGATGGCACAATTTCTGTAAGACGTCATGGTGGTGACAACATGGGGAGTATGACAGTAAACGCTTTCGCGAAAGCGGTACAAACCGAAGTAGCAGCCACAATAAAAACATTTGAAGTTTAATTTTAAATATAGTAAGCCATAGCAATACGTAGAAAAAGATCGAAAGGTCCCGCAAGGATTATCAAAGAAGATCAACACAAGATCAATCAAAAAATTCGTGCTCGTGAAGTACGACTTGTAGGAGACAATGTAGATGTAGGAGTATATCCTATAGCGAAAGCATTAAGTATAGCAGAAGATCTAGAACTAGATCTCGTAGAGATATCACCTAATGCCTCTCCACCTGTTTGTAAGATCATTGACTACAAAAAGTATGTGTATGAGCAGAAGAAGCGTGAAAAAATCATGAAGGCAAAAGCCTCTAAAGTGATTATTAAAGAAATACGCTTTGGACCCAATACAGACGACCATGATTACGAATTTAAAAAGAAGCATGCAGAGAAGTTCTTAAAAGAAGGTGCTAAGCTTAAAGCTTATGTATTCTTTAAAGGACGTTCTATTATTTACAAAGACAAAGGAGAAATCCTTTTACTTAAACTAGCTCAAGAATTAGAAGAACTAGGAAAAGTAGAACAGTTACCTCGTCTTGAAGGAAAGCGTATGACTATGTTTATCGCTCCTAAGAAGAAATAAAATATACCATAAACGGTATTCATATAACAAACCCTTGAATTTTATAAATTCAGGGGTTTATTAACGATAAAATGCCTTGCTAAAAGGTCATTAAAAGAAAGAGAGTTAATTAATAAAACTAGGAAAAGATGCCTAAAATGAAAACAAAATCCAGTGCTAAAAAGCGTTTTAAGCTTACAGGAACTGGTAAAATCAAAAGAAAGCACGCTTTTAAGAGTCATATTTTGACAAAAAAATCTAAAAAACGTAAGCTTAAACTGACTCATGACGGATTAGTACATGAATCAGACGAAAACAATGTTAAACTAATGCTTCGTATGAAGTAATTACTTTAACCGGTTACATTAAAATTTATAAACCCTGGAGTTAGGCCATTAAATTGAGCAAGTGTCTTTTAGACCGCCTACTACAAAAAAAGTAAAATTATGCCAAGATCAGTAAACGCAGTAGCTTCAAGAGCCAGAAGAAAAAAGGTGTTGAAGCAAGCAAAAGGTTATTTCGGACGTCGTAAAAACGTTTGGACAGTTGCAAAAAATGCGGTGGACAAAGCAATGCAATATGCATACAGAGACCGTCGTCAAAAGAAAAGAAATTTCCGTTCTTTATGGATTACTCGTATTAATGCGGGTGCTCGTATGCACGGGATGTCTTACTCTCAGTTTATGGGGAAAGTAAAAGCAAATAATATCGAGCTTAACCGTAAGGTACTCGCAGACCTTGCTATGAATCACCCAGAAGCTTTTGCAGCAATAATAAACAAAGTAAAATAAGGCTGAAGCCGAATTTATAATAAACAATTAACTCTTTTAAAAGCCTTGTCAAATGACAAGGCTTTTTTTTCATTAAATACTTACTGTGTACATCACCAATTAAAAGTGATTTCTTTTTCAATATCTGGATGCAAACTATAATGCACTGGACATGTATTTGCAGTATGTTCTAATATCTTCTGAGACTTTACTGTTATGCCTTTAGGGAAATCAAATACAACTTTAATCTTTGAAATTCTTCGAGGATCAGCACTCATTATTTTAGTTACCATCGCTGTTGTCTCATCGATAGAAAGTTCCATTTGTTTTGCTTTGATTCCCATAATAGTGAGCATACAGTTTGCTAACCCTGTCGCAATAGTATCTGTAGGCGAAAACCCTTCTCCTTTTCCTTGATTATCAGTAGGCGCATCTGTTATATATGTATTTCCAGATTTGAGATGTATATTTTCTGTTCTTAAATCTCCTATATAAGTTACTTTACTAGTCATATATGTATTGTTTTATGTAAATATAACGCTTTCGCGAAAGCATATAAATACAACATAACAGATACAATCTATTTTAAAAAGAAAGCTTTTTGTTTAAAATTAACACGTTTATTCAGCAAAACACCTGTTAAAACATAGATTCTATAAAGCTATCTTAAAATATATACTTATTTTTAGAAGCCTTACTTTCATTTAATCATCATATAGGTTATGCGAATAAAAAACTACTTTTTATTATTACTATTATTTTTATTTACCCTTCCATCATTTGCTCAATTAGGGAGTACCCATTACTTACCACCACTTCATGCACGCTCTAACATTCAAGATGCCACCATATACGTATCCACTCCATTCCCTACACCTATCAACGTAACGATATCTAGAGGTGATGGAACCATTTTAACAACACTTACTATTTCTCAAGGAAACCCAGCAATATATGAGCCTGATTTAATAACCAATTCCCCCATTATTGTTCAAAACTTTGAACTCAACACTCCTATATCTGACAAAGGACTTATACTAGAATCTACTGAATTATTCTATGTAAGCTTAAGAACCTATAATTTTAATCATGCAGGCTACTTAACTGCAAAAGGCGAAGATGCACTTGGACAAAGCTTCAGACTAGGAAGCTGCCCTCTTAATCCAAATAATTTTGCACATAATTTTTTTGCATCTATTATGGCTACAGAAGATAATACTTCTATTACATTTTCTGATTATGATGCTGCAAATATGACATTTGAAAATGGATTAAATCCTAATCCTATACTAAATGCAGGAGAGACATTTGTAGTTTCTGGATATAGTATAGATCCTGATAATAGTGAAGGTTTTATCGGGGCGCTATTAACAGCCGATAAACCTATTGTAGTAAATAGTGGTAATCTTAGAGGAACAATGCCTAATCCTGACGCTGCTGCAGATCAATGGTCTGATCATATGATTGATCAAATCGTAGATGAAAGTGCCACAGGTTTTGAATATATGCTGATACGTGGAGGAGGAAACCCAGTATCGGAAAGACCTCTTATCATCGCTAATCAAGATAACACAGAGATATTTGTAAATGGAAATCCAATTGGAGTCACCTTAAATACAGGAGAACATATCCTCCTTGACGATGATAATCTGTATTTACCAGCAGATCCCAATGCAGTACATAGAAATATGTATATCAGTACCAACGATGACACAAAAAGTATTTATGTATATCAATTTTTAGCTGGTCGATCTGGAGAAAATTTCCCCTTTGACTCGCCACCTGATGTTCCAGATGCAACACCTGGTATGAATTTTATTCCACCGTTAAGTTGCTTCTTTCAAAATGATGTTGATCTTATACCTGCTGTAGATGAAATATATCCCAATAGTATTGAGGATTATGTAGGAAATCTTTTAATCACCTCAAGAGTAGGGAATACAGTAACTGTAAATGGCGCTGTAATCCCTGTTGCTGATGCGTTAGGAAACCCCGGAACACCCGATTGGGAGACTTATTTTTTAGAAGATCAGATGGGAGATATTTCTATTATTGCAGACGGCCCTATTGCTGTAGGCCTTTTTGGAAGTGACAATAGGGATGTAAGTCAAGGACTTGGTGGATCTGCAGGATTTGGAGGATATTATTCTGGGTTTGCTGTAACGCCAGAAGATACAGCAACA
Organism: uncultured Dokdonia sp.; assembly: GCF_947492815.1. Classification (GTDB taxonomy): domain Bacteria; phylum Bacteroidota; class Bacteroidia; order Flavobacteriales; family Flavobacteriaceae; genus Dokdonia. The sequence goes on from NZ_CANLOB010000053.1 coordinate 5,664, forward strand.
GATGTATGTACAGATGCGGGTCCTATTAATTTATTAGATCGATTTGACGGAAATCCACCTACTGGAGGAACTTGGACTCCTCCACTTGATAGCGGAACAGATATTTTTAACCCTCTTACGGATCCAATTTCTAATCCATCTTTAATATATAATTATGTTGCTGTAGGTGATTGTGATCCTATAGATGTAGATATTACCGTTACACTTGTAGATGCTCCTGTATTAGACCCTATCCCTAATATAGATGCTTGTGAAACATTCTCATTACCAGACCCAAGTACTATCACAGGAAATTTCTTAAATAATCCACAATATTATGATGGACCACAATTTAGCCCTACCACAAGCCTTATTGATTGGACAATTCCGATTACCACAACTACCACTATTTTTGTGTATGATGAAGTCGAAGCCGATCCAGACAATTGTACTTCTGAACTTTTTTTCATTGTTACCGTAAATGATTTTGCTATTGCAAACCCTGTACCTGATCAAGTTGTTTGTGATGATCCAACTAATGATGGTTTAGAAATTTTTAATCTGACTCTTTTAGAAGGTACCGTACTAGGAACACAAAACCCTTTATCATATAGCGTAACATTCCATACAACTCCCATAGATGCTACAAATGGAACGGCACCTATAGCGACTCCTGGAGCATATCAAGCTGGAACATCTACTATATTTGCTAGAATAGAAAATAATTTAAGTGCTGTGTGTTTTGACACAACTCCTATCAATCTTATTGTAGATATATTACCTGTTATAAATACAGTTCCAGATCAAATCAATTGTGATGACACTTCTAATGATGGATTAGAATTTTTTGATTTAGAAGGCCTAATTCCATTTATCATTGCACCACTTACTCCAGCAGAAGTAAATGTAAGTTTTCATTTATCACAAGCAGATGCTGACACGAATACTGCTCCCCTAACTACTGCAGGTGGATACAACTCTCCTACTGACGAAATATTTATTCGTGTAGAAAATACGCTTAACAATAGCTGTTTTGACACCGCATCATTTATGGTGATTGTTAATGAACGTCCTATTCCTATAATTCCAGATCCATTTATTGTATGTGATAATGCTACTGATGGAAGTGACACTAACGGATCTACTGATTTCAACTTATCTACATTAACAGCGACTATTTTAGGAACACAGGACCCAACACAATTTACGCTTACTTATCATGCTGATGCAAATGATGCACTTTTAGACCAAGACCCACTTCCATTATTATTTACAAGTACAACACAGACCATAGCTGCGAGGCTTGAAAATGATAATTTTACAGATTGTTTTACTGTAATTCCTATTGAATTAGAAGTAGGTCCTTTACCAGTAATTATAAATCCAGCTCCATTATTAACACAGTGTGATATAGATAATGATGGTTTTGCTATTTTTAATTTAACAGAAGGCGAAATATTGATTTCTGCAGATTTTGAAAATGAAACTTTCCAATATTTTGATCAAGCAGGAATAGCAATTGCAGATCCTGTTGCATATACTAATGCGATTGTCAATAATGAAACTATAGATGTGATTGTTTCTACGGTAAATGGATGTACACGTCCTGCCCAGTTACTTTTAGAAGTAGACACCTCTCAAATTCCAGCTGATTTTTTATTAGAGTATACTGCCTGTGATACGGATAGCGATGGTGTTTCTATCTTTGACTTTAGTGATGCTACAGCGCAAGTTTTGGCATTATTTCCAGCAGGTCAATTACTAACAGTTACATACTACGAGACAATTCAAGAAGCTCAGAGTGAAGTAAATGCCATTACAAACATTGATAACTACGCAAACAACATTGTTCTTACTGATGTAAATGGTGTTCAAGGTATTTATGTTCGTGTTGATGGAGATACAGCCAATGATTGTATTGGTTTAGG
>NZ_CANLOB010000054.1 GCF_947492815.1 uncultured Dokdonia sp.
CATCTTCTATATCTTCGGTTGTAGCTCCGTTACTCCATTCATATGTATATGGAGAAGTTCCTCCATCTACTGTAATATCTACAGAACCCGTATCTTCTCCATTACATAAAATGTCTGTAGCTGTACCTGATATAGAAAGTGGATTCTGAGGTTCATTTACAGTGACATTTGCTTCGACTGTACACCCATTAATATCAGTTACAACAACTGAATAATCCCCTGCACTTAACCCATTAATATCTTCTGTTGTCTCGCCATTACTCCATACATATGTATAAGGAGGAGTTCCTCCACTAACTTCAATATTTATAGCTCCTGTATTTTCTCCATTACAAAGTACATCAGTAACATCAATTGGAATATCTATTTCGAGATCTTCAATAGTGATTATTGTAGCATTTTCATTTTCACATTTTGTAAATGCATTACGTACTAATACCTCATAATCACCTTCTGATAAATCTTCAAAAATTGGAGAAGACTGAAAAGCACCTCCATTTATCGAATATTGAAATTCATTACCAACCGGAGCGGTAATAATAATATCTGTAAGACCATTATCATTACAATTAAACTCAACAACTGGTGGGTCTGGTAAGGGAACATAGGTGAGTGTTACTGTTGCGCTATCACATACATTCTGATTGGGAGCTGGAAGACATACCTGATAATCAAATACTATTTCACCTATAAAACCTGGTGTTGGTGTATATGAATATGTACCGTCTGTATTAAGTGTAAAATCCAATCCAGCTGGTGTGGGTCCTGACAATAAGGTATATGTAGAGTTTTCAGGAACATTATTAACAACGTCAATATCTCCTTCAAATGTATCATCTAAACATCCAGTGTCTTGAGAGTCTACTGCGTATGTCTGAAGAATAAATAATTTACCATCTCCATGATCTCTAGAAGCAGCTACAAATTCTACACGTGTAATTTGAGATCCTGTAGGTGCGATATCATTTAACTCAAAAAGAGCAATAGCTATTGTTTGACTATTATCTTGCTCTCTACCCGAACCCCAATAGTCAGAACCAGATGCAGGAGGCGAAAAACCACCACCTCGTAAGTCACCACTTGTTCTAACAAATGTATCTCCTAATACACCTTCTGGTCCTCCACCAGCAGGTATTCCTATCATTCGGATATAATAACAGTTATTACCTCCTCTTTCTGTAACGGCAATAATACCATCTGCATTAGAAGGTATGGCGGGATCATAGAACAATGTTTGTAACTGAGCGTTTGTCTCTGGAACTCCATTATTTCCATTTGCAGCATCAAAATTCAAACAAATATTTTCTCCATTAGGATTCGCAGTAAAATAATGATTTAAATTCTGGTCTTGAAATGCTGTAATAGCAGCATTATCCCAAGCAGAAGTGGTATCATTTATATCTTGAGTGGCACTAACACTTGTTCCGATAACCTCATTTGAATTCAAAATAATTCCATTAACACTATGGGCATTACCATTGGGATTATTTCCATTTGCTGCATTTCCTATACCTAACCTTGTCAATTGATATGCAGAAGGCACCACAAATGTATTATAAACTTCTGTTCCTACAGTTACAGATTGAATTGTAGCTGGTCTATTATTTTCTGTACCACTAATGTCGCCGTTACCATCTACATCTTGTATATCTGACCACTGAAAAGTAACCCCAGACTGAATAGAGGGTGCTTGTGTTTGAGCTATCGCAGAAAACGTTGAAAAAAACAATAATGCAAATGCACCAAATATCATTCTTTTTAACATCATACTCTCAAAGGCTCCTGACTGCGCAGAACGCACCTTCTGGATCAATGTTTGATTTGCTGGTTCCTTACGTAATAAGAGTAGCTTTTTGAAATCAAAGTAATTTGTCTTCATATTAAATATGTGTAAAGATGACACCCATTCTTTAATGGATTTGAAACTATTCGAATTGAATATCGTCTTGTATTTATTTTTCATTAATGAGTGTAATCAAATAAAAATTACGACACAGTTTTCACGTTAAGATGATTACTGTATCATTATTGTTGTATATCTTATGTTGTAATTTGTCAGAGGGCCTAATATTCTTAATCTCTATTAAGAGTTAAAAACAGTACGTACATATTTTGAATGTCGTAATAATTGAAGTGTCCCCAAGAGCAAATAGATTTATATGTCTATTTTTATATGCTACCATAATAATTACATTTATACTTATATAAATTGTTTTTTTTATTAATACTCAAGTTGGGTGACCCAAATATATCTGATTAATATTAACTTAAAATGTATTATTTTAGTTTTTAGACCTTTGTGACTAAATCATCGATGAACTACACAAATTACGGTATTACCTCAAGTGTTTGTACGGAATTCAGGCACACGTAAAAATACCTGCCAAAATAACACAGTTAAATGTTAATGAAGCTTTTAAAATCGAATATTTACAGTCATTTCAGCAATTTGCATACGCTTTCGCGAAAGCGTACGACTGAAAATTCACTAAAAAATGAAAAATCACCCTATTTTGATGAAAACAGTTTAAAATCACATATTTCCTCCCATCAAATATCATAAAGGAATTATTCCTACAGGAATAAAAAAGATCCATTTTACAGTATATATCATATCATTTTGAATGCCTCTCTATAATCTTTAATCCGTTTTAATCGCAACATGATTTTATGTTTATCAAATGTATATACGTAGTTTTTTACTCATAGGTTTCCATTATATTTGCATCTTTAAAATTAGCTATCATTCATGAGTGTAAAAGACGAGATTGCAAGAAGAAGAACCTTCGGTATTGTATCGCATCCAGATGCAGGTAAAACAACATTAACAGAAAAATTATTACTATTTGGAGGGGCTATTCAAGAAGCTGGTGCCGTAAAATCGAATAAGATCAAGAAAGGTGCTACAAGTGACTTTATGGAGATAGAGCGTCAGCGTGGTATTTCTGTAGCCACATCTGTATTAGCATTTGAATACCAAGGAACTAAAATCAATATTCTAGATACACCAGGGCATAAAGATTTTGCAGAAGATACTTTTAGAACACTCACCGCTGTAGATAGTGTAATTGTAGTTATTGACGTAGCAAAAGGGGTCGAGGAACAAACGGAAAAGCTGGTAGAAGTATGCCGTATGCGTAATATTCCTATGATTGTATTTGTCAATAAATTAGATCGAGAAGGAAAAGATGCTTTTGAACTATTAGATGAAATAGAGCAAAAACTACATTTATCTGTAACACCTTTAAGTTTTCCTATAGGAATGGGCTATGATTTTAAAGGAATCTATAATATATGGGAAAAGAATGTAAATCTTTTTAGTGGTGATAGTAGAAAGAACATAGAAGAAACTGTAGAAGTTTCAGACATTCAGGATACGATACTTGACGAACTTGTAGGAAGTGATGCTGCTGAAAACCTACGAGAAGAACTTGAATTAGTACAAGGAGTATACCCTGATTTTGATAAAGAAGCTTATCTAAATGGGCAACAACAGCCTGTATTTTTTGGTTCTGCACTTAATAGTTTTGGAGTGCGCGAACTCCTTGATTGTTTTGTCGAAATTGCTCCTACCCCACGACCTAAGGAGAGCGAAGAACGTTTAGTACATCCTGATGAGAAAGGATTTACCGGTTTTGTATTTAAGATTCATGCCAATATGGATCCAAAACACCGAGATCGTTTGGCATTTATAAAAATCGTATCAGGCATATTTGAGCGTAATACTCCTTATTTACATGTACGTAATAAGAAGAAACTAAAATTCTCAAGTCCCAATGCATTTTTTGCAGAGCGCAAGCAAATTGTAGACATTTCCTACCCTGGTGATATTGTAGGATTACACGATACAGGTAATTTTAAAATAGGAGACACATTAACTTCTGGAGAAGAAATTCATTATAAAGGAATCCCTTCGTTCTCTCCAGAGCATTTTAGGTACATTAACAATGCTGATCCAATGAAATCCAAGCAGTTAGCCAAAGGAATTGACCAACTTATGGATGAAGGTGTGGCACAATTATTTACATTAGAATTGAATGGTCGTAAAGTCATTGGAACTGTAGGTGCGTTACAATATGAAGTTATTCAGTATCGATTGGAACATGAATATGGTGCAAAATGTACCTATGAACCTCTCAATGTTCATAAAGCATGTTGGGTAGATCCAGAAGACCCTAAAAGTGAGGAGTTTAAAGAATTCTTACGTGTGAAACAGCGTTTTATGGCAAAAGACAAAAGAGATCAGTTGGTTTTCTTAGCAGATTCTGCATTTAGTCTTCAGATGACACAACAAAAATATCCATCTGTCAAGATGCATTTTGTAAGTGAATTTGATGTGGCTTAAAAAGTGAAAAAATCAAATAAAAGCGTTCTCCTTTATTTAAAAACTAAAAACAACTATATACATCAAGTATTTTCAAAAATAGCTTATATCCATTTTAAAGAAGCGTAATTCTAAATAACAATAATAATTAATTATTAAACACAACAAGTACTATAAGATTAAACTATATCGTTTATTTTTTAGTAGTTGTAAAAAAATGGAGGTAAATGTATACGCTTTCGCGAAAGCGTATAAAAGAAATATATCAATTAGAAGACTCAAGGTTGAAAAGAGACAATCTTCACATCTCAAGAATTCATCTCTCAATGACACATGCGTCTCTTAGTATTGCATATAAAAATACATGATTATGTTATTTTTGAGAATATATTAGATAGCACACCTCCCTCGATCTCTCCTTTCTAACTGATAAGCACTTACTTAACAAACTTTAAAACTCAAAAACTTGCCAAATTGCCCTCCTATTCTATTCTTACAAAATGATAGGTTCCGTTTTGTTCGACAGTGATTCCTATAACTTCTTGAGCATCATTTCTGGTAAATGTAATAGTAGCTTTTGCTTCTTTACTTTCAAAATAATCATCAGAAATAGGACGTAAAATCCCTGCATTTTCTCTTGCATCCAGAGGTACCATAACCAACATGGTATCAAATAATTCTATTCCAAAACGCTTATTCACATCCTCTTTAAGGTGATATATTCCTATGTACTCTTTATAGACATCCCGTTTAATTTCAGATTTCTTTTTAATAACAATGGGTTTATCAATCAATATACTACCTATATAATCAGCGATATCTGGCGTCCTGTCAAATTTGGTATTAGACAACACACACACAAAGATATCTTCATCAGGCAAGTACAATCCATTGGTAGTAAAGCCAAATAAATTCCCTCCGTGTTGTATGGTTGGACTTCCTTGTAATTCTCTAAGAAAAAAACCATAACCATAGCCTGTTCCTTCGCCAGAATGTATCTTTTTTTCAGTAGTTAATTGTGAGACGACAAATTCAGACAACACGGTTTTATCATGTAATGCACGATGCCATAAAAACAAATCATACGCTGTAGATCTCACACCACCAACACTGTTAGACATTGCCGGACCTTCTTTAAAAATACCTGGCACATCTTCGGCGTGTCCTGTGACGAGTCGCTTCTTTTTAACTTGATCTGGATCTCCAATAGCACTAGATTTCATACCAAGCGGATTAAAAATAAACTGCTCCATATAAGTTCTTTTTTTCATGCCTGACGCTTTTTCAATCACTGCATTTAATAAAGAATAATTACTATTACTATACGCCCATTTTGATCCTGGTTCAAAAAGCAACCGCTCATCTTTAAAATAGGCAATCATATCTTTTGGAGTATACTCTTTGGCAAGTAAATGAAACTCGTCTTCATCTACATCAAAAAAATCAGGAACTCCTGATGTTTGTGATAATAAGTGGTGAATGGTTATAGGGTATTCTTTTACAGGGTAATACGGCACGTATTGCTGAATCGTATCTGAAAGGGATACTTTCCCTTGCTCTACCAATTGTAATACCGCTGCCGAAGTAAACTGTTTAGTCATAGACCCTATTCTGAAGATCATATCAGTTTTTAGTTTTCGTTTAGGAGTTAGCGAAGCAAGGCCATATGCTTTTTGAAATAAGATGTCATCTCCTTTTGAAATTAAGACCACAGCGCCAGGTTCGTTTTTTGGGTACTCATCTGTTAAGAATTGATCGATGGTTTCTAGCTGTTGTGTTTCTTTTTGTTGTGCAAAAAGGGTTGTAGTCAAGAGGAAAATGAGTATTGTTAGTATGTGTTTCATGTTCAGTGTTTCATGTTTTAATGTTTGTGATTTTTATTTTCCTGTCTCTAAAGGGTAAACATATTTGATGTAAAAAATTCCATTCATTTTTTGTTGCCCCATCCCTAAAGGATGCAAAAAATTAGAATATATTCACTCTTTAGAATTGGGAAAAAACATATTTGATGTAAAAAATTCCATTCATTTTTTGTTGCCCCATCCCTAAAGGGTGCAAAAAATTAGAATATATTCACTCTTTAGAATTGGGAAAAAACATATTCAATCTGGAGAGTAGCGTAGTTAGTGACAAGATATTTTTCATAGTTTCTTTTTGTTTACAAGGATGAGATTCTCACCATCGTGGGAATTAATTGTTGTACAAAAGAAGTTCAAAACCCTTATAGAACCTACTCAAATCTAGATTTGAGAGTAGGTTTTAGTCATTCTAAACAAGTTCGCGAAGAGGAAACGAACCTATTTGATGTTACTTGTCATTCCTATCTCATGTTGTTAAAAAATTGAATGCAGTCATCTCGATCTTAGGAGAGATCACACAAGAAGCTAAGAAACTACGCACTGTTTTTCGATGTCCTACCTTAGACAGATAATCTTGTTATTCAAATTTCATATTGTCAAAAATGATGCTCCTTTTCTCAAAATAGAGTACTACTCTATTTTAGAGTGTTACTCTATTTTTATTTCAAAAAGCAAACTACAAATAGCCAATAACTTTTTTAACACCTCCTTCATTTGATATGAAAACTTACTCCTATTTTTTGTTTCCCCGTCCCTAAAGGTGCAAAAAATGAGAATATGTTCATCTTTTTAGAATTGGGGAAAAGACAGAATTGATATGAAAGCTTGCTCCTATTTTT
>NZ_CANLOB010000055.1 GCF_947492815.1 uncultured Dokdonia sp.
TCCCACAGGTATAATGTACCATCTAAATGTGGATTATCATTAATAAAATCATTAGCATCTAAAGCAGATGGGAATGGATTTCCAACAATATAATCTCTATCTGCAATGGCAGGCACCACAATTTCTTGTGCATCAGTACTATTATTTGGTTTCCCTACAAACACATAGTTCTGAGGGTCTGTAATTGCTCCCGATCCTGGTCCTTTCATCGTATATCCTTCACCTACACTTACACTTCCAAATGGTCCAATTGGTTGAAACTGTTCTATACCATTTCCATATTTAAAAATCCAATATGAACTAATCGTAATAGGAGATGAAGGCGCCCCATTAAATCCACTACTAAAGTTCATCACCGATGGATTATTTGGATCAGTTCCATCATTCATAATGCTCCCTACAGAATAATTTGTATTTATTTGAGTCCCATTAATAGTACTCACAGGTGATGACCAAATGTTATAAGAATAGGTATCTGCTGTACCCTGTTGATCCTTTTCTAAAAACCCAGCACTAGTTACATCAAGATCACTGTTTTCAGTTTGTATAAGTTGTGACTCATCTACAAGATCTAATATTCCATCTAATTTAAGATAATGTGACACCTCAATCTTACTATCATTTTCTATGGACAATTCATTTACCTGAATATCTAAAGCTAAGACCGTATTATTTTCTTGTGTAGTTACATTATGTGCTGTCTGTACAATATTCCAATCTACACGAACTGAATTATCTACAATCGATTCACTATTTGGGGTTTGCAATCCAGTTCCGTTTTCCCAAGTAGTTTGATCTGCCCAATCTCCGTCTGCTTCTGATACATATGGAAGTGGTGCTGTTTGGAAATCTACGGTTTTTAAGTTTTTAATTGCTGCTACTACTGTGTTATTAGAAGCTCCTTTTACATTGGTAAATGCATATGTAGTCATTGGAAAATATCCATCAAGAGAATCCCAAGGTATTACATCAACATCATTTTTAGAGATTGTTGCAGGAACTATCTCTCCCCTTACCATAAGATTTGTATTCTCAAGGATTTCTTGATTCATAATAAATCGAATTTGGTCTACTGTTAGGGCAGCATCCCAAACTCTAACTTCATCTATAGTTCCTTCATAGAAATTTACAGGAGTTCTACCTCTTCCAGCTGCTATCAAGAAATTTTCATCATTTGTGACAGGAGCCGTTAGCGGCACTTGAATATCCAACACACCATCTATATAAAGACTTGCCATACCTCCATCATAAGAGACCGCAATTTGATGCCATTCATTATTAGGAATTTGGGTGTTAGATGTAATACTTTGCGTACTTCCATTTTCCCAAATCATACTCACCGTCCTATCTGCATTAATCTTTAATTCATAACCTTCAGTAAACGCAGTATTACTTTTAGAAAGAATAGTATAATCTTGACTAGAATGTTTTACCCAAGTTGATATTGTAAAATCTCCTTCAATATCTAAGTAATCCTGAGCGTCCATATAATCTGTCGTTCCGTTAAATGTTATAGAACGGTCAAATATATAATCTGGCGCATATCCAAATGTGATATATTTTGTTCCTTCAAAATCATATTCAGCTTCTACGTTATCTCCATTTGGAAGCATAATACGATATTCTGAACTAGGGTTAAATGTTGGGGTATCTGAAATAAACATAAAGAAACTTCCTGGCGGATCAAGTGTAGCACTCAATACTATTTCAGGAACAGACACCTTTACTCTTCCTACTGTTCCAGTTTCAACCACTTTCCAAGAACGTTCTACAGATGTGATATCAACCACTGTATTTAAGCCAGTAATATCATCACTTAAATCTACTATAATAGATGCAGCAGCATTCAAACTTCTATTATCATTCCCCCACATTAAGAAATTCTTATCTTCAATTGTATTTGTATTATTAGTTATATTTTCATTATTTGTATTATACACGTCTGTAAGTGCCATAGTTACAATTGCTCCTGGATTTACAGATATCGATTGCTTTTGATTCAATCCTGATGTAATATCTCTTCCTATTCCTGCAATATCATAATTATACCCTGTATGGGCTGCAACATTCCATATAGTTGAGCCATCAGAGTCTATATAATTTTGATCTCCTTGTCTTGTAATTGTACTACTAGTAATATCGTGTAATGTGATTCCATATTTAATGGCTAGATATGATTGTATCTTTTCTTGATCAAATACCGTTAAAGGATTTGCATAACTAATCACTTCAGACATCTTCCCATTAAAATGGGAATCATAATTTGTACCTCCAACAGTAATACGGCCCACACCTAATATATAACTAGAGTTTGTCACATTAATATATGGCAGGTCTTCTGAAGGAGAGCCAGTAGTTCTTCCTGTATAATTATCTATTCTAATTCCGTTTTTATAGATTTCTGTTAAATCTCCCGCATTATTCACCTTTATATTTAATATAATAGGCTCATCATCATAACTATCTGTACTGCTTGTATAAGCCCTACCATAACTTCCATCACCTATCGTAGCAGCAGAAGCACTTGTCGCTCCTACCATATGGCTTACAATATTATCTACTCCACTAAATCGTAGCGAACCGGGATTAATCCACAAACCAGTACCATCTTCTGAAAATTGATCTCTAGATACCCTACCCGCTATCACTCCTTTAATAGGACTTGAAGAATCAATACTTCCATCAGCTTTCATTACAATCCAATAGTCCTGTGTATTAAAACCACCTTTCCCTTTTAATTCTGAATCTACGACATCATCAAAACTTAAGACTGGATTATAATTAATATTTTCATTAAGGTCATCATAATAAGTAGGTTGTTGACTACTATCGCCACGTGTAGCATCATTATCTAACGCTTGATCTTCCCATGTTGCTAATTGAGAAGCGTTACTTGTCGAACCAATCCCTTCTGTTGTTTTCAACCAAAGTTTTAAATTCGTATTTACACCAGCTGGTCCAGTCAATGGATCATCTGACACAATAGGATCCCCTAATATAAATACGTTATCAAAATTCACTCCATTGTCATTTTGAGAATTATCGGAGGCAAAATGCACTCTAAATCTTGCTGCGGGGTTATTCACTAATTCAACAGGCAAATCAACACTTGCTTGAATAAAATCAGATTTTGTAGCACTTATGATATCAAAACTGAATCCTGCCCAACCATCAGTGCCATTTCCTAAAGCATCTACATTATCCCAATTATACCAGTTATCAACTTGAGGATCTGCATAGGCACCTAATATAAACCATGAAGCTCCTCCATCAGGGGAATATTCGATATTCATCCCATCATCACCTCCAGTATCTCCATCGGTATCATAACGGATATCAATTTTAAATGTTAAATTTTGATATCCTGAAAGATCTATTATCGGACTAGTCACATAGGTATCTGAATTTGAAGCATAGTCATCATAATTATTGGTATACCAATAATCACCTTCAGTTCCAACTTCTACAGCATTAACTCCATGTGTCCACACACTGCCTCCTCCTGAGTTTGAAGCCACCCAATTATCATCACTTGTGTCAAAATTGGCATAATAAGGAGTTTCTAATGGATTTTCATTTTCAATAGCCGTTCCTGTAATCGTAAACGAATAATTCGATTCATCACTATCATCGCTACCAACGGTAACTGTAGCGGTATGTGTTCCTAATCCAAAAGGATTGTATTGTATTTGGAATACTGTTGAAGCTGAAGCTGCTATAGAACTTAAAGGTTCTGTTTGGATAGAAAATTGTGAGGCATCTGCACCAGTAATCGTTAAATAAGGTGGCGGACCCGCTAAGGTTAATACTCCAGAACCTACATTATTGATTGTAAAAGCTACATTTTTTTTTGTCCCTAAAGATATTGTTCCATAATCTGTAGCATCTATAGTGCTTGGAGAGGTATCGCCATTTACTATTTCTACGGTATTACCAGCAATCTCTATCTCAGGCACAAAGGCCACAACGCCTTCTCCAGTAATATCAAACGTAAATGGATTTTCATCAGGGTCATTATTAGCAATACTAACCGTTGCATTATGTACACCTACACTTGAAGGGTTATAGGTGATTTGGAAAGTAGTAGTCCCTCCATTATTTGAAATGACATTATTAGGAATTATAGTAACCGAAAATTGTCCCGCATCTGCTCCTATAATATTTACATAAGGAGAAGGATCTGTTAAATCAAGCCCCAATAATCCCGAATTGATAATCACAAAATCACTACTCACAGGTGTACCTAAAGTTGTAAATCCAAAGTCAGTACCATCGAAGACTGAAGGAATCACATCTCCCGATGCAATCGCATTCCCAAGACCTGACAAATTAATTTCTGAAGAAGGTGCTACACCTGTACCCATAATATCAAAAACATACGGATTTTCATCACTATCATTATTTGCAATAGAAATGGTTGCAAAACGATCTCCAACTGCAGAGGGTGTAAACCCTATCGCAAAAGGTACACTTCCATTAATAGGAGCAATAGGTGTCGTAGGTATTGTAGAGATATTAAAATCTGCTGCATGCGCACCAGAAATAGTAATATATGGGTTCGGATCTGTAAGTAATAATTCTAGCACACCAGAATTTTCAATAAAAAATGTACTAGAATTTGAAAGTCCTAATGTAATATCTCCAAAATCAGTTCCATCAGTAACTGTAGGCGTTGTATCGCCACTTACAATATCATTACTTAACCCCGTCACATTAATTTCAGGATTAATAGGTGTTACAGTCACTACCACATTATCAATAGCCATATCACTAGAAAAGCTATTTCCTGTAGTTCCTACTAATCTTACATTAACTGTATTCCCTGCATATGAATTTAAATTAATTGATGAAGTAATCCATGGTGCACTACCGGAAGTTTGTTGTTGTCCCGAAATCACTTGCAAAACATTCCAGTTAATACCACCATCATCACTCACTTCAACACTAATTTGACCACTTGCCGCTCCATACATATGGTAATCAAAATTAAAAGTAGCTCCTCCAACTCCAGTAAAGTCAAAACAAGGGCTTGTTAATATAGCAGTTGCATTAAACCCTAAAGCACTAGGCCCCGAAGTAGACCCTTCAGTATACATGTAGAAATTTCCATCATTAGCACCAGAAGGACCTGTATTACTTGAAGGAGTCCCATTGTTATTACGCCTCCAATCACCATCATCATCTGTATTCTGTGTAAAATCGAAATTTCCAGTTTCGAAACTTTCTGTATATGGAAATGTATCAATTACATCTCCTGTACATGCAAATAAAACATTATTATTCACTTTATCAATTGATAAAGCTTTCACATTAGCAATAAACAATAAGAATAAAAATGTAAGCGTAGGTTTTCTAAGAAGAAAAAAATGTGTCATTACTATGATGTTGCTATAAGATATAAATACCTTATAATGATTTGGGTGCACTAAAAATACAAAGGTTTTTACATATTTCAAGTACGGAAAAACCATAATTTAAATTTTGTGTATTTCATCGATATTTTTATTCATTTTATCCAAAAAAGTATCAATTAAACAATAACTAAACGCACAAAAAGCCCTTCATTACATTATCAATAAAGTACTCTCTCTTTTGATAAATAATCCATAAAGTGATTTTTTTGCGTTCAAAAATCACTTTATGTAACAAAAAACCTTTTTTTCTCACAACATCAATAATCAGCTTTCGCGAAAAAACAATTAGCATGTATCTCTTGTAAAATGAAATGAGATGTTAAGACCAAGATGATCTTTATCGT
>NZ_CANLOB010000056.1 GCF_947492815.1 uncultured Dokdonia sp.
ACAAGCCAAATCTTTTGTATTTTGTTTTAATTTTTCTCTTTTAATACCAAATCAAAAGATTTGGCGACTTTGCAAATAGACAACAACCTTTCGGTTAAAAACTAATCGCCCAATTTGCTATATATAGTGTTAACTGCTGTATTTTCTTTTCAGTTCATCAAATGCTTTTGTCATTGCGGAAGTATCAATTCCATCATTATATTTTGAGAATAAATCATTAAACTCAATTAAATTTTCCTCGTAAGCTTTTTTATTTAAGTCTGAAATAATATTTACGGCATTAGTTATAAAATCGTTTGCTAAAATGCGTGCAATTATATCAGACATACTATCATAGAATTCCTCTGGTCCAACTACTATTTTTGTATGTTTTTGTTCAATTGTATTTAATATTTCACCAAACAAATGCTCAGCTTTTTCATCTGTCTTTTTAGTAAATAAAAATACAATAGCCTCACAGAAATAAAACGTGTACGGATTTTTCAATTCATTTGATGTAGCTATGAATTTACTTTTGTCAGAATACTTATTGAAATTTATTAAAAGTTTAAATTTTTGAATAGGTTCTTTATAATTTCCACAATTTTTATATAAAAAACCGTGAAGATATTTTTTTATAATTAACAAGTCATTAGTTTCTAAATAACTATCATTATCCTCAATTTCATAAACTTTACAAAACCGATATATTATTGAGTAGAAATAAACTAAAACTTCATCGTTAGTTAATTTTTTTGGTTCAAAAATTTCGTAATCAGTTGTTGAGTTATAAATCGTAAAATTGTTATTATATTTATCTATTCGAAATTTATTTAGAAATTCTTTACTAAATTTTGATTCTAAATCTCCTAATTTTTTTTCACAAGTTTTACATAAAACATTATCTCTCGTATAATGATTTTGTTTTTGTTTAGTGGATTGGTTATTTAAATTACCTCTTCCATAATAGATATCTACATTAGCAGTTTTTGAATCAATGTTATATGATTCCTCAGAATTTCGATTACCAACACAGTTTTTTATCAGACTTGCTGGGATTAAATGAGAACCAACTTCATCAGCTATATTATCACAAATTATGCAGTCCATATTCTGAGTTTTGATATTGCAGTTAACGTTTAGTGTAAAATGCGTTTTAATGCATTTTACATCTTGTTAGCTGTAGATTTAAATAGCTATAAATTCTTTTGGAATCCATTCTTTATTTGTCTTTCCATCAAAATATCTAGTATAATTTCCCATTTCATGAAGGAATGTAATAGGATCTTTAACAATCAAAGAAAGAAATTCTTTAACTGTATGAGCAATGGGTTTCGAATTTGTAAAATCTCCATGATCAAAGTAAAAAACTTTTCCATTAAAAAGTACAAAGTAATTTCCCGAATGAGAAATTTCTGCAAAAGCTATACCCGATTTGTGGTAATCAAGTAGATCATCTTCATCACAACTTTCAAACCATACTTTCCATTCTCTGTTAAATTGTTCTAAATAATTTATAGAACTAAATTTAATCCCAGATTCATCCTTATTAAGATAAAGCGTCATCCCATTATGATGTTTATACAACTCAATAATTTCCTCATTGTAAGAAGGAATTAATTTAGTTAAAAGATTAATTTCATTCTCATTTGCTCCAGTATGGATTTCGTTTTTGACCTCAAAAATTAATTCTGATTCTTTGTTTTTTCCAGTTAAAGAATAACACTTAAATTGTTTTTTCTTAAGATTGATATGTCTTAAAAAATTTTCCATGTTAGTTTATTAATTACAGCTAACGGTCTCGGCTATGAGTAGTTGCGTGGGTTAGCACTTAACTTTGCAAGTACACGCCAAGCTGAAAATCCGCAAGGATTTTCAGAAGTAGGCGAGAACCAGCAATTACTTATAGCCATTGTTGTGCGTTCGTTTTTATTTTAATTCGTTCAATGGAATTTTTATTCGGTTATTCCCAAACCATTCTCCTTCGCCACCAACGTAAAGTATAAAATCCTTGTCAGAAACAGCCCAGGTTATCACATAATTATTTCCTGTCTCGTATGCTAATAAATTTATAGAATCGTTGTTTTCGGTATTATATTTTTTTACATAAGGATAAATTTTTCCACGTTCAAAGTTTGGGATTATTTCGTTAGGTTCAATTCCAACAATCGCAAATTCAGTCGTGTCCTCTGCTTTTGGGTTAAGAACAACTGAATGATAAACCGTATCAATTTTTTTGTTTTGTCGTTCTATTAGAGTTCTAAATTCAATGCTTAAAATACTGTCCGATTGTAATAGTATTTGATAGTCGCCTTTCACATTACTTTCTTCATTATTTTCGCAGTTTTTAGCGTAATATTCGTGTTCAGGAAATTCTTTTAAAATTTTATTCAGTTTGTTGACTTTTTCTTTATCCGCTAAACCACTTATTTCAGGATAGGAAATTGGAATTTTACACTTGTCTTTCGTAATTATTTCAGTCCGTTCAGTTATTTTATATCCATCTCGGTTTGATTCACAACTGTAAATCAAAAATCCAAAAATTAATATGTATTTCAAGGTTTTCATCAAATGACGCACAACGGTCTCGTATAACCGTCAGTTACGGGTTAGTATGCGTTAATTTTCGGTTTAGCACTGAAGTTAGCAATTCCGAGTGGATTCGGACGTAGTCGAATCCGCCGTAATTGCGGTTATACATTGTTGTAAATAGTGCTTTTTTCAATTCAGTTCAAGTATTGGTTTATCAATTCCTCTGCTATAATAAATATATCTATCAATATTCAAATCGTTAAATATTCCGTTATTATAAATTTCGTTCAGTAGTTCAATTCCAATTTTGTCCAACTTTTCAGTATGAGTTCGGTGAGATTCCAATTCCGTTAAAGTCATTCCTGTATATGGATAATATTCCTCATACCATATTTTTAGTCTGTTGAGAAAGTCAGATGAGATTTTTGATTGGTCAATATCTATCATATAGTCTCCATTTTCAAGAATCAGAATTCCGTAACATTTTGCAAAATCCTCCGCAGCTAAAGTCAGTTTAATTTCGTTTTTCATTTTAATCAGCAGAGTTTTTCTGCATTATTTACAACGGCTCCGTATATGAAAAGTAGCGCTGAAAATAAGAGATTACTTTTCGGATTAAACACAAGCCGAATTTTTAAATTTTACTATTTACCTTTTTTTTATTGGAAATCGTCAAATTTAAAAATTTGGCGACTTTCCAAAAACGCCCAAACCTTAGTGTTAGCAAAGACTTGCGCTATTTTTTATATACAATGTTAGCAACTGCCTTTTATTCTTCTATTCTTGTCAAATACAGTTTAAATCCTCTTCTTTTCATTTCCCACATTTCTTCTGTGTAATTGGTTTTAGGAATATATCTTGAAATCAAAGTCAGTTTATTATTATTCAATTCGGCTATTGGAAATCCCATTACCATATCTGATTTTCTTAACGACAACTCTTTTTTGAATAGGCTATAGCTAAATTTATTACAATAGTTTAGAGAGTCTTTTTCAAAAACTTCAAGTCGACCGTTTTCTTTAAATTCAAATATTGAACCTTTTTCGATTTGGTCACAGCTTAACGGTAATCCACCTTTTCCAATTTCAGTCGAATCCAGTTTCCATTTACCGTTTATCAATAGTTTATACTCGTTATTTGCAATAAAAAGTTCAATATCTTCTCTATCAAACGTATTCCAACGTTCAGCGTGATAGGTTTTGTCAAATGTTCTCAACTCAATGTTTTCGCTATCGAGAGCAATTATTTTAAATAATTCCGAATCATCTTTTAAAATTCTATTATGTTTCCAAGTCAATGCGCTATCAATAACATAGCTTTTACTGTATTTAGAAAAACGATAAAATTGTTTTTCAGGCGTGAAGTAAATCCAGTCCTGAATGAATTCTTCAGAGCCATAAATCGAGTCAATAACCCATTCGTGCGAACTCAAATATTCATCCGAAAATTCAATTCCGATTTTGTCTTTCTGCTTGCACGAAACAAAAATTAAAAGACTAAATATTATGGTTATGACGGATTTCATAGGTTGTTGCCAACGGTCTTGTGTATGAAACGTAGCGTGTAAAAAGACACTAACTTTTCGGGTTAACACAGAGCCGAATTTTTATATTTTGTTTTTAAATTTTCTCTTTTTTTAAAGCCAAATTAAAAATTTGACTGACTTTCTAAATATACACAAACCTTTCGATTATGGACTTATTAGCTATGTTTTATACA
>NZ_CANLOB010000057.1 GCF_947492815.1 uncultured Dokdonia sp.
ATTCATATTTAACCATCTTAAATTCAATAAAATATACGAAAATTAATTCACTTTAGGACTATTTACGGATATACAAATATATTAATATAAAAATCAGAAAAAATTAATTTATCTATGAAAACTTTCAATTTTTATTCCAAACTTTTTTTAATTGTATTTACCTCTTTATTATTAATAAAATGTCAAGAAGATGATGAAATCATTACAAATTCAACTTCAGAAGAAATAGAAGTAACAACAAATCAAACTATTGACCCAGGTATTGAAGAATTTCTTCTAGAATTAGCTAAAAAAAATAATTCAACAGACCGAGTATTTTTTGACCCTTCTGTTTTAGAATTTGGTATACGTAGAACAGGTCAATCATCTTTTCAACAATCTTCTTTTACCTGCCTACGACCTAATACTTCCTATGATATTTTAGCAACAGTCCCTTCATCGGGACCTAATGAGAAAGTTTGTGTGTGTCTTGATATTAATAGAAACGGTATTGTAGGTTCTTCAAGTCCGAGACGATGTAGAGATACACAAACATTTTCAGCACCTTTCATTATAAATCCTATATCATTTAATTTTGTTTTTTACACCCTACAAACAAATAGTTCTGGTAGAGTAAACTTTTCTTTAAGAGCAGGTTGTGGAGGAAATAGTCCTGTATCTAGTTTTTCATCGCTCCCTAGTGGGTTACAAAGCCTAGATATTGGTATTTCTAATTCTTCTGCTTGTTTATAAAACTTATAGCCTCTATTTCAATAGATCATCATTGAAATGGAGGTTTTTAATTGGTACTATTATAATTCACACGCAATTCTGTACATTTAAGATCAAATTTTAAATGTAGTTTGTATATGTTACGTGTTTTTCTAAGTTTTATTATTATTTGTCTTATTGTAAGTTGCAAGCAAACAGAGACTAATCCTAATGCTTTTGGGGAATTAACTCAAAATAGCACTTCTATTGTTGGCAAAAAAGAATACCTATCATCTCCTTATGTAACTGCTGGAGATCGTGTATATATGGTAGGACATCAAGATGGCTCTTTTCCTGAATTAGGTTGGCACATTAAGGGAGAAATGGGAGGTATTTGGAATCACCCCATCAAATTAATGGATGGTTTTGAAGTAGGCATCTTACAAGATGGAGGTGCTTGGGGATTAGATAAAGCACATACATTTGTGAACTATCCGTATGCAAATAAACACCAATATACGATTCCAGAAATTCAACTCCATATAGATCGTTGGCAATTTGTTCCTGATCATAAAGAAGGTATTTTAATTCAGTTTCATTTAGAAAACACCTCCACTAGTACTAATGATTTTGAGCT
The DNA here is from genome assembly GCF_947492815.1 of uncultured Dokdonia sp. Taxonomy (GTDB): domain Bacteria; phylum Bacteroidota; class Bacteroidia; order Flavobacteriales; family Flavobacteriaceae; genus Dokdonia. The sequence goes on from NZ_CANLOB010000057.1 coordinate 1,328, forward strand.
TGCATTTATAGGCAATGCAGATCTTAGACCTACTTGGTTAGGAGAAGAAACCAATATGATAGATGCAAAAGACATTGCAGTATATGATTCTATAAACAGTACTTGGAATATCAAAGACCAAAACAATCCTTGGTTTGTAACTTTTGGCGCTGATGTAAAACCTAATTATCGCCTAGGAGGGAATGTAACTACTGGAAAACACAATGGTGTTTCCGGAGAGCTTATATACCCAATATCTATCCCTGCAAATAGTTCAAAAACAATCAATTTTGTAATTGCTGGAAGTTATATGTCACAACAACAAGCTACAGCAACGTATAAAGACATCCATGTTTCGGCGATAAAAGATATCCAATCAAAAAAACAGCGCTATGAACAATTAGCTACGCAATCTAAACTTACCATTCCTGATAAAGACATACAAGAAACCTTTGAATGGCTCAAATACAATAGTGATTGGCTTGTTCGCACGGTACCAGAAATAGGTTCTGGAATCACAGCAGGAATTCCTGATTATCCATGGTGGTTTGGAGTAGATAGTGAGTATGCACTTAAAGGCTATATGGCTATTGAACAAACAGCACCTGTATACAACACTATCAAATTACTAGATAGTGTATCTAATTCCTTAAATGGTAATGGACGTATTATCCATGAAATGTCTACCAATGGAAAAGTTTTCAATCCTGGAAACATTAACGAAACTCCACAATTTGCTTCCTTAATTTGGGAAGTGTATCAATGGAATGGAGATCACGAATTTTTAGAACGCTACTTCCCTACTATTGAAAAAGGGTTAGAATGGTTACTCAGCGAAAAAGATGTTAATAACAACTTATTCCCTGATGGGTTTGGTATGATGGAAATTCATGGTCTTGATAGTGAAATGATTGATGTAGCGGCATACACACAAAGAGCTTTTGACGATGCTGCAAAAATGGCTACAATACTAGACAAAAAAGAACTCTCAAAACGATATAAAGAAATTGCAGGTTCGCTTAAAGCGAAAATAAATACAGAATTCTGGTCAGAAGAATTTAATAGTTATGCCGATTTTATAGGAACAGACACCCAAGCATTACATCTTATAGAAGATGCCATTGTACGCGCAGACACACTTAACAAACCATGGGCTGTTGCTGAGCTTAAAGCAACGAAACAAGCGATCAAAGCAAACCCATCGTCACGGCCGAGACCCTTTGTATTACATCATAATTGGGTTGTAAACACCCCAATGGAAATGGGTATTGCAGATTCTACAAAAGCATTTAAAGCACTACAAACCGCAGAAAAGTTTGTAAACCCCTTTGGAGTTTTTGTAACTGGCATTGATAGGGATGACTCTGCTGGAAAAGATGACGGTTCATTTAAAGGAAGTAAAATCTTCTCCTACACAGGCGCGGTTATGACACTACCCACAGGCGTACAAATCGTATCTGAAAATAACTACGGACGTCCTGATAAGGCACTAAATTATCTAAAGCGTATGAACAGAAGTTTTAGCTATGCCTTTCCTGGAAGTATGTACGAAGTATCTCCAGACTACGGAATGATCACACAAGCATGGAATATTTATGGATATGCAGTTCCCATTGTGCAACAGTTTTTTGGAGTAAGTCCCAATGCCGCAGCAAAAAAAGTCACGATACATCCTCAAATGCCTAGTACATGGGATAATGCATCTTTAGAAAATATCAAAATAGCCGATAATGAAGTATCTATCTATTACTCAAAAACAGGATCGCAAGTTCATCTAAAAGTGACACAAACCAATCCTGAATGGGAAATCACTATTGAACTTCCTAAAGAAATTGGAAAGATTAACACGTTTATCTCTAAAGAATTAACAATAGAGATTCAGAACTAACTAAAGTTAATATATTTGAATAAAATATCTGCGATTTTGAAAAATATCATATTTATTATTTCTCTTTTTTTAATTTCATGTGGAAGTGATCCTATTAATAAAGAATATATAAAAGCTCCAAAAGATATAAGTAAGTTAGTTTTTTCAGAATATGACTCTCTACAAATTCATAACTGGCATTTTAAAGATATAATACAAGATTCTCTTCCAGGAATTAGTTTGACCAGATTATATGATGAAATTATTAAAAACAAAAAAGGAAAAAAAATTATTGTAGCTGTTTTAGATACTGAAATAGATATTGAACACCCAGCTCTTAAAGATCATATTTGGGAAAATCCAAACGAAACTCTTAATAATATAGACGATGATGGAAATGGTTTTGTAGATGATATTAATGGATGGAATTTTCTAGGAGGAAAAAATAAGACAAATACATTTTATCAAAAATTTGATTATACTCGGATAGTAAACAAATTAGCGACACATCCTAGTATCATATCAAAAGATACTATTTCTAAAATATATAAACATTATAGTAAAGCACATGACAAGTATATTGATGAATTAAATAATATAAATTACATTATTGAAAAAGGAAATGTGATTATTGAAAAGTATAAAAATCAATTGGCTCACCCACTTCTTCCTTTAGAAAAAAATATTACAATTGAATTATTAGATAGTCTTATAGAAAATCATGGATTAAAAAAAAAGGAAATAAATTTAGTTTATTTGTTTACTGAATTTGGGGAGAATTTTAAAGATTTACAAAATGATTCTATTAGATATAGTGATAAAATAAAATATCAACTAAACTTAGATTATAACTGTAGGCTTCCCTAAAAATAGGACAGTTTAAAATTCGAATTTACTAACTTTAAATTCAAACTGTCACAATGAAAAGC
>NZ_CANLOB010000058.1 GCF_947492815.1 uncultured Dokdonia sp.
GTTACACCTACATTATCAGTAGAAGCGTTCCAAGAAAGTGCAACAGAGCTAGTTGTTACTCCAGTTACAGCAAGATTCGTTGGTACAGACGGAGCTTGTGTGTCTCCAGCTTGAGTACCTTCAATACCAAATCCATCAATAGCAATATCTCCTTGCCATGAAGTTGAACTCGTACCACGGAATCTTAGTTGTACTGTTCCGTTGTATGCAGCAAGACTTACATTTTCGTCTATCCAAGCAGCACCTTGATCACCAGCTTGTGACCATATTTCAGTCCAAGTTTGTGATCCATCTTCTCTTGCTTCTAGTCGTATTGTCCCTACTGAATTACCTGTCATTTGATAACTGAAAGAGGCAGAAGGAGAACTTACACCGGTAAGATTGAAACAAGGAGAGTTTAGGATTGCCGTCTTATTAGGGAATCCAGCACCGTCTCCAGATACTTCCATATAAATATAGAAAGTTCCTTCATTAGCAGCAGCAGGTCCTGTACTATTAGAAGGTGTACCTCCAGAGTTAATAGTCCAATCTATATCATCACTAGTATCTTGAGACCAAGCTCCTAATGTGTTTTCAAAACCTTCAGCATATGGGAAACTAGCTACTGTAGAATTACAAGTTGCTGGTGGTGGTGGTCCAGTACATCCACTTGTAAATGATATAACTTGATCTGTATTTGTATTTGTACCGCCATTTGAATTTTCAACAGCATCTACACCTACACCTCTTCTAGCAAAAGCATCCCAAATTAAACAGTTATATTGTCCTCCGTAAAGATCCTGATCTGCTTGAAGAATTCCATCACGTCCAGATACATATCCTGGGTTATTAGCAGTGTTTTTTAGACCTTCAGTAACAAGTGCCATGGCAATATTATTACCTCCAGTTCCCGTATATTGATTTGCATCATATCCTTCAAGATCGATAAGATCCCAAGTCATATCCCATAAAATAGTAGCGAAACCATATCCTACACCATGTGGTACAGCAAGACCTCCTATATCCCCGTAATCAGTACCATTTACTGCTAAATCTGTAGAGTATCTTGTAGGACGAATTCCAGCTCCTGTAGTAGGTTGCCCTATTGCATAAGTTCCTACGCCTCTTGCTGTATTTCTATCATCTCCAGGACGAATTGTCATTACTAGTCCAAACCAATCAGACCATCCTTCTCCCATTTGCTCAGATCCTCCTAAAGCATTGGTTCCTGGCCCTCCTACTAAACGTGTAGAAATACCATGACCATATTCATGTGCAATAATCACATTGTCTAAATCTCCATCTCTTGTTGGATTAGTAAATAAGAACATTTGCATTCTTGGATTAGATCCATCTGGTGGAGTTGCAAAGTTTGCATTGTTTGTTCCACTACCATCTTGTGCATCTGCATTTACAGAATCACTTCCTGCTCCTCCATTTCCATAGTTGTTTTCTTGGAAATTTCCAGAAGCTTCATTAAAACCATACTGGTACCATACATCATGCATGATATTATTCCAGTAGAATAAGTTTGTTGTTGCAGCTGGCAAAAATGTAGAAGGATTATTATTTAAGTTTAATGGGAAATCAAAATTAAGAGAACTTCCTCCATTAGGTCTTGATCCTGTTCCATTATTTCCATTTGTATCATCTTGAGCTGTAACATTATTACCTACAGTAGTTGTAAATTCTGCACCTGCACTACCATTTGTATCATGCCATCCAAAAGGAGAAGCTGTAGCATTTGCAGGATCTGTAACCAATGCACGGTTACCATGGCTAGGACTTTCAATTCCTAATGGGTATACATTATAGGTACCTCCGCCAACAAAAGCTGCATCCATAGCAGTCATATCATAAGCAACGGGTCCCATTTCTATTGTTTCTTCTACTACAGTAGTTTCATGACCATGATTTGAGTGATCTGGTGTTCCAAAATTACAAGAAACTACCCAGTCTTCTGTTCTTAAAATACTTCCTGAAGTAGCATCTACGTTTACACTCCACCAGTGCTCTCCATCGAGAGGATAGATAGATACTTTCCAAGTTAAACGTAAAGCGCCATCTTGATATAGGTATACTTTTTCTACTTGAATAGGCTCAATACTTATTCCTGAATTTTCGTATACAAATACGTCTTTCGATTTTTGAGTTGAATTTAAGTTTGTTGGTGTTGAGATTTGATGTGCATTAACAACAGACATAATAGCGCTTTCTGGTGTTAATGATGCTTGTGTTACACTAGCTTTTGCTCCTAAGTCGCTAATGAATTGATTAATTTCCCAAGTTACTTCACCGTTTTTAACAGTTAGTTTATAAGTACCGTTTTGAATAGGCACCCCTTGATACATTTGTTGCACATATACATGTTGTATTTGTGGATTCAAAGATGGAACAATATCTGTAACTCGCCATTCAGATACATCCTGAGATGAAAAACCAGTTTCGGATTTTTCAGTGTGTTTACCAAAATAATTCTGGATAATACCATCCATATTTTGGGCAATAGCAGTTGATCCTAACAGAAAAGCTGTCAAGAAAAATGTGTACATTTTTTTCATAATCGTTAGTAATTTGTTTGTTAATTAGGAACTTGTTTGTTAAAAACTCAATATTTTATCTAAAAAACGTGATAATTTTAAAATAAATGAAATTTTTTCGATGAAACACACAATTTTTTTTTAAGATTTCTTTAAGATTTAATTTTTTTCTAAAAACGTTAAACAAAAACCTACTAAATCGATAGGTTTTAAGTAAAATAAGATTGAAAATGAAAAAACCCCGATACCAAGAATATGACATCGGGGTTTTAAACACTAATTTAGGTGCTCAAGTAATATTATTTATTTTTTAATGAATCTCTTATTATGAGTTTCATTTCCAATAGTTACTTCTAATATATATATACCTGCTTTAAGTTTAGATACATCTAATGTGTTACTAAACGCTCCTTTATGTACAATTTGCCCTAGCATATTATAAATAGCATAACTCTCTGCTTCTGCTCCAGTGACATTTACACTAAGTTGTCCTCTAGTTACAGGGTTAGGGAAAAGGGTGAAGTCAAAAGAAGCAACAGCAGTTGTTGTATTATCTACTGCATTAGGATCTGAAAATGAAGTATTAGTAGTGTTACCTACATTTACGATATAATCCTCTACTTCACCAAAGTTAAAGCTTTCACAAGCTGTTGGTGCTGCATTATATTTCATAGATACACGCATACGTGTAGGTCCTTGAGCCGCTCCCGAAGGCACTGTAATAGTACCAGAGATAGAAGTTGCTTGTGTAGGTGATTGTGAGAATGCGGTTTCACCTGCATCTGCAAAGTCACCATCTCTATTCCAATCTATAAATACAGCATATGCTTCGTTATAAACAGTTCCAGTCCAAGTAGGAGTAATTGTAATAGAAGTACTTCCACTTAGGTTTGTAGATAGGTTTGTAAAGTCACTATACCCACCAGTAGATGCTCCTGTGCTATTATCAATACTTCCTATTTGTACTCGGCTAATATATTCATCATTTGTGTTTTGTCCATTAGATGCACAATATCCAGAAGGAGGGTTAGGATCACTTCCACCGCCAGCAACAACTCTAGTGTTATCAATAGCGACATCTGATTGCCAAGTACCTCCAGTGATACGGTTGAATCTTAATTGTACAGATCCACCTACGTAAGCTGCAAGATCAATAGT
>NZ_CANLOB010000059.1 GCF_947492815.1 uncultured Dokdonia sp.
TCAGGAATTGGTAGGCGGTGAAGCCCCCGCATCCAATCAGTAGCTCTACCTCTATAAAACTATAAATCAACGCTGCACCTAAATGCATTTCGGGGAGTACGAGCTATTTCCGAGTTTGATTGGCCTTTCACCCCTACCCTCAGGTCATCCCAAGACTTTTCAACGTCAACGGGTTCGGTCCTCCACTTTGGGTTAACAAAGCTTCAACCTGCCCAAGGGTAGATCACACGGTTTCGCGTCTACTCAAACTAACTAAATCGCCCTATTCAGACTCGCTTTCGCTACGGATCCGGCCCTGAAGGCCTTAACCTTGCTAGTTAAAGTAACTCGTAGGCTCATTATGCAAAAGGCACGCCGTCACTTATCGCTCCGACCGCTTGTAAGCGTATGGTTTCAGGTTCTATTTCACTCCCTTATTCAGGGTTCTTTTCACCTTTCCCTCACGGTACTGGTTCACTATCGGTCTCTCAGGAGTATTTAGCCTTAACGGATGGTCCCGCCAAATTCATACAGGGTTTCACGTGCCCCGCACTACTCAGGATACTACTATCTGTAACTGTCTTTACCTATACCGGGCTATCACCGTCTATGGCCGCTCTTTCCAAAGCGTTCTAGTTCATAAAGCACAGAATATCGTAGTCCTACAACCCCAATATTGCCGTAACAACATTGGTTTGGGCTAATCCGAGTTCGCTCGCCGCTACTATCGGAATCACTTTTGTTTTCTTCTCCTCCGGGTACTTAGATGTTTCAGTTCTCCGGGTTCGCCTCCTTGCGGATAACATATCTTCAATATGCCAGGTTGCCCCATTCGGATATTTGCGGATCAATTCTTGTGTGCAGATCCCCGCAACTTTTCGCAGCTTATCACGTCCTTCATCGCCTCTGAGAGCCTAGGCATTCCCCATACGCCCTTAATTAGCTTATTGTACTTTTTGCTCTTTAAGGACTTATGCATTAAATGCAAAAGCCTTTATATTATAATGAGTTATTCATATTATATTCAATATTTGCGTATATACATCTGACTGTATACACGACTTCTCGTATTCTTTTTTATTTCCCAATATGTCAATGAACTTCGTGAAAAAACAGATAATTAATATTAACCGTATCTATCACGGCAATAAGCAAAGAGATAAAATAAATTATCTCTAGGCCATCGCCTAGTGGAGAATATCGGAGTCGAACCGATGACCTCCTGCGTGCAAGGCAGGCGCTCTAGCCAGCTGAGCTAATCCCCCATTTTTGAAACCCCGAATGTCGAACTCAGAATTACGAATAATGAAGTAATCAATTCTCAACTTCTAAAATTTCCTTCAATAAATAACAAAATGCTAAATAGCACTTAATGAACATCGCGATTTAGTTTTACACGCTTTCGCGAAAGCGTAAATAAAGTAGTCCCAGGCAGACTCGAACTGCCGACCTCTACATTATCAGTGTAGCGCTCTAACCAGCTGAGCTATGGGACTCTATTAAAGACCCTAGTATTTCAGTATGTAATCAATAAATGTAAAACACCTATCGCATAGCCTCATACCTAAGACCATTAATTATTAAATCGACAGCTATTGAAAACTAAAAGAAAATATCAAACAAAATATTCTCATCTATAACAAGTAAGTTGGTTGTGTGAATATCCTATAATAAATATAGAATTATCAGGGACAAGCTCTAGAAAGGAGGTGTTCCAGCCGCACCTTCCGGTACGGCTACCTTGTTACGACTTAGCCCCAGTTACCAGTTTTACCCTAGGCCGCTCCTTACGGTGACGGACTTCAGGTACCCCCAGCTTCCATGGCTTGACGGGCGGTGTGTACAAGGCCCGGGAACGTATTCACCGGATCATGGCTGATATCCGATTACTAGCGATTCCAGCTTCACGGAGTCGAGTTGCAGACTCCGATCCGAACTGAGATAGGTTTTATAGATTCGCTCCGCCTCGCGACGTGGCTGCTCTCTGTACCTACCATTGTAGCACGTGTGTGGCCCAGGACGTAAGGGCCGTGATGATTTGACGTCATCCCCACCTTCCTCGCGGTTTGCACCGGCAGTCTTGTTAGAGTTCCCACCATTACGTGCTGGCAACTAACAACAGGGGTTGCGCTCGTTATAGGACTTAACCTGACACCTCACGGCACGAGCTGACGACAACCATGCAGCACCTTGTAATATGTCCGAAGAAAAACCGATCTCTCAGTCTGTCATACTACATTTAAGCCCTGGTAAGGTTCCTCGCGTATCATCGAATTAAACCACATGCTCCACCGCTTGTGCGGGCCCCCGTCAATTCCTTTGAGTTTCATTCTTGCGAACGTACTCCCCAGGTGGGATACTTATCACTTTCGCTTAGTCACTCAGTCCGAAAACCGAACAACTAGTATCCATCGTTTACGGCGTAGACTACCAGGGTATCTAATCCTGTTCGCTACCTACGCTTTCGTCCATCAGCGTCAATATATTGTTAGTGATCTGCCTTCGCAATCGGTATTCTATGTAATATCTAAGCATTTCACCGCTACACTACATATTCTAACCACTTCACAATAATTCAAGACATACAGTATCAATGGCAGTGCTATGGTTGAGCCACAGCATTTCACCACTGACTTATATGCCCGCCTACGGACCCTTTAAACCCAATGATTCCGGATAACGCTTGCACCCTCCGTATTACCGCGGCTGCTGGCACGGAGTTAGCCGGTGCTTATTCTTATGGTACCGTCATCAATCTACTCGTAGATCTTATTCTTCCCATATAAAAGCAGTTTACAACCCATAGGGCAGTCTTCCTGCACGCGGCATGGCTGGATCAGAGTTGCCTCCATTGTCCAATATTCCTCACTGCTGCCTCCCGTAGGAGTCTGGTCCGTGTCTCAGTACCAGTGTGGGGGATCTCCCTCTCAGGACCCCTATCTATCGTCGCCATGGGGAGCCGTTACCTCTCCATCTAGCTAATAGAACGCATACTCATCTTATACCACCGGAGTTTTAATCATTAATCGATGCCAATTAATAATACCATGGGGTATTAATCTTCGTTTCCAAAGGCTATCCCCCAGTATAAGGTAGATTGTATACGCGTTACGCACCCGTGCGCCGGTCGTCATCTGTAGCAAGCTACAATGTTACCCCTCGACTTGCATGTGTTAAGCCTGCCGCTAGCGTTCATCCTGAGCCAGGATCAAACTCTTCATCGTGTGTCTTTAATATATTTCAACTCACAATAAATAAGAAATTAA
>NZ_CANLOB010000060.1 GCF_947492815.1 uncultured Dokdonia sp.
CGAAATAATTAACAATCAAGAAAGAATTGATTATTTGTCTAAATTCTTTTAAACTTAAAAAGTACTAGTGGCAACAATGTGTATAATTCATTGCTAGTACTCGCCTACTTACGAAAATCCTGGCGGATTTTCTATTTGGTTTGTATTTGCTAATTTAGTTACTGAAACACGCAACGAAATCATACACAAACACGTTACCCAAAATTAAAGAAATGCCGAAAAATCTAATATTAGAAAGCCGATTTACATCACATCAAAAAATACATATAACACTATCAATTGGAGCTCCTTTCATTATTACAATATTCTTTTTGCTGAGAATGGACTTAAATAGTAAAGGATATTTAATATTATTAATATTCATTTTGATATACACATCAATGGTTTGTTTGGCTTTTACAAAACGAGGGTTATTAAAACAAAACTCAGACTTATATCGAGGGTTGTTCTTTATGAATAAACTGATATTGAAAAAGAAAATTAACTTATCTGACAAAACAAAAGTGGCGATATTGAAGTTTAAACGAAATCAAAAAATGGCTTGGTTTTCCGCTGCACAGCCTGATATGGCTTTAGAATTTAATGCTTTTGATGTGACCCTTTTAAATAATAAGCATACTCAAAAAGAAATGTTAGTTTCATTAAGTAATGAAACTATTTGTAAAACAACTATTGAATACTTAGAAAGTGAATTTAATCTAAAGCACGAAATTTACAGTCCTGATTTCTCATAAGCGAATGAAAACTTTGGGTAACATGGTGTATAAAACATAGCTAATCAGTATTTAACCGAAAGATTTATTTATATTTAGAATGTCCACCAAATTTTTAATTTGGTTTTTAAAAGAGTAAAATTAAAAACAAAATATAAAAATTCGGCTCTGTGTTAATCCTAAAAGCTAGTGCCTTTTACACGCTACGTTTCATACACAAGCCGTTGTGCAACATATGACAAAAACGCTGCAAATATTGATTTTACTTTTGACTTTCAGTTCTTGTGAAAGTAAAAAGTATAAGCGTCCGAAAAAGTTCAAACCACCCGAAACAGAAGATTTAGTGAAACTTTCACAAGAAAGCGGAATCGATTTATTTGCGATTAAGTTATTGGCAAAACATTCGGACACTTTACCAAGACATTTACGGACTCATATGGGCGGAATTATTTTAATTGACGACCCAGCATTTGACCCAATGGAACAAATGTTCGACGAAAATCGGCCAAACGGAAAAACAGTATTAATTCCTGGAGTTTATATCAATTTAAGGAAAGACCAAAATGCAATCGACATAATTCACGAAATCAGACCCAAAATCCAAAGAAAATTATATGAGATTATGATTGCGGAAAAAAACTTCGGATTTGAACCTGATAAACTGGCAATCATAAAAAGCGAGAATAAATTTGATCCAATTAAATACCAAAGAACAAGCGGAATTAATTACGGAATTGAGAACGATTCTGTAATATCGATACTCAAATATTTTGACAAAAAGCTAAAACTTGAATATGTTGGAGCTGACAATGATTGGTGCGAATTTGAAATTACAGCAGATTCTGTGGATTGGGAATTATTGGCAAAAGAATGTTATAAATTTTGCCCAGATATTGTAGAGCAAGGAACTGACACAGTTGAAAAACTGAAAGAGAAAATGGAAAAAAGTAAACGATTATATTTTTGGTGGGATTAAAAATACGTTGCACAACAATGTATAACCGCAATTACGGCGGATTCAACTACGTCCGAATCCACTCGGAATTGCTAAAGTCTGTGCTAAACCTAAAATAATCGCTAATTTAACCCGTAACTGACGGTTATACGAAACCGTTGGCAAACATTTAAAATGAAGTACAAAATCATAATATTACTTACATTAATCATACTTAGTTCTTGCAAAGACTCAAAGCAAGGAAAAGAAATAGTTATTGAAAAGCATATTATTTCAGAAAAGAAACACACTGAAAAAAAAATCGAACAACTTCAAACCGACTTACCTAAAGTCAATAATAAAGTTACAGACTGTGACGAATATTGGAAAGATAGATTTACAAGTGACAGTTTGAAAGCAGAATATATAAATGAAATAATCTCAAAAAAAACTCTGTCTGAAAATAATTTAAATTTTCTAAATGCTTTAAAGTCTCAGAAAGAAAATAATTTAGTTTTCAAGAATGTTCTATCACCAATTTTTAGATTATCAGATTCTGAAATTGGAATTTTATCTTTTCCAAAGTATGAGAAAATTGACAATAAATTTATCTCTGTCTCAAAGGAAATGGAATTAATCGAAAAATTTGATACAATTACAAATAATACAATGGAACATTTTGGAAAGATTAGGTTTTACCCAATGCTTCTGAATTCTGTAATCGAAAATAATTCTAAACCAAAAATAAATTATTATACGACAAGTAAAATTGATTCTACCAAAATTCTAGAATTAGGGACTTACATAGATGAATGCCTAGAATATTACGAATATTCTATTGACACAACTAATATCACTAAAAATGATAGTTTAATTTTTAGTAGTCCATACAAAATAGATTTAGTTTTTGAGAATAACAAAAGAATAGATTCGCTCATAAAAAGTGATTACAAAAAAGAATGTCTTGATTGTCCAAATAGCCAAGAACTTCAAAAAACATTTGCTAAAATAAAAGGAACTGATAATTTGTATTTTATTTACGCAGATACTTTCCCAATTAACAACGAATTAGACACACCTTCACGAGCGTTGATTTTGATTAATCAAAAAAATAAAATCATTTACTTGTGGTATGAAGAAATTGACTTATTTGGTTGTAGCTGTTTATAAAAAAAACGATTTGCCAACACGGTGTATAAAACATAGCTAATAAGTGCTTAATCGAAAGGTTTGTGTATATTTATAAAATCCGCCAAATTTTTAATTTGGCTTTTAAAAAATGATAAATTAAAAACAAAATATAAAAATTCGGCTCTGTGTTTATCCGAAAAGTTAGTGTCTTTTTGCACGCTACGTTTCATACACAAGTCCGTTACAGCCAATTATCCTAAACATTCTACAAATAGTCAAAAAAATTAAATGAGAAAAAAACTAAAAATTACATTTC
>NZ_CANLOB010000061.1 GCF_947492815.1 uncultured Dokdonia sp.
TGCTCCTTAAAATGTAATCGACAACTCTTTTCATCTGTAAACTGTACGCCAAAAGAAAATATATTCATATTTAACCACCTTAAATTCAATAGAATATACGAAAATTAATTCACTTTAGGACTATTTACGGATATACAATTATTTTTTATATTTAAACCGCTATAAAAGAAAACATTGAATAATATGATAAACCTATTTATCAAATTATTATTCATAAAACACTCTAATTATATTTAATGTTAGATTATACACTATGTTTTAAACATAAATACTTTCTATATATTTTATTTTTTTGGGCTAACATTAGTATTGCACAAAATCAGCCGCATTTTAAAAACTTCACAGCTATTGATGGCCTGTCTAGTAATGAGGTCTATGATATCGCACAAGATGATGAAGGGTATTTGTGGTTTGCTACAGATAGAGGTTTAAGTAGATATGATGGTACTAGATTTGAACGATTTACAACTTCTGATGGTCTTCCAGATAATGTCATCTATAATTTTTTTGAGAGTCATGATGGTACGATCTGGTGTTCTACAAATAATAATACCATTTTTTATTTTAAAAATGCTCCTGAAGGATTTCATCAATATCGATATAATGATCTTATCAAAACTGCTTGGCCAAATACTCCAATTATAAATGATATCATACCTACTCAAGATGGAGATTTACTTATTAACTATACTGATCTCAAAGGGTATTTAAAAATTGATGCGTCAGGATCTGTACAAAACACACTTTATCGTCCTACATCTCCTGAGATTCTCCATTCTATAAATATTATGAAGAGTCCATCTAACTTCATGTTTATTGATAATTCATCAAAACAAAATAATGAGCGTAGCCTTATTAATACTCAATGGAATTCTCCTATCAAAGATTATACTTCTTCTTTTTACAGATTACTTGACTTCCCTACGCATCATGTTAAAATTACTTTCCATAGCTCTAATGCCTTTATTGTTGACACTAAAACAAATGAACCTAAAGAAATAAATATTGCACCAGATCTTGATAATATCCCTATCATATCTGGAAAGTATGATAACGATCATTTTTGGGCTGGATATCAATATGGTGGGGTTAAGATTTTTAATGTTCAAGGTGAAATAAAACAACACTTTTTAAAAGGTCAATCTGTAACAAAAGTATATAGAGATCATGAAGGAGGGTTATGGGCCTCTACACTAAACGCTGGTATTTTTTATGCTAAACAGCCATCTATAGATCATTATTTCTTTGATAGTTACCCCATAGATTTAACAAAAGACAGTAACAATCAACTTTTTGCTTCATTCCATAATGGGGAAATTTTAAAAAGAGAAAAGAATTCTTTTATTTCCCATTATACCCCTCAAGTAAAACTTCCTAATCATATTCAATATGATAAAAATAATAATAGATTATTATCTAATGATTATTTACACAGGTTAGGTTTTCATAAATCAAAAACAATATATATCAAAGGTCTTAGCGATGATGAAAACTCCACTATTATGTTTAATAAAAAAGCTTTTTTCACAAATGAGGACAACAATTTTTATACTAAAATAAAAGTACCATATCGAATTTTTGATGTCTCAAAAATGAATAATATTATATATATAGGTACTAATAATGGGCTATTAAAATACGAGAATGATAGTATATCTACTGTAAATGAAAAGTATTTAAATTATAAGTATCGTATTTCTGATATTGATTCTAAATTTCAAAACCTATATGTAGCAACTATGGGAGGAGGTATTACAATACAAAAGAAAGACACCATTTTCTCTATTACCCAAAAAGATGGTCTTATAAGTAACATTTGTACAGAATTATATATAGAAGATAAGTATACTATATGGGTAGGCACTAATTTGGGGTTACAAAAAATCACTCTATTTGGAAACAATAAATATGAAATAGAGACACTATCTGTACCAAAAGGACTTATGTGTTCAGAAATCACAGATATTGAAATAATTCAGGATACTATATGGATAGCATCAAAAGAAGGGGTATTCAGTGTTCCCCAAAAGGTAATTAATCAGTTACAAACAAAATATAAAAAATGGTTTCATATAGATGAAATCATCGTAGATGAAAAACCTATTTCTCTAGATAAAAGAATACTATTACCAAATACAACACATAATATTAAAATTCATTTTAAATCTATTTCCTTTAAGGAAGGGGCAGAAACATTATATAGGTATAAAATTCGAGATTCAGATACTGAATGGAATTATACTAAAAATAATACTATAGATATACTTAATATCACTCCTGGAGATTATCAAGTTTCAATTCAAATAAAAGCCGAAGACAATACTTGGGGGAATACTTTGTACAAACAAATTACTATAAGCCTTCCATATTGGAAATCATCGTGGTTTTTATTTATAATAGTTACTAGTATATCTATACTTCTATATTTAGCTTTTGTGTATCGTGTTTTAATATTTAATACAACGTACTTAAAAAAAATAGCAGCTGCACTCGTACATAGAATTAAAAAATCTCAAGACAACAAGCTTTATGTAATCATAAAACATGATGGAACAACCATAAAAGTAGCAACATCAGATATAGGTTATTTTAAATCTTCGAGAAATTATGTTGAAATTTATACTATTTCTAAAAAATATCTTGTCAGAAAAAAAATAGATGATTTTTACATGGATTTACCAGATTCTTATGAATTTATCAAAGTACATCGTTCTTATTATGTGCGTATAAATAAAGTAACTCAGAAAAATGGCCTTAAAGAAGTTATTGTATTCAATACTACAATTCCCGTAAGTAAGACGTACTCTGAAAATTTACAATTATTAACATTTTAAACATATATTCTTAATTACTTCACTGTTTCTCTTATTGAAGAGTATTTATATGATAGATTGTATAAATTTTATTGTATATCCGCTTAATGTCCATTAGCTGTAATACTAGCTATTACTAGCCTATCAAATATTTTTTCTCCGAAATAG
>NZ_CANLOB010000063.1 GCF_947492815.1 uncultured Dokdonia sp.
TATAAAAATTCGGCTCTGTGTTAACCCGAAGGCTATTGTCTTTTTGCACGCTACGTTACATACACAAGTCCGTTAGGTGCAATACGAAAAAATAAACTATGAACCCAGAAGATTACATTAAATGGATTCAATTAATAATTAACGCATTTGCTCTTGGTGCTGCGGGTTGGATTTATCGTGCATATATTTTAAATCTAAGAGCGACTATTTCTGCAAAAGATGAACAAGTAAAAATTGTTGAAAAAAACCTAAATCTTTGGAAAGACAGAGTATCTGAATTGGAAAGAAAAACTCCAGAGTTTATGGAAAATGCTTTAAATCAAAGAATAAAAATTAGAGAAGATGAAATTGAAAGATTAAGTTCTGACAAAGATTATCACGAAGATGAACATTCAAGAAAAAATGAGGAATTAAAAATCCTTAAAAAGGAGTTAGAAAAAGCCAAGGATATGCAAGTATCTATGTCTTTTGTTGGAGAAAATTTTGAAGAATACCTATTTGAACGTGATGGAAAAATGGAAGTTGAGAAAGCTGGTTATGTAAATGTCGCAAGTGGACAGTTACTAATAACAGACCCAATTTATATTGATGAAGACTGGCAAAAAGAAGAATTTCAGGACTTGAGAATATATAAAGATGTAGAATCCCAAAATATTTACCAATACAAAAAAGACTTCAACAATTATCAAGAAAAAATTATTGGATTTGACAAAACTGTTAATGAATTAGTGGAATCAAAAAGATTAATAAAAGTAAAAATCGAAAGAGATTTAAATTATTCTTTTGCAGGTTCTTGTTACGCAACTTTAAGTGATGATGGATATGGTGAACTCCAATATTCTAAAGGAGGTGATGGAGCTGGAATAGCTCTAAACACGGCTTTTGGCGATGGAATGTTTCCTGTTTATATTGAAAAATATGATGGGCGAAATATTAGGGCATATATAAATCTAATATAAGAAGTAAAGCACCTAACAATGGCTATAGTTAATACGGGTTTCGGTGCTTAACCCAAAATTTAGAGCTTTTAACAAAGTCCGCCAAATCTTTTGATTTGGCTTTATAAAGAAAAAGATAAAACAAAATAAAAAGTTTTGGCTTAGTGCTTAATCGGAAATTAATCGCTTTTTAATTCCCGTACTAACCATAGCCGAACCGTTACCTACCATTAGATGAAATCCGTAATTAAAACAACATTCATACTTCTTTTGATTTTTAGTTGCTCTAAAGAGAAAAGAACTGAATCTAAAACTGACTTGACAAAAAAAGTCGAATACGGAAATATGATTTCTGAATATCTGGAATCTAAAAAATATGAACCAACTCTAATTTTCAATAACCCTTATAATTCGGATAAAAAGTTTGCAATTAAACTTGCCGATAATGAAATCAAATGGTCAGAAAAAGATAACGCACTTGAAATTATAATCAATGGTGCTAAAATAAATACATCAAAAAAAGTCACTTTAAATTATAATTGGGGAAAAAGTGTTGATAGCGTAAATTTTGCAAACAATATTAGACAAATCAAACTTTACGAATCTGACTCTCTAATTGGTTTCGTCCTTACAAATGAACCTTGTACAGGATTGGGTTGTAGCGTGAATTATCAATTAGTTTATGACTTAAAAACAAAAAGCGAAAGTTATTTTGGAAGATTTAGAACGAGATTTGAATTTGAATTGTACGATTTCAATCAAGATTCAAGAATTGATTTTTTAAGCAAGACGTTCTATGGAAGAAATCAAAAAATGATTGACACTACAGAATTTATAATGTACAGTCAAACTGAGAAAGGAAATTTCCAACAATTTAGAACCGAAGGACAAAATAGATTTGCTTTCAAACATATTTATCCGCAAATTTATCCTAAACGAAACAAAGATTCACTAAGAGAGGAATTTGAGGAAAATTGGATTGAAAAAATAAATAATAACGGTAGGTAACAATGGCTATAAACAATTGCTATTACAGGCTTATCCTGAAAATTCCTGCGGAATTTTCCGCTGGCAAGTATTTGTTTAACTAAATTAGGTGTTTAAACGCGTCACTAATCTTATACGTAAACGTTGTGGTGCATTATTAGAGAAACATTGTGAGTTTAAAAGAAAAATTAAACAAAATA
>NZ_CANLOB010000064.1 GCF_947492815.1 uncultured Dokdonia sp.
ACCTGCTTTTAATACCGCTAGCAATGAAATTAATAACCATTCATCTCTATCTAATTTTACGCCTACTAAACTCTCTACACTTAAATCATAAGTCGATAATAAATAATGTGCTAGTTCATTGGAAACCTCATCAAGCTCTTTATACGTAAATCGCTGATCTCCAAAAATAAGTGCTGTAGCATCTGGAGTTTTGGAAGCTTGCGTTACAAATAAATCTACCATCGTAGTTGATGGATAATCGACTGCAGTAGCATTAAAATCATGTAATAACTGAGATTCTTCTGATGGAGTTAGGTAACTTATCATAGCTACTTTTTCCTGTGGTTTTGCTACAGCTGTTTCTAAAAACGTATTAAAATGCGTACTTAAACGCTCCACGAAATCTAATTCATAGATATCTGTATTGAATTCTATGTGTAAGGAGAGTTCTCCTTTTTTCTCTGAAAAGATAAAACTTAAGTCATATTTACTGAATGACTTTTCCATATTTTGATACGGCGTAATTGCGACACCATTTAGACTTAACCCTTCAGAAACTAATAATCCTTGTTGGTTTTGAAAAACTACTAAAGCATCAAACAATACAGACCTACTTAAATCTCTTTTTAAATCTAATTCTTTGATTAAACTATTAAAAGGATATTCCTGATGAGAGTATGCTTTTAATAAGGTTTCTTTTTGAATGGCTAGTAATTCTTCAAAAGTGGTTTCTTTTTCAAAGGCAGTTCTAATGGCTAATGTATTTAAATACAATCCTACTTGATTTTCTAAATCACTATGATCTCTTCCAGCAACAGGTGTTCCTAAAACAATATCTCTTGTATTCGCATATCTTGATAATAATCCATTAATACTCGCCATTAAAATCATAAATAACGTCATGCCATTTTGTTGCGCATATTCGTTAAGTAATGAAGTAAATTCTTTAGAAAACTTATAATCTAAACTAGATCCATTATAGGTTTTAAGCTTTGGTCTCACTTTATCAGATGGCAATTCTAAAATAGGTACCTCATCACTAAAAGTATCCAACCAATATGTTTTAGCTTTTTCTAATACCGCTTGTCTAGGTTCGCTATTCTGCCATTCTGAATAATCCTTGTATTGGATTGGCAAATCTGGCAAAATTACTTCTTGTCCCATAGACAATCCATTATAAATAGCCATAAACTCTCTACTCAACACTCCCATAGACCATCCATCACCAATGATGTGATGCATATTAAGCATTAGGATATGCTTATTTTCAGAAACTTTCACAATCTCTCCTATAAACAAAGGTCCTTTTTCTAAATCGAATGCATGTTTTTGAATGGTATCAGAATATGCTCTTAACGCATCGTTTGTAGCATTATTCATATCTACAAATTGTAAAGCGCCTGTATATTTCTCTACAGGAATAATATATTGTGATAAAACACCATTTGGATCTTCTTTAAAAACAGTACGAAGACTCTCGTGACGATCTACTAATTGATTAAAAGCTAATGATAGTTTATCGATAGCGAGTTCTCCACTAAATGTATACGCTTCAAATATATTGTATGCCGAATTTCCAGCATCAAATTGACTCAATGTCCATAATTGTTTTTGAGACGATGTTAGTGCATAATATGCTTTCACTTCTGCTTTTGGAATAGACTCTGAAGAAGAAAGCAATGCAATTAGCTCACTTTTATGAGCTTTAATAGCTGCTATAATTTCTGGAGTTAATGCATCTTTAGGTGCATTAATTTTAAGACTTCCGTTCACGACTTTAAGTCCAATTTTCGATGACTGTAATGTCTGTATTAAATGTTCTATCACGATATAAGTTTTTAAAAGTTAATTTGAAATGTATGCATACCCATAAGTCCTACAATTAAGCACTTACGTCAAGTTAAAATGGTTTGTAAAATGAATGAAAGGGTATCGCTATACGATCTTTTCAAGGCTATTTATATAGTTAATTCATCAACACTATCGACTTCTAATTGCTTTTGGAAAACAATGAATTCTAATTTTTTAGAAACCCCTACAATCTCCTGGGTTTCATATAAGTCTTGTATTGAAAAACGTGTATTATACGCTTTGTTTATCGTGTTGATTAAGACGGTAGCTTTTAAACT
>NZ_CANLOB010000065.1 GCF_947492815.1 uncultured Dokdonia sp.
GATGAGGATACTCCAGTAAACATCGATGTATTGGATAATGATAACTTCGATCCTACGAGTGATGTAGAAGTAACTGATGTGACCAATCCAGCTAATGGAACGGTAACGATCAATGCTGATGGGACGGTAGATTATACACCGAATCCTGATTTTAATGGTACGGATACTTTTGATTACACAGTAACGATCACCAATGCAGATGGCTCTACGGAGACAGAGACTGCTACGGTAGAAGTGACGGTGAATCCTATAGATGATGTAGAGGATGATGTTGAGACGACTACTGAGGATACTCCAGTGAATATCGATGTATTAGACAATGATACTTTTGAGGGAGTAGACAATGAGGTGACTGAAGTGACTAATCCAGCCAATGGAACAGTAACAATCAATGCTGATGGGACAGTAGATTATACACCGGATCCTGATTTTAATGGTACAGATACCTTTGATTATACAGTAACGGTTACCAATGCCGATGGTTCTACAACGACTGAGACAGCTACGGTAATCATTACAGTAGTAGGGGAAGATGATATTGCTGATGATACAGCGAGTACAGATGAGGATACTCCAGTAAACATCGATGTATTGGATAATGATAACTTCGATCCTACGAGTGATGTAGAAGTAACTGATGTGACCAATCCAGCTAATGGAACGGTAACGATCAATGCTGATGGGACGGTAGATTATACACCGAATCCTGATTTTAATGGTACGGATACTTTTGATTACACAGTAACGATCACCAATGCAGATGGCTCTACGGAGACAGAGACTGCTACGGTAGAAGTGACGGTGAATCCTATAGATGATGTAGAGGATGATGTTGAGACGACTACTGAGGATACTCCAGTGAATATCGATGTATTAGACAATGATACTTTTGAGGGAGTAGACAATGAGGTGACTGATGTGACCAATCCAGCCAATGGAACAGTAACAATCAATGCTGATGGAACAGTAGATTATACACCGGATCCTGATTTTAATGGTACAGATACCTTTGATTATACAGTAACGGTTACCAATGCCGATGGATCTACAACGACTGAGACTGCTACGGTAATCATTACAGTAGTAGGAGCAGGTGATACGGGAGATGATACAGCGAGTACAGATGAGGATACTCCAGTAAACATCGATGTATTGGATAATGATAACTTCGATCCTACGAGTGATGTAGAAGTAACTGATGTGACTAATCCAGCCAATGGAACGGTAACGATCAATGCTGATGGAACAGTAGATTATACACCGGATCCTGATTTTAATGGTACGGATACTTTTGATTACACAGTAACGATCACCAATGCAGATGGCTCTACGGAGACAGAGACTGCTACGGTAGAAGTGACGGTGAATCCTATAGATGATGTAGAGGATGATGTTGAGACGACTACTGAGGATACTCCAGTGAATATCGATGTATTAGACAATGATACTTTTGAAGGAGTAGACAATGAGGTGACTGATGTGACCAATCCAGCAAATGGAACAGTAACAATCAATGCTGATGGGACAGTAGATTATACACCAGATCCTGATTTTAACGGTACAGATACCTTTGATTATACAGTAACGGTTACCAATGCCGATGGTTCTACGACGACTGAGACTGCTACGGTAGTGATCACGGTAGGTCCAATTGCAGATGTTGATGCGATGGATGACAGTGATAGTACGGATGAGGATACTGCAGTGAATATTGATGT
>NZ_CANLOB010000066.1 GCF_947492815.1 uncultured Dokdonia sp.
AATTTCAGGTTAGATGCAGCTCGTAGTGAGCAGTTACGTGTGTATGCTAAGGAAGAAGGGGTGACATTATTTATGTTACTTTTGAGTGTATACAAAGTGTTGTTATACCGTTATAGTGGTCAATCTGATATATGTGTAGGAACTACAGTGGCCAATCGTCCACAACAAGAATTGGAGTCTATGATTGGATTCTTTGTCAACACATTAGCCCTTCGTTCAGATTTATCTGGTAATCCATCTTTTGGCGAGGTATTGCAATCTGTAAAGCAAACGACTTTGGGTGCTTATGATCATATTTCAGTTCCTTTTGAGAAGGTAGTAGATCGCGTAGAGAAAACGAGAGATAAGAGTAGGAGTTCTTTATTTCAGGTATTATTTGTTTTAAATAATAATCCAGATGCAAAGGTAGCTTCCTTTGGTGATATTGCGATTTCTCCGATGTCTATGTCTTATGATATTGCGAAGTTTGATTTGACCATTTTTGCAGAAGATAGTGCTGATGGTATTTTATTTTCTTTTAATTATTGTAGTGATCTATTTAGTGCTGCAACGATGGATAGATTCCGTTGTCATTATGAGAATTTATTAGATACGATTTTATCAGGAGCTACAGCTTCTATTGGTACTCTATCGATGCTCACTCAAGAAGAGGAGCAGTCTTTAGTGATCGATTATAATACATTGGATTATACGTTGTCTGGAGAAGGCACGGTGTTATCATTATTTGAAGCTCAGGTGAGTAAGACACCAGATGCTGTTGCCTTTAGATTTAATGATCATAGTATGACGTATAGTGAGCTTGATGAAGCTGCTACACGATTAGGCTATTATTACCAACAGATGTATGGATTAGCAGCGAATGATTTGATAGGAATCATGATGGACACTTCTAATTGGTCATTATTAGGTATTCTTTCTATATTAAAATCAGGAGCTGGTTATGTACCTATCGATCCTTCCTTACCGAAGGAGCGTCAATTATACATGGTTCAAGAGGCATCTGTGAAGTGTTTGATTATAGAATCGAGCCATTTATTTGATGTGATTGATTTTGCAGTTCCTGTGTTTTCCATAGACATTCAATATGGGGATGTAGCTGCTATTCCAGAAGGTGTTGACTTTGTTTCTTTAGCGACAGCAGAGAGTACGGCTTATGTTGTGTATACCTCAGGAACAACTGGTCAGCCAAAAGGCGTTCAGGTGAGTCATAAGAATTTAGTTGATTACTACGAAGGATTAGAAGCTAAGATTGGTGTGAGTGCCAACAAGAGTTTTGGATTGATGTCATCTTTATCTGCCGATTTAGGGAATACGGTATTGTATGGTTCTTTACTAAGTGGTGGATGTTTGCATCTATTTAGTAAGGATACATTGATGGATGGATTAAAGTTACAGGAGTACTTTCAAACACATGCTATTGATTGTATAAAGATGGTACCAAGCCATTGGCAAGCCTTGAGTGTAGA
>NZ_CANLOB010000067.1 GCF_947492815.1 uncultured Dokdonia sp.
TGTCTCGTCCTGAAATATCGATACACTAAAACTTTAGTGTAATGAAAACATCAGTAAACACAGGAATTGTCAAACGCACTCAAAAAGATTACTCCCTCTCTTTTAAGCTTCAATTAGTTGAAGAAGTAGAATTAGGTTTGTTGTCAAAAACACAGGCAAAGCTCAAGTATGGTATTCAAGGGGATTCTACAGTCTCTAAATGGTTGCAAAAATATGGTACTTTTGATTGGGAGAATCAATCTCCTAGAATTATGTCAAAAACTCCCGAGCAGAAAATATTAGAACTAGAGGCTAAAGTTAAACTGTTAGAAAAGCAAAAGGCTAGAGCAGAACATCTTGCCGAACGAGCAGATAAGAAGGTCATCATATTTGATATGCTTGTTGATATGGCTGAAAAGGAATATGACATCCAGATTAGAAAAAATTACAAACCCGAGTTATCGACCACTTTAAAGAAGAACACAAAGAAACCTTAGTTTCTACCTGTGATTTACTCGGGGTGAACAGACAGGTTTACTACAGATCTATTAAATCAAGAGCCTATAAACAGTCAATCGCTCAAAAGGTGATTGTATTAGTTAACACCATACGAAGTTCTATGCCTAAGTTAGGAACACGAAAATTGTATCATATACTTAAAGACAAACTATCGGTATTAAATGTGGGTAGAGATAGACTTTTTAGAATATTACGCGCTAACCATATGCTGATAAAACCAAAGCGAAGTTATCATATTACAACAGACTCTCATCACCGTTTTAAAAAGCATAAGAACCTTGTGAGTACTATAGAAATAGAAAATCCAGAATCTGTATGGGTAAGCGATATAACTTATGTTGGAACTAGAATCAATCCATCATACCTAGCCTTAGTTACAGATGCCTATTCTAAGAAAATAGTAGGATATGATGTATCTAATAGTTTATCACTGGATGGTGCTTTAAGAGCCTTAAATATGGCTATAAAAAATAGAGTGTATAAGGAAAGACCATTAATACATCATTCAGACAGAGGCTTACAATATTGCGCTAATGAATATCAAAAACTCCTCAAAGATAATGGTGTACAATCTAGCATGACAGAAAAGTACGATCCGTATGAAAATGCAATTGCAGAGAGAATAAATGGAATATTAAAGCAAGAGTTCGATATAGCAAAAAATATAAAGAATCTAGATTTAAAGAAAGAACTCATTAAAAATGCAATAACTATTTACAACAATAGAAGGCCACATTTATCTAATTATATGCTAACTCCAATACAAATGCACAAACAACAAATCCTAAAAAGGAAACAGTATAAATCAAAAAAGCTGAACAATGATATCATTGTTCAGCTTTAATTAATAAATTTAATCCATTAATAATCTGTATCGATTAGTTAGGACTAGACA
>NZ_CANLOB010000068.1 GCF_947492815.1 uncultured Dokdonia sp.
ATCTATCACAGTATTTAGATCTACTAGTAACCATTGATTAAGGGCATCATTTTCTATAGTTGTTTGTGAATCTATAGTTTCTTCTTCTTGACAGCTGAAGAAAGTGAGTGTTACTAATAATATATAGAGTATTTTCTTTTTCATTTCTACTTAATGTTTAAATGTGACTGTCTAAAAAGATGTAATTTTCGTCAAACTGAACTTGTTTCAGTTTCTCATTAGATTGATAACTAATATTATAAGATTCTGAAATGAATTCAGAATGACATATTAAGTTACTTTTTAGACAGTCTCATAATATTTTATTTAAAGTAAGCAAGAACCGCTCACACAATTTTCAGCACCGGGAAAACCACATGCTGTCCAAGAAGGATGGCAACAATTCCCTGTAGACGATAGTCTACAACAAAAAGCATCTGTATGTCCTCCAATGATTTCTTGTTGTTCTATTTTATTTAAAGTAATTCCTAATGTTATTATAGATTTTAACATAACTGTTGTTTTTTGGTGAATAAAATTTTTATTAAATATTTTTATAACTGTGTAGCAGGTATACAAACATTTGAAGCGCATATAAGTCTTTCTAAAACATTATTATCAAATATATTTGGGCAGTTTTGACAGTCTCCTGTTGTTTCACAATAGAAACCACCTCCACCGCCAGTTCCTCCCTGAATATTTTTTTGATCTTTTTTGTTAAGTGTTTTCCCTAAAGTTGAAATGTTTTTTAACATAATTATTGTTTTTATTATTTAATATTTCTTGAACATTTAAAGACATTCAAGTATCTGTCTAAATTTCTTTCTGTGATCAGAAATTTGTTTTCTGCTCAGTGTTTTTTTAGATATTTTAAAAGAATACGTAATAGGTTAGAAATTTTTTAATAAAATTATGTGTAAAAAATGTTTGTCATGATTCATCCCAGGTAAATGTGCTTTCTTTTGCCTAATAAAGTAGGAATTGTGTAGAATCATGATTTAATCCCAAGTGCTACAGGGACGGGAAGTTTAATTATAGGGATAAACATGTTTGTTACTTGTGATCTTAATATTGTTATTTGTATATAAAACATTCTACATGAGACTACTGTGGAAATTATATACACTTCTGACTCTATGGGATATTATATGTGGATTTTTTTTAAGACACGTGATTAAGAAACTAGTAGTATTTATACTTTTGGATATTATAAATACTACTAGTTCACATGGAATGTAGTACTATGTTAATGTCAATAACTCGTTCTTTTCTTTATGTATATTATTAAAATTTATTGTAAATCCGTAAATAGTCCTAAAGTGAATTAATTTTCGTATATTCTATTGAATTTAAGATGGTTAAATATGAAT
>NZ_CANLOB010000069.1 GCF_947492815.1 uncultured Dokdonia sp.
CCAATTGTTGTGTTTATGCAAATATTCTAGTTAATCTAAAGAGGAAGAATTCTACATTTTTGACACCTCTGAATTGTGCTCTAAATGCTTTGATTTTTGCATTAAAGGATTCTGCTGAAGCGTTGGTACTTCTGTTTATAAAGTAATTGAGAATAGACCTGTAGTTGATTGTTATGGTATTAGCGATAGTATTGAATGCTTTAAATCCTGTTTGCTCTACATCTTTATACCAATGTGCTAGTTTAGTATAAGCAGTTTGTATAGAAGTAGCTGTATTGAATATGTTTCTTAATCCTTGCACTAAATCATATGCTTTTTTGATGTCTGGATATTGTTCGAATAGGATTTTAGACCGTGTATATTGGTTTTGAGTCCAATTATTAGGAGCTTTATAGAGTAAATACCTACTTCTGGCCAAAAGTTGCTTTCTGGTATCTCCATTAGGGAATATTTCAGATGTATATTCCATTTGTTTGCTTTTGGCTCGTTTGATTTGCTCATTTTCCTGATCTATAGCTTCCCATCGATGTTTGATTCTAATATCTTGTAAGGCTTCTAAAGCAAGTTTTTGTACGTGAAAACGATCCGTAACTTGAGTAGCTTTAGGAAAACATTTCTTTACAATCATCTTCATCGAGTGTGCCATATCCAGAGTAACTTCTTTTACTTTATCTCTAAGTGATTTTGGAATCTTAAGTAGTTGTTCTATAATAGGCTCTGCTTTGGTTCCTGCTAGTATGGCCACGATAGCCCCTTTCTTACCTTTAGCTTTTTTATTAGTGATAATGGTATAGAGCTCTCCTTTGGATAGTGCTGTCTCATCAATAGATAGGTATTTACCCATATTTTCTGGAAAGATCAGCCATTGTTTAGCATGAGATTTAGATTTCCACTCTTTAAATTCACTTAAGTAATCCCGAAACTGTCGTTGCAATTTCTTGCCATTAACTCCATAAAAACCACCAATGGTATGACAGTCGTTGGGTTTAGTACTGACTAAGTACTTTTAAAAAAGCAGCGAACTCTACGGTCATACGAGTTCCCTGTGTTACTAAATCCCAATCTCTTTGAACAACTTGTTTAGTAGTTTTATCTAACCAACGACGTCGTTTGATATGTAAATAAACTTCTTTGCCTCGTAATGGAAAATCTTGAATAGTAATCTCCTTGTGGAATCCGTGAGCAATTAGTATTCGATGTTGCTCCTCTTTAGGAATATCTTTCTTTTCTTCAAAATACAAATGAAGAACTTTATCTCTTGTCTCATAAGAGACAATTGTAAAATGAGTAATTAATAGCTCAGGTAGAATTAACTTTAATAAGTCTAAGGACAGTTCCATTTTTTTTT
>NZ_CANLOB010000070.1 GCF_947492815.1 uncultured Dokdonia sp.
TAGAGAGTTTAGTAGGCGTAAAATTAGATAGAGATGAATGGTTATTAATTTCATTGCTAGCGGTATTAAAAGCAGGTTGTGCATATGTGCCATTAGATCCTAAGTATCCTGCACAACGTATTGCTTATATAGAGCAAGATAGTCAGTGTAAAGTAACGATCGATAAAGAGATGATCGCTTCGTTTACAACAGCTGAGCCTATCTCAAAAGAGTTGCCAAAAATTAGTATCGAATCTAATAATTTAGCATATATTATTTATACATCGGGGTCTACTGGAAAGCCAAAAGGCGTTATGATTACCCATGACAATGCGAGTAAAATGCTTCAATGGTCTGCGAGTGAATTTAGTAATACACCGTATGATGTATTATATGCAGTAACATCACATTGTTTTGATCTTTCAGTATATGAGTTTTTCTATCCTTTAAGTATTGGAAAGCCCATACGTTTATTAGAAAATGGATTATCTATTAGTGATTATATAGCTGTTGATAATAATATATTAATCAATACAGTACCTTCTGTGATACAAACGCTTATCGACAAGGAGGTTGATTTTTCGAATGTAGTAGGGATCAATTTGGCAGGAGAGCCATTTCCACCAAGTGTTACTTCTTACTTTAAAAATAGTGGTATTGCACTACGTAATTTATACGGTCCATCTGAAGATACAACTTATAGTAGTTACTATCGTGTAGCAAAGGAATATGATCGTTCTGTTCCTATTGGAAAGGGAACCGATAATACTCAATTCTATATTCTATCTGATGATTTAGCCTTACAACCTGTAGGTGTGATTGGAGAGATATGTATTTCGGGTGATGGGATTTCAAGAGGATATTTAAACCAACCAGAGTTAACGCAAGAGAAATTTGTTGTTAACCGCTTTCGCGAAAGCGGACTTTTATACAAAACCGGTGATTTAGGAAAATGGTTACCTAATGGAGAAATTGAATATGTAGGCAGAAAGGATAGTCAAGTAAAGATACGTGGTCATCGAATTGAACTCGGAGAGATCGAGCATGTACTAGAAAAGCAAGAAGGCATTGATCAATGTGTTGTGGTTACGGCAATGGTTCAAGAGGAATTAGTGATCGTTAGCTATTTAGTGAATGAGCATGCAGTAGACAAGCAAGAATTACGTTTGTCACTAGGGAAGGAACTGCCTGAATATATGTTGCCAAGTTATTATGTATTTCTAGAGGAGATGCCATTAACACCTAATGGTAAAATAGATAAGAAGGCATTACCGCCTGTGAGCTCGGAAGATGTGATTCAACGAGAATATGTGGCTCCTACCAATGAGATTGAAGAGAACTTAGCTGCCTTGTGGCAAG
>NZ_CANLOB010000071.1 GCF_947492815.1 uncultured Dokdonia sp.
TAGGGAATGATGATGGAGAGATTGAAGACGGTTTTGATGCTGATAATGATGGAGTTCCAAATCACTTTGATTTAGATGCTGATAATGATGGAATCCATGATATCATTGAATCTGGTCAAGGAGATTTAGATACCGATGGAGATGGAGATGTAGATGTAGATGATGATGTATTTGCTGATGCAAATATGGATGGACAAGCAGACAACTCTGAAGGAAATACACCTACTGATACTTTGAATGATGGAAGTCCAGACTTCTTAAATCAGGATAGTGATGCCGATGGTTGTTCTGATGCTAATGAAGCATACAATGATCCAAATGCTGATGGAGGAGATGGAGGATCATATAGTACACCTGAACCGCCATTGGTAAATCCTGATGGAACAGTACAGGGAGCTCCTTATGATACAGGATTTGTAGAAGCAGTAACAATAGCAGATACAGATATAGACGGTGATGGAGTTGTTGGAGCATGTGATCTTGATGATGATGGAGATGGAGTGACTGATGAGCAAGAAATAATTGATGGAACGGATCCTAATGACCCTTGTAGTTTAGAAATTGCAAGTCAAACACTTCCTACAGAAGATGTATTTAATGACGCCGATTGTGATAATGATGGATTAACAAATGAAGAAGAAATTACAGGAGTAGACGATCCAATCACACCAGCTGATCCAGATGGTAATATGACGGATCCATTAGACCCAGATACAGATGGTGATGGTGTAACAGATGGTGATGAAGCATTAGATGGAACAGATCCGAATGACCCTTGTGATTTAGTAGTTGCAAATCAAACAGAGATGCCAGATGATGCATTTAATAATGCTGATTGTGATGGAGATGGAGTAACGAATGATATTGAGATTAATACGGATAATACAGATCCATTAGATCCTTGTGATTACAACCCCGTAAATCAAGATACTTCAGCAGTAACAGCTGAATATAATGCAGAAGATTGTGATAATGATGGATTAAACAATGGAGAAGAAATTACAGGTGTAGACGATCCAGATACTCCAGCAGATCCAGATGGTAATATGACGGATCCATTAGATCCAGATACAGATGGCGATGGTGTAACCGATGGTGATGAAGCAAATGATGGTACGGATCCAAATGATCCTTGTGATCTGATTGTAGCGAGCCAAACAGAAACGCCAAGTGAGGAGTATGGAGATTTAGATTGTGATGATGATGGATTAACCAATGATGAGGAGACTACAGGTGTAGATGA
>NZ_CANLOB010000072.1 GCF_947492815.1 uncultured Dokdonia sp.
TGTAGGCTTCCCTAAAAATAGGACAGTTTAAAATTCGAATTTACTAACTTTAAATTCAAACTGTCACAATGAAAAGCAGCAAATTTAGCGAGAGTCAGATTATCAAGGCACTCAAGGAGAATGAACAAGGTAGATCTGTAGGAGATTTATCTAGAGAATTAGGTATTGATAAGAGTACATTTTATTACTGGCGTAAGAGATACGGAGGTATGGAGCAACAACAACTCAAACGATTAAAGGAACTCGAAGAGGAGAATAATCGTCTCAAACAGATGTATGCTGACGTAAGTTTAGATAATAAAATGCTTAAAGACGTATTATCAAAAAAGTTCTAAAGCCTTCCGACAAGAGAGTTCGTGTCAAATATCTGATCAAAGAGTTTATGATTTCTATCGTACGTGCTTGTAAGGTAGTAGGTCTGAGTAGATCAATGTGGTATTACCAGAGTAAGAAAAATGATAGTATAGTGATAGATAAACTCACTGAACTTGCCGAATCTTATCCGACTAGAGGTTTTGATGAGTATTATTACAAGATTCGTCGCGAAGGCTTAAAATGGAACAGAAAACGAGTATTACGTGTGTATCGTGAGATGAAGCTAAAGCTTAGACGTAAACACAAAAAACGTTTGATCAATCGTGTAAAACAATCTCTAGAGACTCCATTATTTCTTAATGAGTGCTGGAGTATGGATTTTATGAGTGATGCCCTTACCGATGGCAGAAAGGTGCGTGTGTTCAATGTTATCGATGATTGTAATCGAGAAGCAATAGCTATCGATGCAGGTCTTTCATACCCAGCTAGAGCTGTCGTTGAAACATTAGAATATTTAAAAGAAGAAATAGGCACACCCAAATACGTCAGATGTGATAATGGCCCAGAATTTATCTCTAAAACTTTTATGAATTGGTGTAAAAAGAACTTTATTGAAATCAAGTATACACAACCTGGTAAACCGATGCAGAACGGATATATAGAACGATTCAATCGCTTTTTTAGAGAGGATATACTGGATGCATATTATTTTAATGACATCTATCAACTCCAAAAAATTAGTGATAATTGGAGAGAGGACTATAATTTTAATCACCCACATAAATCTTTGGGGAATAAATCCCCTAAAGAATATATGCCCAGGTTTGATGAAGAATTTAAATTCTTCATCAAACCTGAACTAAATAATAATTATTTGTCGAATTTTAAGGTGTCCTAAAAAGGGGAAGCCTACA
>NZ_CANLOB010000073.1 GCF_947492815.1 uncultured Dokdonia sp.
TAAGGACAGTTCCATTTTTTTTTACAAAAATCCAACTTCTATTTTAATTCACACACAACTTTTAGGAATGATCCGTTATATCCGAGCTCAATTAATCGTTCGTTACGGTATTGCTCTACAAATCGGTATACCATAAATGAGCGGGCTCCGTTAGTGTCTTCTAGATATGCTTGTAGTTTTATAGAAAGTGGTTTACGCCATTGTAATGCCGTCAGCATATCCTTTGGAGTAACTTCATCAAGTCCAGGCAGGGTGTCTAAAGACATGATCATTTCTTTAGTATACCAGTATCTTTTTCTGAGGTCAATCCAGCTAGGTGTTTTTTCTGTATTAAACTTTTTAACGACCTCTTGAATACTATTTCCAGAAACAATAGGCGTCATGGCTATTTTTTTTCCATCAGTTGTTTTTTCAATATCAAGGATTGCGTAGGGTTCTTTTTTCCTTTTATTTTGAACTACAATATGATGGGCTGGTAGTTCTTTTTGTGTGTATATATATACCGTGTCAATACCTTTAGGATTGGTGGTATTCCAAGGGGATTTGAAAATCATCATGTCTTTGTGTAATGTCCAACTATTTACTTCCCCATAATTGGCATATACAAACCATTCTTCTTTAATATCATTTTTAGTAGTAACAGATATGTTTTGTGCTTTACAGGCGAGGCATAAAATTAGCATGCTAATAAGTGCTACTAGAGGTGTTTTTGATTTCATGAGATTATTTTTCATTTAATGTGCTAAAAACTGAAAAGGTTAACAATGATCATAAGAAAATGACGATAGTTATTTATTTTCAATGTATTAGAAATGGATATTTCACTTTTGATAGGGATGCTTTTTGTGCAAAAAATAATGTAGGTAAAAAAAAGTTTCTTAAAAGTTTAAAATTCTTTTTGACGAATACTAAAAATGTGTATATTTGCATCCGCTTACAAAAAGTAACACTCCTCCTTAGCTCAGTTGGTTAGAGCATCTGACTGTTAATCAGAGGGTCCTTGGTTCGAGCCCAAGAGGAGGAGCAAAAGCGCAAAAAGCCTTGACATTTGTCAAGGCTTTTTTGGTTTAGTAACTAATTCTCCAGCTATTTTATTATATGAAATGGAATTGTCTAGGGATCAAGACCAATTGTTGTGTTTATGCAAATATTCTAGTTAATCTAAAGAGGAAGAATTCTACATTTTTGACAC
>NZ_CANLOB010000074.1 GCF_947492815.1 uncultured Dokdonia sp.
TACTCTTCTTTAGAATAGAGAATGATGATACGGATTGTGTTTCCTTTGGAAGTGTCATCTTTACTGTAGAGAGTCGTCCACTAGCAAATCCTGTAGATGATATTGTACAATGTGCCGATGATCCAGGAATCAATGGTATTCCTGATCAGGATAGTGCTACTTTTGATTTAACACAACAGAATGCTGTGATTACAGGCGGAGAGCCAACAACATCTGTGGTGTATTATACATCTTTAGAAGATGCACAGAATATGGAGAATGAGATTCTTGATCCAACAGCTTATGTAAATACAAGTGATCCTCAGACAATTTATGCACGAGCGATTAATACCGCTAGTATGTGTGAGTCTACAGATGTTATAGAGTTTATGATTTTTGTAAACCCATTACCGTTTACAGATTTAGAAGAAGGAGGAGAGATTTGTGTAGATGAGATTACAGGAGAAGCATTAGATCCATTTATTTTAGATGGAACTGTGGAGGATCCAATTACAGGAGTGAGTTATTCGTATACATGGCGAAGAGATGGTACGGTGATTTCATTTGATCCTACAGTATTAGTAGATCAACAAGGCGAATATGAAGTGACTATTATAGCAGCGTATCCAAATGGAGAGCCTCCATGTAGTTATGTAGCTAATACGAGTTATGTAGCAGTAAGTGCACCAGTGTTTGAAGCTGTGGTATTGGAAAGCTCATTTAATCCAGGTGGAGTCTATACGGTAGAGATACAGAATGTATCAGGATTTAATAGTACTCTAGAAGATTATGAGTTTGCTATTGATGATGGTCCTTTCCAATCGAGTACTACTTTTACAGGAGTAACTCCAGGAGATCATATTGTATTTGGAAGAAGAATTACTGGAGAGTGTAGTATCTCTCAAGTGGAGATAGGAATTATTGATTATCCTCGATTCTTCACACCAAACAGTGATGGCTTCCATGATACATGGAATATTTTAGGAATAGGAGTAGCGCCTAATCTAAATGCACAGATTTATATCTTTGATAGATATGGAAAGTTATTAAAACAAATCAGTCCAACCAGTGAAGGATGGGATGGTACCTTTAATGGACAATTAATGAACTCAGATGATTATTGGTTTAGAGTAAACTTTACAGAACCTGATGGACTAGGAACACAAAGAGAGTTTGTAGG
>NZ_CANLOB010000075.1 GCF_947492815.1 uncultured Dokdonia sp.
TGTAAAGGTTACCTAATTCGTTGACAAAAATGTATATTTTGTTATGCGAATAAATACCAATGATTTAACCTTAGCTAGGAACTATATTCAGAAGTATCAGTTTCTTATTAAAGAGTATGAACAAGTAAAAAACAAATCACATCCTAATTATCGTTTTGCCAAGGAATTTTATGAATCAAATGGTATTGATAGACGTAGTTTTTTAAAGTATTATAATCGTTTTAAACAAAGTGGAAGAGATAGAGATCTACTACCTCAGAAACGGGGTCCTAAATGGAAAAGTAGAAGACCACTTCCCTTTATAGAACAAAAAGTGATTGCATTACGAGAAAAAGGGAATAATAAATATGAAATAAGTAGTATTTTAAAACCCCGTTTAAAAAAGTTCACGCCATCGCCATCAGGTGTATATACGATTATTAAACGTTATGGATTAAATAAATTAACTCCTAAGATGCAAGCAAGTAAACGCCGTATTATAAAAAAGAAAGCTGGAGAATTAGCCCATATAGATACACATTATTTACCCAAAGGAATTATAAACAACCAACCTAATAAACGTTATTATCTATATGGAGTAATAGATTCTTGTACAAGAGTAGTTTGGGTAGAGTTAACAGAGGACTTAACAGCATTAACAACAATGTTTGCAGGACTTAAAAGTTTTAATATTCTAGCTGAACATTACAATATTAAATTTAAAGAAGTGCTCACTGATAATGGTCCTGAGTTTGGAAACAAGCAAAGTAAATCTAAGGATAAACATCCTTTTGAAAGAATGTTAATTGAATTAGATATTAAGCATAGGTATATAAGACCATATAGACCACAAACAAATGGAAAAATAGAACGTTTTTGGAGAACAATTGAAGAAGATGTAATTAGAGAAACTTTTTTTGATTCAAAAGAACATTTAAAAGAAGAAATTTTACAATATTTATACTATTATAACATGGAAAGACCACATCAAAGCTTAGACGGGTTAGCACCTAATAAATTTAATCAAAACTGTCAACGAATTAGGTAACCTTTACA
>NZ_CANLOB010000076.1 GCF_947492815.1 uncultured Dokdonia sp.
GCGCCATCGTTACCTGCGGGTCCTTGTGGACCTGTATTCCCTTGAGGACCTTGTGGTCCTGTTGCTCCATCGTTACCTGCTGGTCCTTGTGGTCCAACTGCTCCGTCAGCACCGTCAGCGCCATCGTTACCTGCGGGTCCTTGCGGTCCAACTGCTCCGTCAGCACCATCTGCACCTGCTGGTCCTTGTGGTCCAACTGCTCCGTCAGCGCCATCTGCACCCGCTGGTCCTTGTGGTCCAACTGCTCCGTCAGCACCATCTGCACCTGCTGGTCCTTGTGGACCGACTGCTCCGTCAACGCCATCTGCACCTGCGGGTCCTTGTGGTCCAACTGCTCCGTCCGCGCCATCTGCACCTGCTGGTCCTTGTGGTCCAACTGCTCCGTCAGCACCGTCAGCACCTGCTGGTCCTTGTGGTCCAACTGCTCCGTCAGCACCGTCAACGCCATCTGCACCTGCTGGTCCTTGTGGACCTGTATTTCCTTGAGGACCTTGTGGTCCTGTTGCTCCATCGTTACCTGCTGGCCCTTGTGGTCCAACTGCTCCGTCAGCGCCATCTGCACCTGCTGGTCCTTGTGGTCCAACTGCTCCGTCCGCGCCATCTGCACCTGCTGGTCCTTGTGGTCCGACTGCTCCGTCAACACCATCTGCGCCTGCTGGTCCTTGTGGTCCAACTGCTCCGTCGGCACCGTCAGCACCTGCTGGTCCTTGTGGTCCAACTGCTCCGTCAGCTCCATCGTTACCTGCTGGTCCTTGCGGTCCAACTGCTCCGTCAGCGCCATCTGCACCCGCTGGTCCTTGTGGACCTGTATTTCCTTGAGGACCTTGTGGTCCTGTTGCTCCATCGTTACCTGCTGGTCCTTGCGGTCC
>NZ_CANLOB010000077.1 GCF_947492815.1 uncultured Dokdonia sp.
TATAATCTCCAGGTGCTAATCCTGTAATCTCTTGTGTTGTCTCTCCATTACTCCATGAGTATGTATATGGTGGAGTACCTCCGGTGCCTGTAGCATTAGCAGTACCATTATTTAATCCAGGACCAGTTTCATCAGTTGAAGTTGCATCAACTCCTACAGGACTCGCTGGCTCTGTAACCGTTACACTCTGTTCTACTGCTAAACATACTGTCCCATCTATAGTGACACTTACTGTATATACTCCTGCTGTTAAGTTACTCAATGTACTTGTAGTAACTCCTGCATCTACTTGACCTGTGTTCCAAGTAAATGTAAATAAAGCAGATGGATTGGCATTTGAACTTGCACTTACTGTTGTACTTCCTGTATTCTCACCAGCACAAAGTATATCAGTTACATCTTGAATCGCAATAACTGCATCACATGTGTCACTACAATTAATAATTACACTCTGTGTTAATTCACAGCCATTGGCATCGGTAATCGTTACCGAATGAACACCTGCACCATTACCATTAAAGTTCCCAGGTAAGTTCGTAGCTGTAGCTGTTGTTTGGTTTCCTGCACTTGCACTCCACTGATATGTATAAGGTGCTGTTCCTCCTGTTACGGTTGCAGTAGCTTCTCCATCTAAACATCCTTGAGCAGTTGTCGCATCAATTCTTGTAATGTTTACACTTAACGCATTATCTGGCTCTGTGATTGTATAATTAGCTGAAATTGTACAGCCATTAGCATCGGTTACAATAACAGAATAGTTTCCTGCAGATACATCTTCTATATCTTCGGTTGTAGCTCCGTTACTCCATTCATATGTATATGGAGAAGTTCCTCCATCTACTGTAATA
>NZ_CANLOB010000078.1 GCF_947492815.1 uncultured Dokdonia sp.
TAATCAGGATCTGGTGTATAAGTTACTGTTCCATCTGCATTGATCGTTACTGTTCCATTGGCTGGATTGGTAACATCAGTTACCTCTACATCACTGTTTGGATTAAACGTATCATTATCTAATACATCGATATCTACTGGTGTATCCTCTGGTGTCGTAGCTGTATCATCCATCACATCTTCTACTGGAGTGACTGTTACTGTTACTTGAGCAATTTCAGTATCTCC
Source organism: uncultured Dokdonia sp. (assembly GCF_947492815.1). Lineage (GTDB taxonomy): Bacteria > Bacteroidota > Bacteroidia > Flavobacteriales > Flavobacteriaceae > Dokdonia. The sequence goes on from NZ_CANLOB010000078.1 coordinate 228, forward strand.
ATTACTATCCTCTATTTCATAGAAGAATACATCTACTCCTTGAAAATCTGGACTTGGTGTATAATCAATAGTATCATCTGTAGGATCATTTGGAGTACCATTGTCATTTACAACAGCTGTTCCATTAGAAGGACCTGTGGTAATTACAATTGCACCTGTTGATGGTCCATCTGTCCCAAAATTATCATTATCAGTAACATCAATATTTACTGCGACATCTTCTTGAGTTGTTGCAGTATCATCCTCTGGGTCAGGTACTTGATTTACTGAATCTACAGTTACTGTTTCTTCATAAGTACAACCATTAGCATCTGTTACTATTATTGTATAATCACCAGAATCTAAGTCAGTAATTGTAGCTGTTGTTTCTCCGTTACTCCATGAGTATGTATACGGAGGTGTACCTCCTGAAGGAACAACGGTTGCTGTTCCATCATTTGCTGTTGCTCCATTCTCATCTGTAGTAGTAACATCTGCAGTTACTGAACTATCAGGTTGAGTAACCGTAGCGTTTACAGTAATTGTACATCCGTTGGTATCTGTAACAACTACTGAATAATCTCCCGCTACTAAATCTACTAT
>NZ_CANLOB010000079.1 GCF_947492815.1 uncultured Dokdonia sp.
ATTGGTGTATCTGTTACTGTAATGTCTGTTAAAGTAACATTAGACTGATTCGTTACTGTAAATGTATACGTAATAGTCTCTAGTGGATCACTACAGCCATCTCCATTCTCATCATTCAATACTCCTGTCTTAACTATTGCTATTACTGGATCTTGTGGTAAAATTGTGATCGTACAATCTGGACATTGAGGATCAATTGGCCCCATAGGCGTTGGATCTTCAGAGGTATCTGTAGCTGGTTCTCCTGCTTGATCTGCGCCTGTAGCAGTTGCTAAGTTATATACAGCTCCATCATCTATATCATCCTGTGTAATTGCATATGAAGCTGTAAACGTCATACTATCGCTTTCACCTATACCTAAGTCTATTGGTCCTCCATTGACAGTTACTAATGGATCTGTAATTGTAATTCCAAATAAAGGAACATCCCCATTATTAGTTACTGTAAATGTATATAAGATAAGATCTCCTTCATTAACTATACTATCACCATTTGTATCTTCATAAACACCATCTTTTAATAATTCTAATGATGGATTATCAGGTGTTACTATCACAGTTACCGTAGCTGTCTCTGTCGTAGTAGATCCATCTGGATTGGTTACCGTTACTGTATAATCAAAGGTATCTGTACCATTATAGTTTGGATCTGGTGTATAAGTTACTGTTCCATCTGCATTGATCGTTACTGTTCCATTGGCTGGATTGGTAACATCGGTTACCTCTACATCACTGTTTGGATTAAACGTATCATTATCTAATACATCGATATCTACTGGTGTATCCTCTGGTGT
>NZ_CANLOB010000080.1 GCF_947492815.1 uncultured Dokdonia sp.
ATCTTGTAATTCTAGGACATCTTTACGTAGTGGCACTATAATGGAAAGTTCAAAGTTGTCATTTATGATTTGGTATAAAACCATATTTCTTTTAAGTACGACAAAGAAGGGGTTCTCTTCAAAGGAGATACAACGTCAACTAGGGTTAAAACGTTATGAGCCTGTATGGGCTATGGTTCATAAACTTCGCAAAGCAATGGGTCAACGTGATGATAGATATACCCTAGAAGGAATGATAGAAATGGATGAAGGCTATTTTACCATAGAAGCCTCAGAGCAAGACCATAAGAATCAGAAAGCTGGTCGTGGAAGCAAAACTAAATCTAATGTGATGATAATGGCTGAAAGTACTGTTCTGGAAGATATAGATACTGGTAAAGTAGAAAGGCAATGCAGATACTTTAAAGCTAAAGTCCTAACAAATCACAAAGCTGATCAAACTGATGACACCCTACAAGTAGCAATAGATGATGATCAAACTATTGTCTTTACAGATCAAAGCACCTCCTATGTCAATATTGCTGACTATGTAGAGATACATATGAGTGAAAAATCAAGCGAACAGACTACTAAAGAAACACTTAAATGGGTTCATATAGCTATCAGTAATGCTAAACGAAACTTTGTAGGAACCTATCATAAAATCAAAGCTAAATACTTACAACTATACCTTAACGAGTTTGTATACAAACTAAATCGACGCTATTTCGGAGAAAAAATATTTGATAGGCTAGTAATAGCTAGTATTACAGCTAATGGACATTAAGCGGATATACAA
>NZ_CANLOB010000081.1 GCF_947492815.1 uncultured Dokdonia sp.
TTTGTGGCTGCCGATAGTGATGGTGATATCGTATTTAATAACTCACAACGTAATTTCGTAAGAGAGACGGGAGCTTCTATCTTCTTATTTGGAGAACCTCAAGAAGAGCAAAATGAACAAGAAGGCCCTACGACAAACCCTGATATTGATCAGCAGTTAGATGATTCAGATTTAGATGCACCAGATATGCGTGAGAAGTTTAGAATCGGATTTGATTCTCCAAGCCTATATCATAGACAACTACTTCTTACGGTAGATCCAACGACAACCTTTGGAATAGATAGAGCCTATGATGGAGAGATTCAATTTGGTCCTACAGAAGATATGACATGGGATATGGAAGACAAGAAATTTGTCATCTTAGGTGTTCCAAATGTGACAGATGTTTCAGAATTCCCATTAGTTGTTACATTACCTCAATCAGGACCTATCAGAATACGTATAGATGCTCTTGAAAATGTAGATACAGAAACAACAACAGTATTCTTAAAAGACCGTGTTCAAAATACAGTAACCAATCTTTTAGAAGGAGATTATGAAACCACTCTTGAGTCAGGAGAACATTACAATCGTTATGTGATTGTGTTCAGGAAAGATTCAAATGAAGAAGAAACTACCGAAGAGGAAGAAGAAGAAGAGCAGGAAGAAGAAGAAACAGAAGGAGATTGGGAAGAAGAGGAAGAAGGTGAAGAAACTTCTGAAGAGTGGGAAGAAGAAGAGGAAGAAACTACTGGTACAGGAGAAGATACTGATACTGACACCGAAGCTG
>NZ_CANLOB010000082.1 GCF_947492815.1 uncultured Dokdonia sp.
GACTTTTTAACTTGTGCTAGTCAAGGTTCTTTTGAGATAGAGGTGTTACCACTTCCAAGTCCAGAATTCCCTACTGAACCTATTGCACTTTGTGATGATGATACAAGTGGAAGTGATACCGATGGTATTTTACAATTTGATCTTACGGCAACTGTTGCGGCTATTGCAAATGGAGAACCTGTAGATATATTCATTTTTGATGATCTTACACAAGCAGAAGCTACTCCATTTGATCCTATGGATGTTGTGACAACTCTTGGCGGAGGCGGAGAGATTTTGTATCAAAATACCACTCCAGGAGGTCAGACCTTATATGCAAGAGTAGAAAGTACAGTGAGTATCGTAGATGGGACACCTTGTTTTGTGATTGTTCCTTTTGATGTGGTGGTAGATCCATTACCAATTCTATCACAAGACACTCCGTTTGAGTATACCTTCTGTGAAGAGTTTGATGGGGATGATACCATGGGGGAAGTAGACCTTACTACCTTGGCAGATGATGCAGGGTTCTTAGTAGCTCCTCAGGATACTGCTGATTTTAATATCTCATATCATGAGACTCAAACAGAGGCAGATAATAATGCAAATTCAATAGATCAATCAGTATTACTAACAGTAACAGATGGAGATATACTCTTCTTTAGAATAGAGAATGATGATACGGATTGTGTTTCCTTTGGAAGTGTCATCTTTACTGTAGAGAGTCGT
>NZ_CANLOB010000083.1 GCF_947492815.1 uncultured Dokdonia sp.
ACGGAGCAGTTGGACCGCAAGGACCAGCAGGTGCTGACGGAGTTGACGGAGCAGTTGGGCCGCAAGGACCAGCGGGTAACGATGGAGCAACAGGACCACAAGGTCCTCAAGGGAATACAGGTCCACAAGGACCCGCAGGTAACGATGGCGCGGACGGAGCAGTTGGACCACAAGGACCAGCAGGTAACGATGGTGTTGACGGCGCTGACGGAGCAGTTGGACCGCAAGGACCAGCAGGTGCAGATGGTGCTGACGGAGCTGTTGGACCACAAGGACCGGCAGGTGCAGATGGTGCTGACGGAGCAGTTGGACCGCAAGGACCAGCAGGTGCGGATGGTGCTGACGGAGCAGTTGGACCGCAAGGACCAGCAGGTGCTGACGGAGTTGACGGAGCAGTTGGACCACAAGGGCCAGCAGGTGCGGATGGCGCTGACGGAGCAGTTGGACCACAAGGACCGGCAGGTGCAGATGGGATTGACGGAGCAGTTGGACCACAAGGTCCTCAAGGAAATACAGGTCCACAAGGACCCGCAGGTAACGATGGTGTTGACGGCACTGACGGAGCAGTTGGACCGCAAGGACCAGCAGGTGCAGATGGCGCCGACGGAGCAGTTGGACCACAAGGACCAGCGGGTGCAGATGGTGCTGACGGAGCTGTTGGACCACAAGG
>NZ_CANLOB010000084.1 GCF_947492815.1 uncultured Dokdonia sp.
ACAGACTTTAGCAATTCCGAGTGGATTCGGACGTAGTCGAATCCGCCGTAATTGCAGTTATACATTGTTGTGGTGTCGTTTTTTATTCTCAAAATATCCATTGTATTACAGTCACAAAACCAATAATTATCAAAATTCCAATTGAAGCTAAAATCGAGAAAAAAATAAATCCGCTTAATTTTTCCTTAAAGGTTTGTTTGTGGTCAGAATTATTCTTCTTTTGTTTATTTGTTTTCGGATTGAACTTTGGAATGTAATTAGCTTTTTCTTTACTATCAGATTCCAATTCAGTCAACTTTTTTTGAGCATAATCAGATAGTTCTGATTTGTCTCCACGAAACACAAGTTCCTGCAAAATTTGATACCCAGAATTATTTACTGATTTTTCGTATATCTCAACACATTTTTTTATTCGGTCGTCAGTTGGTTCAGTCAGAATCCAATATTTTCCAGCAGAGTCCAAAAATCCGCTTTCGTAATAAAGTTCAGCGAGTTTATTCCAGAATTCAATTTCATTGGGATTTTCCTGAATTAAATTCCGCAATCTGTCAGTCGCTTTGAATTTCAATCCATTTTCAATTTCGGAATCTATTTTGTTTAATTTTTCTTTTAAACTCACAATGTTTCTCTAATAATGCACCACAACGTTTACGTATAAGATTAGTG
>NZ_CANLOB010000085.1 GCF_947492815.1 uncultured Dokdonia sp.
CCTGCAGTACCATTCATAGCATCCGCCGCTGTAGGGTGATATGTTATTAAGTGAATCGCTGGATCTAAGCCGGCTAAGATCTCTGTTTCTGTAGCTAAATTATTAAGTTCAAAGATTTCAAAGCCATCTCCATCATCATCACACTGTTGTAAATCTGTAATCTCATCTGTAGATATCTCTGGCAATGCAAATACTAATAGCTCAAAACTATACACCTTACTACATCCTGTAAGGGTGTTTTCTGCAAGTATATACAACACAGGCATCCCTGTGATATTATCATAAGGAACAGTAATATCTATCTGCTCTGCAGTATTATCATTCTGTGCATTATCAAAGGTTTCATAAAAACGAAGTACCACATCAGGTAATCCTACTAAGATATCATCTGAGTACTGCTGAAGATCAAACACTCCAAATCCATCATTATCATCATCACAGGCAACACTCGGTGGTAATGGCTCTGCAATGAATGGAAGTGGATTCACTACCAAATCAATCGTAGTTTGTGTCATACACATCCCAGGTTCAGTACTACTTATCTGAATAAAGATCGTTTGAAGGTCTGGTGTCGTGTTTATGTAGGCACTTGGATCTGTTATGGGGTTGTCAGCATCTAAATCTGCTTGTGTTACATAGTAAG
>NZ_CANLOB010000086.1 GCF_947492815.1 uncultured Dokdonia sp.
CCGTCAGCACCTGCTGGTCCTTGCGGTCCAACTGCTCCGTCAGCACCATCTGCACCTGCCGGTCCTTGTGGTCCAACTGCTCCGTCAGCGCCATCTGCACCTGCTGGTCCTTGCGGTCCAACTGCTCCGTCAGCTCCATCTGCACCTGCTGGTCCTTGTGGTCCAACTGCTCCGTCAGCACCTGTTGGTCCTTGTGGACCTGTATTTCCTTGAGGACCTTGTGGTCCTGTTGCTCCATCAGAGCCATCTGCACCCGCTGGTCCTTGTGGTCCAACTGCTCCGTCAGCGCCATCTGCACCTGCTGGTCCTTGTGGTCCAACTGCTCCGTCAGCGCCATCTGCACCCGCTGGTCCTTGTGGTCCTGTTGCTCCATCAGAGCCATCTGCACCTGCTGGTCCTTGTGGTCCGACTGCTCCGTCAGCACCGTCAGCGCCATCGTTACCTGCGGGTCCTTGTAGACCTGTATTCCCTTGAGGACCTTGTGGTCCTGTTGCTCCATCGTTACCTGCTGGTCCTTGCGGTCCAACTGCTCCGTCGGAACCATCTGCACCTGCCGGTCCTTGTGGTCCAACTGCTCCGTCAGCACCGTCAGCGCCATCGTTACCTGCGGGTCCTTGTGGACCTGTATTTCCTTGAGGACC
>NZ_CANLOB010000087.1 GCF_947492815.1 uncultured Dokdonia sp.
TGGTGTCGTGTTTATGTAGGCACTTGGATCTGTTATGGGGTTGTCAGCATCTAAATCTGCTTGTGTTACATAGTAAGTAACTACCAAGGTAGCATCCCCAGCTGTAATACCAGCATCCAATACCGTTAAATCAAAGATTGTAATACCATCATCATCTGTTCCTGCACCAGTTTCTATATCACATGCCTCTAGCGTCGCTGGAGGTGCAGTAAAGGTAGGAATTGGTGCAATCACTAATTCAAACGAAGCTACAGATGCACATTCGGTTACATTATCTTCTAATCGAACCCACACTGTAGTGGTAGGAACAGTTACTAAATATGTATCTGGAGAACCTATAGGAGCTACATCATCTATCGCATCCATATTAGATTCATGGTAGCTTAAGGTGTAAAGGGTCGGATCTAAGGTTCCAATAATACTTGGCTCATTTTCTGTAAGATCAAATATTGCTTGACCTGTACCGTCATCACATAAGGTAAGATCTGGTAATGGAAGTGCAATGGCAGGTATAGGATTAACAACCAATTCTAATTCAATCACATCAAAACATACGGTACTGGTAGCTGGATCGGTATCGGTAGCACGTACATAAATTGTCGTAGAACCACTTGGATAAGCATCTGGAGT
>NZ_CANLOB010000088.1 GCF_947492815.1 uncultured Dokdonia sp.
CCATCATCATTCCCTACCATTGGATCCATAGGATCATCATCTAGGTAGTTGGGAACACCATCCATATCATCATCTGCGCTTGGATCTACTCCATTTGGATTCTCATCGACATCCGCTATCCCATCATTGTCATCATCTACATCATCTACATCTGCAATACCATCACCGTCGCTGTCCATGATTTCACGGAAGTCAACCTCTGGTGTTGATGGATCATCATCATTATCTGTCCCTTCGGCTCCTGTATCTAGATTATCATTCACATCTGGCTCAACCCCTGTATCATCACTATCATCATAGCCATCATCCAGTCCATCACCATCTGTGTCCATACCCGTTGGATCACCCTGACCTGCCTCATCCATATCACTCACATTATCATTATCTGAATCTGTGTCTAAGTAATCTGGAGTATCATCACCATCTGTATCGGTTGGGTCTTCGATATATCCACCATTCTCATAAGCATCATCAATACCATTGTTGTTATTATCATCACCACTTGGTGGTGTATAATCATCGGTATCTTGAGCCTCTACATTATCTGGAATACCATCATCATCTGCATCAATATCTAAGAAGTCTGGACCATCATTTGGATTACCATCTGTATT
>NZ_CANLOB010000089.1 GCF_947492815.1 uncultured Dokdonia sp.
GATCAAGCTGTAAACTATATAAGTAATTGGACAAAAAAATCAATGTCAGAAATTGATGAAATCACTTCCTTTAATGGACAACGTTTACGTTATATCTCTTATCCCAGTTCACTCATCAAACATATTGGCAGTTTGCCTTCTACAAATACTAATATTGCTTGGGGAATTGATGAAAAAGGAAAAATAACAACAGTCATTATTCCTATACCTACTAATAAAAATGAGCTATTGGAAGTATTTGATAATGGGAAACCATGTCCTCCTTCTTGTCCTACTCATTGTTAATTAATAATAAATCCATACTATAAATGAAAAAAGAATTCAAAAATAAATCAATCCTTAATAAAAAAATCATGACTACTATCTATGGAGGGAATCAAAATACACAAGAAAACAACTCTAGTATAGATGCTCATTTATTCGTAGAAGATGGTTCATTTATTAGATTAAAAGATATTACGTTATCAGATTGAAGAAATTAAATAAACTACCTCGCTCTTTTGATGTGATTTAATTATCTAATTTGTATATCCGTAAATAGTCCTAAAGTGAATTAATTTTCGTATATTTTATTGAATTTAAGATGGTTAAATATGAA
>NZ_CANLOB010000090.1 GCF_947492815.1 uncultured Dokdonia sp.
TTTGATGGTTATTTTTTTGAAGCTTGAATCTCGTTCTAAAAGTTCAGGAATATAATTTGTTATTGGGTCATTTACACTTTTTATAAAGCCATCATCAATAGCGGTTCCAATTAAAAACGATATAAATGACTTTGCCACAGATTGAGAATGGAAATAGGAATCTCTATTAAATCCATTAAAATACTTCTCATAAATTATGGTGTCTTTTTTGATGACAATTAACGCAGTAGTTTGAGACTTGATTGCCCACTCTTCAAAGCTATTAAATCCAGTTTTAGTTACTAATTCTCCAAATAGTGACTCAATATATTTCTCTTTAGGCTGTGAAATGAATGTATTGGTCTTTTTTGCCTCCTTAATCTTGTGATTTTCAAAATTCTCATAATCATAAACATCCGCTACATTCATGGTAATGAGTCGATAAACGTAAGTAGGTGTATATTGAATAGAAAGAAGTATCAAAAGGAATAGAACAAATGACATTATAGTAAGAAATGTAATTTTTAGTTTTTTTCTCATTTAATTTTTTTGACTATTTGTAGAATGTTTAGGATAATTGGCTGTAACG
>NZ_CANLOB010000091.1 GCF_947492815.1 uncultured Dokdonia sp.
AAATCAGGATCTGGCGTATAGGTCACCGTACCATCTGTCTCGATCGTTACCGTTCCATTGGCTGGATCTGTCACCTCTGTGACAACTCCTACTCCACCATCTAAATCGTCATCAGACAATACATCAATATTCACTGCATCATCCTCATCCGTACTAGCCACATCATCCATCGCATCTACATCTGCGATCGGATCCACAGTAATCACTACCGTAGCAGTCTCTGTCGTTGTAGAGCCATCTGCGTTGGTCACCGTTACGGTATAATCAAAGGTATCTGTGCCATTGAAGTTTGGATCTGGTGTATAGGTCACCGTACCATCTGTCTCGATCGTTACCGTTCCATTGGCTGGATTGGTTACATCAGTTACCTCATTGTCTACTCCCTCAAAAGTATCATTGTCTAAAACAGCTACATTCACTGGCGTATCCTCAGGGGTGCTATCAGCATCATCAACTACATCATCCACTGGATTCACCGTCACTACTACCGTAGCGGTATCCGTAGAGGTAGAGCCATCTGCATTGGTTACCACTACTGTATAATCAAAGGTATCT
>NZ_CANLOB010000092.1 GCF_947492815.1 uncultured Dokdonia sp.
AACTCCACACGATACCCGCGTATCTTCACCTGATCATCAACACGTCCTAAAAATACTATCTGTCCTAGTGCATTGCGTTGTACTAAATCTCCTGTCTTATATAGAACTTTACTCTTTCCTTCTTCAAATGGATTGACAATAAATTTCTCCTTGGTTAAATCTTCACGGTTTAAATACCCTTTCGATATCCCTGAACCTCCTAAAAGTAATTCTCCCGGTACGCCAATAGGACATAAAGACATATCTCCACTTACAACATAGGCCTCACTATCAGAAAATAATTCTCCAATAGGAATCGTCACATAATCAACAGCTGGGTCTACTTTATGCAACAACTTTCCAATCGTACTCTCGGTAGGTCCGTAGTGATTAATAATAGTAACTCCTGAATCCTGTGAGGTAATATCTCTTATATAAGATACCGGTAATACATCACCACCAAAGATCAATGTCTGAGTAGGTAAAAGGAATTGACCTTCTACACTCAAGGCTTGCCAATGGCTTGGTACCATCTTTATACAATCAATAGCATGTGTTTGAAAGTACTCCTGTAA
>NZ_CANLOB010000093.1 GCF_947492815.1 uncultured Dokdonia sp.
TATGATGCGCTTTTTTCTATAGATAGTGAAGAGTCTAATTTTGAATATATGCCAAGTCGTTTGATTGCCCGAGCGATTGATTATGCACGTTTTGGTCAGCTTATGCTCAATGAAGGAAATTGGTATGGTAATCAGATTGTATCAAAAGATTGGGTACAAGAATCTACCCGAGAAAACAAATCAATTCCACGGGATATTTATCCAAAATGGTTTGGCAGAAGCGACAAAAGGATTTATTATAATTATCAATGGTGGGGTCATGTAAATGACGATGGTTCTTTCCATTTCTATGCAAATGGAAATCTTGGACAGAACATCTACATTATTCCCGAAAAAGAAACTGTAATTGTTCACTGTGGTAATTCACTTCAATATTACAGTGGTGATTTTGATTTATGGAATGTTGCTTTACAGTTGAATTAGAATTAAATAACAGCTAAGATTCAAAATAAAAACTGGCTGTAACACGATGTATAAAACATAGCTAATAAGTCCATAATCGAAAGGTTTGTGTATATTTAGAAAGTCAGTCAAATTTTTAATTTGG
>NZ_CANLOB010000094.1 GCF_947492815.1 uncultured Dokdonia sp.
TTAGCCGGCTTAGATCCAGCGATTCACTTAATAACATATCACCCTACAGCGGCGGATGCTATGAATGGTACTGCAGGGATTGCCAATCCAGAAATGTATCAGAACCAAACAGCTAACATGGATGAGACGATCTATGTGCGTGTTGTTTTAAATGATGGTAGTGCAAATAGCTGTGCAGCTGTTACAGAGTTTGATATCTTGATTGTATCACCACCGGTGATTAATCCAACGGGAGCAGACTTGAATATTTCTGTATGTAATGATGATGGTCCTGATGTAGATCCTGTGGGGATTTTCGAATTTGACTTAACGATCTTTGAAGATGTTATTACCGGAGGTGATCCATTACTTACGGTGGTGTACTATGCCTCTCAGGCTGATCTTGACAATGGTATTTCTATTACCGATCCTCAGGCATATACCAATACGTCTAACTCACAAACAATTCAATTCTTAGTGAGTCCATTTGACTTTTTAACTTGTGCTAGTCAAGGTTCTTTTGAGATAGAGGTGTTACCACTTCCAAGTCCAGAATTCCCTACTGA
>NZ_CANLOB010000095.1 GCF_947492815.1 uncultured Dokdonia sp.
GATCCAGATACTCCAGCAGATCCAGATGGTAATATGACCGATCCATTAGATCCAGATACAGATGGCGATGGTGTAACCGATGGTGATGAAGCAAATGATGGAACGGATCCAAATGATCCTTGTGATCTAATTGTAGATAACCAGACAGAGACACCAAGTGAGGAGTATGGAGATTTAGATTGTGATGATGATGGATTAACCAATGATGAGGAGACTACAGGTGTAGATGATCCAAGTACTCCAGCTGATCCAGATGGTAATATGACCGATCCACAGAATCCAGATACGGATGGAGACGGAGTAACCGATGGTGATGAAGCGAACGATGGTACGGATCCAAATGATCCTTGTAGTTTAGATATCGGAAGTCAAACAGTCGATGCGAGTAACGAATGGAATGATCTAGATTGTGATGGTGACGGACTGAATAATGAAGAGGAGACTACAGGTGTAGACGATCCAGATACTCCAGCAGATCCAGATGGTAATATGACCGATCCATTAGATCCAGATACAGATGGCGATGGTGT
>NZ_CANLOB010000096.1 GCF_947492815.1 uncultured Dokdonia sp.
GATAATGGAACAAAGCAATTAATACTTTATGATTTTAAATTCAATCTTTCAAATCTTGAGAGTTATGCTTCTTATAGAAATGGAACTTCGAAATTGTGTTATGTTCAGAATGTAAGTGCAAGATATTATCTGCAACCAAAAACTGAATTTGATAAAAAAGAAAACACTCTGACTATAACGAAAACGGATGTCGAGAAATACCGGCTTTTAGAACAAATGCCGATTTACACAAAACTTCCATTGGATTTATTTGTTGGATATAGTTCGGATGAGCAAAATGGCAAAACAAACATTGAGGTAAATCAAATAAAATCAATTGAATTATTAAAAAAACCAAGTAAGGTATCACTTGATATAATTGAAAACGCTCGAAAGAAACAAAGTGAAAGTGAAAAAGAAGAAGAATGGGTTGACTATCAGCCACCTGTTTGGTATCACGAAATAATTAACAATCAAGAAAGAATTGATTATTTGTCTAAATTCTTTTAAACTTAAAAAGTACTAGTGGCAACAA
>NZ_CANLOB010000097.1 GCF_947492815.1 uncultured Dokdonia sp.
GTAGCGTTTACAGTAATTGTACATCCGTTGGTATCTGTAACAACTACTGAATAATCTCCCGCTACTAAATCTACTATATCCTCAGTCGTAGCTCCTGTACTCCATGCAAATGTATACGGGAAAGTACCTCCACTAACTGTTAAGTTAAGTGATCCTGAATTATCTCCAAAACACAATACATTATTTACTGCGATTCCACCACTCAATACACTTGGCTCTGTAACCTCTACAGTATCTTGATTTGTACAGCCTGTAAATGCATCTGTAACTACTACTGTATAAGTACCAGCTACTAATCCTGTAATATTTTCTGTAGTTGCTCCATTACTCCATGAGTATGTAAATGGTCCTACGCCTCCTGTTGTATTGGATGATGCTGTACCATCTGAAAAACCATTACAACTTACATCTGTTGCAGTTGCTGTAATAGCTAAGTTTTGACAAGATCCTTCATTTACTGTTACCGTAGTTTGTACATCACATCCATTTGCGTCAGTAACTGTAACT
>NZ_CANLOB010000098.1 GCF_947492815.1 uncultured Dokdonia sp.
CCACAAGGACCAGCAGGTGCAGATGGCGCTGACGGAGCAATTGGACCACAAGGACCAGCAGGTGCGGATGGAGCTGACGGAGCTGACGGAGCAGTTGGGCCACAAGGACCAGCAGGTAACGATGGAGCAACAGGACCACAAGGTCCTCAAGGAAATACAGGTCCACAAGGACCCGCAGGTAACGATGGCGCTGACGGAGCAGTTGGACCACAAGGACCAACAGGTGCTGACGGAGCAGTTGGACCACAAGGACCAGCAGGTGCAGATGGAACTGACGGAGCAGTTGGACCTCAAGGGCCAGCAGGTAACGATGGAGCAACAGGACCACAAGGTCCTCAAGGAAATACAGGTCCACAAGGACCCGCAGGTGCTGACGGAGTTGACGGAGCAGTTGGACCACAAGGACCAGCAGGTGCAGATGGTGCTGACGGAGCAGTTGGACCGCAAGGACCAGCAGGTAACGATGGAGCAACAGGACCACAAGGTCCTCAAGGAAATACA
>NZ_CANLOB010000099.1 GCF_947492815.1 uncultured Dokdonia sp.
TTTAAGATTGCTCTTTTGTTTGGGAATCCAGTTCCGTTACCTGATGCTTCTACGTATACATAGAAAGATCCATCAGCTCCAGAAGAAGGTCCTGTATTATTAGAAGGTGTTCCCCCTGAGTCACGTGTCCAGTTAAGGTCGTCACCACCAGCTTGCGTCCATAGTCCAAGGTTTGCTTCAAAGCTTTCGCCGTAAGGCAATGAACTAACCCCACCTGAACATCCACCAGAAGGAGGAGGAGTTGTATCGGTAGTAGCAGATACGGTATTACTATTTGCTGATACATTACCAGCTGCATCTTTAGCTCTTACAGAGAATTGGAACGTTGTTCCTTCAGTAAGTCCAGTTACGTTAGCTGTAGTTCCTGTTACTTCGCCAAGGTTATTAGATCCTTGGAATACATCATAAGCAGTTACACCTACATTATCAGTAGAAGCGTTCCAAGAAAGTGCAACAGAGCTAGTTGTTACTCCAGTTACAGCAAGATT
>NZ_CANLOB010000100.1 GCF_947492815.1 uncultured Dokdonia sp.
TCTACTGGAGTGACTGTTACTGTTACCGTAGCTGTCTCTGTCGTAGTAGATCCATCTGGATTGGTTACCGTTACTGTATAATCAAAGGTATCTTCTCCGATGTAATCAGGATCTGGTGTATAAGTTACTGTTCCATCTGCATTGATCGTTACTGTTCCATTGGCTGGATTAGTAACATCGGTTACCTCTACATCACTGTTTGGATTAAACGTATCATTATCTAATACATCGATATCCACTGGTGTATCCTCTGGTGTCGTAGCTGTATCATCCATCACATCTTCTACTGGAGTGACTGTTACTGTTACCGTAGCTGTCTCTGTCGTAGTAGATCCATCTGGATTGGTTACCGTTACTGTATAATCAAAGGTATCTTCTCCGATGTAATCAGGATCTGGTGTATAAGTTACTGTTCCATCTGCATTGATCGTTACTGTTCCATTGGCTGGATTAGTAACATC
>NZ_CANLOB010000101.1 GCF_947492815.1 uncultured Dokdonia sp.
GTAGTCGTGATGATGAGATTACTGGAGGTAATGCTGATTGGATTGTGAGTTACCATGCCACAGAGGCTGATGCTGATGCAGGCATGCCTACTCTACCAGATATGTATCAGAATACAACGATGATGCCTGAGACGATTTGGGTACGTGTTGAAGATGCAGCCACAGGTTGTTATGAACTTGTAACACTTACCTTGGTTGTAAATCAATTACCATCTCCTACTGAGATTCCACCAGTAGAAGTATGTGATGATGATTTTGATGGGATTGCTATTTTTGATCTAACGATGGATGTGACTGATATGATCATAAATGGAGAGACGTTTTTCACATTAAGTTTCCATGAGACATTAGCTGCAGCCGAATTAGGTACTCCAGCAATTGCAACTCCAGATGCTTATCCAAGTGGTTCTACGACAATTTATGTACGTGCTACCGATACCGATCCAGCTACCAGTACCGT
>NZ_CANLOB010000102.1 GCF_947492815.1 uncultured Dokdonia sp.
CTTTAGTTTGTATGTCTGTTGCTATTATGTCTACTATTCTTTCCCCTGCACTGTACCCCCCAATCCCCCCTTTTCTTTTAAAATTGTGGATGAATACTGCCATTTGTCTCAAGATCTAGTTACGCCAAGCTTAAAAAAGCACCGACTCGGTGCCACTTTTTCAAGTTGATAACGGACTAGCCTTATTTTAACTTGCTATTTCTAGCTCTAAAAAGAACGGTGTTTCGTCCTTTCCACAAGATATATAAAGCCAAGAAATCGAAATACTTTCAAGTTACGGTAAGCATATGATAGTCCATTAGATCGGAAGAGCGTCGTGTAGGGAAAGAGTCGCCGTATCATTAAAAAACGTATCATTAAAAAACTGCAATCGCACATGGGTTTACAGTAATCTTTTGTTTTGGTGAAGAACTAGAAGATCGCAAAAACGAAAAACATTT
>NZ_CANLOB010000103.1 GCF_947492815.1 uncultured Dokdonia sp.
CGCAATGCACTAGGACAGATAGTATTTTTAGGACGTGTTGATGATCAGGTGAAGATACGCGGGTATCGTGTGGAGTTGAAGGAGATTAGTCGAGTACTACAAAACTTTGATGGTATTTTACAGAGTGAGGTATTATTTAGAGAGGATGCTTCGGGCGTGAAGCGATTGGTGGGATATATAGTAACAGGAGATGATTATTCAGAATCATCTATGAAGTCATATATGTCTGATCAATTACCTGATTATATGATTCCTCAGGTATTTGTTGTATTAGAAGAGATGCCATTGACTTCCAATGGTAAGATAGATAGGAAGTTATTACCAGAACCTACGGTTACAGAAGAACGAGCTTATGTTGCACCAAGCAATGCTATAGAAGAAGCCTTGGTTGCGATATGGCAAGATTTATTGAATCAAGAACAAGTAGGGGTTACAGAT
>NZ_CANLOB010000104.1 GCF_947492815.1 uncultured Dokdonia sp.
CCATTAAAGGAAGTGATTTCATCAATTTCTGACATTGATTTTTTTGTCCAATTACTTATATAGTTTACAGCTTGATCATGAGATAATCGATGTGTTAGTATATCCTTTTGTAGTGATGAATTTAAAACAGGATACTTATTTTTATGATCTTTAATAATAGGTAGTATGTATTCTTTATTATCTAGGAACAATGTTTCTTCTGCGAGTACGGTATTAGTGTTTCTATTTACAGCCATCACTCGTATAGTAAGCTCTCCTTGTATGATACCTGGCATAAACTGTATATCAGTAACGCCTTTAATAGTTGAGAGTTCATATAAACGTTTAGTTCCTATAGGATAGTTCATTTCATTTTGATCTATCACAGTATTTAGATCTACTAGTAACCATTGATTAAGGGCATCATTTTCTATAGTTGTTTGTGAATCTATAG
>NZ_CANLOB010000105.1 GCF_947492815.1 uncultured Dokdonia sp.
GTGTAAATGACCCAATAACAAATTATATTCCTGAACTTTTAGAACGAGATTCAAGCTTCAAAAAAATAACCATCAAAGATTTATTAGAAATGCGCTCTGGACTTGCATACAATACAAGTCTTATACCTTTTACCAACATTCATTCTCCTTTGCACGACGAAGCAGTTGGATACTATCATCCCAATGTTCGAAAGCTGTTACTTGAGAATGTAGAAATTTCATCCGAACCGGGAAAAGATTTTCAATATTCTAATTACAATACAAGCTATTTAGGATTGATTCTTGAAAGAGCCACCAGTTTAACTGTTTCCAATTATCTGGAACAAAAATTATGGTCAAAAATAATGGAATATGATGCGCTTTTTTCTATAGATAGTGAAGAGTCTAATTTTGAATATATGCCAAGTCGTTTGATTGCCCGAGCGAT
>NZ_CANLOB010000106.1 GCF_947492815.1 uncultured Dokdonia sp.
GTGTAAATGACCCAATAACAAATTATATTCCTGAACTTTTAGAACGAGATTCAAGCTTCAAAAAAATAACCATCAAACATTTGCTTGAAATGCGTTCTGGGCTTAAATACAATACCAGTCATATACCCTTCACTAACATTCATTCTCCTTGGCATGATGAAGCGGTTGGATACTACCACCCCAACGTTAAAAAGTTACTACTTAAGAATGTAGAAATTTCATCCGAACCAGGAAAAGATTTTCAATATTCTAATTACAATACAAGTTATTTGGGATTGATTCTTGAGAGAGCTACTAACTTAACTGTATCCAATTATCTTGAGCAGAAATTGTGGTCAAAAATAATGGAGTATGATGCGCTTTTTTCTATAGATAGTGAAGAGTCTAATTTTGAATATATGCCAAGTCGTTTGATTGCCCGAGCGAT
>NZ_CANLOB010000107.1 GCF_947492815.1 uncultured Dokdonia sp.
GGTCTATCAGTATTTGATTTAACTACTCAAGAAAATCAGATTTTAGATGGTTTGGACCCTACGATATTTACGATTGAATGGTTTGTCAACCAATTGGCTGTTGATAATAATGTTCCTATTGCAGATCCTTCAAATTATACAAGTAACACCACCACAGGAAGCGACAGTGTGATTGCTGTTGTGACAGATATTGCTCAAAGTACCACTACTTTCTGTAGTGCTCAGGTTATTTTAGAGCTTATCGTTCACCCACTTCCTACACCTGTACAGCCTGCTATTTATGAGCTTTGTGATGATGTTGCGAGTGGTAGTGATATGGATGAGTTTTCAATTTTTGATTTACGTAGTCGTGATGATGAGATTACTGGAGGTAATGCTGATTGGATTGTGAGTTACCATGCCACAGAGGCTGATGCTGAT
>NZ_CANLOB010000108.1 GCF_947492815.1 uncultured Dokdonia sp.
AATTGGAAATTGGAAATCTACCAAAAGCGCAAATATTGTTGAATTAAAATTTTTCGAAGATTCTCTGATTTACAACGCTTGGGAAAGGACAACTAAATTTTCTTGGAAAAATGACAGTACAAAAATTTACTATACGCAACTGACAAACATTGATCCTGAATTAGAAACGGATTTTATAATGGATTACAGACTGAATTTGAAAAAAGACACTCTATTTTTAAAAAACCAAGATTCGGATTTCACAAATGAGCTCATAAGAATAAATGAATAGTGGAATGAAAAAACTATTGCCAACAATGTATAACCGCAATTACGGTGGATTCGACTACGTCCGAATACATTCGGAATTGCTAACGCCTATGCTAAACCGAAAAGTCTGTGTATATTAACCCGTAACTGACGGTTATACGAGACCGTT
>NZ_CANLOB010000109.1 GCF_947492815.1 uncultured Dokdonia sp.
ACCGTTCCATTGGCTGGATTCGTTACATCAGTCACCTCATTATCTACACCCTCAAAAGTATCATTGTCTAATACATCAACATTCACTGGTGTATCCTCAGCAGTACTATCAGCATCATCCTCTACATCTGAGATTGGATTCACGCCCACAACAACCGTAGCAGTCTGTGTAGAAGTAGAACCATCTGAATTCGTCACCACTACTGTATAATCAAAGGTATCTGTGCCATTAAAATCAGGATCTGGTGTATAAGTCACCGTACCATCCGTCTCGATAGTAACCGTTCCATTGGCTGGGTTAGTCACCTCGGTCACCTCTGGAGTTCCTCCATCTAAAGTATCATTATCTAATACATCGATATTAATAGGACTATCCTCATCTGTGCTTGCCGTGTCATTATCTAATAC
>NZ_CANLOB010000110.1 GCF_947492815.1 uncultured Dokdonia sp.
GTTGTTGATCCATCGGCATTAGTTACCGTTACTGTATAATCAAAAGTATCTGTGCCATTAAAGTTCGTATCTGGTGTGTAGGTTACCGTGCCATCTGTCTCGATAGTAACCGTTCCATTGGCTGGATTCGTTACATCAGTCACCTCATTATCTACACCCTCAAAAGTATCATTGTCTAATACATCAACATTCACTGGTGTATCCTCAGGGGTGCTATCAGCATCATCAACTACATCATCCACTGGATTCACGCTCACTACTACCGTAGCGGTATCCGTAGAGGTAGAGCCATCTGCATTGGTTACCACTACTGTATAATCAAAGGTATCTGTACCATTAAAATCAGGATCTGGCGTATAGGTCACCGTACCATCTGTCTCGATCGTTACCGTTCCATTGGCTGGAT
>NZ_CANLOB010000111.1 GCF_947492815.1 uncultured Dokdonia sp.
GAGTTGAGGAGTTGAGGAGTTGAGGAGTTGAGGAGTTGAGGAGTTGAGGAGTTGAGGAGTTGAGGAGTTGAGGAGTTTTAAAAAGGGTACATAAGATACGAAGAATAAGATTCCCTCCTTCGAGGGAATTAAATGGACCATGTGAGGTGATTGAGTGATTTTCGCTTTTCGTGAAAATAATATCGAAATTACCGACTACAAATAGAGTAGCACTCTATTTTATATTTTAGAAGCTCCTTCCCTTGGAGAGGGAAGGTGGCTGTGTCGAGGTAACGAGACACAGACGGAAGGGAGAGGTATTCCCTCAACTGTGCTCGAGATTGTAAAGGTTACCTAATTCGTTGACAAAAATGTATATTTTGTTATGCGAATAAATACCAATGATTTAACCTTAGC
>NZ_CANLOB010000112.1 GCF_947492815.1 uncultured Dokdonia sp.
TACTTTTACTGATGCCTTTAGCATTATAATAACGGAAGATTCAAAACTGATTTGTGCCAAAAGCTACAAATCATTTTGAATACACCACCGCCTAGGATGCTATTTGAACTTTTTCATTTCAACCTTCGTACTTCCAACTTCGTCATTCCTACTTTTACTGATGCCTTTAATATTATAGTAACGGAAGATTCAAAACTGATTTGTGCCAAAAGCTACAAATCATTTTGAATACACCACCACCGGGGATGCTATTTGAACTTTTTCATTTCAACCTTCGTACCTCCAACTTTGTCATTCGTACTTTTACTGATGCCTTTAGCATTATAATAACGGAAGATTCAAAACTGATTTGTGCCAAAAGCTACAAATCATTTTGAATACACCACC
>NZ_CANLOB010000113.1 GCF_947492815.1 uncultured Dokdonia sp.
TTTTTACTTTTTTATTTCTAAACGCTTCTCAAAATTATAGTTTCAGGTACCAGCAACAGGATTTAGAGAATCCTTAGAAACCCTTTGTTGCAAGTACAAAAGTAAAGCTACGCTTTCTACTTTTTTATTTCTAAACGCTTCTCAAAATTATAGTTTCAGATACCAGTAACAGGATTTAGAGAATCCTTAAAAACCCTTTGTTGCAAATACAAAAGTGAAGCTACGCTTTTTACTTTTTTATTTCTAAACGCTTCTCAAAATTATAGTTTCAGATACCAGTAACAGGATTTAGAGAATCCTTAAAAACCCTTTGTTGCAAATACAAAAGTGAAGCTACGCTTTTTACTTTTTTATTTCTAAACGCTTCTCAAAATTATAGTTTCAG
>NZ_CANLOB010000114.1 GCF_947492815.1 uncultured Dokdonia sp.
GGTGTTCAAGGTATTTATGTTCGTGTTGATGGAGATACAGCCAATGATTGTATTGGTTTAGGAATACACGTACAACTAACAACATTACCAAACCCTGTTTTAAATACAAATGTTCCAAATATAACTACTTGTAGTGATGACCCTACTACTGGCACATTTGATTTAACACAAAATGATGTAGAAATTACTGGGGGGAATCCTGATTACGTAGTAAGTTATTATGCCTCTTTAGCGAATTATACCTCAGTCCCACCTATAGCCATTCCCAATCCTACAGCATTTATTAGCACACCACCACAAACAATTTACTATAGTGCTGTAAATACAGTAACAGGTTGTGTCACTTTTGATGAGACTAATCTATTTTTTG
>NZ_CANLOB010000115.1 GCF_947492815.1 uncultured Dokdonia sp.
GTATCATTATCTAATACATCGATATTAATAGGACTATCCTCATCTGTGCTTGCCGTGTCATTATCTAATACAACATCAGCAATCGGATCCACAGTAATCACTACCGTAGCAGTCTCTGTCGTTGTTGATCCATCGGCATTGGTAACCGTTACTGTATAATCAAAAGTATCTGTGCCATTGAAGTTTGGATCTGGCGTATAGGTTACTGTACCATCTGTCTCGATCGTTACCGTTCCATTGGCTGGATTGGTTACATCAGTCACCTCATTGTCTACACCCTCAAAAGTATCATTGTCTAAAACAGCTACATTCACTGGCGTATCCTCAGGGGTGCTATCTGCATCATC
>NZ_CANLOB010000116.1 GCF_947492815.1 uncultured Dokdonia sp.
GTAGGTCCAATTGCAGATGTTGATGCGATGGATGACAGTGATAGTACGGATGAGGATACTGCAGTGAATATTGATGTATTAGACAATGATGATTTAGATGGAGGCACAGGTGTTGTTACGGAAGTGACCAATCCAGCCAATGGAACGGTAACGATCAATGCTGATGGTACGGTAGATTATACACCGGATCCTGATTTTAATGGTACGGATACCTTTGATTATACAGTAGTGGTGACCAACCCAGATGGTTCGACTTCTACAGATACAGCTACGGTAGAAGTGACGGTGAATCCTATAGATGATGTAGAGGATGATGCTGAGACGACTACTGAGGATACTCCAGT
>NZ_CANLOB010000117.1 GCF_947492815.1 uncultured Dokdonia sp.
CAAGCAATGCTATAGAAGAAGCCTTGGTTGCGATATGGCAAGATTTATTGAATCAAGAACAAGTAGGGGTTACAGATGATTTCTTTGAATTAGGAGGGCATTCTTTACTGGCGGTACGTTTATTATCTGCAATCAAGAACACCTTACATGTTGCCATTACAATTACAGATATATTTGATTATACCACCATTTCAGAATTAGCTTCTTTTATAGAAGTTCAAGATACAAGTAGTCAGTTACCGTTAGTTACCAAACAAGAATTGCCTTCAGATATTCCATTATCATACGCACAAGAACGATTATGGTTTATCGATAAGCT
>NZ_CANLOB010000118.1 GCF_947492815.1 uncultured Dokdonia sp.
TAAACAACCACACCAACTGTCGGCTAGTTACATTTGTGATTTTAGCCTTCGTACTTCCAACTTCTAACCTTGTACTTCCAACCTCTAACCTTGTACTTTCATTACCATTGAGGTTAGATGAGTAACGGAAAGTTTCCATCTTTTTGTAAAATAAAAAAATTACAAAAAGCTGTAAACAACCACACCAGCTGTCGGCTAGTTACATTTGTGATTTTAGACTTTGTACTTCCAACTTCTAACCTTGTACTTTCATTACCATTGAGGTTAGATGAGTAACGGAAAGTTTCCTTCTTTTTGTA
>NZ_CANLOB010000119.1 GCF_947492815.1 uncultured Dokdonia sp.
TCAGCTCCATCCGCACCTGCTGGTCCTTGTGGTCCAATTGCTCCGTCAGCGCCATCTGCACCTGCTGGTCCTTGTGGACCTGTATTTCCTTGAGGACCTTGTGGTCCTGTTGCTCCATTGTTACCTGCTGGTCCTTGTGGTCCGACTGCTCCGTCAGCACCATCTGCACCTGCTGGTCCTTGCGGTCCAACTGCTCCGTCAGCGCCATCTGCACCTGCTGGCCCTTGTGGTCCAACAGCTCCGTCAGCACCATCTGCACCCGCTGGTCCTTGTGGTCCAACTGCTCCGTCGGCGCCATC
>NZ_CANLOB010000120.1 GCF_947492815.1 uncultured Dokdonia sp.
CAAGGTCCTCAAGGAAATACAGGTCCACAAGGACCCGCAGGTAACGATGGCGCTGACGGTGCTGACGGAGCAGTTGGACCTCAAGGGCCAGCAGGTAACGATGGCGCTGACGGAGCAGTTGGACCACAAGGACCGGCAGGTGCAGATGGTTCCGACGGAGCAGTTGGACCTCAAGGACCAGCAGGTGCAGATGGAACTGACGGAGCAGTTGGACCTCAAGGTCCTCAAGGAAATACAGGTCCACAAGGACCCGCAGGTAACGATGGCGCTGACGGTGCTGACGGAGCAGTTGGACC
>NZ_CANLOB010000121.1 GCF_947492815.1 uncultured Dokdonia sp.
TAATACACAACCGTAAGGTTGGTATCTCCCGCAGTAATCTCTGCATCTACATTTGATAAAACAAAGGCATCAAAAACTCCATCATTATCATCATCACACACTTCTAAATCTGCTGGAACAACAGCTACAGGTAGTAAAAACACTTCTATACGTAAAGGTTCTGTTGAAAAACAACCTGTAATATTATCGGTTACCCTTGCAAATACAATCTGAGGAGTTATGGTATTAGTAAATGCTGTTGGATCAGGAATCGAAGCATCGGCTGTATTGGCTCCAGCTAAAGTAAGGTG
>NZ_CANLOB010000122.1 GCF_947492815.1 uncultured Dokdonia sp.
CCACAAGGACCAGCAGGTAACGATGGTGTTGACGGCGCTGACGGAGCAGTTGGACCGCAAGGACCAGCAGGTGCAGACGGCGTTGATGGAATTGACGGAGCAGTCGGACCACAAGGACCAGCAGGTGCAGATGGAACTGACGGAGCAGTTGGACCGCAAGGACCAGCGGGTGCAGATGGTGCTGACGGAGCAGTTGGTCCACAAGGACCAGCAGGTAACGATGGTGTTGACGGCGCTGACGGAGCAGTTGGACCGCAAGGACCAGCAGGTGCAGA
>NZ_CANLOB010000123.1 GCF_947492815.1 uncultured Dokdonia sp.
ACGGAGCAGTTGGACCGCAAGGACCAGCAGGTGCTGACGGAGTTGACGGAGCAGTTGGGCCGCAAGGACCAGCGGGTGTAGATGGCGCTGACGGAGCAGTTGGGCCGCAAGGACCAGCGGGTGTAGATGGCGCTGACGGTGCTGACGGAGCAGTTGGACCACAAGGGCCAACAGGTGCGGATGGTGCTGACGGAGCAGTTGGACCGCAAGGACCAGCAGGTGCAGATGGCGCCGACGGAGCAGTTGGACCACAAGGACCAGCG
>NZ_CANLOB010000124.1 GCF_947492815.1 uncultured Dokdonia sp.
CTAAGGACAGTTCCATTTTTTTTTACAAAAATCCAACTTCTATTTTAATTCACACACAACTTTTAGGAATGATCCTTTTAAAAGTTACAATAGGATGTCTATGTTCTATAATCTAAATGTGTAGTAATCTATTTCTTTTAAAGGTAGTTGAGTGATTTTGGGTGTTGAAAATGTAGCACACTTTGATAAGTGCAACATCGTATTGAAGTCACCATTCGTTTACACGATTCCCATCCAATTTAATAAAAATGAATA
>NZ_CANLOB010000125.1 GCF_947492815.1 uncultured Dokdonia sp.
AGGTGACTGATGTAACGAATCCAGCCAATGGAACGGTAACGATCAATGCTGATGGTACGGTAGATTATACACCAGATCCTGATTTTAATGGTACAGATACCTTTGATTATACAGTAACGGTAACTAATGCCGATGGATCAACAACGACAGAGACTGCTACGGTAGTGATTACAGTAGGTCCAATTGCAGATGTTGATGCGATGGATGACAGTGATAGTACGGATGAGGATACTGCAGTGAATATTGATGT
>NZ_CANLOB010000126.1 GCF_947492815.1 uncultured Dokdonia sp.
CATCTTCTATATCTTCGGTTGTAGCTCCGTTACTCCATTCATATGTATATGGAGAAGTTCCTCCATCTACTGTAATACCTACAGAACCCGTATCTTCTCCATTACACAAAACGTCTGTAGCTGTACCTGATAATTCTAATGCTTTTACTGGTTGAGTAACTGTAGCGTTTACAGTAATTGTACATCCGTTGGTATCTGTAACAACTACTGAATAATCTCCCGCTACTAAATCTACTAT
>NZ_CANLOB010000127.1 GCF_947492815.1 uncultured Dokdonia sp.
GTAGCAATATGATGACGAACTAATACTAAAATATGTTCTGTAGCTGATACCTTGATAATACTAGCTCTCAGCATATAGTCCTTTGACAAATCAAAAGGTTTACTAACAGTCTCTGAAATAATAGTTTCATAGTCTTCGGCAGTATCTATAATATTCAACTCCCATCTTTCTGAAGGTTGTACCTGTTGGTACGCTACACCTTCTTTCTCTACATATACGGTACGTAAAGACTCATG
>NZ_CANLOB010000128.1 GCF_947492815.1 uncultured Dokdonia sp.
CACTTTGATAAGTGCAACATCGTATTGAAGTCACCATTCGTTTACACGATTCCCATCCAATTTAATAAAAATGAATAGTGATGGTAGATGCACGGAAAGTTCTGAATAATTTGTGTAGAAAAGCTACAAATTATTCAGAACAACCACCCCGTTTTAAAAGGATCAAGACCAATTGTTGTGTTTATGCAAATATTCTAGTTAATCTAAAGAGGAAGAATTCTACATTTTTGACACCT
>NZ_CANLOB010000129.1 GCF_947492815.1 uncultured Dokdonia sp.
TTGGTGATCGTTACTGTGTAATCAAAGGTATCAGTTCCACAGAAATCAGGATCTGGTGTATAATCTACTGTTCCATCGGCATTGATCGTTACCGTTCCATTGGCTGGATTAGTCACATCAGTTACTTCTACATCACTCGTAGGATCGAAATCATCATTATCCAATACATCGATGTTTACTGGAGTATCCTCATCTGTACTCGCTGTATCATCAGCAATATCATCTTCCC
>NZ_CANLOB010000130.1 GCF_947492815.1 uncultured Dokdonia sp.
ACGGTAACAATTGAGGTTGCTTGTGCTGATGATGTGATGGATGATATGGCAACTACAGATGAGGATACTCCAGTGAACATCGATGTATTGGATAATGATGATTTTGATCCAAACAGTGATGTTGAAGTAACCGATGTAACAGATCCAGCAAATGGAACAGTAACAATCAATCCTGATGGAACAGTAGACTATACACCAGATCCTGATTTCTGTGGAACTGATACGTT
>NZ_CANLOB010000131.1 GCF_947492815.1 uncultured Dokdonia sp.
GCTTTTCATTGTGACAGTTTGAATTTAAAGTTAGTAAATTCGAATTTTAAACTGTCCTATTTTTAGGGAAGCCTACACTCGTGGATTTTCTATTCGGTTTGTATTTGCTAACTTCAGTGCTTAATACACGCAACTAATCATACACAACAACGTTGGCAATAATTTGAATGAAAAACACAATTGGAATTTTAATATTAGTATCATTTTTACAAAGTTGTTCGAAAAAC
>NZ_CANLOB010000132.1 GCF_947492815.1 uncultured Dokdonia sp.
ATCTATCACAGTATTTAGATCTACTAGTAACCATTGATTAAGGGCATCATTTTCTATAGTTGTTTGTGAATCTATAGCTTCTTCTTTTTGACAGCTAAAGAAAACAAATGTTACTAATAATAAGGATGTTATTTTATTTTTCATTTTTAATGGATTTATTATTAATTAACAATGAGTAGGACAAGAAGGAGGACATGGTTTCCCATTATCAAATACTTCCAATAGC
>NZ_CANLOB010000133.1 GCF_947492815.1 uncultured Dokdonia sp.
GGCGCGTAGCTCAGTTGGTTCAGAGCACTTGGTTTACACCCAAGGGGTCAGGGGTTCGAATCCCTTCGCGCCCACAAAGGCTTTCAGAAATGAAAGCCTTTTTTTATGCCCTAAAATCACACCCCCTATACTTTTCTAACATAAAAATGGATCAAGACCAATTGTTGTGTTTATGCAAATATTCTAGTTAATCTAAAGAGGAAGAATTCTACATTTTTGACACCT
>NZ_CANLOB010000134.1 GCF_947492815.1 uncultured Dokdonia sp.
GGTCCTTGTGGACCTGTATTTCCTTGAGGACCTTGTGGTCCTGTTGCTCCATCGTTACCTGCTGGTCCTTGCGGTCCAACTGCTCCGTCAGTTCCATCTGCACCTGCTGGCCCTTGAGGTCCAACTGCTCCGTCAGCACCATCTACACCCGCTGGTCCTTGTGGACCTGTATTTCCTTGAGGACCTTGTGGTCCTGTTGCTCCATCGTTACCTGCTGGTCCT
>NZ_CANLOB010000135.1 GCF_947492815.1 uncultured Dokdonia sp.
AACTCCACACGATACCCGCGTATCTTCACCTGATCATCAACACGTCCTAAAAATACTATCTGTCCTAGTGCATTGCGCTGTACTAAATCTCCTGTCTTATATAGAACTTTACTCTTTCCTTCTTCAAATGGATTGACAATAAACTTCTCCTTGGTTAAATCTTCACGGTTTAAATACCCTTTCGATATCCCTGAACCTCCTAAAAGTAATTCTCCCGGTAC
>NZ_CANLOB010000136.1 GCF_947492815.1 uncultured Dokdonia sp.
GAAGCTCCCGTCTCTCTTACGAAATTACGTTGTGAGTTATTAAATACGATATCACCATCACTATCGGCAGCCACAAAAAATCCTTGTCCTACTGGAATGTAACGCTCTGGTGTTTTAGTACCACTACCTATATTAGACACATCTGGATGACTTACTGCAGGAGTTCCTCCAGAAAGGGTATATAAAGCATATCCAGCTTGATAATCTGCCTGAAT
>NZ_CANLOB010000137.1 GCF_947492815.1 uncultured Dokdonia sp.
ATGTTACTAATAATAAGGATGTTATTTTATTTTTCATTTTTAATGGATTTATTATTAATTAACAATGAGTAGGACAAAAAGGAGGACATTGCTTCCCTGTATCAAATACTTCCAGTAGTTCATTTTTATTAGTAGGTATAGGAATAATGACTGTTGTTATTTTTCCTTTTTCATCAATTCCCCAAGCAATATTAGTATTTGTAGAAGGCAAAC
>NZ_CANLOB010000138.1 GCF_947492815.1 uncultured Dokdonia sp.
GATCTTACACAAGCAGAAGCTACTCCATTTGATCCTATGGATGTTGTGACAACTCTTGGCGGAGGCGGAGAGATTTTATATCAAAATACCACTCCAGGAGGTCAGACCTTATATGCAAGAGTAGAAAGTACGGTGAGTATCGTAGATGGGACACCTTGTTTTGTGATTGTTCCTTTTGATGTGGTGGTAGATCCATTACCAATTCTATC
>NZ_CANLOB010000139.1 GCF_947492815.1 uncultured Dokdonia sp.
TCTAAAGTATCATTATCTAATACATCGATATTAATAGGACTATCCTCATCTGTGCTTGCCGTGTCATTATCTAATACAACATCTGCAATCGGATCCACAGTGATCACTACCGTAGCAGTCTCTGTCGTTGTTGATCCATCGGCATTAGTTACCGTTACTGTATAATCAAAAGTATCTGTGCCATTAAAGTTCGTATCTGGTGT
>NZ_CANLOB010000140.1 GCF_947492815.1 uncultured Dokdonia sp.
CCATCATCATCTGCATCAATATCTAAGAAGTCTGGACCATCATTTGGATTACCATCTGTATTTTCTGGTACCGTTCCATCGGTATTATCACTCTGACCATCTCCATCATTATCGGTAAAGCCAGTATCATCAGCATCTACATCTCCATCATTATCTGTGTCTAAATCACCATTACCCGTCTCTACAACATCAGTAACACCAT
>NZ_CANLOB010000141.1 GCF_947492815.1 uncultured Dokdonia sp.
ACGACTCTCTACAGTAAAGATGACACTTCCAAAGGAAACACAATCCGTATCATCATTCTCTATTCTAAAGAAGAGTACATCCCCATCTGTTACTGTTAGTAATACTGATTGATCTATTGGATTGGCATTATTATCTGCCTCTGTTTGAGTCTCATGATATGAGATATTAAAATCAGCAGTATCCTGAGGAGCTACTAAGAA
>NZ_CANLOB010000142.1 GCF_947492815.1 uncultured Dokdonia sp.
TGTTACTAATAATAAGGATGTTATTTTATTTTTCATTTTTAATGGATTTATTATTAATTAACAATGTGGCGGACATTTCCTCCCATTATCAAATACTTCCAATAGCTCATTTTTATTAGTAGATATAGGAATAATGACTGTTGTTATTTTTCCTTTTTCATCAATTCCCCAAGCAATATTAGTATTTGTAGAAGGCAAAC